>NZ_JACOPV010000019.1 GCF_016881005.1 Pseudomonas arcuscaelestis | reverse complement strand
CGTAGCGTCTGCCGTTGAAATAGCATCACCATGATGGTGACGCGCTCCTCGGTACTCAGGTGACTGTATTGGGTAGACATGACAACACCTTACATCAGGTGTTGCACTTGCTCCTTGAGGCCGCCCAGCCTCAGGTGCAGACAAGAGTTTGCGCGCACAGGCTACGTAGGAAACATCGGTGTACACCTTACGGGTGTAAACCGGATAGTCCTCCAGCCCTTCGACTTGGGCACGCTTTATTTCACTGTCCCAGTACGCACCCTTCACTAAACGAATCATGAGGCGGTGGCGGCTGCGTTGAGCCAGGTCGATCACGTAGTCAATCACATACGGGCAGCGTTTCTGGTAAGCTTGGATCACAAATCCAATGCCATTCCACCCTGCCAATTGCGGCTCGAAGCACAGACGCTCCAGCAGATCCAAAGACAGTTCGAGTCGGTCGGACTCTTCAGCATCGATGTTAAGACCGATATCGTATTTTTTGGCGAGCAACGTCAGTGAGAGCAGACGGGGATACAGTTCATCCATGACCCGGTCATACTGCGCACGGCTATAACGCGGATGTAGTGCAGAAAGCTTGATCGAAATTCCCGGGCCTTCATAGATGCCACGGTTGTTTGA
Source organism: Pseudomonas arcuscaelestis (assembly GCF_016881005.1). GTDB lineage: Bacteria > Pseudomonadota > Gammaproteobacteria > Pseudomonadales > Pseudomonadaceae > Aquipseudomonas > Aquipseudomonas arcuscaelestis. The sequence goes on along the minus strand of NZ_JACOPV010000019.1, from coordinate 136,289 downwards.
AACCCTACCGATTGCATGGATAGCTTGCTCGTAGGACACCAGGTATCTCTGTGCGTCGTGTGCGCTCAGTGCCGCTTCACCCAGCATGTCGTAGGAGTAACGAAAGCCTTGCTCCTCCAGACGATTGGCATTACCCAACGCCTGCGCAATCGACTCGCCGGTGACGAACTGCTCGCCCATCATGCGCATGGCCATATCGACACTTTTGCGGATCAGGGGCTCTCCCCCTTTACTGATGATCCGACGAAGCAGCGAGGCGAGCCCTGTCTCGCTGTTTGTCGATACCAGTTTTCCCGTGAGCAACAAGCCCCAGGTAGCGGCATTAACAAACATCGATGGACTGTTGCCCAAGTGAGGCTCCCAGTCGCCAGAGCTGATCTTGTCGCGAATCAGCACATCCCGAGTACCCTTATCAGGGATACGCAATAGCGCTTCAGCCAAGCACATCAGGGCGACGCCTTCCTGGGAAGACAAAGAAAACTCCTGCAGCAGGCCCTGAACGAGACCCGCACGCCCCCTTGCATTTTTTTGATTGCGAAGCTTTTCTGCGATGGACGCTGCCAAATCGCAGGCTGAGGTTGCCATTTTTTGCGGAAGGCGAGCCTGCTCCAGCAGCAGGGGCACAACTTCCGTTTCTGGACGACGATAAGCTGCCGTGATGGCTGCCCGCATTACGGACTGGGGTAGAATGCTTGCAGCAAACTCAGCAAAAGGTTCATGCATGTCATCGAACATGATATTTCTTGGTTCGCCAGTCTTTTTACCGACCATCTCGTTCAAATAGTTCAACGCTGTGCCCTCTGCAATATTGCTAGGAACTTTAAAATTCTATGTTTAGCAAGCGAGTGTGACCTGAATTCAATCGGCCCGATGGTCAACCAAGCACAGCCATGATTAGAATTCCCGGCACTCATGTGACTGGTGACACCACCTTATTGACTACTCAGTGGCTACACGCAGATTCCGCAAGCGAATACAATCACTCAACAAAGAGATAAAACAACTCTTTGAACTCGATTACTGACGAACTCAGAAAACAGCCTTCCAACTCCACTTAATACAATGACGACGACATAACGGTTCGACCTAATTAAGTAGCGGTATTCAGAACAAGCCAATTAGGTGGTATCAGACGCCCAATTTAGCGCGTGCTACGCGGCAAGCAGCCAAATCCCACGCTCCCGTCCCCACGCTTTTGAAGACAATGGGACGCGTCAGGTCGGGCTTTTCGGTAAAGGCGCTAGCCAGCGATCGAGTTTGACTCCAATCAACGCCAGCTTGAATCAGGTCGCCAGCTTCATGCATCGCACCTGCTGGATCATCGATATAAATATCACTGCTGAACAACGTGTTTTTTCCGATTTCAGCCATTTCTGGTTTGAAGGCTCCAACGCCCACTACAAGCCTTCCCGCTTGGCCAGATTGGTTGTAAACAGGCACAGTGCTGGTGGTCAAGGTGATGATTACATCGACAGCCTCTGGCACCTCTTCATCAGCACACGGATGAAGATTGGCGTGTACACCCCGATTGTTTGTGCAGAATTGCTGAGCATCAGCTGCGTTGATTCCGCGCATCCAAACTTTACTGTCTGGATACAGCGCCTGGATCGCCTGCAAATGATAGGTGGCCTGCATCCCCGTGCCGATGATGAGGATTTCTTTGGGCAGCGAAGCCTTGAATGTGCGAATGACCAACATGGTCACTGCCGCCGTGCGACGGCCAGTGACTTCGGGCCCATCCAGAATAAACAGTGGGCTCCCCGTTTCGGCGTCATAAACCGAGACATGACCGTGAATCGTTGGAAGATTGAGTTCCCGATTCTTCGGTTGTACGTTGACCAATTTGTGGATCGCCAAATCTTCAGAGACAGCGGGCATGCTCAGCATAACGCCTCCTAAAGCCATCGGCACAACCATGCGCTCCGGGCTGGAAATCTGACCTTGGGTATACTCCTGAGATGCTTGTTCAAGCGCATCTGTCAGTTGAGCGAAATCCAGCAGCGCAGCGGTTTCTGCCTTGTCACAGATGATGTACTTTTTATCGGTCATGTCATTCTCCGTTTATAAATTTGCCGATACACAACCAGCAGTAGCGGCTTTAATGCAGACGAAAGCGGTTCAGGCGCGGCTATGAAATCAGCGCCAAAAACTTTTATCTAGCGGTCTGTATGGTTAGTTAGTTCATCTAAAAGTGCAGTGCACACTGCTCAAATCACTTTAAATGGATAAATGAAATACCCGCCCAGCCCTCTAGAGAAGCGGAATGCTGTAGCTTACAAACACTCGATTCTGATCCTGGTTACGAGCGGCTTCGCTGTTAGACTTGCCGTTACGCCAGCCAAAACCGACGCCTTTCAGCGTTCCGGATTGAAGGACGTACTCCAGGCTGATGTCTCTTTCCCATTCCTTCTGGTCGTCGCCAGACGTCGTCTTGATATTGTCACCAGAGAGGTACATGACCGAGGCTTTCAGGCCTGGGACACCTAAGGCGGCAAAGTCATAGGCGTACTGACCGAATGACGTGCGCTCCCCTGCGCGGGTAAAAGTCTGGATCAAGCGATCCGTATACAGGTACAGGCTGGTGCCCCCGGCGCCTTTGTCTACCAAGCTGCCCTGATTGAGCTGGGTGAAGCTACTACCGTCCGATACGCTTTGGTAACCCGCAGTGATCGCATGGCCGCCAAGGCTATAAATCAATGCGGTACTCCAGGTACGGTTGTCGATCACGCCATCACCGTTTTTGGTGTAGCCACTGATTCTGTAACCTGATGTACCGGAGCTGTTTTCACCTGACGAGTCTGTTTTGAAGTAGCGCAAGTCAGTTTTCAGGGATTGACTGTCCGAAAGCGAAAGCGTATGAGTCAGTCCAAAAAACTGCTGGGTGTAGTAGTTGTCGAGGTTGGCGTAATAGTACTGGGCCTTCAAGTCCTTGGTGACTTTCCAGTCGCCCCCTGCGAAGTCGAACTGGTTGCTTTGGCGCGTACCGCCCATAGCGGCCAGCCCCGTCTGATCAGTTGAACCGCGACCTGTTGCATGCTCGATTCGTCCGCCTGTCAGGGTCAGATCCTTGAACTCGCCTGAAGTGATTTGGCCACCCTCAAAGGTTTGTGGAAGTAGGCGCCCATCGTTGGCGACCAGAATCGGAAGGTTCGGAATCAACGTGCCATAGCGCATTTCGGACTTCGACACTTTGACTTTACCGGTCAACCCCAACCGGCCCCACTCGTCGACGGCGCGATCGTCGCTGTCCGAAGGAATCATGGTGCTGCCGACATGCCGTCCCATACCGCTATCCAGGGTAATACCCATCATCCCCAGTGCATCAACGCCAAAACCGACCGTGCCGTCGGTGTAGCCTGACTTGTAGTCCAGCATGAACCCCTGCGCCCACTCTTCGGTTTTCGATGGCGTGGCGATACCATCACGGTTGTCATTATTGAAGTATAAATTTCTCATTCCCAGAGTAGCTTTACTATCAGTTAGGAAGTCAGCATAGGCTTGGGTACTCAGGACAATACTGCTTAACACAAAAGTTACAGCACTTTTTTTACTGCTCATTCATAGCGCTCCGATTATTTTAATTTTAAGAGGCAGAATCAATACGGAAACGTCACCGCCCGACGTAACAAAAGTAGAAAGCTGCAAACGCCAGCCAGCGGCCTGAATGGCTATTTCACTTACCTAAAAATCCCGCGCACACTATTCAACGCGCTTTCAATAGATAAACGAAACACCCACCCAGACCTCTAGTCAAACAATTATTTTCCCGGAATGACCGGTGCAATGTATTGAAACGTACTGGCAAAGGCCCACAACAAAAACAATACGAGCGGTAAATGCAACAGTAACTGCGTGAATGTAAAGCCGACAATATCCCGGGCCCGCAACCCTAGAACGCCTAGTAGCGGCAACATCCAAAACGGATTAATCAAATTGGGAAGAGCTTCGGCGGCATTGTAAATCTGCACCGACCAACCCAGATTGACCTTCAGTTCATTGGCCGCCTGCATTACATAAGGTGCTTCGATCAGCCACTTACCACCACCGGACGGAATGAAGAATCCCAAAATAGCGGAATACAGACCTATGACCGCTGAAAACGTATCGTACGACGCGACCGACACAAACCCTGACGCCAACACATGAGACAGGGTTTGGCCATCTCCGTTGGCCGCCTTGGTCATGATGTAGGCAATGCCCCCATAGAGTGGGAATTGAATCAGCACTCCTGCTACCGAAGGCACGGCTTTGGCGAAGGCACGGATAAAACGGATTGGCCGCCAGCACAGAAGCATACCCAGTGTCAGAAACAGAAAGTTATACGTATTGAGGTTTGATATCGCGAGTACTGGGTCTTTACTGGTGAACTCACTGTAAAGCCAGATCGAGCTAAGCGCGACCACCAGAATCGTCATCACCGGCGAGTATTCCAGCCATTCACCAGGTCGCTGGGGTTTACTTACATCCAAGTTGATTTCAGTCAGATTGACACCCAAATCAGCGGCGGTTTTTACGCGGTTTCCAGTCGGTGTGGAGAAATAGGCGATTGCAACGGAGACCACGATCAAAATCGCTGTCATCAACATCGATTGCCAAGTAAAAATCGTTTCCGAGAACGGAATGACACCACTGATTTCAATGAGGCCTGTCGGCAAACTTGCAGGGTTTGCCATCAGTTGAGCAGCGGACGAACTCAGACCCAAGGCCCAGGTAGCGCCCATACCTAAGTAAGCAGCAGCCCCCGCGGCCCGGTAATCGACGTGCAAGTCCTTGCGCCGGGCGATGGCCTTTGCCAGCAAGCCACTCAGGATCAAGCTAATCGCCCAATTGAATAGAGACGTCCCCATGCTTACACAGGCCACCAGCACCACAGCACCTCGTGCACTGCGGGGCATGCTCGCCAAGGAGTTGATCAAGCGAGAGGCCAGCGGCGAGACGGCAACGATGTACCCTGAAATCGCGACCAAGGCCATTTGCATGGTGAACGGAATCAGTGTCCAGTACCCATCGCCAAATCCACGTGCGACCTGTACCAAGGGCACGCCCATGTACATCGCCGCCAATGTCACTACGATGACGGCCAGCGCAGCAAAGATGTAAGCCTCGGGAAACCACTTTTCCGACCAGTTACTGACCGATACAGCAATGCGCTCCAATCGACCTGTAGTGTTTTTATATACCGGATTACTCAATCGTTCAGTGTTCATGCCAGTACTCCCTGCATGCGCAACTTGAATTGGTTTTTTGAAATGCCACGCAAAAAACCGTTGCTACGACATGGCTTAAGGCAGCAGCAGGACGGCGCTACTTGATTTAACATTGAAAGAACCTTGGTACTGCGCATTTTTATTTTCCTTCTAGGTTCGTACATGTTTCCTGACACCTGGTTTAATCAAGCATCCAGCGTCAGATTTGTTGTTGGTATCGCTTGGCACGCCAAACAAATCTCCGGATCCTCTGGCTCACCACCATGAAGATGACTGACCTCTCCTTTTAGAACCCGTACCGCACAACTTTCGCATTGACCCACCCTACAACCACTAGGAAGTTCAATACCCAGGCTTTCCGAAAATGAGAGAAGTGGCCCGGCCTCGCTTGTCCATGTATGGGTTTTTCCACTACGAGAAAAAGTGATTTCGAATGTCCCATTAGCTTCGATTTTCGGAGCCACCGGGGATCGGAATATTTCCTTGAAAATATCGAATCGAGGAACGCCAGCGCTTAATAATCCTTCAGTCAACGCCTTCATCATGATGGGGGGGCCACACATGTAGTGCAGAGCACGGCGGGCCATCCAATTGTCTTCAACTAGATTCAGATTCAGGTACCCATGAATAACATCAGTGTTTAACGCGGCACCCACTTCAGGCTCACTGTAAACATTGATAATCTTCAACCCAGGCAGATGCTGTTGAAGTTCTTTCAAGCGCTTTTCAAACGCGTGACCTCGATGGTTGCGGTTACCGTAGAGCAACAGCATCTCGGCCTTGGATTTCGCCTCGACAGCGGTTTCCAGCGCACACAAAAATGGAGTGATGCCGATACCGCCCGCATAAAAAACCAAGGGCCGCGGTGAGTGCACAGGGATGACAAACGTCCCACTGGGCGCCTGAAGCTCTATTCTGTCGCCCACTTTCAATCGCTGGTTGATGTGCTTGGAGACCAGGCCGTCCCAATCCTCCCCCATTGGCCCGCGAGCTTTCGCGTGACGCACAGCGATCTGGTAATGGCTTTTACCTGACTCAACAGCAGGCCCGGTTAACGAGTAGGAACGCACGGCAATGGTTCTAGGCATGATCAATCCTTGGTCGGGATGCGTCACATCAAGCCGAATGGTCACGTGTTGGCCAGGCTCGTAATTGGGGAGCAGCCCCCGATCAAGCGGCTCCATGGAGACTTGAGTGACATCCTCGCTTTGAGCGTCCAGTGCCGTGATTACGAAAGGGCGATAACCTTTCCACCGTGAGGGCTGTACTTGTTCGCTTGCTTCTCTGGAGACATCACACGTGAATGCGCGCAGAGGAACTGATCCGCTTACGGGGTCTACCCGTTGGGTGTCGATAAGGCTGTTGTAATTGCTGTTCGCTTCCCCCAGGACAGGCATTGTCGGCTGCCCTAGGGCGACGCAGCTCTGCCACCAGCCAAACTCACCGACAAGCACGCGTGGATGGAGGGATTCGATAAGTCTTGCACGAAATCTCGCGCTCCCCATGCGAGTGGTGACGCGAACCCAGTCCTGATCAGCGATGCCTTTTTCCTGCGCCAACTCAGAGGAAATGTCTAGTAAAGGTGAGGGCGATTTGCGCCGCAAGCTTGCCACGCTGCGCTGTTGGCTATGGCAAAAGTAACCACTCTTCGCACTGGTCAACACGTAGGGAAAGCGACTATCCGTCGCCATGAGGTCTTGCTCAGCGACAAAATTCGGGAGAGGTGGGTAGCCGTGCTCTAACAACCGCTCACTGTAGAACTCAACTTTCCCCGTGGGCGTGGCAAATCCCGTGCTCCGATATTTATGGGTTTGTTGTATGACGCTGACCGAAATACCTTCCGGATGCTTGCGCAGTTCTTCGACGGTCAACCCGGACGGTTCAAGCATGGCGTTCCAACCTTGCTCAAGTGTTCCGCCAAAGAAATCATCAGCGAAACCTAAACGGTTAACCAAGGCAAAAACGATGTCATTATCCGACCGGGCCTCTCCCCGGGAAGAAACCATCTGCTGGCGCAACTGAATATGCTGCTCAGCTTCTGCAGATACTTCAAACCCAATACGCAGTCCTTCGCGTTCCCATGGTGTATTGACCGGCAGAACAAGGTCAGCGTAATGAGAACTCGGATTTAAGAACAGATCACAATGAGCATAGAAGTCGAGAGATTTCAGCGCTTCGATGCCCAAGGCGGTGTCGCTGTGTGAAGACAGCAGGTTGGTGCCAAACGCAAGCATGCCCTCGACGCGGTAGGGGGCGCCCGTGGTGATGGATTCGTATAGATCGCGCGACGTAATCCAACCTTGTGCCGGAGGCCCTAAGGGTCGTTTGTCATACCCTAAAGCTTTGACCCGCTGTTCTTCTCGGACAAGATCCAAACCATTCACAGGCCGATAAGGAGGTTTGCGTAAAAGCTGATTTCCACCCGCTGCGTCATAACTGCCGGTCAACGCATAGAGGCACGCGATCGCTCGTTCGTTCTGGGTGGCATTGCTTTGCTGCCCCACACCCGACCAAGAGTGATACGCGACGCTCGAAGCCTCTGAGATAAGTGTTGCTGCTTGGTGCAAGTCTTCTTCACTCACCCAAGTCAACTCAGCCGTACGCTTGGGCGTGTAAGCAGCACAGGCCTGAGCATAAAGTTCAAACACCGGTTGGCATTCGATCAACCCCGACTTCGCCTTCACCTGGAATCGACCCCGCAACGTTGCGTTCTGGTAGTCCATCGCAACGTCGCCAGCTTCTGCCCGCGGCAACAAAGCAGCTTCTTCACGCAGGCTGTCCCAGTACAACAGCTCATCCCCTGGCTTGAGACCCAAGTCATCTGCACGCAAAAAACGCCCGTTGTCACAACGCACTAAGCCGCTGCAGCTCTTCCTTTAATGCTTCTCCGAGCTGGCCCTGCTCGACCAAATGCAATCCTTCATCGACCCAGTTCGAGTCAGCTTTTTGAAGCCGAATAGCCTCTTGAAGCTTGATAGCCGTCGAGAGCTGCTCGGCTTCAGATTTCGAGCCTTGCCAAACCGCAACGCACTCGTGCCCTGGCTCCAGCTCATCAATAGCGCGACGTAAAGAGCGAATCTCAGCCCAGGTGGCCAGATCTTTACCGTGATCGACTTCGCCCGCTGTGATCTGAGCGGAGGCCAACAGAGCTGAGATACGGCGCTTACCGAACCAGGACTTGGGCCAGAACGACTCTTCTGCCTCCTTCCACTCACTCAGCAAGAGATCAATGTCGAGCGACTCGATCGCATCACTGTAGGTCGTACTGAGCCGCTGCTTGAGATCAGCAATTTGCCCCAGCAGCTCCACTGCTTGAGCAAGGACATCCGTTGCACTTTCCGGCCAGGCTGGGCCAAGCTCAGCCCACGTGGCGCGACGTTTCTGCAGTAGCTCGATACCTTGCTTGGCATCACACAGATTACAACGGTAGAGAGTTTTGCGGCCAACCCCATGACTGTCACTCCAAGAAGATACAGGATCGTCGATGGCAAACCTGTGCAAATCTCGGACTGATAAGCGTACTCCTTCCTTGTAATCGCTAGACGTGTCGCCTCTATCAACGAAGGCATAGTGCACCGGGCGACTAATCGGTTTCTATCATCCTGCTCGGATCGTTACGTGTTTGGTGCTGAAGTGGTGAACGGTACCAACCAGCATAGAGTGTGGTGATTGCCTTGTGGCGGTTGTACTCAGACTACCGTCACTCCGCCACACCCGCGCGCCCTCCCCTTGTGCCACTTTCGCCTCAGCTAGGCAGCTCTGCATCAGTCGGTCGACTATAAGCGTTCTGTGGAAACGCACGCTTTTCGCGCACCGCATCAACAATTAAGGCTGGCTTAAGCTGGCCCGCTCATTATCCAGCACTTCCCCGCCCCCCGGCGGACTCAGCGCTAACAAGGAAACCGCGATGGCCTGGAAAAATACCGAATCCCGCTATGGCAGCCTCAGCATCGCCCTGCACTGGCTGATGCTAGTGATGATTGCCGGCCTGTATGCCTGCATCGAACTCAAGGGCAACTTTCCCAAGGGCAGCGACACCCGCGAGCTGCTCAAACAATGGCACTTCATGCTCGGGCTCGGGGTTTTCGCGCTGGTCTGGCTGCGCCTATTCGCCCGCCTGATCGCCCCGACGCCAAACATCAAACCGGCACCACAAGGCTTGCAGCAAGCCCTCGGCAAGCTCATGCACCTGGCGCTCTACGCCCTGATGATCGGTGCGCCGCTGGCCGGTTGGTTGGTGCTCAGCGCGGCCGACAAGCCGATTCCGTTTTTTGGCCTGGAACTGCCCGCACTGATCGGCAAGAACCCGCCGCTGGCCGGCGAGATCAAGGAATGGCACGAACTGGCCGGCGTCGTCGGCTACTGGTTGATCGGCCTGCACGCCGCTGCCGCCCTGTTCCACCACTTCATCAGCCGCGACAACACCGTCGTGCGCATGCTCCCCGGTCGCGACTAAGCCGCCTGCGGCCTAGCAGTGGATGTCTGTAGGAGCCAGCTTGCTGGAGAAAGCTCTGCAACAAAAGGCATCGCCAGCTTGCTGGCTCCTACAAAAGCCCGACGCCCAACGAATCGCGAAGGCGGCACTCAAATTTCCACCTGGGTTCCCAGCTCTATCACCCGGTTCAACGGCAGGTTGAAGAAGCGCACGTTGCTGTTGGCGTCCTTCAATAGAAAGGCGAATACGCCCTCGCGCCAGCGCGCCATGCCGATCCGCTTGGTCGAGATCACTGCCTCGCGACTGAGGAAGTAGGTGCAGCGCATCGGGCTGAAATCCAGCCCGTCCAGGTGACACAAACCCAGCGCCGCCGGCACGTCCGGCTCCCCATAAAGCCGAAATGCAGTTGCACACGGTAGCCTCGGAGCGCAACCGGCCCCAGCTCACGGAGAAAGGTAGTCCTCCTCGAACAATGAAAGGTGACGGTTCTGGTCTGACATTGATTCCCTCCATGGAGTAGTGTTCGGACAAATTGCCTTTAGTGAAGGCTCGCCGCAATCGTACCTGAAAGATCCAGTCGGCCGAATCCAGGGTTACGTCCCCTCCCTCAACATCATTTGCGCCGGCGTCAGGCTGATATTGCGATCACCCACGTAACCTATGCAGCTAGCTCACAGACAAGATCCAATCATGGGCTCACACTGAATGAGAACCCCGGGGATGAGGCGATAGGTTGGATCTCCTCCCCAGCTTAGGTTGATGACGAAGACGCTGTTATCCGCGTCCACGCCGAGCTTGAGTCGTCTGCCGGCGGGCGCGTGCTACTATATCGCCACCCTACCCCAGAAGCTTTTTCAGCCCTCAGGTCATCGCCATGGACGACGTAGCAGTAACGCATTTGGATGTTTATCAGAGCTGGCAACACCATCTCTTCAATTTCAGTCTCGATGATTCCAAAACCAATACTCCGGGGCTGCGCAAACCACAGCTGGCTGCGTTATATGCAACGTTGGGGCATCTGGTCCTCGCTACCAGTTCCTGCAATCCCCAATCGTCGACTTCCTCAACCGCCAGCCCTGGTGTGCAGCGGTTTATCAGGATCACGCCCTGGCACAACTAGGCCTGTCGGCGGATGACGCCGGCAATACCCTCGCCGTGATCATGCAGAGTTACGAGCACGTCAATGAGTTCGGAATACCCGGCAGTACTTGCATCGTTGCCGACGCGGCCAACACGGCGGATTGGGCCGTTACGAGCAGGCACCCTTCCTGATTGTCCAGGGCTGCGGTTTCGCCCCAGGTAGAACTCATTCAGGCCCGGCCAGCCTGGCCGGGGGCAATGCTAAACGGTCAGTTCGCCGGAGCCACGGCAGCGCTGCTTGCCGCTGCCTGCGGACGCGACTCAACCGACAGTGGCGCCTGCAGGCGTTTGAGCCGCAGCGCGTTGCCGAGCACGAATACACTGGAAAGGGCCATCGCTGCTGCCGCGAAAATCGGTGAGAGCAAGCTGCCGTTCACCGGGTACAACACCCCCGCCGCCACCGGGATCAACACCGCGTTGTAAGCGAACGCCCAGAACAGGTTCTGTTTGATGTTACGGATGGTCGCCTGACTCAAGGCGATGGCATTCGGCACGCCGCGCAGGTCGCCCGACATCAGCACCACGTCGGCCGCTTCGATAGCGACATCAGTACCGGTACCAATGGCCAGACCAACATCGGCTTCGGCGAGTGCCGGGGCGTCGTTGATGCCGTCTCCGACAAAGGCTACGCGTGCGCCTTCGCTACGGAATTTCTTCAGTGCTGCAACCTTGCCGTCGGGCAGGACTTCGGCGGCCACTTCGTCAATACCGAGCTGTTTGGCAATCGCTGCAGCAGTAGCTGCGTTGTCGCCGGTAATCATCGCAACCTTGAGCCCGAGCGCGTGCAGCGCCTTGATGGCCTCGGGCGTTGATTCCTTGATCGGGTCAGCGACCGCAATCACTGCTGCCAGACGGCCATCAATGGCAGCATAGAGCGGACTCTTGCCTTGCTCACCGAGGCGCTTGGCAGTGTCCAGGAAGCTCGACACATCCAGACCGAGCTGGGTCATGAAGCGATCCGCGCCGACAGCGACGGTGCGCCCCGCGACGGTCGCGGAAACACCAAAGCCAGGGGTTGCATCGAAGCGTTCAACCAGGTCGATTTTGAGGTCGCGCTGCTCTGCCGCCGCCACAATGGCTTCGGCAATCGGGTGCTCGGAGCGTGTCTCCACGGCTGCAACCAGCGCAAGCACTTCGTCGTATTCAAACCCATCGGCGGTGATCAGGTCGGTCAGTTCCGGGCGCCCTTTGGTCAGGGTCCCGGTCTTGTCGACGGCTACCACGCTCACATCACGCAGTGCCTGCAAGGCTTCGCCCTTGCGAAATAGCACGCCGAGCTCGGCCGCACGTCCGGTACCGACCATGATCGAAGTCGGTGTGGCTAGGCCCATGGCGCATGGGCAGGCGATAATCAGCACCGCCACGGCGTTGACCAAGGCAAACGTCAGCGCTGGCTCCGGGCCGAATACCAGCCACACCAGGAAGGTCAACGTGGCGGCGGCCATCACCGCGGGTACGAACCACATGGTCACCTTGTCGACCAAAGCCTGGATCGGCAACTTGGAGCCCTGGGCTTCTTCTACCAGACGAATGATCTGCGCCAGCACCGTGTTGGCGCCGATCTTGGTGACGCGGAAGCTGAAGGCACCGGTCTTGTTGATCGTGCCGCCCACCACTTCGGCGCCCACGCTTTTGGCGACCGGTACCGGCTCGCCGCTGATCATGCTTTCGTCAACGTAGGACGAGCCTTCGATGACCTCACCGTCGACCGGTACTTTCTCGCCCGGACGCACGAACACGATGTCACCGGTGGTGACCTCATCAAGCGCCACTTCGAGAGTCTTGCCGTTGCGCTCGACGCGCGCAGTCTTGGCTTGCAGCCCCACCAGGCGTTTGATGGCCTGCGAGGTTTTACCCTTGGCCCGCGCCTCAAGTGTACGCCCCAGCAGGATCAGGGTAACGATGACCACCGCAGCTTCGAAGTACACGTTCGCCGTGCCTGGTGGCAGCACCTTGGGGACGAAGGTGGCGACCACCGAGTAGCCATAGGCGGCAGCGGTACCTACCGATACCAGCGAGTTCATGTCCGGAGCGCCACGCAGCAAGGCGGGCACCCCCTTGTGGAAGAAGCGCAGACCGGGGCCAAACAGCACCAGAGTGGCGAGTGCGAACTGGATGTACCAGTTGGTCTGTTGCCCGATGTTTTCCATCACCCAGTGGTGCATGCCAGGAATCAGGTGCGAGCCCATCTCCAGGATGAATACCGGCAAGGTCATGATCGCTGCAATCAGCAACGAACGCCGCAAGCCGCGCGCTTCGCTTTCACGGCGGTCACCGTCCGCATCGTCGGCATGATTGCTTTCAGGAGACAAACGCCGAGCGCTGTATCCGGCCTGCTTGATCGCCGCCTCCAGATCGGCAGCAGCCACCAGTCCAGCGAGGAAGCGCACACGAGCGCGTTCGGTCGCTAGGTTAACGGTGGCCTCGAGCACGCCCGGCACCTTCTTCAGCGCTTTCTCGACCCGGCCAACACAGGAGGCGCAGGTCATGCCCTCGATCGCCAGCTCTGTGCTTTCTTCGCGAACATTGTAACCGGCGTGCTCAATGGCCTTGACTGCCGCCTGCGCATCGGCCTGGCCGCTGAAGATGATGTCAGCACGCTCGGTGGCAAGGTTGACCGCGGCTGAATCCACCCCGGGTAGCGCCTTCAGTGCACGCTCGACGCGACCTACACACGAGGCGCAGGTCATGCCGTCGACTGGCAGGCTCAGACGACTGGAAGACTTGGAAGCATTGGAACCTGGTTGAACCGCAACGGAAGCCATTGGATTACCCCTCTAATGAGCTGTTAATGAAGAGCTTGAAGCCTCCCAAGAGGGGAAGGTCAAGGCCTGGCGTTGATTTGTTTGGCAAATGACAGGCTTTTACTGTCACCAGCACCGCTACAATCCTGATTCGGCTGCGCGCAAACCTCCCAACCGCCGCCCAACGCCTTGTAGATGCTGACAACCGCCAGCCGCTGGTTAGTGCGAGCGACTGCCAGTGCACGCCGACTGTTGAAATCGGCGCGTTCAGCCTCAAGCACATCAAGGTAAACGCCCTCCCCTTCAGAAAAGCGCTCCCGCGCAAGGCGTGCAGCTTCACGATTGGCCGCCGATTCCAGGAGCCGCAGTTGCAGGGTGTCGCCCGCCGCGCCATAGCCTTTGAAGGCATCATCGGTTTCTTGCAAAGCACGCAGCAGCGTTTGGTCATAGAGCAACAGCGCTTGCTGGCTACGTGACTCACTGGCGGCTATCCGCGCCCTCACCCGCCCACGGTCAAGCAGCGACCAGCGAATCACCGGGGCGATGAAGTTCGACGGTGCTCCAGAGTCGCTTAACGCATCGAGACTCCCAGCCACCAGCCCGAGCGAGCCGCGTACCTGAACCTCGGGGTAGAGACCGGCGGTTTCAACCCCGATCTGCGCCGTTGCGGCTGCCAGGTTACGTTCGGCTGCGACAATGTCGGCGCGTCGGGCCAGCAGCCCGGCGGGGTTACCCACACCAATCGCTCGAATGGCCAGGGTCTGCGTTTCAGGCGCAGTTTCGGGCAACCTGAAGCTCTGCGGAGCCTCGCCGAGCAGCACCACCAAGGCGTTGCTGGTGGCGGCGCGGCGGCGCTGAAGATCGGGGGCGGTGGCTTCGACATTGCGCAATAGCGCTTCGGCGCGCAGCCGGTCGAATTCGTGGGCAGAACCTGCGCTTATCAAGCGCTCGACCATATGCAGGCTCTCGCGCTGACTTTTGCTAATGTCATCGACGACTGCCAGTTCAACTTCAAGGCCGCGCAATTCGAACCAGGTCGCCGCCACCGTCGCCGCGACGCTGGCCTGTACGCCGCGTAACAGCGCTTCGCGCGACCCTGCTTGAGCCTGTGCCGCCTCCACCGACCGGCGTACCCGACCCAACAGGTCGATTTCCCACTCGGCATCGACTGAAGCACGGTAAGTTTCGATATGCCGCTCCCGCCCGGCCGGTGTTTCAGCGTCGCTTCGCTTGAAGCTCTCATAGCCGAAGGCAGGCCCGCCGCTGGGCAAAAAGTTCTGACGGTTCTCGCGCACAATTGCCCTGGCTTCTTCGAGGCGCACGGCGGCGATAGCAATGTCATGGTTGGCGGCCAGTGCCTGCTGAATCAAGGCCACCAGAGCAGGCTCATCAAAGGCGCGCCACCACTCGATTTCAACATTTCCCGGACCGATACCTGCGAAGGTCTCGCCGAAACTGAGGGGATACTCTGGCGTCACCGAAGGCGCTGCATAATCTGGCCCTACTGCCACGCACCCGCCCAGCAGCAAGGCCGCGCTGAGCGCCAACAACAGGTTCTGAAACGGACGTCTCATGAGGTACGCTCCCCCAGACACGGTTGCGACTTGGCTTTGTACCGCTCGAAGCGGGCCGTCAGGCCACGGATCACCACATAGAAAACTGGGGTCAGGAACAAGCCGAACACGGTAACCCCGAGCATCCCGGCAAACACCGCAACACCCATGGCCTGGCGCATTTCGGCTCCGGCACCGCTGGCCAGTACCAGCGGCACGACGCCGGCAATGAAGGCAAGCGACGTCATCAGGATTGGCCGCAGGCGACGCTCTGAGCTAGCAAAAACGTAAGAGTAAGATGTTTGCTCGCGCAGTGGCCTTAAACTTTCAGAGGACCGGCAGGCGTGAGGCCATAGCTTGTCATCCCGACTCGATCAACGAGGGGCCAACAAGGACATTCATTGCACCGTACACTTCGGTGAGTGTAAGCGTTGACCTGTGTTCGACCCCATTCAAGCCTGTGTGCGGACGTTCAGCGACCAAGCTGAATACGTTGAACCATTTGCAGGAAAATTACGTCCACCACAAAAGCTCCATTGAGTTGATAACAAAATGGCGTGCGATCCCCTGATGGCAGTGCTCGACTATCTCAAAGACCAGCACCTGGTGCTCACCACTGCGGAGTCCTGTACAGCGGGGTGCATGGTTGCATTGCTGGCCGCCTGCCCGGGTACAGGAGAGGTATTGGAAAGCGGCTATGTCGTCTATTCCCCTTCTGCCAAGAAGCGTCTTCTAGGCGTAAACCCTGAGACTATCGAGCACTATGGTCTGACCAGTGAGGCAGTAGCCGGGGAAATGGCTGTAGGAGCGTTGACGGACAGCGATGCCAACGTCGCTATTGCGACTACAGGGGTGGCCGGGCCTGGCCCTGAATCTGGAATTCTGCCCGGTACCCTGTGTTTTGCCTGGGCATTTGCCGGCGAGCCTATCGCAGTTTTTACGCACACTCAGCGTTTTTTCGGAAAGCGCTCGGAGGTTATGCAGGCAGGAGCTCTCTATGGGCTGACCCAGCTTGTTCACTATCACGCGCGCTGGGGTCACGAGCGTGCACCTGAGGGGAATGGCTATGGCGGACCATGAGCACGACTCCCGGCGTTACCCCGTGCAGGAAGACATGGCTATGCAACAACGCGTCTGGCGCTTCGAGCGAGTAGGTTGGTATGTGCTCGTGATCTTTCTACTGTTGGGTTTGGCCGGGTTGTTTGGCAATGGCCCCCTGAGCGACGCTCAGGCCATGAGCGAAGATGGCCGGCTGCTGGTGGAATATCAACGGCTCAGTCGCAGTGGCACCACTGACAGCTTGCGTATAACCGTGCGCGGCAACGTCCGAGAACCAATCATGGTACAACTCGGCGGTTCCTTACTGCGCGAAGCGAGCATTGAAACCATTCAACCAGCGCCGCTGGAGTCGCTCTCCCACGGCAAGGCCATCTTGCTGCAACTGGGTACCAGCGAGGAAGGGATTGCCACGCTCTACCTGACATTACGCAGCGAATATGTGGGCACGCTTGAAGGTGTGGTTATGGCAGGCCCCTCCAGCATTGTTCGCTTCTCCACCTTTCTGTTCCCTTAGGAGAAAGCAATGGATTCGATCCTTCGCGCTGCAGGAATGTACGTAGCATTGATGCTGTTGTTTCGCGTGGCCGGCAGGCGCTCACTTGGCGACCTTACGACCTTCGATTTCGTGCTGTTGCTGATTATCGGTGAAGCAACTCAGCAGGCGTTACTGGGCGACGACTTCTCGTTTGTCAACGCGATGCTGGTGATCTCGACACTGATTGTCCTGGATGTCGGCTTGTCGCTTGCAAAACTGAATTCCAAGCGTTTGGCGCGACTGCTGGACGGCCATGCGACCTTGGTCGTCGAGCATGGACGTTTTTTGCACCACCGTATGCGTCGAGCACGCCTGACGGAAGATGACATCCTTGAATCGGCACGTGACAGCCAAGGGATAGAAAAATTGGAGCAAATCAAATTTGCCATCATCGAGCGCAACGGCAAGATATCAGTGATAGCCGAAGAATAATCCCCAAATACCAATCATCGTCGCAGTCGAGCCCTGTCGCTAAAGCGTTCACTCAACGCGCCATGTCCTTCACGCTCATGGCGCGTCATTCAGTGGGTCTAAGGCGGATTACAAATGGAAGTCGCCTGCGGCCTCCGGCTGGTAAAGCACTTTCCTGATTTCAATCCGGCGGGTTCGATCAGAAATTCGCCAGTCGATGGCGTCTCCTTCCTGATAACCCAGTATGGCGGCGCCGATGTCGGAACACACGGAATGCTTGCCGGCGCTGCTGTCTGCGTCTTCTGGATAGACCAAAGCTACTTCCATCTCTTCGTCGTCCAGCTGCAGCAAGGCCCTTGAATTCATCGTGACCACATTGCGAGCCACCTGCTGCGGCTTGACGACAATGGCCCGCTCAAGTTCATGTTCGAGTTCAACAACGGTCGGGCCTTGCTCCAGCACAATCAGGCTTTCGAGTCTGGCCTTGTCGATTTCGGTGATGTAGATCCCCGTGGAATCGCTAACAGCACCTTCGCGTAAGAATTGCAGATAGCGTCCTGCAGTCATGGAAAATGACTTCAATGTCGGCGTTTCGCTTTCAAGCACAAAGCCGCTGCGCACGAAGGCTTTTAGCGAGCGCGCGTTGTCTGGATGGATCTTGGCGACGAGTTTTTCTGCGCGCATGTCGAGGAAGGCCAGTTTCATGCCTTCGCGGATCGTGCGAGCGCCAAGGTTTCGACCCCACTTGTCGCTGTCGCCAATGACCAGGACGATCTCGCAGTTCGCGCCGGTCTTGATCAGACGGACAAAGCCCACCGGGGCGTCATGCCGGTCATAGGCCATGAAGAAGCGGCCACCCCGGTTGAATAAATGGGTCAGGATCGGTAGTTGAGTCCGATCGATGACGTGCTCAATGGAGCGGGAAACATCACGCGAATCGCTCAGATAACAGGTGACGCGTTCATCTTCCAACCAATCTTTCAACGTCAACGCGTGTGCCCGAGTAATTTCAGGGCACAGCGAAATGAAAGGCTTGTTCATCTTCACCACACTTATTTGTAAAGGATGAAAGCCCTTCATGGCTGTGGCCATGACGGTTCTTTCGGCAACCGGCTATCTTAAGCCATAACGCCAGTAATGCCGAATAGCGGGTGGTACCAGCGCTCAATCAAGCCATTGCATGGCGACATCGACGGCATCGATAAGCATCTGCGCATGCTCCTGCGTAAACGCCAATAACGGGCGTATCTTGAGTACGTTTTCGCGCGGGCCAGCGGCACTGATCAGCACCCCAAGTTCACGCATCGCGTTGACGACCTTGCGGGCTTGTTCGGCAGCGGGTGTCTTCGTCGCACGGTCGCTGACCAGTTCAACACCGAGGAACATGCCTGCCCCCCTGACGTCACCAATCATTTCATGGCGCTGCGCAAGCTGGGTCAGGCCGTCCAGCAGGTAGCCGCCAATGTCATGGGATCTTTGTTGCAGATGTTCGTCGCGAATGACGTCCAGCACAGCCTGGCCTGCTGCACACGAGACCGGATTGCCTCCAAACGTATTGAAGTAGCGCATGTGCTTTCCGAAGTAGTCGATTACCTCAGCGCGCCCAACGATACCGGCAATGGGTTGACCATTACCCATGGGCTTACCGAGCGTGACAATGTCCGGACGCACGTTGTGCCTCGAATAACCCCACATGTTCAGGCCGGTACGCGCAAAGCCTGGCTGTACCTCGTCGGCGATATACAGCATTCCTTCTGCCTGGGCCAACGCCACACCTTCTGCGAGAAAGCCCGCCGGCCCTGGCAGTACGCCGTCGCTGGAGAAGATGCCATCCAGCAAAATGGCTGCGGGACGGATACCGTGCGCTTTCAAGTCATCGATCGCGCCACGTACATCCGCGGCGAACGTCGACGCCACGTTTTCAGCGCCCAGGCGGTAAGCGTCCGGCGCCCGAACGGTACGGACATGCGCCGGGAGCAGCATGGCGCTACCGAGCGACGGCGAAAGCTCGGCGATGTCTCCAGTGACACCGTGGTAGGCAAACTGGGTAATGATGACGCCGGTACCGCCCGTGAACTGCTTGGCAATTCGAAGCGCGAGGTCATTCGCTTCACTGCCGGTACAGGTGAACATGACTCGATCCAGATCGCCTGAGAAGGTACCCAACAACTGCTCGGCATAGTCGAGAATGCCCTCCTGCAAGTAGCGGGTATGCGTGTTCAGTTGCAGCGACTGCTTGTACATGGCCTCGACCACGCGCGGATGGCAGTGACCGATGGATGCGACGTTGTTGTAGGCATCCAGATAACGGCGGCCCTGCTCATCGTAAAGCCAAACGCCCTCCCCTCGAACGGTATGCAGCGGTCGCTCGTAGAAAAGTCGGTACGCCGGGCCGAGCAGACGCTCGCGGCGCTCAATCAGGCGACGTTCAGTGTCCGAAAGCCGGGTTGCGTCCTCTGAAGTGAAACCGTTGGCCATGCTCATACTCGGACCTCTCGTCGGCACGCTGAAGAAACTCGATCTTCAATTTCGGATCGAGACAGCGAGGCCATTGCATTCAAATTTGCCCACGCACGCTGAGCGTTTCGAAGGATGTATTGACGATTTTCGGGATGCAGCTCGGCGCGCCATGAGTTGATGCAAAGGGCCAATGCCAAGCGCGTGCCCAGCAGCTCAGGCAGTAGCGCCATCTCTTCTTGGGTAAGCGGATTGTGCTGGTGGTAGGCGCCAATAACATCCAGCGCCGGCTCAAGAACATCGCCGACCGGTCCAAGGTGGTATGACGCGGCAACCGCGACTTCATTGACCAAGGGTGCGTACACCATGTCACCGAAATCGAGGATGCTGCGCAGGACATCAGGGCACTCGGTATCGACGATGATGTTGTGCGGATTCATGTCATTGTGAATGACTTGCTTGCGTAGCCCAGGGATCTGCGGCAAGACGACAGATGCGTACCGATCAAGACTTTGCTCGACCAGGTTTCGCCCCTGACCCGGCTCGATGTGAGTCAACAGCGGGCGAAGGTGTGCGGCATGTTGCATGTCCCAGAGCAGAACGTGCCCGGCGGCTGGATGAGTGAAGCCTTCCAGCGCGACGTCAAGCCGGGCAATGGACTGCCCAATCACTCGGCGAAACGCCGTTGTGGTGCGATTCACGCGGTGAAGCGGCAGCCCCTCTTCAAAAGACATGAGCCGGGCCAGCATGTGCTGCCCATCAATCTGAACCAAGGTCGCGTACTGGTCTTGAAGCGACGGAAACACCCGTTGCACCGGAAGATGCGGATCTCGAAGCGCGATTCTTCGCATTGCCTGGTTGTGAAAGTCGACCACGTTGGGGCTCTCAAGCGGATGAGAAAGCTTGAGCAAACGAGATGACCCTTCTTCAAGGAGCAGGCGAAAATTGAGGTCACGCTCTCCCCCCAGTTTTTCCAGCTTGCCGCTTAAACCAAAGTGCTGCTGGAGCACCGCGCACGCTTGCGCATCGGCGACCAGAGCGGGGGCAGCTTCGAGCAGGCTGTCATCGACAGCCAAATTTTCCAGTGGCATGACTCACGTCCTCTTCCGGGTTGAACAGCTCACTGGCAAATGCGCTGAAGCGCTTGGCCAATTCCTTTCTCCTGGCGCTGCTTACCCGTCAGCAAGCAGCGCCAACGCCAACGCCAACGCCAACGCCAGGGTGAATTCAGCGCTACGGCGAATCCATTAAACCACACAATAAATATGATGCATCATAATTCGAGCTACACTCATTCATCACCAACGAAAGGGATCTCGTCATGAGCGACCAACGTACGCTGCTTCTCACTGGTGCCAGCCGGGGCATTGGACACGCAACCGTAAAACATTTCAGCGCCGCAGGTTGGCGAGTGTTTACCGCGTCGCGCCAAGATCTGGGCGAAGGCTGTCCATGGGCTGAAGGCCTGGCCAACCACATTCACCTCGACCTCGGCAACGTCGAAGAGGTCCAGAACAGACTTCCAGAAATCAGGGAGAAGCTCGGTGGTCGACTCGATGCGCTGGTTAACAACGCCGGCATGTCACCCAAGGGCGCAGAGGGTGAACGACTAGGGGTGTTGGAATCCGACTATGCGACCTGGCTGAACGTTTTCAATGTGAACATTTTCTCTACAGTACTGCTGGCTCGAGGGCTTTTCGAGGAGCTCAAGACAGCCAGAGGCTCGGTTATCAACGTCACCTCCATTGCGGGTTCGCGCGTCCATCCGTTTGCAGGTGTCGCTTACGCCTGCTCGAAAGCGGCGCTATCGGCCCTCACCCGAGAGATGGCGCATGACTTTGGGCCGCACGGCGTGCGTGTAAACGCAATCGCTCCTGGAGAAATCGACACCTCTATCCTCTCCGCCGGCACCGAGCTGATCGTTGAGCGATCGATCCCAATGAAACGCATGGGCAAGCCCGAGGAAGTCGCCGCACTGGTGCATTTCCTCTGCACCAACGGCGCTTCGTACATCAATGGCGCGGAAATCCACGTGAATGGTGGGCAACATGTTTGAGTTACTCGATAATCACTGCCGGTAGCCTCCCCATCCAGCCGGGCCTGTGCCGCATACGAGTACGCAATGAATTACCCCATTGAGAACCTGAAACACTCATACCTTGGCAGCGGTATCTATGGCTTGCTCCGGGAAGCCTTGATCACCGGCCGCTTCCAGCCTAACGACCGGCTACGCATACGCGACCTTGCCGAGCAATTGGGTACGAGTGTCACGCCGGTACGGGACGCCATTCTTCAATTGGCGAAAGAGCAGGCGCTGGTTCTCAAAACGCCGAGGGACATTCGCGTCCCGGTACTGACGTCCAAGCAGTACCTGGAGATCAGAAGCATCCGGCTTTCGCTCGAAGGATTGGCAGCCGAGACCGCCGCATCGTTGGCGACCCCACAGCATTTGGTGCAGTTACAAACCTGCATTCAAAACAATCTTATAGCGATCAAAGACAACGACATGAAGGCAGCATTGACCTTCAATCACCAGTTTCACTTCAGCTTGACGGAAATCGCCGACATGCCGGTACTCACCAGCCTGCTGGACGGCTTATGGATGCGTACTGGACCGCTTATTGCTCGCGCCTATGGGAGCTTCAACGAGCGTATGGCAATTGATCATCACTGGGACGTTCTCGATGCACTGAAGAAACACGATGGCGCGGGCGCTCGTCAGGCAATCTGCAGCGACATTCTTGATGGAAGCCAAAAAATGCTGGAATACGTTCAACTTGAGCACGATTGAAATTCAAGCAGCAAGAGCCGTGTGCGCCAACCATCAGTATGTCGAAGGCGGCGCCCACCACGGGTCTCGCAGCAGACGTATGAAACGACAGCCTCGCTCAACCCCGGGCGAGCCCTGGGTCAGAATGCGCCCATGAAATCGCGCTTGCCGATTTCCACGCCGTTATGGCGCAGGGCGCAATGTCTGTTATGAAGCTGAGGCGCTAGGTTAGACGCTTTGCGCTACAAAGAGACAGAGCGATTTCCACCGAACAAGATACTCCTTCTGTTCCATGGCTCAGCCAGGCCGAGCGTCCTGCTGTATCCATTGACGGGGACTGCTGCCAACCTTACGGCGGAATGCCCTGGCCATCGCGGATGGGCTTTCATAACCTACCTCATCTGCAATCAAGGCTATCGGCCTCCCCTCACGCAAACGCTTTTGAGCCAGGCTCACTCGCCACTCCAGCAGGTAATCTGCAGGAGAGAACCCTACCACCTTGCGAAAATGCGCAGCAAAACCAGCGCGAGACATTCCGGCAATGCTGGCCAACGCCGCGACCGTCCAGCTTTGCTCGGGGCGCTGATGGATTTGAGTCAGTGCGCGTGACAGGCGGGTGTCAGCCAAGCCCGCCATCAGCCCACAAGGAAGTTCACGGCGGGTCATGATATGACGTAGTAACTGGATAACCATCAGCTCAAACAAGCGATTGAGTACCAGCTCTCGGGCTGCTTGCTGACCTGTTGCCTCCTGAAAGATCCAGTCAAGGCAGCCGCCGAGGCTTGGCAACTCACTCAGCGGCCTGATGATGTAGTCCGGAAGAGCCCGGGACAATGGATTGTCGGCGCCTCCATCAAATTGCAAGGTCGCGCAGACCAATTCCGCACCACAGTCTTGCGTCGCCGTGAGCCTGTAAGCATTGGGCCGCACGATCATCATCAGTCCTGGTTCTTCGAGTTGGAAGACCTGTTTGGACTTATCCTCAAATGTAACGCGACCTGCGCGCAGTAAATGGATGTATCCGCAGCACTTCTCGCCCGCGTACTCCGCCGTGCCGCAAAAGCCACCTTGATGGTAGGTCGAAGCATGAAGATTGAAATGGTTGAGTACGATGTCAAGACTGCTCATGAAACTCCTCGGCTCGCGTAACCCAATGTCAACACCGGCAAAATTCAGTGCTCAAACGGCAGCTTTCGGTTTCTGCAAGCCTGGCAGAACTTGCAGCACACTGTGTTTGAGAAGCGCGAGTGAAGCTGCCAGCAACACCACGTCCTTGAGCAAAAAGCCAGTCGCCCCCCCCATGGCCGGAAAGCCGCCCGCCGACGCCTCCCATCCACCAGGGGTGGAGAAGATCAGGGTTATGGTAGTCAGGTAAGTCGCCACGGATCCCGCCGATGCGAGAACCGAGACCCTGGGAAACCAGGCACCCAGCACCAGGCCCAACCCTATTGTCCACTCCGCGACGCCCAGTGCGTAACTGGCACCTTGAATACCGAACAGGGTGTGCATCCAGCCCAGTACCGGGCTGTTGCCTATCAAGGGCAATAGCCCTTGCGCCTCGTAAGGAAACCATTTGGCGTAGCCGAACAGGACGAAGATCATAACCAGCGTCCAACGGATGAATTTGATTTCAATGTCGCTATGTAACAGGTGTGTAAATACGGACGGCTTCATAGAAAGTACCTGCATTGCATTAATTGACTCTGGAACTGAGTGCATGAGCATTAACTTGTTACAGGTGACATCGAGAAGCCTTCGGGGCTTGTTCAAGATCCCGGGTGGAAATGCGCGTCATGATGAGTCTCCGGTAAGTAGGTCAGGGCTTATCAACCAGAGAGACATGTTGGGTGTTGTTGATGGCGTCTTGGGATCTGATCGTCAACGTTATCGTGCAGATCGTCTAAAATTGCTACACAACAGTACGTTTGCGGCCACACCACTAAAAAAGCTCAACCGGCAAACTCAGAATCAATCGATTCTCGGTAAAGTCATTCACCCCAAAATCTCGCCCCACTTCGGCGTTGATCCAGCGCAAGCTAAGCCCCTTGATTTGACGGAACTGAAAGGTGTACGTCAGCCCCACATCACGCTCCCACTCGCGGCCATTGGTTGTCTCGGTGCTGTTGATATGGTCGCCGTGGGTGTAGCGCATCAACAGCGTCAAGCCGGGTATGCCCAGCGCGGCAAAGTTATAGTCATACCGCAGTTGCCAGGAGCGCTCGTTGGCGTAAACAAAGGTGTTGGCAAACATGTCGTTGGCCAGGGTGCTGCCCAGCGAGCGGTCAATGGTGACCCAGCCGTCCTCGCCATACATGCGCTGCAGCCCGAGGTAAAACCGGTGGCCGCCATGGGCGGCAGACAACAGGAGCGAGGCGGCTTGGTTGTCCAGTGTTCCGGCCAGCGAGCGACCTGAGTCGTAGGTATCGAATGCGCCCAGCACGCCGCCGACTGTCCAGGCGCCAAGCGGCTGGTAGTGAGTGAGGCTGTAATAGTTCTGGCGGTAGACGTTCTCAAGCTCCGCCGTCCACAGTCCCAGTGCCGAATCCTTGCCAAGGCTGTATTCGCCACCCGCGAAGGTGAAACGGTCGGAGGTCGCGCGGGTAACGCTACGGCCGCTGACCGATGGGTAGAGGTCTTCGCTGTCTGCGGCACTGCGCGGGCTGAAGCTGTGTATCTGGCCGGCATGCAGGGTCAGGTGATCGATCTCTTTGGAGGTCACCATGACGCCTTGAAAGGTCTGTGGCAGCAAACGGCCGTCGTTGAAACGCAGGATGGGGACTTCGGGCAGTAGCTCTCCCAGACGCAGTTCGGTGTGCGATAGGCGCAGCTTGGCGGTCAGGCCCAGTCGACCATAACTGCCCGGCGCGCGGCCATCGTCATGGTCGTAGGGCAGCAGTTCGGTTGCGCTGCGGTCTGGGCTGCTGTCCAGCTTCACGCCCACAAGGCCCAGCACATCCAGGCCCAGGCCCACGGTGCCCGGGGTGTAGCCGGAGGTGCCTTTGACGATAAAGCCCTGGGCCCATTCCCGGCGCTGGCTTTGCACCGCACCACTGTCACTGTAGTCGCGGTCGAAGTAATAGTTGCGCAGCAATACCGTGGCCTTGCTGTCATCAATCAAGCCAGCATCAACCACAGCGGACCAGGCAGACGTGCACAGCAGTGCCGCCCGGGTAATCGGGTTGTTCAAAGCAAACATGGCGAATTCCTTTTTTGTACTTGTTGTGGAATGCGATGGTGTGTTGCTTATTGCACCAGCAGAAGCGCCCCGGAAACGAAGGCGAAAATGAGCACGAAGCGGCGCAGCCTCGTCTCGTTGATCAGATGGCGAGCCCAGTGGCTGGCAACCACACCCAGCGCCAGAGGCACACACAAGGCCAACACGGGTGAGACCTGCTCGGTGTTCAAATGCCCGCCCATGGCCAACACCACCAGTGAGATCACCTCGCCCACTAAAAAGCACAGGGCCACAGAACCTCGCAGCGTGGCGACTGGCGAGTGCTGGTACACCAGAGCAAGCGGCGGGCCGCCTACCCCGGTAGCTGTTTCAGTGATACCGGTGATCACCCCGGTCGAGATCAACGCCCGGCGCCCGGGGACGAAAGACGGCGCCATCCAGGTGACCAGGCAGGCGGCGATCGTTGACAGCCCGATCAACAGGTTGAGCTGCGAAATTGGCAGCACCAGCAATATCCAGACACCGCCAAAGGTGCCGGCAAAACGCCCCAGGGTGATCCACGAGCTGCCTCTGAAATCAATAGCGCTACGCTCGCGCCAGGCGACCGCGGCGTTAAGTGGCAGCATCAAGATCAACAAGCTGACGGGCAAGGACTCCGGTGCCAGTAATCCCATCACTGGCGCCACGATCAATGCGAAGCCCATGCCCGTCGTACCCTGGATAAGCGCACCGCAGGCCACGGCTACGGCAATGATATACAGGGGGTCGAATGGTAGATTCATCGTTATCGGGTTCCAGATCAGTCATGCCACAGTCGGCAAGGGGTGCACTTTATGGATGGGAGCCTGGTCGACCACGCTACGCGCCAGGGTATCGACCCGGCGCATCAGTTCACGTGCATCCCAGTCGGTGGGCCAGCCTTGCCACAGGCGCACCTTACCCTGCACCACCACAGCCTGGATCTGATCGCGGTTGGCGAGCCTGACCAGGTCCCAGGGCAGGTTCCACGATGGCAGCAACTCGGGTACCGCCAGGTCTACCAGCAGAAAATCTGCTGCTTTTCCCACCGCGATGCGCCCAGTCACCTTGCCCAGCCCTAGCACGTCAGCGCCGTTCTGGGTGCCCATGTCCAGCCATAACTGGCCGCCGCCGCATACCGAATCACCTACCGGCAAACCATGAGCAAAGCGTTGTGCGGCTTCGGCGTAATCGAGCAGACGAAAGCCGTCGCCGCGTGTGCCGTCGGTGCCCAGTCCAAGCGCTATGCCCAGGCAGTGCATCAGGTGCGCCTGGGCAACGGCATTGCCTTTCCAGGCGCTCGCTACCGGGTTGTAACTTACCGCCGCACCGCTATCACGCAGCAGGCAGAGTTCGTTCGAGGTCAGCAGGGTTGCGTGGGCCAGCAGCGCTCCCGGCCCCAGCGCGCCCGCGCGGTGCAGTTGCTCAAGTGGCCTTACCCCATACCGTTCAAGGGAACGCTCGACCGCAACCAGGTGTTCGTTGACATGGCTCTGGAACACCCTGCCCGCCTCATGGCACAAGCGGTATGCGGCGCCCAGGGTGAGGTCGGTGGCAATCTCGGGAATCGGGATTGCCAGGGACGGGGTAATCAACGGATCGTTGTCCCACGCCGCCAGGTGTTGCTCAGCTACTGATAACACTTGGCGGGCATCGAGGACGCGCTCGCCTTCCAGGTCGTTGCAGGTCTTGGCCAGCACGCAGCGTATGCCCACCTCGTGAACTGCCTGGGCAATGGCCTCCACACCTTCCTTGGAGCGGGTGCCGGCATCGCATACGGTGGTGAAACCGCCGCGCAGCGATTCGAAGGCGGCGAGTTTGCTGGTCAGGTAAAGCAGATTGGAGTCCAGCGAGCCTTCAAGGGGAATCCATACACGACGGAAAATCTCCGACGGTTCACCGAACACCAGGCCTTTGCCAAAGCTCTGGCTGAGGTGGTGATGGGTGTCGATGAAGCCTGGCATCAACAACTGATGTTCGAGCCGCAGCACGCCATGGTCGGGATAGCGCCCTTGCAGCACCGCCAGTGGACCGACATCGGCAAAGTGGCCATCGACAATGCGTACCGCGTGGTCCCGACGCGGCCCTTCAGGCAACAGCAGCCAGTCGGGGGCCAGCAGTTGACCGGGCGCAGTAAGGTGTTCCGGCGAAACCGCCAGGTGATTGCTAACAGTGCAGTTCATAGAAAAAGCCTTAGTGTGCGCTCAGGAGTTGATCAGTTTGGTCTTGGCATCAACGGCGTTGCGCTGCTGGCCAAGACAATGAAAAAGGAAGTTCATCACGGCCGCGGTCAGCGCGCCCATGGCCACGCCATTGCCGAGCAACCCGGCGACGCCGTTGGGGAACTGGCTGTACACGCCAGGCACGAGAATCGGCAGCAGCCCGACGGCCATGGCGATGGACACCACGTACATGTTGCCGTGGTTGCGCAGATCTACTTTGCGCAGCATGTCGATGCCCATGGTGCCGACGATGGCAAACACAATCAGGCTGGTACCACCGACCACGGCTTCAGGTACGCCTTCGATCAACCGAGCCAGCGGTGCGAGCAACGCGAAGACCAGCAGCAATACGCCGGAAACAGCCGTCACATAGCGTGAACGCACATGGGTGGCGCGAATCACGCCGATGTTTTCGCCACTGGTGATGATCACTGACGTACCCATGAAACCACCGAGTATCGAGGTCACGGCGTCGCCGCGAATGGTCCGCACCACGTCTTTATGCACGTCGAGGGGTTTGTCCACGGCTTCGCTGATGGCCACGGTCTGGCCGGTGGCCTCTACCATCGAAACCAGGCAAAACAGCATCAGTGGAATGGAGGCGAAGACATCGAAGTGCGGCACGCCAAAGGGCATGAAGGTCGGCAGGCTCAGCAACGGATAGACGCTCAGGCCAGTGCTGTCGAACGCGCCGATGGCGACTGCAAGCAAACTGCCACCGAGCAAACCGAGCAGAATCGACAACTGGCCCAGGGTGCCGCGCAACAGCCGCGCGCAGAGGACGGTAATGGCGATGGTGGCAAAGGCCAGCAGCAGTTGCTGGGGCGCGGCAAAATGCGCGCTGCCGGGCGCACCAACAATCAACTGCCCCGACAGTTTGACCAGGTTGACCGCGACCAGCAGCAACATGGTGCCCACCACCACCGAAGGAAAAAACCGCAGCAGGCGGCGGAACACTGGCAGCACCAGAAAATAGAACACACCGGTGAGAATCACCGCGCCCGATGCCGTTGCCACCCCGTTCTGCTGGGCGATCAGAATAAACAGCATGATCGGTGCGCCACCGGGCAGCATGATGAATGGCAAGCGTGCGCCGCAGCCGCGCAAGCCCAGTGACTGCAACAACGTACCCAACCCGCAGACCAGAAAGGTGGCGCTGAGCAGTTGCAGCGTCAACTCACTGGAAAAACCCAGCGCTGTGGCCATCAGGAACACCGATGCAATCGGCGATGCCGCCATGACCAGTACATGCTGGGCTCCAAACATCAGTAACTGGCGCCACGGCAGGCGCTCATCAACAGGGCTAACAGGGTTCTTTTCGATATCCGGCATATCCCACCTCGACCTGGGCCGTCCGCGACAGCCCATTGAATTATTGTTATTTGGATCTGGACGAGCCTTGGTAGGGAAAATGCTGCCATCTGCCCAACCAAATCGATTTGTTTATTTACCCAAATCGATTTGGGTGGAATGTATTCCTGTTCCAATCGACTGTCAACGCATCCATCGCCCCCTGTGTACCTGAGTAGCTGATAGCCTTCAGGCAGCGTATAACTGCCGCCATTGTTTAAAGAGCCAACCGTCTATGCCTAACAGCACTTCTCGCCGCCTGACCATTGCCGATGTTGCCAACGCCGCCGGGGTCTCGCGCACCACCGTGTCCCACGCGCTGAATGATCGCGGGCAAGTCGATCCGGTCACTCGGGCGCTGGTGAAGGAAGTTGCTGAACGCCTGGGTTACAGTCCCAACCTGCGTGCACAGCGCCTGCGCACCGGTCGCGCCAACGCCATTGCGCTGCTCTCCTCCATGCCGTTTGCCGTGGCCGGGGGTTCGTCACGCCTGGGCTTTTTGATGGAAATTGCCGCGACCGCAACCGAAGCCGCGCTGCGTCGGGGCGTGGCTTTGGTGCTGGTACCGCCCATGGATGAGGCCAGGGAGCTGCTGGATACGCTGGATATCGACGGCGCAGTGATCATCGAGCCGGTTGCCAACGATCCCAATGTTGCGCGCCTGCGCAAACGCGGCGTGAAGCTGGTGTCTATCGGGCGCCAACCCGAGGCTCAGGCCTTGCCGTACATCGACATGCATGACGAAGCCATAGGCAACCTGCTACTCGCGCACCTGCAGCAACAAGGCGCGCAGCGTATCGGGCTGGTGATTGGCGTGCAGTCGCGGCATTCCTACCTGGACATGGAGCAGGCTTACCGGGCCTATTGCGCGGCCAACAATCAGCAGCCCGCAATTGTTCGGGCAGATGAAGGCGGTGGCGAAGCTGCCGGAGCGGCTGCGTGTATGGAGTTGTTGCACGCGCACCCAGGTATCGACGGCCTGTGTGTGCCGGTCGATGCCTTTGCCTCCGGCGCCGTGCGCGCGTTGCTGGACAAAGGGCTGAAAATCCCTCAGGACGTGAAAGTGGTGACACGCTACGACGGCTTGCGCGCACGCGAATGCAACCCGCCGCTGACCGCGTTGAACATGCACCTGGAAGACGTTGCATCCCTGGCTATCGAGCTGCTCTTCGAGCAAATCAATGATACCGGCACGCGCCAGCGCATCGACGCGCCGCTGGCGACCCTGATCCCACGCGAATCGACCCGCCAAGGGTAATCGCTGCCAGCGGGTTGTGTTGCCAACAGCTGCGGCCTGGATGCAGGTTTGACATCCAGACCGTGGCTTGGGCCGTGCCCTGCCCTCTCAACGGATCAGGCTGATCGTTAGTCCATTACCAGATCGGTAATGTGTACGTAGCGAAGACGCGGGTCTCATCAATATCGTTGCCAAAACTGCTGCGAAAGCTACCGTTTCGCACTTTGAACCCAAGGTTTTTCAGAGGCCCTGTCTGCACCACGTAACCAATGTCGGTATCTCGCTCCCATTCCTTGCCGTTGCCCTGACCGTTGAGCAAATCGATGTTGTCGCCGCGCAAGTAACGCGTCATGAACGTTAATCCCGGCAAGCCGATACCGGCAAAATCGAAGTCGTAGCGCAGCTGCCAGGAGCGTTCATCCTTGTTGGCAAAGTCACCGATCTGCACAAAGTTGGTCAGGTACGGATCAGTTCCAGACAAATAGGCAAAACCGGTATCGCCCGACATGCGCTGCAAACCAAGGCCAAAACTATGACTGCGCAGGCGGTAGGTGAACAGTGCGTTGAGCGCGTTGTTGTCAACGTTGCTGCCACCGGCGTCGGTGGAGCGAGCCCAGCGCACATCGGATTTTAACGACTGCCCTTGGGTAATTGGCAGCTCGTGTACCAGCCCCAGGGAGTGTTGGCGATAGAAATCCTGGAAGTCGCCATAGTAGTAGCTGGTGCTCAGATTTTCATTCCAGCGCCAGGTCCCGCCCCCAAGATTGAAGCGGTCACTGGTAGCGTGGCCTCCCAGCTGGATATTGCGCTTGTTACCACGGGTGATGGTCATGTCCTCAACGTTGGTCGAATCGCGCTGTTTGACCTGACGCAGTTGCCCGAGCTGCAGCGAAAGGTTGTCGATCTCGTTGATTTGCAGCAGCCCGCCTTCAAAAGTTTGCGGGTGCAGGCGCGTGTCGTTGTACTGCACCACTGGCAACCTTGGCATCAGGGTACCCAGTTTCAGTGTGCTCTTGGAGGCGCGCAGTTTGGCTGTCAGACCCAAGTCGCTGTACTCATCAGCGGCCCGACGGTCGCGGGCAGAATACGGCAGCAGGCCGGAACCCGAATGCTCAGGGCTGGAGTCGAGTTTCACACCGAGCAGGCCCAAGGCGTCCACACCCAGGCCAATCGTGCCATTGGTGTAGCCAGACTCGTAGCGCAGTAAGAAACCCTGGGCCCATTCCTGCGAATAGGACTGCGTAGCGCCGGTTTGGCGATAGTCGCGGTTGAAATAGAAGTTGCGCAGCTCCAGACTGGCTTTGCTGTCGCCGATGAAATCTGCATGCGCACTGAATGGCAGGCAAACGGCGACCGAGGCCAGCGCCCGGAGGGGAAGATTTTTCATTGTTGTTGTCTCTTCGTCAGGTGTTGTGCACGCAGCGCTGCGTGGGCAGCGCCGCGTCAGTGTTATGCCTCAGGTGTAACTGAGCATTCCTTCAAGACGGTGTTTAATCAGGCCGCGCGCCTGTTCGACCAAGTTTTGCAATAGCTGCGCACAACTCGGTTCATCCTCGATCAGGCCCTGGACCATACCCGCCGACCAGATCCCCAGGTTGGTGTCGCCCTGCTCATAGACGCCGCGCCCCCGCTGCCCGCTAACCAACGCGGCGATATCTGCGTAGCTGACATTGCCGCGCGCCTCAACGGCCAGTACCTCTTGACTGACGGCATTGCGGGCAACCCGCGCGCTGTTGCGCAGCGAGCGCATGATGACATCGGTGCTGCGCTCGTCGGCGGCGCGAATGGCTGCCTTCACTGCCGGGTGGATGGTGCACTCACGGGTGCTGAGAAAACGCGTACCCATGTTAACCGCATCAGCGCCCAGGGCCAGCGCTGCAACCAGCCCACGACCGTCGGCAAAACCACCGGAGGCAATGATCGGCACCTTCAGCCGGTTGGCTGCCGACGGGATCAATACCAACCCCGGAACGTCGTCTTCGCCTGGGTGACCCGCGCATTCAAAGCCGACGATGGACACGGCATCAACACCCAACTGCTCGGCCTTCAACGCATGTCGCACCGATGTGCACTTATGGATAACCTTGACCCCATGGCGACGAAATTCGGCGATGTGCTCGGCGGGGTTGTTGCCAGCTGTCTCCACGATACGCACGCCCGACTCGATGATCGCCGCACGGTATTCGGCGTAAGGCATCGGCTTTTGCGTCGGCAGCAGCGTCAGGTTTACACCGAAGGTACGGTCTGTCAGTTCGCGGCAGCGAGCGATCTCAGTGGCCAAGGCTTGTGGGGACGGCTGGGACAGCGCCGAAAGCACTGCCAGGCCGCCGGCGTTGGTGACGGCTGCAACTAACTCGGCGCGACCGACCCACTGCATCCCGCCCATCATGATTGGATGCTCGACACCGAAGGTTTCGGTAAAGCGAGTTTTAAATACACTCATGCTCTGCCTCCGCGTCTTAGATTGGGTCCCAGCAGAACACGTCCGGGCTGCGTGCCAGGTCCATGAAGCTACCCGACAGCGCCGGCATACCGCGCTCTGCGATGGTTTGCGGGGTCCAGCTATGCTCGCTGTGAACGCTGCGCAGTGGTCGGGCCTGACTCATCAGGAACAGCTCGTGATTGCGCACGGCAAATACCTGGCCGTTAACCTCGCGAGCGGCGTCGCAGGCCAGGTACACCGCCAACGGTGCGTTCTTTTCCGGGGTCATACGTTGCAGCTTTTCGACCCGCAACTTTTGCTCCGGCGTTTCGGCCGGGATGGAGTCGGTCATGCGGCTCCAGGCAAAAGGTGCGATGCAGTTGGAGCGCACGTTATAGCGCTGCATATCCAGGGCAATAGACTTGCTCAAGGCAACAATGCCGAGCTTGGCAGCCGAATAATTAGCCTGGCCGAAGTTGCCGATCAGCCCCGATGTGCTGGTCATGTGCACAAACGCCCCGCTTTGCTGCGCGCGAAAGCGCTCGGCGGCAGCGCGGCTGACAAAGAAGCTGCCGTTGAGGTGCACATCGATCACCGACAACCAGTCCTCGGCGCTCATCTTGTGGAAGATCACGTCACGCAAAATGCCTGCGTTGTTAACCACAATGTCGAGTTGGCCGAAGGTGTCCATCGCGCAGTCGACGATGCGACGCGCGCTGTCCCATTGCGAAACGCTGTCGGTATTGATCACCGCTTCGCCCCCCGCCTGGAGAATCAACGAGCGTGTTTCCTCGGCGGGCGATGCCGAGCCTCCCGTACCGCTGAGCGAAACGCCAATATCATTGATCACTACCCGCGCACCGGACTTAGCCATTGCCAGGGCAATTTCGCGACCAATGCCGCCACCTGCGCCAGTGACGATTGCTACCTTGCCTTCATTCATCTGTGCACTCATCGCTGCTTTCCTTTTGATTGTTTGCGATTGTTGAGCCGCGATGGGCCCGACCAGGCGGGCCACATTCACTTCAGCCCGGCAAGCCGAGCAGGCTCTTGGCCAAAATGTTGCGCTGGATTTCGTTGGTGCCGCCGTAAATGGTGGTGGGTCGCGACTGGATGAAGATGCCCGCCGGGTGCAATTCAGGATCGTCGGCAAAGGGCTGCGACAGTCCAGAATCCAGGCCGGCGATTTCCAGCCCCAATTCACTGATGCGCTGATACAGCTCAGATTGATGGATCTTGAGCATCGACACTTCCGCGCCAAGGGTTTCCCCGCGGCGCAAACGCTCGGCGAAGTGCCCGTACAACGCCTTGTGACAGTCAAGGTCCATACTCAGGGCACCAAAGCGTCGAGCAAATGCTGGGTCTTCCCACAGCCCCTGATGTCGGGCAAGGCGCGCTACTCGCTCCAGTGCGAACGTGGCCTGCTTGGGCGAGCCCAAGAAGATCCGTTCAAAACCCAGCAGCGCCTTGGCCATCCCCCAGCCTTTGTTCACCTCGCATACCAGGTTGTCCTGCGGCACACGCACATCGTTGAAGAACACCTCACAAAACTCACCGTGCAGCTCCAGATTGAGGATCGGTCTGACTTCAATGCCTGGGCTGTCCATCGGCACCAACAGGAAGCTGATGCCCTGTTGTGGCTTGCCACCGCGCTGGGTGCGCGCAAGTACGAAGATCCAGTTGGATTCGGTACCCATGGTGGTCCAGGTCTTTTGACCATTGATGACCCATTGGCCGTCCTGCAGCACCGCCTCGGTACGCAGGCTGGCGAGGTCAGAACCGGCATTAGGTTCGCTGTAGCCCTGGCACCAGATGTCCTCGCCGCTGAGGATGCGTGGCAGAAAGCGTTCACGCTGGGCCGCAGTGCCGTAGCGAATCAGCAAGGGTCCCAGCATGGTAATGCCGCTATCTGGCAGGCGCGCACAGCCGTAGCCTTCCATTTCTTCGATCATGATCAGCTGCTTGCCGGCATTAAGGCCCATGCCACCGTGCTGTGTCGGCCAGCCGGGACACAACCAGCCCCTGTCCGAGAGCGCCTGGTACCACTCCCACGTTTGCTCCCGGCCCAGGCGGTGGGCCGGGTTGCGGATACGTTGCGGGTAGTTGGCGGCTATCCATTGGCGCACCATCAGGCGGAAGTCTTCATCGGCCAAAGCGTTGTAATCGGTCATTTCACTGTCCTCTGAATACGGGGGCACGCTTGCCCAAAAAAGCTGCCTTACCTTCGGCGTGATCGGCGCTGAGGAACAACTGACTCTGCAGTTCGGCTTCACGATCGAGTAGTAGGCCCAGGCCCTCGGCGAGCAGGGTCTTGCTCATGGCCAAAGGCAACGGCGCCTGCTGTTCAAGCGTCGACGCCAGCGCCAGCGCGGTGTCCAGTGCTGCACCGGGCTCGCACAGTTGATCGACCAGACCAATACGCAGCGC
Source organism: Pseudomonas arcuscaelestis (assembly GCF_016881005.1). Taxonomy (GTDB): domain Bacteria; phylum Pseudomonadota; class Gammaproteobacteria; order Pseudomonadales; family Pseudomonadaceae; genus Aquipseudomonas; species Aquipseudomonas arcuscaelestis. The sequence continues at coordinate 101,127 of NZ_JACOPV010000019.1, read as the reverse complement.
TTCCTGTGCCTCGACCACCTGGCCAAACAGCAAGATCTGACGCGCACGCCCCTGGCCTATGCGCGCAGGCAGGGTGTACAGCTGACCGAGATCGGCCAGCAGGCCGACTTTGCCAAAACCGGCAGCAAAGCGCGCGGTTGCACCGCATACGAGGCTGTCGCAAGCCAACGCCACCGACAGACCCGCACCTACCGCCCAACCTTCAATGGCAGCAATCAGCGGCTTGCCCATGCGTACCATCTGCAGCACCAGCGCGGCGTTGTTCTGCATCCGCGCACGGCCTGCACTAAGGTCGTGTACATGCATGTCACTTAGATCGCCGCCGGCACTGAACACCTGCGCCGAGCCACTGATAACCACGCTGCGCACACGGGAATCGTGCTCAGCCGCTTGCAGCGCGAGCAGCAGTTCGCCGCGCAGTGCCACAGACAATGCATTTCGTCGTTCAGGGTTGTTGAAGCGCAGCAAACGCACACTGCCGTGGGTTTCTTCCAGCAAGAGGTCGCTCATCAGGCCACCTCGCGTTGCAGTAAGGCGATGTAACGCGCCTGGTGAAATGCCAGCGACCCCTGGGCGTTGAGCAAGACCATGGCGCGACGCAAGTACAGACCAATGTCAGCTTCGTCGGTAAAGCCGATACCGCCGTGCAACTGAATAGCCTGACGGGTGACCAGCATCGCCGCCTCGGCCGCGCGCACCTTGGCGGTTGAAACCAGTCTCTGGCATTCAGCCGCTGAGCTGTTGCTGTCGATAGCCGACGCGGCCTGAGCTACGATCGCGCGTGCCAGTTCGATCTGAATCTTCAGGTCGACCATACGGTGCTGCAGGGCCTGGAAGCTGCCGATCTGTTGCCCGAACTGGCTACGCACACCAAGGTACTCACGGGTGCTCTCGAACGCCGAATCCATCAACCCCACCAAATAGGCAGCGCAGGCCAACGCCGCCTCGTCGAGCGCTGCGGGCGAGGCCTCCAGCAGCCGGACTTCGGTACCATTGAAGCGCAGGTGTGCCAGGTGGCCGCCATCCTGAGTTGATTGTTGGCTCAACTGTAGGCCCTGGGCGCCCTTCTCAACCAGCGCCAAGCCACTTTCGCATGCCACCAGCCAAGCATCGGCAGCCGCGCCAAGGGCAACGTGAGTCACTTCGCCGTAGATCTTGCCATCGCGCACTTGAGGCAGCGCTGCAGCCTGTTCGTAGCCGATACCTGCCGGCAACACTAAGCATTCTCCACTGAGCAGCGCCTCGCGCTCCTCGGCTTGTAGCATGGGAGCCACCAGGCACGCCTCAATCAGCGGTTCAGGCAGCAGGCCGCGGCCAAGCTCTTCCAACAATGCGGCGTACTCGGCCATGCCCAAGCCGCTGCCGCCCAGCGCCTCGCTCAGACGCAGGCCTGGCCAGCCCATGGCACAGATTTCGGTCCAGGCCGCGCGGTCTACTCCGGGCTCGTTAAAGCGCAAGCGGCGTACCCGCCCCAGATCCCCATCTGGAGCAGTCAGCGACGCGGCGCTGTCACGGATCATGCGCAGCCGCTCTTCGCGCTCAGAATTCATTTCGTCGATGTCGCTCATATCGTCGTACTCATGTCTGTGAAACGGTTTGCGGCCTGCGCAGGCCGGTATTTGAAGCATCCGGATGCAGTGGCGATCAGTTCGCCGTCTTCGTTACGAATCTCAGCAGTGCAGAAACACAGGTTGCGGGTCTGGCGCAGCACCCGGCCGACGGCGTTCAGTTGGCTACGCGCGGCGCCTAGAAAGTGCGTGGCCATGTCGATGGTGACCATCGTGCAGCCTGGCGCATGGATACGTATGGCCCCGGCCATTGCCGCATCGAGCACCGTCATCAGCACGCCGCCGTGGAAATGGCCGAGGTAATTCATCAGCTCTTCACGGTGCTGCAAGCGAATATGGGCAACTTCGCCTTGAGCCCAGCGCTCCAGGCCAATGAACTCCTGAAAGCTGAAGCGTGCGCCGGGGAACACCGGGCCTGGATCGGTCGCAGCGTTCGGGGCGTGTGCCAAAGGGGAATCGGTCATTGCAGGTTCCTCCCGGTCTGGGCGATCAGGCTTTAAGGGGGCGGTGCTTGGCAGTCTCGGCGAGTGCCGCAGATTCCAGGTTCGAGGCAGCCTCAGCATCGTTTGCCGCCTGGTTCGGATCGAACAGACGGTTGGGGATGAACAGTGCCGGAATCAGGCCGGTGATCACGTAGGTAATCCCCATCACCAGGAACCCGGCGCCGATGGAGATGTGCGAGGCAAGTAGGCCGATGGCTGCCGGTGCCACCGCCGCGCCGATGCGACCCAGGTTATAGGCCGTACCGACCGCTGCGCCGCGAACACGGGTAGAGAAGCTTTCGGTCATGTAAGTGGCGAGAACACCCACGGGCACGCCGTAAATGAAGCCGAACAGCGCAAGGATCCAAACGATGCTCTCAGGGTTGGGCCAAAACACGATCACTGGCATGAAGATCGCGGTCCCGATGCTGCCGGCGGCAAAGGTCGCACGACGACCGAAGCGGTCCGAGGCGATCCCGGCGAGGACCTTGCCGAGAATCATCGCGGTATAGGTGCCGACCATGTAGCTGGTCATGGACTTGAAGTTCATGCCCAGCTCGCTTTCCAGATAAGACGGCATCCAGTTATTAGTGCCGTAGTAGCCGAACAGCAGAAAGCACGAGGTCAGGCTCCACATCAGAAACATCTTGCGTGTTGATGGGTCGCTCAAAAGGCCACTAAAGCCCCCCGCTGCTGCAGCCGGTGCGGTGCGGGTGGAGGTCGCGTGGTGCCGGCGCTCGGACTGCGCCGCCAGCCAGGATGGCGACTCCGGCACCCAAGGGCGCAGTGCCAGACAAATCACGGCGGGAGTCACGGCGGCGAAGAACAGCATGCGCCAGCCGTAGTCTGGGATGATCTGCCCGGCGAGAACGGTTGCCACCAGATACCCTACTGTCCAGCCAGCCTGCATGGTCGCCAGAATGGTGGTGCGGTACTTTGTGCTGACAAACTCGGACATCAGAATGTTGCAGGCGACGAACAGCGAGCCGAGCCCAAGCGAGGACAGAAAGCGGATCAGCGCAAACTGCCAGTAGCTGTGGGTCAATCCCAGCAGTACCGTGCCGACCGAGAACAGGACGATGGTCCAGGTGACCACCCGCACACGGCCAAAACGGTCGCAGCACCAGCCACCATAGATGCCGCCGATGGCCATCCCTGCCAAGGTAATGCTGCCCAGTGAGCCGGCTTCAAAGTTGCTTAGCCCGAACTCGGCCTTGAGGCTGTTAAGACTATAAGCAAGGACCATCAGGTCGACGCCATCGGCGAGCAACCCCAGGAAACAGAAGAAAAAAGCGATGACCAGGGTCCGCCTGGGAAAAGCAGGACTCTGTGGAGCGATCTTGGGTGCGTTCATTGTTCTTGTTCTCGCAAGTTGGTTGATTGCGTTGTAGTGTCATGCCCGGCTCAGTTGCTTTCCTCCTGCGCCAGGCTGACTAGGCCGTTGTCCAGCACCAGCAGGTCACGCTCAACCACGCGCGTGCGGAACGAACCGTCGTTCCACATTTCGGTGCGCAGGGTCTCGCCGGGAAACACCGGGGCGCAGAAGCGCGCCTGCAGGTGCGCGAATCGCTCGACGCGATAATCCGCCAGGCCGCGCAACAGCGCGTGGTAGGCCACACCGAGGGTGCACAGACCATGCAGGATTGGGCGTTCAAAGCCACCTTTGGCGGCGGTGGCAGGACTTGAGTGGATCGGGTTGTCGTCGCCGTTCAGACGGTAGTAAAGGGCCTGCTCGCTGCGCGTCGGCAGGTCGACGACCAGCTCCGGCGTGCGCTCCGGCACGCGGTGGGGCTGACACAACGACTGACGGTCGCCACCAAAGCCACCGTCGCCACGCAGGAACGTGGTGCCACGCGTGATGGCATACACTTCGCCGCTGACAGCGTCGCTGAGCACTTTTTCGCTGTAGAGCAGCGCGCCCTTGCCGGGCCCCTTGTCGACGAGCCCGGTCACGCGGGTACGGCCGATCACCTCACCCTCAGGCGGCAGCGCGCTGCGCCACTCGACGCTCTGCTCTGCGTGCACCAGGCGCAGGGCATCGACACCGGTGTCCGGATTGCCCAACCAGAATCCCGGATGGCCGAGGACCACCGCCATGCACGGCAACGCTTGAACATCACGGTTGGCGTCGACAAAAGACAATTGCGCTTCATCCATCGGGTCCGCGCCAAAACCCAGAGACAGCGCATAGAAAGCACTGTCCTGGCGGCTATAGTGCTGGCGTACAGGTGGAATGCAGTAATTGAGCAAGTGATCCGGATCAAGCGCCATGGGCCAGCTCCTCGATTTCAAGCACCGCGTCGGCAGCCCAGGCACCTTGGCCCTGGGGCATGGCGAAGACCGGGTTAAGATCAACCGAGCGTAAGCGCGGGCCTGCTTGCGCGGCGAATTGCGAGAGCCGCGAGAGAACCCGCGCCAGCGCTGCAACGTCGGTGACCGGGCGGCCACGAGCGCCCAGCAGCAGGGGCGCACCCTTGATGCTGCGGATCATGGTTTCTGCTTCTTCGACCCCGAACGGGCATCGACGGAACACCACATCCTTGAGCACCTCGACGAAAATCCCGCCCAGGCCAAATACCGCAATAGGCCCAAACTGCGGGTCACGCTGGATACCCATGAAGCACTCCACGCCACCTTGCAACTGACGGGCGACCAAGACGCCATCGATTCGCGCCTCGGGCGCGTGTTCGGCCGCACGGCGCAACAACAGATCGAAGCCTTCGCGTACCTGTTCGACGCTATCGATATTCAGTAGCACGCCGCCAATCTCGGACTTGTGCGTGATGTCCGCCGAGGCGATCTTCAGCACCACCGGAAACCCGACCTGGGAGGCAAATGCGGCGGCATCGGCGGCACTGTGCAGCACCTGCTCAGGCGCAGATTCGATGCCGGCCCGGGCCAACAGTTGTTTCGCTTCAGCTTCACCCGGTGTACGCGCTGGCAGTTCAACACCGCCGACCGCCTCCACTTGGCGTAATGGCCGGGCAAACGCTTCGCCGAGCTGACCCATGGCGTGAATGGCCCGTACTGCGCGGGTCGGGTCTTCGAACAAGGCAAAGCCTGCTTTCTCGTAAGGCGCCAATTCCTCGCCCTCACCCATTACAGAGACCACGAACAAGCGCTCCGGATGGTCGACCTTGATCCGGCTGAACTGCTCAGCCAGTCGCGGGCCGATGGAGGCGGCGGTGCCTGCTTGGGTAAAAAAGGCGATCAGTGATTGGTAGCCACCGTCCACGACCATCGACTCAGTAAAGTCATGCACCAGACTCAAGTCATTCAGCGCTTGGGCCGTGCAGTCCACCGGGTTGATCGGCGAGGCGAACGAGAGTCGCTGTTTGAGTTGGGCCTGCGCGGCGTCTGGCATTGCCGGCATTGGCAGCCCGACCTCTTCGGCGGCGTCGCTGACAATAATTCCCGCGCCACCGCTCACCGTGATCATCCCCAGGTTGTTGCCTACCGGGTATATGCGCTGGGTGGCAAGATACGCGATGTCCATCAACTCTTCGGTGTTGCGCGCGCGCACTACCGCATAGTCGGCCAGCACCGCGTCGAGTACTTTATCGTCACCGGCCAGTGACGCGGTGTGCGACATCGCTGGCTGCCAAGGCGTCATGGGAAGCCGCCAACGCCTGTCTGCAGACCCACGGCGGCTTTGGCTTCGCGACGGAGTACGACGTGGAGCGCAAATTCCGCGAAACCCGCCTGTATCAGGTCGCCCCTATTTCCACCAACCTGATTTTGTCCTACGTCGCCGAGCATCTGCTGGAGCTTCCACGTTCGTTCTGATGCCCGTATGCACGCCTTGATGACAACAGAGAGAACAACATGAGCCAGCCCTCAGGTGTACGCCCACTGGACGGGATTACTGTCGTAAGCCTCGAACATGCTATCGCTGCCCCCTTCTGTACTCGCCAACTTGCCGACCTTGGCGCTCGCGTTATCAAGGTTGAACGTCCTGGCGTCGGCGACTTTGCCCGCGGTTACGACCAGCGCGTCAACGGCCTGGCCTCGCATTTCGTCTGGACCAACCGCTCCAAACAAAGTTTGTCCCTGGACCTCAAACATGACGCCGCCAGCGCGATACTTGACGACCTGCTGAGCAGCGCCGACGTGTTGGTGCAGAACCTTGCGCCTGGCGCTGCCGCCCGTATGGGCCTGTCGTACGAAGCCTTGCACCAGCGTTTTCCACGGCTGATCGTTTGCGATATTTCCGGATACGGTGCTGGTGGTCCCTATGAAAAGAAGAAAGCCTATGACTTGCTGATCCAGAGCGAAGGCGGGTTTCTTTCGGTTACCGGGGGCCCGGGCGATGAACAAATGGCCAAGGCTGGCTGTTCAATTGCCGATATCGCCGCAGGTATGTATGCCTACACCGGCATCCTCAGCGCACTGTTGCTGCGTGAGCGCACCGGTGAAGGCAGCCACCTTGATGTGTCGATGCTCGAAAGCCTGGTGGAGTGGATGAACTATCCGCTGTACTACGCCTACGAAGGCGCCCCGCCGCCGCCCCGGGCTGGCGCGGCTCACGCAACGATCTACCCGTACGGGCCGTTTGCGATCGGCGACGGCAGTACGGTGATGCTCGGGTTGCAGAATGAGCGCGAATGGCAGGCATTCTGCGACAAGGTCCTTCAGCAACCTGAACTGAGCGCAAATGAGCGCTTCAACGCCAACTTCAAGCGTGTCGAGAACAGAGCGGCGCTGCGTCAATTGATCGTCGATACCTTTGCAAGCCTTACCTTCGATCAAGTCATCGAGCGCCTTGATCTGGCGCAGATTGCCAACGCGCGGGTCAACGACATGCAGGGCGTGTGGGACCACCCTCAGCTCAAGGCGCGTAATCGTTGGCATACCGTTTCGACGGCTGCTGGCAGTGTGCCAAGCCTGCTACCGCCAGCCAACAGCAATGCCTATACCCCGCGTATGGCAGCGGTGCCCGCCCTGGGCGAACACACCGGTGAAATTCTTTCCGGCCTGGGCATGTCTGCTGAAGGCATCGCCCAATTGCGTGCCGACGGCGTCATCTGAAAAGGACACGACACCATGACCTCTCCTGAATATTCCAGCTGGGTGGGCCGCGTCGAAGAATGCCGCGACCAAATAAGTTACAACATGGTCAAGCGCATCGCCGCGACCCTGGGCGAAGTCGCACCCCTGCCCGGCGAGCCCCTGCCGCCACTCTGGCATTGGGCTTTTTTTGTTGAGCCTGTAAGCGAAGACGGCCTCGGCCCGGACGGGCACCCTGCCCGAGGAGGTTTTCTGCCGCCGGCGGACAATCGTAATCGCATGTGGGCTGGCAGCCGCCTGACCTTCAATCGCCCGTTGCGAGTTGACGCGCACATCGAACGTCTTTCCACCCTGCGCAAAGTTGAAGAAAAGCAGGGGCGTACCGGCTCGTTGTTGTTTGTCACGGTGCGTCACGAGTACTACCACGAAGGCGAATGCGCCCTGATCGATGAGCAAGACATTGTCTATCGCGAACCGACCCCGCCCAAGCAGGGCGGTAACGATCCCCTGCCCCAGGGCCAGTGGCGAGAACCGGTCGAGCCCAGCCCAACACTATTGTTCCGCTACTCGGCGGTGACCTTCAATGGTCATCGCATTCACTACGACTGGCCGTATGTAACCACCACCGAGGGCTATACAGGCTTGGTAGTGCACGGGCCGTTGATCGCAACCCTGGCCTTGCGTGCCTTTGTGCGAGCCCACCCTGGGGTGACACTCAAGCGTTTCAGTTTCCGAGGCGTGCGCCCCCTGATCTCACCAAAAGCCTTCGAGGTGGGCGGCACAGTGACCGCGCCCGGCAAGGCGCAGGTTTGGGCGGGTAACGAAGAAGGCAGCGCACAGCTGGGTGAAGTCGAGTTCACCAAAGGAGCCCGCGCATGAGTACTTCAGTTATCCGTAGCGCCCTGTTTGTGCCGGCTACCCGCCCTGAGCGCATCCTCAAGGCACTGGCGAGCGGCGCCGATCGGGTGATTGTCGACCTGGAAGATGCCGTTGAAGAAAGGCTCAAGGAGCAAGCCCGCGGCAACCTTGAGCAGTTTCTCTGTGCGCAGCCGGATGTGACAGTGCTGGTGCGCATCAACGCTCCCCAGCACTGGGCGCATGCAGCAGATCTGGCGCTGTGTCGACGCTTCGCCGGCGTTATCGGCATTGTGTTGCCTAAAGCAGAAAGTCGCGATCAGGTCCAGGCGGCCCACGCTAGCGGCAAACCGGTATGGCCGATCATCGAAAGCGCCCGAGGCCTCGCCGAGCTTGCAAGCATTGCCCACACGCCGGGCGTCGAACGCCTGTGCTTCGGCAGCCTGGACCTGGGGCTTGATCTGAACCTGCGCCAAGGCAGCCTTGCAGCCGAACAAATCCTGGCCCAGGCCCGCTATGCCGTTTTGCTCAACACCCGCGTCGCCAAGCTGTCACCAGCGCTGGATGGTGTGCACCCGGATATCAACGACAGCAACGGCCTGCGCGACAGCGTCGGTTTTGCTCACGACATGGGTTTTGGCGGCGCCTTGTGCATTCACCCGTCCCAGGTTGCGCCCATACATGCAGCGCTGCATCCCAGTCGTGAAGAGCTGGAGTGGGCGCGACGGGTAATCGAAGCAACGGCAACGGGAGGCGGGGTTTTCGTGCTTGACGGCCAGATGGTTGATGCTCCCGTTATCGGTCGTGCGCGGTCGATCCTGCAACGGGCTGAGAAGCCTTCGTGAGTCGCCCGTTTGGGAGAGCGTAATGCCAAGAGTTGCCCAGCTTGCAAGCACGCCGCAGTACGCAGACTTCATTCTTGAGGCGGCCAGGCATCTGCTGGCCGAGGTCGGTTATGGCGCGATGTCCATGCGCCAATTAGCTACTCGGGCCGGCCTGTTGCCGGGCAGCCTCTACCACCATGTTGCGGGCAAGCAAGAGGTCCTGCTGCATGTGCTGACGGACCTGCTCGAAACGCGCGATGCCGCGTGGCGCAAGCATTCACGTCGCGCCGGCACACTTGGCGAATTGCGTAGTTTTATCGGCTTTTTGCTCAAGTGGCAGGCTTCACACCCTCATGAGATGAAGGTGCTTGCACATGAATATCGCCATCTAGACCTGCACTCGCAGCGTTGGCTGGAACAGCGGACCCACAGTTTGCAGGCGCACCTGCAGCGCCTGTTGCAGCGCGGTCGTCTGGAGGGGCTGTTCGCCGATATCGACCCTGCGTTTACGACCACCGCGATTCTGGCCTTGATTGGCAGTGCCACGGGGTTGCAGCACAGCCCTGAACCCTGGACGCCCGCCCGCCTGGAAACACACTACTACCAAATGATCTCGCGCCTTCTCGATCTCAGGCCTGACTGCACGTCATCGAGCAAGTAGCGCGTCACCGAATAACAATAAGCAAGGACTGACAATGACTTCCAGCAACCCTGTACTGAACGCTGTTTGTGACGACTCGGATGTCAACCATACCCGTGAACTGGCCGCGTTTTTGGCGCGCCTTTCGTATACCGACCTTCCCGACGCGGTGCTGGCGCGCACCGAGGACTTGTTCCTTGATTGGCTAGGCTCGGCGCTGGCCAGTCAGGGTGCTCACCCGATTCCGCTGTTTGAGCGCTATGCGGCGAAAATGGGGCCGGCCTCAGGGCCTGCAGCGATCCTGGTCAGTGGCCAGCGCAGCTCTGCCTACTTTGCCGCCCTGGTCAATGCTGCCTCCTCGCACCTCGTTGAGCAGGATGACCTGCACAACAGCTCCGTTCTGCACCCGGCTACCGTGGTGTTCCCCGCCGTGCTTGCTGCGGCCCAGGACCTGGGCAAGAGCGGCCAGGCGTTACTGCTTGCGGCTGTCGCCGGCTATGAAGCAGGCATCAGAATCGGTGAGTTTCTGGGGCGCTCGCACTATCGCATCTTCCATACCACGGCGACGGTCGGCACCCTCGCCGCTGCCGTGGCCGTCGGCAAACTAATGGAGTTCGACCAAGAGGCCTTTATCAACCTACTGGGCAGCGCGGGCACCCAGGCCGCCGGCCTCTGGGCATTTCTGCGCGACGCGGCCGATTCCAAGCAGTTGCACACAGCCAAGGCGGCTGCCGACGGGCTGCTGGCAGCCTACCTCACTGCGGACGGCCTGACCGGTGCGCGCGATATCCTCGAAGGCGAGCAAGGTATGGCGGCCGGGATGTCCAGCGATGCACGCCCAGCGTGTTTGTCTGATCGCCTCGGCAGTCGTTGGGCGCTGCTGGAAACCTCCTTCAAGTTCCATGCTTCTTGCCGCCATACCCACCCGGCTGCAGATGCACTGTTGCTGTTGATGCAGCGCGAAGGCCTGTCTCACCAGCACATCGCCCGGGTAGTGACGCGCGTGCATCAAGGTGCGATCGATGTTTTGGGACGAGTCCACGTGCCGCAAACCGTGCACCAGGCCAAGTTTTCCATGGGCACCGTGCTGGGCCTGATCGCCGTGCATGGCAAAGCGGGGCTAACCGAATTCGATGAGCTGGCACTGAACGACTTGGCAGTCGCTGCGCTGCGCGACAAGGTCAGCATGGTGCTGGATGCCGAAGTCGACAGCGCGTACCCGCAGCGCTGGCTGGGCCGGGTTGAGGTAGAGACTACAGACGGACGCGTGCTGCAGGCGGCGATCGACTCACCCAAAGGTGACCCCGACAACACCTTGAGCCGCGAAGCGCTTGAAGATAAGTTCCGCCGCTTGCTGGCCTACGCCGGTGCGCTGAATGCCGATCAGGCTGACGTACTGATCCAGCGAGTGTGGGGTTGCGTCAGGCGCCAAGCCTAAACAACTTGATGGACTGACGCGCGGTCTTGCAAGACGCAAGTGATCGCGCACAGGGGGTGAGCGTCAAGCTGCGCCCCTCGTACAGTGGCACTCACGCCAGCTGGATGTAGACCGAATAACTGCCCAATAGCACCCAGAAGCCAAGAAAGATCCACGGCGTACGAAGTGAAAAAAGCAGTGACTTGCGATGGCCCGCACGGGAGGTTTCCGCCTCACAGAACAAGGGTGACTCGTCATACACCAACCCCATCATTGGCTCGCTGCGCAAAAGATGGCTTTGCTTCAACTGCCAGTGATCAATGATGCGGTAGGCGTCGCGAATGCCCGGCCAGGCATTCAGCGAACTCAGTACGCCCAGCAATGCGAGGAACGCAGGCACAACCAGGGTGAACATCTCGCCCCAGCCCTGGTTCAGGTTGCCCATCGACGACACAAACGCAATGACCAGAAAAGACTGAGCGGCCAGATACGCATCTGTGCGATTGGCCAGAATACTGGTCTCGTAGTGAATTTCCTTGCGGTAGAAATCCAGGCGCTCCTTCGGCGAGCCGAACATGCGCGCGTTGTGCTCACTGATCTCTTCCTCGGGGGTTGTCGGCGTAATGATTCGCGGCACTCGCATGCTCCTGGAAGTGTTCAAGGCCTTGTGTGGTTGACTGCTATAGATCCCCTGGCTCAGAGAAAATTTCATCGGATCGTTGCGAGCCCATGTGGTTCGGGCTCGTAAACAAAGATGGGTGTAAAAAAAGATTTCAGTGCTCCGTTGTGGTCAGAGCTTATAGAACGAGAGGAGCAGCACCATGAAATTCGCGAAATTCTGCCAATGGCTTGCAAACCACGCCGGCAAACCGAGCACCTTCCTAATAGCCGTGGTCCTGATTGCCATGTGGGCGACATCAGGTCCCTGGTTCCACTACAACGATACTTGGCAACTGATCATCAATACGTCGACCACCATCGTTACTTTTTTGATGGTGTTCCTCATTCAGAATACCCAGAACCGCGACAACGACATTATTCATGTGAAGCTTGATGAGCTGATTCGAGCCACTAAATCCGCAGAGCAATCGGTGCTCGATCTAGAAGCCCTGGACAACAGACAGCTACACCAACTCCGGAAGGAATACCAGGCAATGGGCGATCGATGCCAAAGCCCCCCTGGCACACCGCCCGAGCTGCCGTCCAATGCTACGGGGCGCGATGACTTTCAACGCTAGATTGACGGCGACAACCCGTCAAAGCACGTCCGAGCGCTCACACCAGTTGAACCTGGCGCCATTAGATACAGCTCCGTACACTCAGCCCCTTCGCTAGGGGAATGAAATGAACAAGCTGATTTTACCGATCGCCATCTTTGCCAGCGTGATACTCGTGGGAAAGGTGTGCGAGCATTACGAAATGAACTCGACGTTGAAGATTGGCTTGCTCTGCCTGGTAGCGGCAGGCGTTCAGATCGGTATCAGTCGATACCAGCGTTCACGCCAGTCCAAAACGAACCCTTGATCAACGCCAGGCGCTACCGCTTGCGACAACACCGTCCTCGCCGCCCCGGCTTTCGCCATGATGCGTAAATCCATAGCCCCTCGCTGGCTATGGATCCATTAAATCCCATCCATCGTCCGATTATCGCCCAGAAAGGCAAAGAAACTCATCGCAATCTGTTGACGCCCTCTCCGCAAAGCACATTTAATGGATCCATTAAATAACAACAAAGCTGACCGGAGAGCCTTCATGTACCCCAAGAACACCTGGTATGTAGCCTGCACCCCTGACGAAATTGCTGAAAAACCACTGGGCCGGCAAATTTGCGGTGAGCGCATCGTTTTCTATCGAGGCCAGGAACACCGCGTCGCCGCGGTAGAGGATTTTTGTCCGCATCGTGGTGCGCCGTTGTCGTTGGGCTATGTCGAGAACGGCAATCTGGTGTGTGGCTACCACGGCCTGGTGATAGGTTGCGACGGCAAGACGGTCGAGATGCCAGGGCAGCGGGTGCGTGGCTTTCCGTGCAACAAGACGTTTGCCGCGGTCGAGCGCTATGGCTTTATTTGGGTCTGGCCCGGTGATCAGACGCTGGCTGATGCAGACCTGATCCCGCATTTAGAGTGGGCCGTGAGCGATGAGTGGGCCTACGGTGGTGGACTGTTTCATATCGGCTGCGACTACCGCCTGATGATCGACAATCTGATGGATTTGACCCACGAAACCTATGTTCACGCCTCCAGCATCGGCCAGAAGGAAATCGACGAAGCCCCTCCGGTGACTACGGTCAACGATAACGAGGTGATTACAGCCCGGCACATGGAGAACATCATGGCCCCACCGTTCTGGCGTATGGCCCTGCGCGGCAATGGCCTGGCCGACGATGTGCCGGTGGATCGCTGGCAGATCTGCCGCTTCACCCCACCCAGCCATGTACTGATCGAGGTGGGCGTAGCCCATGCGGGCAAAGGTGGCTACCACGCCGACGCGCAGCACAAGGCGTCGAGTATCGTCGTCGACTTCATTACCCCCGAAACCGATACCTCTATTTGGTACTTCTGGGGCATGGCGCGCAATTTCGCCGCACAGGACACCGCGCTGACCGCGAGCATCCGCGAGGGACAGGGCAAGATTTTCAGCGAAGACCTGGAGATGCTCGAGCGTCAGCAACGCAACCTGCTCGACAACCCGCAGCGCAACCTGCTCAAGCTCAACATCGATGCCGGCGGCGTGCAGTCGCGCAAAATTCTCGATCAGTTGATCGCCCAGGAGCGCGCACCCGAGGCGCAATTGATTGCCACCAGCGCCACACCGGCCTGAGCCACTTACTCCCAAGGAGCGAACATGATCGATGTCGTGGTGGTATCCCGTAACAACGAAGCACAAGACATCTGCAGCTATGAGCTGGCTGCTGTCGATGGCAGTCCATTGCCGCCGTTCAGCGCCGGTGCGCACATTGATGTGCATTTGCCCGACGGCCTGATCCGTCAGTATTCCCTGTGCAATCACCCCGAGGAACGCCATCGCTACTTGATTGGCGTGCTCAAGAACCCCGCCTCACGAGGCGGATCGCGCAGCCTGCATGAGCACATCCACTGTGGTGCGCAGCTGCGTATCAGCGAGCCACGCAACCTGTTTGCGCTCGCCCACGGCGCCCGGCGCAGCCTGCTGTTTGCCGGCGGCATCGGCATCACCCCGATTCTGTGCATGGCTGAGCGCCTGGCTCACATCGGCGCTGACTTTGAATTGCACTACTGCGCCCGCTCCAGCGAGCGCGCAGCCTTTGTCGAACGGATCCGTACCGCAGCGTTTGCCGACCGCCTGTTCCTGCACCTCGATGAACAACCTGAAACTGCCCTGGATACCAGTAAGGTCCTGGCCAACCCGCAGGACGACCTCCATCTGTACGTATGCGGTCCCGGTGGATTCATGCAGCATGTGCTCGACAGCGCCAAGGCGCAGGGTTGGCAGGAAAGTTGTCTGCACCGCGAATACTTTGCCGCCGCGCCGGTGGATACCGACAACGACGGCAGCTTTTCAGTACAGGTGGGCAGCACCGGCCAGGTCTTCGAGGTGCCCGCCGACCAGACGGTGGTGCAGGTGTTGGAGCGTCATGGCATCGCGATCGCCATGTCCTGTGAACAAGGTATTTGTGGCACCTGCCTGACCCGGGTGCTCGATGGCGTACCGGAGCATCGCGACCTGTTCCTGACCGAAGAAGAACAGGCGTTGAACGATCAGTTCACGCCCTGCTGCTCGCGCGCCAAAACACCCTTGCTGGTGCTTGATATCTGAACCACGTCACGGCGAAGGCAGGATCACCTTCATGCGCTCGGCGGTCGTTGCTACGCCGAAGGTTTCGGCATAGCGCAAGGTAGCGTTGGCATGCTCGCGCATGATCGCCTCGGCACGGGCGCCCTGGCCGTTGACCAGCGCGTCGTATACCGAGTGATGCTGCATGTGCGCGTAGTTGAAGCGCCGGTACTCGCGCGCCAGGTCATGGCGGTCGACGGCCAGCGCGGTGACCGAGGCGAACGGCAGGTGGTCGTTGCGGGCTAGCGCATCGGCAATTGCCGGGTTGTGGCTGCCTTCGACGATGACCTGGTGAAAGCGCATGTTGAGGTCATGATAGGCCTCGAGGTCTTCCTCGGTGACGAAGCCTTTTTCAAACAATTGATCGCCTTCGTGCAGGCAGTGCTGCAGGGTATCTCGTGCCGCCTGCGACAAGCCGCGCTCAGCCGTCTGGCGCGCAGCTAGGCCTTCGAGCACACCGCGTACCTCGACGGCTCCAGCGATATCGTCGGCACTGACCGAGCGTACCTGAAACCCGCGTCCGCCGAAGCGTACCAGCAGCCCTTCTTGCTCCAGGGTACGAAACGCCATGCGCACCGGCATGCGTGAAACACCGAACAGTTCGGCGGTAGGGATTTCCATCAAACGTGCACCGGCCGCTAACTCGCCCGAAGCAATCATCTTGCGCAACGCAACCAGCACCAATTGACCGGGCTTACTCATCCAGGCGACTTCCGCAACACATGGACCGTCATACTACCTCAAGGTGAGCAGCGTGGCAGCGGCCTCGTTACCGTCAAGGCCACTGCCCGGTGCGTGGGGTGGTCCAGCCCTTGCCTAGAACGACAACGGGTAGCTGACGATCAAGCGGGTCTGGTCAAAATCACTGTTGAAGCTGCGCCGGTTGGTGGCGTTGTTCACGCGGATGCTCAGGCGCTGAAAGGTCCCACTCTGGATGGTATAGCCCACCTCGGTGTCGCGCTCCCATTCCTTGCCGTTGCTGCCCGCCGCCGTGGTTGCGTTTTCGCCATGCCCATAACGCACCATCGCCAGTAGTCCCGGAATGCCCATGGCGGCGAAGTTGTAGTCGTAGCGCACCTGCCAGGAGCGCTCGTCGGCATTGCTGAAATTGCCGTTGAACATGTCGTTGCCCAGGGTCCGGCCACTGCTGCCGTACACCGACATCCACTGGCTGTCGCCACTGACTTTCTGCAACCCCAGGTACAGCGTGTGGCCGCCAGTTGCGGCCGACAGCAAGGCGTAGCCGGTACGGCTTTGGATGTCGCCGATACGTGCCTGGCCATCTTCCTTGTCAATGAAGTAACCCAGGTTGGCACCCAGCACCCAGTCGCCCACCGGCTGCTTGTGCAGCAGGTTGAAGTAGCTCTGCTGATAGATGTCTTCGAGCTGCGAATGCCACATGCCGACCAGCGTGCGCTGCTCGTTGAATCGGTACTCGGCACCGGCGTAGTTGAAGCCGTCGGAGGTGACCCCGGGCGCGGCCCAGGCCGACAGGTCCTGCATGTCCGAGGAGTTGCGCAAGCTTACTTCGCGGTACTGGCCAGCCTGCAGACTAAGGCCTTCGATCTCCCGCGAATCGAGCATCGCGCCGCGAAAGGTCTGTGGCAGCAAGCGGCCATCGTCGTAGCGCAGCAGCGGGATGTCCGGCAACAATTCACCGACCTTGATCTCGGTGGCCGAGATCCGCATTTTCGCTGCCACGCCAGCGCGACCGTAGTCATCTGCCGCTCGACCATCGTCATGCACTGGCAGCAGTTCCGAGCCGCTGGTATCTCGGCTGCTGTCTAGCTTCATGCCAAACATGGCGATGCCATCGAGGCCAAAGCCGACAACCCCCGGGGTGTAGCCTGAGGTGAACTTGAGGATAAAACCCTGGGCCCACTCGTCGACCTTGCTTTTAGCCGCCCCCGGATCACGAAAGTCACGGTTGAAGTAATAGTTGCGCAGCAGCAGATCGGTCTTGGCATCTTCGAAAAAGCCGCCGTCCTCGGCCCAGGCCGGCAGGCTAGCGCCCAGAATCAAGGAGGCGGCGGCAACCGCGCGCGACAAGGTGCAAGGAGTGTGGATCATTATTATTGTTCTCCGCTTTTCATGGGCGCAGCCGCTCCCCGACAGGCCGTTCAGGGCCCGTCCATCAGTGGCTGCGTTAAAGCCCGGCAAATGCCGGGCAGTACTCAGTGACTCAAGGCTTCAGAAGGGATACTGGCGCGGCGAATGCTGGACGCTGATCCAGTGATCACGGGTGAACTCGTCAATCGCCCAATCGCCATTGAAGCGCCCAAGCCCCGAGTTTTTCTCACCGCCAAAGGGCGCATTGGCCTCATCATTCACCGGGATATCGTTAATGTGCGTCATGCCCGCCCGTACCTGCCGGGCAAAGCGCACTGCGCGCTCCAGGTTGGCACTGAACACCGCGCTGGAAAGCCCGAATTCGCTGGCGTTGGCCAACTCCAAGGCATGCGCTTGATCGCGCGCGCGGATAAGCCCTACCAGCGGTCCGAAGATTTCATTACGGGCCAGGTCCATGTCGATCGTGACTTCGCCGTACACATGCGGCGCCAGCAGGTTGCCGTCCACCCCGCCCTCGTACAGCGGCTCGGCACCTTCGCGACGCGCCAGGGCGATCTTTTCCTGCAAACCCTGCAGTTGGCGGAAATTGATTACCGGGCCGATCACCGTGTCCTGTGCGTTGGGGTCGCCGACCGCAAGACCCTTGACCCGCTCGACGAAACGTTCGGCAAAGGCGTCGTACAGGCTGTTGTCGACGATAATGCGGTTGACCGCCATGCAGATCTGCCCCTGGTGCAGAAACTTGCCGAACACTGCAGCGTTCACCGCCTGTTCAAGGTCGGCGTCATCGAGCACCACAAATGGGCTGTTGCCGCCCAACTCCAGCGCAACGTGCTTGAGGTGCTCACCGCCGCTGGCAATGCGACCGATGCCGCGCCCCACCGGGGTGGAGCCGGTGAAGGTGATCAATGAGGGCAGTTCATGCTCGACGAAGGCATCGCCAATCTCGCTACCAGCACCTACCACCACGCTGAGCACGCCCGCAGGCAATCCCGCTTCTTCAAAGATCCGCGCCAGCAGCAAGCCGCCGCACACCGGGGTGTCACTGGCGGGCTTGACCACCACGGCGTTGCCGAGCGCCAAGGCCGGTGCAATCGAGCGCTGGGTCAGGTGCAGCGGGAAGTTCCACGGGCTGATCACCCCTACCACGCCGAGCGCGCTGCGGTACACCCGGCTCTCCTTGCCTGGGACATTGGACTCGACAATACGTCCATGCACCCGCGCCGGGAACGACGCCGACTCAAGCGCAATGGCCCGCGCCGCCCCCCACTCCAGCTGGGCCTTGAGCCGGGTGCTGCCTGATTCGCGGATGATCCAGTCGATGATTTCGTCTCGGCGCCGGTCAAACACCGCCACCACTTCATGCAGCACCGCGGCGCGCGCCGACGGGCCCAATGCGGCCCATTGCGGCTGCACCCGCGCGGCTTCGCGGTAGGCGGCATCGAGGTCGTCGCGGTTGGCCTGCGGGATCTGCAGCAGCAGCGCATCATTGTACGGATTGGTGACCCGCAGGCTTTTACCGGCAGCGCCAGTGCGCCACTGGCCCGCGATCGGTTGCAGGTGCAGGTCGCTGTAATGAGGGCGAGTTTCAGTCATGGAAGGCTCCTTGGACAGATAAAAGTCATACAGTGGGCTTGCTGGCCGCTTCAGGCTGGCAAGCCTGCTGCGGTGCACGCACCTGGATAAAAACGATGGCCAGCGCACCGATTACGCCCGGCAGGGCAAACGCGAGAAAGTTCTGTTGGAACGGCAGATCCAGCGACAGCAGGCTGCCGCCGAGCATGGGACCTGCGATGGCGCCCAGACGGCCGATACCGGCAGCCCAACCGACCCCGGTGGAGCGGATATGCGCAGGATAGGCAATCGAGGCATAGGCATGGATCACCGCCAGGGTGCCAATGGTGGTGGCACCGGCAATCAACAGCAGCAGGTTAAGTACTAGCGGGCCGGGCTTGAAGCCCAGTGCCGCCAACGACAGTGCCGCGAGCACAAAGAACAACGCCAGGGTGCGTTGCACGCCCAGCTTGTCGGCAAGCCAGCCGCCAAACAATGCGCCGACCGTGGCGCCGATGTTCAGGGTCACCAGGAATGCCAGGCTCGAACCCAGTGGGTAGCCCCCGTGTGCCATCAGCTTGGGTAACCAGGTGTTAAGCCCATAGCTCATCAGCATGCACATGGCGAATGCTACCCACAGCAGCAGCGTCGCCAGGGCCTGGCCTTTGCTGAACAACTGCGGCAGGCGTGCACCCCGTACTTGCTTGTCATTGTCTGGCAGGCGCAACTCGGTACCAGGGCGAAAGCCTGGGTCGACTTTGACCAGCAACTGATCGAGCTCGACGCGGCGCCCCTTGAGTTCTAGAAACGCCGCCGACTCCGGCAAGTAGCGCAGCATGAACGGCACCGCGAGTACCGGCAGCACCGCCACATAGAACACTGTCTGCCAACCCCACTGCGGGATCACCGCAATTGCCAGCAGGGCCGAGAGCACCGCGCCCACCGAATAGAAGCTCGACATCACGGTAATCATGGTGCTGCGCCGACCTTGCGGGGCGAACTCACTGATCAGGTTTACCGCGCTTGGCACCAGCGCACCCAGTGCCAGGCCGGTAATCAGGCGACAGGCCCCCAACTCGATCGGTGTCTGGGCATGGCCGGTCATGAACGCCGCAAGGCTGGCCATCAACGTGGTAACGATAATCAGCTTGCGCCGGCCGAAGCGGTCAGCCAATGGCGCCAGCAAGGTCCCGCCAAAGAGCATGCCGAACAATGCGCAGCTACCCAGGGTGCCGGCCTCGATGGCGGTGAGCTGCCACTCCTGCATCAGGCGCGGTACCACCGAGCCGTAGATCACCATGTCGTAGCCATCGAACAGCATGATGAAACAGCCCCACATCAGAATCAGCAAATGGGTGCGATTGAAGGGTGCAGCGTCGATCACTTCACTGACGGAAGTCGTTTTCATAGCCACCTCTTGTTTTTATTGTGGACGTGCGCCTGCCCGCAAAGCCGTGGTTACACAAGCCGCGTCAGGGTTCGATGGTTTGCGTAGGTACCTCGATCAACACCGGGCGGTTGCCTGCCAGCGCTTCGCTGAAGGCACTGGCAAAGGCCTCGGCGCTGGCTGCCTGTACCGCGTGTACCCCGTAACCCTGGGCAATGGCGCAAAAATCCAGGCCCGGTACATCCAGTCCCGGTGCATCGCTGACATTGAGTACATCGGCGAACCAGCGCAGTGCGCCGTAGGTACCGTTTTTCAGAATGATGAACACAACCGCAATGTTGTACTGGGCTGCAGTCCACAACGCCGTGATGCCGTAGTTCGCCGATCCATCACCGATAATGCCGATCACACGTCGATCGGTTTGCGCCAGTTGCACGCCCACCGCGGCAGGCAGGCCAAAGCCAAGTCCGCCGGCGGCCGGAAAGAAATAGCTGCCCGGCTCGCGCATCTCCACACGCTGCCAGAATGCACCGACAGTCGAAGTGGACTCCTTCACATAAATAGCGTCCTTGGGTGCCAAGGCGTTGATCAAGTCAAATACTGTTTCCGGGCGCAGCAAGCCACCGTCCTCGACCACCGGCTGTGCTCGGGACAAAGCTGTCGGCATGGGTCGATCCACCTGTGGCACGCTGTCGACCAGCGCCGCCAGGGTCAGGGCAATGTCGCCGACCAGCGCATCACCCATCGGCGCGCGGGCAGCCTCCCCGGCATCGCACGTGATGTGCAGCAGCTCGCAATCGGCAGGCAAGTAGTCGCCCGGTGCGTACTGGTGGTAACGGAACACCGGTGCACCGACGACCAGAATCAGGTCGTGGTCCGCCAGACAGCGGCTAATACCGGCAATTGCCGCTGGCAGTACGCCACGAAAGCACGCGTGGCGGGTCGGGAACGGGCAGCGCGAGGCCGACGGCGCTACCCAGGCTGGCATGCGTAATTTTTCCGCAAGCTGTACGGCGTGGTGGTTGGCACCGCTGCCGTCGACATCAGGCCCGAGAACCAGCACTGGATTGCGCGCCGCGGCCAAGCGTTCGCACAGTTGCTCAAGCTGCGCCGGCGAAGGCAGGCCAGCGCTGGTGACCTGGCGACGGGCCAGGTGCTCGACACCGGTCGGTGCTGCACAGGCCCAGTCGTCATAGGGAATCGACACGTACACCGGGCCGCGAGGCGGCAGGCTGGCCATGTGAATCGCCTGGCTCAAGGTGCGCGGCACATCCTGCGCCGAGGCCGGCTCGTGGCTCCACTTGACCAGCGGCTTGGGCAACTGCGCGGCGTCGACGTTGGCCAGCATCGCCTCGACGCCGATCATTGAACGCACCTGTTGGCCAGCTGTGATCACCAGCGGGCTGTGGGAGTACCAGGCGTTGGTCAACGCACCCATGCCATTGCCGGTTCCCGCGGCGGCATGCAGGTTGACGAAGGTTGGCTGACCGGTTGCCAGCGCGTAGCCATCGGCCATGCTCACCACCGCGCCTTCGTGGAGGCCGAGGATGTAGCGAAAATCTTCCGGAAAGCCCTGCAGAAACGGCAGCTCGTTGGAACCGGGATTACCAAAAATGGTGGTCAGGCCATGCTGGCGAAGAATGTCGTAGGAGGCGCGGTGAACCGTTTTCATAAAGACCCTTACTGCTCGTTTTTAGAATGTGGGTTACTTTTGCAGTCACCAGTAGATTGATCAAATTGATACTATCTCTATCAAAAATAAAGACGATCTATATCCAAGCGCGTGCATCGAGGCCCCATGAGCAACTTCGACCTGAACCTGATCCGCACCTTCGTCGTCCTCTTCGAGGCCCGCAGCGTGACCCTCGCCGCCGAGCGCCTGTTCGTCACCCAACCCTCAGTCAGCTATGGCCTGGCACGCTTGCGCGAGCTGTTTGACGACCCGTTGTTCAGCCGTACCCGCGACGGCATCCAGCCGACCTTTGTCGCCCAACAGCTGTACACCACCCTGCGCGACTCGCTGAGCCGTATCGAAGGCGCCGTGCAGAGCACGCGCCAGTTCGACCCCGGCAGCACCGAACGCAGGTTTCGCATCGCCCTTTCCGACCTTGGCGAAATGGGCTTCTTGCCGCTGATCCTGGCGCGCCTCAACCGTGAGGCGCCTCACGCGGAAGTGGAAGTACTGCCCCTGCAGGTGGACCAGGTCGGCGACTGGCTGGCCAGTGGCAAGATCGACGCGGCCATCTGCCGGCCAGCCGTTGCCGGGACCCGCAGCCAGGTGCTGATGCACGAGCGTTATGTGTGCCTGCTGAGCCTCGACCATCCGCGCATCAACCAGGCGCTGAGCCTGGAGCAATTCACTGCCGAGCGTCATATCACCGTTACCCGTACCACCGGCCACGGCAGCGTCGAGGACGTGTTGACGGCCATGAACGTGCAGCGCCGGATCAGCCTGCAGGTGCCGCACTTCTCGGTACTGCCGAAAATCCTCCCCGGCACCGACCTGCTTGCGGTACTGCCGGCGCAGATCGCTCGCTTGTTCATCCAGGAAGGCGGCATGAAGATGCTCGAGCTGCCGTTCCAGGTGCCCGCGTTCACGGTGTCACTGCACTGGCATCCCAACAGCGACAGTTCCGCAGCCCTGCAATGGTTCTGCGCCACTGTCGCCGAGGCGATCATCGACGGTCAGGCCTAGGCGCCGGCCATCACTGGCTGCGCCGGGGTGCATGCTGGCTTGAGCAACAACAGGCAACCGGCGGCCAGCACAAAGACACTGGCGAACACCCCATATAGGTGCAGTGGTTGCCAGCCGCCATCAAGCAGTACCCCGGCCACGATCGGCGACAGGATCGCGCCGATCCGCCCGATGCCGATGCCCCACCCCACCCCGGTGGCACGCACCGAGGTGTCATAGACCACCGGCGACAGCGCATACAGCCCGGCCACGCAACCGTTGGAGAACAACCCGATCAACAGGCCGAGCCCTAGTAGCGTGCTCACTGATGAACCACTGCCGACAAACAGCACCAGCAGCCCGGCGGTAATCAGCATGAACAACGCCAGCACCCGCACCAGCGGCCAGCGCGAAGAAAGCCCGCCGATCAGCGCCGCGCCAACGATCCCGCCGACACTGAGCAACACCCCGCCGGTAATCCCTTGCTCGGCCGACAAACCTGCGGCGACAAGCAGCTTCGGTGTCCAGCTCATCACGAAGTAGAAGCCGAACATCACCAGGAAGAACAACAACCAGATCAGTAAGGTGGTGCGGCGCAGAGCCGGGGTCAGCAACTGGCGGAACCCGGTAGCGGCTCCCGCAACGCTTACCTGGGCTGTTGGCAATTGCGTCAGTGCCGGCTGGCCCAGGCGCACGGCCAGGCGATTGATCCGCGCCAGGGCATTGGCTGGGCGGCGCGCCAGCAAAAAATCCAGCGATTCGGGTAGCCACAGCAGTACCAGGGGAATCACCAGCAAGGTGACAATGCCGCCAAACAGGAACACCGAGCGCCACCCCCAATGCCCTAGCAGCCATACCGCCAGCAGACCACCCAGGGTTGCGCCAAGGGCGTAACCGGTGGACTGCAGGCTGACTGCCAGACCGCGCCAGCGCTTACTGGCGTATTCGCTGGCGATCACGTTACTGCTGGCCAGAATGCCGCCGATACCTAGCCCCGTGAGCCCGCGCAACAGTGCCAATTGCAGGGGCGTCTGGCTTAACGCCGAGAGCAGCATGCCGGCACCTGAAAGCGCCAGGCACAATAGAATCAGCGGGCGCCGGCCAATGCGATCGGCCCAGGGCGCGATGAACAGCGAGCCTGCCGCCATGCCGAACAACCCAGCGCTGAGCAGCAGCCCGATCTGCGCCCCGCTCAAGCCCCACTCGGCAGAAACCGATGCGGCGGTAAAGGCCATCACCAGCACATCGAAGCCATCGATCATGTTCAGGAGAATGCATATGCCGATGGCCAGACATTGAAAGCTGCTCATTGCCCCATGGTCGACCCGATGCTTGAGATCATTGCTCATAGCGTCACCTGCTCACCGGCAACCACCAGCTTGGAGAGACCTGAGCGCACACAAAGCGAGCGGCGCGAACCTTGGCAGGTGCGCATCCTTGGTAAGCCATTCATGACTGAACCCTTTTTGTAATTGTTATCGCCTACGTTCGGGAGGGCTCCCGACGCTGCCAGGGGCTAATCAATCAGATAATGGATCCATAAACAACGGTGGCTAACTGAGCTAGCTGGGCCTTTTACTCCTTGAAATCTCCATTTGAAATCAAACCAGAATAGTAATTGCGTTAAATATCATGCACTTATCTAGTTAATCTAAAGTAAATAATTCTGTTCGATTATCGCCCAGAAGCCATTACCTGATCATTCACCACTGGATCCATAGAAAACTGTTGCGATAACACCCGTGGCGTTTCCGCGCGATCAAAGCCCTTCGCTCAGATACAACCGGTGTACGTCACCAATGCGCTTGCTGGATGTAGCGTTAACGCCGGCCACTTGAGCGAAATGCGGCCATTGCCGGACAGCTTCGACGACATCACGGATGATCTGCTTGGCGTCCATGCCGCGCACTTGGCTCGCCACGCTGAGCAAATCTTCAAGGGTGAAGTCATCACGCTTGCCATTGATGCTCATCTGGTGAGTGTCGACCCAGAAGCTACCGGGAAGGTAGGAATAGGAAACGTCGTAGGCTGGAGTCAGGTACCAGCTGCCGTCGGTGTCCATCATGAAGGCGGTATTCTTGGTGTGGTCGTCCTGGTTACGGGCCACCACATTGAAGACCATACGGCGATAGAATTCCTCGGCACCATCGCGGGAAACGCCAAGCGCGCGCAGCACAGCGAATGCTTCGGCGTAAGAGTATTGGCCGGGCTTGCGGAAGTCTGCATGATCCATCGCGCACAGCGTGGCAACGTGGATTTTCTCACCATCGGCGGTACGGTCGAATCGCTTGGTCATGAAGTGCGCCCGGCCACCCTCCTCCAATAACCGGCATTCGGTCATGGTAATGCCCGCGGCCTTGGCCATGAGGTGGTAGGCGTATTCGATACGCCCATAGCCTTGCGAGTCCGCCAGGACTTTCGAGTCCTTGGCGACGTCGAATTTCAACAGCCAGTACTCGAATCCCGCTGGCGCCGGTACCTGGCCCGAGCGAATCTCACCCGCAGCGTTCAGGGCAATGACGGCTTTTGCCCGCGCGCCACCGGCGCTGGTGCCGACCTGGATGAGGTGCTGCAGGGCAACGTCATCGACAGACGGGTCGTGCGCAGTCAGCCTTTCGGCCAGCGATCCGCGTTCCGACAATACTTCGCTGGCCAGGCGCACGAGTGCATCGATCTGGATGCTCTCTCCCTTGTTCTGCTCTGCAGCCAGTGCCGGCCGATACTCCAATGCGCCCATGCCCCGTGTCCCTTGGTACAGGAGGCGTTCCACCGGTGAGAAGGTGACCTTGTCGCGCCCTTGTTGAGCCAGCCAGGCGTCGATCAGCGCGTTACCGAAATCATCTGGCAACGAGTCGGCGAGGACTGAAGGCAAGCCCTTGAAGGTTTCCCGATCCAGACCCTGGAACACATAGGTATAGTCCTCGCGCAAAGGCATGTGGATCGGTGAAATCTGCAATCCAGTCCTGACAAACTCAGGGGTGTATTCAAATTCGGCAATCTGGGTGTCGGCGTTCCAGTTGAGTGCACCCACGTACACATCCCACAGGTAGATTCGTGCAATCACCAGCTACTGTCCTTTTTCGTATGGGTGCCACCGATGAGCGTCGGCTTGCCGATAGGTGTAGTTGCAGTCGGCTTCAATGAAGGCGCAGCAGACGTCGCTCGCGCGGCCCGCAGTCGCCGCTTACCCTGCATTTTGGCTAACTGCAGGGGGCTTGACCGGACCTCCTCGATCAACGTCGCCAAGCGCCCCAGCTCCCCCAGTACGCGGAGCACTGCAATAACGTTCACTAACGTGCCTTTTCCTGCAGTGATTTTGCGGTACGTCTCACGCGAGATGCCGGCTTCATGGGCAACGATGTCCTGGCCCAGATTGCGTTTCAAGCGAATGGCTTCGATGCGCTGGCCAATTTCACCGGCGATCGCTTCATCAGTCATCGATTCTGCTCGCATAATGCCTAGTTTCCTATGCAAAGAAGGCTATTAAGCCAAGTTACGCCTAGAATTATAGGCCTTGTATGACTGCTATTAAAGGGCTTATGAAGAGATATAGCAACGCCTAGATTTTTAGGCGCAGAATTACTTTAAACCGATTAACGCCTAGCTTTGTTGGCGCTAATCAGGTGCATCTGAACCTAACGAATGACTGAAACGGAGGTTAACTGGCTATATACACAATGATCGGGCCACACACGGCCAACAACACGTTGGAAATCGCGTAGCACACAGTGAATCCAATCACCGGTGTGTTGCTACCGGATTGTTCGATGATCTTGTTCATCGACGCCGCTTCAGTCTGCGCTCCGGCCAATGCACCAAACAGCACCATGGGGTGCAATCGCAGCACATAGCGACCGAAGTACAGCGATACAAGCGGCGGCAACAACGTCACCACGACTCCTGAGATCAGCAGCGCCAGGCCCTCGTTCTGCATGGCGGCGATTGCCGGTGGGCCTGCCAGCAAGCCAACGACTGCGCCGAATGCGGTGAGGCCAAACTCGGAAAACGCCCACTGGGCAGCCGGCGGTAAGCTGCCGAATTCCGGATGACGCGAGTTGTACCAGCCGATCAGCAGTGCAACCAACAGCACCCCGCCACCCACGCCCAGTTCAATGGGGATCATGCCGATATGCGTCGATAGCATACCCAGCAGCGCGCCCACCACCATGCCCAAGCCGTGGACGGCGATATCGGTTTTATAGCTGCGCTCGCGAATTCGTCCCAACTGTTCGGCCAGGGCGACAACACTGGCCGTACGCCCGGTAAGCGAGATCACATCACCTTTGTGCAGTACAGTATTGGGCAGCAGTGGCAAGTCCAGGTTTTGCCGGGTGATCGAATTGATGAAGCAGCCCATACGCTCGGAGCCCGATAGCCGGGATTTGATCTCATGCACGGTCTTGCCAGCCAATGACCTGTTGGTCAGCACTATCTCGGCAGTACGAGTAGGAAACGACAACGCTTCGGGGTGGTCCAGCTCGGCGCCCAGCCATCCACTCAAGTACCCAACGTCTTCGCGCAGGGCATAGATACCGACGATATCGCCCAACTGCAATTGCATCGCCGAGTCGCGCTCATGCACCACCCCTGCGCGTACCACCCGCTCGATGCTCATGCTCGGATGCTGGCGTTCCAATTGGTGGATGGATAAGCCTAGTGTGCTGGGTTCAGTCAAAGAATGGGCGCGCACCACGATGCGTGTATAGGGGATGCTGATGATCTCTTCCTGACTGGCGATGCCCAGTTCCAGCTCCAGTTCCCGCGCCGAGGCGCGCAGGTCCACGCCCAGCAATTTCGGGGCGATGCTGCCGACAAACACCACCAACCCCACTGTGCCGAACACATAGGTAATGGCATAGGCAATTGCCATATGGCTGTACAACTGGTTCTTCGCCGCCTCATCCAACCCCAGTTGCGCAATGGCGCTACTGGCCGTACCCATGATCGCCGTGTCAGTCAGGGCGCCTGCACCCAAGCCGGCGGTAAAGCCGGCATCAAAGTTGTAGATTTTGTTCATCAGCAAAATCGTGCCCAGGGCGGTGCTGCAAAGCACCACCGAGAACAGCACCAGTTTGAGACTGCCACGGTTCAGGCAACCGAAAAACTCCGGGCCACTTTTGAAGCCAACGGCATAAATGAACAGCACAAAGAACACTGATTTGAGTTCGTGGGGCACCTCCAGCCCGACCTGGCCGATCACCAGCCCCATCAGCAGCGCACCGGCCACCGAACCCAGATGAAAGCTGCCAATTTGGATACGACCGACCAGTACACCCAAGCCAATGGCCAGGAATACGGCGATCTCGGGGTTGGAACGCAAGGCATGCAGCACGAATTCGATCATTGCGCGTCTCCCTGGTCATGTGGCGCCTGCGCGGGCGCGGCATACCAGCCCTCCTTGGGCACGCGTTTTTCGTGTTCCGGATCGCCCAGGTAGTGCGGCGACATGATCTGCACACCGTACTCGTTGAACACATCCTGCACATTGGCATGCAGCAGCGAAAGCAACTCGGCACGTGGTCGCGGTTCGCTGGGCACTGCCTGGGCGACCAGGCGGTACTCAGGGTAAAAGTCGGAAAGTGCGGTTTGAAACACCTGCGGCCGAGGCGTTTGCAAAATACCGGCGGTGCGGCTTGCCGCCTCCAGCAGCATGGCCTCTACCTGGCGCCAGGGTGTGTCGTAGCCAATGGTGACAACTGTGTCCACCACGTAACCGGCGCCCTGCACCACACGCGAGTAGTTCTTCGTCACCGTGCCGGTGATCATCGAGTTAGGCAGGGTCAACACCTCCCCCAAGCCGGTGCGAATACTGGTGGTGAACATGCCCAACTCGGTCACCGTACCCTCATGCTCGCCAATTTTGACAAACTCGCCGGGGCGCAAGGTGCGGGTATAGGTCAAGATCAGACCGGCCGCCGCCTGGCCAACCACACTCGAAGCCCCCAGCGAGATCATCAAGCCGATCAACACCGAAAGCCCTTTGAACGCCTCAGTCCCGGCACCGGGCAGGTAGGGATACGCCATCGCCAGGGCAAACAGCCAGATCGCCAGGGCCGTCAGGCGCATCGTCGGCTGCAGGGTTTCTTCGTTGAGCCAGGAAATTGTGCCGGGACGCGCCAGCCGCTCAAGAATGCGTTTGCTGAAGGCGCTGGCCCCACGTGCGATGAAAAAGATCATCAGCGCAATCACCAGCCCCGGAATCGCGCTGACGATGGCATCCAGCAGATATCCCGCCAGGTTCAGCAGGTAGTTATCAAGGCTCTCACCCCAAGGTCGGGTGTAGGGAAAACGCCGCAACACGAAGGTCAACCATTCATACGTGAGCAGCAGCACCACAATCCAGTACAGCAACGCCAACAAGCGCCTGAACACGGGAAACAGATTGCTGGTATCGAACAGGGGCGTTTGGCCAACCTTCAGTACATCATGATGGCGACGAATTTTCTTCGGCAGCCACGACAACAGCTTGCGCTGTACATACGCAGCAAGGCGCAACAAGGCAAGGTACAGCAAGGTAGCAACCACACTGAAGCCGCCTGCGACCAGCAAAAATCGTACGCTGCGCGCCTGCTGTGATTCAGTCACAACCGTCTCGAGGCGCTTGGCAGCCTCAGCGGCAGCCTCGGCAACACTGATATCGGCGTCAGTATCCTTGGGTGTGACAATGAACGCCCGACGCTCACCGAGCAGCACAAGATAGCTGTCCTGGATGGCATCGATCCTGATGTCGAGTTCCTCGGTACCGCCAATCATCTCGCTGATCACAGCTTCGGCACGTTGCATGCGAACCTTCGGGGTTTCGCCGAGCAAGGTGGCGCGAAAGGTCAGGATGCTGCGATTGAACACTTTCAGTTCGGCAGGCGGCGCTGTAACGACAGCAGTTTCCTGATCGGCGTAAGCGGGCTGATAACACGTCATCCACAACAGTACAGCCGCCCCAAGGCACCAGCGTTTTACCCACTTTTCCATAGCCTTCGCTCCGGTTGAACATCGCCACCTCCCACGCACCCCCGTGGTAAGCGGCAAGGTCAGGATAGACGGCGTTCCGCCCTCCTACCTCCTGAGCGATCATTCCTCTGCACGCATGAGATTGCTGGCCGTCCAGACCGGCTGAAAGGCGCGTGGACCGCATCCGTCAGGCGAATCACACAATGTTTAAAATGCGTCTAGTCTGGTTTTGTTGAGAATCATTCGACGGCCCGAAGGAATAACCGGCTGTCGCCAGCATCAGCGCTGCTCCAGTTGCCGGCGGTGCGCCTTCGCCAGGAGCTTTTCGTATTGAGGTGGACATGACGACCCGACTCCGTACTGCAATTCCAGCTGCATTCAAGCCGCAACGCCAAGCCCTGGCGCTTGAGCCGCGAATACTGTTTGACGGGGCAGCGGCGGCAGCGACCGCAGACCAGCACCAGCAGGATGCCGGCGATGCAGGCAAAAGCGACACGACGCACGCCACACCATCCGAGGCGCGTAGCGAGCCCGCCCAGCAAGCGTCTGCAGCGCGTCACCTGTTAGTGCTCGACAGCCGTATCGAAGGCCGCGAGCAACTCACCGCCAATCTGCCGGACAACGTTGACGTGCTGGTGGTGGAGGCTAATCAGGATGGACTGGCCGCGATTTCCAGCGCCCTGGCCAAGCTGGGCCAAGTCGACTCAATTCAAATTCTATCCCATGGTGCCGCCGGCGAGTTCACCCTGGGCAGCACCACCCTGACTGCCGAGAATGTTGGGCAATACGCGCAACCGTTGAGTCAATGGAGCCAGTCCCTGAACGAAGGCGCCGACATCCAGCTCTACGGCTGCAAGGTGGGCGAAGGCAAGGATGGGCGTACCCTGGTGGATGAACTGGCGCGCTGGACCGGCGCAGACGTGGGCGCCTCTGACGACAACACCGGTAGCGCTAAAGCGGGTGGCGATTGGAGCCTGGAAATCAGCAATGGCTTGATCGATAAGTCTATCGCGCTCTCCAGCGCGGCCATGAGCAGCTACGAGCGGTTGCTGGCTGCAGGTCCAAGCACTGGATTGTCCGGTGGTGCCGACGTCTTGTTGGGTGAGAACTTCACCTTCACGGTGACCTTCAGCAACAGCACTACCGATGCCGGTTATGCGCCCTTTATCGATCTATTCTTCCCCGCCACCGGCAAGGATGGCGCCGGCGCAGAAATTGACGACGGTATCACCTTCAGTTCCGCCAGCTACCTGGGCCAGACGCTGACCGCCCACGTATTGACCTTCGATGCCAATGGCAAGGCCAGCCACCCCTTGGCCGTCGGCACCGACGGCAAGCCCCTGGTTATCAACGCAGCTGACTTTGGAATGCGCGCGGGTGATCAGATGGTAGTTCTCGAACTGCCGTTCTCCAGCGTCAGCCAGGGCCAGCCGCCGATTGCCATTCAAGTGACCGCGACCTTAAGTAACCTGGCAGACACCGACTTCTCCTTCTCAGGCTCCACCCCTGACCTGACCATTCGTGCACGCAGTGGCTTTCAGTATGGCAACGATTCACTTAATAACCCTGCCACTGACCCGAGTATTCTTGAGCCTTCAGCCAATGCCGACAGCTACGTCGTGCACCCCACTGTCATTACGGTTGATCAAACGGTCAGCACACCGGAAGGTGAAACTGCCACCGGCCCGAACTTCGTGCGCACGCTATCTGGCACCATTACCCCCGCCGACTCGCAGACCTTGACCAACGTGGTGATCAGCCAGCCGGTGCCAGACAATGTCATTGTCAAAGGCATCACCCCGGCTGCCGGAGGCACAGTTGTATCCATAACCCTCTACGATGGTCGTGTGATTACCGACCCGGCCTTGATTCGGGTAACGCTCGCGCGCAATAACGACAGTAACCTCGGCAACGACGTGTATCTTCGCGAGTTCAGCGTGCGGTACCCGACGATCAGTGTCCCGACTGTCACCAGCGTGCAGTTTTTTGTGCCCGATGACGATGCCGATGGCGTTCCAGTCCTCAACCCGGTCACCGGCAATGATGTCGCCATCGTTTTCGATGGACCTACTGCTACCGGCGACTGGGTGCCGTTGGATCCGCGCGACGCTGCGGGTGGGCAGATCGAGTTCAGTGGCACTGGGCAGGATGTCAGCTTTATTGCCAAGTCGATTACCTTGCAAAAGGAGGTCACGGTCGCGATTGACGGTGGCACTGCCGGGGTAAGCCCGGGCGACACCCTCAGCTACCGTCTCAACATTGCCCTCTCCGACTATTTTGCCTTTGGCAAAACCTTCCTCGGCAATGGTAGTTTCGTGATTGCCGACAGCCTCGGTGATGGCCAGACCCTGGTGCCGGGCACGGCCACCTTGACCCTCACGGTCAACGGTGTCAGCCAGACCATCACCTTGATCAGCAGCGCTGTGGTCAATGCGGACGGTACTACGTCTATGCAGTTCGACGTTGCCGGATCTATCAGCAATGCCTTTGCCCTGCGCAACTGGCTCAACGGTGACCTGGCCTTTGACGATGTGCTGCAAGGCGCAACCCTGGCGGTGATCAGCTACCAGGCGCGAATCGGACAGAGCTATACACCACCAAGCGGCAACCCTCATCCTGAAATCAACGAAGGCGATCCGCTCGGCAACAACGCCACTGTTACCGCCACGGTACTGCTCGACCCCCTAAACCTCAGCGGCGACAACCAGAGCGACAGCTCCACTACCACCACGACCATCCCCACCAGCCAGGTTGAAATCAACCTGGCCGATCGCAACGGCAGTGGCGCGCCGGCACCTGGCACCGAGTTGCGCCCTGGTGACCGTGTCACCTTCCGCCTCAGCTACGATTTGATCACCGGCGACTACGAGAACTTCAAGCTCACGGCCTACCTACCGCTGCCGCTGTTCGACCTCAGCGGCCTGGACCTCAACACCATCTGGCGCCTGGCTACAGACAACACCAATCCAAATACTCCAACGTCCGTTACCCTCGGGCCAGGCAACTCGCTGGTGTTCACCTTCGCCGACTATGTAAACACCGGGGTCGAAGGCAGCCGTATTTCGATCGACTTCACCCTGACCGTCAGTGACCAGCCGTTCGCCGACCAACGTGCCTTCAACGTGCTGGGCGAATCCAGTCAGACCCGGACGCTGGACAAAAGCGCCCTGGTAACCACCGATGACGTGACCTTGATCGCCTCGGTCGCTGAGCCTGTGCTCAACATCAGCCATGGCGTAGTCTCCAGCAGCCATGGCACGGTATCGGGTACAACCGGTAGTTGGACGTTACCGGGCACCGCTGGCACGCCGTTCGCGGGCAGTATCACCGATATCAGCGCGGTCAATGGCAATGTCAGCGGCATCGACGCCAGTGATCGCCTGCGCCTGGCCACCGCCATCGAGAACTCCGGTGGTGGCAGTGCATTCGATGTGCGCACCAGCATCACGCTGCCGCCGGGGCTGTCCTTTGTCGGTGGCAGCCTGTCTGCCGCCAACTTGCAAATCTACCGTGGCGACGGCACACGGCTCATCGCCGGCACTCACTTCACCGTAAACAACGCCACCAACACTATTACCTTCATCGACGGCGCTGGGGTCGGCGCGCTTCTGGCCGGGCGCCCCGGCAGTGCTGCCGACAACAGCGGTGCCAACGTGGTAGTCATCACTTACGAGGTCAATGTCAGCGCCACCATCGCCGCCAGCTCTACGCTGCAAACCAGCGCCCAACTGCTCGGTTACGCCAGTGTCGAAGGTGGACAGAACTTCGTTGGCGCTACGCCATTGACCGACCTTGCCGGCCAGCAGGTCGCTGCCCCGACCATCAGTAAGAACTATGCGGGCGGCAGTCTCGACAATAGCGACTCCAGCGCCGCCCACACCACCGGCTCAAACCTGGTGGTCGGTGAAAGCATGCTTTACGACATCGTCGTGACGTTGCCTGAAGGGACTACCCAGAACCTGCGTATCGATGATCTGATACCGCCCGGCATGCGCCTGGACACCAGTTTTGAGGGTCGTGGCTATCTGGTGATCACCAGCGCTGGTGGCCTATTGGCGCAAAATTTTGGCGGTACCGTCACCATCGGCAGCTTAAGTGCACCCTCTGGCACCCTGGGCGCTGACGGTGCCGATGCGCGCTTCGTCTTTACAGTCTCCAGCGCCACCGGTGACAACAACACCGGCAACAACAGTTTCGTCATTCGCCTGCGCCTGGTTGCCAGTAACGTCACAGCTAACCAGACCAGCGCAGTCAGGCAAAACGACGCCACCCTCAACTACCGCGATCCCGACGGTGATACGCCAAATGGCACTACCGCAGTAAGCCGCGACGTGGCACTGACCGGCGCCAAACCCACCATCACCATTCAGGAACCAACCCTGCAACTCAACCAGCAACTGGTCACCCCGCCAGGGCTGGGTTTCGACCTAGGTGACAAGGTCGAGTACAACATCACCCTCAGCAACGGTACTGCGTCGAGCGACAATAACGCCTTCGATATCAATTTCAGCAGCGAACTGCCCACTGAGCTGGACGGTTTGACCCTGATCAGTGCGATTTACACGGTCAATGGTGTGAGCACCGATATCACTGGCAGCTTTACCCTCGACCCTACAGGTCGTACGCTGATCAACACCGGCAATGTCGATATCGCCAAAGGCGGCACCGTGCTCTTGCGCGTTTCCGGGGTGGTCAATGCCACCGGCGCATCGGTAGCGCAGTTCGACAACCTGGCACAAGTACGCTGGAGTAGCCTTGACGGTACGGTTGCAGGTGAACGAACCGGCAACGACGGCACACTCAACAGCGGCGTACTCAATGATTACCGCCGGGACAGCGTGCTCATCATTCCAGTGGCGCAAGGCATCAAGTTCTCGCGCGTGGGCGGGCTTACCGACACCGCAGCCCCCAACCCGACCAACGCCCTGGAAGAACAGGTCGCGGTCGGAGAAGTGATTCGCTACCGGGCGACTGTATTGGTGCCTGAAGGGAACAACCCCAACTACCAGCTGGTGATTACCTTGGGGCGTGGTTTGACCCTGGGCGACCTGAGTACCCTGCGTATCGGCTTCGTCTCCGATGGTGGCCTGGTCACCAGCCTGAATAACCTGATCACCAGCGGTACGTTGCAGATTCTTGGCAACGAGGACAGTCCAGAGGCCCAATTCATCACCCCGGATCTCTCTGGCGCAGCGCCGACCGGCGTGCTCAACCCGATTTATGTCCAACTCGATACCGATGCCAATGGCAATCAGATCGTTACCCTTAATTTGGGTAACATCACCAACGGCGCGCATGGCGCGGGTGACGATGGCAACGATGATGACCTTGAGGGCATCGTCGTCGAGTTCAATGCCCGGGTCAGCAACATTGTCGAAAACCAGGCCGGCGTGGGCCTCGACGCCATTGTTCAAGACCGTGTCAACGGCAACCTGCGGGCAACCAGTGATGTGCTGCGCGAGCGCATCGTCGAGTCCAGTTTCAGCGAGTTCAACAAGCAGGTCACCGACTTTACGCCCAACCCTGCCGGCACCACGGGCAATGCCACGGTCACCGTCAATTTCACCGCCAGCGGCGGCTTGCCAGCCTATGACGTGCACCTGAGCGACGGTTTCCCGACCGGCAGCAACTACAACCTGATCAGCGTTACCATCGGCGGCACACTCTATGGTCCGGGCAACCTGCCCGCGGGCGTGACCTTCAGCACCACAGGTGGGCTGAGCGTAGATATCGCTCGAATCGACATAGGTACGCGGGTCAGCGTGGTGTATTCAGTCGACGTTCCCAATGGCACGACTATCGCCAATACCGACGCCAACCTGAGCTGGAGCAGCCTGCCCGAAACGTTCACCAGTTGGGGCGGTACCACGGTTGGCGCCGACGGCAGCGCATCGGGCGAGCGTAACGGAACAGACGGTCCCGGTGCGGACGCTACAACCTTGAACAACTATGTCCTGCGCGAAGGTGCCGGACTTGGCATCATCAGCGGCACCCTCTGGAACGACACCGGCACCGCCGTCTCTTCACCCAATGACGTCGCCCCGGACGCAGACCCTGTTCCCGGCACCCCAGCCTACGAGCTGGCAATTGCCAACCAGACCATCAAGCTGATCTGGGCAGGCGTTGACGGAGTCCTCGGCAATGGCGACGACAAGACCTTCAGCACCACCACCGATAGCAATGGCCGCTTTATCTTCGGTGTTCTGCCCTCTGGCTTGTACCGTGTAGATGCACCGACCACCGTCAACAGCATCAGCCAGTTTGGCGAGCTGCGCATCCGCATCGATACCGACGGCAGCACCCTCGGCCAGGTCCGCGTGACATTGGGTGAAGGGAGTACCCAGCAAGCCAACTCCGGCTATGTCGAGGTCAACGACGCACCGGTCAACACCCTGCCCGGCTCTCAGTCTGGAAATGAGGACGCCCCACTGGCAATCCCCGGTATCAGCGTCAGCGACGTAGATGCCGAGCGCAACCCGAACGTCAACGGCCGGGCCATTCAGGTGACACTGACGGTGACTCACGGCACCCTGTCGCTCACCGGTGCTGCCACCGGGGTTAACGTAAGCGGCACGGGCACCACGTCTTTGGTGCTGTTGGGACGGATTGCCGACATCAACGCGGCGTTGGCCAGCCTGAGCTATTTGGGCAACCTGAACTTCAATGGCGTCGACTCCCTTCAGGTTCAAACCACCGATTTAGGCAACTATGGCGATTTCGATGGCAACGGCATTCCCGGACAACTGACCGATGCGCGCACCGACACCGACTTCCTGGTCATCAACCTCGAACCAGTCAACGATGCCCCCCTGGCCAATCCAGACACTGCCACCGCCGTAGAGGCCGGCGGCACCAACAACCAGCTGGACGGTATCGACCCACGTGGCAACCTGCTGGATAACGACACCGATGTCGATATCGCCACCAACGGTGATGTGCTCAATGTGATTTCGGTGACATCCCCACTGGGTGTTACCCGGGCGCTTACTGGCATTGATGTGATAGAGATTGCCGGGCGTTACGGCAAGTTGGTGCTGTCGGCCAATGGCGCTTATGAGTACATCATCGACAACAACAATGCCCAGGTTCAGGCACTGCGCCTGGCCGGCGACCAACTGACCGAAGTGTTCAGCTATACCATTGCCGATATCGGCCTGGGTGGCCCGCCGCTGCAGTCCACGTCCAGCTTGACCGTGGTGATTCAAGGCAGCAACGATGCACCGGTTGGAAACGCCGATTCGGCCACTGCCATTGAAAAAGGCGGCGTTGGCAACACCGATGTCGGCAAGCCCAACGATACCCCGCCCAGTAATTTCCCTGTTCCTGGCGCCGATGCCAGCGGCAATGTGCTGGACAACGATAACGATGTGGACGGCGGCGAAAAGCCGACAGACCCGATCGACTATGGCGAAACCATCCGTGTTTCCGGTATTCGCGCCACACCGGAAATCTCCCCTGCGCCCCTGACCACTGTGCCGGCCAACGGCAGTGTCAGCCTCACGGGCACCTATGGGACCTTGACCATCGCTTCCGATGGCACCTATAGCTATGTCATCGACAATAGCAATACCGCCGTACAACGCCTCGGGCCCAATGACAGCCTGACCGAAGTGTTCAGCTATCAAGTAACAGATGCCTTGGGCCTCAATGACCTGGCTGAACTGCGCATCACGGTCAAGGGCAACTATGATAATCCACTCGCCAGCGACGATGCAGCCCAGGCGCAGGCAGGTTCTGACTCTACCAATGAAAGTAACCCCAGCGGCAACGTTATTCAGTTCCCCAGCCGCCCGGGCAACACCGGCCCAGGTGGCACTGGCATAGACGCCGACGTCGACGCGGCGGACCGGCCCAATACCGTGTTGCAGGTCAATGGCATTCGCAGTGGCATCGAGGCCGTCAATGGCATCGAACCGAGCAATGGCGCGCTGGCGCCAGTCACCAGCGGACCGGTTTCCATCGCGGCGGTTTACGCCCGAGACAGCACGGGGGTGCCTATTGCCGTCGTCGCGGGCGACAACTTTGGCACTCTGACCATCAATCCCGATGGTTCCTTCACCTTCGACGTCAACAGCAACAACGCCGCGATTATCGCCCTACCCCGTGGGGTGTCGATGGAAGTGGTTTTTACCTATCAGCTTGTCGACTCGGCTGGGCTGACCGACACCGCGCAACTGGTGATTGTGGTCACCGGTGCCAACAATCCACCTCATGCACAGGACACCGTAGTGCTGGCCACTGAAGCGGGTGGCGTCGGTAACGGCACACCAGGCCTTGACCCCGGCGTTCCGCCCGCGCCAATTCGGCAAGTAACCTTTGCCGACCCTGATGGCGATCCAATCAGCGTGACGGGTATACGCACAGGGCTGCAAAGTGCAACCGACGGCACTGTCGGGGTGGTTGGCGACCCGCTGAACGGCAAATTCGGTGTCCTGACCATTCAGCCCGACGGCACCTACACCTATGTGATCGACAACAACAATTCTGAAGTCCAGGCGCTGCGCGGGATCGACGATTTGCTGGTGGAAGTCTTTACTTATCGGGTCACCGATTCCGACGGCGAATTCGACGACGCCCAGATCGTCATCGTCATCCGAGGCCAGAACGATAACCCGGTTGCTGGCAATGACTCGGCAACCGCCGTAGAAGCCGGCGGGGTCAACAACAACAGCAGTGGCGGCGTCAACCCGACCGGTAACGTATTGACCAATGACAACGACGTCGATGGCGGTGTCGGCGACCCGACCGACTACGGCGAAACCAGCAGCGTGGCCTCGGTACGCACCGGCGCCACCGAGGGCGCTGGCAATGCCGGCACGCTGGGGAGCGAATTGCGCGGTACCTACGGCTGGCTGACCCTCAATGCCGATGGCAGCTACAGCTATCGCCTGGACAACAGCATGGCGGCCGTGCAAGCCCTGCGTCCCGGCAACACACTGACTGATGCCTTCAACTACCACGTTATCGATACCGCAGGCGCTACCGACATTGCAGTGTTGAACATCACCATCCAGGGCAGCAACGACGCGCCTGTCGCCAACCCCGACAGTGCACTGGCCGTCGAGGCTGGCGGCTTGAACAACGCCACCCCTGGCAGTAACCCCAGCGGCAACGTGCTCAGCAACGACACTGACGTTGACCAGTTTGGCGAAAAACTGACGGTCATCGCAGTTCGCCAAGGGCCTAACGCTGGCAGCGTAGGCAGCAGCTTTACCGGTCAGTACGGCAGCCTGACCTTGAACGCCGATGGCAGCTACACCTACCTGGTCGACAACAACAATCCGCAGGTGCAAGCCTTGCGCACGGCCGGCGCCACTGTCAGTGAATTTTTCACCTACACCATCCGCGACCTTTCGGGTGCGCTCAGCGCCGCCAATCTGACCATCACGATCCGCGGCCAGAACGACAATCCGCTCGCGGTCAACGATACCGCCATTGCTGTCGAAGCCGGTGGCACCAATAACGGCACCGCAGGCCTCAACCCCACTGAAAACCTGTTAAGTAATGACACTGACGTCGATGCGGGTGACAGCAAGACCGTCAATGGCATTCGCGCGGGCAGCGAAGCGGCAGGTGGCACCTTCACCGCAGTCACCGGCCCGCAGACCGTCTCTGGGATATACGGCACCTTGACGGTGTTTGCCAACGGCGATTATCGCTATCAAGTCAACAACGCACTGGCTGCCGTCCAGGCCCTGAAACCGGGCGATACCCTTCAGGAGGTGTTCACCTATCGCATGCGCGACACTGCCGGGGCCGAGGACATCGCCCAGTTCAGCCTGACCATTCAAGGCGCGTGGGATGCCCCGGTGGCCCGAGACAACGTCAATCTTGCCGTGGCCGATAATGGCGATGGCCTGACCATCAACCCCAGCGGCAATGTACTGCCTAACGACAGCGATGTTGACCAAGGCGATGTACTTACAGTGACCGGCATTCGTACCGGTCCGGAAAGTGGCACGGGGGTGGCCGGCACGGTTGGCAATGTGTTGATCGGCCAATATGGCACACTGGTAATCAATGCCGACGGCAGCTACACCTACCACGTCGACAGCTCCAACCCGGCCGTTCTGGCGTTGGATCTGCTGCAGACAGTGGTCGATAAATTCACCTACCAAGTGACCGACCGAGGCGGTCTCACCGACCTCGCGCAACTGTCGATCATCGTCATCGGACGCAATGATGTGCCCGATGGCATTGATGATGCTGCCACTGCTGTCGAGGCGGGCGGATTGAACAATGCGACGCCTGGCTTCAACCCCAGCGGCAATGTGCTCAGCAACGACATCGACCTTGAAAACGATGTATTGACAGTCTCGGCAATCCGAACCGGCAGTGAAACCGGTACAGGCACCGATGGCACGGTAGGCACCACCCTCCGTGGGCTGTATGGCGACCTGGTGATGAACGCCGACGGCAGTTGGACCTACACCGTCGACAACAGCCTGGCAGCGGTGCAAGCGCTGCGCACCAGTGGCCAGGTACTGGTAGATGTATTCACCTATACAGTGGTCGACCCTCACCAGGCCGATGACACTGCACAGCTGACCATCACCATAGACGGTCGCAACGACACGCCAATTGCCGTCGACGACAACAGCATCGCTGTCGAGGCGGGAGGTGTGAGCAATGGCAAACCCGGTGTAGACCCACGCGGTAATGTGCTGGACAACGACACCGACGTCGACAGCAGCGCCTTGGGCGAAACCCGCCAAGTGCTATCGGTGACCAGTGAAACCGGTAACACCGCCCTCGCCGGCCAGACCATCGCCGGGCGCTACGGCCACCTGCTGCTCAATGCCGACGGCAGCTACCAGTACGTTTTGGACAATAACAATCCAACCGTGCAGGCCCTGCGCACGGCAGGTGAAACCCTGCGTGAAGTGTTTACTTACCGCATGCACGACACTGCCGGGGTCGAGTCGCAGGCGCGGCTCAATATCCTCATTCAAGGCGCCAACGACAGT
The DNA here is from genome assembly GCF_016881005.1 of Pseudomonas arcuscaelestis. GTDB lineage: Bacteria > Pseudomonadota > Gammaproteobacteria > Pseudomonadales > Pseudomonadaceae > Aquipseudomonas > Aquipseudomonas arcuscaelestis. Next base: position 60,921 of record NZ_JACOPV010000019.1, on the reverse strand, counting down.
CCGCTTGCCCGCGACGACAGCAACGTCGCCAGCGACCAGACCACAGCGCCGCAAAGCTCCGGTAATGTCCTGCCCAATGACAGCGATGTCGACGCTGGCGACCAATTGAGCGTCAGCGCCATTCGTACCGGTGCTGAAACCGGCACCGGCACCCATGGTGTGCTCGGCCAACCGCTGGCCGGTCGCTACGGCACACTGGTGATAAACGCCGATGGCAGCTACACCTACACCATCGACATGAGCAATCCGCAAGTACTGGCCGCCGCCGGGCTGGGTCAAGTGCTCCAGGATGTCTTCACCTACACCCTTGTCGATCGAGCCGGCGCCACGGACCTTGCCCAGTTGACCATTTCGCTAGACATCACCGCCCCGTTCATCCCGGCCCCCGCCGGCCCGTTCTTCGGCCGCGATGCAGTGGACCCGCTGCACAACTTGCCGCTGCCCGATGTACAGCCGGCAGTGTTCGTCGGCCCCGTGGTTGAAGCGCAAAGCCGCGCGCTCGAGCTTTCCAGCTGGCAGGCCGACGGCAGCAACTTGAGCTATGGCCTGATCCCTGAAATTCGTAGCGAAACCTTGAACCAGCGCTTGGGCCTGGAACAAGGTCAGTTCGTTGCCAAGGCCGTGCACAACAGCAGTCGCGAAAGCAGCCTGGACATGGCCTGGATTCTCGGCCGCCAGTCACGCATCAACCTCAGCGCCGACGGCCTGCTGCCTGACCCTTCGGTTTTTGCCAGCGACGCTGCGCACATGAACAAGGGCGATGCCCAGTTGCCACCGCCTTCCGAAGCACGCATTGCCTCCGGTTTTCGCGCCCAACTGCGTGAAGCGGCCGAGCGCCTGCGGGCAATGGACAACGGTACCCGCGAATAAGCAAGGACCAAGGACAGACCATGCCAAAACTGCCTCAGACATTGTTCAGTACGGCCATTGCTTCCACCTTTTTGCTCGCCGCCTGTTCTGCGACCAAGCCTGTCGAATACACCGAGGATGAAACCCGGCAACGGATCATTCAGGACCAGGCGCAGATGTATGCAAACCAGGAGCCGGTAACCACACCCATCACCTTCTACGAGGCCGCTGCACGCGCCCTCAAGTACAATCTTGATTACCGCCTGAAACTGATGGAAGGCGCACTGGCCAGCGACCTGCGCGACGTTTCCAGCCACGAAATGCTGCCGCGCCTGGTAGCTTCGGCCGGGTACGCGGGGCGTAACAATGATTCCGGTGGCACCTCCATCGGTATCGAAGACCGCGAACAGAGCTTGCGTGCATCGACGTCTGAAGAGCGCTACCGGCAAATCTACGGGCTCGGTTTGAGTTGGAGCCTGTTGGACTTCGGCGTGGCCTATTACCGCACCCAGCAGAAAACCGACCAGATCCTCATGGCCGAAGAGCGCCGCCGCAAGGTGGCACAGAATGTTCTGCAAGACGTACGCAATGCTTACTGGCGGGCCCTCAGCGCGCAGCGGTTGATGCCGCAGGTGGACCGCTTGCTGGTACGCACCCATCAGGCGCTGCTTTCAGCACGTCAAGCCGAGACCAAGGGCCTGCTGCCGCGCCAGGAGGTATTGTCGTACCAGCGCGCGCTGCTCGATTCCATCTATCTGTTGACTGTGCGCCGCCAGGACCTGGAGTTTGCCCGCGCCGAGTTGTCGGCACTGATGTCGCTGCCACCCGGTTCTCGGTTAATCCTGGCTGATCAGGTCGAGCCAACCCTGCCGGAGTTGTCCCAGGACATCAACAAGCTCGAATTGCTGTCGTTGAACCACCGTCCCGAAATCATGGAGGAGTGGTACCGCAAGCGGGTCAACGAGAACGACCTGAAGATCGCCAAGACTCAACTGTGGCCGAACGTGAGCCTGGACTTCGGTTACAAGTACGACTCCAACAAATACCTCTATAACAACGACTGGAACGAGACCGGCCTGCAAGTCTCGATGAACCTGCTGCGCCTGTTGCAGTTGCCTTCGCTCAATCGCGCCGCCGAGTCGCAGAGCAAAACCGATGACATGCGCCGGGTGGCGTTATCGATGGCGATCCTCACTCAGGTACGGGTGGGCACCTTGCGCTACCAACTGGCACGCCAGGAAGTTGAATTTGCCGATCAAAGCCTGCGCGTCGATCAGAGTTTACTGAGCTACGCTGAAGCTGCACGCACCACTGCCTATGGCTCAGAGCTGGAGGTGATACGTGCCGAGGGTCGCTACCTGCTCTCGCGCTACCAGCGTGAGGCGGCTTATTCCAGCGCCCAGGCGGCGTGGGGACGGTTGTACAACTCGGTCGGCCTGGACACGCTACCCCAACAGATCGAACAACACAGCATCAAAACCCTGGCGCAGGAAATCCAGCGCACCGTGGAAAATCAGGAACGCGGCAACCTTCTGGCCATGCAAGGAACGCCGAATGCCAAACAGCCTTGAGCGCAGTCTGCTCGCAGTAATCCTGTCCTTGATCCTCAGCCCTGCAGTAGCCGATGAAACGGCACCACTGCCCAGCAGCAACGAGCCGAGTACGATTCGCGTGTTGCTGGTTGCCGGGCTTGAAACCACCCTCTCCAGCCAGATGGCCGGCACCCTTGGCGAGTTCAAGGCAGCGCTCGGCCAACATGTGGCCAAGGATGCGGTGTTGGCGCGCTTTGACTGCGCCGAAGCCCAGGCGCGCTCGCGAGTCGCTGCCGCCGAACTGACCATGGCCCGGCAAAACCTCGAAGCCAAACGCAACCTGCGCAAGCTCGACGCTGTGGGCGACCTTGAAGTGAATATGGCCAACACTGAAGTGCAGAAGGCCGATGGTGCACGCGCCATGGCGCAGGCCCAGAGCGGCTACTGCGTGGTACAGGCGCCTTTTGCCGGGCGCGTGGCCAAAGTGCATGCCAAACCTTTCCAAACCGTAGCCGCAGGCACACCGCTGTTTGACCTGGTCAGCGATGGCGCACTCAAGGTGCGGTTGAATGTGCCGTCCAGCCTGTTGCCTCAGCTCAAGGCAAACCAGGCGCTTGAGGTGAGCATTCTGGAAACCGGCAAAGCCTACCCAGCGCATGTCAGCGCCATCAACGCACGGGTAGACGCCGTTGCCCAAACCGTGGAGTTGGAGGCACGCCTGGACGCCGCACACCCGGACCTGATCGCTGGCATGAGCGGCACCGCACGCTTCCCTGGCGCCAATGACTGAGCCGCTACCGCACCCGCAGCTGCTGTTGGCGATCGCAGCCCTGCGTGACAAAGCCCTGGCCGCCGACTCGTTGAATGCGCTGGGATTCTCCATCGCCAACGATCCCTATCCCCTGCTGCAGTACCACCAGGCCCTGGTCTTCCAGCAGCAAGGGCAGATCCTCGAACTGTTGTGCGTATCGGGCCTGGCCCGGCCGACTGAAGACTCGCCTTACCTGGTGTGGCTGCAACGTGCCGTACGTTGGGTTGCCAGCCAAGTGCAAGACAACAAGCCGCTGTGGCTTGCCCGTGATGCCGTTACCCCAACGCCTGACATCGAAGAAGGTTGGGCCGAGTGGTGGCCTGCAGGGCTGTGGTGTATCCCGTTGCTGGACCGCGAGGGTGAGCGTTTAGGCCTGGTGCTGTTTCTCTTGGACAATCCACCCGCGCCTGCGCTTGAACCCCTGTTCGACGGCCTGTGGCTTACCTGGGCGCATTGCTGGGCAGGCTTTGGCAAAAAACGCCGGCTATCGCGCTGGCGGCCGAGCAAACGCCAATTGTTGCTGGGCCTGGCAGTAGCGGTGGCTTTGTTACTGGTCCCGGTTCGGCAAACCGCCTTGGCTCCTGCTGAAATCGTCTCGCGCCAAGCGATGATCATCAGCTCACCCATCGATGGTGTGATTCAGGGCATGCAGGTGCGTCCCAATCAGAGCGTAGAGAAAGACACGCTGTTGTTCAGCCTGGATGAAACCACCCTCAACAGCCGTGCCGATGTTCTGAGCAAGGAAGTCGCCGTAGCCGATGCCGAGTTGGCGGCGGCCAGCCAGCGAGCGTTTGACAACCCGCAAAGCAAAAGCGAGCTGACCCTGTTGAATGGCCGAGTGCAGCAGCGCCGGGCGGAGCTGGCGGCAGTCAAGGCGCAACTGCGGCGCACCCAGGTTCGCGCACCCCGGGCAGGCGTGGCGGTCTACAGCGATCCCAACGATTGGCTGGGCAAGCCGGTGTCCACTGGCGAGCGAATCCTGTTGATTGCCGAGCCCAAGCAACCGGCGATGCTTATCCAGTTACCGGTGGCCGATGCCATCGCCTTGGAGCCCGGCGCCGAAGTGACCTTGTTCCTCACCGCCTACCCGCTGACCCCACTCAACGGCAAAGTTCTCGAGACCAGCTACCAGGCACGCGCCAATGAAGAAGGCGTGGTGGCGTACCGCTTGCTCGCCAGCATCGACGGCCAACCTGAACACGCGCGACTTGGCCTGCACGGCACCGCCCGCTTGTACGGGGAACGCGTGGTGCTGGGTTATTACCTGCTGCGTCGGCCTTTCGCCGCGCTGCGGGCCTGGAGCGGCATGTGATTGGCGTCGACCCGGCGCAACTGCCGTCGCAGCCACTGCGCGAAGACCTGCGCCTGCTGGAAACCGCCCCGGACAGCAGCGGCGAACCGGCCTGGGTGATTCAGGACACAGTGGTCAACCGCTTCTACCGCATCGGCTGGCTGGAGTTTGAGTGCCTGTTGCGCTGGGACCGCACGCCGAACGACATTTGCCAAGCCATTCACGCAGAAACCCCGCTGCGTCCGGACGTGGAGCAAATCGTGGAGTTTCGCCAGTTTCTGGAGCACCACCAACTGGTCCGCCCCGGCCGCGAGGCCCTCGCCCGCCTGGTGGCGCGCAGCAAGGATAATGCCTGGCTGAGCTGGAGCTGGTGGCTGCATCACTACCTGTTTTTCCGCATACCGCTGCTGCGCCCACAGCATCACCTGCAGTGGCTGGCAGAGAAACTCGACTGGCTGTTCAAACCGCTGACCGCGGTGCTGATCGTGTTGCTGGGCTTGACCGGCGTACTGTTGGTGCTGCAACAGTGGGATACCTTTACCTCGGCGGTGGTGGAGTCGTTTTCAGCTTCAGCCCTGGTCAGTTTTGCCATTGCTCTGGCGCTGGCCAAGACCCTGCATGAGCTGGGGCACGCGTTGGTCGCCACCCGCCTGGGCCTGCGCGTGGGTCATATGGGCATCGCCTTTGTGGTCATGTGGCCAATGCTCTACACCGACACGGGCGAAAGCTGGAAGCTGCGCAGTTCCAGGCAGCGCCTGGCCATTGCCTCCGCGGGCATCCTCACCGAGCTGGCCTTGGCCGGGCTTGCCACGTTGGGCTGGGCGTTGTCCGATCCTGGCCCATTGCGCAATGCCCTGCTGTACCTGGCAACCACCAGTTGGGTGCTGTCGCTGGCACTCAACGCCAGCCCGTTCATGCGCTTTGATGGCTATTTCATTCTTTCTGACTTGCTCGACTTCCCCAATTTGCACGAGCGCTCCTCGGCCTTGGCCCGAGTCACCCTGCGCCGTGTACTGCTGGGCTTGAATGAGGAATGGCCGGAACACTTTCACCCCGCTAAACGACGAGCGCTGGTGACCTTTGCCATAGTGACCTGGGTGTACCGCTTGGTACTTTTCCTGGGCATCGCCGTGGCGGTTTACCTGCTGTTCTTCAAGCTGCTGGGTATTTTTCTGTTCGCCGTGGAGTTGGCGTGGTTCATCGTCATGCCGGTATGGCGCGAGCTCAAATACTGGTGGAAGCATCGTGAAGGGGTAAACACCGGCCACCGGCGTGCCTGGTGGGCAATCGGCGCGCTGATCGTATTGCTGCTGGCAGTACCCTGGCGCTCGCAGGTTCAGGCCTTGGGTGTGGCCCGGGCCGAACATCAACTGCGGGTGTTCGCCCCTTACCCTGCACGTTTGCAGGCCTTGCATCGCGCTGGCCACGTCGCCGCCGGTACCGCTCTGGTCACCCTCGAAGAACCTGATATTGCCTCGCGTCTGTCGACCAGCGAGGCCAGTGTCAAAAGTTATCAGGCTCGCCTCGGCGGCCTGATTGCCGACCCTTCTGGTGCCGACCAGGCCATCGCCACCCGCCAGCGCCTGGACGTACAGTTCGAAGAAGCGCGCGCAGCACGGTCGGAAATTGCCCGGCTGACGTTGCAAGCCCCGTTCGAAGGTCAATGGCTCGACCTGGACCCTAACTGGCAAACCGGGCAATGGGTCAGCAGTCGCGAACCCATCGGCATCCTGGTCGACCCACGGCATTGGCAGGTTGACGCCTACGTCGACCAGGATGAAGTGCAGCGTCTTGTAGCGGGCGGCGCGGTGCGCTTTTACCCCGAAGGACAACCAACCCCCATCACTGGCAGCGTGCTCGCTATCGGCAGTACACGCGTCAGTCAACTGCACCACGAAATGCTCGCCTCGCGTTTCGGCGGACCGCTGACGGTCGCCAGCCGGGGCAAGGAACTATTGCCGACGCCCCCACTGTTCCATGTGTTGATCAAACTCGATGGTGCGCCAACCACCTTGCGCGAAACCCGCGGTCGGCTGCAGATCGCTGGTGAACGTCGCAGTTTGCTAGGCCAAGGGTTTATCCATGTGGCGGCAGTGTTGCTGCGAGAGAGTGGGTTTTAACATCGTGTTAAAACCCATATTCAATCAACATCAAAATGCCACCAATCATCTAATCATTTAAGTGCTTCCATCACACTTGGGTTACCGAACGGTTAATTATCCTCTCGATACGAAAACAATAGCGTCACCATCACACTACAGCGCCTAAGTTTAAGTAGCCAATTTTCACCAATAGTAGGAAATCTCATCCATCAAATTAAACGATTCAGTGGTTGAGAGACGCCGACATTTTCGCCTAAGCCGCCGACTTTGTAGGCACGACCTGACAGATAAAGTAGCAAGTTGTTCATTTAAAAGTTGCTGCGCGACAGAAACCTTCTACGTTTATCTAAGCGCGCGTACAGCTTTGATAGTGCCTTTCCCGACCAGCAGGAGCATAGCGATGAGTTTGGAGATAAAGTCTGGGCATTTTTTTCCAGTAGTTCGAAAGCTCGCAAAGTAGCGGGCATGACATGTTCACTGGTCGTCGCCATCGCGCTAGCGACCCAAGCAATGGCCGCAGAGCAACCAAAAGCCGCGACTGAGGCCACGAAAGCTGCGAATAACGCCTTACTCAAAGAACTACCGTTCAATGACAAGACATCCTTCGAGTTGGCCCACAAAGGCTTTATTGCTCCATTACCTTCAGAGGTCATAAAGGGCAAGACCGGAAATGTAATCTGGGACCCGGCCAAATACGCCTTCATCAAAGAGGGCGAAGTAGCGCCCGACACCACCAACCCAAGCCTGTGGCGCCAGTCACAACTGATCAACATCTCAGGCCTGTTCGAAGTTACCGATGGTATCTACCAGGTGCGTAACTACGATCTGTCGAACATGACCATCGTCGAAGGCAAGGAAGGCATCACCATCTTCGACCCGTTGATTTCCAGCGAAACCGCCAAGGCGGCGCTTGACCTGTACTTCAAGCACCGTCCAAAGAAACCGGTAGTCGCGGTGATCTATACCCACAGCCATGTTGACCATTACGGCGGTGTGCGCGGGGTAATCAACGAAGACGACGTCAAGGCTGGCAAGGTCAAAGTTTATGCACCCAAGGGCTTTCTCGAACATGCAGTAGCCGAGAACGTCATGGCCGGTACGGCCATGAGCCGTCGGGCCAGCTACATGTACGGGAACCTGCTGCCGCCGAATGAAACAGGTCAGTTGGGCGCAGGCCTGGGTACCACCACCTCTGCCGGTACCGTGACCCTCATCCCGCCGACCGACATCATCGAAAAAACCGGCGAGACCCGCGTTATCGACGGTTTGACCTATGAATTCCTCTACGCGCCGGGAAGCGAAGCACCAGCCGAGATGTTGTATTACATCAAGGAGAAAAAGGCCCTGAACACGGCCGAAGACTCTACCCATACGTTGCACAACACCTACTCGCTACGTGGCGCGAAAATCCGCGAACCACTGCCATGGTCCAAATACCTCAACGAAGCGTTGAAGATGTGGGGCGATGATGTCCAGGTGATGTACGCCATGCACCACTGGCCGGTCTGGGGCAACAAGGAAGTAAAGGATCAGTTGTCCTCGCAACGTGACATGTACCGCTACATCAACGACGAAACCCTGCGTCTGGCCAACAAGGGTTACACCATGACCGAAATCGCCGAGCAGGTAAAACTGCCCAAGTCGATTGCCAACCGCTTTTCCAACCGTGGCTACTACGGTTCGCTGAATCACAACGTCAAAGCAACCTATGTCCTGCACCTGGGCTGGTTCATCGGTAACCCGGCCACATTGTGGGAATTGCCGCCTGAAGAAGAAGCCAAGCGTTTCGTCGACATGATGGGTGGTGCCGATACCGTACTGAAGAAGGCCAAGGAGTACTACGACAAGGGTGACTTCCGTTGGGTGGCCTCGGTGGTAAACAACGTGGTGTTTGCCGAGCCAGGCAATCAAGCGGCGAAAAACCTGCAGGCCGATGCCTTGGAACAACTGGGCTATCAGGCCGAGAGTGGTCCATGGCGCAACTTCTACCTGACCGGCGCCCAGGAACTTCGCAACGGCGTGCAGAAATTGCCAACTCCGGACACTGCAAGCCCGGACACGGTGAAGGCGATGGACCTGGACCTGTTCTTCGATTACCTGGCGATGCGCCTGAAAGGGCCCGAAGTCGAAGGCAAGCACATCACGCTCAATCTCGACTTCACCGATCTGAAGCAGAAGTACACGCTGGAGATGGTCAACGGTGTACTCAACCATACCGAGGGCATGCAATCGAAGGACGCAGACGCCACCATCACCCTGACCCGCGACACGCTTAACAATCTGATGCTCAAGCAAACCACGCTCAAAGACGCCAAGGGTTCGGGGGATATCAAGGTTGAAGGTAACGAAGGCAAGCTGGAGGAGTTGATGAGCTACATGGACAACTTCGACTTCTGGTTCAACATCGTCACGCCATAACGCGTCAACCTTGGGAGATGGCGGCAACTGGAAGGCAGCCGCCCTCTCCCCTGGTCGCTCAAAGTTGCCGTTTCAGGCTTCAACCAGTCAGTTAATTCGGAGCGTTACCATGCAGGCCAAATCACTTGCTGCAGCGTTGTGTGTGTGTGTTCTTTGGCGCTCTCAGGTTGCGCCAGTAAATATGTTGAACCCGACCAGTATTCCGGTTTTCTCAAGGACTACAGTGCCTTGAAGGAAGAAAAGTCACCGTCTGGTGCAGCGGTTATGCGCTGGATCGAACCAGGTTTGAACGTGAACAAGTTCAGCAGCGTTTATGTCGAGCCAAGCCAGCTTTATCCCAAACCTCAAGCCACTGAAAAAATTCCTGACTCGACCCTCCAAGGCATCACCCAATACTACAATCAGGCCCTACAAACACAATTCTCCAAAGTCCTGCCGCTGGCCAAAGGCCCAGGGCCGGGTGTATTGGTCGTGCGCCCCGCGATCACGGCGGTATCCGCCAAGACCAAAGGGCTGCGCCCGTACGAAGTGATCCCGATCGCACTGGTGGCTGCAGGCGTCAGTGCTGCAACCGGTATTCGAGACCAAGACACCAGCCTGTCGACTGAAGCCCAGTTCCTCGATGCCAGCAACAACAAGGTCGTTGCCCAGGTGGTACGCAAGGGCGCTGGGGCCGATCTGGACAACTCCGACCAAGTGATGACTGCCAAGGATGCCAGGGCGGTGCTCGATGGCTGGGCGATCGACATCGTCAAATCGTTCGAGCAACTCAAGAGCAAACACTAAGACATGGCCCAACGACCTGCCGACGTCAGCGGCAGGTCGAATTCAATGGATTGACCATGAGGAGGCTTAATGAAGTCAGCCACGTGTGATCTCGACCATGGTGTGCGCCTTACAGGCCTGGCGTTGAGCTTATGTCTGCTAAGCAGCGAAGCGGGGGCTGGAGGCATTCTGATCTACGAGGCAGGCCAGGAGAGCAATGGCCTCGCCAATGCCGGTTCTGCTGCGCTGGCAACCGACCCTAGCGTGTTGATGAGCAACCCTGCGGGCCTTACCGAGTTACAGGGCACCCAGATCAGCGCCAACGCGCAAGTGATCCTCGGTGACATGCGTTTCTCACGCGACAGTCGCAACCAGTTCGACGGCAACGAAGGCGGCAACGCGCTTCAGTACCTGCCCGGCGCCAGCCTGTTCATCAGCCACCAGATCGATGAACGCTCGGCAATCGGCTTTGGCATGTACGGCAATTTTGGCCTGGCACTGGATTACGATGATGACTGGGCCGGCCGCTACTTCAACCAGGAGGCGGCGATTATTGGCGTGTCATTGCAACCGACGCTGGCTTACAAGTTTACCGATGACCTGTCCATCGGTATTGGCCCGCGGATCATGGTCGCCTACTACCGTAACGAGATGGCCATCAACAACAACCTGCTGGGGCTGCTGGATCGCCCCGATGGCCAGCTTGAGTACAAGGACACCGACGTCGGCACCGGGGTCAACGTGGGGCTGTTGTACAAACTGAGCGAGCGCACCCAGATTGGCTTCGCCTATACCAGCAAGATCGACCTGGAATTCAAGGACAAGCCTGATGTGGACAAGGTCGACAACCTTATCCTCAATGGCGCACTTGGCCGCTTGGGTACCGACTCGCTGGAGCTGGATATGGCGGTGCCGCAAACCGCGCTGTTCAGTATCGCCCACGACCTCAATGCGCAATGGAAGCTATTGGGCAGTCTCGGCTGGCAGGACTGGAGCGAATTTGGCAACATCGGCGTCGAAGTGGATGCCGATGCCCTGGGCGTCAGTCGCACTGTCGATCGCGAGTACAAAGACACCTGGCATGCCTCTGTCGGTACGCAGTACCAGATCAATCCGCGCCTGCGCTTGAGTTTGGGCCTTGGTTACGACAGTTCTGCGGTGGACGACAAAGACCGCACGGTCGACAACCCCATGGGCGAAGCCTGGCGGTTGGCGACTGGGGTCAACTACCAGATTGACCAGGGCCTGGACGTGCACGCCGCGTACACACTGGTCTGGCTTGGTGACATGGACGTGGAGCAAACCAAGGCGCGCTCAGGTACCACGTTGTCTGGCACTTATCGCAATGCCGCCCTGCACATCCTCGGTGCCGGGGCTACGTGGCGATTCTAACGCTGCCCCCGTTGCGCTCCAGCGCAGGAGGTCTCATGTTCAGTTTCATCAAGACCACGATTGCCGGCGGGCTGCTGCTCATTCTGCCGTTGGTATTGATATTCGTCCTTATCGAAAAGGCCATTCACCTGCTCAGCGGTCCCGTACAGAAAGTGGTTCCACTGTTCAGTGGCTTCAGCGTTGCCGGGGTTACCTCAGTGACCCTGGCCACGGTGATACTCCTGGCGCTGTTTTGCTTTCTCGCCGGGTTGCTGGCCAAAACAGCAATAGCAACGCGGACACTCGACACACTTGAAACCCGGCTGCTTGGCAACCTACCAGGTTACCAACTGCTCAAAGACGCTACCGCACGCTTCGCCGGCCTGGACGACATCGAAGGTGCCAAAGTCGGAATGATCAGCGAGGGCGAGGGATATCGTTTTGGTCTGGTGCTGGAAAGTCGCGGTGATTGGCTGCTGATCTACTTGCCTGATGGAGGCCCTGCCGGCGGAACGGCGGGTGAAGTCCGTGCGATCCCAAACTCAGAGGTGCGCCTTACCGACATTCCCTGGTTGTCGCTGATTGCCTGCCTGCGCCGCGGAGGCAGAGGCACCCTGGAGCTGGCAGCGACCATCCTGGAGGAGGATAAAAGGTAGGCGACGGACGCCTGACTACCCACCAGGCGCTTCAAAACAGCCTGTAGATCTCAGAAACCACCTGCATCGTTGCGTCTTCGATTGTCCCTTCATTACGGCATAGCGCCCAGCCGTGATCGCGAACGGCGCATTCAAACGCCTCGGTACAAGCGACCTGTTCTTCCAGGCTATGAATCACCGTACTGCCCAGGCCCCGTGATCGCGCTGCCGCCCTCGCCCACGACACTTCAGGAGCCGTAACAACCCCCACGTGCAGGTCAGGCACTCGCACATTTCGCGCAAGGTTCAGTTGCAGAATCTGTGCAAACGGCAGTAATCGGCGAAACGCGGCATCGGACGGGTACCAGCGGTCGATCAGGATGATGCTGTCCTGCGGCTGTTTGGGCAGTACCTGCTGGGAAATCCAACGACGGCTATCGGCAAAGCGCTGACAAACTTCCAGCTCCAGGTCCTGGTTGGGATTCCTCACAAGTTTGTTGACCAGCGCCATTGTTTCACCGCGAAAGGGATCGCTTTTCTTCTCGCACAGTCGGATCACTTTTTTATTGTCGGCCCGCAGTGTTTGGGTTATGGCTTCCAGCAGCGTGGTTTTGCCAGTTCCCTTGGGCCCATCCAGCGAAATAAACAGCGTGCGACTCATTGGACAGATAACGATTGATAGTCGGTTTGACCACGGCTCAAATCAGGTAACAACATCGTGTTTCCTCGTAGATAGTGACCGGCATTCTATCCTTGTCTCTGGCTTACGCGTTTCAAAATAACAAGCGCCTAACCAGAGGACTCGGTCGCGGTGTTCGCCCGTTGGCGACGCATTATCTGCACAAGTACGTCGTTGTCCACCGGGCGGCTGAGTAGAAAGCCCTGAACTTCATGGCATTGATCATCGTTGAGCAAGGCCAGTTGTTCGGCCGTCTCCACACCTTCGGCAGTCACCGTCATGCCCATGGCGTTGCCCAGGTTGATGATCGCCTGGACCACGCTGCGATCACTAGCGCTCTTGCCCAACGACTGAACGAAGCGCTTGTCGATCTTGATGCTGTCGAAGGGGTAAGTCCGCAGGTAACCCAGGGAAGAATAGCCGGTACCAAAATCATCCATATTCAGCCTGACACCCAGCTCTTTCAGCGAGTTCATGGTCTGCAAGGCACCTTCGACATCATTGAGCATGACATTCTCAGTAATTTCCAACTCCAGGCGGTGGGCCGCAAGGCCGGTGTGGCGCAAGGCTTCGGCGACATCATGAACCACGTCGCTGCGACTGAACTGGGCTGGCGACATGTTCACCGAGACCATGATCTCCATCGGCCAGGCCTTGGCCTTGGTGCAGGCTTCGCGTATGACCCAGTTGCCCAGCAGGACAATCAGTTCCGACTCCTCGGCCAAGGCGATGAAGCGATCAGGAGGCAACAGGCCCAGGCGCGGGTGTCGCCAGCGCACCAGCGCTTCCACCGAGGCAACGGTTACGCCATCGACCTTGAAGCGCGGCTGATAGTGCAGCACAAGCTCATCGCGGCCAATGCCCTCCAGCAACTCGTGCTCAAGCGTGCGCTTTTCCACCAGGGCGGCGTTCATCTGCGTGGAGAAGTAGCGCCAGGTGTGCTTGCCTGCACGCTTGGCGCTGTACAAGGCCAGGTCGGCGTAGCGAATCAAGTCACTCGGCGTACCCGGATACTCAGCCGATAGCACCACGCCCAGGCTGACGCCGACCTGAACCGACTGGCCCTCCGCTAAAATTGGGTGTTGCAGGGTTTCCACCACGCGGGCGCAAAACCGATCCATCTCTTCGTGCTGGCCTGGACGGGTCAAGACGATGATGAACTCGTCGCCTCCCAAGCGCGCTACCAGATCGCTGTCTCGAGTAACCTGGCCGAGGCGTCTTGCCACCTCAACCAGCACGGCGTCACCGGCCGAATGGCCAAGGCTGTCGTTGATTGGCTTGAAGTTGTCCAGGTCGAGCATGATCACCGCCAAGGCGTGCGGCAAGGCTCCCTGCTCGCCCAGTTCGAGAAAACGAAAAAGTTTGTTGCGGTTTGGCAAACCGGTAAGCGCGTCATGCAACGAAAGGTGTTGGATCTGCGCATGGGCCGCCACTTCATCGGTGATATCGCTGCAAGTGCCGCGAAAACCGGTACACCGGGCGTGATCAACAATCGCCCGTGCCGCAATTCGGCAGATACGCTGCTGGCCGAGTTGATCATGGTACTGGCAGCGCAGGCTGCCCGACGCCTGGCTCGCGGCCAAGCCGTGCAGCCAGTTTTCGATATGGGCGGTGTCGCAGTCGAGCAACTGCGTAATGGGTCGCTGCAACCAGGCATCAATTGGGTGCCCGGTAAGCTCGGCGAAGCGCGCCGAGAGGTAGGTCAGATGCAACTGCGCATCGGTCTCCCAAATCCAGTCGGAGGACGCCTCGGCCACGGCGCGAAAACGCTCTTCGCTGGTTTCCAGTGCGTCTTTGGACACGGCCAGTTGCCGGTGGCTTCGGTCCATGCCGGCGCTCGCGCGTATGCCATAGCGGGCCAGTACCGCGACCAGCAAGCCTATCAGCACCACGGCCAGCGCCAGCGCTGGAACCACAGTGGCAATCAGCTCGCGTCCCGGTTGGGCAATGGTCCATGAAAGTTCATCGCCGCTGCCTTCCAGCGGCAGTGCGCCTTTTGCCTGGCTGGCGCTGCCAGCAGCGCCAACGCCCAGGCCGTCCAGACCGGCACTGCGCCCCAGGGGCTCGAGCACACTCGCTTCGAGCACCCGCACAAACACCAGCACCGCGCTGGGCGCAGGTAGATGGTGAGGTAGTGATGGAGGCTGGATGACTGCGGCGGTGAACATCGCCGGTTGGTCGCGAAACTGTAGGTAGCCGGCGGTTGCTTGCTGGTTTTCCGCAACTTGTCGAGCCTGACTGAGGATCTTGCCTGCATCATCGCTGTAGTGTTCGAAGCCCTGACTGCTTAACTGGCCATCCACCATGGCATAGCCGGTGCGCTGATCATCCAGCACGAAAACACCCGCATAGCCGTCGGTGGTGTAGAGCGTCGGTCCGACATTGTCAGCCTCGTAGGCCCAGCGCGCATCCGCCTCGCGGCCGAGATGATCATAGGCTGACTGCCAGATAGCATGGGTGAGCAAATAGCTGCGCTCATTCTTCTGCAACTGGGCCATCGCCGATTCGGCATGAAAGCGGCTCTGCCCTACCTCGCGCTGATCGAGTGAGTCGGCGATGCGATAGAACGACACCAATCCGAGCGTAAGAATCACCATCAACATGCCGCAAAACGCCAGTATCAGGTGCCGAACCACTTGGCTGCGCGTTGACAGGCCATTGCCGGAAAGAGCATCCATTTGTTCACCGTAAGCCTGGGTTGCTGATAATTGACTGCCAACGAACACGCCACATTAGCAAGAACCGATGGCCTGCCCCGGCAGTTCCGATTGTATTCAGCGTCGGGCTTTATTCTCGATTTCGGCCAGGCGGCGCTCAATCTCGCGGGTTTCTTCTTCCTGCTCCTTGATCGATGTCGGTGTGATTACTTTGTCCACCGTCTCGGTGTCCGGGTCAGGGCGCTCAAGCACCGGCCCGCGAACCTGCTCACCTTGCTGAGCCTCTTCAGAAGAAAGCGGCCGAGGCACCTTATCGTCATGCTTGGGATCGTTGGAGGTCATGGTGTGCTCCTGTAGCAACGTTGTGTTTTCAGAAGAACCCACAGGGCCGCGAAAGTTTGATCGGATTACGTATGCGCTCGCCGAGATTGTGCATCCTTCCGTCAATCTGGGTTGAACCCCCGCATCAATCGCCCCCTCTATCGCAAAACAACAGCATGGAGATACGGCCGTGATCGATCCAGCCACCGGTATGAAGCCCGGCCAACGCTACACCATCGAGAGCCGCGAGCGCACACGTCAATTCCCCGGGTTCTTTCTCGACGCAAAGTACTACCTGGGCCCTGAACTGCTGACCGCCATAGGTTGGATGGAAGGCCAAAAGTTTCTTTACGACGACATCGATCCTCAAGGGCAGCCTGTGTATCCCGACCGGATCGCCGGCACCATCGAGGACCTCACCTTGACCCTGGCGGACGGCACCCAACTGAAACTTGAGGAAGTACACCAGGAAGCTCGGCTCGATACGCTTGAGGCGGGTAGCCAAACACGCTATGAGTCACCTCGCCCGCTGTCCGTGCGCAATTCCCTGGCAGGCAAGCTGGTGGTCATCACCGGCGCTTCCAGCGGTATCGGCCGAGCGGCAGCCCACGCGTTCGCCTGCCGAGGTGCCCGCCTGGTGTTGGCGGCGCGGGACGAGTCGGCCCTATTCGATGTTGTCGACGAATGCACCGACTGCGGGACGCAGGCGCTTGCCGTACCAACCGATGTGACCGACAGCGCGCAGATGCAGGCGTTGGCGGCTCAAGCCGCGGCGTTTGGAGGTGGTCGTATCGATATCTGGATCAACAACGCCGGGGTCGGCGCAGTGGGCAGCTTTGAAGACACCCCGCTAGAGGCTCACGAGCAAGTGATACAGACCGATCTGCTGGGTTACCTGCGCGGCGCCTACGTCGCCTGGCCCTATTTCAAAGCGCAGAAAAGCGGTGTGTTGATCAATACCTTGTCGCTGGGAAGCTGGGTGGCGCAGCCTTATGCCGTTGCCTATTCGGCCAGCAAGTACGGCTTGCGCGGTTTCAGTGAAGCACTGCGCGGCGAGCTCAATGGCTTTCCCGCTATTCATGTCTGCGATATCTATCCCGCCGTCATGGACACCCCGGGTTTTCGTGATGGCGGCAACTTTACCGGCCATGCACTCAAGCCTCCTCCCCCCGTCTACGACCCACACCGAGTGGCCCAGGCGATGGTTCGATGTGCAATCAACCCGCGCACCAGCACCACCGTCGGTGCCGCAGCCACAGTGGCACGCCTGACGCATTTTCTACTACCGGGATTCAATCGACTGTCGGGGTTATTGACGCGTCTGGGTCTGAACCACAGCGCCGCATCGGCCAACTCAACCGGCAATCTTTTTGAGCCTGCCAGCGGCGAACGCCGGGTACAGGGTGGATGGCGATCGGGCAAAAACTCGGTGCCGAAGGCCTGCCTGGTGGGCGGTGCGCTGCTGATCGCAGGGCTTTTATATGCGCTGGATCGGAAATCGGGTGGCAAGCGCTTGCGTTAGATTTATGAGCCGGTGGTATTGCGCAGACAATCAATGCCACCTGTACAACACCGCTGATAGCGGCACGGAGTAGCCAATAAGAGCACTGGAGTACATTTGTACTCCAGTGCTGTTTTCACCGAATCACGCCCGCGGTCTAGCGCGACAACCTACCACTGATGCGTATAACTCGCGGTCAGCACCGTCCCCGGTGCAGGCAAGTGACTGGTGTTATTGCTGCTACGCATCAGTTGGCTGTAGAGCGGGTAGTAATCTCGATTGAACAGGTTCTGCAAACCAACGCTGAGTTGATCGTCTGCGCTCAGTTGGTACTGGCTGATCAAGTCCACGGTGGTGTAGCTGTCGACCTGGCGGCGACCGAAGCTGGCGACGCCGTTCAAGCGGTAGTCTTCACCGTCGAAGTAGGTGGCCTGCACACGGTTGCTCCAGTCCTCGTTCGGTTTGAACTGCAGGTAGGCGGTCAGCTTGAGCGGCGGGATGCGGTAGCCGGTCATGTCCTGCCAGTCACCACCGTCCGGCTGCTCCCTGCCCTTCATCCAGGTGAAGGAGCCGCCTGCGCCCCAGCGCTCGTCGCTAGTCAGCCAGTCGGCGCTACCTTCCACGCCGTAGATGCGCTCTTTGGTACGTGTGAGGATCAGGCCGTTGTTGAAGCTTTGTACGTCTCCAAGCTTGGAGGTGGTGTAGAACACCGCCAGCGATGCCAGCGTCTGCTCGCCGACGGCGCCACGCCAGCCCAATTCGTAGTTGTTGGTTTTGACCGGTTCCAGGTTCGAGGCGTCGATGTCGAACCCGCGCCGAGCGTTACGCAGTTGCACACCAATATCGGGCAGTTGGAAGCCTTGGCTGAACGCTGCATAGACTTCCTGCCCGACCACCGGTGAGTAGGTCACGCTGAAGTTGGACAGCACCGAATCGTAGTGAATCTCGCCGCCCTGGACCGTGGCCGGTTGAGTTGCTGTCGACTCCGACAGGGGAATGAAATCATCGTATTGGGCGGTAGCGTATTCGTAACGTACGCCGCCTTCCATCGACCATTGATCGTTGAACTTATGCTGCAGTTGGGCGAAGCCACCGAGACTGCGGGTGGTCAGGTCGGGCATGTAGGTGAGCTTGCCGATCTTGTCGAACACCCGGCCACCACTGGCGTCGTACGCCTGCGGATCAAAGATGTCGATGGGCATGTCGCTGCGTTCCTGGTTGAAGTCAGCGCCCCACAACAACTCGGTATTGCCCTGCTCACCCAGCGGTGTGCGCAAGGTCACGCGGCTGCCGAACACCTCGCTGTTCTGCATCACTTGATCGACATTGCGCCCACGGGTAGCCACGGCCCGTGCGTCGAAAGGCGTGAAACGGGTGAAGTAGTCGCGGTAGTACAGCTGGGCATTGAGCGAACCGCCGAGAATATCGGTGTGGGCGTATTCAAGGTTCAACAAGGTGTTCTTGATCTGGTTCTGCTCGTCCAGCGACAAGCCGGACAACGGCCGCGCCGGCACCGTGCCTGCAGGCAAGCGGGCCACGGATGGATCGGAGGTGTAGTCCGTGTTCTGGTCGGCGTTGTAGTGGCTGGCAGACAGCTGGATGCGCTGTACATCATCGATGCGCAAACCCAATTTGCCGCCGATGTTGTAGGTGTTGGAATCGAACAGATCACCCTGACTCGGCTCCGGTGCAATGCGCTGCCCCTTGGCGTCATAGGATGCGCCAATGTGCCGGGCGCCGAAGTCCAGGGCATAATCGACCTGGCCCTGTGAGCCTGACAGGTGATGCTGCAACTGTCCGCCAAGGCCGTCACTGTCCAGTTGGCTCAGGGGCGATACGGCACTGAGCGTTGTCTGCGCACGCGGCTCACCTCCGGCTGGGCGGGTGGTGATAGAGATGATCCCGCCGGTGGCCCCCGCACCATAGATAGCGCTGCTGCCACGGATCACTTCGATGCGCTCGATCAGGGCCGGGTCGATGTTTGCAAGGTTACGTGAAGAGTCGCGGTTGGTGTTCAGCGGTACGCCATCGACCAGCACCAGCATAGTGCGCCCGCGCAGGGTCTGGCCGTAATCGGTGATAGTGCGGCTGGAGTCGGACATGCCGGGAATACTTTTGGCCAGCAAGGTCGCCAGGCCATCGGAACCTTGGCGCAGTTGCTCAAGCTGTTCGCGCTCGATGACATTGACCTGCCGGGCTTGAGGCACCAGGTCACTGTTGAGTCGCGAGGAGCTGATTTCCAGGCTCGCCAGCTCTACCGCAGCGGCTTCGGTAGTGGAAGACTGGCGTGTCTGTGCAGGCGTGCCCGGCACCACCAGAAAGGTGTGCTCGTCACGCGCCTGCGCGGTCAACCCGCTCTTGCCCAACAAATGTTCAAGCGCTTCCTGCAAGGTGTAGCGGCCATGCAGTGCAGGCGCTTGCTTGCCAGCGGTGATGTCGCTGGCGAACAGGATCTGTGCCGAGGACTGCCGGGCCACGGCATTCAGGGATTTCTCCAGCGCTGCGGCTGGAATATCAAAATCGACCGGTGCCGACTGCGCCAACGACCATTGACTGAGCAGCAAGCTGCTGGCCAGCAAAGACAGGCGCACAGGCGCGCGCAGGAGGGGCTGACTCACGTTTTTATTCTCCACGGATTAGGTTTGCATGGAGATAGCCGCCGCAAGCGCTGCACACCCCTACCCCGGTCGACGATTATTTTTTCGTGTCGGCGTATTTGATCAGCACCGCACCCTCGGTTGCGGTGGAAACACTCACCGGCAAGATGGCGGGCAACAGCGCCAGCAGGCGCTCGACATGATCGCTGTCAAACACACCGGAAACCGGTAACCGGGCAAGGCGCTGGTCCAAGAGCGTGATGGGCTGACGGTGATAGCGCTGGAGCGTGGCGATGACCTCGGCCAGAGGAGTGCTTTCAAACACCAGGCGGCTGTCTTTCCAGGCGCTGACATCATCGGCGTTAACCTGCAGCGGTTGCCCGGCAATACCCTTGCGAACGCGCAATTGCTGGCCGGGCTCGAGCAGCGCCACGGTATCAGAGGCGTTGCCGCGTACGGCTACCTTGCCTTCGAGCACCGTGACGTGCACATCCTGTTCGTTTCGTTTGACGTTGAAGCGGGTACCCACTACACGCACCGTTGCCGACCCGGCATCGATCAGGAACGGGCGGTACACCCTCGGCGAAACCTCAAACAGCGCTTGGCCTTTCTCCAACACCACCTGACGACTGCGCAGGTGCCAACTGACCATCATTTGACTGTCGCTGTCCAGCAACACGGTACTGCCATCGGCCAGTTGCAGTGCTTGACGCTGACCGAGCGGGCTGACGACCTGCTGGCGCTGATAGGCCGGATCGACCCACGCTACCCCCGCAGCGATTGCCAATAGCAACAGGCTTGCCACTTTTGCGTTGGTGCGCCTGTTCTTCGGCGGCGTGGGTGCGGGCAGCGGAAAACGTGCCTTGAGGTCCTCCCGAAAACGGGCAATAGCCTCGTCTTCCTGGCTGAAATCCTTGGCATTGCGCGGGGTATGGGTCATGACAATACCTCGGTGCCCAGATGCTCGCGGCAAGCGCTCATGCCTAGGCGCAGGTGCTTCTCCACGGTTTTCAGGGAAATGCCCATACGCTTGGCAACTTCAGCCTGAGGCAGTTCGTACACCTTGTGCATCACAAACACCATCTGACAACGCGGCGGTAGCGCGGCGATTGCTGCGCTCAACTGTTCCAACGCCCTAACGCTTTCAAGGTGGCGCTGCTGGCTCGGGGCAGTACTGGCCACTTCCGGCAGCGCTGGCACCGCCACCACCCAGGCCTCACGTCGACGATCACTGCGATAGCGACTAATGGCCGTGTCATGGGCGATTTTGCGCAGCAACGCCAAGGGCATACGCACACCTTGTTTTTCATCCGTTTCGAGCAACTGCACACACACGTCATGCACCACCTCGCGGGCAAAGACCCGGGCGCCGAAACGGCGGCGAACGTGATCCACCAGATCGTCGTAATGCCGAACCAAGGTGGCCAGGAGAGTGAGTTTGGGCGGTTCGGCTTGCACGATGACCTGCGCGAAGAAAATACGGATGCCATGGAGGTAGGCGCGGCCGCGCAGTATAAATGCGAATACTTTACATTTAAAGCAAATCTGCTGGCGTGTGTTCAGAATGACTTGTACGTCGACATTGCCATCACCCCACCGTCAGTGAGAGTATTCGTATTTGTAATCAATTCTCATCAAGGACTGTTCCGTGTCCCCCAAGCTGCTTCTCGCCGAAGACGATCCGCGCCTGCGCCACGACCTGGAGCGGCATTTCCAAGATCGAGGCTTTACCGTCACCGCGTGCGAGAACGGCACCCAGGCCCTGGATGTGCTGCACCAGGGTGGTTTTGATTTGCTGCTGTTGGACATCATGATGCCTGGTGTCGACGGCCTCAGCCTGCTGGACGAATTGCGCCGCCATCAGGTAGTACCGGTGATGTTAATGTCGGCGCTGGGTGCCGAGCAGGACCGAATCAGTGGCTTCACTCGTGGCGCCGACGACTATCTGCCCAAACCCTTTAGCCTTGCCGAGCTCGATGCTCGCGTCGATGCATTGTTGCGCCGAGTCGCCCTCGACCGCCGCCACGCCGAGGCCCCGAGCGATGGTGAATTGACCCTCGATCAGTACGCTCAGGATGTTATGCACCAAGGTCGCAGCGCCGGCCTGACCGGCTCCGAATATCGCTTGTTCGCGACCTTGCGTGCGCATCCCGGCGAGGCCCTGAGCAAGGCCTTCCTTTATCAGACAGTGCTACACCGCGCCTTCACTCGCCTGGATCGCGGCCTCGACGTGCATGTGTGCAACTTGCGGCGCAAACTCGCGCAGATTGGCGCGCAACACCTGCAGATCCAGGCAGTACGCAGCCAGGGCTACGTTTTGGTGGAAACGGAAGCGAGCTAATGCGTCGGCATCCTCTGCTGTGGAAACTGGCCCTGCTGCAAGTCGGTTTCTGCCTGCTGCTCACCTGGTTGATCTGGACCTGGGGTTTGTCGGTAGAGCGCAGCACCTACTTCCTCAGCCCCGAGGACCAGCAGTACCTCGCGCGCTACGCGCAGCAAGCCGAAGCCGCCTGGGAAAAAGATGGCGCGGGCGGCGCCCAAGCCTATCGCCAACACCTGCAGAACGCTGAACACACCTGGGTGGCGCTGGTGGGACCGCGGCTGGAGAGCCTCGGCACTACGCCCTTGAGCGCCAATGAGGCTGGCCGTCTTACCTTCATGCGCAAGCTCGACTGGCCAATGAGTCGACGCCTGCAGGATGAGTTGCCCTACGTCAGCATCGAGTTTCCCGCACACCCCGAAAACGGTCGCCTGGTTATTCAGTTACCCGAACACATGCTGCCTACCGGCCTGACCCCATGGACGCACATCATCACCCACGGCGTGGCACCCACCCTGCTCGCCTTGCTTCTGGGTTTGGCGCTGTACCGACAGTTGGTAGTGCCGTTGAATCGCTTGCGTGACCGCGCCGACGCCTTGCGCGCCGATGACCTGCAAAGCCCCGGCCTGCCGCTGCAAGAGCGGCGCGACGAGTTGGGTGAGCTGGCCCAGGCCTTCGAGCACATGGCCGCCCGTCTGCGCCAGAGCCTGGAGCAACAGCGCCTGCTGTTACGTACCTTGTCCCACGAATTGCGCACACCACTGGCACGCCTGCGCATCGCTCACGACAGCAATCTGGCGCCCGAGCAACTGCGCGAACGCCTGGGGCGTGAAGTAGACGACATGCAGAAGCTGCTGGTCGACACCCTCGACCTCGCCTGGATGGACACTGAACACCCACAATTGCCGACCGAACCGGTGCTGGTACTCTCGGTTTGGGAAGCCCTGTGCGAGGACGCCTGTTTCGAAAGCGGCTGGTCGCACGCGCGCCTGCCCAGCTCCCTCGGTACCGACTGCGAGGTGCAAGCGCATCTGGACAGCCTGGCCCAAGCCATGGAAAACCTTCTGCGCAATGCCATCCGCCACTCGCCCCCTCAAGGCGAGATCAGCCTTGATGGCTGGCGCGAGGGCGATCACTGGCACCTGCGCCTGCGCGACCATGGGCCCGGCGTGCCGCAGGCGCAGCTGGAGCACATCTTCAGCCCCTACCAGCGCCTGCCCGGCAGCGGCGCAGGCTTTGGTCTGGGCCTGGCGATTGCCCGTCGCGCCATCGAACTGCAAGGCGGTCGGCTGTGGGCCAGTAACGCCCAACCGGGCCTCTGCCTGCATATCCTGTTGCCGGCAAGCGCCAAGTGTTTAGAAAGTTAATGCGCTTTACTCTCAATTAAGAGTGCTTATCATCTGCGATCTCTTACTTCCGCTCGATGTTCCGGAGATCGATGATGTCGTCCCGTCCGCTGTCCCTCGCCCCGTTCCTGCTGTTGACCAGTTGCCTGTTAGCCAATGCCGTGCAAGCTGCCATCACCGAGCCTGAACCCATAGAACTGGAAAGCCAGACCGTGGTGGCGACCGCACTGGAAGAGAACAAACAGGCCCCCGGCGTCTCGATCATTACCGCAGAAGACATCAAGAAGCGCCCACCGGCCAATGACCTGTCGCAGATTATCCGCACCATGCCCGGGGTCAACCTGACCGGCAACTCGACCAGTGGCCAGCGCGGCAACAACCGCCAGATCGACATCCGCGGCATGGGCCCGGAAAACACCTTGATCCTGGTCGATGGCAAGCCGGTCAGCAGCCGCAGTTCGGTGCGCTACGGCTGGCGGGGCGAGCGCGACTCGCGCGGCGACACCAACTGGGTACCCGCCGACCAGGTCGAACGCATCGAAGTGATTCGTGGACCCGCTGCCGCGCGCTACGGTTCCGGGGCGATGGGTGGGGTGGTCAACATCATCACCAAACAGGCCTCGACCCAGACCCACGGCAACGCCACCGTGTACCAGAATTTTCCCCAGCACGGCGATGAAGGCGCGAGCAAACGTGTGAGTTTCGGCCTCAATGGCCCCCTTACCGAGAACCTCAGCTATCGGCTGTATGGCAACGTGGCCAAGACCGATGCAGATGACTGGGATATCAACCAGGGTCACGAGTCGCTGCGTACCGGCAAACAGGCCGGCACCCTGCCGGCCGGCCGTGAAGGCGTGCGCAACAAAGACCTCAATGGCCAACTTACCTGGCGCCTGAGCCCGGAGCAGAGCTTGGCATTTGAGGCGGGGTTCAGCCGCCAGGGCAACATCTATACCGGCGACACCCAGAACACCAATTCCAATGCCAACGTGAAAAGCATGTTGGGCAAGGAAACCAATCGCATGTACCGCGAGAGTTACGCCCTCACCCATAACGGCGACTGGGATTTCGGCAGCTCCATGGCGTATCTGCAGTATGAAAAAACCCGCAACTCGCGGATCAACGAAGGCCTGGCCGGTGGCACCGAGGGTATCTTCAGCAGCACCGACTTCTACACCTCGACCCTGCGTGACATTACCGCCCACGGCGAGCTGAACCTGCCGCTCAACGCCTGGCGCGACCAGACACTGACCCTCGGCGCCGAGTGGAGCCAGCAACAACTCGATGACCCCAGTGCCAATACCCAATCCACCAGTGAAGGCGGCGCGGTTGGCGGCCTGAGCAGCGCGGGCCGCGACACCACCTCGCAGGCGCAAATCGTTTCGTTGTTCGTCGAAGACAACATCGAGCTGATGCCCGGCACCATGCTCACCCCTGCCCTGCGCTTCGATCATCACAGCATCGTCGGCGACAACTGGAGCCCTTCGCTCAACCTCTCGCACGCGCTGACCAACACCCTCACCCTCAAGGCCGGTATCGCACGTGCCTACAAGGCCCCGAACCTGTATCAACTCAACCCCGACTACTTGCTCTACAGTCGTGGCCAGGGCTGTTATGGCCAGAGCACCAGTTGCTACTTGCAAGGCAATGAAAACCTCGATGCCGAAACCAGCGTCAACAAAGAGCTGGGCATCGAGTTCAAGCACAACGGTTGGGTCGCCGGACTCACTTACTTTCGCAACGACTACAAGAACAAGATCGACTCTGGCCAGAGCCCGATCGGCACTGCCTCAGGTGGCAGCGGCAGTTACGCCAACGCGGCGATCTATCAGTGGGAGAACATTCCCAAGGCACTGGTCGAGGGACTGGAAGGCAACCTGACCATTCCACTGAGCGAGCAGCTTACCTGGAGCAACAACCTGACCTACATGCTGCAGTCGAAGAACAAGTCCACTGGCGAGACCCTTTCGGTCACCCCGGACTACACCCTGAACTCGATGCTCGACTGGCAGGCCAATGACGACCTTTCGCTGCAACTTAGCGTGGCCTGGTACGGCAAGCAGACACCGAAAAAATACGACTACCACGGTGATCGCGTCACCGGCAGCGCCAACGACCAACTCTCGCCCTACGCGCTGGTTGGCATCAGCGGTACGTACGCCATCAGCAAGAACCTCAGCCTGACCACCGGCTTGGACAACCTGCTCGACAAACGCCTGTACCGCGCCGGTAACGCCCAGGGTGTGGCGGGAATCGAAGGTGCGGGGGCCGCTACCTATAACGAACCTGGCCGTACCTTCTACACTAGCCTGACCGCGTCGTTTTGACGGCCGCCAGCCGCTGGGTTAGATCCAGCGGCCTTTTTGCCCGCAAGCAATATCGAGACCGCCTGATGAACAAGACCACCCTGACCGTGGCACTGGCGCTGATTCTTGCAGCGCCCGGCGTCGCCCTGGCGCAGCCGCTGCGGGAGCAGAAGATGGACACCCGCCTCCTGCAGCAGCAGGATCTGGCGTATTTTTTCACCACCCTCACCCTCGACTCCGTCGATGGCAAGCGCCATTACCAGCTCTGGGTGGGTCGGCCTGACCGCCCGGCACCTGCTGCCGGTTACCCGGTGCTGTGGATGCTCGATGGCAATGCTGCCATCGGCGCGCTGAACGAGGCGCAACTGCACAAGCTCGCCGAAGGCCAGGCACCGTTGCTGGTTGCCGTGGGCTATCAGACCGACCAACGTATCGAGCGCAGTTCACGCACCTACGACTACACCCCACAGTTGCCCGGCCAGCGCTCACAACGTGACCCGCTAACGGGCCAGCCCAGCGGCGGCGTTGATGAATTCTTCGACCTGCTCGACACGCGCATGCGCCCGATGGTCGCCAACGTCGCGCCTATCGACAAGCGCCGACAAACCCTTTGGGGCCATTCCTACGGAGGGTTGGCGGTGCTTCACGCGCTGTTCACCCGCCCTACCGAGTTCAGCCGATACGCAGCCGCCAGCCCCTCGCTGTGGTGGCATGATGGCGTAATCCTGAATGAAGTCGCGGGCTTGCCCAAGCGCTTGGGTGACAACCACGCGCAACTGCTACTGATGCGCGGCAGCGAAGAACCTTCGCAGCCGCGAGGCCCCACCACAGGTGATACCGAGCGCCCTGCCCGCGAGCTGAGTGCAGATTTGGCAAACGTGCCAAGGCTGCAGGTGACCTTCAAGCGCTTTGAAGGGTTGGGCCACGGGCCAATGCTGCCGGCTTCGCTGAAATGGGTGATCGAGGGCATGTCGAAAATGTGAGGCTTGTACTAATGGCCCTCATTTTTTATGCGGCAGAACCGCCCCCAGCACCTGCTTGGCCGTTTGCAGCAGCATCCCGGACTGGTCCGGGTCACCCTTGAGCAAGGTTGTGGCGAATTTCTTCGCTTGATCAAGGCTTATGTGCGGTGGCAACGGTGGTACGTTGGGGTCGGTCTTAAATTCGATCAATACCGGAACCTCCGAGGCCAAGGCCTGTTCCCAGGCGCCCGCCACATCCTCTTCCCGATCGACAAAAATGCCTTTGAGGCCAATGGATATAGCGAACAGGTGATAGGGAACATCCGGAATGTTCTGCGACGCTTCGAATTTTGGATCACCCTCCATTGCCCGTTGCTCCCAAGTAACCTGATTGAGGTCTTCGTTGTTAAAGACTGCGCAGATCCACTTGGGGCTTTGCCATTGCCGCCAGTATTTGGCGACGGTAATCAGCTCGGCCATATTGTTCATCTGCATCGCCCCATCACCGACCAGGGCAATCACCGGCCGTTGCGGGAAGGCGAACTTGGCCGCAATCGCATAGGGCACCGCAGCGCCCATGGAGGCCAGGCCGCCGGATAGCGAACACTGCATACCACGGCGAATTTTCAGGTCACGGGCGAACCAATTGGCACATGAACCGGAATCACTGGTGATGATCGCCTGCTCAGGCAGACGCGGCGAAAGCTCGAAAACGACGCGTTGCGGGTTAATTGGCTTGGCTTTGGCCATTGCTCGCTTTTCCAGGGTCTTTTCCCAGCTGCTGCGCCAGCCTTCAACTTTCTTCTGCCACTTGCGCGAGGTTTTCTGCGTAAGCAATGGCAGCAATGCCAAAAGTGTTTCGCCGGCATCACCTTGCAGATTGACTTCCATCGGATAGCGCAAGCTGAGCATGTCGGGCTGTAAATCGATCTGCACCCCACGCGCCTGGCCTTCCTTAGGCAAAAATTCGGCGTACGGAAACCCGGACCCGATCATCAGCAACGTGTCGCATTCGACCATGAGCTTGTAGCTGGGCTCGGTACCCAGCAAACCAATGCTCCCCGTAACCCAAGGCAAGTCATCAGGTAGAGCGGCCTTGCCCAACAGGGCCTTGGCCACCCCCGCGCCGAGCTTCTGGGCCACGGCGATAACCTCGTCTGTCGCTTGCAAGGCCCCGGCACCCACCAGAATCGCGACCTTCTCGCCAGCGTTCAAGGCATCGGCCGCGCGCTGCAGGTCCGCGTCATAAGGCAGGATTTTCGGCTTCGAATAGCCGACACCAGAATGCGCCGTGCCATGCGCTCTGGCCGGCGCCTCATAGTCCATGTCCTGCAGGTCGTTTGGCAGAATGAGCGCGGTGACACGCCGCTCACCCACCGCAGTACGTACCGCACGATCGAGCAGATGGCGGACCTGGGACGGTGCCGACGCCTGTTGCACGAACGCCCCGGCGACATCCTTGAACATCGAAACCAGGTCCAGCTCCTGCTGATAATGGCTGCCCAATGCAGTACGTGCCTGCTGGCCGACAATCGCCAGGACCGGCATATGGTCCAGCCGCGCATCATACAGCCCGGTGATCAGGTGCGAGGCGCCCGGCCCGGAGGTGGCGATACACACGCCCAGCTCGCCGGTAAACTTGGCGTGCGCCGAGGCCATGAACGCAGCCATCTCTTCATGCCGGGCCTGAATGAACTCAATCTTGCCCTGGGCCCTGCTCAGCGCGCCAAACACCCCGTTGATACCATCTCCCGGATAACCAAAAATCCGTGTTACCCCCCATTGGCTGAGTCGTTCAACCAGAAAATCGCCTACCGTCATCGTCATCTCGACCTCACCTCATGGCGCTGAACAAAGCCTGCTCGACAGGGCAGCCTGCCGAGACGTGTAAAGGTCTGGACATTCCGGCAGGCGCTGAAGTTCGCAGAGATTGCGCCGCGTGTGCTCTCAGATCGACGGCCGCAACCACGGCGCAGGGCTGGTCTGGGGCGAGGCGATCTGGTTGGAGATCCATTTGCCCATGCGTCGCAGCGGCTCTATCGAATCCTGCGGAGCGGCGAACTTCATCGCCGCTGCGTAACCTAGCGAAACGATGCGCTGGGCGCCATGCAGCGGCAGCACATCCTTGAGCTGATCCTTGATGCTTTCCGGATAGATGCCGACGGTCTGGGTGTAGGCATCCACTGCGTCCATCACCTCGCTCAGTTCATCGACCGGCACCAGGTTGGCGGTACGATCGTCGAGCAACGTGGAAAACGGCACCGGCTCGGGCAACTGCGAACAGATGATCGCGCCCTCACCCGCCTGGCCGCCTATGACCTTGTACCACTCGTCATCCAGGCGCAGGGCATCGACATGAGCCTTGAGGTTGCGGTCGTAGTGTTTGGGCGTGGTACTGATGCTATTGGGCAGTGCCAACATGGCGTCATACACATAACGGCCAAAGGTATTCAGGCGTTCCAGCCCCTGCTCGTCGGTGCCCGACTGCACGTAGATCGTGCGCGCACAAACACACCCCTTCTGGTTAATAGCGCCGATGTCCGAAGCCAGGCGTACCGCCGCTTCACGCATGTTCGCCTCGCTGTCGAACGCCCCCTGACCAATGATGCTGGTACTGCGCTTGGGGTCTAGGGAGATCAGTTCAAGACCTGGCTGGATGTACTGGGTGACATGCTTCATGGCAGCAAAACCACCCCAGGCAACGATTTTTTCCAGGTTCTGCGGCTGGTACAACCGTTGTTCGAACGCCTGGTCGCCCCCCTTCCAGTAGGCCACGCTCAGGTGCCGGGTCAAGGGGTGGTCCGGGGCCATGTCGACCATGGTGCGGGCGATGGCAGCAGCAGTGAACGGATCGTTTGACGGTGCCTTGATGATGGCGTCGCTGCGCAGGACCATATTGCGGATGATGGTCCACAACGACAGCGCAACCGCATTACCGGCAACGATATGCAGGGTCCGCGCGCCAAAACAGCGCACCTCAAGCTCGGTACCATCGAGCAACTGCCGTTTTACCCAACCTTCAAGGTATTCAACGCCTACCGCGCTCTCGACCATTTCAGTGATCACATCGCGGCGCAGAAGATTCTGCAGGCCCATATAGGACGCCTTGACGATGGTCGGGGTCGTCGGTGCGGTCAAGAATGACAGTTCGCACGCTTCCTGCAGATAGGCGTTGTTGTCGAACGCCAGACGCTCACCGAGTGCAACTGCGTAGTCGAGTATGTCGTCGAAGCTCAGGCGGTACAGGTCCGCCAGCTTGGTCGGGTTACCCAGCGGCAGGCGGTCGATGTATTTGTTCGCATCAGGCGTGAGGAAGGTCAGGTCGCCGCCACGACCGCCGACCTCGATCAAGTGGTCGGTGATCACTTCGCCGCGGATAATCATCGGTGCAATGGGATGGGCCATGGTTCAAAGCTCCAGCGTATTAAGGAAGTCCATCGCCTCACGATGGGATTGTTCGGAGGCGGCGCAGGTGATCTTGTCGTCACCACCGTTTTTGTCGCTGTAACGCTGGATAGGCGCTACTACATAACGGCTGGGGCGGCCGCAAGGGCACGGTTCGTCCCACTCAACGGTGATTTCATCGCCGGTGACGAAACCGCCCCAACGCAGATCCGCGCCCAGGTCGAAGAATGCCGCACGGCCAGTCTGGCGCCCGCTACGTGGCAAGGACTTGCCCGTTTCGGGATCGAGGACGAAGGGAATTGTCGTGTGCGAGAAGTGGTAATGGCCGTGTTCGCAGAGCGCATGCGAGCCGCTCGGGGTTTCCGACATGGCGTAGGTTTCGAAGATTTTGCTCGCACCGGTGAAACGCAGCACGTCCTCGCGCCAGCCCTCAGGCTGCACCACGCCCTTGGCGCCGCCGGTGGTGGCAATGAACGAATCGGCGTGAAATACCCCTTCCAGCCCCCGCTCAAGGCCGGCCTTGGCCATGTTGTGGAGAAGATTCCAGGTACCACCGATGTAGACGACGTGGCCCCTGAGCCTGGTGCTCATGTCGTCGAAGAAGTTAGCCAAGTGCTGGGGCATGTCAGCTTGCAACTGGTCGAAGTCGTTCTTTTTCGCCATCAGTTCGGGACTGATTACCACGCGATCGAGGGTGCCTTTGGCATGTGCCGCGCGTACTTTAGCCCCCAAATGCAGCACATCGCTGGAGAGTGTTGCGGGATAAGCCGGGTGAAAGTTGTCCAGGCTCGGCAGTACCGCCTTCATGATTGCCGAGTTACCACGCATGTGACTGAGGTAACCCTTGCGGTAGTACGGGTACACGCAGTGCATGTCCGGTTGCGTCGCTTGCGGACCTTTCATGCGCCAGGCGTAGAGCCTGCGGATTTGTACGGCCTTTTCGAATTCACGGTTGCTCAGGGGCAAGAACGACAACGTCCCGGAGGTCCCCGAGGTATGGCTGACGCAAAGCTGCGGTACCGCCCGGTCCATGGCTTCAAACCAGTCATCCAGGCCTGCGCAGGCGCTTACATCGGCAGCCTGGATGGCCTGGGCGGTCTCGGTGGTGACCAGCTTGCACAACCACTTGTTGATCGCCGCGAAGTTGTTCTTCTCAAGCAATGATGGCGGATAGGACTTGTACACGGTGTGCTCGAACAGCAAGGGCACCACGTCGTCGATGTGCTCGATCTGTTCAATACCCTCGGCATTGGCAAGCTTCGTCAGTACCGCAATGCTGTCGCGCATTTGCCTGAAACGACGCTGGATCGCAGCCAGTTGCAGCGACTCGATTACTTCGCGTGGCAGCTGATTCCACGTTTCGCAGGAATGCTCAGCCAGCGCCACGGGGTCAGTCAGTAGCAGCTCGACCTTCTCTTCGGTTGTTCTTGTCATTGATTGGAGGCTCCTGGCTCTGCCCGGATCGGGCAACCTTCTTGGCAAAGCCAGTCTAGGGCCAGGAAAGGCAAAATCATTTCCGGATTGAGCAGGCCCCGCCCAAACGGTAACTCCTTGATATAAATGATCTTTGAAAACCAGGCTGACGCCTGAAAAGGCTGATTCCGCGTTCCACCTCCGCACCACGCCTGGACACCTTGCGTAAACATGCAATCCGTCAATCTCCCAGCCAGACTTCGCCACGCCTGATACCATCCAGCATACGGATATGAATATTTAATGAATGGAAGGCCTTTTTTTGTGAGCATCATCCGCCACGTGCTTCGGCAACCTTACGCACACCTCGCGGCGCTGGTCGGTCTGGTATTGATCGTGCCACTGTGCCAGCGTGCCGCTTTTGGCTGGTCGAACCCATTGGGCTACCTTTCCGACGTCGGCATCGCCAGCCTGCTCGTCATGCTCGTGTATCGTCGACCTTTGTGGCTGGCACTCCCACTGTTGCTGGCCTGGTCCTTCCTGACCGTGGCAACGGCCGAGCTGGTCAGCGCAGTTGGCAGGCTTCCGAACGCCTCAGACCTGCATTACCTGATCGACCCGCAATTCGTCGGCAACTCCACTGGTGGTGGTTTTGCCCATCCGTGGCTTGGCGCAAGCTTGCTGTGTGGCTTGATGATCTGGTTGCTGACTTACCGGATGAGTCGTTCCAGCCGCGCCAAGCCCTTGCCACGAAGCTTGTGGGCTGCGCCGCTGGTGTTGCTGTTAGCGCATTGGGGCGCCCAGCACCTCTACTCTACCGACGCTGACCAATGGCGCCTGTACAACCTGCCGCATCAACTGGTGATGGCGGGTGTTGGTGAGGTGCAGATGCGGGCGGAGGAATGGCTGGAAGATGACCAGTCCGAAATCACCCCGCCAATGGCAGGACTCACCCAACTGGATCTCGACGGACAAAAACTGCTCGCCGCGCCCGGCCGCGCGCGCAACGTGTTGATCATCGCACTGGAGGGCATACCCGGCGCCTACATCAAGACCAACCGCGAAGCCTTGAACAGCAGCTACCAAGAAAACCTCATGCCCAACCTCAGCCGCTGGGCAGAGCGCGGCATGAATACACCCGACTATGTGTTGCACAGCCATCAGACCATTCGTGGCCTGTACGCGATGCTGTGCGGTGATTACGACAAGCTGGACAATGGCACGCCCAAGGGCATCGAGCTATTGGTGCAAAGCGAACGCAATCAGGCATGCCTGCCTGCCCAGTTGCGCAATAACGGCTTCTCCACTCACTTCCTCCAAGGTGCCGGCCTGCGTTTCATGGCCAAAGACAAAATCATGCCGCACATCGGCTTCGATGCCACCCACGGCCTGGACTGGTTCACCAACAGCAACTACCTGGAATTTCCCTGGGGCAAGGACGACAAGGCGTTTTTCGAAGGTGCGCTTGGCTACGTCGGCCAGCTGAAGAAGCAAAAAAAGCCGTGGATGTTGACCTTGCTGACCGTTGGCACCCACCAACCCTACTCGGCGCCGGAAGAATATCTGCAGCGCTATGACACGCCCAAACAAGCGGCGGTTGCCTATCTGGACGATGCCCTCGGGCAGTTCCTCAGTGCGCTGCAAGCCAAGGGTGTGTTCAAGGACACCCTGGTGGTGATTACCTCGGACGAGTCCCACGGCATAGACGGCGTGCGCCTGGCCTCTTCCTGGGGGTTCAACCTGACATTGGCGCCAGAGCAGGAACAGCTGCCGCGGATAAAATCCGGCGTCTATGGCCACGTCGACCTGGCGGCGTCGGTACTGGACTATTTTGCCCTGTCGGTACCTCCTGTGCTCAGTGGACGTTCCCTGTTCCGTGACTATCAAACACCCCGCGAGATCATGTCGTACACCAACGGCATGTTGCGCTACCACGATGGCCGCGGCACCTTCACCGAATGCGACTTCCAGCAGCGCTGCCGGAACTTCGCCAGCGCAGGCTTCATCGCCGAGCGCGCAAACCTGATCGGCCAGTATCGCGGCAGGCGCGCCCGTGAAGTCAGTGCCAGGGCGACGGCGCTGGATCAATCGCTGCTCAGAACGCCGTTGAACCAGCATTACCAGTTTGGCAGCCCGGCAATTATCCCGTTGCAGGCGCAAATCAAAGATGATTGGGCAGACAACCTTATCGGCGCCCAGTACCTGGAGATGCCTAAAGGCTCCCTCACACGGGTGCGCCTGACGATCCGCTCGGTGGACCCGCAATACAACGCGCACATTCTGCTCAAGGCCAAAGAGCTCGAACAGGACGTGCAACTGGGGCTACCGGGAGAAATGCTGGTAACTGCAGACCAGCCGTTGAACATGGAATTCCAGTTTGGCAATCCACAGGCACGCAAGGCCTTTTCCTTCCACCTGCTGGGCTACGGCCTTGGCGCAGTCGAGGTCAGTGACTTCAGCGTAATTACTGAGCCCTCCGAAGAAGGCGAAGCGCTGCAGGTCGAGCCGAGTGAAAGCGTTGTTCAATCCGGTTGATAGCGCCATGCCGTCGCTGAGGTTGCTTACATCAGGCAATAGAAGTCGCTCATTTGTGCAACGATCTCACGCTTGGCACTGTACAGCCGCGCTTCGGGGGTGAGCGCCATGGAGCGGGCCTCGAGCACATATCGCTGGCCTGCTTCGAAATGCCCGTAGTTGATGGTCAGGTAGCACACCCGCACG
Source organism: Pseudomonas arcuscaelestis (assembly GCF_016881005.1). Classification (GTDB taxonomy): domain Bacteria; phylum Pseudomonadota; class Gammaproteobacteria; order Pseudomonadales; family Pseudomonadaceae; genus Aquipseudomonas; species Aquipseudomonas arcuscaelestis. The sequence continues at coordinate 26,919 of NZ_JACOPV010000019.1, read as the reverse complement.
GACGGGCCGTCCATCATCCCCGAGCCCCCGCCTCCGGAAACTTCGTAATCAAACCGGACGATCAACTCATGGCTGCCGGGCGCAACCTCAAAGAAGCGCCCATCGCTCAAGCGTTGTTTGTCCAAGCGCTCAGCCAACAGCAGGCGGTCATTGGGGAACGGTGTGGAGAAACTGACCCAGGCTTTTTCCGGGTTGGCCACCGGCATCGGCGCCTGGCAACCCGCAACTAGGCTGGCTGCAAGCACGATCATCAACCTGTTCATGATCTCTGCTCCAGACTGCATCGATTGAAGAGACGCCCGATGCGGGGTGATGGCTGGCCTGTGGTCCTGCTATTGAACACCCTTGCTTTTCGGGTGACAACGACAAAGCAGTTAGTTCTCTGCAGCACATCGTTGATTATCAGGCAGGTTGGAGGCAAAAACCAAAAGCTCATCACGACTCGACAGCGCCATACATTCGCTTGCCTGACAACGAAGTGACGAGCTACGCAAGCCAAACTGCATAACGATCACATCTCGCTCCCGCCCACTTCGATTGGGTGTTCCCCCATGCAGCGTGGCACTGTGCAGCACCAGGCAACTACCGGGTGAAACCTCAGGGCACAGTGCGTCTTCGATACCTGCCAGTGCGTCCATGTGCGAACGTGGCACTACTGCCGTACCACCGTTTTCAGTAGACATGTGTTCAAGCGCAATCAGCACGCGCACAGTACGCCCATCCTCACTGGCGAAATAGTTGTTTTGCGCGTCGCGATGCCAACCTATCGCCGGGCCGGCCATACCGGGTTTGCGCGTGAGGTTGCTGAAGTGAAACAACAACTCGGATGGCATGCAGTCCAATAGTTTGGCAACGCAGTTCCAAATGGATTCCCGTGAAAACAACCATGCAAAGCAAGGTTCCAGGGCCAGCAGGTCACCTATTATAAAAGGCTCTTGCGTCCACTGTTCAGGATCGACACCGGGATTGCGCTGTGGATTTCGTCGTCCGGCATCGCTGATGCTCACACCGGCCGACAACGCCGCCACGTCTCCCTGACGGTAGCGTTCGGTCAGTCTACCGACAAGTGAACGGGCCAAGGCCAAATCGCCTTCAGTCACCAGTTCCGGAACAACTGCATAGCCATTCAGGTTAAATGACATTGTCCTTGTGCTCAAACCAAACTCCCTCTGGTCAGTAACGTGTAGAAAAAAAACACCACGATCATCAACAACAGCCAGAGAACAATTGGCGCTCTTGGCCTCGCCCCCGTCATTAACGGTGCCGTGCACACTGTTCAGAATCTGAACAGTGCCCCGCGCGGTAAATGTCCACTATCTGCACAGTCCCCCTGGCAAAACTCCGGTTTTACGGCCCGGCCAGCATTGGCATGCCCCCTGCAATCGCTATCTCGACATCAACAAACGACAGGATGCATGAGGTGGAAACTTTACTGCCCAATGAGGTTTGGAACAAACGCCTGTTCACCGGTCGCTGGGAGGCAGGTGAATGTGCTGATACTGCGGTGACGTCTCCCGGCAATGGACGCCAGTTGGGGCTGTTGGCCAACGCTGGCGCCGCGCAAGTGGAGCGCAGCGCCAGCCAGGCAGCACGTGCCCAGCGCGACTGGTATGCCCTGCCCTATGATGAGCGCGCCAAGGTAATGCGCAAGGCAGCAGCGCTTGCCGAGCAGTATCAGCATGAGATTGCTGGCTGGATTGTCGAGGAAAGTGGGTCCACGCAACCTAAGGCAAGCTTTGAAGCCGCCATCAGCGTTAAATCACTGCATGAAGCCTGCGCCCTTCCCTCACGCAGCCAGGGCGAGGTGCTGCCGTCCACTGCGGGTCGCCTAAGTATCGCTCGACGTCGGCCATTGGGTGTGATCGGGGTCATTTCCCCGTTCAACTTCCCGCTCTACCTGGCCATGCGCGCAGTGGCGCCGGCACTGGCGACCGGTAACGCTGTGGTCCTCAAGCCCGATCCACGCACGGCGGTATGCGGCGGCCACATCATTGCCCGTATCTTTGAACTGGCCGGCCTGCCTGCCGGAGTACTGCATGTTCTCCCCGGTGGCGCGGAGGCAGGCGCTGCGCTGACCTCCTCGCCCAGTGTCGCGATGATTCAGTTCACGGGTTCTACTGCGGCTGGGCGCAAGGTCGGCGAAGCGGCCGGGCGTCATCTGAAAAAGGTCTCCCTGGAACTGGGTGGCAAAAACTCGCTTATCATTCTGGACGACGCCGACCTGGACCTGGCCATCGCCAATGCCACCTGGGGTGTCTACCTGCACCAGGGACAGATATGCATGTCGACAGGTCGGGTACTGGTTCAGCGCGGTATCTACGATGCTTTCCTCCAGCGTCTGGTGGCCAAGGCTCGCAGCTTGACCGTGGGCGACCCCAGCACCGCCCAAGTCCATCTTGGCCCACTGATCAATACCGCCCAGCGTGACAATGCACTGCGCATTGTTGAGGCGGCTCGCGCTGCGGGGGCGACCTTGGAAACGGGCGGATCGGCCGATGGCCTGTTTTTCCAGGCAACCGTGCTCAGTGGAGTGAAACGCGACAATCCTGCCTTCAATGAAGAGATTTTCGGCCCGGTCGCGGTAGTCGTACCGTTCGACAGCGACGAAGAAGCCGTAGCGCTCGCCAACGACACTGAGTACGGCCTGAGCGCCGCCATCTTGTCCCGCGACACCGGCCGGGCCCTGCGACTGGGCGAGCAGTTGCGTACCGGTCTGCTGCATATCAACGACCAGACCGTCAACGATGAAGTCATCAACCCGTTTGGTGGCGTTGGCGCCTCCGGCAACGGTGCCAGCATTGGTGGTGCCGCCAACTGGGAAGAGTTCACCCAATGGCAGTGGCTGACCCTCAAAGGCGAAGCGCCTGCTTACCCGCTTTAATCCTGGAGAACAATAACAATGACAACGCTGACCTTACGCCCTGTACAAGCTGCCGTTACCCGTGACAAGGGTGCACCTTTCGTGCTGGAGCAGGCGCGCATTCGTGCCCCTCAAGCGGATGAAGTACTGGTGCGCATCGTTGCCACCGGTATGTGCCACACCGACATCATCGTGCGCGATCAATACTATCCTGTGCCCCTGCCCGCCGTACTCGGTCACGAGGGTTCGGGCGTAATCGAAGCCATCGGGCCGCTGGTGCAGAATCTAGAAGTCGGCGACCACGTGGTCATGACCTACGGCTACTGTGGCCATTGCCTGGCTTGCGACTCGGGCCAGGCCGCCTACTGCAAGGATTTTTTCGGGCGCAACTTCAGCGGCGCGGGGCCGGATGGAAGCCATGCCCTGCAGGATGAACACGGCGTTGCACTTCACGACCACTTCTTCGCCCAGTCCTCGTTTGCCACCTACGCATTGGGGCGCGAAAACAACACCGTTCGCGTCTCCAAAGAAGCTCCCATCGAGTTGCTGGGCCCGCTCGGCTGCGGCATCCAGACCGGCGCCGGTGCGGTGATCAACTCGCTGAAAGTGACCCCGGGCAGCGCCTTTGCAGCCTTTGGTGGTGGGGCTGTGGGCCTTTCGGCGGTACTTGCCGCTCAGGTCGCCGGTGCCTCGACGATCATCGCCGTCGATGTGGTGCCTTCGCGTCTGCAACTTGCGCTCGAGCTTGGCGCTACCCACGTGATTAACAGCCGCGAGAGCGACCCTGTAGCGGTCATCCGTGACATCACCGGAGGGGGCGTGCAATTTGCCCTGGAATCCACCGGTCGCCCGCAAGTATTACGTCAGGCAGTGGAGGCGCTGGGTAGTCGCGGCGCCTTAGGCGTGGTGGGTGCGCCACCGCTGGGCACCACGGCAGAGTTTGATGTCAATGACTTGCTGTTGGGTGGCAAGGTCATTCGCGGCATCGTCGAGGGCGACAGTGTGCCGAAGAAATTCATCCCTGAACTGGTGAATCTGTACCTGCAAGGCCGCTTTGCCTTCGACAAACTGGTGAAATTCTATGACTTCGATCAGATCAACCAGGCGGCAGAGGACAGCGAAAAAGGCCTGACCCTCAAGCCGATCATCCGTATCCAGAAGTAATCCTGAAAAGGGGCCGCGCTGCGCTGCCCCTGCTCCTAAAACAACAAGAAACAAGGACATCCTATCGTGACAAAGATCTCCAGCTTCGCGTGGGGCTTGATGGCGTGCGCGCTGATTTCGGGCAAGGTGCTCGCCGTGGATGTGAATGCCGGCGACTACACGGCGCTGCCGGCTGGCACCAATGTTGCCGCCTGGTACCAACAATTCGGTCGTGCAGATCGCTTCAATGGCGACGGAGCACCCGACGCCAAGCACGCCACCAGCCTGCGCTCGAACATCAGCATCCTACGTTTGATCCACTTCACCGAGATTGGCGGTATCACTGTCGATCCGCAGATCCTGTTGCCGTTCGGGCATGTCTACAACGTCAAGGTCAGCGGACAATCCCTGGGCAGTAACAGTGGTATGGCCGACCCGATTATCGGCGCCACTTTCTGGTTGGTGAACCAGCCCGAGGCAGGCAGCAGTGGCCGCTACTTCGGCATCACGCCACTGATTTACCTGCCATGGGGACAATACGATCGGGATGAAGGGATCAACCTGGGCGAAAATCGCTGGAAAGCTGATCTGCAGTTGGGCTGGGTAGAGCCGTTGTGGGGACGCTGGTCAATGGAGTGGTATGCCGATGCCGTGTTCCATGGACCTAACGACGATGCTGGCAGTGGCAGGCAAACGCTGCGCCAGGACACCACCTATCAGCTTCAAACCAACCTGCGCTATGACGTTAACCCCGCTCAGCGCCTGGCATTGGGCTTCTCCGCTACAGACGGTGGCAAGCAGCACCTCTCGGGCGACTACACCGGGCAGAAGACCGAGGTGCAGCAAGTGCGTCTGGAGTTCCAGCAAATGCTCGGCAACAGCGTGCAACTCAGCACTCAGTTCACCCATGACACCCGCGTGGTAGGAGGCTTTCGCGAGGATACCGGCGTCAACCTCAGGGCATTGCTGCTGTTTTGAACCTCCAGGTAACCTTGACGAGTTGCCTGCCGCGGGGCACCGTAGGCAGGCATTACTGCGCAGCGCAAATGACCAGGTGTACCTATGGATCGCCTCCAGATCGAGTTGCAAACCGCCCGCCAGAACTTTGCCGATGGCGTGCCACTGCCCATCGGCTTGCTCCCTGACCCCATCGCGCGTTCCTGGGAGCGCTCCCGAGCGGCAGGTCTCAGTCCCTGGCAGCCTCGCCTGGCCCGCGGGCGCCTCGATATCCTGCCCCTGACCGACGCCGACACCCACCTGGCTGAATGTGTGCAGCCAGAGCTTGAACGGTTATGGGAGTTGATCGGCGACTCGCACTGGATGTTGTTTTGCGTCAACCCCGAGAATCGTATTGTGCAGACCCGCAAGCCTGCGGGTATCGACGGTCCGTTGTCGGCGCTGCACGCCGGCCGCCGCGTGGGCGAAGTCGACGTCGGCACCACCGCGCCTGCCTGCACATTGGTCGATGGCTTGCCGGCGATCGTTGCTGGCAACCAACACTACTTGCAGGAGTTTTCACAGTTTTTCTGTGTCAGCGTTCCGCTACGCGGCGTGGGCGGAGAACTGCTCGGTGCGCTGGACCTGACCGGTATCGGCACACGCAATGCCGGCACCATGCTCGAGCGTTTGAAGCATGCGGCACTGGCCACCGAAAACAACTTTTTCCTGGCCCTGGCGGACTGCCGGATCCTGGAGTTACAGCATGATCCAAGGCTCATGGGTTCGCCACTGCAAGCGCTGCTCGCGGTGCGTGAAGACGGCACAGTGTGCGGCGCCAACCGCGCCGCCCAGCAATTGCTGGGTATTGCCAGCTACCGACCACACGGCCTGAACCTGGAGCATCTGTTCGATCGTGGCAGTCACGGCCAGCTCAATGCAGCAAGCAAACTGCTGACACTTACCGATGGCTCGCGGTTGTATGCAAGGCTGCTCGACCAGCCGCTGAGCAAAAGCCTGCCGATTCGTGCAGCGCGTTGCGCCCTGGGTAGCGACCGCAGGGTCAATGCACGATTCGAGGATGCCAAAAAAGCAGTGGTTGCCAACCTTGCGGTATTGATCACCGGCCCGACAGGTTGCGGCAAGGAAGTCTTCGCCAGGGAACTGCACAGGCAGTGCACCCCCAACGCGCCTTTCGTCGCCATCAACTGTGCATCCTTGCCCGAGAGCCTTATCGAATCCGAGCTGTTCGGCTATGCCGAAGGCAGTTTTACCGGCGCGCGCAAAGGCGGATCGATGGGCCTACTTGAGTCGGCCGGCAACGGAATTCTACTGCTCGATGAAATCGGCGATATGCCGTTTGCGCTTCAAAGCCGCTTGCTGCGTGTATTGCAGGAGCGACAGATTACTCGTGTTGGCAGCACTGTTACGGTGCCGTTGAAGGCCCACATCATTGCCGCCACCCATAAGTCACTGCCAGCGCTGGTCGCCTCGGGTGGTTTTCGCGAAGACCTGTTCTACCGTCTCGACGGCATGCGGATCGCCTTGCCCTCACTCAACCAGCGGTTGGATAAAGAGCAGCTTGTTGACGCGTTTTTCCAGCGCCCAGGCATGCCAATGCTGGACGCTGAGGCGCGGGCGATTGTTCATGCGTACGACTGGCCTGGGAATCTACGCCAACTGGAAAACGTCGCCGCTGTTGTTGCCATTCTTGCCGTCGGCGCCTGCGCCATCACCGTAAACCATCTGCCGGAAGAGGTTCGCGGTACTGCGGCAGTAGCGCCTCGGAGCCTTTCAGCGGCGACGCGTGATGTGATTGAACGCACCCTCCTCGCCCACGCCGGCAATGTGACCGCCGCGGCCAAGGAACTGGGCATCTCGCGCACCACGTTATACAAGCGGCTCAGCGGCCGCTAAGCACATTGCGACAATGTAATGTGGCGCTCATGCTTGTGTCAGGTCGCAAAGGTTATATCTGGATCACCACCGAAAAGGAGTGATCAATATGAACAGCCTGAGACTTTTCAGCGTACTTTCCATCATGGCTATTTCTTCTGTCGCCATGGCAGAAGGTGGTGCGGATCGTGTGTATGGTCAAATGATCCAGGCCAATGAAAAAGCCATGCAAGCTTACGCTGTCGCCAATGGCAAGAATCCGCCCGAGATCGTTCATTACCGCTATGGCATGAAGCTCGACATCGCCAAGGTCGTGGGCTCGACCCCTACCGATTCAAGTTGCGATGTAATGCCGGCACAAATGACCTACGAGGATTCCAACGGCAAACTGAACATTCTCGAATACCGCTCACCGGGCACGGGATGCCGCAATCAGAAGTAGTGATCAGCGCTCAAGCAGGCTGCTCGGCGTATCCACGTCATCGAGCACGCCGGCGTCAGCCACCTCCAACATGACGCAGCAGTCCGGATGAGCCCGCACTACGGAGCGGGCTCCTTCGTCACCGCGCAACGCCATCAAGTGCGGCCAGAAGTCGCGGCCAAACACCACCGGATGCCCTTGCTTGCCGTCATGGCGGGGCAAGAGGATGGTCGAGGCGGTGGCAACCTCGACCAGTAAACGCAGGGTCGTCGGCGCGATCCAGGGCATATCCCCCAGCACGATCGCAACCGCCTGCGCGCCGCTGCCTGCGAGCGAGGCGACGCCGGCTGCCAGGCTGTGGCCCATACCAAGGGCCGCATCCGGACTGTGCACGATCAGGCACTCATCTGGCAGGCCAAGCATTTGCCCACACTCGCCCTCGCGCAGCACCACGCGCACCTCGTCGAACGCCTGGCGAGCACGCTCGACACTGTGCAGCAACAGGCTGCGCCCATCCGCCAGGGTCGCACAGCGCTTGTCCGAACCAAAGCGCGCACTGCGCCCGGCGGCAAGTACCAATGCGACAACCGTCACAGCGCCCCTCGCTCAATACCGTTACGTACGCGCAAGATATCGGCGAGCACCGCCAGGGCAATTTCCGCCGGTGTCTTGCTGCCCAGGTTGAGACCGATGGGTGCGTGAATGCGCGCCAGTTCACACTCGCCCAGGCCACCAATGCGCTGCAGGCGCTCACGGCGTTTGTTCGAGGTGACCTGCGAGCCCATGACCCCGATATAGAAAGCCTCGGTACGCACCGCTTCGAGCATCGCCAGATCATCGATTTTCGGATCATGGGTCAGTGCCACCACGGCGGTGTCCGCGTGACACCCACCGTTGGCGATAAACACCGAGGGCAACTCTCGACGAATCTCGATGCCTTCCAGTACCACGCCAGCCAACACTTCTTCACGCGGTTCGCATAGGATCACATCCAAACCCATGCCTTTGGCGAACTGTGCGCAAAAATGCGCAACGCTGGAGTAACCCGCCAGCAGCAGGCGCTGGGCAGCCCCCACGCGCAAGCGCACGCAGGTGTGCTCACGCTCTACCTTTGGCCCTTGCAGATGATCGTCACTGAGCCGGCGCTCGCCATCGCGCAGGCTGACTTCTCGCAGCAGCCGCCGCTGCCCCAGAAGCGCCGACTCCAGTTCACGCAAATGCGCCTGCACCTCGCAATGTGCCGGCAGGTTCTCTACCAGCACATCGAGTATGCCGCCACAGGGAAGACGAATGCTTGAACGCGTATCGCTGCCGTCGCCGTAACGCACCACCGTTACCGGCTCGGCAAAGTCCCCGTGCGCGACCCGTTCGAGAAAATCATCCTCGACACAGCCTCCGGACAACGACCCCACCCACTGTCCGCTGTCGTTGACTGCCAGCAGTGAGCCCGGCGCACGTGGCGCCGAACCATAGGTACAGAGCACGCTGCACAGCCATATCCGCCTGCCTTTGCAAGACCACTGCAACGCCTGGCGAATTACCTGCAGATCAAGATGCTGCACGGCGTCACTCCGACTTCAATTGCGCAAGCTGCTGCACGCTGAGATCGGCAGGCAGCCCACCCCACGCCTGGCGCAGGTAGTTGATCAGGTCAGCGACTTGTTCGTCCGAGAGCTTGCCGGCAAAGCCCGGCATCGGTTGCATGCGCTCGAAGCCGGTAAACTGCTGCTCGCCGATACCCTCGTAAATCACCTTGGCCAGGTTGCGTGAGTCGGCCTGACGCAGGACGGTATTGCCCTGCATGGCAACAGCGATGTGTGGCTTGCCCTCGCCCTCGACACCATGGCAGCCGGCGCAGACGTTGAGGTACTGCTGGTGACCGCGTTTGGCGCTGTCGTTGAGCTGATCGAAGCTTGCGGCCTGGACGACTTTGGCCGGCGGCGGTTGATCACCCAGCAGGAAGGTTGCCATCGCCGCCAAGTCACTGTCTTGAAGATGCTGGGTGCTGTGGTGAACGACCGGGAACATCTCGTTGAACATGGTGCCCTGGGCGCTCATGCCGTGCTTGAGGAAGGTGGTGAGGTCGGGTTGGGTCCAGCCGCGCTCAGCCAGGTCCTTGGCCAGCAAGCTCGGCGCCAGGTAGCCGTTGAGCAGGCCACCGGTCAGACGCTGGTCCTGCTGCAGGGCGCCAATGCTGTTGCGCGGCGTATGGCACTCGCCGCAATGACCCAGCACCTCGACCATGTACTGCCCGCGCTGCCAGGCCGCACTCTTGCCTTCGGTACTTTGCAGCTCGACGCTTTTGCCATAGAGCATGTTCCAGCCCGTCAGCCCCAGGCGCACGTTGAACGGGAAGCTCAACTTGGTCTCTGGTGCGGGACGATGGACCGGCGCTACGGTCATCAGGTACGCCTGGATGTCATCGGCATCCTCACGTTTGATCAAGTGGTAGGAGGTATAAGGCATCGCCGGGTACAGATTGGCGCCATCATTGCGTTTGCCCTTGGCCAGCGCGGCGAAGAACTCGTCGGCGCTGTAGTTGCCAATGCCGAACGCTTTATCCGGGGTGATGTTACTGCCATAGATAGTGCCAAATGGCGAATGGATCGGCAGGCCACCGGCGAACGGTGCACCGCCCTCGGCGGTATGACAGGCCATGCAGTCGGCGGCACGCGACAGGTATTCCCCGCGTTTGATCTGTGCTTGATCTGCCGCTTGCACGCCCACCGAGAGTGCCATGCCAAGCGCCAGGGCGAAGCCGGAACGAATACGCTGCATGCTCAACCCTCCTTGACCAGGCCGAGGTCGTCGAGCACCTCGCGGGTGGCGTTGTAGTAACGCACGTACCCGGTACAACGGCAGATGTGATGACCGAGGCTGGCTTCGATGGTGTCTTGCAGTTCGCTCTTTTTCAGCGGCTTACGTTGGGCGTTCTCCACCAGTACCGTGGCGGCATTGACGAAGCCTGGCGCGCAATAGCTGCACTGAAAGGCAAACAGGTCGACAAACTTCTGCTGGATCGGGTTGAGCTCGCTGAGGTTGCCAGCGTCGTCGTACTTGGCGTGGCTTTCGATGGTGCGTACTTTCTTGCCATCGAAGAAGTGCACACCGGTGATGCAGGTACGTACCTCTTCGCTGGTGCCGTCGGGGTTGTCGACGATCACCACGCACGCGTGACAGATACCCTGGCCGCAGCCCAGGCGCGAACCGGTAAGGTTCTGGTATTCATGCAGGTAGTCGATCATCGCCAGGTCGTTGGGGACCTCGACTGGACCGACAGTTTGACCATTCAAGGTCAGTTGTAGCGGACGGTTAGCCATTGAGGGCCTCCTTGATACGTGCTGGAGTGATAGGCAAATCGCGCACACGCTTGCCGATGGCATGGGCGACGGCGTTGCTGATGGCGCCAACCACCGGGATCATCACCACTTCGGCGATGCCCTTGGAGGGATCGGTGGGTGACAACGGCGGCAGAATCTCGGATGTCTGCGCCCACACTGCAACGTCCTTGGCATGCGGCAAGCGATAGCGGTTGAAGTTCCAATCACCTTCGCCCGGACCGCCCTCATACAGCGGCATTTCTTCCATCAGCGCATGGCCGATACCCATGGCGATACCGCCTTCGAGCTGTCCCTTGACCAACTCCGGCACCAGCACCCGGCCACACTCCACCCAACTGTGGTGGTTGAGCACCTGCACTTCGCCGCTGCCCTTGTTCACCTTGACTTCGACGATGGTCGCCACCGGGCTGTAGTAGGTGACCATGGCATTATTCAATTGCGTGGCTGGATAGACCGCTTTTTCGCGGTTCAGCAGATGAAAGCTGGCACTGTTCATCTGCGCCTTGATCGCACTCGGCGCACCATCGCCGTACTTCACTGCCAGGGCATCGAGCGGCAGGCGCTCGCGCACGCCGTTGATGACAAAGTCCGCCTCTGCCCAGCTCCAGCGGTTGAACCCGTGCACGCTGGCACCGGTGACCAGGCCCATCTCATGGGCTTTTCTGGCAAGCTCGGCAAAGGGGATCGGTGCCAGGCCATTGCCGGTCAACTCACCGTTGACCCACACCGCGTTTTCCCGGCGTACCACCAAGGGGTTGGCCTGGCCACCGAACGGGCCCCTGCTCCACAGCGCCAACGCCGCCGGCCAGAGGCCGTGATTGAACAGCACGCGTGCTGCTTCACGGGTGGCATGACTGAAATAGAACGCCGAGTTGGTTGCCGAGGACGGCGAGGCCAGCCTGCCGACCCAGCGTGGATTACGCAACGCCGCGTCCTGCTCGGCCTGGCTGATCAAATAAGGGTTGCCGCTGGTAGCCAACTGCAGCTCCGGCCATTGGGTTTCAGCGGTCCTGACCTCATCGGCCGAGCGGCCCAGAAAGTCGCTGACCACCAGTGCCTGCGAAGTCGACATGCCGGTACCCAACTCGGTACCGATGTGACGCATGCGGATATGCCCATCAGCGCTGAACTCGATACTCGCCATCGGTGCTTCGGAGCCGGTGCCGAAGTCCTTCTGGCAGATGGCAAAGCCAACGCCATACCAGTTGTCCGGGTCCTTGGCGTCCATAGCCTGCTTGCGGCTGGCGCGGTTCTTCCACCACTCGTGGGCAGCGGCCTTGTCGAGAATCTCGTGCAGGCGCAAGGCTCCTGCGGGTACTGCGCCCTGGGTGTTTTTCATCCCCGACTTCAGCGCGTTGACGCGGCGCAACTCAATGGCGTCCACCCCCAGACGGTCGGCAACCTCATCGACCATCATCTCGGTTGCCGCCATGGTCTGCAGGGTACCGTAGCCGCGCATCGAGCCGGCCTCGACACCCCGCGAGTGATAGGCGGTAACGGCCAGGTCGTTCTGTGGCATGTAGTAGATCGACTGTGCAGCGGTGGCCCCTACTGCTGCCACCGAAGAACTGTAGTTGGCACGTCCACCGCCGTCGACACTCATGTCGGCGCGGAAAATCTTGAACGTGTTGTCCTGCTTGTTGACTGCCAGTTGGTAATGAATGTCGAAGGCATGACGCTTGATGCCGCTCTGGAACTGCTCGTAGCGGTCGTTGGCCAGGCGCACCGGAACGCCGGCACCGTACAAGGCCGCCAGCGCTGCGTAGAAGACAAAAATGTTGTTGTCCTTGGAGCCATAGCCAACGGTATAGCCCGGGTGCATGTTCAGCGTATTCAGCGCAAAGCGCGAGGGCTTGATCATGTGCACACATTCGAGGGCCACTTCGAAGGGGCATTGAGTGGCAACCACGAAATGCAGGGTGCCGCTTTGAGGGTCGTACCAGCCGTTGCCATTGTCGGGTTCCAGGGCCGCCGGTTCGATCGATGGCGTCTTGTAGCGCTCATCGAACACCAGCCAGTCCTGCGCGGGGTTCTTCAACTGCTCGTCCATGCGCTTGGCATAGAACAGGCCCTGCTCGGTGAGGTCGCCGTGCTGCTTGGGTTCCTTGGACCACACCGGTTTACGGTTGAGGATGGTCGGAAACAGCATCGAATTCTTCAGGCTAGAGAACTCATCGTCATCAAAGGGGGTATTGCCACCCACGCGTACGAAGCGAAAGCTGCCGTAGGGATCGGTCTGGTACAGCGGCGCCTGGGCCCCGTAGCGAATCGCCTTGTCATTGAACTGCAACTTGCGCTTGGCCTGGCGATAACGCTCGAAATCGTTCCAGATCAGAATCGCCACTGGATGGCCGATGAACATCGGCACCTTGCCAGGAGGTAGCAAGGGGTCTGGCGAGTGCGCCTCGGGAAATGCGATGCCGTCTTTTTCAAGGTCTGCGGCGGTAACGATTCGATCCGGCTGCAGGTCTGCACCCAACCATGAAAGGTCGTGCCCGGCGTAGATACGATCGGCCTTGATGGTCTTGAGCAGCAAGGCGTGGCCCTGTTGCTGAGGCCAGCCGGGCATGTCCTTGGCTCGAATATCACGGGCAAAAACTTTGTTGCCGCAGACTTTGGACAACGCATCATTGCGAAAACGCGCCTTGCCGTCGTGGCTCATCCATTTCTGAGGTGAAGTGGTAACTGCATCTTCCATCAGGGCGGCGAACGCCTGGCTGCCTAGCGGCGCCAGGGTCACACCGACACCGGCAATTAGCCCGCCTTGCAAAAAGGCACGCCGGGAAACATCACGATTGGACATGGTTGATCCTCTGGGCAGTAAAAGTGTCCGCCCATGTTTTTTTCTGGTGCTGGAGAAACTTGGAGGGGATGAAATCTGTGACGCTCAGTGAGCAAATTCGGTGTGATAAAAACCGTGGAAAACTGACCGCGGCGTCAACTTTACAGCAATAGGACCCCTCTTGGCAAAGTCAAGCAGACAACTTGCCGCAGCGCTTTCAATTCAGACAGGGAGTGCAATTCGTTGGACGCTAGCGCCGGACAGGAATGGTGCGAAATTCCGCTTCGGGCACGAAGCCGTCTCGGTTTGGCATCTTGACCGCGGGCAGGCTGTGCTTGTCCAACCTTGCATTGTCGGGAACAATTGCGTTGCGATTGAGCAAGTAGGCCACCAGCGCATAGTAGTCACTGTCGCTCAACGATCCAGGCGCCTGATAAGGCATCGCGCGGTGAATGTAGTCATACACGGTCGTAGCGTAGGGCCAATAGCTGCCGACGGTCTTGATCGGGTGATCGCTGTTCAAGCTACCCACGCCACCGACCAGCCGGTCCTTGAACCCACCTTCGCCGCCTGGACCGTGGCACGCCATGCAATGCGTGGCAAAGAGCTTTTCACCTTCGGCCACTGTCCCGCTACCTTCAGGTAAACCTCTGCCGTCGGGAAGCACATCAATGTTCCACAGGGCGATTTCTGCTTTGGTTGCTGCGCGCCCGAAACTGCCGGTGTCTGCGTGCGCCGATAGACTCAAGACCACTGCGCCGAGCGCAACCAGCGTTTTAACTGAGCACATTGGTGACCCTCCCGTCGGCGTCGATAGCCCAGGTCTGCTGACCGTTGTAGTGAAAAAGTGCATTCTCGCCCATCGTGGCGATCAGGCTTTCCCGGTCGGGCTGAACATGGCCTTTATCGTCGGTCGAGCGACTGACAATTCGCGTGGGCCGGCCGTCCCAGTTCCAGTCCTGATGAAAACGAACCTGGGCTTTGTGCAGTACAGGCGCATTGATCTGGGCCTGGCGCCAGTTCACGCCGCCATCGGTGCTGATCTCGACGTTGACAATTTTTCCGCGACCACTCCAGGCCAGTCCACTGATGCGGTTATAGCCTGGGCGAATACGCATTGTGCCCGAGGGTGAGGTAATGACTGAATTGACTTCCTGGTACAGCTGAAACTGGCGCGCTTTGCCATTTGGCAGTAGCTGCGTGTAGCGGGCGGTTTCCCAGCGGGTCATGAACGGCTCATTACCGAATTTCAGGCGGCGCAGCCATTTGATGCTCAGGTTGCCCTCCATGCCCGGCACCAGCAGGCGTATCGGAAAGCCGTGAGCCGGTCGCAAGGGCTCGCCGTTCTGCGCATAGGCGACCAACGTTTCATCGAGAATTTCGGCGGTCAACGGGATGCTACGCGCCACGCCAGCTGCGTCGCCACCTTCGGCCAGCATCCAGGTCGAATTGCGCTCGGCGCCCACCAGCTCCATCAGATATGCCAGGCGAACGCCCGTCCATTCATGCATGCTGACCAGGCCGTGGGTGTCTTGCACCGTCAGTTCCGGGTCGGCGTTCTTCCAGTTTTCCCAGCCATTGCCTGAACACTCCATGAAGTACAGGCGCGAAACGCAGGGCATGGCACGTAGCTCATCCATGGAAAACACCAGCTCTTTTCTGGCCATGCCATGGATCAGCAACTGGTGTTTGTCCGGATCAAGGTCGGGCGAGCCCGAATGACTGCGCTCATAGTGCATGTCGGAAGGTGTGATGGAGCCCACCAGCTTGTCGAGCGGCGTTTTCGAGTTGATAGCCAGGCCAGAGTCGACGTTCAATTTTCCGGGGCTGGCCTCGGTAACGCGCTTGAGGTGAACGTACTTCGAGCGATCACTGGCAACACTGATCGAAGGTCCGAGCTGCCGTGCAGGTACATCGGCCAACGACCCCGCACGTGCAGGTGCGACAACGGCGGCGGCCATTACCGTTCCGGCAACACCCAGGAACTTGCGCCGGGCCAACGTTGCGCTGGCTGCGAGCAATGCCTGCTTTTCCTTTTCATCTATTGTCATTATGGGTTCCTCAGCATGGGTCAAGGTTGCGTCGGTGCCTGGATTGCTGCTGCCAGAAGTTTCTCCGCGGCGCCAAGGCGCTCGGCCATCCCCTCGGGCAGGCCATGACGACCGTCCAGCGACGCAGCGGGCTCATAGACCACCCAGGTACGTCCGTTTTCATCCGCGCGAATCAACACGCGCAACGGCAGTTCCAAGGCGAAATTGGGTGCGGCCAACATGAATGGCGTCCCGGCCTTGGGGTTGCCGTAGATCAGCACCGTTGTCGGGGGCATCTGCAGGTCCACCTTGCGCGCTGCACCCTGGTGATCGATCTGCGCAAAAATGGTCAAGCCGTTGTCGGTGAGCATCGAGCGCACGCGATTCAAGGTTTCATCGAAAGAATAAGGGCTGGACAAATTCACGGTATGGCTCTCCTGAGTGGCGGTAGCGGTGGCGGCACCGGCGAATGCAAATAGCAACAACAAACCCAGCAGCGTGGTGGCGGGCATCATTGTAAAGCGCTGGTAAAAAGAGGGTGAACGGCTCATATCCAGGTTCCTCGGCATCTTCCAATGATTGGCTTTTCAAGGTGATTACGCCTTTGCAAGCCTGCCGGACGGGATACCCGCTTTCTATCGCGTTCGTCTCATCGTTTAGTCAGAAAGTCTCAAACAAATAACAATAAAAAAAGGCTCGCCATCACTCAATGGACGAGCCTAAAGGAGGAGCCAATATATTCAGCACCTGCACGACCGGAGCAAACGTGTCCGACCAAGTGGAGAGACGAACATAAACATGCAAAGTGTTTGAACACTGCGTGAAGCGCATGTGGAGGGGTAACGCATTTGCCTCACGCGTCGCGTTCAAACGAGAAAAATGCTACTACTTCTCACCGAAGCAAAACACGTTATTACTGTCATAATGATAAAAACACATACCTGAAGACGAATTTTTCAGCAGCCGTACGTAAGAGTAACTTCCCTCGGAGAACTCGAGTTGCCGGTTGAGCGCCAGCGGAATGTTAAGGTGACTGAGAAGCTCGACAAGCCCCTCCGTTGCCATGCGCGCAGAAACTTTCATGTACCCATAGTCGCCCCACAGTGGATAGACCTTCCCGGAGATGTGCAAGTACTCCATCCTGCCGTCGACTGCCCAGGTCGATGTGTATTTAAACGCTCCATGCGCAAACACCATTGTTTCCAGGTTTTCTACCGCCTAGCTCCCCTGATATGTTTGCACTGGCTGGACGTCGGTGAACATTCGGTATTGAAGGTTTTTCGATACTGGCCACTCGCGCAAAAATACACTGGCAACCAGTAACAAACAAAGGATCACAACAACGCTCGCCACCAACACAGCTTTGCTCTTCATGGGACCTCCCTCTTGACGCACTGTGCTATTACCTCCTTCAAAGGCATTTGCCGGGAGGCTGTGTAGGAACTCGCACCCTCATCTGAAAAGCACACGACACGGTATCGACGCTCATAGGCACGCACCCACACCTCCCCAACCAGACCGGGTGACAGCCCGACCATCTGACTGTCGATGCGCCGGGTATCAACCTGCGCGCCGGCGCTGATGAATTTCAGGTCAAGCTGGCCAAGTTCACGGCTTTCAATGTTGACTGGGTCGTTTCAGACAAGATCTATTTCCGGTTTCATCAGGGCTATTGCCAAGGTGGTTGAAACCACTAGCAAGGCAGCCACTGTCCAGCCGAGGGGAGATAAATAATTTGTTTTCCGTGTACTTTTCGCACGCTTGTCAATATTTGCTTCCAGGGTCGACGCCACTTGAGGCGCGGCCGGTACTGCCACCTCATTATTGATAAGAGCACCCTCAGTCGCCGCCTGGCCTACAACAAACTCATGACTGAACAAGTAACCCGTCTTGGGACTTGTAACGATGATGCAATGGCCGTCGACACCCAAAAATGTTCTGATATTGAATATTGCCTGAGTCAGGCTTCCGGCAGCCACGATCCGCCCTACCCACCCCGCAGTAATAAGTTCTTCTTTGGAGAATACTTCCCCAGGGCTGGACAACAATTGCTGCAATACCCTTACTTCAGCGGGGCCCAGCGCGCAGGGAATTCTTATATTCTTCTCATCAAACACCTGCAGCGTCCACATCTCCTGATCGACAACCAGAACGACGTTGCGAAGTTGCTCGCGCTTTAAATAAATCTCATAACGCACAGAGAGCCCCTCCATTTCGTTAGCCTCCAGAAATTTGTTGCTCGCCACTTACAAATGCGCGCCGTGCCCACATCATTAATGATCATTATCGACGAGTGGTTTCAGGTAGGCGTGCAGCGACTCGCAAGCGCAATACAGTGATTAAGCGAAGGCGGCTGACAAGAATATGTTCCCATCAGCGCTCATGCAGCGTCAGGGGCAATTGAGCCCTGCCTCTGGTCGTGGATATTTCAGCCTGCCAGCGCCCGCAACTTACCCTGCGCAATACCCAGCAACGTACGCACAGCCATCCCGAAAATCACCAGCGTTGTGCCCGCCAACAACAGGATCGCCACACCGTTGGTGAATACGCCCGGCGCGTGGCCGGCGTAACGCAAGGCGCAACTGGTGGCAGCCGCCAACGGGAAGCCCACCGACCACCAGGACAAGCGAAACGGACAACTCTTCGCCAGGTAGCGCAAACGTCCGAGCAGAATGGCGAGGAAAAACAGGGTCAGCATGTACAGCGCACTGGCGAAACGGTCCACTTCACCGGTCAGACTCACATAGGCCGAAAAGCCGACGGCAAACGGCGCCAGCAGAATCAACAACGATGGCCGCAAACCCGCACCGATAGGCTCTTCAAACAGCAGGCGCGAGAAAATCAAGGTAAACAGGGGTATGGCGAAGAACAACCCCACCGCCAGGGCAAACATGCCCACATCTGCAATACCGTCCCACTGCAATGTTGGCATCGCCAACGGGATATCGAGCAAACCCACCACCGGAACGATCCACGCAGGCGTAGCATGTGCCGCCTGCTGACGCTGGCTGAGCCAACGCGAGACGATCACCCAGGCGAAAATAATCATGCCCGTGGCCCCGATTACCCAAAGCGCCCGCGCAAGCAACGGACTGTATGCTGCCAGGGAAATTGGCAGGAGCAAGAGGCTGATAAACACCGTACCGAACAAGTTGCCTGCAATGGGATGCAGGTATTCGGCTTTCACCGCGTGCGGCGCGGTAATCGCTTTGACAGCATAGCCAACAGACACCAGTACGAACGCCAGTAACGCAAGCAAACCGATCAACTGAGAGACCCACAGCGCCAGCCCGTACATCTGGCTCGCCAGGTGCCAGGCTGAGGAAAGCCCGGTGAGCCCCATCACTGAGCCGAACAGTGCTACCGGCAGATAGGCCAACCTCCCCTCATGCGCGGCTTGTTGCGGAGTACCAAAGGCCGCTGCTGTTTCAATGTTCTGAGTCATTGTTAACGCCTCTAACGGTGCGCAAAATGTGTGTTTTTTCGAGCTGAGGCCGCACCTGCGGCCTCAACAGGCATCGCCCTGGTAACGTTGCAAGTCAGAATAGTGCAGCCCTGAACTGGAAGCTCTCTGAGCACGTGCCGCCAATACCCGGGCATCGATGAGAGTTAATTGTCATGACAGCCACTGCCCAACACCCGGTAGTCCAGGGTATGCCGAACCCCCAGGGAGTCGTCATAGACCATCGTGACCGGCACTACACCGCAGGCTGCCTGGGTGTCTGTAACGGAAATGACCCTGGCGATATCCGGCTTACTGAATGCCGGGGTGCTGGTGCAAGCTGCGAGTGCAACGGCGCTGAGTAGAAGTGCAATTTGAGCTTTCATGGTGTGTCTCCAAAAGGGGAGAATCAGGCTTTTTTGAGCAAGAGGCTGCGTGCGGAGTCGGCGATAATCACCACGGCCCCGGCGAACATCAGGATGTCTTTGAGCACCAGTCGACCGGCACCGGATAGATAGGGGAAGCCGTGGTGGGCATCGCCGAGTGCGGGCACCCAGGCCTCAGGGGTGGTGACCAGGAACGAGAAGGTCACCAGCGGTGTGGCAAAAGAAAGCAGACCACCCAGCAAACCCAGACGATGGGAAAACGGATTGGCCAACACCAGCAATGCGATGGCTATTTCCACCACCCCCAGGCCGAAAGAGAAGCCGTAGGTGTTGTTGGCGGTCTGCCATTCGCGCTTCTCGGCAACCAGTTCGCCCTCATGCGTGAGGTGAGCTTTGTATTGTTCGGGGTGCTCATAGAAGAACGACATGACCGGGCTGTTAGCCACGAAAGGCGTGATGCTGTCAGCCTCATAAGGGATAAACTTGAGTGCACCGATCCACAGAAACACAACAGCGATACCAAAACGGATAAGCATCGGGCCAAACTTGTCGAGTTGACTGAGTAGTTGCAGCGAACGTGTGAAGCTAGACATGGGAACCTCTCGAATCGTCATCTATGAAAAACTGGATTCATGATGCCGCTCGACGGACCGCCGCTCTTGCCCGTTGCACTCAAGTTTTTGTCGATAAGTCTCAGCCGCCTGCGACAGCTTGTCCCAGGTGGGCCACGGCTTGCAGGGCAGCCAGGAGGTAGAATCCGCTTGAATTATCAAACCCGCTCAATAGACTTTCCGAAGTGCTCACATGAACTCGATTGATAAACTCATCCAGCTTGCCGCCGTCAGGGGCAACCTGGATCTGCGCTGCAGCTTCCAGGGTAATTGGGCCCTGGAGCACGATCAGGAACCCGCGGGTGTCGCTCGCTACCACATCGTCCTGGCAGGCGTATGCCAGGCTGTACGCCCCGATGGCACGGCCATAACCCTTCGTACTGGCGACATTCTGGTGTTTGTCGATGGAGAGGCTCACCGGTTGCACAGCCAAGGCCATCAGGGCGTCGCGGTGAAGCCCCAGGTCAGTCATGGTGGGCTGATACCACTGCATCGAATCGGCAGTGAGGCTGGCGAGCTGGATATCCTCTGTGGCCGCTTTCTCTACCAGCGCGAATCGCTGCTGCTGGGCGCCCTTCCCAAGTGCCTGAAAGTTTCCAGCGACTATCCTCAGACAACCGATCAATTGTCCGCGCTGGTGGGGCTGTTGCGCGCCGAAGCCGATGGCAACCAGATCGGCGCCAGGTTTCTGGTCGACACCCTGTCATCTGCGCTGTTTGCGATGGTGGTGCGCAGCTACCTGCAACATCAACCCCCAGCCACCGGCGCATTGGCGTTGTTGAGCGACAAACGCCTGAGCCGAGCCTGGCAAGCCATGCTCGACGATCCGGCATTCGAATGGACTATCGAGAGCCTGGCCGAGCACGCCAGCATGTCGCGGGCAACTTTTATGCGCAGCTTTGTGAAAGTCGCTGGGGAGTCCCCCTGGGTATTGCTGACGCGGGTGAGAATGGAACTGGCCTTTCGCCTTCTGAGCGAAACTCAACTTGGGCTGACCGATATAGCCTGCCAGGTCGGTTATCAATCGCAGGCGGCATTCGGCAAGAAGTTCAAGGACTTTTACGGCACGGCGCCCGGGCGCATTCGCAGGGCGGGCAGCTAGAACCGACGGCCACAGCCCATTCGGCGTAGCGCTAGCCGTTGCCGCTGGATCGTTGACATGCATCAAAGGCGTTGGCTACAACAGGAGTAGATAGGAGTTATGCGTCATGCCTCTTTACCTCTGCGGAGCAAATCCTCATGGCACCTGTTCAATCCAACACGCAATCATCTTCTACCCCTGCCTTTCCCTCTGAAACCGGTGAGCACTGGATCGAGCCGCTGAACGATGGCGGGCACGTGCTTATCCGGCCGCTGCGGGCTGAAGACCGCGAGCGTGAGAAAGCCTTCATCATGCGTCTTTCACCTGAGTCACGGCACTTTCGCTTCTTGTGCCAGGTCAGTGAGCCGGGCGAAGCGATGCTCGACAAGCTGATGAGCGTCAACCAGCTTGAGAACGCCGCTTATGTGGCCCTTGCGCATGTCGATGGTGAGCTTCGTGAAGTCGGTATTAGCCGTTACTCAGCGTGCGCACAACCTGATGAGTGTGAAT
This sequence comes from Pseudomonas arcuscaelestis, assembly GCF_016881005.1. Lineage (GTDB taxonomy): Bacteria > Pseudomonadota > Gammaproteobacteria > Pseudomonadales > Pseudomonadaceae > Aquipseudomonas > Aquipseudomonas arcuscaelestis. Next base: position 5,480 of record NZ_JACOPV010000019.1, on the reverse strand, counting down.
GTGCGGTCACCGTGGATGATCAGTGGAAAGGTCGTGGCCTGGGCGCAAAATTGCTTGGGCACTTGATTGACAAGGCACGCGCCAACGGCTTCAAGCACATGTTTTCCATCGACTCCGCGGCCAATACCGCGATGCACGAGTTGGCCCGTGAGTTTGGTTTTTCCACTTCCCGCGACCCAAACGATTCCTGCCAGGTCATTCATACCCTGACATTGGCCTGAACGCCTTGAGCTGCAGCGCTGCTGGCCTGTTCGAAACATCTTTTACCGATGCATCCAACAGGCCGGCAGCGCTGGTGTATCAGTCGACGGTAGGTTCTGGGGTTATGACCAATACACTGCTTGGCATTTTGTACAGCACCCGCTCAACAGTGCTGCCGATATACTTTGCTAACCCGCGATGATGAACCCGGCCCATGACCACAATGTCGCTGCCATGGGTTTGGCAGAACGTCGTCAGCACTTTCGATGGGTCGCCCATGATCATGTGGCAGGCCTGCGGATCGATGCCGTTGCGCTCGGCCAATGCCCGGAAAGCTTCGCTCTGAGCTTCTTGCAGGGTGCGGGCCACGTTTGAGTCGAACATGAACGATATCCGACCGAGGTGTTCTGCTTCGGTCTGCATAGAGGTCAGATCGTAGGCGTAAAGCAGTTCAACCTGGGCCTGACACTGCATCGCCAACTTCAGCGCTTCCTGAACAATACGATCATTGAAACCCTGGTACTGATCATCAGGGCGTGACAGGTCAACGGCGGCGACCACCTTGCGGGGCAGCGCGTGCTCGGTCTTGTCGACAAAGTGCAAGGGCACCCGGCATTCGCGCAACAAGCGAATATCCAGCGTCGAGAATAAGGCTCGCATCAACCGCGATTCGTGCTCGATATCCTTGATCACCATTGCAAATGGCTGTTCTTTCAAGTGGATCAGGATCTCATCTAGCACATTGTCCACCCAGACAACTTCGGTGGTGACCGTCAGCCCATTCTTACGCATGGGCGCAGCCTGGGTTTCCAGCCAGTCACGGTGTTTTTCAACGTAGGCCTGGCGCACCAGGGCCAGCGCTTCTTCGTTCATCATTCCAGCTGTAGCCAGCCCCTCGAGATAATCGAACGCCACAATATGCAGCGGCATGCCCTTGGCCTTGGCCAGGGCTGCGGCGCGGTCAAAGGCATCACTTCGGCGCATAAGCGGGGGGACTACAAGCAGTAAACGTTGATAGTCGGACATAACACACCTCACACTAAGTGATGAGTAGGATTGTCCTATCCTGCATTTGTCTGGCCAGATGCGTTTGACTTGAATCAACAACACTTCGCGTGCCGACATCGCAAGTGACGTAATGTCTTTTCAATACCCAAGAAAGCTAGGTACGCATGACCGACACCGCTGGAACTGACCGTAGTCCTTGGCCCGTGTTCTTGATCTTCCTGCGCCTGGGCCTGACATCCTTCGGCGGCCCTGTCGCTCACCTGGGGTTCCGGGCCCATTGTTCACCTTCGCGGGGTTCCTGGGTGCATCCATGAACACAGCCCCGGCAGGCTGGCTGGGTGGTTTTATCTGCCTGCTGGCGATCTTTGTACCGTCCTTTCTGTTGGTGCTGGGTGCCCTGCCGTTCTGGCAGGACGTGCGACGCAACAACCAGGCGCAGGCGGCGCTTTCGGCAGTCAACGCCGCAGTGGTTGGCCTGCTCCTGGCCGCGCTCTATCAGCCTGTCTGGACAAGCTCGATTCACTCGCCGCAAGACGTCGGCCTGGCATTACTGGCGTTGATCGCGTTGATGTATTGGAGACTGCCGCCATGGCTGGTGGTCATCGGTGGGAGTCTGCTGGGATGGTGCATGCACGCACTCGCATAAACTGGCAACGCCGCCTCACCCTGTGCGTCAAATGACTCAACACCGACAAAAATCTACAGCTTCAACGAATCCTGAGCTATGACTGTTAGACGGTAAGCGCAAGGAGTCGCCATGAAATACCCCTACGTATCGGGATCCCTGGTTTCAATTTCGCTGGGTTTGTTCGCGGTTTCTGCCCAGGCTGACAACGCCAGAGACTGGCAGAATACCCCGATCGGCTTGAACATGGTGTTTGGCTACTACAACCTGATCGACACCAACACACCTATTGATACCTCGCTGGCGCTCGATGGCCTGTCGCTCAACGCCGACGTTTACATCGTGCGTTACGCCCGCTCGTTTGGTATTGATGGACGCAACTCTGCGATACAGTTGCTGCAGCCTTACGCTGATGTAAAAGCGTCGTTCGATGACGCGCGGTTTTTTTCCGGCACCAAACGCAACGGCGGCATGGGTGACACGCAAATTGTTTTCGCCCACAACTTCTTTGGTGGTCCGGCATTGACTGCGGAGGAGTTTGCCACCTGGCAACCCAAGACCTTCCTGAGCGGAGCCCTGTGGCTGACCACGCCGACCGGCGACTACGACAAGAACCGAATCATCAACATTGGCGCCAACCGATGGGTAGTAAAACCCGAAGTAGCCTTCGGTACCCCGTTGGGCCCGACATGGCTGGAACTCAACACCTATGTTTCGCTTTACGGCGACAACGATGAGTATCAAGGCGACAGCAAGCTAGAACAACGGCCGCTTTACGCCGTCGAAGGACATTACAGCTACACCTTGAACCCGGCGCTCTGGGTTTCTCTGGACGCAACCTACAGTGTGGGGGGCGAAACCAAGGTCGACGGTGTCGACCAGGACAACAAGCAGGAAAATGCCCTGCTTGGCGCCAGCCTGGGTTTCATGCTGTCACGCCAGTTCGGCGGCTTGGTTGCCTACAGCGATACCGTTTCAGAACGCACAGGGTCGCCAGATGTGAATACCTGGACCCTGCGTTTGCAATACGTCTGGTAGCAACACTGGCGCGGGCCTAGAAAACCCGCGGCGTTTGAAAATCCGTGTTTTGCGTACCGGCCATCAACAACGACGCCTGGCCCTGGGTCTTACTCACAAATGAGGACCAGTTGGGCAGTTGCTCGATATTACCGACGCGCTTCACCCCGGCCTGATCAACTTGATACAAACCAACATTATTGAAAGCGAATTCAACTTTCAAATCATTGCGTTGGATTGCCGAGGTAATGTTATTGGTGAGATTATCCAACAACAGTGGATCCGATTGTGATGTTTGCCAATAAGAAAGCACCATATGTGCTTGCCCGCTGGCGTTGACGGTAGTGTACAAAAGACGAACGTTGCTTTCGGGAACGCCTAACAACCGCAACGTATAATATTTTGCCAATGCAAAGTCTTCGCAATCGCCCGCGCCCTTCTCCAGGGTCTCCAGTGGCGAGGCCCAGTAGTCTGCTTTTTTCCACACATCACTATCTTCACCGAAACGAATGTTCTTGTTGAAGAATTCATTCACACGCAGCAGCTTTTGCTGTTCGCTCAGCGTGCCGGAATCGGCCACCAGGGCCCGCCAGTCGTCTAGACGCTGGGTGGCCTGCTGAGTCAGGTGCAGGCTTTGAGGAAGAGGCACGGCGATCGCGCTGCCCGAAAGGACGCCCAGACCCAGCAGAACTGCCGCTAAGATATTCAATTGTCGAATAATTTTGGTAAAGGCTTTGAAATTAAAATTTACCAAGCAGTACCTCGCTTAATAACAATCGATTTCTAAAAGCTTACTGGGCCAAGCGACCCGCACATTAAGGTAACGCCTGCGGCTCGGCAAGGTGCGTCCGTCGGAGAGTTACGCAGGCTACCGTCAGTCCGATGAACTGTAACAAAGTGCAGGCTCATGCATCCATGTAAATGCGTCACTCAAGCAAGCACGACTCTTCTTGAGGAAGAACATCATGAAACTCTTCGTACAGATGACAGCATTAGCTGCAGCTGCGTATTTGAGTGGGAGTGTTACAGCTGCAACGCAAGTTGAATACCCAGTTTCCAGTGTCTCCAGTGAACCTGCTCAATTAATGCTTGCCGAAGGAGGTAGTGATCGTCTTACTGAAAACTATCTACAACGACAAGCTTTGGCAAAAAGCCAACCCAAGCAGGACAGTGGCGCAACCTATGTACAGTTGATCAAGGAAAACCCTACTGCGTCAGGAAATACAGTGGCTGATCCGCTCGATGAAATGAACACGACAAACCCTAGACTAACCGATCCTATTACCAGAGATCGAGACGAATACCGCAGCGCCCATTGAATAAACGAACGTCTTGCACCCTTAAGGGCTCAGTGCACGCGGTACGTGCACTGAGGTCTATCAGGGCGTTAGATACTATCGCCCTGCAAATCTTCGACTTTATTGTTTGTCGACTGGCTGTTCACTGCCGTCTTTGATACAGGCAGCGCCTGAACGATACGCGTCGCTTGTCTAAGCCTACTTATATATACCTTGCACTGAGGACAACCGTATAAATGAATAGATACCCGGCAGCGCAGGCTCAACCGCAAGTTGCCATCAATAATATCTGACCCTCGCTCGGATATTTCGTAACAACTCAGCATTTCCCTTTCTCCTGAAAATTACTCAGCATCACCTGTATACGTTGACGACCTCGATGAAGGAGCAACCGCACATTACCTTCGCTCAACGCCAGGGCGTGTGCAATTTCCTTATACTCCAGCCCGGCGATATCACGCATTATGACAACGCTTCTTTGTGCGCTGGGCAGTTCCTGAATGTATTTCCAGATACATTCGTACAACTCAATCTCGGTCAGTAGCTCTTCCGGACTGTGTTGAACACGCGCATCAGGGGGGGTGGCCCACGCCCCGTGTTCGTCAAACTGCGACGAGATAGGCGAGTTATGCTCGGACTCCCACCACTCCAGGGATATTTCCCGCCCTAGTTTGCGCCGCATCGAATGGGCTTCGTTGATGGCGATTCTTGCCAACCAGGTTCTGAATTTAGAGCGCCCCTCGAACGAGCCGACTGCGTTAACGGCTCTGAGCCAGGTCTCCTGAGCTACGTCGTTGGCTGACTCGCGACCGACCAAGGGAATGACAATACCGACAAGAAAAGCATGATGGCTTTTGATCAGGTGCTCCAGCGCTTCGAGGTTGCCCTCGCGCAGGCGACTGACCAGTTCTTTTTCATCGTCCACGGCTGCCCTCCTGAGCGCCGTGATCGAGCCAGCCAGGGAAGCCTGAATACTAGTTGAAGGCTAACACCACCCAGTCATCATCTATAAAGCGGGCGCCTTTGAACGTCCAATACAGCGATACCTATATCTAACTTGACCTCGACTCATATAATCAATGCCACCCATTAACTAATCAATCGATACACAGCACAACGATAGCGTACAGATACTTACGCAGATGAACTGCGTAGCCGTGGAGATTTGCGCCGCACGCATCAGTTGTACGGCATCTTACAGGAAGGGCGGCCTCAAGGAGCAAGTGCAACACCTGATGTAAGGTGTTGTCATGTCTACCCAATACAGTCACCTGAGTACCGAGGAGCGCGTCACCATCATGGTGATGCTATTTCAACGGCAGACGCTACGA
>NZ_JACOPV010000018.1 GCF_016881005.1 Pseudomonas arcuscaelestis | reverse complement strand
AATCTGATCAACCACCGCCAATTTAAAAGACAGTGAGTAATCACGCTGTGTGCGCTTTACACCTTGCTCCATCTGACTCTCCGGAAATTCGGGATGGGAGGTGTAAACCTTATTCAGGACGGGACACTGAAACTGAAAAAGCCCGCAGCGATGCGGGCTTTTTCATTGTGCGAACTCAGCCGCGACCATCGCGATCGCGGAAGCCGAGCAGATACAACACCCCATCCAGACCCAAGGTCGAAATCGCCTGCTTGGCCGACTGTTTGACCAGCGGCTTGGCCCGGAAGGCAACGCCCAGGCCGGCAATCGCCAGCATCGGCAGGTCATTGGCACCATCACCTACGGCAATAGTCTGCTCCATCTGCAGGCCTTCCTTGAGCGCCAGCTCGCCGAGCAGGTCGGCCTTGCGCTGGGCATCGACAATCGGCTCGACAGCAACGCCGGTAACCTTGCCGTCAACGACTTCCAGCTCGTTGGCAAAGACATAGTCGATACCCAGCTTGGCCTGCAGTTGCTTGGCGAAATACGTGAAGCCACCCGACAGAATCGCCGTCTTGTAGCCGAGACGCTTGAGCTCGGCGAACAAAGTTTCGGCGCCTTCGGTCAAGCGCAGCGATGCGCCGATCTCGTCGAGCACGCCAACATCCAGTCCTTTGAGCAAGGCCAGACGTTCCTTGAAGCTGGCACGAAAATCCAGCTCTCCACGCATGGCTCGCTCGGTAATTTCCGATACTTGCTCGCCCACACCGGCGGCCTTGGCCAGCTCGTCGATGACTTCCGCTTCAATCAGCGTCGAGTCCATGTCGAACACCGCCAGGCGTCGATTACGACGGAACAGCGAATCCTGCTGGAAGGCGATATCGACATTGAGTTCCTGGGCCACGCTGAGGAACTCGGCGCGCATAGCCTGCGGATCGGCCGGTTCACCGCGCACGGAAAACTCGATGCAACCCTTGCCCTGCTCAACCGGCGTATCCAAGGCCACGCGACCGGAAAGCCGATCGATATGATCAATGTTCAGCCCATACTTGGCCGTGATCGAGCTGACTCGCTGCAGTTGCTCAGCCGTAACCTTGCGGGTAAGCAAGGTCACGATATGGCGAGCCTTGCCCTGCCCTTCGACCCAGTTCTGGTAGTCGGCTTCGGAAACCGGGGTGAAACGCACCTGTTGATCGAGTTCGTAGCCCGCAAACAGAATATTCTTCAGCACCGAGGAAGCCTTCTCGGTATCTGGAATTTCCACCAGGATGCCAAAGGACAGGGTGTCATGGATCACCGCCTGACCGATGTCGAGGATGTTCACACCACCCTGGGCCAGAACGCCGGTGATGGCCGCAGTAAGACCCGGACGGTCTTCCCCAGTGATGTTAATCAGAACGATTTCGCGCAAAACGGGCTCCGACACATGGAAAAAAGCACATTCTACCGATTTTCGCTGACCATCGGGCGCAGCCGATGCTTTGCCGGCCCCTGAGCGCTCGCTATACTGCGCAGCAACTTCTCCGACATAAAGAGCCGCGCTCTGTGAACCGGCCTACGCCCGTTAAAACCGACAACTTCTTCCTGCTGATTTTTCATGCCCTGCGCCAACGTCGTGTGCCGCTTGCGCTGCGCATCGCCTGCCACAACGTGCTGCTGGTAGCACTGGCACTGGTGATCTATGCCTGCGTGATGGGTTTGCAGTTCAAGCAGGCCATGCATGACCAGGCCGACGCCTTGGGGCAGAGCCTGACCACACAGACCGCAACCTCGGCAACCGAGCTGCTGGTGTCCAACGACATCCTCAGTCTCAATGTGCTGCTGGGGAACCTGGTGAAAAACCCGCTGGTGGCCCATGCGGCAATCTACAGCGTTGATAACCGCATCCTCGCCGAAGCGGGTCAGCGTCCGAAGAACAGTCTGCTGGGTGAGGCCGAAGGGCTCTACCAGACCAAGATCACCTTCCAGGACGTGACCGCAGGGCAACTTCGCATCAGCCTGGACATGGACCAGTTCCAGCAACCGCTGACGATCAGCTTGCAGAGCATGGGTATTCTTGCCGGTATCCTCCTGGCCTTGGCGCTGGCCATGAGCCTGCGCCTTGGACGCTTCATCTCCACGCCGCTGTTGCAACTGCGCGTGTGGCTGCGGGACGTCAATGAGTTCACCCCGGCCACTGAACGCCAGGATGAGATCGGCGACCTCGCTCGCCAACTGCACAGCCGACTTGCGCCGCCGCCGCGCGAAGTGGACCCTGAGCCTGAAGAACTGGATGAGGACGAACCCGAGTTCGAAGTTCGCAACCTGCGCGACCCAAGCTTTGACGAAGCGCCCGCGGTGAGCAAAGTCAGCAAACCCGTCATTGCCGACCATGACGAAGATGATGATGCATTCGCCGACCTGATCGATGATCAGGAACACAGTGCCCCGCGCCCCGCCCCACAAGCGGTCAATAGCGAGCCACAAGCCAGTGCGGTACTGGCGGTACAGTTGGGCTCCCAGGAACAACTGCGCCGTTTGCCACGCGCGCGCCTGACCGAACTGCTGGAGCGCTATCGCGACTGCCTGGACCAGGCCGCATCGCTGTATGAAAGCGAAGTGCACACCCTGAACGACGGCAGCACCCTGATGCTGTTCCACAGCCAGGACAGCGGCGAGGACTACCTCACCAACGCCATTTGCTGTGGTGAACTGCTGCGCGCCTTGGGCCATGCCTTGCAGATCGAGGTAGCCGACAGCGGTATTACCTTGCAACTGCAGTTGGGCCTGGCCCTGGGTGAAGACCTGCACGGCCTGAGTCAGATTGACCTGCTGCTGACCGAGAAAGCCCAGGATGCCCTGGCGCTGTCGCAACACAGCCGTAACCTGCTGTTGGTCGAGCGCAAGATCAGCGAAGACACCTTGATCCGCCAGCGTGCACGCATTCGTCCGATTGCCAGCCCCGAAGGTGCGTCCTGTGTGGAGCGCCTGATGGAGCCCTACCCGTCAATGCTGGAACGTCAGCTGGCTCGGATGCACGAGCGCCGGGTCAAGAGCTGAGCTGCCGGAGTAGTTTGCTGTGAGTGGTAGTGATCTGCGCCAGCACTGATCTAGCACTCCAGAACGACAGGCACAAAAAAGCCCGCATCGCTGCGGGCTTTTTTGTGCCTGTCTGGTTAGAAGCGGAACACTTCCAGATCAGTACGGATAGGTGTCGCCAATGGAATCTTCGACTTTTCCGGCTCTTTACGTACTTGCACCGGTGCAGCTTTCTTCGGTGTTTCTTCAACGATGGGCGGTTGATTGGCCAAAGGTTTGAGGGCGATGCTCAATTGCTCGGCAAGCTTTTGCAACAACTGCCCCTGGGCTTGAACCTGGGCGGCGGTGCTGCCTTGGTGCTGTTGCTCAAGGTGCACGATGCGGTTGTCGCGAACCTGGCCACGACGATCGAGCAAACGCCATTGGGCGTCGAGGACCGCTGGCTGATTTGCGCCGGAGTCCAGGCGAGTGATCGACAGCAAGACCTGCACATCAGGTGTGAAACCGGTATTGCCAGGTGCCAGCACCACGCGCTGGCTATCTAGGCGCCAGGCTAGCTGACGTACCAGCAACTGATCGATATCTGCCGACAAGCTGCCAGCCCAGCGGCCTTCAGTGGCTGCCGTCAGGCTACCGTCGGACTGACGTTGCAGCAACGTTTCACGCTGCAGGTAGTCGGCCACCGACACCGGGCCGAGCACAACAGCCATACCCGCGCTTTGCGCAGGTTGGCCAGGTTCACCGCTGTCGAGCTGATACAGGGAAACGGGTTGGTGCATGCTGCAACCAGCCAGACCGAGTACGCCGCAAAGTAGAACCAACGGAAGACGCAGAAATTTCATCATCCCATCCAGGCGGCCGCCACAAGGCACACCGCAATGATACTCATGTAGATTCAGTTGGATACACAGCCACGCTGGTACCGCAAGGGGCCTATCATCCGCGAAATAGCAGTACGACTCCAGTGTTTAAAACCCGAACGGGCGCGAAAAAGCCGATTCGGGGGCCCTAACTCGGCTTATCCGAGGTTTTCGACCAACAGTGCATCGACACGCTGGAAGCCACGCGGGAGTTTGTTCCCTCGACGGCCGCGTTCCCCTTTGTAATGTTCGAGGTCATCGGCCTTCAAAGACAGCGTACGCTTACCTGCCTGTAACACAAGGGTGGCGCCATCGGCGATAACTGCCAGGTCAGTGACGTATTCCTCACGACTGGCGACCCGATCCCCGGGGATTCCGATGATCTTATTGCCTTTGCCTTTGCCCAACTGCGGCAAGTCACTGACTTTGAAGATCAACAGGCGACCCTCGGTTGTCACCGCTGCCAGCCAGTTATGCTCGCGATCAGCCACTGGTCGAGGCGCGATGACCTTGGCGCCGTTCGGCAGGCTCAGTAAAGCCTTGCCAGCCTTGTTCTTGGCCTGCAGGTCTTCACCCTTGACCACAAAGCCATAGCCGGCGTCGGAGGCGATTACATACAACGCGTCGTCCTCTGGCAACAGCACACATTCGAAGCCTGCGCCTGGTGGCGGCGTGAGGCGCCCGGTCAGTGGTTCGCCCTGACCTCGCGCCGAAGGCAAGGTATGCGCGGCAAGCGAATAGCTGCGTCCGGTGGAGTCGATGAACACGGCAAACTGATTGGAGCGTCCGGCAGCGGCGGTTTTAAAACCGTCACCGGCCTTGTAGGACAGGCCCGTAGCATCGATATCATGGCCCTTGGCGCAGCGCACCCAGCCTTTTTCCGACAGCACCACCGTTACCGGCTCGGTGGGCATCAACTCGTTTTCAGACAGGGCCTTGGCTTCCGCGCGCTCAATAATGGGCGAGCGGCGGTCGTCGCCGTAGGTCTCAGCGTCTTTGATCAGTTCAGCGCGCACCAGCTTGCGCAACTTGGTTTCGCTACCCAGCAGCGCGACCAACTTGGCTTGTTCCTTGGCCAGTTCATCCTGTTCGTTGCGAATTTTCATCTCTTCCAGTCGGGCCAACTGGCGCAGACGGGTCTCGAGGATGTATTCGGCCTGGGTTTCGGTCAGGTCGAAGCGGGCAATCAACGCGGCTTTTGGGTGCTCTTCAGTGCGGATGATGTGGATCACTTCATCCAGGTTGAGGAAGGCAACCAGCAAACCTTCGAGCAGGTGCAGGCGGCGCTCGACCTTATCAAGGCGGAACTGCAGGCGCCGGCGCACGGTTTGCACGCGGAACTCAAGCCATTCGACCAGCAGCGCGCGCAGGTTTTTCAACTGCGGGCGGCCATCCAGACCAATGATGTTAACGTTGACGCGGTAACTGGACTCAAGATCGGTTGTCGCGAACAGATGCTGCATCAGCTCGTCGAGGTCGATACGGTTGGAGCGAGCGATGATCACGATGCGGCATGGGTTTTCGTGATCCGATTCATCGCGCAGGTCAGCCACCATCGGCAGCTTCTTGGCCTGCATCTGTGCGGCGATCTGCTCCAGCACCTTGGCCCCGGAAACCTGATGCGGCAACGCAGTGACGACAATATCACCGTCTTCGATCCGATAAACCGCGCGCATACGCACCGAGCCACGGCCGGTCTGGTAGATTTTCAGCAGTTCGGCGCGCGGGGTGATGATTTCCGCTTCGGTCGGATAGTCCGGTCCCTGGATATGCTCACACAGCTGTTCAACGGTAGCCTTGGGTTCATCCAGCAAGCGCACGCAGGCGCTGGCGACTTCGCGCAGGTTGTGCGGTGGCACATCGGTCGCCATGCCGACGGCAATACCCGTAGTACCATTGAGCAGAATATTCGGCAACCGTGCCGGCAACACCGACGGCTCATCCAGCGTACCGTCAAAGTTCGGCACCCAGTCGGCCGTACCCTGGCCAAGTTCACTGAGCAGCACTTCGGAATAGCGCGACAACCGCGCCTCGGTATAACGCATGGCAGCGAACGACTTCGGATCGTCTGGCGCACCCCAGTTACCCTGACCATCGACCAGGGTGTAGCGGTAGCTGAAGGGCTGCGCCATCAGCACCATGGCCTCGTAGCACGCCGAGTCACCATGAGGGTGAAACTTGCCGAGCACGTCACCCACGGTACGGGCCGACTTCTTGTGCTTGGAGTCTGCATCCAGGCCCAACTCACTCATGGCGTAGACAATACGACGCTGCACCGGCTTCAGGCCGTCGCCGATATGCGGCAAGGCACGATCCATGATGACGTACATGGAATAGTTGAGGTAGGCCTGTTCGGTGAAGTCAGCCAGTGACCGGCGCTCTACGCCATCGAGGCTGAGATCAAGGGAGTCGCTCATGCGGGCCTCATCATTTCAGGTTCTGGCGCAGCAGCAAGGTGCCACTACGCTGGGTAAATTCGAGTTGTTTCAGGGCACTCATGCCCAGTAAAACCTGGTCGCCATCCAATCCTGGAACCACCAGGGCGCGCACATCGCGCAACAGGATGTCGCCCAATTGCAGTGTTTCCAGGCGGGTGCGATAGCCTTGGGTACGGCCATTGGCGGTACTCAGCATTACAGGGGCGCCGCGCTCCAGCGCAAGCTTGGCAGCCAGGCGCTCGGGAATTGCTACATCGGTTGCACCGGTATCGAGCAGAAAATGTACCGCCTGGCCATTGATCTGGCCATCGGCGACAAAATGCCCCTGGCCATTGCCTGCCAGTTGCACTTCGATATAGCCCTCGCCATGTTCGGAGCGCACGTGCGCATTGGGATTGGCCTGACGCTGCTCCCAATCACCAAAAAAGCGCGTAGCCAGGAACAACCCGGCTGCCCAGGCCAGGACCAGCAGTACTCTGCCAGCACGTTTGCCTGGTGGTTGGCTCACAACTTGGCACTCCAGCCGCCCGCAGGTGCGGCGAAGCGCCAAACGATCGGCCTCGACTCACCATCATTGCGGGTCGCACCATTGTTGTCCAAGCCGATCCAGGCACCGTTGGCATCGATCACCAGCGCCTCGGCCAATCCAAATGGTTGTGCGTACTGCCGCGGTTCGGCCAAAGCGTCTTGGGCATAAGACCAGCAACGTTCGACCTTGGCGGTCGCTGCATCGCGACGGCAGATACGATGAGCGTTACGCTCCAGGGTAAACAGCTTGTCGTTGAACAGCGCAAGATCGGCAAAATCACGTGGCAATGCTCGTGGCGCCGGCATCTGCGGCGGCTGCATCTCGACACCGGCCTCACTGAGCAACACACAACCATTACCGCAATTCCATACCGTCTGCTGGCGATTGATCAGCAACAGGCCGCGGCGTTCTCGCTCGCCAGCCAGCCAGATACGGTCGCCGGCCGGGCTCACCGCAATGCCTTCGAACAACGCGTTGAAATGCAAAAGCATGCCGCTCGCCCGCGCCTGGCGCACCATGCTCGGGTCGATTTTCAACCAGTTGGGTACACCCTCGACCGGCACCTGCAACACGGCAGCATGAGCCTCGCTGACAACGTAGCGGTTACCTGCCGCGTCACAGCTGATGCCCTCGAAATCAAGGTCGCCCCCCCGGACTTTGCCGGCCACCCAGGTACGCGAGCGAATCCCCCAGGGCAAGCCACTTTCCGGGACCGCCGGGGCTACAACAGGCACCGACTCGGCCTGCCAGATCTGCTCCTTGGTATTGAGGCGGTACAAAAGGTCATCATCACGGTCCGACACTGTCCACAGCTCACCCTTGCACAGAGCCAAGCCTGACAGATTGCCGCCACGCATGCCCTCCACCGGATGCTCGGCCAACAGTTTGAGCTCCGGCCAGGGCGCAGCCTGCGATGAAAGAGCAAAAACGCCGAGCCCTACCGCCAGAAGGTACCGAATCAAGCCAGTACCTCAGCCAGGTTACCCTTGGACTCCAGCCAGCTCTTGCGGTCCCCTGCACGCTTCTTGGCCAGGAGCATGTCCATGATTTCCCGAGTGCCTTCCAGATCTTCCAGGGTCAGTTGGACCAGCCGGCGCGTATTCGGGTCCATGGTGGTTTCACGCAGTTGGGGCGGATTCATTTCACCCAGGCCCTTGAATCGCGTGACCTGTGGCTTGCCGCGTTTCTTCTCGGCAACCAGGCGATCGAGAATGCCATCACGTTCCGCTTCGTCCAGGGCATAGTAGATTTCCTTGCCCAGGTCGATTCGGTAGAGCGGCGGCATGGCCACGTATACATGGCCGGCCTCCACCAGTGGGCGGAAATGCTGGACGAACAATGCACAGAGCAAGGTCGCAATGTGCAAACCGTCGGAGTCGGCGTCGGCGAGAATGCAAATTTTGCCGTAGCGCAACTGGCTCATGTCGGCGGCGCCTGGGTCTACGCCGATGGCCACGGCAATGTTATGCACCTCCTGGCTGGCCAGAACTTCACCCCCATCGACTTCCCAGGTGTTGAGGATCTTGCCGCGCAAAGGCAGGATTGCCTGGAACTCCTTGTCGCGCGCCTGCTTGGCCGATCCACCGGCCGAGTCACCCTCGACCAGAAACAGCTCGGCACGCATCGGGTCTTGCCCGGCGCAGTCAGCCAGTTTGCCGGGCAGTGCCGGCCCCTGGGTAACGCGTTTGCGCTCGACCTTTTTACTGGCCTTGAGGCGACGACCTGCGTTGCTGATAGCCAGCTCGGCCAACTGCATACCCAGTTCAGGGTGGGCATTGAGCCAGAGGCTGAAGGCATCCTTGACCACGCCGGAAACGAACGCTGCCGCCTCTCGGGAAGACAAGCGCTCCTTGGTTTGTCCGGAGAACTGCGGCTCCTGCATTTTCATCGAAAGCACGAAGGTGATGCGCTCCCAGACGTCTTCAGGCGCCAGCTTCACGCCGCGCGGCAACAGATTGCGGAACTCGCAAAACTCGCGCATGGCGTCCAGCAGGCCTTGGCGCAAGCCGTTGACGTGCGTACCGCCCTGGGCGGTAGGAATCAGGTTGACGTAGCTTTCCTGGACGCTGTCACCGCCTTCTGGTAGCCACAACAAGGCCCAGTCGACCGCTTCCTTGTTACCGGCCAGACTGCCGCAGAAGGGTTCGTCCGGCAGACGTTGAAACTCGCTGACCGAGTCGACCAGGTAGGAGCGCAGGCCGTCTTCATAATGCCACTCGACTTTCTCGCCACTGGCCTTGTCCTCGAACGTGACCAACAGACCCGGGCACAGAACTGCCTTGGCCTTGAGCACATGCTTGAGGCGGCTGATGGAGAACTTCGGCGAATCGAAATACTTAGGGTCTGGCGCGAAGTACACGCTGGTTCCAGTGTTGCGCTTGCCAACGGTGCCGACCACTTCCAGCTCGCTGGCCTTGTAGCCGTCGGCGAACGTCATCTGGTACTCGTTGCCATCACGCTTGACCTTGACCCGCACCTGGTTGGACAAGGCGTTGACCACAGAAATACCAACGCCGTGCAGACCACCGGAGAACTGGTAGTTCTTGTTGGAGAACTTGCCGCCGGCGTGCAGCTTGGTAAGGATCAGTTCAACCCCGGACACACCCTCTTCAGGATGGATGTCCACCGGCATGCCGCGACCGTCATCGGAGACTTCCAGCGAGTGGTCGGCGTGAAGAATCACCTGTACCGACTTGGCGTGTCCTGCCAGGGCTTCGTCGACGCTGTTGTCGATGACTTCCTGGGCCAGGTGGTTCGGTCGGCTGGTGTCGGTGTACATGCCCGGGCGCTTGCGCACCGGGTCAAGGCCCGAGAGGACTTCGATGGCGTCTGCGTTATAGGCGCTAGCGCTGGGAATGGCCATGGGTTCTCGTCGTCAGTCGTGGGTGAAAATAAATCATCAAAATACAGAAAAATCGAGCGATTGATACTGCTGCGGGGCAATACCAGCGAAGCTCAACAACGCCGGCAAGCGCTCAGCGAAGCCCTGGAAGCTATGATCGCCGCCGGCCTGGATGCGCAAGGCACAGGCCCGGTAGAACTGCTCGGCCCGGCGATAGTCGAGGGTCTCATCGGCGGTTTGCAGCCAGACCTGATAGCGACCGGCATCTGCAGGTGGCGCTACTTCAAGCTCGGCCAGGGCCTGCACGTGGTCTTCGGTCAACTCCCAGGTTTCACCGGTGTAGTGGTTTTGCTGGGTTCCCAGGTAACCATCGAACATCTGGTGCGGATTTACCGCTGGGTTGACCAGCAACGCCTTGAGTCCGAAGCGCTCTGCCAGGTGGGTGGCATAGTAGCCGCCAAGCGAGCTGCCGACCAGTAATGGCGATTCGAGCTCGGCCAGTGCGGCTTCGAGCTGGGCCATGGCCTGGCGAGGATGGTGATGCAACGCGGGTACACGCAGCTGTTCAGCAAGGCCTATCTGCTCCATCACCGCGACCAATTGGCAGGCCTTCTTCGACGAAGGCGCGCTGTTGAACCCGTGAATATAGAGAATCGAACCTGCCATGCCGCCCCCAATACGCTTGATTTACCTGGCACCGCCAGGCGCGAAAGCGCGCATTTTAGCCTGTTCGACAGCAGATGGAGCGAATTCACCCATTCAGCAACACTTAATAGCCATCGGCGTGATCGATAGTGAACTTGAAGTCGGTGATGCGCGATACGCCGGTCTCGATCTGGCCATCGGCATGCAGGCGCAGCCAGCGATAGCCCGGCGCCTGCTCGCCGACCTTGAAGTCTTCGCTGTTCGGCTCGAACTGAATGCAGGTCGAGGGCGACGCCAGCAAGCGCACGCCGTCGCGCATTTGGTCCCACTCCTGGTGAATATGCCCCCAGAGCAAAGCCCGCGCCTGTGGATAACGCTTGAGCAGGGCAAACAGGGTATCGGCATTGCGCAAACCAATCGGCGCCATCCAGGCGCAGCCGATCGGCACTGGCTGATGATGGAAGCAAATAAGGTGATGCCGCTGCGGCGCGGCTTGCAATGATTGCTCGAGCAATTGCAACTGGCTGGCATCGAGCACACCCGGCACCGCGCCTGATATCGCCGAATTGAGCATCAAGATGCGCCAATTGCCGATATCCATGATTGGCTCGAGCACATCGGTGCCGTGAGCAGCTCGCTCCATGGACATGGGCTCATCGTGGTTGCCAGCCAACCATCGGGATGGCGCCTTGAGGCTTGCAGTCAGGTCACGAAAGTATGCGTAGGACGCTTCAGATCCATCCTGGGACAGGTCGCCAGTTGCCAGTACCGCATCGATTCGCGGCTGTTCTTCACGCACTTTGTCGATCACCCGCTGCAGGCTCTCGCGGGTGTTCATACCCAGTAGCGTTGCTTGCGCATCGGCAAACAGATGGCTGTCAGTCAGTTGCACCAGGTGCACAGGCGCATTAACAGGCGCAATAGATTGTTGCGGCAAGGGCCGACTCCTCGAACGGATTCAGCGCGATTATGGCCGCTAGCTGCGCTTGCGCAAATACTCGAGAACGACAGCCGTCACATTTCAGCGAACAACTGCCAACTCATGCCCGCAGGCCAGGCAATGACTGAGCCACTCCCCGAGGAACAGGTTGAGTTGAGCTTTTTCATCCGGCTGGTGCATTGCAGCGTTTGGATAGGGGTAGACACTGCGAAAGCGCCGGGCGTGCTCGGCGCTGACCACTTCGGCCATGCGTGCATCGTGGTACACCTGCACTTCCAGTTGCGGCACCGGCAGCCACGGCAGGCTGTGTTCCTGGCGCACGCGCAAGGTGGTGGTGTACGGACAGGCAAAGACTACATCGAGCACCAGCACGCCAAGCATCTGGTCACCCTGGGTCATACCGATGCGGCGCGAACTCATGGTGCTGCGCATGTCCGGCAACAGGCGCATCAAACGCGCATAGTTGGCCTCGCAGGCAGCCTGCAACCCGACCAGATCGACCCGGTAGCGTTCGCGCAACAGATTCACGACCATAGCCCCCTGACTTCATCCCGGTTCAAGGCCAGCCACTGCAAGGCAATAATGCTTGCTGCGTTGGCAATCAGCCCATCGCGCACGGCCTGCATGGCGTCTTCGAACGCCCAGACCTTGACGCGAATATCTTCACCTTCTTCCTCCAGCCCGTGCAGGCCGCCGGCCCCAAGACTACTGCACTGACCGAGATACAAATGTACCAACTCATCGCTACCGCCAGGTGACGGGAAATACCGCGTCATCGGCCACAGCGCCTTGAACACAAGACCAGCTTCCTCCTGCGCTTCGCGGTGTGCAACTTCTTCCGGCTGTTCATCTTTGTCGATCAGACCGGCGACCAGTTCGATCAACCAGGGGTTAGCGACCTTGCCCATGGCCCCGACACGAAACTGCTCGATCAGCACCACTTCATCGCGCTGGGCGTCGTAGGGCAGCACACACACTGCGTCGTGGCGCACGAACAGTTCGCGACTGATCTCACGCCCCATGCCACCGGCAAACAGCTCATGGCGCAGGCGTACCCGGTCGAGCTGATAGAAGCCCTTGAAACAGTTGACCCGCTCGACGATTTCGACGTCCCTGGGCACAGTGTTCGATGTGTCTGACATAAGAATCCTTTAATACTTCGTGTACCGCTTCGCGCCATCCTAACCTGCGCACCGCCGCGTTTCACCCCTTTCAAGTTGCCGCCCGGACTGCGAGGATAGGCAGCCTGCTGATATTCAGCTTAGTGGCGAACTGAAGGCCCTGCCGACGGTCCAAGCCCGATCACCTTTGCCTTACAAGGATCATCATGACGCTTGTGAAACTGACTACCGTGGCCGTGCTGGCCTTGGCCCTGGGCGCTTGTCAAAGCCTGTTCCAGCCGAACATGCGCACGCCACTGGAGGTCAAGCGCGACCGTTGGGAGCACATCAAGCCCGGTTGCAACACTGCCGACTGTCCATTGGTCAATATCGACACCATTCATTTCCCGGCCAATCCGAAACTGGATGCGATTGTCGAGAAGCGCCTGCTACAGATGACCCAGGATAATGACAACAGTGCCCTGCCCGCTTCGCTCAAGGCCTATGAAGATCAATTCATGGCCACTGCCGACACGCGCAACAGCAGCTACCTGCAAGCCAAGGTACGCGAGCAGCATGACGGCCTGGTGATCATCGAGCTGTCCAGCTACCTGGACACCGGAGGCGCACACGGCATGCCCGGCCGCGGCTTTATCAACTATTCACGCCAGCAGGACAAAGTGCTGACACTCCAGGACATGCTGGTACCGGGCCAGGAAGAAACATTCTGGAAAACCGCCCAGGAAGCTCACAAAGCCTGGCTGATCAGCACCGGCATGGACAAGGACGCCGAGTTCGTCAAAACCTGGCCATTCCAGCAGACGCCGCACATCGCCCTTACCTATGGCGCGGTAGTGCTCAAGTACGAAGTGTATGCCATCGCCCCGTATTCCATGGGCCACATCGAACTTAAAATCCCCTACCCGCGCCTGAACGGTGTGATCAAGCCGGAGTTGTTTCCCGGTCGCGGCTGACGGACGGCGCTGCCGCCCAATAAACAAACCCTGCCAGCAGTAACGCAGGCAGGGTTGAGCCCACATCAGCCGCATAGTGGGCCAGCAGGTGATACGTCGCTACGCCGCACGCCCAGGCCACCAAGGCTCGCCAATGTAGGCTTTGGATCGGAGCATCGTCGCTACGCCGGCGGCGCACCACAAAGTGGTCAACCAGCACCACACCGAACAGCGGGGCGAACACCGAACCGATCAGCAGCAGGAAGTTCTGGTACTGGGCCAACGGTGCAAAACACGCGATCAAGGTACACAACACGCCAATCACCAACGCCAGGTGCTCGACTTTCAAGCGCACCAGCAAGCCGGTGGAGACTGCCGCCGAGTGAATATCGGCAAAGGCTTTTTCCGACTCATCGAGCAGAATCAGCAGTAGCGGAATACCAATGCCCGCGCCCGCCAGTGCCAGCAGCAAGGTGTTGACCTCACCGGCAGGCGCGAACGCCAAGGTATACGCCACACCCAGGCTCATCATCCAGACGTTGCCCAGCAGGTAGCCCAGCGCAGTCCCCAGGAAAACCCGACTGCCTTGGCGGGCGAAGCGTGAGTAGTCGGCAATCAATGGCAACCACGACAACGGCATGGCGATCGCGATGTCGATACCCACTGCCAGCGACATCGAACCGTCGCCGGCACGCGCCCACAAGGCGCCGAGGTCGGCCTTGGCAAATAGATTCCAGGTCAGCCACAAGCACGCACCCAGCAACAGCCAGATGCCCCACTTGCGCAGAATTTTGCGCACGAAGGTCAGCGGACCGCTGACGGCCAGTGCGGTGGCCAAGGCGCCAAAGCACAAGGTCCATAGCATTGGGTTGGTCAGGGCGCTGCCCTCGCCGAAGGCGCGAGCGCCCAACAGGCTGGCGGCATCGCGCATGACGATAATTTCGAATGAACCCCAACCAATCAGTTGCATCAGGTTCAGCAATGCGGGCAGCCGTGCACCATCGCGGCCGAGGCTGCGGCGCAGGGCAGCCATGGAGGAAAGTCCGGTATCACTGCCGATGACGCCAACCGCCGCCAGCAGCAGAACACCTACGCACGTGCCAAGGATGATCGCCAGCACGGCGTTGGCCAAACCCAGGCCTGGGCCGAGCAAGGCGCCGGTTTGCAAGACCATCAAGCCTATACCCAGGGAGAACCATAGGGAACAGAGGTCACGACCGCTTAGCACGCGCTGCTGGTCGGTGACCGGATAATCGGGAGAAAACTGACTCGGTGTGCTCACAAGGGAATCTCGACAGGGAGGTTTTTGTTCTTAGGGGCCCTAGCGCGGGCAAGCCAGATCGACTTGCCCGCGCTGCGGTTAAACTTTTTTGTACAGCTGGCTGCCTTCCTGGCGGAATCGCTCGGCCTGCTCGCGCATGCCGTCCTCGACCGCGACATCCACCGCATCAATGCGTTGGTTGGCCGCGTACTCACGTACCTCCTGAGTGATTTTCATCGAGCAGAACTTCGGTCCGCACATGGAGCAGAAGTGCGCGACCTTGGCCGAGTCCTTGGGCAGGGTCTCGTCATGGAAAGAACGGGCGGTGTCCGGGTCCAGGCCGAGGTTGAACTGGTCTTCCCAGCGGAACTCGAAGCGCGCCTTGGACAAGGCATTGTCACGGATCTGCGCGCCTGGGTGCCCCTTGGCAAGGTCAGCGGCGTGGGCGGCGATCTTGTAGGTGATGATCCCGGTCTTGACGTCATCCTTGTTCGGCAGGCCCAGGTGTTCCTTTGGCGTCACGTAGCAGAGCATGGCGCAACCAAACCAACCAATCATCGCCGCGCCGATACCGGAGGTAATGTGGTCGTAACCTGGGGCGATGTCGGTGGTCAGCGGGCCAAGGGTGTAGAACGGTGCTTCGTCGCAGCATTCGAGCTGCTTGTCCATGTTCTCCTTGATCAACTGCATGGGGACATGCCCAGGGCCTTCGATCATGCACTGAACATCATGCTTCCAGGCAATCTTGGTCAACTCGCCAAGTGTCTCCAGCTCGCCGAACTGCGCTTCGTCGTTGGCATCGGCAATCGAACCCGGACGCAGGCCATCGCCCAACGAGAAGCTGACGTCGTAGGCCTTCATGATTTCGCAGATTTCGTCGAAATGGGTATAGAGGAAGTTCTCCTGGTGATGCGCCAGGCACCACTTGGCCATGATCGAGCCGCCACGGCTGACAATACCGGTCACGCGCTTGGCGGTCAGCGGTACATAGCGCAGTAGCACGCCGGCGTGAATGGTGAAGTAGTCGACGCCCTGCTCGGCCTGCTCGATCAAGGTATCGCGGAACAATTCCCAGGTCAGGTCTTCGGCCACGCCGTTGACCTTCTCCAGCGCCTGGTAGATCGGCACGGTACCGATGGGTACGGGCGAGTTGCGGATGATCCATTCACGCGTTTCATGAATGTGCTTGCCGGTGGACAAGTCCATGACCGTGTCCGAGCCCCAGCGAATACCCCAGGTCAACTTGGCCACTTCTTCTTCGATGGACGAGCCCAGGGCGCTGTTGCCGATGTTGCCGTTGATCTTCACCAGGAAGTTGCGGCCGATGATCAT
The DNA here is from genome assembly GCF_016881005.1 of Pseudomonas arcuscaelestis. Taxonomy (GTDB): domain Bacteria; phylum Pseudomonadota; class Gammaproteobacteria; order Pseudomonadales; family Pseudomonadaceae; genus Aquipseudomonas; species Aquipseudomonas arcuscaelestis. Next base: position 125,600 of record NZ_JACOPV010000018.1, on the reverse strand, counting down.
CGGCTCCAGTTCAACGTGGTTGATGTTGGCCGGAATGATCGCGCGGCCACGTGCGATCTCTTCACGGACGAATTCGGCGGTGATTTCCTTGGGAATGCTGGCACCGAAGCTATGGCCTGGGTGTTGCTGCTTGAGCAGACCGGCAGCGCGAGCTTCCTGCAGCTTCATGTTCTCGCGGATGGCGACGTATTCCATCTCGGCGGTAATGATGCCCTGGCGGGCATAATGCATTTGGCTGACGTTGGCGCCAGTCTTGGCCCGACGCGGATTGCGCACATGGGCAAAGCGCAGCTTGGTCAGCTCGGCATCGACCAGGCGTTGCTGGCCAAAGTTGGATGACAGCCCTTGCAGGCGCTCAGTGTCACCACGGGCGTCGATCCAGGCCGAACGCACGTCGCCCAGGCCTTTGCGCACATCGATAATGACATTAGGGTCGGTGTAGGGACCGGAAGTGTCGTAGACCAGCACCGGGGCGTTGACTTCACCACCGAAGTCGGTCGGCGTGTCGTCCAGGCTGATTTCACGCATAGGCACCTGGATGTCTGGGCGCGAGCCTTCGACATAGATTTTGCGCGAACGGGTGAATGGCTGAACGGACTGCTGATCGACCTGGGCCGATTCACTCAGATTGGTAATTTTTTTTTCTTGTTTGCTCATCACAGGCTCTCCAGACAGCTTCCTAGCGGTGGAATGTCGGGAGAAGAACCTGAAAAAGCACGGACGCACCTTGGACCGGTGCTGTGCCATGTACGGAGATGCCTGCAGCTACTTACGGCTGGCTCGACATTCCCGGACCTGACACAAGAGACTCGCCGGGAAAGCGAGAAATCTTGTTCCCTACGCAGGCGCTAACCTGATCAGGTTCAACGGGATCCGGATTATCCGATCTCAGCCTCAACGCAAGGCACCCCGACAAGAACGGCCCCAGTCTAGTCTGCTCTTGCCTGCAAAGCCAACTGTACAAGCGCATTGACGATAAATGGCGCAATTGGCGGATTGTTGCAAAGTGCCTGCGCATCTACACTCACCGGTTCAGAAACACTCAATTGTTCAAGGATCGCCCTATGCTGCGCAAACTTTCACTGGCCCTTGCCGTGTCTTGTGCTACCAACGGAATGGCCTGGGCAGCAGACCCGCCCCTGTCGGCAAAAACCGATCTGGTCAGCGTCTACCAGGAAGCTGTGGATAACAACGCCGATCTGGCCGCGGCCCGCGCCAACTATGGTGCGCAAAAGGAAGTGGTACCTCAGGCCCGCGCCGGCCTGCTGCCGAACCTTTCGGCCGGTGCCGAAATGTTGAACACCCGCACCAAGATCGATGATCCGTCGATTACCTCGAGTCGCAGTGGCAACTCCTGGTCCGCGACCCTGGCCCAGCCGATTTTCCGCGCCGATCGCTGGTTCCAGCTGCAAGCTGCAGAAGCGATCAATGAACAATCAGCGCTGGAGCTTTCAGCCACTGAACAGAACCTGATCCTGCAAACTGCCGATAATTATTTCTCGGTCCTGCGTGCCCAGGACAACCTGGCGTCGACCAAGGCAGAAGAAGCCGCCTTCAAACGCCAGCTGGACCAGTCCAACGAGCGCTTCGATGTTGGCCTTTCCGACAAGACCGACGTGCTGCAGTCCCAGGCCAGCTATGACACCGCCCGCGCCAACCGGATCGTGGCGCAACGTCAGGTTGACGATGCGTTCGAGGCGTTGATTACCCTGACCAACCGCGACTACACCTCGATTCAAGGCATCCGCCATACCCTGCCTGTACAGGTCCCGGTGCCAAATGACGCCAAGGCCTGGGTCGAAACGGCTGGCAAACAGAACCTCAACCTGTTGGCAAACAACTACGCCGTCAGCGCCGCCGAAGAAACCCTGCGCCAGCGCAAGGCCGGCCACGCGCCAACCGTCGATGCCGTTGCCCAATACCAGAAAGGTGACAACGACAACCTCGGCTTCACCAACCCGAACCTTACCGGGCAGAATTACCGGGGTGATGTGGAGCAGACCACTATCGGCCTGCAGTTGAATATCCCGATCTACAGCGGCGGCCTGACCAGCTCGCAAGTGCGCGAGGCCTATCAGCGCCTGAACCAGAGCGAGCAACAGCGTGAAAGCCTGCGTCGCCAGGTGGTGGAGAACACCCGCAACCTGCACCGCGCAGTGAACACCGACGTCGAGCAGGTACAGGCGCGCAAGCAATCGATCATCTCCAACCAGAGCGCCCTGGAAGCGACCGAGATCGGTTATCAGGTCGGTACGCGCAACATCGTCGATGTGCTCGATGCCCAGCGCCAGCTGTACACCTCGGTACGCGACTACAACAACACCCGCTATGACTACATCCTCGACAATCTGCGCCTCAAACAGGCTGCCGGGACCTTGAGCCCGCAAGACCTGACGGATCTGAGCCGCTACCTGAAACCGGACTACAACCCGGACAAGGACTTCCTGCCGCCAGACCTGGCTGCTGCTGCGCAGGCCAACTTCAACGCCCGGCCTTGAACAAGCATCGCGGGGCAAGTCCGCTCCCACAGGCACCAACCGCCGTGGGAGCGGGCCTGCCCCGCGACGGCGTCAGAGCAATCGTCCCAACCCCTCGAGCAATCGCTGCAAGGCCCCCTGATTGGCCTTCATCACCGCCCGCCCCGCTTCACCCATACGCCGCGCATCCTGCGGCAACTCGATCAACCGCCGAATCGCAGCCGCCAGGCCGTGGGCGTCGTCCACTTCCTGAAGCGCCCCAGCGTCACGCAGCATGGTTGCAATCTCGAGAAAGTTGAACAGGTGTGGGCCACTGATCACCGGCAACGACAGCGCCGCTGGCTCCAACAGGTTGTGGCCACCGTTTGGCACCAGGCTGCCACCGACAAACGCGATGTCCGCCAAGGCATAGAGAAACAGCAACTCGCCCATGGTGTCGCCGAGCATGACCGCCGTATCCGCGCCCACCGGCTCGCCGCTTGAGCGTCGAATCGTCGGAAACTGCGCAGCGCACAGCTCGAACACGTTGTTGAAGCGTTCCGGATGCCGCGGCACGAGAATCAGTAAGGCATCGGCGTGATGCTCAAGTAATTGCCGATGGGCAGCCAAAATCACTTCATCCTCGCCCTCGTGGGTACTGGCAGCGATCCACAGCGGACGCTGAGTGGCGTGCCATTGCTCACGCAGCGACCTGGCACGCGGCAGCAATTGCTCGTCGATCCTCAGGTCAAACTTGATCGAGCCGGTCACCTGAACAGATTCAGGCCTGGCCCCCAACTGGCGAAAGCGCTGCGCTTCGGTTTCGGTCTGCACCGCAATCAGACTCATCTCGGCCAGCATCGGCCGGGTCAGCTTGGCAAAACGGGCATAACCTCGCGCCGAGCGCTCAGACAACCGCGCATTGGCCAGCGCCACCGGAATAGCACGCTTGGCACACTGGTGAATATGGTTGGGCCAGAGCTCGGTTTCCATGATCACCGCAAGCTTGGGCTGGACATGATCGAGAAAACGCCCCGCCGCCCAGGGCAGGTCATAGGGCAAGTAGCAATGCTGGATACGTGGCTCATTGGCGAACATCGCCTGGACCCGCTCCGAACCTGTCGGAGTCATGCAGGTGATGGTAATCGGCAGCTGTGGATAAGCCTGCAACAACGCGCGAATCATCGGCGCCGCAGCGATGCTCTCGCCCACTGACACCGCATGCACCCAAATGCCGCCTTTGCGCATGGCCGGCAGGTTGATAGCGAAGCGTTCGCCAATACGCTTGGCGTAGGCCGGCGCTTTGCGCGAACGCAGGTACAGGCGCAGCGCAACCAGCGGCAGGCCCAGGTGAAACAGCAGGGTATAAAGTGTTCTATTCATGGCGCCGAAGTGTACTAGCCAATGGCTCGTAAGTGCACGGCGAAGCGTTCAGCCAACCACTGCGCCGCAGGGCCCAAGGGCTCATCGCGACGCCAGACCAACTCCACCACCAGCGCAGGCGGTGTCCATTCGCAGGACAACTCCACCATTTGCGCGTGATAGGTCGGATACTGCACTACGTGCCGAGGCAGCCAGGCCCAGCCCAAGCCACGCATCAGCAGTTCGGCCATGGCGTAAAAACTGTCGGCGCGCCAGATCTGCGGACTGATCGGTTCACCGCCCGGATAACCACTTTCCTGTGGGGCGATCAGCAACTGTCGATGCCGCGCCAATTGCTGCCGATTGACCCTGCCCAACCGTGCCAGCGGATGATCGACTGCGCAGACCGTCACCATTTCCACACGCCCCAAGGCTCGACGCTCCAGTGCCTGCGGCATGCGTTCGTGATGAAAGAGCAGGCCCAGATCGGCACGCCGCTCGACCAACTTGCGCGCCACATCACCCTGCGCCCCGCTGGCCAACTGCACTTCCAGCATGGGGAACTGCTGGGCCAACTCGTCGAGACTGTCGATCACTGGCTGATAGGGCATGGCTTCGTCCTGCGCTACGCGTAGCTGCGCTTCCTGGCCGCGCAGCAGTGCCAGTGCGCGGCCGTCCAGGCGCTCACACTGGCGCAACAACTCGCGAGCATCCTCCAGCAAGGCGGTTCCGGCTTCAGTCAAACGCGGCTGGCGACCGCTACTGCGTTCAAACAGGGTCACACCCAAGTCTGCCTCGAGCAGGGCGATGGCATTGCTCACTGCCGACTGCGCCTTGCGCTGCACGCGGGCTACCGCTGAAAACGATCGTTGCTCGGCCACCGCGACAAACAACCGAAGCTGCTCCAGATTCCACTGCTGCGCCATGCCACCTATCTCCAATACAGATAGGTAATGACTTTACCCCATTCAGACTTGCTCTAGAATGCTCAACCAGATCAGAGGAACATCACATGAATGCCTACACCTACCTGGCTATCGCCATCTGCGCCGAAGTCATCGCCACCGCCTCGATGAAGGCCGTAAAAGGGTTGAGCACTCCCTTGCCCTTGCTGCTGATGGTCTGTGGCTATGCCGTGGCGTTCTGGATGTTGACCCTGGTGGTACGCAGCATTCCGGTGGGCATCGCGTATGCCATCTGGTCGGGTCTGGGTATAGTCTTGATCAGCATCGCCGCGCTGGTGATTTATGGGCAGAAACTCGACATCCCGGCAATGCTCGGCATGGCCATGATCGTGGGTGGCGTGGTGGTGATCCAGGTCTTCTCGAAAACCGCCGGGCATTGATTCTCCTCACAGGCTGTATACTGGGCTTCTGTCCAAGCTTGTGAGGTACATGCATGCCATCCGTTATTTCCACCGACGTATTGATCGTCGGCGCAGGGGTCGCAGGCCTCTGGCTCAATGCTCGCCTGCGTCGCCTGGGTTATTCGACGGTTGTGGTGGAACGCGCCAGCCTCGGTGGCGAGCAGACCCTCAAATCCCAAGGGATTATTCATGGCGGCGCCAAGTACGCGCTGCACGGCGCGTTGACCGGCGCCTCCGAAGCCATTGCCGACATGCCGCGCCGCTGGAGCGAAGCCTTGGCGGGCAACGGCGAGCTGGACCTCAGCGGCGTACGCCTGTTGTCCGACGCCCATTACCTGTGGTCTCCCGGTACTCTCGCGGGCAATCTGACCAGCTTCTTCGCCAGCAAGGCAGTGCGCGGGCGGGTCGACCAGGTCAAGGGCGAGCAATTGCCAGCAGCTCTGCAGGACCGCGCATTCAAGGGCAAGGTCTATCGCCTGGCAGAACTCGTGGTTGATGTGCCGAGCCTGCTCAGCCGACTCGCCGAGCTTGCCGGCGACAGCCTGCTTGCCGGGCAGCAGATTGAGCCGCTGCAGGAAAACGGCGCTCTGCTTGGCTTGCGTGTCGATGGCCGCGAGATCCGCGCCCAGCGCATCGTACTCAGTGCTGGCGCCGGCAATGCCGGTCTGCTCGAAAGCATCGGCCTGAGCCAACCCGCCATGCAACGCCGCCCACTGCACATGGTCATGGCCAAGGGTGCCAGCCTCAAGCCCTTGTATGCCCACTGCCTGGGCGGTGGCCCCAAGCCACGCATCACGGTTACCAGTCATCCCGCAGCCGACGGCCAATGGGTCTGGTACCTGGGTGGCGACCTGGCTGAAGCAGACGGCGTGGCCCGCGAGCCAGAAGCGCAGATTGCGGCAGCAAAAAAAGAAGTTGCCAGCCTGCTGCCCTGGGTCGACTTGAGCCAAGTGCGCTGGGCTACCGTGCGCATCGACCGCGCCGAGCCTGCCCAATCTGGCCTGGTACGCCCGGACAACGCCTTCCTCGCCGAGCAGGACCGCGTGCTGGTTGGTTGGCCGACCAAACTGGCACTGGCACCGGATTTTGCCGACCGAGTGCTGGCCAGCCTCGAACGCGACGGCATCAAGCCGTGCGCTCAGCCTGCTGCGCTGGAACTGCCTAAACCACCGCTGGCGGTACCCGTCTGGGAGCAGCTGCTGCCATGAGCCTGCCGACTCTCCACAATCTGCACCGCCCCTTGGGCAGTACCGGCTTGCGTGTATCGCCGCTAGGCCTGGGTACGGTCAAGCTGGGGCGTGATCAAGGCGTCAAATACCCCAACGGTTTTACTATTCCAGACGACGATCAGGCGCGACTGCTGCTGGTCCAGGCCCGCGAGTTGGGCATCAACCTGATCGACACGGCCCCAGCCTATGGTCGCAGCGAAGAGCGTCTTGGCCCGCTGCTGCGCGGCCAGCGCGAACAGTGGGTAATCGTCAGCAAGGTCGGTGAAGAATTCGACGAGGGTCAATCACGTTTCGACTTCAGTGCCAGCCACACACGCTTCTCCATCGAACGCAGCCTCAAACGCCTGGAAACCGACCACATCGACCTGGTGCTGGTCCATTCCGATGGCAATGACCTGCATATCCTTGAGCACGAAGAGGTGTACCAAACCCTCGAGGCGTTGAAGCAGGAAGGCAAGATTGGCGGGTTTGGTCTTTCCGGCAAGACGGTTGAGGGCGGCCTGAAGGCACTTGAACGCGGCGACTGCGCCATGGTCACCTACAATCTGAACGAGCAGGCAGAACGCCCGGTGCTCGACTATGCCGCTGCGCATGGCAAAGCCATCCTGATAAAAAAAGCCCTCGCCAGTGGCCATGTGTGCCTGAGCCCCGGGGTAGACCCGGTGCGCGCCAGCTTTGAACTGCTGTTTGGCCACCCTGGCGTCTGCAGTGCTATCGTCGGCACTATCAACCCTGTGCACCTGGCTCATAACGTAGCTACTGTTGCTGCTGTATTGAATCGCTGACGCCAACGCCGCCGTCGCGGCCGACCCCAACGCAAGAAGGAGCCGACATGCCGCGAACGCTGATCCGCAAGAACCCGAGCAACTTCAAAACCCTGCCGCTGCACGTCGAGGCCAGTCCCGAAGGCCTGAGCTACCAGAGCATCGGCATGCCGCTGAACTTCGCCCAGACCCAGCAACGGCGCAAACAGATCCACCTGGCCGACAACCAGCGTTTTGCTGTCGAGTTAGCCAACCTGGGGGTTTCCGTGCGCCTGACCTTGCACTGGCAGAACCGCGATTACTGGGTACTGGTACGCCAGCGCCGCCAGGATCGGGGGGACGTCGTGCTCAAGCTGATTTCTGGCTATGTGCCGGCCCAGGAGTTGAACCTGCCGCTGCACACCGCCATCCAAGAGGTCGCTGAAGAATGCCTGCTGGAAACCCCAGAAGGCTGGCTGGGTGGCCGTTTCAACGAAACCTGGCTGCCGGCGCCCTATGCTGACGCCCTGCATTATCGCGAGGCGCTGCCTTTCGTCCTGACACCGCACTCTGGCGCGGCAAGGCCTGTGCATTGCGCCAACCTGCAACTGCTGGAGCGGCCGCGCGCATACGTGCACTTGCCCACCGCGTCGTTACAGTTGATCTATGACTTGCGCCTGCAGGTGCCGCGCGAAGCCAAATCCTTGAGCCTGTTTCATGTCGACGAACGCCTCGAGGGCGATCAGCTTGTCGCCCGTCTCAACCGTTCACGCCCAGACCTGTACCTGATGCCTCTGGAAGACGGGCGCCCACGCGCCGAACTGTACACCTTGAAAAAAGACCGCTTGCTGCCCGCCAGCACGCGTGGTGTTCACCTGGCCGAGAGTTTTGCCCGGCAGGAAGGCTGGCTGGTCAGGGATGAGCGAATTCGCTGGAAGGATTGGGTCAGCCAGCAAGGACTGGCGGCGCCAAAACCCGACAGCGGTTTACAACGGCTGACGGGCAAGGCGAGGGAACTGTTGCAACTGGCGCGCGGGGGACTTGGCAAGTAACGGTTCTGGTCAGAATCCGTTACTTTTTTTGCGGCCGATGCCGCGACCTAGTTCTTGCGAATTTTCTCGACGATGGCCGTGGTCGAGCTGTTCTCAACCAAGCCCAGTACCTTCACGGTGCCGCCATAGGCATTGACGATATCGGCACCTACCACCTGGTCGATCCCGTAGTCGCCACCCTTGACCAGCACATCTGGCTTGACCTGGCTAAGCAGGTTTTCCGGAGTACCTTCAGGGAAGCTGATAACCCAGTCCACTGCACCCAGGCCAGCCAGGACTGCCATGCGCCGATCAACGCTGTTGATGGGACGCCCTGGGCCCTTCAGACGGCTTACCGAAGCATCGTCGTTAACCGCAACGATCAGTCGATCGCCCTGGGCCCGTGCCTGCTCCAGATAGGTCACATGACCGGCGTGGAGGATATCGAAGCAACCATTGGTGAAGACAATCTTCTCTTTGTGCGCACGGGCGTCGTCTATGGCCAGCAGAAGCTGGTCGAGACTGAGCACACCACGCTCGGAGCCTTCTTCACGCTGAATGGCGCGACGCAGCTCAGGTGCACTGATTGCAGCCGTACCGAGCTTGCCAACCACGATGCCGGCGGCCAGGTTGGCCAGCCCCACGGCATGGGGCAGCTCTTCACCGGCAGCAATAGCAGCAGCCAGGGTCGAAATCACGGTATCACCGGCACCGGTGACGTCGAAGACTTCACGAGCACGGGCTGGCAGGTGCAGGGCCGGATGCTCGGGACGCAACAGGGTCATGCCGTGCTCGCCGCGGGTTACCAGCAGGGCACCCAGGTCTAGCTCGCGCATCAACTGGCCGCCCTTGGCCACCAGTTCCGCTTCATCGGCGCAACGACCGACGATGGTTTCGAATTCGCTGAGGTTCGGGGTGATCAGGCTCGCACCGCGATAGATCGAGAAATCCTTGCCCTTGGGATCGGCCAACACCGGAATCCCTCGGGCCCGGGCTGCCTCGATCAGGCTTTGATGGTTTTTCAGTGCGCCTTTGCCGTAGTCCGACAGCACCAGGACCTTGACGCCATCAAGCAGGTTATCGACTTCGGCGCCCAGCGACAGCGGATCGGTGGCGAAAGGCTCTTCAAAATCGATGCGCAGCAATTGCTGATGCCGGCTCATGACCCGCAGCTTAACGATGGTCGGCTGGTGCGCAATGCGCTGGAAAATCGAGCGTACACCTGCTGCTTGCAGGCTGTTGGCGAGGCTATCGGCAGCCTCGTCCTGACCGGTAACCCCGACCAGTGCTGCTGGAGCACCCAGGGCGGCGATGTTCAACGCAACGTTGGCCGCACCACCAGGACGGTCCTCGATCTGTTCGACCTTGACCACCGGTACCGGCGCTTCAGGCGAAATCCTAGAGGTACCGCCATGCCAGTAGCGGTCGAGCATAACATCGCCCACTACCAGTACCGGGGCTTGATCGAAACGCGGCATGGACAACTTCATGGGCAACCCATATATACAAAATTAACAGGGGCAGGATATTAGCACAGGCAAGGCAAAGGCTTGATTACCGCCTTTCTGACAAGCTATTGCAGGAAGTCTGCCGGAACCCGGGGCGGGTTCCGGCAACAGGCTCAGGTAATGTCAGCCTTGGCCGGTTCGTCCAGGCCCATCGCATGCAGCCGGGCATAGTAGCCGTTGGCGGCCAGCAACTCGGCATGCGTGCCACGCTCGACCAGCTTGCCCTGATCCATTACCAGGATCATGTCGGCCTTTTCAATGGTCGATAAGCGGTGAGCGATGACCAGTGTAGTTCGTCCTTTCATTACATGGTCGAGCGCAGCCTGAATATGCCGCTCCGATTCTGTATCGAGCGCCGAGGTGGCCTCGTCGAGGATCAGCAGCGGCGCGTTCTTGAGCAGCGCCCGGGCAATCGCCAGGCGCTGGCGCTGGCCACCGGAAAGCAGCACCCCGTTCTCACCGACCTGGGTATCGAAGCCCTGAGGCAACTGGTCGATAAACTCCTTGGCATAGGCATCGGCGGCGGCGGCCTCGATATCGGCACGCGGCGCACCGGCCAGGTCGCCATAGGCAATGTTATTGGCCACGGTGTCGTTGAACAGGGTCACATGCTGGGTTACCTGCGAAACATGGCGGCGCAGGTTACGCAGACGGTAGTCCTCGATTTCGACGCCATCGAGGAGGATCTGCCCCTGGTCATGGTGGTAGAAGCGCGGAATCAACCCCGCCAGTGTGGACTTGCCACTGCCTGAACGGCCGACCAGTGCGATCATCTGCCCCGGCTCTGCAGTAAAGGAAATGTCGGTCAGTACCTGACGCTCTGTGCCTGGATAGGTGAAACTCAGGTTGCGCACTTCAAGGCGCCCCTCTACCCGCTCCAGCTCTACCGTACCGTTATCGATCTCCGGGCTTTCATCCAACTGCTCGAAGATACTTTCAGCGCCGGCCAGACCCTTCTGGATGGTCGAGCTGACTTCCGACAGCTGTCGAATCGGCTTGGGCAACAGACCCGCGGCAGTAATGTACGCAACCAGATCACCCGCCGTGGCATCGCCACGCAGGAACAGTACCAGAAACATCAATGTAGCCATCGCGGTATAAATCACCAACTGCAGCATCGGTGTATACACCGCCCCGGTCTTGGTCATGCGCAATTGTTTGTCGGTATTGCTCTGACTGGCGTTGGCGAAACGCTGCTGCTCGTAGTTTTCACCACCAAAGCTGCGTACCACGCGATAACCCTGGATGGTTTCGGACGCGACGTGCGTCACGTCCCCCATCGCCACCTGAATCTTCTTGCTCTGCTTGCGGAATTTCTTGCTGGCACTGCCGACCATCACGGCAATGATTGGCAGGATTGCCAGCATCACCAGGGTAAGCTTCCAGTTCATCCACAGCAGGTAAATGAACAGGAAGACCACGGTCAGGCCTTCGCGGATCACTACCTTGATAGCGTCCGTCGCAGCACCGGTGACCATGGTCACGTTGAAGGTGATGCGCGAGATCAGGTGGCCGGAGTTATGGTTGTCGAAGTAACGGTTGGGCAGCACCAGCAACTTGTTGAACAACTCGACACGCAGATCATGCACCAGCCCCAACGAGACCTTGGCCAGGAAGTAGTTACCCAGGAACGAACCCAGCCCCTGCCAGGCCGCGATCAGTACGATCAGCAGCGGCACCGCCTGCAGCAACTGCAGGTCGCGCAGGTAAGGAACATTGGGAAACAATACCGCCTGAGGGTTGCTCAGGCCGTCGACGAAATACTTGAGAATCCCGGCCAGCATCGGCTGGGTCGAGGCAAAGATGACGAAACCGAGGATACTCAGCGCAAAAATGCCGATGTACGGTTTCACATAGCTCAAAAGCCGAAAGTAGATTTTCAGGCTGGAGCTGCTCTGCTGCTCCGCGTTTAGCGGTGTTTCGGCCATCATCGAGCTCGCTGTTCAGATTGAACCGGAAATTTTATCACAGCCCGGTCAACGGGCATGCATCCTGGCCATATCAGAGGTAAACAGGCGACAACCGAGGCGTGAGCCTTGCTTGCATCACCCGCACCCTCGTCGTTTCCATAACACCGGCATGGTACATCCGGAAAAATTTCGGCATTATTGCCGGTCCTTTTGCTAGCCCGTTGGCAAGGCCACTCTCCATGCATTGTTCCCGTCTACACCAGGTCGACCTCGACAAACTCATCCTTGGCGCCCAGGTGCTGGAGGCTGACAGCTACGGCGCCAAAGTGTACCTGCTTAACGACGGCAACATTCTTAAGCTTTTCAGGCGCAAGCGCTTGATTTCATCTGCCTTGCTGCGGCCTTACTCCCAGCGTTTCATCGACAACGCAGTGCAGCTCGAGAAAAAAGGCATCCCTACGCTGAAGGTTTTGAAGTATTACAAACTGGACGCGCCCGGAATGACAGCGGTGCTGTACCACCCACTGCCCGGTGAAACCCTTAGCCAGCTGTCTCGCAAAGCCGGATTCAGTTGGCAAGAGCGCCTTCCGGAGCTGATTGGCCTGGTGCGCAAACTGCACCAGTCGGGGATTTACTTCCGCTCGTTGCACCTGGGTAACATTGTCGTGACGCCAGAGCAGGAGATGGGCCTGATCGATGTCGCCGACATGCGCTTCATGCGTGCGCCGCTTTCCAGCCGCATGATCAAGCGCAACGTACAACACTTCGCCCGCTACATTGCCCGCGAACGCCTTGAAGATCAGTTCCCACTGGCAGAATTGGAACGCGCCTTACTGGGCTGACATCCAGGGTCAATGTGCGAAAAAGCCGACACCCACGCCTAGAATCACTCCGACCACCAGGGTCAAGAGAAGCTTGATCCGATCACGTTTGCGGCGCTGTTTTTTCCGCCGACGCTCTTCGGGCAAACCGATATGCGCGCCAAAGCCTGTGTGCAGCACCGCATCGGCCTCAAGGCTGACCGCAGTAAGATTCAGCTCTGCGTAGCGTTTCGATATCGCCTTTTCACCGGAGTAGGAGGTAAAAGGGGCGCAACGCTGATAATCGCTCAACCGACGCAAACCTGGGTTCAATGAAAAGCTTTGCCATTCCGGCTTATCCGACAACATTGGATAACAGGCAACACCGGCAATGAACTGACGCTCACCCAGATGCAGGTAAGGGCTGTGTATCTTCAAGTCGTGCGCGTAGCTGCGCAGCCAGACCTGCAGCAAGTGCGGGCTGACTTCGAGAATGTTGCGAGAATCCTCGACAAACCCTGGGCGATAAAACTCCCAATCATCTTCACAGTGAAAGATGTAGTGGGTTTTCACCTGTTCATAAGCAAGGTCGATCGACGCCAATTGCCCCAGCTTGGGGCGATTGACGAACACTTTGCAATGAGGCTTCCAGTGCTCGGGAATAGCCTGATGGACCGCGTCATCGCCCGAGTCCTCGGTGATGAACACTTCGCGGATCGGTGCAGTATTGAAGCGATCGAAGCTCTCAAGCGTAAGCTTGAGCAGATCGAAGCGCCCGCAACTGGTAACCACCAGGGTTACATCACTGTTGTCACTGAATTGCACCGGAGTGTCTCCATCTTCTGTATTCAATTGCTCAAGACCACATCCCGCGTACGGGACGGACGGCTTAGATGCCCAGTCTCAAGCGCAAGCGCTGCCAACCGGTCAAGGCTGGACGGGAACGCAGAGGTGGCTGCATTTTTTCAACGATACTACGGCCCACTTGGGCGAAACTGAACTGCGAAACCGCAAGATCACGACCGTTTATGCCGATACGTTCAACCAGTGCGGGGTCAGCGCGCAATACTTTCAGCTTTTTCTGCAATGTTGCAATGCTGTCATACAGCACTACGTTGTGCATATCCTGCAACCCCAAGGCGCGATTCTCTGCTTCACCCTGATCAAACGCCAGCAAAACACAACCGCACGCCATTGCCTCGAAGTTCTTGATCATGTATTCGCCCATACCAACATCGGCACTCACGAAGAAACGAATACGGTTCAGCGTGTCGCAGTACTCTTCGCCGGACTTGGTCCGGGTTACCAGCAGGTTCTCGACCTGAGCAAGCTCGTCGAGCAACGCCTTGCGCCCACTGTAGGCAACACTGTTGGTGCTGCCGACAAAAGCCAGTTCGATGTCGCGCTCGCGACCCTGATCGGCGAGCAGTTGCTGATCATAGCCTTTGGGCACGAACTCGGCATCGAAGCCTTCCTGGCGAAGGCGTTCACTGACCATGTAACCAGAGCTGATCACCCGCACCCAGGGCATCTGGCGATAATGCGCACTGAACTTGCCGGTGTATTTGCACGGGATGTAGTTCTGATAGGCGTCGTGCTCGAGGATGACCAGATTGGGCACCGTTTGAATAAAACCGACTTGGCGGATCTCTTGCTTGAAGCGCAAGAAGAACACGATCCGGTCATACTTTTCGACGTCGACTTCGCGACGGAAATAGCTGCGCAGGTTGCGCTGATCGGCACTGCTCAACCAGCGCAGATCGCATTCGCAATGGGCTGCGACACCGTCATACAGACGGTCCAGAATTGCCCGTTGTTCTTTCTGCACCAGAAATAGAACTTTCATTGTTTTCCTTGCGGCCTTTGCTTGGCCGCTAACAGTCATGCGCCGGGATTAGAGATCACGACGCCAGAACAATTCATGTCGACGTACCGCTTTACGGAAAAACTCGTTTTCCCCATACGGTGATGCGCGACGTCCGGCCAGCCAACGTTGCAGCAGACGGCGTATACGACGCTTGAATGGCGCCGGCGGTTGCAAGTCATGCATCATGCCCAGCGCCATCGCCTTGTCACGCTGAGTCGCCAGGTCTAGCGTCAGGCTGTAGGGAGACCAACTTTCCCCACCCTCAAGCTGTGGCGGCAACGCAATACCGGCGCCACTGTCACCCATCGGCCAGCGGTCGTTGTCGTGCAGGTGGTTGGCGTAGCCCAGAATGGTTTCCGGCTGCCACTCCAACCCTTGCAACGCTTCGAGCACAGCGGCCTGGGCGCAGATATGATCGGGATGCGGGTCAAGAACCGGATGAGGCATGACCAGAACCTGGGGACGCGCCTTGAGCAGCAAGGCGCGCAAATCGGCCAATAAGTTGTTCCAGGTGGGCGCGCCATTCTCATCTGCCGGCAACGTCATGCTATTGAACTGCCGGAACAGCCGAATATCGTCCAGCCCCGCTTCGCGTGAAGGGACTATCTGATCCGGCGCCGCTTGCATGGCGGGTAGCTGCAAGCAGAAATAACCTAGCTGTACGCACTGCGATTCCGGCACACCTGCCCAGCGTGGCACGGTAATGCTGTCCCAGGCACGCAGACGGCCCTTCAATCGAGCAGCCTCAGCCTGAGCCAAGCCCATTTGCTGATAATGCTCTGCCTCGATTTCCCCGGCAGTCAGCGTCACCACCCAGGATTCCTCGGCCTGGCTATAAAGGCCAAAAGCAGCGAGTTCGGCATCATCGGCGTGCGGAGCGATAACCATCACGCGCTTCTTGCGCAGATCATTACCTGGAACAACCCACAGTTGCCCTTCACCAGCCAAGCGACAATGGCGTCCACGCAAACGCAGGCACCCTGCCGCCAGTGGTTCGCCAAGACCGGTCAGATTCAGATAACGAAGACCGGCCACACCCCGTTCAAAGGTTTGGCAATCGGCGTCATCTACGACCACAGCAGGATCGAGGAAGCGGCCAAGCCAGCGGCTTTTCAGGCGCAATGCCAGGACCAGGGTTTCGTCACCGACCAGTTGCAAGGGTGCTTGCAGGCGCACAACGCCATCGACCAGCGCCACCGGCTGCGCCACGCACGCTTGGGGAAACTCATATTGATAGTCTTCGCCGGGCGAGTAGAACAAGTGGTCGGCAAACCAGGCCTCGTGTGCAGCCCACAGCAATGGCAGCAGTAACAGCGGCAACCACCAATGCACGAAAATACCCAGTGCAAGCAACACCACCAGGCCGACCAGCAGCGCCAGCCGCTTGTTGCGCCGGTGCTGGCGGAGCAGCTGTTGCTTGCGGCTCACACCTGAAATACCGGCACGGGGTTGCACCAGCGATCCTTGTACTCGCGATCAGCGCGGCCAAAGGAAAAGCGCAATGGCTTGTTGCGTGCCCGCGCATCTTCCCAGGCTGCCTGGGTGTTGAGGAAACTCAACACGCTTCCCGGGCTGAATGCCTTGGTTTGCGGGTCAACACCACCATTGATGTACTCGACACTGATCCACTCGGGTGCTTCCACCCGGTAAACCAGTTGGATGGCAATGGGCGCATCGTCAAGAAACAGCACCGAGCCAATCAGCAATTCGCGCAAGCGTTCGATCACTTCATGCATGCGCTCAGCACCGGTCGCCGGGAACTCCCAGCGGCGCTGGAACAGGTCGCAATAGATTGCCGCCAGCTCAGTGCTGGTAAAGTCGCTGACCGGGCGCACCTGGCCACCCGCCTCTTCCAGCAAGCGCAACTCGCGGCGTTGGTTGTAGCGGAACTTCTTTGACAGGTCCTCAGGCGTACGTGCCATCGCCAATGCTTCGGTCTGGGGCTTGAGGTTGGCAAAACGGCCCTGATTGAGTTCGGACAGATAACGCCCGGTATGGCGCAGAGGCGCCTGAGCGTCGGCAGCGGCCGGCAGGATCAGCTCGGCATTGCCCAAGTCGTACAGGCCTTTTTTGCCATGACGCTTGAGCACGTCCTTGGACAGCGCCAGATGGCGCCCCCAGGTTGGAATCGCCGCCTTGAGCTCGCCATTGTGCTCCCAGCCCAGATAGCGCACCGGGATCTGTGCAAGGTCCGCCAGTTGCTCGATCACCAACGGATGCGTGGCAACACTGCCACCAAATTTTTGCCAGGCCTGTGCGTAAGTCGCAGCATCGATGGGCGCCCAGCCACGCTCGCGCCAGCCTTGAATATGATTGAGCATCAAGCCTCCGCTGTTAGCGCACGGACGTGGGGCAATTGCCAGAAGGCCTCACGCACTGCCGAGTCGGAGAAACGCTCACGCAGACGCTGGAGCATGCGTTCGGCACACTCCCGACGCTGGTCTTCGTCCAGCGCAGCCAGATGCTGCAGACCCTGGCCCAGATGCTCGGCGTCGCCGAGCGGAAAGAGGATGCCGACGCCCTCGACCACTTCCACCGCACCACCGCAAGCTGTCGCCAGAAGCGGCACCCCGGCAACCATCGCTTCAAGCAGAACCATGCCGAATGGTTCGTGATCAGAGCTCAGGGCAAAGGCATCAAAGGCGCGAAAATAGCGACGCGCATCAGGCACCTGACCGAGAAAATCCACCTGCGCCGCAATACCCAGCTCGGCGGCCAGATCCTTGAGCGATTGCTCAAGACGGCCCTTCCCGAGGATGGCCAGGCGTGCACCAGCCGGCAGCCCCGGCAATGCCTGGGCGAAGCCGCGCAACAAGGTAGCCTGGTCTTTGTCCGGATGCAGACGACCGACGTTGCCGACAATCCATGCCTGCGGATCCAGCCCCAGCACCTCACGCGCCTGTGCAGCGGGCACCTGTGTGGCCTGTAGCGCTTCAACGTCGATACGGTTGTAGAGGGTCTGGATGCGCTCGGCCGGCCATTTGGACAGGCACTTGCGCATATCGTCACGTACCGCATCGGAAACGCCCAACAAACTCAGGCGCTGACGGAACAGATTGGCAAACAACTGGCGACTGGAACGCTGATAGTCGCCAAACGCATGGTGCACACCAATCACCGGCAGGCGGCTTGCAAGCAGGGTGATATAAATCGGCTTGAAGCGGTGGGCGATGCAGAAACTGAAGTCGCGCGTGGCCACGATCCGCCGTAGCGCACGGATCGCCCCCAGCTTGAGGCCTCTGATGGCCTTGGAGCTGAACTCCAGGAAAATCACTTCGTCAGAGGCACAGCCAGCGGCAACCTGAGGGTCGGTAGCGCCGGTAAGAAACACCGTGGTGACCTTATAGCCGCTACCACTGAACAGGCTGGCGTACTGCCGCGCGCAGTCCAGGAACGGACCGTCATAGCCGTGGCAGAACTGCAGGACGCGTTTGTCAGCCTTGGACGTCATAACTGTTCGCGCCGTCCTTGACTACCAGGATGTCTTCCATGATCAGGTATTGCAGATCCGAGCCGAAGAACATGTTCAGCGCGTCGGTCGGCGAACAGATCATCGGCTCACCACGACGATTGAGCGACGTGTTCAACGAAACACCGTTGCCAGTGAGGTTTTCCAAGGCCTTCATCATGTCGTAGTAGCGCGGATTGTATTCGCGCTTGAGCACCTGGGCACGCGAAGTACCGTCCTCGTGCACGACCTCAGGCACGCGGGTTTTCCATTCTTCGGAAACTTCGAAGGTGAAAGTCATGAAGGGCGCGGGATGATCGATCTTGATCATTTGCGGTGCAACCGTGTCGAGCATCGACGGACAGAAAGGCCTCCAGCGCTCGCGGAACTTGATTTGATGGTTGATGCGGTCGGCAACGCCGGCAACACTCGGGCAACCAATGATCGAGCGACCGCCCAGCGCACGCGGACCAAACTCCATGCGCCCCTGGAACCAGGCCACCGGATTGCCGTCAACCATGATCTTGGCGATCTGCTCAGGCATATTGTCGAGCTTGCGCCATTTCGGCTGGCTCGGGTGACGGGCACACGCCGCGATCACGTCTTCGTTGGAGTATTCAGGGCCGAGGTAGACGTGCTCCATCTTCTCGACCGGCACGCCACGGGCGTGGGAAACGTAGGCTGCCGCACCGACCGCAGTACCAGCGTCGCCGGAGGCCGGCTGGACGAACAGTTCCTTGAGATCAGGACGGGCGATGATTTTCTGGTTGAGCTTGACGTTCAGCGCGCAACCGCCAGCAAAAGCCAGCTTGCCGGTTTCCTTGAGGATGTCGCCCAAGTAGTGGTCAATCATCTGCAGGGCGATCTTCTCGAACAGCGCCTGCATGCTGGCAGCGTAGTGGATGTAAGGCTCGTCGGCGATGTCGCCTTCGCGCTTGGGACCCAGCCACTCGATCAGCTTCGGTGAGAAGTAGAACCCTTTGCCCTTCTCTTTGTAACGGCGCAGGCCGATGACGTTAGCGTAATCGGTGTTGATCACCAACTCGCCGTTCTCGAACGAAGCCAGGCGCGAAAAGTCGTACTTGCTGGCATCGCCATACGGCGCCATGCCCATGACCTTGAACTCGCCATCGAGCATTTCAAAGCCAAGGAACTCGGTGATTGCACCGTACAGGCCACCCAGCGAATCCGGATCGAAGAATTCCTTGATCTTGTGGATCTTGCCGTTTTCGCCATAGCCAAAGAAGGTCGTGGCGTACTCGCCCTTGCCGTCAATGCCGAGGATCGCGGTTTTTTCCTTGAAGCCCGAGCAGTGATAAGCGCTGGAGGCGTGAGCCAGGTGATGCTCGACCGGCTCGATCTTGACCTTTTTCGGGTCAAAACCCAGCTGTTCCAGGCACCAGACGATTTTTTTGCGATAGCGCTTGTAGCGACGGTTGCCCATCAGAATCGCGTCCAGGGCGCGATCCGGGGCGTACCAGTAGCGTTTGGCATAGTGCCAGCGGGCCTTGCCGAACAAGCTGATCGGGGCGAACGGAATGGCCACCACGTCTACGTCGGACGGCTTGATGCCAGCCTGTTCCAGGCAGAACTTCGCCGATTCGTAGGGCATGCGGTTCTTTGCATGTTTGTCGCGCACGAAGCGCTCTTCTTCAGCGGCGGCAATCAGCTTGCCGTCGATGTACAGGGCCGCGGAAGGATCATGGCTAAGGGCGCCGGACAGGCCAAGAATCGTCAATGCCAAGGGTCTAGCCTCTTCAAACTGTAAATATGCGCCCAGGCCCGGTGGGGCGAGCGGCAATGAAAGAGCGGGATTATAACGTAAAGTGCGGGCGCCGGCTGGGCTCACTGCATTTGAGCCCACAGCCATTTCTACTCGGCGATCAGCCAATCCATGCGCCAGCTTCCCTGGGTCTGCGCCAGCACCTGGGACAACCATGGCAGCAAGGCACGCAACTCTTCCTCCAGGCCCCACGGCGGGTTGGCAATGGCCAAGCCCGAGCCGTTCAGGCCCTGCGGGCTGTCCTGGGGATGCACATACAACTCCACTCGCAGTAACTTCGGTGCGCCGGTGCTGGTCAGGTCCTGATAGAAGCGCACCAGTTGGCGCTGATCCTTGATCGGGTACCAGATCGCTGCGACCGTCTGGCGCATGCGACTGATTGCCTCTTTCATGGCAACCGTACAGCGCTTGAGCTCGTCAGCCTGCTCGAACGGCGGATCAATCAGCATCACCGCACGCTTTTCCTGCACCGGCAACAGCGCACGCGGAACGTGCCAGCCCTCACCCAGGTGCACGGCAACGCGCGGATCTTTCTTCATGTTGTCCTTGAGCATGGCCCCGTCTTCAGGGTGCTTCTCGTTGAGCAACACGCGATCCTGCTGGCGCGCCAGGCGCCGGGCCAACTCGGGCGAGCCCGGGTAGTAACGCAGCTCACCGTCAGGGTTCATCTTGCGCAGGATTTTCAGGTAATCCGCGGTAACTTCCGGCAAGTCATCCCGCCCCCAAAGCCGGCCAACGCCCTCCAACCACTCCCCGGTACGCGTTGCCTGGTCGCCCTGCAGGTCGTACAACCCCAGGCCAGCGTGAGTATCCAGGTAAGCGAACGGCTGCTCCTTGCGCGTCATCAGCGCAATCAGTCGGGTTAATACCAGGTGTTTGAAGACGTCGGCGTGGTTGCCGGCGTGAAAGGCGTGACGATAGTTCATGGCGACTCCTGCAAGACCGTGCAGTTTACCCTGCAAAACCGCCTTATGGGAGCTGGCTTGCCCAAGGATGCGATCGGCTGAAATGACAACGGCCCGACTACTTGAAAGTAGCCGGGCCGTTGTCAGACACCGATCAAACCGCCATTACTTGCCGGCGTGATAGGCCGCATCGGCATTTTCGAAACGCGTAACCATCGACTTGGATGGGCTGCCGAACTTGCTGAATACGAAGATTGCCAGGCTGGCGAAAATAAAGCCTGGAATGATTTCGTACAGACCCATGGTATCGAATCGTTTCCACAGGATCACAGTCACTGCACCGACCACGATACCGGCCAACGCGCCGTTACGGGTCATGCCTTTCCACAACACCGAGATCAGCACTACCGGACCGAAGGCCGCACCGAAACCAGCCCAGGCGTATGCCACCAGGCCCAGTACACGGTTGTCAGGATCGGCAGCCAGGGCGATGGCGATCAGCGCAACGGCCAAAACCATCAGACGGCCAACCCATACCAGCTCAACCTGGGAAGCGTTCTTGCGCAGGAAAGCCTTGTAGAAGTCTTCGGTCAGGGCACTCGAGCACACCAGCAACTGACAGCTCAGGGTACTCATCACCGCCGCCAGAATGGCCGACAGCAGTACACCGGCGATCCATGGATTGAACAGGATCTTGGCCAGCTCGATGAACACACGCTCGTGGTTCTCGGTAACCGGGCCGGCAAGCTCAGGATGCGCCGAGAAGTAGGCGATACCGAAGAAACCAACAGCGCAGGTACCCGCCAGGCACAGGATCATCCAGGTCATGGAGATGCGACGGGCATTGGCAATGGACTTTACAGAATCGGCGGCCATGAAGCGCGCCAGGATGTGCGGCTGGCCAAAGTAGCCCAGACCCCAGCCCATCAGCGAGATGATGCCGATGAAGGTTGCGCCCTTGAACATGTCGAAGTTGCCAGCCCCCTTGGCTTCGATGGCCAGGAAGGTGGTGTCGACACCGCCGGTGGCGATCAATACGATCACCGGGGTCAGGATCAGGGCGAAAATCATCAGGGTCGCCTGGACGGTATCGGTCCAGCTTACTGCCAGGAAGCCACCAACGAAGGTGTAGGCGATAGTCGCCGCAGCACCGGCCCACAGCGCAGTTTCATAGGACATGCCGAAGGTGCTCTCGAACAGACGAGCGCCAGCAACGATGCCGGAAGCGCAGTAGATGGTGAAGAACACCAGGATAACGATGGCAGAGATAATGCGCAGCATGCCGCTGTTATCTTCGAAACGGCTGGCGAAGTAGTCCGGCAGGGTCAACGCGTCACCATTGTGCTCGGTCTGTACACGCAGACGACCGGCAACGAACAGCCAGTTCAGGTAAGCACCGACAGTCAGACCGATGGCAATCCAGGCCTCCGACAGACCCGACATATAGATGGCACCTGGCAGACCCATCAACAACCAGCCGCTCATGTCCGAGGCGCCAGCCGAAAGCGCAGTCACCACGCTACCGAGGCTGCGGCCACCGAGAATATAGTCGGAAAGGTTGTTGGTGGCACGATAGGCCATGAAGCCGATCATCACCATTGCTGCGATATAGATCACGAACGTGATCGTAATTGGATTGCTAAAACTCATTGTTGCGCCCTGGCGTTTGTTTTTATGTAGTGACAGCCTTCGAGAAGGTTGCACCCAGGCCGTGAATCGTATGCAACAACGCAAAGTAGGTGCAACCTGTTTTTGCGCTCAAGTTGCACCTCGTCGGATTTTTTGCTCCGCCACGGCTTTTTGCTCCTTTTTGAAGCAAAAACCGCGACCAACAGAAGAAATTGCACCATAAACAGCCATTTTACTCGTGTGGTTTTAGCCACCGGACGAGTTGCACTTTTTTCCTACACATTTTGGGTTGCACTAGGTTGCACCCGAATTCGCGCGCGGCTAATCTTGGCGCCAGCTTAAGCCACAGCCCTGTGGCAATAATGAGGATAAGAAATGGCGACGACCACCCTTGGGGTCAAACTTGACGACCCAACCCGTGAGCGACTCAAAGCAGCTGCGCAGTCCATTGACCGCACGCCGCATTGGTTGATCAAGCAAGCGATCTTCAATTACCTGGAGAAACTTGAGGGTGGCGCCACCTTGACCGAACTCAACGGTCAGGCCAATGGTCACGGCGACGAAGCCGGCGAAGTACAGGGCGATCACAGCCACCAGTGCTTCCTCGAGTTCGCCGAAAGCATCCTGCCGCAATCGGTCCTGCGCTCGGCCATCACCGCAGCCTACCGCCGCCCTGAGCCGGAAGTGGTGCCGATGCTACTCGAACAAGCACGTCTGCCGCTCGCCATGGCTGAAGCCACCAACAAGGTGGCTGCCAGCATTGCTGAAAAGCTGCGCAACCAGAAGAGCGCGGGTGGCCGCGCCGGTATCGTCCAAGGGCTGCTGCAGGAATTCTCCCTGTCGTCGCAGGAAGGCGTTGCACTGATGTGCCTGGCCGAAGCCCTGCTGCGCATCCCCGACAAAGGCACCCGCGACGCCCTGATCCGCGACAAGATCAGCACCGGCAACTGGCAACCGCACCTGGGCAATAGCCCGTCGCTGTTCGTCAACGCTGCTACCTGGGGCTTGCTGCTGACTGGCAAGCTGGTCTCGACCCACAACGAATCCGGCCTGACCTCCTCACTGAGCCGCATCATCGGCAAGAGCGGCGAACCGATGATCCGCAAGGGCGTCGACATGGCCATGCGCCTGATGGGCGAGCAATTCGTTACCGGCGAAACCATTGCCGAAGCCTTGGCCAACGCCAGCAAGTTCGAATCCAAGGGTTTCCGCTACTCCTATGACATGCTCGGTGAAGCGGCACTGACCGAGCACGACGCGCAAAAATACCTGGCCTCCTACGAGCAGGCGATCCACTCGATCGGCAAAGCTTCCCACGGTCGCGGTATCTATGAAGGCCCGGGTATCTCGATCAAGCTTTCGGCCCTGCACCCGCGCTACAGCCGCGCGCAGTACGAGCGCGTAATGGAAGAGCTGTACCCGCGCCTGCTGTCGCTGACCCTGCTGGCCAAGCAATACGACATCGGCCTGAACATCGACGCCGAGGAAGCTGACCGCCTGGAACTGTCGCTGGATCTGCTCGAGCGCCTGTGCTTTGAACCACAGCTGACCGGCTGGAATGGTATCGGCTTCGTGATCCAGGCTTACCAGAAGCGCTGCCCGTACGTGATCGATTACGTCATCGACCTGGCCCGCCGCAGCCGTCATCGCCTGATGATCCGCCTGGTTAAAGGCGCCTACTGGGACAGCGAGATCAAGCGCGCCCAAGTCGAAGGCCTGGAAGGCTATCCGGTATACACCCGCAAGGTGTACACCGACGTGTCCTACATTGCCTGCGCACGCAAGCTGCTATCGGTGCCTGAAGTCATCTACCCGCAGTTCGCCACCCATAACGCCCATACCCTGTCGGCCATCTACCACATCGCCGGTCAGAACTACTATCCGGGCCAGTACGAGTTCCAGTGCCTGCATGGCATGGGTGAGCCGCTGTACGAGCAGGTCGTCGGCAAGGTTGCCGATGGCAAGCTGAACCGCCCGTGCCGCGTGTACGCACCGGTCGGCACGCATGAAACCCTGCTTGCCTACCTGGTTCGTCGCCTGCTGGAAAACGGCGCCAACACTTCGTTCGTCAACCGTATTGCCGACCAGTCGATCTCGATTCAGGAACTGGTTGCCGATCCGGTCGCGACCATCGAGCAAATGGCCACCCAGGAAGGCAATTTCGGTCTGCCGCATCCGCGCATTCCACTGCCACGCGATCTGTACGGTGCCGAGCGCGCCAACTCCGCCGGCATCGACATGGCCAACGAGCATCGCCTGGCGTCGCTGTCCTGCGCCCTGCTGGCCAGTGCCCACAATGATTGGAAAGCCGCGCCGATGCTTGGCTGCGCGTCCAGCGACGAAGCCGCTGCCGCAGTTCTGAACCCGTCCGATCACCGCGATGTGGTGGGGCATGTGCAGGAAGCCACAGTCACTGACGTCGACAACGCCATTCAGTGCGCCCTCAATGCCGCGCCTATCTGGCAGGCCACGCCGCCCGCCGAGCGCGCCGCGATCCTGGAACGTGCTGCCGACCTGATGGAAGCCGAAATCCAGCCGCTGATGGGCCTGCTCGCTCGTGAAGCGGGCAAGACCTTCGCCAACGCCATCGCCGAAGTCCGTGAAGCTGTCGACTTCCTGCGTTACTACGCCGTACAGGCCCGTAACGACTTCAGCAATGATGCCCACCGCCCACTGGGCCCTGTGGTGTGCATCAGCCCATGGAACTTCCCGCTGGCTATCTTCAGCGGCCAGGTCGCTGCTGCCCTGGCAGCCGGCAACCCGGTATTGGCCAAGCCAGCCGAGCAAACGCCACTGGTAGCAGCCCAGGCTGTACGCCTGCTGCTCGAAGCGGGTATCCCTGAAGGCGTGGTGCAGTTGCTGCCAGGCCGCGGTGAAACCGTCGGCGCCCGCCTGGTGGGTGATGATCGCGTCAAAGGCGTGATGTTCACCGGTTCCACTGAAATCGCGCGCCTGCTGCAACGCAACATTGCCGGTCGTCTCGACGCTCAAGGCCGTCCAATCCCGCTGATCGCAGAAACCGGTGGCCAGAACGCAATGATCGTCGACTCCTCGGCGCTCACCGAACAAGTGGTCATCGACGTGGTGTCCTCGGCCTTCGACAGCGCCGGTCAACGCTGCTCGGCACTGCGCGTGCTGTGCCTGCAGGAAGACTCGGCCGATCGCGTTATCGAGATGCTCAAGGGTGCCATGGCTGAAAGTCGCCTGGGTAACCCAGAGCGCCTGTCCGTGGATATCGGCCCGGTCATCGACGCCGAAGCCAAGGCCGGCATCGAGAAGCACATCCAGGGCATGCGCGACAAAGGTCGCTCGGTGTACCAGGTAGCAATCGCCGACGGCGAAGAGATCAAACGCGGCACCTTTGTGATGCCAACGCTGATCGAACTGGAAAGCTTCGACGAACTGCAACGCGAGATCTTCGGCCCGGTACTGCACGTGGTGCGCTACAACCGCAAGAACCTCGACCAACTGATCGAACAGATCAACGCTTCCGGTTACGGCCTGACCCTGGGTGTTCACACCCGGATCGACGAAACCATCGCCAAGGTCATCGACAACGTCAATGCCGGTAACGTCTACGTCAACCGCAACATCGTCGGTGCCGTGGTAGGCGTCCAACCGTTCGGTGGTGAAGGCCTCTCCGGTACTGGCCCGAAAGCAGGTGGCCCGCTGTACCTGTACCGCCTGCTGTCGACCCGTCCAGCCGATGCGATCGAAAAAACGTTCCAGCGCACTGATGGCGAGCACACCCCTGATACGCGTATGCGTGATGAGTTGAGCAAGCCTCTGCAAGCACTCAAAACCTGGGCGGCAAGCAATCAACTGAACGAACTTGGCAGTCTGTGCGACCAGTTCGCCCAGCAGTCGCAGAGTGGTATCAGCCGTCTGCTGGCCGGTCCAACCGGTGAGCGTAACAGCTACACCATCCTGCCGCGTGAACACGTGCTGTGCCTGGCCGAGGTCGAGGCCGACCTGCTGACTCAACTGGCTGCGGTCCTGGCCGTTGGCAGCTCGGCGGTATGGCCGGAAGGGGAACTGAGCAAAACCCTGCGCAATCGTCTACCCAAAGAAGTACAGGCTCGCATCACCTTGGTAGGTGACTGGACCAAGGATGAAGTCGTGTTCGACGCCGTCCTGCACCATGGTCATTCCGATCAGTTGCGCGCAGTCTGCGAGCAAGTGGCCAAACGCGCCGGTGCAATCGTCGGTGTTCACGGCCTGTCGTCGGGTGAAACCTCGATTGCTCTGGAGCGTCTGGTAATCGAGCGCGCGCTGAGCGTCAACACTGCCGCAGCAGGTGGTAACGCAAGCTTGATGACTATCGGCTGATAGTCGGCGGCACCTCTATCGCGGGGCAAGTCCTCTCCCACCAAGCTGTGGGAGCGGGCTTGCCCCGCGATGCTTTTAAGACCATGGGTTACGGGTTTTAACTCACTATCAACCGCATCAATTTAGCTGTGCAGCTTTCGCCTCCCTACCTAGACTCGGCCATCCCCGAACAGGAATGCCGTCATGTCCGAGACTTTGCTCTGCGCCCGCAACCTGGCCTTCGAACTCTACGAAGTACTCGATGCCGAGGCCCTTACCCAACACCCGCGCTTTGCCGAGCACAATCGCGAGACCTTTGACGCCGCCCTGAACACGGCACGCACTATCGCCGAGAAATATTTCGCGCCGCACAACCGCAAGGGCGACGAACATGAGCCGCGTTTCGAAAATGGCGAAGCGGTGTTGATCCCAGAGGTGAAGCCGGCAGTTGATGCCTTCCTTGAAGCCGGTTTCCTCAATGCCAGCCGCGACTTCGACGCTGGCGGCATGCAGTTGCCTACCCTGCTCTCGCAAGCCTGCTTTGCCCACTTCCAGGCCGCCAACGCCGGAACCACGGCCTACCCGTTCCTGACCATGGGCGCGGCAAACCTGATCGAAAGCTTTGGTAGCGATGAGCAAAAGCGCCTGTTCCTGCAGCCAATGATCGAAGGTCGCTATTTCGGCACCATGGCCCTGACCGAACCACACGCCGGCTCTTCTCTTGCCGATATCCGCACCCGTGCCGAGCCGACTGCCGATGGCAGCTATCGATTGCGGGGCAACAAGATTTTTATCTCTGGCGGTGATCACCCACTGTCGGAAAACATCGTGCACATGGTCCTGGCCAAACTGCCTGGCGCGCCGGCAGGGGTGAAGGGTATTTCCCTGTTCATCGTTCCCAAGTTTCTGGTCAATACCGATGGCAGCCTGGGGCTTCGCAACGATGTGCTCTTGGCGGGGCTATTTCACAAGATGGGATGGCGCGCCACGACGTCGACAGCGCTGAATTTCGGCGACAACGGCGAGTGCGTTGGCTACCTGGTCGGCAAACCCCATCAAGGTCTGGCATGCATGTTCCAGATGATGAACGAGGCGCGCATTGGTGTCGGCATGGGCGCAGTGATGCTGGGCTACGCGGGCTACCTGTATTCACTTGAATACGCACGTCAACGCCCGCAAGGCCGCCTGCCAGACAACAAGGATCCGGCAACGCCCGCCGTATCGATCATTGGCCATACCGATGTGAAACGCATGTTGCTGACGCAAAAAGCCTATGTCGAAGGCGCCTTCGACCTGGGCCTGTACGCTGCGCGGCTTGTTGATGAAACCCAGAGCGGCGAGACTGAAAGCCTGCGCCAGCAAGCCCATGAGCTGCTCGACCTGCTGACGCCGATTGTCAAATCCTGGCCTTCCGAGTTCTGCCTCAAGGCCAATGAGCTGGCGATTCAAATCCTCGGTGGCCATGGCTACACCCGCGAGTATCCGGTCGAACAGTACTACCGCGACAACCGCCTGAACCCTATCCATGAAGGCACTCATGGCATCCAATCACTTGATCTGTTGGGCCGCAAGCTGGCGCAGAACGACGGCGCTGGTCTCAAGCAACTGGTACGCCTGATTGCCGGCACCTGCCAACGGGCAAGCGGATATCCTGGTCTGGACCCTCTGCGCACCCCACTCGAGCAACTGCAAGTGCGCCTGCAGCGTGTCACCCTGGGGCTGCTCACTGACCTGGCCCAAGGTCAGGTCAGCAGTGCCCTGGCCAACTCGGCGCTGTACCTCAAGGCCTTCGGTCACTGCGTGATTGGCTGGCGCTGGCTGGAACAAGCGATTCACGCCGAGCAAGGACTGGCTGCAGGCCAGCTCGCCGATCGCGACTTCTATCAAGGCAAACTTCAGGCCGCACGTTATTTCCTGACCTGGGAAGTGCCGGGCTGCCATAATGAGCTGGCATTGCTCGAGGCCCGTGACGACACCTGCCTGAGCATGCGCGACGAGTGGTTCTGAGGGGGAACCACCGTACACACGGAGGTTCTTGCATGTTCGAAATGACCGCATTGCTGCGCCAGCGCTTTGCCGCCCTGCGCAGTGATGCCGAATTTTTTTCCCTGCGCTATGTGCAGCAGTCTCAGCAGCAACTCTCAGTACGCAAGAACGTTGCCGAACCGCCATTCTTCTACCGCGACGAAGGCGTAATGCTCACCGTGCGAATGCAGGGTGTCGAAACCTATGCCGCAACGGCCGACCTGTCGCAGTCCGGCCTGCAGCGGGCCCTGGAGCAAGCGCAAGTGCTGGCCAGGCAGATATCCACGCGCGCCCTGCTCGACCTCAGCGAGCAACCGGTTGCCACTGAACGCAACGATTATTGCTCGCCAAACCTGGAGCAAGCCTTTGCATCTCTGGCCGAGTGCTATGACTTGCTCGCGCGCGAATCGAGCAGCGTGCCCGCCGACAGTCGTCTGGTGAACTGGCAGGCCAGCCTTGGCATCAGCGACGTCGAGCAAATTTACCTGAACAGCGCGGGTGCCGAGCTACGCCAGGCACAACGCTTTGTTTACCCTGGCTTCAGCGTCACGGCTTTCGATGGCCAGGATAGCCAGAGCCGCACCCTGGGCCGGGAGAACTTCGGCCAGCAAGGCGGCCTTGATGTCATTCAGCGCTGCGGTTTGATCGGCGCCGGGGCCAAGGTCGCCGACCAGGCCTTGCAGCTATTGCTCGCACCGAATACCCCCAGCGGTGTGCGTGACCTGCTGCTGATGCCGGACCAGATGATGCTGCAGATTCACGAATCCATCGGTCACCCGCTGGAAATGGACCGAATCCTCGGTGACGAGCGCAACTACGCCGGCACCAGCTTCGTCAAAGCCAGCGACTTCGGTAGCCTGCAGTACGGCTCGAAATTGCTCAACGTAACCTTCGACCCCACCATCAGCGAGGAGTTGGCCAGTTACAGCCATGACGATGACGGCAGCGTTGCCGACAAAGCCTTTCTTATCCGCGACGGTTTGCTGCTGCGTCCGCTGGGCGGCGCGCTGTCGCAATTTCGCTCTGGCCTGGACGGCGTCGCCAACAGCCGCGCCTGTGGCTGGAATCGCGCGCCAATCGATCGCATGGCCAATCTCAACATCGAACCCGGCGACCAGAGCCTCGATCAACTGATCCAAGGTATCGAGCACGGCATCCTGATGCGTACCAACCGCTCCTGGTCCATCGATGATGCGCGCAACAAGTTCCAGTTCGGCTGCGAGTGGGGTCAATTGATCGAGAACGGCGAACTCAAGGGCGTGGTGAAGAACCCCAATTACCGCGGTATCTCCGCTCGGTTCTGGAGCAATCTTAGCGCGGTTGGCGATGCCAGCACCTTGCAAGTCCTGGGCACACCCAACTGCGGCAAGGGCGAGCCCAATCAGGTGATTCGTGTCGGCCATGCCTCACCTGCTTGTGTATTCAGCCAGATCGACGTATTCGGAGGAGACGCCTGATGGCTGCCACCGCACAGCAAAGTTTTCAACGCCTGGTGTCCAGCCTGCTAGAGCAGGTGCGCGCACCCGAGCACTTCACCCTCAGCTACAGCGCCGAACAATCGCAATTCATTCGTTTCAACCATGCCAAAGTTCGCCAGGCGGGCGAGGTACAGCAGGCCAATTGCGTATTGAAACTGGTCAAGGACGGGCGTCAGGCCGAATTGCAATTCACCCTCGGCAACGACACGAATGTAGATCAACAACGTTTGGCCCAGGCACTGGAACAGTTGCGCGCCACTTTACCGTTGCTGGAAGCCGACCCTTACCTGCAACTCAACGACAGCGCCTGGCAGAGCCATAGTGTGCAGGACCAGGCACTGCCTGCCATCGATCAGGTGCTGACGCAGATAGATCAAGGCGCCGGAGACCTGGATCTGGTCGGCATTTATGCCGCCGGCCCGATCTGCCGCGGCTTTGCCAGCTCGTTCGGCGCTTTTGGCTGGCATCAGGCCAACAGCTTCAACTTCGACTGGAGCCTGTTTCACAGCAACGGCCAAGCAGTCAAAGCCAACTATGCCGGCCAGCACTGGGACAGTGCCACCTTCGCCTTGCGCCTGCGCCAGGCGCGTGAACAACTGGAATACCTTGGGCGCCCCCTCAAAACCCTGCTTGCGGGCGAGTACCGTGCCTACCTGGCGCCAGCGGCAATGGACGAAGTCATGGGCATGCTGTGCTGGGGTGGTTTCTCTGCTCAGTCACTGGCGAACAAGAACAGTCCACTGCAACGTCTGTACGCCGGCGATGCGCGCCTCAATCAACAGGTGAGTATCGCCGAGCAGGTCAGCGGCTCGTTGAGTCCGAGCTTTTCTGACGAGGGTTCGCCTCGCAACGATCTGCGCCTGATCGAGCAAGGCCAAGGCTTGGACCGTCTGGTCTGCGCCCGCAGCGCCGCCGAGTTCGAATTGGCCGCCAACGGTGCAGATGGGCATGAATCTCCCTGTGCGCTAAGCATGGCCGCGGGCGATTTATCAACGCACGAGGTCCTGGCACGCCTGGGTACCGGGCTGTACATCAGCAACCTGTGGTACCTGAACTTCTCCGACCTGCCGGCAGCGCGCATGACCGGTCTGACCCGTTTCGCCACATTCTGGGTCGAAGACGGAAAGATCCAGGCGCCGGTCAGCACCATGCGCTTCGATGACAGCGTCTACAGTTTGTTGGGTTCTCAGTTGGAGGCGTTGACCACAGAGCGCGAGCTGATTCTGTCGACCAGTACCTACGGCCAGCGACAAACCAGTTCGAGCCATTTGCCAGGAGCATTGGTCAAACGCCTGACGTTGACATTGTGATGCGCCTGATGGCGGGAAGAGCCAGCTCCCACAGGGCCCTCAAGGATTGATAACTACCATGCCCAACCGCGCCCCGCTGGACCCTGTCACCGCCCGCTGGATTCCCTGGGTGGTGGCGATCGCCTTCTTCATGCAGTCGCTGGACGGCACGATCCTCAACACCGCGCTGCCAGCCATGGCCCGGGATCTGGCCGAAGATCCATTACGCATGCAGTCGGTGATCATCGCCTACATGCTCACCGTGGCCTTGCTGATCCCGGCATCCGGCTGGATCGCCGACCGCTTCGGCACCAAGCGGATTTTCTTCGGCGCTATCCTCCTGTTCAGCCTAGGTTCACTCCTCTGCGCCCTGGCTGACAGCCTGAGCATGCTTGTCGCCGCGCGGGTGGTTCAAGGCCTGGGCGGTGCCCTGATGTTGCCGGTTGGGCGGCTGGTGGTGCTGCGCGCCTACCCCCGCTCCGAGCTGGTTCGAATCATGAGCTTCATCACCATTCCCGGCCTGCTCGGTCCGCTGCTCGGCCCGACCATGGGGGGCTGGCTGGTGGAAATTCTCAGTTGGCACTGGATCTTCCTCCTCAATCTGCCGGTCGGCGCCATTGGCTGTTATGCGGTGTGGCGTTTCATCCCCGATTTGCGCGGCAGCGAGCGCACACGCTTCGACGGTGTGGGCTTTGTGTTGTTCGGTGCCGCGATGGTGCTGATCACCATTGCCATGGAGGGGCTGGGCGAACTGCACCTGCCGCATCTGCGCGTGATGCTGCTACTGTTTGCCGGCATGGCCTGCCTGGCCGCGTACTGGCTGCGGGCAGGCAGCATCGACAACCCGCTGTTCTCGCCCAAGCTGTTTCGCACCCGAACCTTTTCCGTTGGCATCCTTGGCAACCTCTTCGCACGCCTGGGCAGCGGCGCACTGCCGTTCCTCGTACCCTTGCTGCTGCAGGTTGCCCTTGGCTACTCACCGGCCCAGGCCGGCATGAGCATGATTCCTCTGGCAGCGGCGGCGATGCTGGCCAAATCGATCGCACGCCCGCTGATCGAGCGTTTCGGCTACCGCAACATTCTTACCGCCAATACCTTGCTACTCGGTGTGCTCCTGGCGAGCCTTGGACTGGTGGACGAAAACACGCCCTATGGCTTGTTACTGTTCCAATTGGCCCTGCTCGGTGCGGTCAACTCCATGCAGTTCACGGCGATGAACACTGTCACCCTGATCGATCTGGACGACGCCAGCGCCAGCAGTGGCAACAGCTTGCTCTCGGTGGTGGCGCAACTGGCGCTGAGCCTTGGGGTTGCCTGTGCGGGCGCCCTGCTCGGCGGCTTCAGTGCTGCGGGCAGCGCCGAAGGCGTGGAGAGCACCCTGGGCGCCTTCCAGCTGACCTTTTTGACCATCGGCCTGATGTCCATGCTGGCGGCGGCAATCTTCATGCAGCTGTCCAGGACGGACGGAAGGCGCGCCCCTCGTCCGGAACCGGAGATCGAGCCTTAGGGGTAATGGCTTCGAGGCTGGTACACTGCGCGACATTTTGTTTTGCAGGCCCGCCTCGTGACCACCATTGCCACCGCCTTTGCCACTTTGCCGCTGTCCGCCGCCATGCTGGCCAACCTGGACGCCCTCGGCTACGCCCAGATGACCCCGATCCAGGCCCAGAGCCTGCCGGTCATTCTCAAGGGCCTGGACCTGATCGC
The DNA here is from genome assembly GCF_016881005.1 of Pseudomonas arcuscaelestis. Lineage (GTDB taxonomy): Bacteria > Pseudomonadota > Gammaproteobacteria > Pseudomonadales > Pseudomonadaceae > Aquipseudomonas > Aquipseudomonas arcuscaelestis. The sequence goes on along the minus strand of NZ_JACOPV010000018.1, from coordinate 92,756 downwards.
CCAGGCCAAGACCGGCAGTGGCAAGACTGCCGCGTTCGGCATCGGCCTGCTCAACCCGATCAACCCGCGTTACTTCGGTTGCCAGGCGCTGGTCCTGTGCCCGACCCGCGAGTTGGCCGACCAGGTGGCCAAAGAGCTGCGCCGCCTGGCCCGCGCCGAAGACAACATCAAAATTCTGACCCTGTGCGGTGGTGTGTCGCTCGGCCCGCAGATCGCCTCGCTGGAGCATGGTGCGCACATCATCGTCGGTACCCCAGGCCGTGTTCAGCAGCACCTGAGCAAAGGCACGCTGGTGCTCGACGGCCTGAACAAACTGATTCTCGACGAAGCCGACCGTATGCTCGACATGGGCTTCTATGACGCCATCGCCGACATCATTGAACAAACACCGAAGCGTCGTCAGACCTTGCTGTTCTCGGCCACCTACCCGGCGGGCATCAAGCAGTTGGCATCGGCCTTCATGCGCGACCCACAGACGGTCAAGGTCGAAGCACTGCATGCCGACAGCCAGATCGAACAGCGTTTCTACGAGATCGCTCCAGAGCAGCGCATGGAAGCTGTCAGCAAGGTGCTCGGACACTTCCGCCCGCAGTCCTGCGTAGCGTTCTGCTTTACCAAGCAGCAGTGCCAGGAGCTGGTCGAGCACCTGCAGGCCAAAGGCGTCGCCGCCCAGGCCCTGCACGGCGATCTGGAACAACGCGACCGTGACCAGGTGCTGACCCTGTTCGCCAACCGCAGTCTCTCGGTGCTAGTAGCCACTGACGTGGCCGCCCGCGGCCTGGACATCGATGCCCTGGACATGGTCATCAACGTCGAACTGGCCCGAGATGCCGAGATTCACGTCCACCGTGTCGGCCGTACCGGACGCGCTGGCGAGAAAGGCCTGGCGGTAAGCCTGGTGGCACCGGCCGAAGGTCATCGCGCCAAGGCGATCGAAGAGATGCAGAAGGCCGACCTGCGCTGGGAGCAACTGGACAGTCTCAAGGCCCAGAGTGGCGCACCGTTGCTGCCGACCATGAGCACCCTGTGCATCGCTGCCGGTCGCAAGGACAAACTGCGCCCAGGCGATATTCTCGGCGCCCTGACCGGTGATGCCGGACTACCGGGAACCCAGGTCGGGAAAATCGCGATTTTCGACTTCCAAGCCTTTGTTGCCGTCGAGCGAGCAGTGGCCAAACAAGCGCTGCAACGCCTCAACAGCGGCAAGATCAAGGGCCGCTCGTTGCGCGTGCGCATCGTTTGAGTTGATGGTTCAGTTTGCCTGATTTATCGCGGGGCAAGCCCGCTCCCAGCGGAGCGAGCTTGCCCCGCGATAGTTTCACTCCCGTATCGTGAGGATTTCGCAGTGCGCTCCACCGAAGTGATCATCATTGGCGCAGGCGCCGCCGGCCTGATGTGTGCCCTGACTGCAGCAGGTCGCGGCCGTCAGGTGCTGCTGCTCGACCACGCCAATAAACCGGGCAAGAAAATCCTGATGTCCGGTGGTGGCCGCTGTAACTTCACCAATATGTACACTGAGCCTGCCAACTTCCTGTCGCAGAACCCGCACTTCTGCAAGTCGGCGCTGGCCCGCTACACCCAGTGGGATTTCATCGAGATGGTCGGTAGGCATGCCGTGCCGTATCACGAGAAAAAGCTTGGTCAACTGTTCTGCGATAACAAGTCCAGTGACATTCTCGACATGCTCCTCACCGAGTGCGCAAACGCCGGCGCCGAACTGCGCATGGACACCCGCATTGACCAGATCGAGAAAATCGATTCGGGTTACCTGCTGGAAACCAGTGCCGGGCAGTTCCGCTGCCAGTCGCTGGTAATTGCTACGGGAGGCCTGTCGATTCCGACCCTGGGCGCCACCGGCTTCGGCTATCAAGTGGCTCGCCAGTTCGGTCACAACCTGCTGCCAACGCGTGCAGCGCTGGTGCCGTTTACTATCACCGAACCAGTGCTCAAGGGCATCTGCACTGAGCTGTCCGGCAGTTCCGTGGACTGCATCGCCAGTTGCAATGGCAGCAGCTTCCGCGAAAATCTCCTGTTCACCCACCGTGGCCTGAGCGGGCCGGCAATCCTGCAGATCTCGTCTTTCTGGGAAGCAGGCGACACGGTTGAAATCAACCTGCTACCGGATCACGACGCCTTGAGCTGGCTGCAACAGCAACAGGCCGAACGCCCCAACAGCGAATTGAAAACCCTGCTGGGCGAAGTCTTCACCAAGAAAATGGCCAACCTGCTCAGCGAGCACTGGTTCGACTCCAAGCCAATGAAGCAATACACCCCAGCAGAACTGGCCAAGGTCAGCGACAAGCTTGGCGCCTGGCAGGTGGTTCCGGCTGGAACCGAAGGCTATCGCACCGCAGAAGTGACCCTGGGCGGCGTCGATACCCGGGAAGTGTCCTCCAAAACCATGGAGTCGCTGAAAAGCCCTGGCCTGTACTTTATCGGTGAAGTACTCGATGTCAGCGGTCACCTGGGCGGTTTCAACTTCCAGTGGGCCTGGGCATCGGCCTATGCGGCCGCGCAGTTCGTCTAACCTTCGCGATAGAATCAGCGCATCAAGGAACAAATTTTGCTGGTCAGGTGTATCCGTAATACGGTTGCCATCTGACTGGCTCAATTTCGATCATCGCCCAAGGCCTGCCTACTCGACATGTCATCCTCCTCATTCAGCCAATCGTTACGCCGTATCTGGGCGTTGGACAAGTTCAGCTATGCCATCCGCGTACTCATCGCCCTGACCGGCAGCATGTTGCTGTGCTGGTATCAGGATGAGATGAATCTGCTGATCCCGTTGTTCCTGGGCATTATTGCCAGTGCCCTGGCTGAAACCGACGATAACTGGCAAGGCCGCCTGAATGCTTTGGCGGTAACCCTGGTGTGCTTCACGGTTGCCGCACTGGCAGTGGAGTTGTTGTTCCCTTACCCGCTCATATTTGTCTGCGCCCTGGCACTGGCCAGCTTTGCCCTGACCATGCTCGGCGCCTTGGGTGAACGCTATGGAGCAATTGCCTCGGCCACGCTGATTCTGTCGGTCTATACCATGATCGGCGTGGACCAGCGCGGCGGCGAAGTTACCGACTTCTGGCACGAACCCCTGCTGCTGGTAGCCGGCGCCGCCTGGTACGGCTTTCTTTCGGTGTTGTGGCAGGCGCTGTTTTCCAATCAGCCGGTACAGCAAAGCCTGGCGCGGCTGTTCCGGGAACTGGGGCGTTACTTGAAACTCAAGGCCAGCCTGTTCGAACCCATCCGCCAGCTGGACGTGGAAGCGCGGCGCCTTGAACTTGCACAGCAAAATGGCCGGGTAGTGGCGGCACTCAATGCCGCCAAGGAAGTCATTTTGCACCGGGTCGGCAATGGTCGCCCGGGCTCGAAGGTCAGCCGCTACCTGAAGTTGTATTTTCTCGCTCAGGACATTCATGAGCGAGCCAGCTCATCGCACTACCCTTATAACGCCCTGACCGAAGCGTTCTTCCACAGCGACGTGCTGTTCCGTTGTCAGCGCCTGCTGCGCCAACAAGGTGTCGCCTGCCAGCAACTGTCCGAGTCGATCCAGTTACGCCAGCCGTTCACCTACGACACAGGTTTTGCCCAGGCCCTGGAAGACTTGAACGCCTCCCTTGAACACTTGCGTATTCAGAGCAATCCCGCCTGGCGCGGTCTGCTGCGCTCGCTGCGCGCGCTGGCTGCAAACCTGGCAACGCTCGACCGCCTGCTCAGCGATGCAAGCAATCCCGACACCCTGGCCGATGCCAGCGACAGCAGCCTGCTCGACCGTTCGCCGCGAAACTTGGCCGATGTCTGGAATCGCCTGCGCCAGCAACTGACGCCCACCTCGCTACTGTTCCGCCACGCGCTGCGATTGCCACTGGCCTTGTCGATTGGCTATGGCATGGTGCATCTGATTCACCCGACCCAAGGCTACTGGATCATCCTCACAACCCTGTTTGTCTGCCAGCCCAACTACGGTGCAACCCGGCGCAAGCTGGTGCAGCGAATCATGGGCACCGGCATTGGCCTGACCGTTGGCTGGGCGTTGTTTGACCTGTTCCCAAGCCCCATCATCCAGTCGCTGTTCGCGGTTGCAGCAGGCGTGGTGTTCTTCGTCAATCGCACCACTCGCTATACCCTGGCCACCGCTGCAATTACCCTGATGGTGCTGTTCTGCTTCAATCAGGTCGGTGATGGCTATGGGCTGTTTCTTCCACGCCTGTTCGATACCCTGGTTGGCAGTCTGATCGCGATTCTCGCGGTGTTCCTGTTCCTTCCGGACTGGCAGGGCCGGCGCCTGAACAAAGTGCTGGCCAATACCCTGAGCTGCAACAGCACCTACTTGCGCCAGATCATGCAGCAGTACGCCCAGGGTAAAAGCGACGACCTGGCCTATCGCCTGGCCCGGCGCAACGCCCACAATGCCGATGCGGCACTGTCGACCACCTTGGCCAACATGCTTATGGAGCCTGGGCATTTTCGCAAAGAGGCCGATGTCGGCTTTCGCTTCCTGGTGCTGTCGCATACGCTGCTCAGCTATCTGTCAGGACTGGGTGCGCACCGCGAGACTACATTGCCTGCCGATGTTCACGAACACCTGATCGATGGCGCCGGGGCCAGCCTGGCCAACAGCCTGGATGAAATCGCCGAAGGACTGGCCAGTAAACTGCCTGTAGCGATTCACAGCGATGCCGAAGAAGCGCTGGCCAATGAGCTTGAGCAAATGCCTGAAGAGCTTGAGGAAAACCAGCGACTGGTGCAGACCCAATTGGCGCTGATCTGCCGTCAGTTGGGCCCGCTGCGCACCTTGGCGGCGCACCTGATCAAAGATACACCGCAGTGATCAGAACCCTGGGCGCTTGAGAAGTCGATCGTAGCTGCCATCTGCCCTCATCTCTTGAATGGCCCGATTGAAGCCGGCAATGATTTGCTCATGCCGGGGATTTTTCAGACTCACCAATATGTGCAGGGTGTTTTCGCCCAGCGGCTTGTCGACGAACTCGACACTGTCGCGCAGCGAACGGGTCTCGCGCTGCAGCATGTAACGGGCTACGTGCTCGTCTTCAACCGTTAGCCCCACCCTGCCCGCAGCCAGCATACGTACCGCAACAGAAAAATTGCGCACGGGTATCTTCTGCAAACGCGCGTCCGTATCGAACGCGGGTGAATAGGCATAGTCGCGAACAACTACAATGGGATAAGGCGAAAGATCACTCAGGGTCTTGAACTTCAGCGGGTCGCCCTTGCGCTTGAGCAATCGAATACGGTTGGTCAGATAACTGGTAGAAAACGCGCCGATAAGGGTGCGACTGTCATTGAACCAGGCATTTACCAGCACGTCGTAGCGCCCCTCCTCCACCCCCATCAACGCTCGCGCCCAAGGTGCTTGCTCGAACTCGCTGTCGTAGCCGGCGCGGTGCAAAGCGGTGGTGACAATAACTGTCGCCAAGCCGCCGCCGGGCAAATCGGCGCCAGTAAAAGGTGGCCATACATCCGCAACCAAGCGCAGCTTTTGCGCATGCGCAGTATTCGACGCCAACAGCAATCCCAGCAAACCCAAGACTCGAAGCAGTGCTGCCATGCCCAAATCCTTCAGTAAACGCGTCTGTACACGTCATTGATTTCAACTGCTTGAGAGATAACGCTGGAAGCGCATCTGCGCAGGTTACACAAAGATAAAGCTTCGAGGCAGAGACAATGATATCAAATAGCCTCTATTTTGCGCCGCGTCACTTCCTGTGTTGAATTATGGCAATTTCGCCCTCGTCCTCGCTCTTGCCTTCTGCGATGATCAGGTCAATCAACCGTTCGGGAACCCCCTATGTCCATTGACTGGATCTGCAAACATCACAGCGACCTTGGCAAGGAACAACTTTATGCAATTCTGCAGCTTCGTACCGAAGTCTTTGTAGTTGAGCAAAGGTGTGCCTACCTGGAAGTCGACGGCCAGGATCTGGTAGGTGATACCTGTCATCTGATGGGTTGGCAGAACGATGAGCTCAAAGCCTATCTGCGCCTGCTAGACCCCGAATCCCAGGGTGGCGACGTGGTCATCGGCCGCGTGGTTACCGCGCACTCGGCGCGTGGCCAGGGGCTGGGCAACAAGCTGCTGGAAGAAGCGCTCGAACAGGCGGAAAAAAACTGGCCTGGAGTGCCCGTCTACCTGTCGGCGCAATCACACCTGCAGGACTACTACGGGCGCTATGGCTTCCTGGTAGTAGGCGAGGAATACCTCGAAGACGACATTCCCCATATCGGCATGCGCCGCGGCTGAATCGCGGCGGCGGCACATTTTGCAGAAGCGCACTCAGCCGTTTCTGCAACGCCTGCTCAGGGGTACCCGAGCACCTCTCGAATCTGGCGTAAATGCTGGATGATCCACTCTTTGTCGATCGCTCCCCAATCACGAATCCGGTAATGTCCGGCGTGATTTCGTGCGCCTTCCTGCTGTTCGAACTCGCACACAATATCCAGGTCGGCCAATGCGGCAATCGTGTCCTGGGCGGTGCGTCGCGGCATGCCGGTGGCCTCCATCAAGGCCGGCACGCTGCTGGCGGTCTGGCTGTCGATCAACCAGGCAACGTACAAGCGTCGATAGAAGCTGGTCTTGGTCTTGCTCACATCCATTGGCAGGTCCTCGCGGCTCACCCTATGACAGGCAGCTCGCGGTAAGTCAGGTAGACACGCAGGTCGAACTCAAGTTGATGGTAGCCCGGCTGCATGTGTTCGCAGAGCTGGTAAAAGGCTTTGTTGTGCTCGGCTTCTTTCAAGTGAGCCAACTCGTGCACCACGATCATCTTCAGGAACTCCGGCGCCGCGTCCTTGAACAGCGAGGCGATACGGATTTCTTTCTTCGCCTTCAACTTACCGCCCTGCACGCGTGAAACCGCGGTGTGCAGGCCCAGTGCGCGATGGGTCAGGTCCAGGCGGTTGTCGAACAGCACTTTGTCCAGGTTTGGTGCATTTCGCAGGTATTCCTGCTTGAGGCCCTGGGCATAGCTGTACAACGCCTTGTCACTCTGCACGTCATGGCGTTGCCCATAGCGCTGCTGCAAGTAGTCGCCCAGCCGGTTGCTGGCGATCAATTGGCGGACCTGGTCTTGCAGGGCGGGCGGATAGGCTTGCAGGTATTTGAGCGCGTTCATGATTCAGGCAGTAGAGGAGCAAAGCAGCAGTCTACCCAACTACACCTGCTGCCAGTCAAAAAAGCGCGGAAACTCGCTAGCATCGCCTTCGGTCAAAGGATGGGCCAACAGAAAGCCCTGGACGTAATCGCAGCCATTGGCGCGCAGCCAATTGGCCTGATCCGGTGTTTCGACCCCTTCCGCGACAACACTGATTCGGTATTCCCGGCATAATTCGATCACACAACGGACCATGGCCGCATCAGCTGTGGAGTCCGGCAACTGCGCCACCAGTTGTCGATCGAGCTTAAGCGTATCGATGGGTAGATCACGCAACATGCGCAACGAACAGGCATTGGCTCCGAAGTCATCCAGAGCAATCCTCACCCCTAGTTCCTGCAGCTTTTCCAGCTGCTTTACACCCTCCTCGATGTTGTATTGCAGCGAGGCCTCGGAAATTTCCACTTCCAACTGGCGGGGTTGAAGCTCCTGGCTGACAATCACCCGTGCCAGTTCATCAACCAGGTTGGGCATGCTGAACTGCACTTGGCTCAAGCTGATTGCTACTACCAGGTCGGCATCGTAACGCTCATACCAAGCTCGCCGTTGAGCCGCGCCGTTGAGGTATATCCAGCTGGCCAGGCGGGTGATCAGGCGAGCTTCTTCAAGCAGCGGAATGAACAAGCCCGGCGGCACATCACCGACGCTGGGATGCCGCCAGCGCAGCAGCGCCTCAAAACCTCGCAGCCGGCCATCGGCAAGAGCCACCTGAGGCTGATAAACCAGGCTGAATTCCTTATGTTCGATGGCACCGCGCACGCTGTCTTCAAGCATCAGGCGCGAACGGGCACGACCATTGAGGTCCTTGTCATAGTAGCGATACTGCTGACGACCCGATTGCTTGGCGGCATACATCGCCGCATCGGCAGCGCGAAGAAGCCCATCGAGGCTACCGCCGCACTCAGGGTAAGTGGCGATCCCGATACTCACCCCAAGCGTAACCTCCAGGCCATCGATCTCCTGATAGATCGACATCCGCTCGATGAGCTTTTCAGCAAAGCGCGCAGCCTGCTCAGGGTATTCCAACGAATCGAGCAACGCGGTGAATTCATCGCCGCCCATGCGCGCGAGAATCGCGCAGGAGCCCAGGCAATCCTTCAATTGTCCGGCCACCCAGTTGAGTACGCGATCACCGGCTTCATGCCCCAATGAGTCGTTGATACGCTTAAAGCCGTCCAGGTCCAGAAACAACAATGCCTGTGGCCGCTCCGAACGTTCATTGAGCAGTAGCGCACTCTCTGCCACCTGATAGAAACCACGCCGATTGAGCAGGCCGGTAAGCGGATCGGTGATGGCCTGGTACTCGAGTTGCTGATGCAGGTTTCGCACCACGGACATGTCCAGCACGGTGACCACCAGGGCTCGCTGCTCCGACGGCAATGGCGCACACGACAGGGCCACAGGAATCGGATGTCCTCCCGCGGTACGCAGCACGGCATCATGGATACGCAGGGTTTCTCGCTGCAAAAAAGCCTGGTAGAACGCCGAATCGGCCCACAGGGTCGAGCCAGGCGTCTGGATGAAATTCAGCAGGCTCATTCCCTGAAGTTGATCGAAGGGTGCATCGAGCAAGCAGGATATGGCCGGGTTGGCAAAACGGATCAAGCCATCTTCGGCGACTACCAGAATGCCCTCGGCGGCATTTTCGAGTACCGATGCGTTGAATGCCCGCTCGGCTTCAAGGTCGTGACTCAAGCGCTGCAGCGAACGACGGTTGTGCTGTTGCTCCAGCAAGGCCTGCACCTTGGGCCTTAAGATCTGCGGATCGAAGGGTTTGAACAGGTAATCGACCGCACCGCTGGCATAACCCTTGAGTACGGCAGCGTGGGACTGCTCGTTGGCAGTAAGGAAAATAATTGGGGTATGGCGCGTACGCTTGCTTCCGCGCATCAGCCGGGCCACTTCGAAGCCATCCATCCCCGGCATCTGCACGTCCAACAGCACCAGATCGACGTCATGCTCAAGCAGCGCGCTCAACGCTTCCGTTCCGGAGCTTGCGGTAAGTACTTGCCAGTCCTGTCGGGCCAGCAGGGCACGCATGCTGATCAGATTTTCAGGATAATCGTCGACGACCAGTAAAACAGAACTGCCATCGGTTGAATGAGGTTGCGCGCAATCCATGCTGCTTCTCTTTTGGAACGGACATCGGATTTCGGCTGAAATCCGAGATTAACTCTAGACCTGACGGCCCTGAATCTGAAGTCATCAGATTGCCATCACCGGCGTAAAGTTCCGGAAGCCGACTAACGGTCTGACTGCTCAGGCCATTAATCCCCTATTTCTGACGTGAAAGACACAAAAAACCCGCATTTCTGCGGGTTTTCGTTTACTTGGTACTTAGTTGACCTTGGCAGCCAGCTCACCCTTGAGGTAGCGCTGGAACATGCCTTCCAGAGAGATCGGTTTGATCCTGGAAGCGTTGCCGGCGGTACCGAAGGCTTCGTACCGGGCGATGCAGACATCACGCATGGCGGTAACGGTGGCGCCGAAAAACTTGCGTGGGTCGAACTCGCTCGGGTTCTGGGCCATCAGGCGACGCATCGCACCGGTGGAAGCCAGGCGCAGGTCAGTATCGATGTTGACCTTGCGAACGCCGTACTTGATGCCTTCAACGATCTCCTCGACCGGCACACCGTAGGTTTCCTTGATGTCGCCGCCGTACTGGTTGATGATCGCCAACCACTCTTGCGGGACCGAAGAGGAACCGTGCATAACCAGGTGAGTGTTAGGAATGCGCTTGTGGATTTCCTTGATGCGGTCGATCGCCAGGACATCACCGGTAGGTGGCTTGGTGAACTTGTAAGCGCCGTGGCTGGTGCCGATGGCGATAGCCAAGGCATCGACCTGGGTCTTCTTGACGAAGTCGGCCGCTTCTTCCGGATCGGTCAGCATCTGGCTGTGATCGAGGATCCCTTCAGCACCGATACCGTCTTCTTCGCCAGCCATGCCGGTTTCCAGCGAACCCAGGCAGCCCAGCTCACCCTCAACCGAAACACCGCACGCGTGGGCCATGGCCACGGTTTGCTGAGTTACGCGAACGTTGTACTCGTAGTCGGTTGGGGTTTTGCCGTCTTCGCCCAGCGAGCCGTCCATCATGACCGAGCTGAAGCCCAGCTGGATCGAACGCTGACAAACGTCAGGGCTGGTACCGTGATCCTGGTGCATGCACACCGGAATGTGCGGGAACTCTTCGATCGCAGCCAGGATCAGGTGGCGCAGGAAAGGGGCGCCAGCGTATTTGCGGGCACCGGCCGATGCCTGGACAATTACCGGGGAGTCGGTCTTGTCGGCAGCTTCCATGATGGCGCGCATCTGCTCGAGGTTGTTGACGTTGAAAGCTGGAACGCCGTAGCCGAACTCGGCGGCGTGGTCCAGCATCTGGCGCATACTAATGAGTGCCATTGTGTATCTCTCTCCCGACAAGCGTCGTTTTTCGTGCAAGCCTGCCGCAGTGGCGGTTGCTATTCAAGTAGTGTGGGCCGCGTCATGCGGCCCGGCCAGTCACGGCGCCTTGCAGCCGCGCCCTATCAAATCGTTGGTGGCGACCCAGTAAACCAGGCCTTCGTCACCTTTATTGTGGAACGCCAGGACGCCATCGCTGTACAACGCTCCCGACGCGCCCGGTTCGGCCTTGAGCCGGTAGACCTGGTCACCGCCACCCAGACGAACGTCCAGGCTCTGCTGACTGCTGTCGGCAAAACGCCAGAGCACTTCGGCCTGACTGTCACACACCCAGCGCGTCCAATTGTCGGTCGGCGCCGGCGCAGACGTGAAGCTTGAGCATCCGCCCAGCACTGCCAGGGCCATCAGGGCCACGACACCTTTCATGCAATATCCTCTAGCAGACCACAAACTGGCCGGTAGGTTGCCGTCAACCGATCAAGGGCAACCCGGAGCCCGGCGCTGATGTTCGTCGTCATATTTTTCCAGACCATCCGGGCCGAGACGCTTGTTGATCACCGGCACGGTTTCTGCCTGCCATTGCGATTGATAGCAGCCGCCTTTCGGCGCGCCCGGCTCCTCGGCACCTTGCTCCGGCGCGCTGGAACAGGCGCCGAGCATGCCGACCAGGACAAACATAGGCAGTCGCTTGACCATCAGGTCGCTCCCTTTGCCAGGCGCTGAGCGGATCAGGCCTTGGCCCGTTGTTCCAGTACTTCCACTGCTGGCAGGACCTTGCCCTCGACGAATTCGAGGAATGCACCGCCACCGGTAGAAATGTAGGAGATTTGCTCGGCAACGCCATATTTATCGATGGCCGCCAACGTGTCGCCACCACCGGCGATCGAAAACGCGGCGCTGTCAGCGATAGCCTTGGCCAGCACCTTGGTGCCGTTACCGAACTGATCGAACTCGAACACACCTACCGGGCCGTTCCACAAAACAGTCTTGGACGTTTTCAGCAACTCGGCGAAATTGGCCGCAGTCTGCGGGCCGATGTCCAGGATCATGTCGTCTTCGGCAACATCGGCGACCCGCTTGACGGTGGCAACGGCGCTTTCAGCGAATTCCTTGGCAACCACGACGTCCACTGGCAGCGGTACATTGACCTTGGCAGCGATGGCCTTGGCGGTGTCGATCAAGTCGGGTTCGTACAGCGACTTGCCAACCGGGTGACCAGCAGCGGCCAGGAACGTGTTGGCAATGCCGCCGCCAACGATCAGCAGGTCACAGATCTGGCTCAGGCTGTTGAGAACGTCGAGTTTGGTCGATACCTTGGAGCCTGCAACGATGGCAGCCATCGGCTTGGCCGGAGCTTTCAGGGCCTTGCCCAGGGCATCCAGCTCGGCTGCCAGCAGTGGGCCTGCGGCAGCGACTTTGGCGAACTTGGCAACGCCGTGGGTCGAACCCTCGGCGCGGTGCGCAGTGCCGAAAGCGTCCATCACGAATACGTCACACAGGGCAGCGTACTTCTGCGCCAGCTCGTCGGCGTTCTTTTTCTCGCCCTTGTTGAAGCGCACGTTCTCGAACAGCACGATGTCGCCTGCCTTGACGTCAACACCGTCGAGGTAGTCAGCAACCAACGGCACCTCTCGGCCCAGCGCCTTGCTCAGGTACTCAGCAACCGGCTTGAGGCTGTTCTCAGCTGAGAATTCGCCTTCGCTCGGACGGCCCAGGTGCGAGCAGACCATCACGGCCGCGCCCTTTTCCAGCGCCAGCCTGATGGTCGGCAGCGAAGCCAGGATACGCGCATCACTCGCAACCACACCGTCCTTTACAGGAACGTTGAGGTCTTCGCGGATCAGTACGCGCTTACCTTGCAGGTCGAGGTCGGTCATCTTCAACACGGTCATGAATGCAGTCCTTCAGGGCTGTTTACAAGTGGAGCGGGTTTGATTGACGACGTGCAGATAGTGTTCTGCAACGTCGAGCATACGGTTGGCAAAACCCCATTCGTTGTCGAACCATGCCAGCAGGTTCACCAGCCGGGGGCCGGAAACGCGGGTCTGGCTGGCATCGACGATGGCCGAATGCGGGTCATGGTTGAAATCACAACTGGCGTGCGGCAGCTCAGTGTAGGCCAGCAGGCCCTTTAACGGTCCGCTCAGGGCAGCATCACGCAGCACCTGGTTGACCTCGGCCGCAGTAGTGTCGCGGGCGGTCTGCAGGGTTATGTCCAGGCACGACACGTTGACAGTAGGCACACGTACCGCTTTGGCCTGAATTCGTCCGGCAAGTTCCGGCAGCAGGCGCTCGATACCTCGAGCCAGTCCCGTGGAAACCGGGATCACCGACTGGAAAGCCGAACGTGTCCGACGCAAGTCTTCATGGTGATAGGCATCGATGACCGGCTGATCATTCATGGCCGAGTGGATCGTGGTGATCGACACATACTCAAGGCCAAAAGCCTGGTCCAGCACACGCAACAGCGGCACGCCGCAGTTGGTGGTGCAGGAGGCGTTGGAAACCAGCCGCTCACTGCCGTTCAGGCAATCCTGGTTGATGCCATAGACCACGGTTGCATCGACATCGACTTCACTGGCCATTGGCTGGGAGAACAACACCCGCGGCGCGCCTGCTTCGAGAAAGCGCATGCCGTCGGCACGCGTGTTGTAGGCGCCCGAGCACTCCAGAACCAGATCGACATCCAGCGCCGCCCAGTCGATACCTTCCGGGGTGGCACTGCGCAAAACCTTCACGCAGTCGCCATTGATATGCAGACAGTCGCCATCGACCTTCACCTCACCGGGAAAACGCCCGTGGGTGGAGTCGAAGCGTGTCAGGTATTCGATACTGGCCTGATCGGCCAGGTCGTTCAGTGCAACAATCTCAAAGCCCGCCTTCGCCCCCCGTTCAAAGAGCGCGCGTAAAACGCAACGACCAATACGGCCGTAGCCGTTGAGTGCAACTTTGTAAGGACGCGATTGGGGCATGGGGATGCTCACGGAACAGAACGTTTTCTCGGGTGAGGCCATCGCGGGGCAAGTCCGCCCCCACAGCAGATACCTGTGGGAGCGGGCTTGCCCCGCGATTAGGTCGACACCGCCAGGATCAGTCTTCCAGCAGCTCTTCAGCAGTACCCAGGATATTTTCCAGGGTGAAACCAAACGCTTCGAACAAAGCAGGCGCAGGCGCCGATTCGCCGTAGGTGGTCATGCCGATGACGCGGCCTTCGAGGCCGACATACTTGTACCAGAAGTCAGCATGGGCAGCTTCGATAGCGATACGCGAACCTACTTGCAGAGGAAGAACCGACTGCTTGTAAGCGGCGTCCTGAGCATCGAACACGCTGGTGCATGGCATCGACACGACGCGAACCTTGCGGCCTTGCTCAGTCAACTTGTCGAAGGCCTGAACAGCCAGGCCCACTTCGGAACCGGTGGCGATCAGGATCAGCTCAGGCTCGCCTGCGCAGTCCTTCAGTACATAACCACCGCGACTGATGTCCGCGATCTGCTGGGCATCACGGTCCTGGTGCTGCAGGTTCTGACGCGAGAAGATCAGCGCCGAAGGGCCGTCCTTGCGTTCCAGCGCGTGCTTCCAGGACACAGCCGATTCGACTGCGTCGGCTGGACGCCAGGTGTCCAGGTTCGGCGTGCTGCGCAGGCTGGTCAGTTGCTCGATCGGCTGGTGCGTCGGGCCGTCTTCGCCCAAGCCGATAGAGTCGTGGGTGTAGACGTGAATCACACGCTGCTTCATCAACGCCGACATGCGCACTGCGTTGCGGGCGTATTCCATGAACATCAGGAAAGTAGCGCCGTAAGGCACCAGGCCACCGTGCAGGGCGACGCCGTTCATGATTGCGGTCATGCCGAACTCGCGCACGCCGTAGAACATGTAGTTGCCGCTGGCATCTTCAGCGCTGACGCCCTTGCAACCTTTCCACAGGGTCAGGTTGGAACCGGCCAGGTCTGCCGAGCCGCCGAGGAATTCAGGCAGCAACGGGCCGAAGGCGTTCAGGGTGTTCTGGCTGGCTTTACGGCTGGCGATGGTTTCGCCTTTGGCGGCGACTTCAGCGATGTAGGCAGCGGCCTTCTCGGAGAAATCAGCCGGCAGCTCGCCGCTCAGACGACGCTTGAGTTCGCTGGCCAGCTCCGGGAAGGCAGCCGCGTAGGCAGCGAAGCGCTTGTCCCACTCGGCTTCGACAGCCTTGCCGGCTTCCTTGGCATCCCATTCGGCATAGATATTGGCCGGGATTTCGAACGGGCCATGGTTCCAGTTCAGCTCTTTGCGCGCCAGGGCGATTTCATCGTTGCCCAATGGGGCACCGTGGCAATCTTCCTTACCTTGCTTGTTCGGCGATCCGAAACCGATGATGGTCTTGCAGCAGATCAGGGTCGGCTGCTCGCTCTTGCGGGCGGTGTCGATGGCGGTCTTGATCTCGTCGGCGTCATGGCCATCGACGTTGCGGATTACCTGCCAGTTGTACGCTTCAAAACGCTTAGGCGTGTCATCGGTGAACCAGCCTTCGACTTCGCCGTCGATGGAGATACCGTTGTCATCGTAGAAAGCGATCAGTTTGCCCAGGCCCAGGGTGCCAGCCAGGGAAGCGACTTCGTGGGAAATACCTTCCATCATGCAACCGTCACCCAGGAACACGTAGGTGTGGTGGTCGACGATGTTATGGCTTGGGCGGTTGAACTGGGCGCCCATGATTTTTTCGGCAAGTGCAAAACCAACGGCGTTGGCCAGGCCTTGGCCGAGCGGACCGGTAGTGGTCTCGACGCCTGCGGTGTAACCGAATTCCGGGTGACCCGGGGTGCGGCTGTGCAACTGACGGAAGCTTTTCAGGTCGTCAATCGACAGGTCGTAGCCGGTCAGGTGCAGCAGCGAATAGATCAGCATCGAGCCGTGGCCGTTGGACAATACAAAGCGGTCACGGTCAGCGAAATTCGGGTTGCTTGGGCTGTGTTTCAAGTAGTCGCGCCAAAGAACCTCAGCGATATCCGCCATGCCCATAGGGGCACCTGGATGGCCGCTGTTGGCCTTTTGCACGGCATCCATGCTAAGGGCACGAATGGCGTTGGCACGTTCACGACGGCTGGGCATCGCTTATCTCCTGGGGCTTGAATTAATTATGAAACGAAAAAAGGCGGCCATTTTCGCCCAGGCACGTGCCCGGGGGCAATGACGGATGGTCGATGCAGCATGATTTTCCTGTGATTGAGACAAGAATCAGGCGTTAATCAGGGCAAACAGCAGGATCAGTCGTACCTTCTGCGACGAATTGCCCCGCTCATCATGCAATATCAAAACTTTTTGATATTGCCCTTGCGACGATGCCGCCGCCTGACTAGACTGCGGCCCCATGAACCTTCCTGCGTCGTCGATCCGACTCGAGCAAAATGACGAACTGGCCGCCTTGTGCAAAGCCAGCGGCGATCCGCTGCGCCTCAATGTATTGCGGGCGTTGGCCAGCGATTCCTTCGGCGTACTGGAATTGGCGCAAATTTTCGCCATTGGCCAGTCCGGCATCAGCCATCACCTAAAGGTTCTGGCCCAGGCCGGACTGGTAGCGACCCGGCGCGAAGGCAACGCAATTTTCTACCGACGCGCCCTGCCCGATACCTTGCGTCTTGGCGGCAAGCTGCATGCGGCACTGCTCGAAGAGGTCGATGCACTGAGCCTGGCGCAAGAAGTGCAGGATCGCATCGGACAGGTCCAGCAACGCCGGGCCGTGACCAGCCAGGACTTCTTCCTGCGCACTGAAGAAAAGTTTCGTGCCCAGCAAGACCTGATCGCCGGGCTGCCGCAATATCGCGAAAGCCTTTTGGCATTGATCGACAAACTCAGCTTTGACCATGACGCCAGCGCGCTTGAAGTAGGCCCCGGCGATGGCGAATTTCTGCCCGAGCTGGCCCGACGTTTCAACCGGGTCACCGCACTGGACAACAGCCCGACCATGCTCGAGCTGGCGCGCCAGGTCTGTCATCGCGAAGGCCTGGTCAATGTGAACCTGCAGTTGGCCGATGCACTCAGTGCAACGGATGTGGAAGCCGACTGCGTAGTGCTGAACATGGTCCTGCACCATTTCAGCGCCCCGGCCGAAGCCCTGCGGCAGTTGGCCAACCGTGTGAAGGCAGGCGGTAGCCTGTTGATAACAGAGTTGTGCAGCCACGACCAAAGCTGGGCCAGAGAGGCCTGTGGCGATATCTGGCTAGGCTTTGAGCAGGACGACCTGGCCCGTTGGGCCAGCGCAGCGGGATTGGCTCCCGGGGACAGCCTATATGTGGGCTTACGTAATGGTTTCCAGATTCAGGTCCGCCACTTTCAGCGACCGGCTGGCGACACTCAACATCGGTAAATTTTAGGAACCCGTCGAGATGAGCGAATACTCCCTTTTCACCTCCGAGTCCGTGTCTGAAGGGCATCCGGACAAAATCGCCGACCAGATTTCGGATGCAGTGCTGGACGCCATCATTACCCAGGACAAATACGCGCGCGTAGCTTGCGAAACCCTGGTTAAAACGGGTGTTGCGATCATCGCCGGTGAAGTGACCACGTCGGCCTGGGTAGACCTGGAAGATATCGTCCGCAAAGTTATTGTCGACATCGGCTACAACAGCTCCGACGTTGGCTTCGACGGCGCGACCTGCGCGGTCATGAACATCATCGGCAAGCAATCGGTAGACATCGCCCAAGGCGTTGACCGCAGCAAGCCGGAAGACCAGGGCGCCGGCGACCAGGGCCTGATGTTCGGTTATGCCAGCAATGAAACCGACGTGCTGATGCCTGCACCGATCTGCTTCTCCCACCGCCTGGTCGAGCGTCAGGCTGAAGCACGCAAGTCCGGCCTGCTGCCATGGCTGCGCCCGGATGCCAAGTCCCAAGTGACCTGCCGTTATGAAGGCGGCAAAGTCGTCGGCATCGACGCCGTGGTCCTGTCGACCCAGCACAACCCTGAAGTGTCGCAAAAAGACCTGCAGGAAGCGGTCATGGAGCTGATCGTCAAGCAGACCCTGCCTGCCGAGTTGCTGCACAAGGACACCCAGTTCCACATCAACCCGACTGGCCAGTTCATCATCGGTGGCCCGGTGGGTGACTGTGGCCTGACCGGCCGCAAGATCATTGTCGACTCCTACGGCGGCATGGCCCGTCACGGCGGTGGCGCTTTCTCCGGCAAGGATCCATCCAAGGTTGACCGTTCTGCCGCCTATGCCGGTCGCTACGTAGCGAAAAATATCGTCGCTGCCGGCCTTGCCGAACGCTGCGAGATCCAGGTTTCCTACGCTATCGGTGTAGCTCAGCCAACCTCCATCTCGCTGAACACCTTCGGCACCGGCAAGATCTCCGACGACAAGATCGTCCAGTTGGTGCGTGAGTGCTTCGACCTGCGTCCGTACGCCATCACCACCATGCTCGACCTGTTGCACCCGATGTACCAGGAAACTGCCGCCTACGGCCACTTTGGCCGTACCCCGCAGCAGAAGACTGTCGGTGACGACACCTTCACGACCTTCACCTGGGAACGTACCGACCGCGTTGACAGCCTGCGTGCTGCTGCCGGCCTTTAATTAGACGCTGCAAGCGTCCAGTTGCAAGAGAGCCCCAGCCGAGTTATCGGCTGGGGCTTTTTCATGACATATCGACTGACAAGTGCGGGACGCACCGGGTGCAGTGATTGCCTAGGCTGAGCATTCGTTCTCGCCATGCAAGGAAGCTGGCCATGATGCCCAAGCTGCTCGCTGTTCTCTTTGCGCTCTATTTATCCACAATCCAGGCACAGGAGTGCCCCACGTGGACGTCCGAGCGCGCGCGTATTGAAGTGGCCCAGTTACGCGAGTCCCTGGCCAGATGGGATGAACACTACCATCGCCTGGGCATCTCATTGGTGGCCGACGAAATCTATGACCAGAGCCGGGAGCACCTGAAATATCTGCAAGGTTGTTTCCGTCTGCACGACTTTGATGATCCGCTCGCCAGCGCTCGAGGCCCGATAGACCATCCCATTGCGCACACTGGCGTTGCAAAACTGAATGATGATCAAGCAGTCGCTCGCTGGATGCACGGCAAGCAGGACATCTGGATTCAACCCAAGGTAGACGGCGTCGCTGTCACGCTGGTCTATCAGCAGGGCCAACTGGTGCAACTGCTCAGCCGTGGCGATGGCCGGCAGGGCCATGACTGGAGCCGGCATATCCCTTACCTCGCCAGCATCACCCGGACCCTACCTCTGGCCCTCGACATCACCCTTCAAGGCGAGCTTTATTGGCGCCTTGAAAGCCATGTGCAATCGACTGCCGGAGGAATCGGCGCCCGCGGCACCGTGGCCGGACTGATGGCCCGCAAGCAATTGTCCGATGACCTGGGCGCCGGTGTCGGTTTATTCGTTTGGGACTGGCCCGAGGGCCCCGCAACGCAACTTGAGCGCCTGGCAAAGCTCGCCGACCTGGGTTTTGCCGACAGCCAGCGCTACAGCGTCGCCATCGCAAGCCAGGATGAAGCCGCTCACTGGCGCCGGCAGTGGTACCAGTCGGCGCTGCCGTTTGCCACTGACGGCGTGGTCCTGCGCCAGGACAGTCGACCGCCGGCGCAACGCTGGCAAGCCAAAGCACCCTACTGGATTGCTGCCTGGAAATATCCCTTTCGCCAAGCCTTGGCTGAAGTACGCGATGTGCACTTCAGAATCGGTCGCACTGGCAAGATCACGCCAGTCCTGCAGTTAAAGCCCATCACCCTGGATGATCGGCGTATCACTCAAGTCAATGTCGGCTCGCTGGCTCGATGGCAGTCCGCAGACATCCGCCCCGGCGATCAGGTCGCAATAAGCTTGGCCGGCCTGACCATCCCGCGCCTGGAGCAAGTCGTTCATCGTACTGTTCAGCGGGTGACAGTGCTGTCACCAGCAAGTGAGCAGTTTCACCCGTTGAGTTGCTGGCAGCCCAGCCACGGCTGCGAGGAACAGTTCATTGCTCGGCTTGCCTGGTTGAGCGGTAAGCAAGGGCTGGATATGTCGCACGTTGGCGTCGCGACATGGCGAAAACTAGTACAGGCTGGACTGGTAACCACCCTCGCCGACTGGCTGGCCCTGAGCCACGAACAATTGCATCCGCTACCGGGGGCAAGCGCAGCGCGACTGCTGCAAGAGGTCGCACACGCACGCACACGCCCTTTCCAGCAATGGTTGCGCGCCTTGGGAGTACCGGCAACGCTAAACATCGAGCTGAATACTGACTGGTCCTCACTGACCGCGAGAACTTCCAGCCAGTGGTCCGCCATGCCCGGCATCGGGTCAACGCGCGCCGAGCAGTTGCAGGCATTTTTCAATCACCCTCAGGTGCAGGCGCTGGCTGCGCAATTGGTGGCGCAGGGTATCGAAGGATTTCACCGCGCACAGTAAAAGTGCCGAGCTGAAAATTGTAGGAATTTTCTTGTCGTGCCATCGAATTGCCCACCAAGGGTTCCTTAATTCAGGAAATCAGGGCAGGATTTCCCCCAACTATTTCTGCCATGCCCCGAATGGAGGCGCTCATGAAATTTTTTTCCAACCTCGTCCTGTTGACCGCGATTGGCTTCGGCGCAACTTCGCTGCAAGCCGCCGAGTCAACGGAAGCACTGACTGGTTGCGCGGCTAAAAAGGCCGATATCCAACAGCAAATTGATAAAGCCGTTAACCCTTTCCAAAAAGCCGGGCTTGAAAAAGCCCTGAGTGAAGTCAACGAGCATTGCACTGATAGCAGCCTGCGCAAAGAACGCGAACAGAAAGTTCTCGACGCCCGCCACGAAGTGACGCAGCGCACCAAGGACCTGGACAAGGCCATGAAAAAGGGTGACGCCGAGAAGATCAACACGCGCAAGGACAAGTTGGCCGAGTCCAAGAAAGAACTGCAAGAAGCGCTGGATCAACTCGAGAAGTAAGTGCTTATCGCCAGGCTAGCCCACTCCCACAGGGCTAGCTGAACGCTCTGTGGGAGCGGGCTAGCCCCGCGATGGCAGTATTCAATGGTTACGAAATTCGGTGTGACAGGCTTTGCATGCTGCCTCAACCTTGTCGGTCGGCGCAGCCAGGTCGGCCGCCTTCAGTGGCTGGGTTCGAGTGACGGCAACCAGTTCTCCGGTCGCGGTTTCCAACTGACGAGCCAAGTCCTGGAAACGCGCCTGTTTTTCCCAGACCTCTGCACGAGCGCTGGTTTCATCGTCTTCGCGAACCTGGGGAAAATGCTTCCACGGCTCCCGGGACAAATTATCAAGCTTGACCGCGCCATCGGCGAACTTCTGCCCGTCAAAGGCCAGTCGTCCTCGCAACATGCCGCCCAGGTCTTCGCTGGTCTTGAGCATCTGTTTGAAAATGGTCTTGCGCTGGCCCAAGGGCGAGTTGGGATCAACACCGCCGCAGGCGGTCAGCGTCAGGCAGGCCAGCAATACAACAGAGAGTCGTTTGAGCATCATGGTAACGTCGGCTCACGGGAAAAAAGGCGCCCAGTATCCTCGTCTCGTCACCAAAGACCAATACCCTTATTAAATCTACGGTTTGCCCAGGCAGTTGAACCCCAGGCAAACCGCCAAGGAAACCCTGTTTATGAAATTTTCCCTGCGCCACCTGGGATTGGCGGTCTCGGCACTGGCACTGCTCGCCGGTTGCAACGGCGGCGGTCCGGAAAAACCCAAGCCGCATGCGCTTGCCACTTACGTCAGCGGCACCTGGAAAGATCTGCCACAGGTCAGCGACAGCGATCTGCTGGCGGGCTTCGAAGCCTGGCGCAGCGCCTGCGAGCGCCTCAAGCGCGACGCCATTTGGGCCAACACCTGTAGCGCCGCAGCGACTGTACCGAGTGACAGCACCCAGGTACGCAACTTTCTCCAGTCCCAGCTGGATGTCTACAGCATGCGTTCAGGTGACAACAGTGCCAACGGCCTGATCACCGGTTACTACGAGCCGGTCTACCCCGGTAGCCTGACCCAGACCGACAGTGCACATGTGCCCGTTTATGGCGTGCCTGACGACATGATCGTGGTGGCGCTGGACAGCGTCTACCCGGAACTCAAGGGCAAACGTCTGCGTGGCCGTCTGGATGGCCGGACACTCAAGCCCTACGACACTGCCGAAGTTATCAACCAGCAAGGTGTGCCTGCCCCGGTCCTGGCCTGGCTGACCGACCCCATGGACTTGCAGTTCCTGCAGATCCAGGGCTCCGGCCGAATCCAGCTCGACAGCGGTCGACAGTTGCGGGTCGGTTACGCCGACCAGAACGGCCACCCCTATCGTCCGGTGGGTCGCTGGCTGGTCGATCAAGGTCAGTTGAAAAAAGAAGACGTCACCATGGGCAGCATTCATGCCTGGGCACAGGCTAACCCGGCGCGTGTGCCGGAACTGCTGGCGAGCAACCCCAGCTACGTTTTCTTCAGTGGCCGCCCGGACAGCAATGAAGGTCCACGAGGCTCGCTGAACGTGCCGCTGACTGCAGGTTACAGCGTGGCGATCGACCGTAAGGTGATTCCTTTGGGCAGCCTGCTGTGGCTATCGACCACCCGCCCCGACGGTGCTCCAATGGTCCGTCCGGTTGCCGCGCAGGATACCGGTGGCGCGATCACCGGTGAAGTACGCGCCGACTTGTTCTGGGGCACAGGCGCCGAAGCAGGTGAGGTTGCAGGCAACATGAAGCAGCAGGGACAGATCTGGCTGCTCTGGCCCAAAGGTACACCCCTGCCTGAAGTGCCGAAGGTTCCCTAGGCGGACACCACGAAGAACGACACGATCAGCCCCACGCCAACGAACCAGACCAGCGAACGCACCGCAGCCCAGTCAGCCAGGTAACAGATGATGTAGAGCAGGCGACTGGTGATATACAGCACCGCCAGCACATCCTGGGTGACCTGTTCAGCATTGCCGACAATGTCGGCAATGATGACCGCTGCAGCAAAGGCAGGAAATGCCTCAAAGCTGTTCAACTGCGCGGCATGGGCGCGCCGCGGCAAACCTTCGAGCTTGTCGAGGAAAGCACGCGGGTCGTGGTTCTGGCGCAGGTTGAACCGCCCACTGCTGAGTTTGGCGATGCTGGTACACAGAATCGGCAGGAACAACGCAATCAGTACACACCAAAGAGCTACGGTCATGGCAAAGTCCTTGTCGATTGGACGGTCAGAATTTCATGATCAGCATGCCGATCAATACCAAAGCACAAGCTAAGAGCCTGGGGCCGCCGAAAGGTTCTTTGAGATAGCGCATTCCAAACAGCACCACCAGTATTACGCTGACCTCACGCAATGCCGCCGCCTCGGCCACCGAACCCAATTGCATTGCCCAAAGCACCAGGGCGTAGCTCAACAGCACGCATAATCCCACCGCCAGGCCCAACCGCCACTGCAAGCGCCAGAACAGAATGAATGGTGCGCGCCGAGCGACACTGGCCAACAACGGAAAGGGCCAGGCACTGAGCAGTGTCAACCAGACAAGATAGTCCAACGGCTGTGACCAGAGGCGGATCGCCTGGCCGTCGAACCAGGTGTAGCAGCCGATACACAAGCCTATCAACGCCACCACTGGCAACATCGACCAGGGCAAGCGATCACCTCCCCCGCCCTGCCACAGCAGGCAAACCATGCCACATGGGATCAGCATGATGCCGATGATTTGCTGGCTGCTTAACGTTTCGCCCGCGAATGTCAGTGTCAGCGCCAGCACCACCAGCGGTGACAGGCCTCGCATCAGCGGATAGACCAACCCCAGGTCACCCGCCCGATACGCCTGGATCAACAAGAAACGATAGAACTGCTCGAACAGTGCAGACGCCAGCAGCCACGGCCAGACTTCGGCAGGCGGATACTGCACGAAAGCGACCATTACCAGCGCGAACACCAACGCCACGACATCCATGCTGGCGATGACCAGCAGGCGCTCGCCGCTGAATTTGATCAAGGTGTTCCAGGTTGCATGCAGCAGTGCGGCAACCAGAACCAGAGAAGTGGCTAACACGCGAAGATCCTTGGCAGTACAGGTCGGGTCATCAATGGCCAGCCGCTATATAAGCATTTAGCTCAGCACCCCGTCGCGCATTATTGCGCGCAGGGGAAACGAAAATCGCCAATCGCGGTCAACGCATGCAAGCAAAAAACTGTGTCCCCGCGCCATCGATAAACCATCAAACGGTTGCCCGATGGAATCGGGTACCGAATCAAAGCCACTACAGGACCCGGAATGCTTGAGCTTGTTGCTGCGTTTATCTGCTTGACCACACTGCTTACTTATCTGAATTACCGCTTCATTGGCCTGCCGCCTACTATCGGCGTCATGGTCACTGCGCTGTTCTTTTCCCTATTGCTGCAAGGTCTGAGCGTCATTGGCTACCCGGGACTGGAAGATCGCGTGCAGGGCCTGATGAGCCAGATCGACTTCAACGATTTGCTGATGCACTGGATGTTGTCGTTTCTGCTGTTTGCCGGAGCCCTGCACGTAAACCTCGCTGACCTGCGCAGTTATCGCTGGCCAATTGGCCTGCTGGCAACCGTTGGGGTACTGATCGCGACCGTGGTTATCGGTTACTTGGCCCATTGGATCTTCGCCCTGTTCGGCTGGCACGTGAGCCTGCTGTACTGCTTGCTGTTCGGCGCGCTGATCTCGCCCACCGACCCGATTGCCGTGCTCGGTGCCCTGCGTACCGCTAACGCGTCCAAACCGTTGAAAACCACTATCGTTGGCGAGTCGCTGTTCAACGACGGTACCGCAGTCGTGGTGTTCACCGTGCTGCTGGGAATCGCGCAACTGGGTGAAACGCCGACGGTAACCGACACCGCGATCCTCTTTGCTCGTGAAGCCATCGGCGGGGCACTGTTTGGTGGCCTGGTCGGCTATATCACCTACCGCATGATCAAAAGCATCGAGCAGTACCAGGTTGAAGTCATGCTCACCCTGGCGTTAGTCATCGGCGGTTCGGCGATGGCCTACGAGCTGCATGTTTCAGCCCCGATCGCGATGGTGGTGGCGGGTTTGATCATCGGCAATCTGGGCCGCAACCTGGCGATGAACGACATGACCCGACGCTACTTGGACGGTTTCTGGGAACTGATCGACGACATGCTCAACGCCCTGCTGTTCGCCCTGATCGGCCTGGAGCTATTGCTGCTGCCATTCTCGTGGATGCACCTGGCAGCGGCCGGGGTTCTGGCCGTGGCCATCCTCATGTCGCGCCTGCTGACGGTAGCACCGGCGATAGTCTTGCTGCGGCGCTGGCGCAGCGTGCCACGCGGCACCGTCCGGGTCCTGACCTGGGGTGGCTTGCGCGGTGGTGTATCGGTGGCCCTGGCCCTGTCGCTGCCGCCAGGTACCGAACGTGACTTGTTGCTGAGCATCACCTACATCGTAGTGCTGTCGTCAATCCTGTTGCAGGGTTTGACGATTGGTCGCGTGGTGCGCGGGGTCACCGAGCAGCCTTGACGGCGTTATCGCGGGCAAGCCCACGCCAAACGCAAGGATGGGTGCGGGCTTGCCCGGCGATGCTGTGTTACTCCACAGCGGTGTCCGGGAACTGATCCTGGACGTACTTGATCTCGGTCCGCCCATGAGCTGCCGGCAGCCCATCCTCTCCAAGGTTGACGAAGACCATCTTGTCCACCGTCAGGATGCTCTTGCGGGTGATCTTGTTACGCACTTCGCACTTGAGGGTGATGGAGGTACGGCCAAACTCGGTTGCCGTGATACCCAGTTCAATGATGTCGCCCTGGCGCGAAGCGCTGACGAAGTTGATTTCCGAAATGTACTTGGTCACCACACGCTGGTTGCCCAACTGCACGATCGCGTAGATCGCCGCCTCCTCATCGATCCAGCGCAGCAAGCTGCCGCCGAACAAGGTGCCGTTAGGGTTGAGGTCTTCGGGCTTGACCCATTTGCGGGTGTGAAAATTCATATCTACTCCTGACCGTCTTGCCAATCGATGCCGCTAATGATGGCAGAGCCTTCCGTGATCCTCCATTTAACATCGACTATGGTCTCGATTAATCGACAGAAAACCTTGGGCAGACGCCACGACGCAGCTATAATCGCCGACGTTTCAAAACGGTCATCTGCACTTGATACCGTTCCCGCCACCTGTCCGAGGGGCGCTGCAGCAGGTTCAACCTGTCAGGCTCGGATGGGGCGTTGTCTGGCCAGGCTTGCCTGCAGGCACTAAACGCACAACGGCGCCCATTCGCACATTACGAATGGAGGCTCTTCATGAGCGCTGTAATTACGCCTGCCGGTTTTACCGATTTCAAAGTCGCTGACATCTCCCTGGCTGCCTGGGGCCGTCGCGAAACCATCATCGCCGAATCGGAAATGCCTGCACTGATGGGCCTGCGCCGCAAGTACCTTGAAGAGCAACCGCTCAAAGGTGCCAAGATCCTCGGCTGCATCCACATGACCATTCAGACTGCCGTGCTGATCGAAACCCTGGTTGCCCTGGGTGCCGAAGTACGCTGGTCGTCCTGCAACATTTTCTCCACCCAGGACCAGGCCGCTGCCTCTATCGCCGCTGCCGGCATTCCTGTGTTCGCCTGGAAAGGCGAGACCGAAGAAGAGTACGAGTGGTGCCTGGAGCAAACCATCCTCAAGGACGGCGCCCCATGGGACGCCAACATGATCCTCGACGACGGTGGTGACCTCACCGAACTGCTGCACAAAAAATACCCAGCGGTGCTGGAGCGCGTTCATGGCGTAACCGAAGAAACCACCACTGGCGTACACCGCCTGCTGGACATGCTGGCCAAGGGCGAGCTGAAAATCCCGGCCATCAACGTCAACGACTCGGTCACCAAGAGCAAGAACGACAACAAGTACGGCTGCCGTCACAGCCTCAACGACGCCATCAAGCGCGGTACCGACCACCTGCTGTCGGGCAAGCAAGCCCTGGTAATCGGCTACGGTGACGTGGGCAAGGGCTCGGCACAGTCGCTGCGTCAGGAAGGCATGATCGTCAAGGTCACCGAAGTCGACCCGATCTGCGCGATGCAAGCCTGCATGGACGGTTTCGAGCTGGTCTCGCCATTCATCGACGGTATTAACAACGGTACTGAAGCAAGCATCGACAAAGCGCTGCTGGGCAAGATCGACCTGATCGTGACCACCACCGGTAACGTCAATGTTTGCGATGCAAACATGCTCAAGGCCCTGAAAAAGCGTGCCGTGGTGTGCAACATCGGCCACTTCGACAACGAGATCGACACCGCTTTCATGCGCAAGAACTGGGCATGGGAAGAGGTCAAGCCTCAGGTCCACAAGATCCACCGTACCGGCGCTGGCGATTTCGACCCGCAAAACGATGACTACCTGATCCTGCTGGCTGAAGGCCGCCTGGTAAACCTGGGTAACGCCACCGGCCACCCAAGCCGCATCATGGATGGCTCGTTCGCCAACCAGGTACTGGCGCAGATCTTCCTGTTCGACCAGAAGTACGCCGACCTGTCGCCAGCGCAGAAAGCCGAGCGCCTGACAGTTGAAGTACTGCCCAAGAAGCTGGATGAAGAAGTGGCCCTGGAAATGGTCCGCGGCTTCGGCGGCGTGGTAACCCAACTGACCCCACAGCAAGCCGAATACATCGGCGTGACTGTCGAAGGTCCGTTCAAGCCAAACGCCTACCGCTACTAAAGCCGATAACGGCAAGCTTCAAGCTGCAAGCAGGAGCGGTTCGCGCTGCCCTGCTTTTACCTTGTCGCTTGCCGCTTGTAGCTAGCCGCCCAAGGAATCTTGTATGTCTCAGGAACGTCGTTACAGCTTCGAGTTCTTCCCGACCAAGACCGATGCTGGACATGAAAAACTGCTCGCCACTGCTCATCAGCTGGCCAGCTACAACCCGGATTTCTTCTCCTGCACCTACGGTGCCGGTGGCTCTACCCGCGACCGCACGCTGAACACTGTGCTGCAGTTGGAAAGCGAAGTTAAGGTCCCTGCCGCGCCGCACCTGTCCTGCGTCGGTGACAGCAAGGAAGACCTGCGCAGCCTGCTGGCCCAGTACAAGGCCGCCGGTATCAAGCGTATCGTTGCTCTGCGCGGTGACCTGCCTTCGGGCATGGGCATGGCCAGTGGCGAACTGCGCTACGCCAACGAACTGGTCGAATTCATTCGCCAGGAAAGCGCCGATCACTTCCATATCGAAATCGCCGCCTACCCGGAAATGCATCCTCAAGCGCGCAATTTCGAGGATGACCTGGCCAATTTCGTACGCAAGGCCAACGCCGGTGCCGACAGCGCCATCACCCAATACTTCTTCAACGCCGACTGCTACTTCAACTTCGTCGAACGCGTGCAGAAGCTTGGGGTGAACATTCCTGTAGTGCCGGGGATCATGCCGATCACCAACTACAGCAAGCTGGCACGTTTCTCCGACGCTTGCGGCGCCGAGATTCCTCGCTGGATCCGCAAGCAACTGGAAGCCTATGGCGATGACGTCAAGAGCATCCAGTCGTTCGGTGAAGAAGTCATTACCCACATGTGCGAACAACTGCTGCAAGGTGGTGCACCCGGGCTGCACTTCTACACCCTGAACCAGGCCGATCCAAGCCTGGCGATCTGGAACAACCTCAAGTTGCCTCGTTGATCGATCCGCTCCGCCGCTGGATACGGCACGCGTATTGCGCACGTCTACTAGCCATAGGCGTGCGCACGTCGTAATCTCCAGATATGCCCGATTTCACCCGCCTTATGACCGCCCTGCTGCTTACTTGCCTGAGCGCGTTTGCCCATGGCGAGAAGCTTCGCATCGTCACCGAACCCTGGGCACCCTATGTGTACATGGAGAACGGTCAGGCAAAAGGTATCGATTACGAAGTCACTGTCGAAGTCTTCAAACGTCTTGGCGTAGAAGTGGAATGGCAATTCCTGCCCTGGAAGCGTTGCCTGGCGATGATCGATCAAGGCCTGGCGGATGGCATCCTGGATATCTTCCAGACTGAACAACGCGGCACTCAGCTGTTCTATCCCAATGAACCGCTCTCTGACGTCGAGTTTGTGCTTTTCTACGCCAATGCCCGCCCTCATTCGATCAACAGCCTGCAGGATCTGCGCGGCCTGACCGTCGGCACCTCCCCTGGCTACGCGTATGCAGCAGCGTTCAGCGATTCGCCGCTGTTCACCCGTGAGCCCGCGCCAACCCACGAAGCGAATTTCGGCAAACTTCAGCGCGGGCGCATTGATTTGCTGATAACCGACCGCCGCGTTGGTCGCCATTTGCGAAAGGATCTGGGACTTGACCGAGAAATCAGTGAACTGCCGCTGGTGGTCAGCACCCAAAGTCAGTACCTGGCCGTACGCCGCAATTCAGGCATGCAAGAGCTGATGCAACGCTTTGCCGCCGAACTACGAAATTTCAAGCAAGAGCCCGCCTTTACGGCACTCAATGCCCGCTATGCTGGCATTCCAGAAAATTTTCGTTCCACCGTTGAGCAGCAGGAACGCAGCACGCCTTGATTGCTCTGTTATACTCTGGCCTTCCCGCCAGGCTTACGCCCGGACGCTCGGCCTTGCAAAAGGCATCCCGATCGGCAGGACAGCGCGGCCAAGAGCCCGCCCGCCACAATCCGGATGTGCATTGAAGACCCTGCTGGACCGGACGCGAGTGCATCAGCCGATGCCTACCGCGCCAGGCAAGATTATCCCATCGGGCTTAGCCCCCACTAAGAACAGGATTACTCATGTCCTTTGCTTCCCTCGGTCTCTCCGAGGCTCTAGTCAGCGCCATCGAGGCTGCTGGCTATACCCAGCCCACTCCGGTGCAACAGCGGGCCATTCCCGCCGTGTTGCAAGGTCGTGACCTGATGGTCGCCGCCCAGACAGGTACTGGTAAAACCGGCGGTTTCGCACTGCCAATCCTCGAGCGCCTGTTCCCAGGTGGTCACCCAGACAAGTCCCAGCGTCATGGCCCTCGCCAGCCGCGGGTTCTGGTGCTGACCCCTACCCGTGAACTGGCCGCCCAGGTGCATGACAGCTTCAAGGTGTATGCCCGCGATCTTAAATTCGTCAGTGCCTGCATCTTTGGTGGCGTCGGCATGAACCCGCAGGTTCAGGCCATGGCACGCGGCGTTGATGTACTGGTAGCGTGCCCTGGCCGGCTGCTCGATCTGGCTGGCCAGGGCAGCGTCGACCTGTCCCACGTCGAAACACTAGTGCTGGACGAAGCCGACCGCATGCTCGACATGGGCTTCATCCATGATGTGAAGAAGGTCCTCGCCCGGCTGCCAGCCAAGCGCCAGAACCTGCTGTTCTCTGCGACCTTCTCCAAGGACATCACCGACCTCGCCGACAAGTTGCTACACAACCCAGAGCGCATCGAGGTTACGCCGCCAAACACCACGGTCGAGCGCATCGAGCAGCGCGTCTATCGCTTGCCTGCCAGCCACAAGCGTGCCCTGTTGGCCCACCTGATCACCACCGGTGCGTGGGAACAGGTACTGGTTTTCACCCGTACCAAGCACGGCGCCAACCGCCTGGCCGAATACCTGGAAAAGCACGGTCTGACCGCCGCCGCGATTCATGGCAATAAAAGCCAGAACGCACGCACCAAAGCCCTGGCCGACTTCAAGGCCGGCACTGTACGTATCATGGTTGCCACCGATATCGCCGCCCGCGGCCTGGATATCGACCAACTGCCTCACGTAGTCAACTTCGAGTTGCCCAACGTCGAAGAAGACTACGTGCACCGCATTGGCCGTACCGGTCGCGCCGGTCGTTCCGGTGAAGCGATTTCGCTGGTTGCCCCGGACGAAGAAAAGCTGCTCAAGAGCATTGAGCGCGTCACCCGCCAGAAAATCCCGGATGGCGACCTGATGGGCTTCGATGCCTCCAAGGTAGAAGCCGAGAAGCCTGAAACCCGTGAACGCCCGCAAAACAATCCACGCGGTGGCCGTGGTCAGCGTGCTGATGGCACCAACGGCGGACGCAAGGACAAAGGCAAGGATCAGGGCAAGGAAAAAGGTCGCGAGAAGGACAAGGAAAAAACCGCAGAAAAGTCTGCTGGTGGCCGCCAGGAACGTAAACCACGCGACAACAAGAAGCCACGTCAGCCCCAGTCCGCCCAACCAAGTGCAGCGCCGGCGGCAGGCAATCGTGATCCAGAAGTGTTCCTGGATGACGACATCGATAATTTTGGTAACCGTGCCGACTACGTCAGCCCTTATCAGAATAAAGGCAATCAAGGTCGCAACCGTCGTCCGGGCGCACCCGCGCAGAGCGGTGCCGGTGCCGGTGCCGGCGCAAATGGCCAGCAGCGTAGCGGTGGCGGCCAAGGCCGCAACAACGGCCCACGCAACGGCTCAGCCAATGGCGACAAACGCGGTGGTTCGCGTAATGGTGGCGGCGGTCAGCAACGCCGCGATGGCGGTGCCCGCAATCGCCGCCCGGACAGCGACAGCCAGTCGGGAGAGCCAGCCGCACGTAATCCACGTGAAGGCCAGCCACAGCCGAAGATCATGCACAAAGAATCAAAGGTCGACCGTTTCCCGACTGCTGAACAGCTTGAGCAATTGCCAAGCCGCCCGCGCGGCGAGAAGCCTGCGCTGCTGACCCGCAATCGCTGATTCGGCAATTGCAGAAATAAAAACGCCGCCCCTAGGGGCGGCGTTTTTATGGGTGTCGCAGAATTTACTTCTGCTTCACGCCTTCAACCGAGATGTCCAGGTCCAGGGTCTGGGAAGTAGCGCCCGGGCCTTTGATACCGAAGTCATTCAAGTTCAGGGTGGTGGTGGCGTTGAAACCCGCACGCTCACCGCCCCATGGATCCTTGCCTTCGCCGTTGAAGGTAGCCTTGAAGGTTACCGGCTTGGTAACGCCGTGCATGGTCAGGTCGCCCGTTACGTCAGCCGTTTTCTCGCCGGTCGATTTGACGCTGGTGGAGACAAACTTGGCTTCTGGGTACTTCTTGACGTCGAGGAAGTCGGCGCTAGCGATATGCTTGTCACGCTCGGCGTGGTTGGACCACAGGCTGGCAGTTTTCAGATCGACAGCAATCTTGCTCGCTTCAGGCTTTGCCGAATCCCAGCTGAAAGTACCATCGAAGTCTTTGAAGGTGCCGTGAATGAAGCTGTAGCCCAGGTGGCTGATTTTCCAGTCAACGAAGGCATGCTGGCCTTCCTTGTCGATCTTGTAGTCGGCAGCCATGGCTTGACCGGCCGAGAGCAGTGCAGTACCGAGCGCCAGAGCGGCAAAAGTCTTTTTCAACATGCTTCTATATCCCTTTGGAGTTGAGGTAGAACATCAAGCTTTGCGGCCCAGCATTCGCTTAAGGGTCGCGTCACGGTCGATAAAATGGTGCTTCAGCGCTGCCAGGCCATGCAGTCCGGCAAAAATCACCAGACCCCAGGCCAGGTAAAAATGGACTTCACCGGCAAGATCCGCCTGATCAGGTAAGTTGCTTATCAGAGCGGGCACCTCGAAAAGCCCAAACACTGGGATACCCACGCCATCGGCGGTGGAAATCAGGTAACCGGCGATCATCACCGCGAAGAGACCGAAGTAAAGCAGACTGTGCCCGGCTTTGGAGGCTGCACGTGTGAGTTTGCCGTGGTTAGGTAGCGCTGGAGGCGGCGGGCTGATCACCCGCCAGGCCACTCGAACGAGCATGACAGCCAACAACACCAGACCAATGCTCTTATGCAGGTCGGGTGCGTCCTTGCGCCAAGAGCTGTAGTAGTCAAGACCCACCATCCACAGACCGAGGGCGAACAGTGCGAAAACTGCCAGCGCCACGCCCCAGTGCATGACGATGCTGACCAGCCCATAACGCGATGATGAATTGCGCAGTTGCATTGCCGTGTTTCCCTGTAAGAACTGTGCCTAAGACTAACGAGTTAAATATCGAATTAAAGCGGAAAATTTCGCTCTGAAATATCGAGAAAAACGATTGTTAGTGTGTAACAGCGCTATTAAGGAAACATTAACTGGGTAGGAAGGTGCAACTGCAGGAGCGGGCTTGACCCACGATTGGCTGGGCCAAGCTCATCGCGGGCATGCCCGTTCCTACAGTTTTCAAGGCTTCAGGTGTTACTGCGCCTTGGCTTGAACGTTAGCTGCTGGTTTTTTAACTGCTGCAGCTTTTTTCGCCTGCTCGGACTTCGCCACCGGCTTTTTCGCCGGGGCATGTTTGACGGGTGCCTTGGTTGGGGCCGCCTTGACCGGTGCTGGCTTGACTGGCTCTTCCTTGGCAACCGGCGCCACCGCAGGCGCTGCTACCGGTGCTGGAGCAGCCGCCGCTTCAGCAGGCTTGACCGCTGGCTTTTCGACCGGTTTTTCGTCACTGCCAAACATCCGCGAAAAGAAGCCAGGCTTGCTTTCTTCCTTTTTCACCGACTCTGGCGCGTTGGCAGGCTTTTCGGACGAGCCACCGAACAGGTTGGAGAAGAAGTTGCCCTTGCTTGCTGCCACTGCAGTGGCAGCGGCAGCGGCAGCTACTGGAGCGGCATTGACCGGATCGAACGACTTGCCCGCAGCCAGGTCTTGTACTTGGCTGGCGGCACGCTGACCGCTGCGCAATGCGCCTTCCAAGGTACCCGGGTAAAGCGCGTCGGTGTGTTCTCCGGCAAAGGCAACACGTTGCACCGGACGCTCCCACAGGCGCCAGAACTTGCTGATCTGCCCCGGGCCATAGGCCAGGTATGCGCCACCCATGTTGGCGTCGGTGCTGTAACGGCGTACTTCGTAGCCGGTAAAGGCACCACGAGCCTGTGGATAAAACGCATGCAGACGGATCAAAACCTGGTCGACCATCTGTTTGTCGCCGAAGGCCTGCAACAGACGTGCGTTATCACCCGACAGGTTGATTACTACGTTAGCCCCACCCTTGAGTGCAGGCTCGATCCACAGCATGCCAAGGCCGGCATTGCTGAAGATTTCGCCAGACATCCGTGCGCGGCTCTCCCAGACCGGGTTCTTGAACTTGAGCAGCAGTTGGTCGCGCCAGCCATAGTTGGTGCCTTTGAGCGCCGCCACATGCTGGTTGTCCAGGCCGGGAATCATCTGGATTTTCGCCAGGGCGCGCAGCGGTACGGCCAGCACGACGTAATCGGCCTGGTAGCCAACGCTGCCGACTTTAACGGTGACGCCGTTCTTGTCCTGGGTAATGGCGCTGACTGGCGAGCTGGTCTTGATGGTTTTCAGTTGTTTGACGAATGCCTGGGCCAATACCGGGCTACCACCTGGCAAGCGTGCGGCTCGCAGGTCGCGGTCGCTGACACCGCGGTAGACACGGGTTTGCTGGGCAAAATAAAGCAGCGACAGACGCGACGGCTCATCATAACGAGTACGAATCTGCTGGTTGATCAGTTGACGCGCGGTGGTTGGCAACTGCAGCTTGTCCAACCAGGAGGACACGTTCAGTTGATCGAGGGCGAACAAGGTGCTGTTGGCTGCCGGGTTCTGCGGGTCGTCGATCGAGCGGGCCAGATCGTCGAGGGTTTTCTCATAACGCTTGAGCGCCTCGGCAGTGACCGGTTGCTTGGTAGCCAGGTCGGTCGCGCTGTAGTACTCGCCATCGATCAGGTAACCCGGGACACGGACGAACTCCGGGGCCGGCAGGGTGTTGATCTTGAAGGTATCGAGGTACTGATTGAGTGTTGGCTGGGCCTTGCTGTTACCAATCCACTCGCTGGTGGCCAGGCCCGAACGCCCACCCATGCCCGACTTGGCTTCCAGCAGGGTTACCTGCCAGCCCTTGGCCTGCAATTCGTAAGCCGCCGTAAGGCCTGCCAGACCACCGCCGACGACGATGGCTGTCGGGGTTTTGTCCTTGGCCAGCGCAGCGCCGCTGAACAGTCCTATCATTACCAGCGCACAGGCGCGCAGCCAACCAGCAGACATTTTGGCGAACTCCGGATCGAAACAGATAATTGGGGGGATCCCCCAGGAAAGAGTAGTCGAAGGATACGCCACGCCAAGCGACCTCGCCAGCAACGCCCACATGCCGATTGCATGCCACGGGTTGTTCTCGGGCGGCGCATTGCATAGGCTTGCGCCGCATGTCCGCGCTGTCGTCGCCAGGAGAAATGAAATGGGCCTCAATCAACAGTGGATGCAACGTGACCTCAAGGTCCTTTGGCACCCCTGCACCCAGATGAAAGACCACGAGCAACTGCCCCTGATTCCGATCAAGCGCGGCGAAGGCGTATGGCTGGAAGACTTCGAAGGCAAACGCTACCTGGACGCGGTCAGCTCCTGGTGGGTCAACGTTTTCGGCCATGCCAACCCACGTATTAACCAGCGCATCAAGGATCAGCTCGACCAGCTTGAGCATGTGATTCTCGCAGGCTTCAGCCATCAACCGGTCATCGAGCTTTCCGAGCGCCTGGTACAGATCACCCCGGAAGGCCTGACCCGGTGCTTTTACGCCGACAACGGTTCGTCCTGCATCGAAGTTGCGCTGAAAATGAGCTTTCACTACTGGCTCAACAAAGGTCAGCCAGCGAAAAAACGCTTCGTCACCTTGAGCAACAGCTATCACGGTGAAACCATCGCGGCGATGTCGGTCGGCGACGTGCCGCTGTTCACCGAGACCTATAAGGCGCTGCTGCTCGACACTATCAAAGTGCCAAGCCCCGACTGCTACCTGCGCCCTGAAGGCGTGAGCTGGGAAGAGCACTCGCGCACCATGTTCCTGCTCATGGAGCAGACCCTGGCCGAACACCATGAGACGCTCGCCGCCGTAATCGTCGAACCACTGATCCAGGGCGCCGGTGGCATGCGCATGTACCACCCGGTTTACCTCAAGCTGCTACGCCAAGCCTGTGACCGCTATGGCGTGCATCTGATCCACGACGAAATCGCCGTCGGCTTCGGGCGCACCGGAACAATGTTTGCCTGCGAGCAGGCTGGTATCCGTCCCGACTTCCTGTGCCTGTCCAAGGCGTTGACCGGCGGCTATCTGCCGCTGGCCGCGTGCATAACCACCGACGATGTCTATAACGCCTTCTACGACGACTACTCGACCTTGCGCGCCTTTCTCCACTCGCACAGCTATACCGGCAACCCGCTGGCCTGTGCAGCGGCGCTGGCAACCCTGGACATCTTCGAGCAAGACAACGTTATCGAGAACAACAAGGCACTGGCCCAACGTATGGCCAGCGCCACCGCGCACCTGGTCGACCACCCGAATGTGGCTGAAGTACGCCAGACCGGCATGGCCCTGGCGGTGGAAATGGTTCAGGACAAGGCAAGCAAGACCCCTTACCCCTGGCAGGAACGTCGCGGCCTGAAGGTATTCGAGCACGCCCTGACTCGCGGCGCGCTGCTGCGTCCACTGGGGAGCGTGGTGTATTTCCTGCCGCCCTACGTGATTACCCCGGAGCAAATCGACTTCCTGGCGCAGGTGGCCAGTGAAGGCATCGACATTGCCACGCGCGACAGTGTCAGCGTGGCAGTGCCAGGAAATTTCCACCCGGACTTCCGCGATCCGGGCTAGCAGCAACCCTCTGCAGGAGCAGGTTCGCCCCGCAATCAGGCTCTACCCACACTGCTGGGCGGCCCGCTCCCACAGCCAACATTTATTCAGAGTTTTCACATGAGACTGTCCCGCTTCTTCATTGATGCCCCCCTGAGCCTCGGCGAGCACGACCTGCCCGAAGTCCAGGCCCACTACATCGGCCGGGTGCTGCGCATGGCCGCTGGCGATGCTGTGCAACTGTTCGACGGCAGCGGCCAGGAATTTCTTGGCCAGTTGCTCGAAGTCGGCAAGAAAACCGTCCGGGTGCAGTTGAACGAAGCCTTCGCCGGGCAAGCGCAATCAAGCCTGAAGATCCATCTCGGTCAGGGCTTGTCCCGCGGCGAGCGGATGGACTGGGCGATCCAGAAAGCCACCGAACTGGGCGCTAATGTCATCACCCCGATTGTCAGTGAACGCTGCGAAGTACGCCTCAAGGACGAGCGCGCCGACAAGCGCCTGGCCCATTGGCGCCAAGTTGCGATCAGCGCCTGTGAGCAGTGTGGGCGCTCCAGCGTACCGCAGATCAATGCACCGGTGCTGTTGGCCGACTGGCTCAAAGCCTGTGATGAACAGCTCAAGCTGGTTCTGCATCCTGTAGCCGAACCCATGCTCAGCCATCAGCCGCCGCAAAGCCTGGCATTTTTGATCGGTCCTGAGGGTGGTTTGAGCGATGCCGAAGTGGAGCAGGCCAAGGCTGCGGGTTTCCATGCCGCGCGCCTGGGGCCGCGAGTGCTGCGTACCGAAACAGCACCCGTGGTCGCTTTGGCCGTTGCCCAGCAGCTCTGGGGTGATTTCTAAAGTACGTAAAAGAACACGGCAATAAAGTGCAGCAGGCTGCCGACGATGACGAACAGGTGCCAGATGCCATGCCAGTGGCGAAAGCGACTGTCATAGGCAAAGAAGATGATGCCGATGGTGTAGAACGCACCACCGGCAGCCAGCCAGGCAAATCCAGCAGCGCCCAGGCTAGCCAGCAGCGGCTTGACTGCAACCAGCACAATCCAGCCCATCACCGCATAAATGATGATCGACAGCACTCGCGCTTCGGAGCGCGGCTTGATCTCCTGCAGCATGCCTATCACTGCCAACCCCCAGACCACACCGAACAAACTCCAACCCCACGGCCCGCGCAAGCTGACCAGGCAGAAAGGTGTGTAGCTACCGGCAATCAACAGATAGATCGACAGGTGATCGAGCTTGCGCATCACCACTTTAGCTTTGCCGCGTACGCTGTGATAGAGCGTGGAGATGCTGTACAGCAACAACAGGGTAAAGCCGTAGATCGACAGACTGACGATCTTCCACGGATCGCCCTGCAAACTGGCCGCCACCAACAACCAGATTGCACCGATACAGGCCAGTACTGCGCCGACTAAATGCGTCCAAGCATTGAAACGTTCACCGTGATACATGCGACTGGGTCCTCCAAATAACGGACAGGCTTCCCATCCTACACAGGCAAATGTTTCAAACCAGCCCCGCGTCCTCCAGTAACTGCTCCAGTGCGGCAAGGTCAGGGACCCTGGCAATCTGCTCGCCAACCTGGACAGCTGCCAGCTCCAGTTCGGCCAGCGGTACATCGACGTAGTTGAGTTGGCTGTCGAGCTTGCACGAGCGCGGAATGCCCTGCACCAGCATGGCAATGAAGCGCAGGCGACTGCCACCCAACGCGTTGAGGACAACGATTCGCGCACGCTCACCGACCCGCACCTGGCCACCACAAGCGGCCTCGAAGCTGAGCAACGGCAAACGCTGGTTGCGCCATTCGATCCAGCCAAGCATCCAGTTGGGCTGCTCGGGTGCCGGAGTGCCCGCCTGAAAGCCGATCAGCTCGGCTACCGCGACGTTGGGCAGCACCAGGCAACGGTCATCCAGGGCCAGCAGCAGGCCGGTGAGGCTGCTGCGCCGACCATTGCGGGCAGATTGTTCAAGCATGGCGGGTACTCCAAAAGGCAATACTCTGCAGCAGTACCGACTCCTGGTAGGGTTTACCCAGGTAATCGTTGACGCCGATGGACATGGCCCGGTCGCGGTGCTTTTGTCCGGTTCGCGAGGTGATCATGATGATGGGCAGATCCTTGAGTTCCGGATCCTGGCGAATCTGCGTGGCGACTTCGAAACCATCCATGCGCGGCATCTCGATATCCAGCAGCAGGACGTCCGGTCGATGCTCCTGCAACAGCGCCATTGCATCGACGCCATCCTTGGCGGTGAGTACGTTCATACCATGGCGTTCGAGCAGTCGGCCAGTAACCTTGCGCACCGTCACAGAGTCATCGACGACCATCACCAGCAACGATCGCTTTGGCACCTGCCCGACCTGCGGCGCAAGGATGCGCGCAGCACTGCTTGCCTGCTGGGCATGGCGCAGTTGCAAACCGCGAAGTTGCCCGAGCAGATCCAGAATCAACACAACCCGGCCGTCACCCAGCAAGGTCGCCCCGGATAAACCCTGGACGCTGGCAAACTGCGGACCCAGGCTCTTGACCACAATTTCGCGACTGGCCGCCAGGCTGTCGACCTGGATTGCGAACTGCTGATCATGGGAGTGCACCAGCAACACGGGCAACGGCAGGCTCTGCCCTAGCAAGCGTGGTTGCACTGTCCCTTGCAACAATTCTCCCAGGTAGTGCAGTTCGTATCGGTGCCCGGCGTATTCATAGCACGGTGGATCGAGTTGGTAGCACGCTTCAAGTTCAGCAGGCGGCACGCGCACGATACCCTCGATGGTATTGAGCGGCACGGCGTACTGCTCCTCGCCGTACTGCACCATCAAGGCCCGGTTCACCGATACGGTGAATGGCAAGCGAATCAGAAAGCGCGCGCCCTTGCCTGGATTGGATTCGATAACCATCGAGCCACCCAGCTGTTTGACCTCTTCATGGACCACGTCCATGCCCAGGCCGCGCCCGGAGATCTGGGTGATTTTCTCGGCCGTGGAGAATCCCGGCTGAAGGATGAACTGCATGATTTCATGATCGCTGAGCGCTGCCGCAGGATCGAGCAGGCCGCGCTTGATCGCCTTGCGCCGCACAGCCTCCAGCGAAACACCGGCACCGTCGTCAGTCATTTCAATGACGATGTCGGCCCCCTCGTGCAACAAGCTCAGCGAGATCAACCCTTGCTCAGGTTTGCCTGCGGCAAGCCGAATTTCCCGAGACTCCAAGCCATGATCGACGGCATTGCGCAGCATATGTTCGAGCGGCGCCACCATCCTTTCCAGCACGCTGCGGTCCAACTCGCCTTCGGCATTGCCGACCACCAGCTCGACCTGTTTATCCAGCTCACTGGCGACCTGCCTCACGACACGCTGCAACCGGGGCACCAGTCGCTCGAAAGGCACCATGCGCGTGCTCATCAGACCTTCTTGCAGCTCGCTGTTGACCCGCCCTTGCTGCTGCAACAGGCTCTGCGCATCCTGAGCGCGCACTGCCAGGGTTTCCTTGAGGTCGAGCAAGTCGGATGCCGATTCGAACAAGGCGCGTGAAAGCTGCTGCAACTGCGAATGACGATCCATTTCCAAGGGGTCGAAATCGTCGTAGACCTGACCATCACCATCACCGTGCTGACGGCTGAGGATTCGCCCCTGGGTTTCGGTGTCCAGCCGGCGCAACTGGTCGCGCATACGCTCCAGCGTGGTTTCCATCTCATTCAATGCCACTTGCGCGTCATTGACCTGCTGCTCGATGCGCCCGCGAATGATCGAGTGCTCGCTGGCCAGGTTACCCAAGTCATCAAGCAGCTCGGCGGCCACTTTGACCATGTCCGCGGGGCCGCGCTCGGGCACTGCCACTGGCGCTTCAACGGGTACAACTTCAAGGTGTGAATGATGCGCTGCAGTGTCTGCCAACGCCGCACTGCTGAAGTTACGGATGTAGTCGATCAGCGCCGTCGCAGCATGGAGCGGCTGTTGCAGGCGCACCGCATCAAGCATATGAGCCAGACGGTCATGACAGTTTTGCAGCAGGCTGAACAGCGCCGCACTGGGCTGTAGTTGGCCGGCCGCCAGCAATTCGTAAAGAAACTCCAGCTCATGGGCCAGATCCCCAATGGGTGCGATTTCAACCATGCGCGCACCACCCTTGAGGGTATGCAAGTCGCGCAACAGGTTTTCCACCTCAACGCCATTGCGTGGCTCGGCCTGCCAGCGCAACAGTGCGGCGCCAGAGCTTTCGACAATGTCAGAACTTTCTTCCAGAAATATCTCCAGAAGCTCCTTGTCTCCTGCATCCTGAACCGGGTCTGGCACTTTCTCCACAGGGACCGCAGGTGGCGCACTGTGGCGATACTCACGCAGCGCTGCCAGCAGCTCAACGGTTGTAGAAGTCGATTGGCCGGCCTGCAACTGCTCGAACATGCGGGCCAATTTGGCATGACTACGCTTGAGCAAGGCGAACAACTCAGGGGACGAGGCAAAGCGTCGATCCACCAAGCCTTCGTACATCAGCTCAAGCTCTTGGACGAGCACTTCGACCGCACCAATACCGGCCATTTGCGCCCCGCCGTTGAGGGTGTGCAGATCACGCTGCAAAGAAGAAAGCGCCGAGGCATTGTCGGCATCGGCCAACCAGCGATCCAGCGCCTGGTTGACGCTTTGCAGCACATCACCGGCCTCTTCGAGAAACAGCTCGACTACTGCTGGATCCAGCGACAGCGCTGCTGTAGCGGCGCCAAGGTCGGCAATCCGAGCCTGTCCATCATGATGGCTGATCAAACCGGTAGCATCGGGCGCCAATGCTTCATCGAGCAGCTCACGCAACGCCTCCAGGCGCTCCGGACGTGGGGCTACCTCTTGACCGGCGGCAAGCTGGTCGAGCATATCGATCAGCGCCTCGTGGGCATGCTGCGCCTGCTCGAAAAATCGTGCACTGACCGCCAGACTGCTTTCCTCGACGGCACCATACAGGTCCAGCAGCGCTTCGCACAGTTCATCCACTTGCCAGAGATCAGCCAAGTGAGCGCTTTCTCCCAGCGTGGTCAGCTCGTCGAGCAATGCGCTCAATTCCTGGCGCTCACCGGGATGCTCCTGCCAGCGCAGTAACAGCGATTCGGCATCGAGCAGAATGTCCATGCCCTGGGCCAGGAAACTGGCAATCAGTTGCGGATCGCGCTTGATCAGCCCACCGCTGCTCTGTACCTGCTGCAAGGCCGACAGACGCGCCTCAACCACTTGATGGATTTCTTCGATCAGGGTCCAGGCGCCGTTAATCGGTGCCAAGGGCGCGCGGGACAACTGCTCAAGGCC
Source organism: Pseudomonas arcuscaelestis (assembly GCF_016881005.1). Lineage (GTDB taxonomy): Bacteria > Pseudomonadota > Gammaproteobacteria > Pseudomonadales > Pseudomonadaceae > Aquipseudomonas > Aquipseudomonas arcuscaelestis. The sequence continues at coordinate 51,531 of NZ_JACOPV010000018.1, read as the reverse complement.
GCGACGCAACAAGGGCTCGGCGCTTTCCAGGAGGTAAATTTCTTCAAGGTCGAAGGCCAGTTGATGAGCCTTGAATTCGCGGGCGAGCAGATCGAGCGCAGCAGCCAACTCGGCGATGGCGGTTACTCCGGCCATCGCCGCGCTGCCCTTTAGGGTGTGAAAAGCGCGCTGCAGACTGTCACTGACCGGTTGTGGCAAATGCTGATCGGCAGCCTGCAAAAAACGCTCGAGGCTGGCCAGGTGAACCAATGCCTCAGCGCGGAAAATCTCCAACAACTGCGGGTCAATTGCATCGCTGCTGTCGGTCTCATGAGGCGCGTCGTTCATTGCCAGCGCGTGCAGGCGCAATGCTAACTGCTCGACATCCTTGGGCGCCTGCACCTGCCCGCTGGCAAAGGCTGCGAGCAGCCCGGGAATCAAATCCAAGGCTTGCTGCAAACTGGCCAGCGGTGCAGCGCCGATTTCCACGCGCCCTTCAAGCACGCGATTGAGAAAGTGCTCCGCCGCCCAGGCCAGCTCTGCCAAACCTTGGGCCGCAACCATGCGTCCGCTACCCTTGAGCGTATGCAAGCCGCGGCGCAGCTCTACCAAGGCATCACGGTCGCTCGTGGCCGCCTGCCAGCGCAGCCATTGTTCAGTCAGCTGAGGCAATAACTCATCGGCTTCTTCAAGGAATACTTCACGTAACTCGTCATCGACAACTTGCGGCTCAACCGCCGCCGACTGGCCCTGAACCCTTTCAGGCTCGGGTTCAGGCTCGGGGGCATAGCCCAGCGCCGCCAGGCTGGCCTGGGCAGCGTCGAGAAAGCGCCAGGGGTTGGCCTGCGGATCCGCGATCAACCATTGCAGATAGCACTCGCACGCACTCAACGCATCCGCCAGATGCGCCAACGCTGTGGCATCAGGTGGCGTGGCACCGAGCATATGGGAGTGCATGTACTCGCCACAATGACCGAACAAGGTCGCGGGTCGCGGCAGCATGAGCATCGCCAGCGCCCCGCGGATCTGCTGCAAAAGCCCCGGTAGCACCAACAGTCGTTGAGGTTGCCAGCCGGCATCGAGGCAATCGCCGATCTGGTCCTTGACCTGCTGCAAGACCGAATGCGCTTCTTCGAGGACCAACTGGCGGATTTCTGCCAGATCGGTGCCCGGCAACGAGCTCTGGCTAGGATGCTGTTCCAGCGGGCCGACCATACCTGCCAGAGTGGCCTCGACATACAGCAGTGCCCCGGCGACATCCATCAACAGCGCATCGTCCGGCGCACATTGGCCCTGAGCCAGATGTTGCAGTACCAGCACCTGTTCGATAATTACCCGCCGGGGCTGGCTGAAATTGAGCACAGCCAGGGTGTCGGCGATCTGGCGCAGCGGGGCAAGCAACGGTTGCAGGTCGTCCAGGCGCCGACGATCGCCGCGCACAAACAGGTCGAGACGCTCCTTGGCCCGCATCAAGTCTTCGCACAGCGCTGCCACCACCGAGCGCAAGGCATCGCGGTCGGGACCCGCCTGCAGTCGCTCGCGCAAAGAACCCAGCGACAAGTCGAGATTGGCCAGTTCCTCCGCCGCCACTGGCGCTGTACCGTAAAGGCTGCCCTGGCCCAGCGGTTCTACACCGCGTTCGGCGCGCAGCTGGTTAAGCACGGGCAACACGACCAATGGCAAGTCACGTCGGGCGCTGCGCAGCCGATCCAGATACAGCGGCAATTGCTCCAGGCCGCGAAACAAGGCGCCAAGGGCCTCTCCGCGCTGGGTGACGCGCTTCTCCCGCAGAGCCACGCCCAACTGCTTCAGCTCTTCAGCAAGCAGTGCGGCACCACTGAGTTCCAGCATCACCAGACAGCCACGCACCTGATGCAGATTTTCAATAAAGCCGACCAGGTCCTCTTCATCGCCAGGCTCGGCGCAAAAATGCTCCAGCGCCAGACGTGCCTGGGCCAGACAGTCAGCAATGGCGCCCTTGACCCAGGCCAGGGCCACCGTATCGTGCCGCTCAGCCATATCTGCTCCCGTTGCCATGGTCACGTGCGCACGCTCAACTTGGCGGCGTCGGTGGCAGGGTGAAACCGGACACCGAGCGCCGCATTTCGCTGGCCATGCGCGCCAGGTCGCCGATGCTCTCGGCGGTTGCGTTCGAGCCTGCCGAAGTCTGCGAAGTGATCTGCTGGATCACTGCCATGGTATGTGAGATCTGCCCGGCCGATGAGGTCTGCAGCTGGGCGGCATCGGAGATACTGTGGATAAGTTCGGCGAGTGTTTGTGACACCCCTTCGATTTCCTCCAGGGCTACGCCGGCATCCTGCGCCAGGCGCGCGCCGCGCACCACCTCGGCCGTGGTTTGCTCCATGGAGATCACCGCCTCGTTGGTGTCGGTCTGGATCGTACGTACCAACGCCTCGATTTGGCGGGTGGCCGAAGACGAACGTTCCGCCAGGCGCTGGACTTCATCGGCAACCACCGCAAAACCACGCCCGGCCTCACCGGCCAGCGACGCCTGGATCGCCGCATTGAGGGCGAGGATGTTGGTCTGGTCGGCAATATCATCGATCAGACTGACGATGTCGCCGATTTCCTGCGAGGACTCGCCCAGACGCTTGATTCGCTTGGCGGTGTCCTGAATCTGCTCGCGAATGTTGTCCATGCCATGAATGGTGTTGTGCACCACCTCGTTGCCTTTGTTGGCAATGGCAACGGAACGCTCGGCAACCTTGGCCGATTCATAGGCATGGGTAGAAACCCGGTCGATGGATTCGGCCATGTCTCCGACCGCCACCGACGCTTCGCTGATCTGCTCGGCCTGATGCTCTGAAGCCTTGGCCAACTGATGGGCGGTGTTCTGGGTTTCCTGCACGGCGCTGGCCACCTCTTCGGCACTGAGGTTGATGGTAGCAACCAGATCACGCAGTTGATCGATGGAGTAATTGATCGAGTCGGCAATGGCGCCGGTAAAATCCTCGGTGACCGACACCATCACGGTCAGGTCGCCATCAGCCAGGTCCTCTATTTCGTCAAGCAAACGCATGATCGCTTGCTGGTTGCGCTCGTTCATCTGCGCGGTTTCACGCAATTGCCGGTGAGTCTCACGGACCATCACCAGGCCGATCAGGATGATCGAAGCCAGGGCCAGCAAGCCCAGCACGTAGCCGCCCACGGTATCGAGGGTGCGTCCACTGGCGAGGTTTTCCAAACCGTTGGTCAGGCGCGACGCTTCATCCAGCAAGGTTTGCGACTGGTTGAAAATATTACCGGCAGCCTCACGCACCCTAAACAGTTCCGGCGAGGTTTCGAGAATCTCATCCACCGAACCGGCGACGAACTGGAACAACTCGGCAATTTCCGCCAAACGGGCGCGAGCATCCGGGTCCTGCACGCGGGTGATCTGGATATTCGCATTGCCACCGAGCATGCCATCGAGTACCTGGCCGAAACGGCTGGCATCGCGACCGAATGCATCGGCCGCCTGCACTGCATTTTCGTCACCGGCCAAAACCGTATTCACCGAACCGAGAATACGCTCGGCAAGCAACGATTGACGCTGCGCCACTGCCACCTGATTGGCCGGTGCGCCGCTGCGCAGCAATATTTCGACGACCTTCTCGTACTCAACCTGAAGCTGCGGCACGGTTTCGGCCAGCGTGGCGGCGACCTGGTGCAACGACAGCACGGTTTGTTCGCTGGCCAAAATGGTGTCGGTGTTTTTACGCAGGCCTTCCCAGTCGCGCAGCACCGAATCCATTTCATTGCGTACGGCCGGCGGCGCAGGAGGCAAGCCGGTGCTGGCATCGCCTTTTTTCAGGTAGCCCCAGCGCTGGTCGAAGTCGTTACGTGCCTCGCTAAGCAGGCGAAACGCCCGTGCCTTACCGGCCGCAGCCTCGGTGGCGTTCTTGGCGATACGCTGGGACAGCACCCGCAGCTCACCCGCATGACCAATGTACTGCTTGTCGTAATTGGCCTGGGTGTTGAGGTAGGCGAAGTTGGCGAACAGCAAGATGATCGACAGGATCAACACGACGAACAACGCCGCGATCCGGGCGCTGCTGCGCGAGCCTTGGGTTGAAGTAGCCGGAGTGGTCTTGGTCACGAATCTGGCAATCCTTTACAACGCCACGTCAAGAAAACCCGGCGCCTGGGCCAGGGCCAGCGGGCTGAAAATGGCCCAGCAGCGTTGCCGCTGGAAATGACCCTGGACATAAGGCGCCGCGCCGCTGAGCAAGGGTGTGGGTGGTGAAAGCTCCAGGCTGTGCAACGGGAAATGCTGCAAGCCAAGCACTTCGTCGACCAGCAACCCAGCAAACAGCTCCTCATGATCGAGCACCAGGACCCGCCGCTGTTTGCGCGGGGCCGACAAGCCGAGGCCGAAGAAACCGCACAAGTCCATGACCGGCAGCAGGCGCCCGCGCAGGTTGGCCACTCCGCTGACCCACGGTTTGACCCCAGGAATTCGGCTCAGGCGCGGCTCGTGCAAAACCTCGGCGACCTCCCCCATCGGCGCAACGAACCACTGGTCGCCGATACGAAAGCCAATACCGCTCCAGCTCTGCAGGTGGGTTTCCTGCAGGGGCAGGTCAGCCGCCAGCAGCCGGCAGCGCCGGTCGATGTCCAGCAGCAGTTCGAAGGCTGTCAGCGACTCGCCCATCGCCTGGGTAATCAACCTTTGAGGACGCCGTTGAGTACCTTGATCAGCGTCTCTTCATCCACAGGTTTGGTCAGGTAGTCACTGGCGCCCTGGCGCTTGCCCCAGACCTTGTCGGTTTCCTGATCCTTGGTGGTGACGATAATGACTGGGATACTGGCGGTCTCCGGGCTCTTGCTGAGCTGGCGAGTTGCCTGGAAGCCGTTCACGCCGGGCATGACGATGTCCATCAGCACTGCATCGGGCTTCTCCTGGGTGGCCAGGGCCACGCCGTCGGCGCCGTTCTCAGCCTTGAGCACTTGATGCCCGTGCTTTTCGAGCATTCCGGTCAATTTGTACATTTCAGTCGGCGAATCGTCGACGATCAGAACTCGAGCCATGCTGTTCCCCATCAAAGGAATGGACGCTGCTGCCGGGGCGCGGCGTCAGGGTGCGTGTTGTTCTTCTGCGGCGAACCCGGGCACATGGGCCCTGATTGCATCCAGCAGCTCTTCCTTGCTGAAAGGTTTGGTCAAAAATAGATCAGAGCCAACCACGCGACCCCTGGCCTTGTCGAACAAGCCGTCGCGTGAAGACAGGAGAATCACTGGCGTATCCTTGAAGGCGCTGTTGTGCTTGATCAAGGCGCAAGTCTGGTAACCATCGAGTCGCGGCATCAGTACATCGACAAAAATGATTTGTGGGTGCTGGTCGACAATCTTGGCCAGGGCGTCGAAGCCGTCGGTGGCCGTGATGACCTCGCACCCTACTTCACTGAGCAGCATTTGAGCGGTGCGGCGAATCGTCTTGGAGTCATCGATCACCATCACTTTGAGTGCCGCGCGGGGCTGTTCCATAATTGCTCTACCATCGCTGCTCGCTATGAGCGGCAAGCTACAAGATTCAAGCGGCAAGAATAAGCAGGTTTACGCGGCATGCTTTTTCTTGCAACTGGCGGCTTGTGGCTTGCAGCTGGAGAGGCCCGTGCAGGCCACGTGCCAGGCCTTTTTAGCATACTCTGGGGGTGCATTCCATCGGCCTGCATCAGCGCTGGCCGCAGGGCCGCCCAGGATGCGTTTTTCCCTTGACCGCCAGCGCCGCGAGCGCCACCCTGACGCCACTTTTCATTTGAGCCAACGCGGCCCAACGCCGCTGAGAGGATATAGCCCATGAGCGTTCGCCTCGGTATTGTCATGGACCCCATTGCGCGCATCTCCTATAAAAAGGACAGCTCGCTGGCCATGCTGCTTGCCGCCCAGGAGCGCGGCTGGTCGTTGTTCTATATGGAGCAGCAGGACCTCTACCAAGGCCAGGGCCAGGCCCGTGCGCGGATGCGCGCGCTGAAAGTGTTTGCTGACCCGCAGCACTGGTTCGAGCTGGAAGACGAGCAAGACTGCGCCTTGAGCGATCTGGATGTAATCCTGATGCGCAAGGACCCGCCCTTCGACATGGAGTTCGTCTACAGCACTTATCTGCTGGAACAGGCCGAAGCTGCTGGCGTACTGGTGGTCAACCGTCCACAGAGCCTGCGCGACTGCAACGAAAAGCTGTTCGCCACGCTTTTCCCACAGTGCACGCCACCTACCCTGGTCAGCCGTCGCCCGGACATCATCCGCGAGTTTGCCGCCGAACACGGTGATGTCATCCTCAAACCACTGGACGGCATGGGCGGCACCTCGATTTTCCGCCACCGCGTGGGCGACCCGAACCTCTCGGTGATCCTTGAAACCCTGACAGCCCTTGGCGCCCAGCAGATCATGGCGCAAGCCTACCTGCCAGCGATCAAGGATGGTGACAAGCGCATCCTGATGATCGACGGCGAACCTGTGCCTTACTGCCTGGCGCGCATCCCGGCCAGCGGTGAAACCCGTGGCAACCTGGCCGCTGGCGGCCGTGGCGAAGCCCGGCCATTGACCGATCGCGATCGCTGGATTGCTGAGCAGGTCGGCCCTACCCTGCGTGAGAAAGGCCTGCTGTTCGTTGGCCTGGACGTTATCGGTGAGCACCTGACCGAAATCAACGTCACCAGCCCGACCTGCATCCGTGAAATCGACAACGCCTTCGGCACCCGCATCGGCGTGCAGTTGATGGATGCCATTGATCGCAAGCTCAAGGCGCGCTGACAGCCGACGCAAAGCAACCGCGCAGAGTGGGTTATCATGCCGGTCGTTTTTTTGACCTGCGCACCCACCCTGCCGGTTTCGCCCCGGCCTAGTGGTTGCTGGATACCTGATGACGCTGCCTGCTGACATCCCTGCCGACTTCACTCCGCCCCGCATTCGTGCGGCGGATCGGCTCGGCTTTACCCTGTTTCTGGCCGCCCTGGTGCACCTGGCACTGATTCTTGGCCTGGGTTTTTCCTTCGCCAAGCCAGAAGAAATCCGCCGCACCATGGAAATCACCCTGGCTACGTTCAAAAGCGAGAAGGCGCCGGCCAAGGCCGACTATCTTGCCCAGGACAACCAACAGGGCAGCGGCACGCTGGACAAGAAAGCAGTACCCAAAACCACCGAGGTGGCGCCGTTCCAGGACAGCAAGATCAACAAGGTAACGCCGCCGCCCGCCGCCAAGCCTGAAGTGCAGCCTCAACCGACGCCGCCCAAGGCCGTGGTCACCACCAAGGCGCCTAAGCCACAAAAAGTCGAAACCCGACCAAAAGAAGCCAAGCCACAGCCAAAACCCAAGGCAGCGACCCCGGACTTCGACAGCTCGCAGTTGTCCAGCCAGATTGCCAGCCTCGAAGCCGAGCTTTCCAACGAACAGCAGCTGTATGCCAAGCGCCCTCGCATCCACCGCCTGAACGCCGCATCGACCATGCGCGACAAAGGTGCCTGGTACAAAGACGAATGGCGCAAGAAGGTCGAGCGCATCGGCAACCTCAACTACCCCGATGAAGCCCGTCGCCAACAGATCTACGGCAACCTGCGGCTAATGGTCTCGATCAACCGTGACGGCTCGCTCTATGAGGTACTGGTACTGGAGTCTTCCGGGCAACCCTTGCTCGACCAGGCAGCACAGCGCATCGTCCGCCTGGCGGCACCCTTTGCCCCGTTCACCGGCGATCTGGCCGACATCGACCGCCTGGAAATCATCCGCACCTGGCGCTTTGCCCGTGGCGACCGCCTGTCCAGCAACTGAGCCCGCGGGTACCCACACAAACAGGCTTGTCAGCCCGCCCCCTCACCGCCACACTATCAACCATGAAAAACCTCAGCCCGAGTTACCTCAAGCATCAGTTCCTGATCGCCATGCCACATATGGCTGATCCGCATTTCGCGCATACTTTGACCTACATCGTCGAGCACAACGCCAATGGTGCGATGGGGCTGGTGGTCAATCGGCCTCAGGAACTGAATCTGGCCGATATTCTCGAACAGTTGCGCCCGGACACCGAGCCGCCTGCCAGCTGTACCCACATACCCATTTACATGGGCGGCCCGGTACAGACCGACCGCGGTTTTGTTCTGCACACCTCTGACAAGAGCTTTCAGGCCACTGTCGAACTGGACGGTCTGTCGCTGAGCACCTCACAGGATGTGCTTTTCGCCATCGCTGATGGACTGGGCCCCAAACAGAGCTTGATTACCCTCGGTTATGCAGGTTGGGAAGCCGGTCAGTTGGAAGCAGAACTGGCCGACAACGCCTGGCTGAACTGCCCGTTCGACCCCGAGATCATTTTCGGCATGGCCTGTGAGCAGCGTCTCGCGGCGGCAGCGGCAAGCCTGGGCATCAACCTGAGCCTGCTCACCAGCCAGGCGGGGCACGCCTGATGGCAGAGTTGCGACTACTGCTGGGCTTTGACTACGGCACCAAGCAGATCGGCGTTGCGGTTGGCCAGGTGATTACCGGCCAGGCCCGCGAGCTGTGTACCCTCAAAGCCCAAAACGGTGCACCGGACTGGGCCCAGGTCGAAAAACTGATAAAGGAATGGCAACCCGATGCCATCGTCGTTGGCCTGCCGTTGAACATGGACGGCACCCCCAGCGAAATGAGTGCCCGCGCCGAAAAGTTCGCCCGGCGCCTGAACGGCCGCTTCAACCTGCCTGTGCATACCCACGACGAACGCCTGACCACCTTCGAAGCCAAGGGCGAACGGATGGCCCGCGGCGGCCAGCGTGGCAGTTACCGCGACAACCCGGTGGACGCCATTGCCGCCGCCCTGCTTCTGCAGGGCTGGCTGGAGGCCAATACCGGGCAGTCCTGATCATCGGATTCAAGCCGGGTCAGCGTTGCGCCCCCGGCCTCTTGAGGAGCAAGCATGAGCCTACCCAATCCCGCCGAACTGATCCGGCAGATGGCTGTCGACCTTCGTGCCCATCTGGCCCGTCGCAACATTACCGAGCCACGCTTTATCGGCATCCGCACCGGGGGCATCTGGGTTGCCCAGGCCCTGCTCGAAGAACTGGGCAGCGACGCCGCTCTCGGCACTCTAGATGTATCTTTCTATCGCGATGACTTCAGCCAGAACGGCTTGCACCCACAAGTGCGCCCTTCGGACCTACCCTTCGAGATCGAAGGCCAGCACCTGATCCTGGTGGACGACGTGCTGATGAGCGGTCGCACTATCCGCGCCGCCCTCAATGAATTGTTCGATTATGGCCGTCCGGCCAGCGTCACTCTGGTCTGCCTGCTTGACCTGGATGCCGGCGAATTGCCGATCCGCCCGAATGTGGTCGGTGCAACCCTGTCGCTGGCTGCCCACGAACGGGTAAAATTGACCGGACCCGCGCCGCTCGCTCTCGAGCGCCAGGACCTCGCTTCCGCTTCCGCCCTTTAAGAGTCCCTCGCGATGACGCCAATCGACGCCAAGCGCCCGCTGCAGCTCAATGATCAGGGCCAGCTGCGCCACTTTCTCTCGCTCGACGGTTTGCCCCGCGAACTGCTGACCGAAATCCTCGACACCGCCGACTCGTTCCTCGAAGTTGGCGCCAGGGCCGTTAAAAAGGTCCCGTTGCTGCGCGGCAAGACCGTGTGCAACGTGTTCTTCGAGAATTCCACCCGAACCCGCACCACCTTCGAATTGGCCGCCCAGCGGCTGTCGGCAGACGTCATTACCCTGAATGTGTCGACCTCTTCGACCAGTAAAGGTGAAACCCTGTTCGATACCCTGCGCAACCTCGAAGCCATGGCCGCCGACATGTTCGTGGTACGCCACGGCGACTCCGGCGCTGCGCACTTCATTGCCGAACATGTTTGCCCGGAAGTGGCGATCATCAACGGCGGCGACGGCCGTCACGCCCACCCAACCCAGGGCATGCTCGACATGCTCACCATTCGTCGCCATAAAGGTGGCTTCGAAAACCTTTCCGTGGCCATCGTCGGCGACATCCTGCATTCGCGGGTTGCCCGCTCGAACATGCTCGCGCTGAAAACCCTGGGCTGCCCGGACATCCGCGTGATCGGCCCAAAAACCCTGCTGCCGATTGGAATCGAACAGTATGGCGTGAAAGTCTATACCGACCTCGAACAGGGTCTGAAGGACGTCGATGTGGTGATCATGTTGCGCCTGCAGCGTGAACGCATGGCCGGTGGCCTGTTGCCCAGCGAAGGCGAGTTCTACCGCCTGTTCGGCCTGACCACCGCGCGCCTGGCCGGGGCCAAGCCCGACGCCATCGTCATGCACCCGGGGCCGATCAACCGAGGTGTGGAAATCGAATCGGCGGTTGCCGACGGTGCCCACTCGGTCATTCTCAATCAGGTCACCTACGGTATTGCAGTGCGCATGGCCGTATTGTCCATGGCCATGAGCGGGCAGACTGCCCAACGTCAATTCGAGCAGGAGAACGCCCAGTGACTCTCAGCATTCTCGGCGCCCGGGTCATTGACCCACTGAGTGGCCTTGACCAGACCACCGACCTGCACATTGATGCCGGCAAAATCATCGCTATTGGTGCAGCGCCTGCAGGTTTTACCCCTGCGCGCAGTATTGACGCCCAGGGCCTGATCGCCGCCCCTGGCCTGGTAGACCTCAACGTTGCCCTGCGTGAGCCGGGCTACAGCCGCAAAGGCAGTATCGCCAGCGAGACCCGTGCCGCTGCTGCCGGTGGCGTCACCAGCCTGTGCTGCCCACCGCAGACCAAACCTGTACTCGACACCTCGGCGGTCACCGAACTGATCCTCGACCGCGCCCGTGAAGCCGGGCACAGCAAGGTTTACCCTATCGGCGCCCTGAGCAAAGGGTTGGAGGGCGAACAGCTGGCAGAGCTTATCGCGCTGCGCGATGCCGGCTGTGTTGCCTTCGGCAACGGCCTCAACGCCTTTGCCAACAACCGCACCCTGGCTCGGGCCCTGGAGTACGCCGCGACATTCGACCTGACGGTGATCTTTCACTCCCAGGACCGCGACCTGGCCCAGGGTGGCCTGGCGCACGAAGGCGCCATGGCCAGCTTCCTCGGCTTGCCGGGCATTCCGGAGACTGCCGAAACCGTAGCCCTGGCGCGCAACCTGCTGCTGGTCGAGCAAACCGGCGTGCGTGCGCACTTCAGCCAATTGACCAGTGCCCGCGGTGCACGCCTGATCGCCCAGGCCCAGGAGTTGGGACTGCCGGTGACCGCTGACGTGGCACTGTACCAACTGATTCTTACCGATGAAGCGCTGCGCGATTTCTCCAGCCTGTACCACGTGCAGCCACCACTGCGTACCCAAGCCGACCGCGATGGCCTGCGTGAAGCGGTGAAGTCCGGCGTAATTCAGGCGATTTCCAGCCATCACCAGCCCCACGAACGCGATGCCAAGCTGGCGCCATTCGGCGCCACCGAGCCGGGTATCAGCAGCGTCGAGCTGTTGCTGCCACTGGCGATGACCCTGGTGGAAGACGGCTTGCTCGATCTACCGACTTTGTTGCAGCGTTTGTCGGCTGGACCCGCGGCGGCCCTGCGTCTACCTGCCGGCAGGCTGCAGGTAGGCAGCGCTGCGGATCTGGTATTGTTCGACGCCAACGCCTCGACGGTTGCGGGTGAACAGTGGCGCTCCAAAGGCGATAACTGCCCGTTCATCGGCCACTGCCTGCCGGGTGCGGTGCGTTATACCTTGGTCGACGGGCATATCAGCCACGAAGCCTGAGCATTGCCCGACAAGCCCACTCCCACAGGTTCTGTACCTCCGCTGTGGGAGTGGTCTTGCCCGGCGATAAGCGTTACCACTCATCCTTCAAGGTTGAAATCCTTCCCTGCACCCCCATATGAGTCTGCATCGGCATTTTCGCCCCGCTGCGTGGAGACTCTCCCTTGACCACCATCGTTTCAGTTCGCCGCCACGGCAAAGTCGTCATGGGCGGCGACGGCCAGGTTTCTCTTGGCAACACCGTGATGAAAGGCAACGCCAAAAAGGTCCGTCGTCTTTACCACGGTCAAGTCATCGCCGGTTTCGCCGGTGCCACTGCCGACGCTTTCACCCTCTTCGAACGCTTTGAAGGCCAGCTGGAAAAGCACCAGGGCCATTTGATCCGCGCCGCCGTCGAGCTGGCCAAGGAATGGCGTACCGACCGTTCCCTGAGTCGCCTTGAAGCCATGCTGGCTGTAGCCAACAAGGATGCCTCACTGATCATCACCGGCAACGGTGACGTGGTCGAACCCGAAGATGGCCTGATCGCCATGGGTTCCGGTGGCGGCTACGCCCAGGCGGCAGCCAAGGCATTGCTGCAGAAAACCGATCTATCGGCCCGCGAAATCACCGAAGCCGCCTTGAACATTGCCGGTGACATCTGTGTGTTCACCAACCACAATCTGACTATCGAGGAGCAGGACCTGGCCGAGTAAATCAGCTGTTCTGGCGCCCAGCCCCGGTGGCCGGGCTTTTCCACGCTGATTTATCGAGCCCCAGGACCATCAATACTATGTCCATGACCCCCCGCGAGATCGTCCACGAACTCAACCGCCACATCATTGGCCAGGACGACGCCAAGCGCGCCGTCGCCATTGCCCTGCGTAACCGCTGGCGGCGCATGCAGCTCCCTGCCGAGCTGCGTGTGGAAGTAACACCGAAGAACATCCTGATGATCGGCCCGACTGGCGTCGGCAAGACCGAAATCGCCCGACGCCTGGCCAAGCTGGCCAATGCACCGTTCATCAAGGTCGAAGCGACCAAATTCACCGAAGTCGGCTATGTCGGCCGTGACGTCGAATCGATCATCCGTGATCTGGCCGACGCCGCGATCAAGATGCTGCGCGAGCAGGAAATCATCCGCGTTGGCCACCGTGCCGAAGACGCTGCCGAAGAGCGCATTCTCGACGCCCTGCTGCCACCGGCACGCACCGGCTTCAACGAAGACCAGGCCACCAGCCAGGACTCCAACACCCGCCAGCTGTTCCGCAAGCGCCTGCGCGAAGGTCAGTTGGATGACAAGGAAATCGAGATCGAAGTGGCCGAAGCCATGGGCGTCGATATTTCCGCGCCACCGGGCATGGAAGAGATGACCAACCAGCTGCAAAACCTGTTTGCCAACATGGGCAAGGGTAAGCGCAAGAGCCGCAAGCTCAAGGTCAAGGAAGCGCTCAAGCTGGTACGCGACGAAGAAGCCGGTCGCCTGGTCAATGAAGACGAACTCAAGGCAAAGGCGCTGGAAGCGGTCGAGCAGCACGGCATCGTGTTCATCGACGAAATCGACAAAGTGGCCAAGCGCGGTAACGTCGGCGGCGCCGATGTCTCCCGCGAAGGTGTACAGCGCGACCTGCTGCCACTGATCGAAGGCTGCACGGTGAATACCAAGCTGGGCATGGTCAAGACCGACCATATCCTGTTCATCGCCTCCGGTGCCTTCCACCTGAGCAAGCCGAGCGATCTGGTGCCTGAGCTGCAAGGCCGCCTGCCGATCCGCGTCGAACTCAAGGCCCTGAGCCCGGAAGACTTCGAGCGCATTCTCAGCGAACCGCATGCCTCTCTGACCGAGCAATATCGCGAGTTGCTGAAAACCGAAGGCCTGAACATCGAGTTCGCGCCCGAAGGCATCAAGCGCCTGGCTGAAATCGCCTGGCAGGTTAACGAGAAGACCGAGAACATCGGTGCCCGTCGCCTGCACACCCTGCTCGAGCGCCTGCTCGAAGAGGTATCGTTCAGCGCCGGTGATCTGGCCAGCGCCCACAGCGAAGCACCGATCCGTATTGACGCCGAATACGTCAACAGCCACCTCGGTGAACTGGCACAGAACGAAGACCTGTCGCGCTACATCCTGTAACGCAGCGGCAAGCTACAAGTTGCGAGCTGCAAGCTGCAAGCTGGACATCGGTGTCTTGCAGCTTGTAGCTTGCAGCGCATAGCCCAAGAGTCTTTAACCATGTCCAGAATGCCCACCGCCATCAACCTGCACAAAGCCTCGAAAACCCTGACGCTGACGTATGGGCCAAACGAGGTGTATCACCTGCCCGCCGAATTCTTGCGCGTGCACTCTCCTTCCGCCGAGGTCCAGGGCCACGGCAATCCTATCCTCCAGTACGGCAAGATCAACGTCGGTCTCAGCAGTCTCGAACCTGCCGGCCAGTACGCGTTGAAACTGACCTTCGACGACGGCCACGACAGTGGTCTGTTTACCTGGGAATACCTGGAACAGTTGTGTCTGCGTCAGCAGGAACTGTGGGAGGACTATCTCGGTGAGCTGGAAAAAGCCGGGAAATCGCGCGACCCTTCCGAGTCCGTCGTAAAGCTGATGCTCTAACTCGGGCATTACAGTGTTTAGAGCGCATTTTCTAATTCTATTTGCTTGAATGCCTGCTCAACGGTCAAGGAATGGCCGTCTTGCGCATCACTCGAAAGTCGGGTAACCAATGGATCTGGCAAGTTCCCTGCATCGCTTTGCAGCAGGGTCTGGCCGGTATGTAGAGGTCGCGAGCGAAAGCAGGCAGTCTTCTCAAGCAGAAATAACCCGCATGGCTCATCGTCGTTTGCATCCGGCCGCAGGACCGCAGTTCGTTATCACTGGTCACCCGAGCAGCAGTACCGGACACACGCCTGTGTAACGCCCACAGCAGGCCGGTACTCGTCTCAGGACAACGGAGCGTCGTAGATGAGTAACAAGAACAACGATGACCTGCAGCGCCAAGCCTCGGAGAACACACTGGGCCTGAACCCTGTGATTGGCTTGCGTCGAAAGGATTTGCTCACATCTGCTCGAATGGTGCTGGGCCAGGCCATTCGCCAGCCGCTACATAGCGCCAAGCATGTGGCGCATTTCGGCCTGGAACTGAAAAATGTGATTTTCGGCAAATCGGCACTGCGACCGGAAAGCGACGACCGTCGCTTCAATGATCCAGCCTGGAGCCAAAACCCACTGTATCGCCGCTACCTGCAAACCTACCTTGCCTGGCGTAAGGAACTGCACGACTGGATCGACACCAGCAACCTGTCGGACCAGGACATCAGTCGCGGTCATTTTGTCATCAACCTGATGACCGAGGCCATGGCACCCAGCAACACCGCTGCCAACCCGGCGGCAGTCAAACGCTTCTTCGAGACCGGCGGCAAAAGTCTGCTTGACGGTCTTTCGAACCTGGCCAAGGACATGGTTCACAACGGCGGCATGCCCAGCCAGGTGAACATGGAAGCTTTCGAGGTCGGCAAGAGCCTGGGCAACAGCGAAGGTTCAGTGGTGTTTCGCAACGACGTTCTGGAGCTGATCCAGTACCAGCCAATCACCGAACAGGTGCACGCCCGGCCACTGCTGGTGGTGCCGCCGCAGATCAACAAGTTCTATGTCTTCGACCTTAGTCCGGAAAAGAGCTTGGCGCGCTTTTGCCTGCGCTCCAGCATGCAGACGTTCATTATCAGTTGGCGCAACCCGACCAAGGCCCAGCGTGAATGGGGTCTGTCGACCTACATCGATGCCCTCAAGGAAGCCGTCGACGCGGTCCTGGCGATCACTGGCAGCAAAGATGTAAACATGCTCGGGGCTTGTTCAGGCGGTATCACTTGCACCGCACTGCTAGGCCACTATGCGGCTTTGGGCGAAAAAAAGGTCAACGCGCTTACCCTGCTGGTGAGCGTGCTCGACACCACCCTCGACACCCAGGTTGCATTGTTCGTCGACGAGCAGACCCTTGAGTCCGCCAAACGCCAGTCCTATCAAGCGGGCGTGCTCGAAGGCAGCGACATGGCCAAAGTGTTCGCCTGGATGCGGCCTAACGATCTGATCTGGAACTACTGGGTGAACAACTACCTGCTGGGCAATGAGCCGCCGGTGTTCGACATTCTGTTCTGGAACAACGACACCACCCGCCTGCCGGCTGCCTTCCACGGCGACCTGATCGAAATGTTCAAAAGTAATCCACTGACCCGTGCCGATGCACTGGAAGTGTGCGGAACACCGATCAACCTGAAAAACGTCACCACCGATATCTATAGCCTGGCCGGCACCACCGACCACATTACCCCGTGGCAGTCGTGCTACCGCTCGGCCCAGCTATTTGGTGGCAATGTCGAGTTTGTGCTGTCCAACAGCGGGCACATCCAGAGCATCCTCAATCCACCGGGCAATCCCAAGGCCCGCTTCATGACCAGTAGCGAAATGCCGCAGGACGCCAACCACTGGCAGGAGAATGCAACCAAGCATACCGACTCCTGGTGGCTGCACTGGCAGAGCTGGCTGACCACGCGTGCCGGCGATCTGAAAAAGGCGCCCACGCGCCTGGGCAACAAAACCTATGCCGCCGCCGAGTCGGCACCGGGCACTTACGTACACGAGCGTTGATTGCAGCAATCGCCGTGGTTCACTGATGAGCCACGGTGTTTTATCCAACACGGGGCTCCGCGCATGCCGCAACCGTACATTTTCAGAACCGTCGACATTGATGGCCAGTCCATCCGCACCGCGGTTCGACCCGGCAAGCCGCACCTTACGCCGCTGCTGATCTTCAATGGCATTGGCGCCAACCTGGAGCTGGTCTTCCCCTTTATCCAGGCACTGGACTCGGACTTGGAGGTGATTGCCTTTGACGTTCCCGGCGTGGGTGGTTCATCCACTCCCAAGCGTCCCTACCGCTTTCCCTCGCTGGCCAAATTGACCGCGCGCATGCTCGATTACCTGGACTATGGCCAGGTCAATGCCATCGGTGTTTCCTGGGGCGGCGCGCTGGCCCAGCAATTTGCCCACGATTATCCCGAGCGCTGCAAAAAACTCGTACTGGCGGCCACCGCTGCCGGAGCGTTCATGGTACCGGGCAAGCCCAAGGTGCTCATGCTGATGGCTAGTCCTCGGCGCTATGTGCAACCGTCCCACGTCATTCGCATTGCTCCGCAGATCTATGGCGGGGCTTTTCGCCGGGACCCCAATCTTGCCGCCGCCCATGCCGCGAAAGTGCGCTCTTCGGGAAAGCTGGGCTACTACTGGCAACTGTTCGCCGGGCTCGGCTGGACCAGCATTCACTGGTTGCACAAAATCCGACAACCGACCCTGGTACTCGCCGGCGACGATGATCCGTTGATTCCGCTGATCAATATGCGCCTGCTGGCCTGGCGTATTCCCAATGCCCAGCTACACATAATCGACGACGGTCATTTGTTCCTGATCACCCGGGCGGAAGCGGTTGCCCCGATCATCATGAAATTTCTCCAGCAAGAGCGCCAACGCGCCGTCATGCACCCTCGCCCCGCCCCCGGTTGAATCCTGGCCCTGGCTCGCGCCTGCGCCCGAATGTCCGGTATGAGATTGGTGTCACTCTTGCATTGAACTGTTTTGTTGATGGCCTGACGACGGAGTGTTGCCTGATGAAAGACAAACCCGCGAAGGGGTCAGTACCGGTCCCCGCCTCGTACATGAACGTGCAGAACGCGGTCACCGGCATGCGTGGCCGCGACCTGTTCTCGACCCTGCGCAATGTCAGCCGCCACAGCCTGCGCCATCCGCTGCACACCGCCAGGCACATGCTCGCCTTGGGCAATCAGTTGGGGCGGGTTCTGCTCGGCGACACCCTGCACCAGCCCAATCCACGCGACAACCGCTTCAAGGATCCGGCCTGGAATCACAATCCTTTTTATAGCCGTGGCCTGCAGGCTTACCTCGCCTGGCAGAAGCAGACTCGGCAATGGATCGACGAAAGCCAACTGGACGCCGATGATCGCGCCCGTGCGCACTTCCTTTTTGCGCAGCTAAACGATGCATTGTCACCGAGCAACTCGCTGCTCAATCCTGCAGCAGTCAAGGAGCTGTTCAACTCGGGCGGCCTGAGCCTGCTCAGAGGCCTGAACCATCTGGTTGACGACCTGCGCCACAACGATGGGCTGCCGCGCCAGGTCAACACAGAGGCGTTCGAGGTAGGTCGCAACCTGG
The DNA here is from genome assembly GCF_016881005.1 of Pseudomonas arcuscaelestis. GTDB lineage: Bacteria > Pseudomonadota > Gammaproteobacteria > Pseudomonadales > Pseudomonadaceae > Aquipseudomonas > Aquipseudomonas arcuscaelestis. Next base: position 33,667 of record NZ_JACOPV010000018.1, on the reverse strand, counting down.
CCACCACCCCGGGGGCGGTGGTTTTTCGCAACGAGCTGCTGGAGCTGATCCAGTACAAGCCCATGAGCGAAAAACAGTACGCTCGACCGCTGTTGATCGTCCCGCCGCAGATCAACAAGTTCTACATCTTCGATTTGAGCCCGACCAACAGCTTTGTCCAGTACGCCCTCAAAAACGGCCTGCAAACCTTTATTGTCAGTTGGCGCAACCCCGATGCCCGTCATCGCGAATGGGGCCTGTCGAGTTATGTCCAAGCGCTGGAAGAGGCCATGAATGCCTGCCGCACCATCACCGGCAGCCGCGACGTAAATTTGCTCGGCGCCTGCGCTGGAGGTTTGACCATCGCTGCCCTGCAAGGCCACCTGCAGGCCAAACGTCAAATGCGCAGGGTTAGCAGCGCCACTTATCTGGTCAGCCTGCTCGACAGCGAGATCGACAGTCCCGCCAGCCTGTTCGCCGACGAGCAGACCCTGGAAGCGGCCAAGCGCCGCTCCTATCAGCAGGGCGTACTCGATGGTCGGGAAATATCCAGAGTCTTCGCCTGGATGCGTCCCAACGACTTGATCTGGAATTACTTCGTCAACAACTACCTGCTGGGCAAGGCGCCTCCAGCCTTCGACATTCTCTACTGGAACAACGACAACACCCGTTTGCCCGCGGCCTTGCATGGTGACCTGCTGGACTTCTTCAAGCACAACCCGCTGGTTCACCCCGCAGGCCTTGAAGTTTGCGGCACGCCCATCAACCTGCAAAAGGTCAACGTCGACAGCTTCAGTGTGGCCGGAAGCAACGACCACATAACGCCGTGGGATGCGGTGTACCGCTCGGCCTTACTGTTGGGCGGCGACAAACGCTTCATTCTGGCCAACAGCGGCCATGTGCAGAGCATCCTCAACCCGCCCGGCAACCCCAAGGCGCACTACATCGACAACCCGCATCTGAGCAGCGACCCGCGGGCCTGGTACTACGATGCCAAGCAAGTGGACGGCAGCTGGTGGCCGCATTGGCTGGAGTGGATCCAGGCGCGCTCGGGTACCCAGCGCGAAACGCTGATGACGCTGGGCGACCAGAACTACCCTCCCATGGACCCCGCACCCGGCACGTACGTGCAGGCGCGCTGAGCAAGTAGAACGGATGAAAACCCGCGACCGAATTCTCGAGTGTGCCCTGCAGTTGTTCAATCAGCAGGGCGAACCGAATGTCTCAACCCTGGAAATCGCCAATGAAATGGGGATCAGTCCAGGCAACCTGTATTACCACTTCCACGGCAAGGAGCCCCTGGTGCTGGGGTTGTTCGAGCGATTTGAGGATGAGCTGACCCCGCTCCTGGACCCGCCCCTTGAAGTGCGCCTGGACGCCGAGGACTACTGGCTGTTCCTGCATCTGATCGTCGAGCGCATGGCTCAGTACCGATTCTTGTTTCAGGACCTGTCGAACCTGACCGGGCGCCTGCCAAAGCTTGCGCGCGGTATGCGCAACCTACTCAATGCCCTCAAGCGTACCCTGGCAGCGCTGCTTGCCAGCCTCAAGGCTCAGGGGCAGGTCACTAGCGATACTCGAGCGCTGGGGCAGTTGGTGGAGCAGATAACCATGACGCTGCTGTTCTCCCTGGATTACCAGCGGGTGCTGGCGCGCGAGGGTGAGGTCGGTGTGGTGGTCTATCAGGTGATGATGCTAGTGGCGCCGCACCTGGATACCGGCTCCCGCCATGCAGCCGAGCAAATCGCCCTGCGGTATCTGGACGGCTGAAAGCACGCGGGGCAGGTCGAATCGTTACACCACCGGTGTGACGACTCGACCTGCCCCGCGTGCAAGCCTATCAGGATTGGCTGTTAGGACTTACCGCTGCCGAAGGTGCCGGCGTGGTTGCTGCTGTAGTTGCCACTGGCGCCGCGCTTGATGCCGGAGCCGCGCTGGCTGCAGGTGCTGCCGGCTTAGCTGCTGCTGGCTTGGCCGGCGCTTTTTTCACCGCTGGTTTTTTCGCCGCGGCAGGCTTGGCGGCTGCTGGCTTGGCGGCTGCTTTTGCAGCAGGCTTGGCCGCAGCGGTTTTCGCAACAGGCTTGGCTGCAGGTTTAGCTGCCGCTTTCGGTGCTGCCTTGGCCAATGGCTTGGCGGCGGCCTTGGTCGCGGCCGCTTTGCTCGAAGCCGGCTTGACCGAAGCACCGGTCAGTTTTTCGATTTGCTTGGTCAAGGTATCGACTTGCTGATGCAGCGCCTTGACCTCGTTGCGGCTGGGCACACCCAGGCGTGAGATTGCGCTGTTCAGACGCTTGTCGAAAGCCTCTTCAAGTTCGCTCCACTTGCCCAGGGCGCGGTCTTTGACATCACCCACACGAGAGGTGGCGGACTTGGCCGAAGCCTTGGCGGCATCGACGGAACCCTTGGCCTGCTTCTCTGCCTTCTCACCATCCTTGACCAGCGACTCGAACAGTTTGTTGCCGTCCTGGTCGATCTTGGAGTAGATACCCAATCCAGCCAGCCAGATCTTGCGGGAGTACTTCTCGATCCCGCCGACCCAGGAGCTGCTTTCTTTATCGCTATTCTTCTTGCCAGCCATCCCGCTCTCCTTATGGTTTACGTGCGACACGTTCAAGCAATGCCGTCAGCTCATCGAGCTTGGCAGAGAGTGCCTCCACGTCATGTTTAGACGGAATGCCGATGCGATTCAAGGCGCTGGCGACCCGTGTGTCGAAAGCCTTTTCGATTTTATCGAGTTGGACTTCGACTTTACCCTTCACGTTAGTGATCTCACCCTTGACCGAATCGATCTGGGTGTTGGCTGCATCGAGCTCGTGGTCGATACGCTTCTTGCCACGCTTCTCGACGGTTTCGCCAGCCTTGACCAGTTCTTTCAAGTAGTCGGCGCCTTCCTGGCCGACCCGGGCGTAGGCCCCAAGGCCTGCCAGCCAGATCTTGCGGGCATAGCCGCGCACCTCACCCAATGAGTTCTGGGTGTCTTCTTTTTTCTTCAAGATAACTTTTGCCATGCTCTGCACCTCACGCTCGAAATGATATGGAGGAACTGCCCATGGAAGTTGGGCTTGAGCACAAGGTAGGGAGAAAAATTAGAATTCACACCCTAATGGGGGAGCGGCAAGGTTTTAGCTGCAATAGGAGCGGCGGCGGTTGCTATGTGGTTGGCATCTGCGAAATTCACCGCCAACCACTTGCAACTTGCAGTTCCCCCTTGAGCCGCTAGGCGAGGGCTTTGTCGAGAGCCCGCTCGATTTCGCTTTTGATGGTACTGCTCATCATCGACAGCATCATGCCCAGCTTCAGCTCAACCCTGATGGTGTCTTCACCGATCTGCACGCTGCCATTGGCACCGCTGCGCTTGACCTCGACCCGGTCGCCATTCCAGCGGGCAGTGAGGTCGTACTCGCGGGCCAGCTTGTCGACCAGGCCTTGGGCCTTCTCCCGAGCCGCTTCGCGGCCCAGGCTGTGTTTGCGCTCAACGCTGATCTGAGTCATTTATTCAATCCTGGGTTCAGAGGCATACTTCTATTCTTTTATTATGCCTGCGCCCCGACCTGCGACACACCCCGCCAAGACAAATCCGACCGTACGCCCTAGAATGGCCAGTAATTTTTTCCGGTGAAGCGATATGAACGATCAGCGCAAAGGCGACAACGCCGAACCCACCACTCATTTCGGTTACCAGAACGTGCCGGAAAGCCAGAAAGCGGAGAAAGTCGCTGAGGTTTTCCATTCGGTAGCAGCCAAGTACGACTTGATGAACGATGTGCTTTCCGGCGGTATGCACCGCCTGTGGAAGCGTTTCACTATCGAGCTGTCTGGTGTGCGCACCGGTAACCGGGTACTGGATATCGCCGGCGGCACTGGCGATCTGGCAGCCAAGTTCTCGCAACTGGTCGGCCCAACCGGCCAGGTAGTTCTGGCCGACATCAACGAGTCGATGCTCAAGGTCGGTCGCGACCGCCTGCTCGACCGTGGTGTCGCCGGCAACATCGAATTTGTCCAGGCCGACGCTGAAAAGCTGCCGTTCCCCGACAATCATTTCGACTGCGTCACCATCGCCTTCGGCCTGCGCAACGTCACCCACAAGGAAGATGCCATCCGCTCGATGCTGCGGGTGCTCAAACCGGGTGGACGCCTGTTGGTACTGGAGTTTTCCAAGCCGACCAGCAAGCTGATGTCCAAGGTCTACGATGCCTACTCGTTCGCCTTCATGCCACTGGCCGGCAAGCTGATCACCAACGACTCGGAAAGCTACCGCTATCTGGCTGAATCGATCCGCATGCACCCTGACCAGGAAACCCTCAAGGCGATGATGGTCGATGCCGGTTTCGACCGGGTGACCTACCACAACATGACCAGTGGCATCGTCGCCCTGCACCGCGGCATCAAGCCCTGATGCTCCTGGCCGGCCTTCTCGCCAGCGTCGAACACGGTCTTAACCGTGTTTTGCGCCTGGACAGCACAGCATTGCCGCGCCTGCGCCCACTCGATGGCAAGGTGATTGCCATTGACTGCCGCCAACCGGCACTACAACTGTTCATTCTGCCCAGCGATGAAGGCCTGATGCTTGCCGCGCACTGGGCCAACGAAGCTGACTGCACCCTGCGTGCGCCGGCCAGCAGCCTGGTGCGCCTGGCCCTGAGCCAGGACAAGAGCGCCATACTGCACAGTCCACAGGTCGAGCTTGAAGGTGATAGTGCGGTGCTGCTGGACCTGGTCGCCGTTCTCCAGGACCTGGAGTTGGACTGGGAGTATGAAGTCTCCCGCTGGCTCGGGCCGGTGGCCACCCAATTACTCAGTGGCCATTTGCGCAGCCGCGCCAACTGGACACGCCAAGGCTTGGCTGCACTCAACCAGAATCTTTCCGAGTACCTCGCCGAAGAGGCGCGGACACTGGTTGGCCAACGCGAAGCCGAAGCCCGCTTCAGCGAACTCGACACGCTAAAAGTCGACATCGAACGCCTCGAGGCGCGTATTGAGCGCCTTGCCCGATCCCTTCCTACCAGCGATAACGCATGAAGCTGCTTGCCGTCCGCCGTCTGTTGCGCATCCAGAGCGTGGTCATCCGCTACCGTCTCGATGATCTGCTGTTCGAACTGCCGCTGCCTTGGTGGCTGATGGCCCTGCGGCACGTCATGCCGTGGCGCTGGTTGCCGCGCAAAACTCTCGACCTCAGCCGTGGCGCTCGACTGCGCCTGGCCTTGCAGGACCTGGGCCCGATTTTCATCAAGTTCGGCCAACTGCTTTCAACCCGCCGCGACCTGCTGCCGGAAGACATCGCCGATGAGCTGATGCTGCTGCAAGACCGCGTTCCATCCTTCGATCCTCAAAAAGCCGTGGCCCTGATCGAAGAGCAGCTCGGCGCTAAAATCAGCGACGTGTTCAGCCGCTTCGACGTTGAGCCACTGGCTTCAGCCTCGGTGGCACAAGTTCACGCGGCCAAGCTCAAGAGCGGTGAAGAGGTCGTGGTCAAGGTGGTGCGTCCAGGCCTCAAGCCGATCATCGCCCAGGACCTGGCCTGGTTATTCCTGATCGCCCGTGGCGCAGAGCGGGTATCGGCCGACGCCCGCCTGCTGCACCCGGTAGAAGTGGTCAACGATTACGAAAAAACCATCTACGACGAACTCGACCTGTTGCGCGAAGCGGCCAATGCCAGCCAGCTCAAGCGCAACTTCGAAGGTTCCGAGATGATGTATGTGCCCCAGGTCTACTGGGACTGGTGCCGCCCCAAGGTGCTGGTAATGGAGCGCATCTACGGCATCCAGGTCACCGACCTGGCGACCCTGGCCGACCAGCGCACCGACATGAAAATGCTCGCGGAACGCGGCGTCGAGATCTTCTTCACCCAGGTGTTCCGTGACAGCTTCTTCCACGCCGACATGCATCCAGGCAACATTTTTGTCAGCACCGTCAAACCGTGGAGCCCGCAATACATTGCCATCGACTGCGGCATTGTCGGTAGCCTCACACCCGAGGACCAGGACTACCTGGCGCGCAACCTGTTTGCCTTCTTCAAGCGGGACTACCGCCGCGTGGCCCAACTGCACATCGATTCGGGCTGGGTCCCGGCGCACACCAAGCTCAACGAATTCGAAGCGGCGATCCGCACGGTCTGCGAGCCTATCTTCGAAAAACCGTTAAAAGATATTTCGTTCGGCCAAGTACTCATGCGCCTGTTCCAGACCGCGCGGCGCTTCAATATGGAAGTGCAGCCACAGCTGGTGTTGCTGCAAAAAACCCTGCTGAATATCGAGGGCCTGGGTCGCCAGCTTTATCCCGAACTGGACTTGTGGAGCACCGCCCAACCGTTCCTGGAACGCTGGATGCGCGAACGCGTCAGCCCCAAAACGCTGCTGCAAAACCTGCACGGCCAGGTCGAACAGATCCCGCACCTGGCCGGCATGACCCGCGACCTGCTTGAGCGCATGTCCCAGCCGCACCTGTCCGATCCGCCAGCCCCCTGGCAGCAAAAAAGCGATCACTGGGCCTTGCGCCTTCTCGGCGCCGGCCTACTTGGCGGTGGCGCGACCTTGGCGGCCGGAGCCGTCAGCCTCAGCGCCCCCGCTGCGTGGCCTGCCTGGTTGATGCTGGCCGCCGGCCTTTACCTGATCGTACGTCGATAGCCAGCAGGCCCGCCGACTGGCAAACTAGCGCAAGGGGTCGGCAGAGGATCGGGCCTCTCGCTTTGGAGTCGTACATGAAAGACTGGCTGGACGAGATCAACTGGAACAGCGATGGCTTGGTACCGGCTATCGCCCAGGACCACAAAACCGGGCGCGTGCTGATGATGGCCTGGATGAATCGCGAGTCGCTTGCCCTGACCGCCGCCGAGCAGCGGGCCATCTACTGGTCCCGCTCGCGTGGCAAACTGTGGCGCAAGGGCGAAGAGTCCGGCCACGTGCAAAAATTGCATGAAATGCGCCTGGACTGCGACGCCGACGTGATCATTCTGATGGTCGAGCAATTGGGACATATCGCCTGCCATACCGGTCGCGAGAGCTGCTTCTACCGTGTCTACGAGCAGGGTGAGTGGAAAACCGTCGATCCGGTCCTGAAAGATCCCCATGCCATCTACAACGCAGGACACTGACATGAGCGACACCCTGACCCGCCTGGCCGAAGTGCTGGAAGCGCGCAAAGGCGCAGAGCCGGACAGCTCCTACGTGGCAAGCCTCTACCATAAGGGCCTGAACAAGATTCTGGAAAAGCTCGGCGAAGAGTCGATCGAAACCATCATCGCTGCCAAGGACGCCGCCCATAGCGGTGATTACAGCGATGTCATCTACGAAACTGCCGATCTGTGGTTTCATAGCCTGGTGATGCTCGCTCAACTGGGCCAACACCCGCAGGCAGTGCTGGATGAGCTGGACCGTCGTTTTGGTCTGTCCGGGCACGCCGAGAAGGCAGCGCGACAGCCGTCGGTCTAACTGAATTATTTCGAGGGATTGCACCATGGGTATTTTTGACTGGAAACACTGGATCGTCCTGCTGGTCGTCGTGGTACTGGTGTTCGGTACCAAAAAGCTGAAAAACTTCGGCAGTGACCTGGGCGAGTCGATCAAGGGCTTCAAGAAGGCCATGAACGAAGAAGAGACCAAGCCTGAAGAACAGCCTCAAGCGCCAGTACAACCTGTCCAGCCGCAAGCCACTTCACCGTTGAACCAGCCGCAGACTATCGACGGCCAGGCGCACAAGGTCGAAGAGCCCATCAGGAAAGATTGATCAATGTTCGGGATCAGCTTCAGCGAACTGCTGCTCGTAGGCCTTGTGGCCCTGCTGGTGCTCGGCCCTGAGCGTTTGCCGGGTGCCGCGCGCACGGCGGGGCTGTGGATCGGCCGCCTCAAACGCAGTTTCAATTCCATCAAACAGGAAGTTGAGCGTGAGATCGGTGCCGACGATATCCGTCGCCAGTTGCACAACGAGCACATCCTCTCCATGGAGCAGGAAGCGCGCAAGATCCTCAACCCGCAAAGCGTAAAGCCTGAGCAACCGGCCACGCCGGTTGCCAGCAGCGAAGTCGCCGCAACGCCGGCTGCAGCGCCTACCGAGGCCGCCCCGACTGCCGCGGTCACTACCGAACCGACACAGCCACCGCGAGCCCCATGAGCGATATTCCGGAAAACGACCAGCCAATGCCCCTGGTTTCGCACCTCACCGAGCTGCGCACACGTCTGCTGCGCTGCGTCGCGGCCATCTTCCTGATCTTCGCCGGGCTGTTTTCCTTCGCACAGCAGATCTACACCCTGGTCTCCGCCCCGCTACGCGAGCACCTGCCGGCCAACGCGACGATGATTGCCACCGATGTGGCCTCGCCGTTCCTGACGCCGTTCAAGCTTACAATGATCGTCTCGCTGTTCCTGGCCATTCCGTTGATCCTCCAGCAAATCTGGGGGTTTATTGCGCCGGGCTTGTACCGCCACGAAAAGCGCATCGCAATCCCGCTGCTTATCTCCAGCATCATTCTGTTCTACGCCGGAATGGCCTTTGCCTACTTCCTGGTGTTCCCGCTGATCTTCGGTTTCTTCGCCAGCGCCACCCCGGAAGGGGTGTCGATGATGACCGACATTGCCAGCTATCTAGACTTCGTAATGACCCTGTTCTTCGCCTTCGGCGTGGCCTTCGAGATCCCGGTAGCGGTGGTGCTGCTGGTATGGATCGGCGTGGTTGATGTGAAGTACCTGAAGAAAATTCGCCCCTACGTGATCATCGGCTGCTTCGTGGTCGGGATGATCCTCACGCCACCGGATATCTTCTCGCAGACCCTGCTGGCCGTGCCTATGTGGCTGCTGTTCGAAATCGGCGTGCTGTTCGGCGGTTTGATCCGCAAGCGCAGCGAGCATCCCGATGACGCCGCTGACGATCATAACGACCAGCCACCAGCGACCCAGCCGTGAACCTGCTGTTACTCGAAGAAGCCGATTTTATTGCGGCCGATCGCGTCGTCCTGGCTGATCGGCGCTTTACCCACATGCAGGAAATCCATCGCGTGGCGGTAGGTGACAGTCTGCGCGTAGGACGCATCGGCGGCCTGATGGGCGAAGCCCGAGTGGAGCGCCTGGAAGGCCACGAGGCCGAGCTTTCAGTCAGCTTCGAGCGTGAACCACCCGCCAAGCTTCCGTTGACCCTGGTGCTGGCCCTGCCACGCCCAAAGATGCTGCGCCGCGTGTTCCAGAACGTTGCCACCATGGGTGTGCCAAAGCTGATTCTGGTTAACAGCTACCGCGTCGAAAAGAGCTTCTGGCAGACGCCGTTTCTCGAGCCCGAGGCCATCCGCGAACAACTGATCCTTGGCCTGGAGCAAACCCGCGACACCATCCTGCCCGAAGTGGTCATCGAAAAGCGCTTCAAGCCGTTTGTCGAAGACCGACTGCCCGCCATTGCCCAAGGCACACTTGGCCTGGTCGGCCACCCAGGACCTTTCCCTCCCTGCCCCCGCGGGCTAGACCAACCGGTGACGCTAGCCATTGGTCCTGAGGGCGGATGGATTCCCTACGAAATCGACCTGCTGGGCAAGGCCGGGCTTTCCCCGGTGCAGCTTGGCGAACGCATCCTGCGGGTAGAGACGGCCGTTACTGCCCTGCTCGCTCGTCTGTTCTGACTTCAGTTTTGCGATCTGGCGCCGATGCATAGGCACTAGAACAACCAATCGCCTCTGCCGATCGCAATGGAGTCCTGCCATGTACCGTTGGTTAGCCCAGCACCTGGGTAACGTTAGCGTCAATCGAAAGCTCGGTATCGGCTTTGGCCTGGTGCTGCTGCTGACCTTGAGCATTACCCTGACAGGCTGGCAAGGCCTGAACGGTATCACCCAGCGCGGCGATACCCTTGGCAGCATCTCCCAGGTCCTGCAGGCGACCCTCGAACTGCGCATAGCTCGGCAGAACCTTCAGATCAAGGGCGATGACAGCGCAGCGCAGAACCTCAACAATGCGCTGGCCAACCTTGACCGCCAACTGCAACAGGTCGAGCAGCGCATTGTTCTGACGCAAAACAAACAGCGTATCGAGCAGCAGAAAGAAGCCGTTCGCCAGTACCGACTCGGGCTGGATGCTTCCGAGAAAGCGACCCGCCAGCGTGAGGCCAGCCGTGCCGTACTGGGCAGCAGCGCCGACGAGGCTGCGGGCCTGACCACTCAGGTTGAACAGCAACTGCTCACGGGCAGCGACCTGAACCTGTTCAATAGCGTGGTCGGGGCCAGCAAACTGCTGCAGCAAGCCCGCTTCCAGGTGCGCGGCTACACCTACAGTGGCAGGCCTGAGTTCCAGCAATCTGCCCTCGAAGCCATCGACCAGGCGATCTCGCAACTCACCACCCTAGCCGATGTGCTGCCCGCCAACTACACCAGCAACCTCAATCAGGCGGCTCGTGCCCTGGGCAACTATCGCGCGGCGGTGATCGAGTTTGGCACCGCGCAAGCGGCCTTCGATCTGGCCACCCAGCAAATGTCGCTACAAGGTCAGATCCTGATCGATCAGAGCCTGCAATTGACCACTACCTTGACCCAACTGCGCGACAATGAATCGCAGCACGCCAAGTCAATGCTCACCCTGGCCACGGTGCTGGCCCTGCTGCTTGGCGTGCTGGCGGCCTGGGCTATCACCCGGCAGATCACCCTCCCTCTGCGCCAAACCCTCAACGCCGCCGACCGCGTCGCCAGCGGCGATCTGCGCCAGGATCTGATTGTCGAGCGCAGTGACGAGCTTGGCCAACTGCAACGCAGCATGCAGCGCATGACTGTCAGTCTGCGCGAGTTGATCGGTGGTATTGGCGATGGTGTCACCCAGATCGCCAGCGCCGCTGAAGAGCTGTCTGCGGTAACCGAGCAGACCAGTGCCGGGGTTAACAACCAAAAGGTCGAGACCGACCAGGTCGCTACCGCCATGAACGAAATGGCCGCCACCGTCCAGGAAGTTGCGCGCAATGCCGAAGAAGCGTCCGAGGCAGCGCTGGTAGCCGACCAGCAGGCCCGTGAGGGTGATCGGGTGGTCGCCGAAGCCATTGCCCAGATCGAACGCCTGGCCAGCGAAATGAATCACTCCAGCGATGCCATGGGCAAGCTCCAGAGCGAAAGTGACAAGATCGGCAGCGTGCTGGATGTGATCAAGTCCGTTGCCCAGCAGACCAACCTGCTGGCGCTCAACGCGGCGATCGAAGCGGCCCGTGCTGGCGAAGCCGGCCGCGGCTTCGCCGTGGTCGCCGATGAAGTGCGCAGCCTGGCGCAACGCACCCAGCAGTCGACCGAAGAGATCGAAGCGCTGATCGCCGGTTTGCAAAGTGGCACTCAGCAGGTGGCGAGCACCATGGATGCCAGCCGCAACCTGACCGACAGCAGTGTCGAGCTGACACGGCGCGCCGGTTCCTCATTGGAGACCATCACGCGTACCGTATCCTCGATCCAGGCAATGAATCAGCAGATCGCCGCAGCAGCCGAGCAACAGAGTGCTGTAGCTGAAGAGATCAACCGCAGCGTCATGAACGTGCGCGATGTGTCAGACCAGACCTCCGCCGCCAGCGAAGAAACAGCAGCCTCCAGCGTCGAACTGGCGCGTCTGGGCACCCACCTGCAAGGCTTGGTTGGCAAATTCCAGCTCTAAGATAAACAACCTGTGCTGCCCTTCGCGGCAGCACAGGCTCAGTATCGACAGATACCGTTCCTGTCTGCCCTTAGGCAACCTTCCTACTCCCCCCCCAAACTCAGGCCTTTTTTCCTCGCTACTGAGTCGAACTTTCCTACACGTTTTGCAGGTCTAGCCCTCCCATTCCCCGCCGATGAGCAAGGTGCGGTGCCCTGATCCACGTCCGGGCGCTTGTCATTTCTCAACTGCTGGAGACCCCCATGTTCGGACCTGTGAATCGGATGCTAGGCAACATGAGCGTCAGGCTGAAGCTGACCCTGGCCTTCGCCTTGGTACTGCTACTGACACTATTGATAACATTCAGCGGCTGGCGCGCAATGGAGGACGCCATCGATCGCTCGCAGAAGCTAGTGGAAATTGCCCGACTCAATGATATTGGCAAGGACCTGCGGGCCGAACGTATCACTTTTCGAGTGCTTAACGACTTGCAGAGCAAGACGCAGGTCGAGCAGTCGCTGCGGTCATTACAGGAGCTACTCACGGCGATGCAGAATCGCTTTGAAAGCGCTGAAAATCGGCAGATGATCGCCAGCAAACTGCAGATCGTGCAGCGTTTCTCCCAAGGTTTCGAGCAGTTGCAGCAAGCGGTTGCCCTTCGCCAGGATCGGCAACAAGCCATGCAGGGCACGGAACAGCGCCTGGGCGAGTTAATCGACAGGCTGCAGGACCAAGTCCTGGAAACAGTGCGTAGCGAAGACCAGCAAAGCACCCAGGACCGGGTACTGAATCTGGTCGAAACGCTTTCCCGACACATCGAAGCGGTCAATCAGCAAAGCCTGGTACCCGCCTACACCTTTGACCCGCTGGAAGGCTTTTCCAGTGTCGGTCAGGTCGCCGTCGAAGCTGCCGGCAAGACGCTCGACCAACTGACACCCTTGGCACAAGCAAATGGCGTTCAAGCTGAGATTTTGGCTGGCACTCGCTCGGCCCTTGGCCAGTATCAAGATAACCTGGAGCAATATCGCCGCGCCGCCATCGCAGTGGAGACCGTGCAGGTTACTCTGGAGCAGTTGGGTATCGAGCTTCGCAATGCCAGCCGTCAACTGAGTGACAAGCAGATAGAACAACGTGATAACGAAGCTGCCCAGGCGCATACGGCATTGATCAGCCAAGCCGCCCTGGCCCTGCTGATCGGGTGCCTGGCGGCCTGGGTGATTACCCTGCAAATCACTACACCGCTCAAAAACACCCTGGCACTGGCTGAGCGTATCGCCAAAGGTGACCTGCACCTGGCCGAAAGAGTGCAGCGGCGCGATGAAATGGGCCAACTGCAAAACAGCATGCATGCCATGACCTTGAGCCTGCGCGAGCTGATAGGAGGCATCGACCTGGGCATTACCCAGCTTTCCAGCGCCGTTGAACAACTTTCAGCAGTAAGCGAGCAGACCAAAGTCAGGATCGTGCAGCAACGAGACGAAACCGATCAGGTAGCCACCGCCATGAACCAGATGAGCGCGACGGTGCATGAAGTAGCCCGCAATGCCGAGCACGCCTCACAGGCAGCGACCGTCGCGGATCAACAAGCGCAGTTGGGCGATCAAGTGGTAGGTGAAGCGGTAGTGCAAATCGAGCAGTTGGCTGAGCAGATGGATAACTCGATCAGCGCCATGCACCAGCTGGCGGGCGAAAGTCAGCGGATCGGCAGCATACTTGATGTGATCAAATCGGTATCCGAACAGACCAACCTGCTGGCCTTGAACGCTGCCATCGAGGCAGCGCGCGCCGGAGAAGCGGGCCGCGGCTTTGCCGTGGTCGCTGACGAGGTTCGTGGACTGGCCCAACGAACCCAGCAATCAACCGAAGAAATCGAGCAACTGATCGGCAGCCTGCATGAGGGTACTGATCAGGTCACCCGCCTGCTCGACAGCAGCAAAAGTCTGACTCACGATAGCGTCGAGCTGAGTCGCAAGGCCGGCGACGCCCTAAGCCAGATTACTCAGACGGTGTCGAGCATTCAGGGGATGAACCAGCAGATAGCCACCGCCAGTGAGGAGCAAAGTGCGGTAGCCGAAGAGATCAACCGCAGCGTGATAAACGTCAGGGAAGTGTCAGACCAGACCAGCGCTGCCAGCGAAGAGACCGCGGCGTCGAGTCTTGAACTGGCGCGGCTGGGGCGTCAGCTTCAAACGCTGGTAGGACGGTTCAGCCTGTAGCGAGTGTTCTTGCGGGAGCGCAGCTGGACTATGTGTTGCTTGTTCACCAGCGCCTTGCGCCCGATCGCGGGCCAAGCCCGCTCCTACCGGGGATAGGAGCAGCTTGGCCGGCGAAGAATCTGACGGGCTAGAGCACCTGGCGCAGGAACGCCTGGGCGCGCAGGTCTTTGGGGGCGGTGAAGAACTGCTCGGGTGGCGAGTCTTCCAGCAGTTTGCCGTGGTCGAAGAACAGCACCCGATCCGCCACTTCCCGGGCAAAGCCCATCTCGTGGGTAACGCAGACCATGGTCATGCCTTCGAGCGCCAACGTCTTCATGACATCCAGCACCTCACCGACCATTTCAGGGTCAAGCGCCGAGGTTGGCTCATCGAACAACATCACCTTGGGCTCCATCGCCAGCGCACGGGCAATCGCTACCCGTTGCTGCTGACCACCCGACAAGCGCGAGGGGTATTCATTGGCTTTCTGACTGATCCCCACCTTCTCCAGCAACGCTCGAGCTTTTGCCTCACGCTCCGCCTTGCCACGCTTGCGCACCACTTTTTGCGCCAGGCACAGGTTTTCCAGCACCGTCATGTGCGGGAACAGGTTGAAGTGCTGGAACACCATGCCGACTTCGCGCCGGTAGGCGTTGACGTCGGTCTTCGGGTCAGCCAGTTGCAGCCCATCGATGGCCACGGTGCCTTCGTCAAACGACTCCAGGCCATTGAGGCAGCGCAGGAAGGTCGACTTACCCGAGCCCGATGGGCCAAGTACAACCAGCACCTCGCCCTTGGCCACATTGGTGCTGACGTGGTCGACCGCACGCACCACTTGGCCACGTGTGTCGAAGACTTTTACCAGATCACGGACTTCAATCACTTTGCGCAAGCCTCCGCTCAAGCCGGCTGGCCATGTGCGACAGCGGCAGGTTGATCAACAGATACAAGCCAGCAACACAGAACCAGATCTCGAAGGTCGAGAACGAAGTCGTGATTGCTTCGCGCCCGCTCTTGGTCAGTTCGGTAATGGCAATCACCGACACTAGCGAGGTGTCCTTGACCAGGCTGATGAACTGCCCCGCCAGCGGTGGCAGCACGCGCTTGAACGCTTGCGGCAATACCACGTGACGCATCGACTGACCTGCACTCAAGCCCAGGGAGCGAGCCGCTTCGCCCTGCCCCTTGGCAATCGATTGCACGCCGGCGCGGACGATCTCGGCAACGTAGGCGCCGGTAAACAGCGCCAGTGCTGCAACCCCGGCGAATTCGCGCGACAGGTTGAGTACCGTGCCGATAAAGAAGTAGAAAATAAAGATCTGCACCAGCAGCGGTGTGCCGCGGACCAGCTCGACATAGACCGTGGACAAGTCCCGAAGCGTCGGGTTATTCGACAACCTGCAAAGACCGGCGAACAAGCCGATTATCAGCCCCATCACGCCCGAGGCGACCGAAATCCACACCGTGGTCCACAAGCCCCAGGCCAGTGGTCCTGCGGCCCAATGATGGGTTACGCCAATCAGGTCACCTTCCGCCACATCATCGCCGCGGGACAGTTGCACGCTGCCCTTCTCAACGTCGAAGACCTGCTCGGCGCCACTTTCATCGCGCACGGTAACGGTGGCCATTTCCCCCTTGGTGACAATGGCTTCAATGGTGCCGTTCTCGGCAGCACGCTGGGCTACTTCCGCCTGGTAGGCGAAATACTGTGGCACTCGGTTCCAACGCCATTCGTAGGAAATCACTGACGTTGCGTAGTACAGGCTCGCCGCCAGCCCGATCAGGACCAACGCGGTCAACCCATGCCAGGGCCACTGAGCTTTCTTGTGTTTGATCACTTAAGGGTACTTCCGTAAAAGCGAACGCGCAGGACCAGCCTGCGCGTCGGGTTTCAAACCAGGCTTGTGGCCTCGGCCTTATTCCATGTCCTTGAGCCAGGCGGTGTCCTTGAACCACTTGTCGTGGATTCGATCGTAGGTACCGTCGTGCTTGATCTGGTGCAGGAAGTTATTGATGAAGTTCAGGCTGTCGTAGTCGCCTTTCTTCAGGCCAAAGGCCAGGGGTTCGAAGGTGAACGGCTTATCCAGGAACACCAGCTTGCCAGCGCCAGCCTTGTTCACGGCCACTACGTTGTAGGGCGCATCATAGACGAAAGCGTCAGCCTTGCCGTTGACGACGTCCATCACGGCTTCCTGCTCGTTGTCGTAACCGTGGTATTTGGCTTTGCCGATCAACTTCTTGGCGACCATCTCGCCAGTGGTGCCCAGCTTGGACGTGAGGCGGTATTCTTCCTTGTTGAGGTCTTTGTACGACTTGACCTTATCAGCCAGCTCCTTGCGAATCAGCAGGGTCTGGCCGACAACGATGAAGGGTTCGCTGAAGTTAAGCTTCAGGTTGCGTTCCTGGGTCAGGGTCATGCCGCTGCTGATGATGTCGAATTTATCGGTCATCAGGGCCGGAATAATACCGTCGTAGGAGGTGGACACCATCTCCAGCTTGACGCCCATGGACTTGGCCATGGCCTTGAGGATATCAACTTCGAAGCCGACGATCTCGCCGCGCTTGTTGGTCATCTGAAATGGCATGTAGGTGGGGTCCATGCCCGCGCGCAAAGTGCCACGTTTGACCGCTTCATCAATGGCGCCGGCTGCCTGGGCAGCATTGACCGCCACCAACGCGGTGACGCCAACCAGTAGCATCGACAGATATTTTTTAAACATCACCAGATCCCCCAGCAAGAAAGCTCGAATTTTATTTTTAGCGCTAACCGTCCTACAGACGGGTGCGAGATATTCGGGAGGGATGGTATCAGAAAAAGGCAGAAAGCTATCGCGAGGCAAGCCCACTCCCACAGCGGTTATCTGTGGGAGCGGGCCTACCCCGCGACACATCAGGCGCTAGCCATGGATGGCTGCGCCACAGGCTCCGGATGCAACGGCAACAATGGCGAGTGCGGGTCGTTGGCGATCGACTGACGCCAGACGCCCAGCCAGGCTTCGTTTTTCTCGTCCCAGATGCGGGTATGCAAGCGCGCCAGGGCAACTGGATCGCTAAGCAAGGCCAGACGGGTGTTGCCGTCCAGGCCACTTGGGCCAACGTCCAGCGCTTTGCCGATACGCTCGGCGCGCAACGATTCGATCGGCGCCGCGACACCATGACGCGCAGTTGCCAGGGCGCAAGCCAGGGCATTCTGCTGTGGATCGACCACCGCCCGGACGAAACCGTCGTGCATGGCATGCCAGCGGTTTTCGTGGGTGTACTGATCGGTGGCGAGCAGTTCAGCGGGTGTGGCGTATTCCTCGGGAATCAGGAACAGGCTTTCGTCCTTGGCTCTCAAGCCCAGGTGCACACGACTGGAAATGACCGAAACCGGAATCGACAGCATCAGTGAGCCGACGATAGGCACCAGCCACCACAAGAAGCTTGGGTTCAACCAAGCCACCAGCAAGGCCCAGGCCACACCCAGCAGGGTTTGCGGGCCATGGCGGCGCACTGCTTCGCTCCACGGGGTGGAGTCATCGTCACGCTGCGGTGAATTCCAGGTCGCAGCCCAGCCGAGGAATGCGGCGAGTACGAAACGGGTGTGGAAAATCATCCGCACGGGCGCAAGAAGCATGGAGAACAGCATCTCTAGCAGCATCGACAGCGTCACCTTGAAGCGTCCGCCGAACTCTTTGGCACCCTTGGCCCAGATCAGAACGATACTCAGCAGCTTGGGCAGGAACAGCAGCACAATCGTGGTCGAGAACAGCGCAATGGCCTTCTCGGGGTGCCACTGCGGCCACAACGGGTAAAGTTGGCGCGGCTCAAGGAAGTATTGCGGCTCCATCAGCGTGTTGGTCGCAAGTAGCGCAGTCGACAGCACCAGGAAGAAGAACCAAAGCGGCGCCGACAGGTATGACATCACCCCCGTGAGGAACACCGCACGGTGCACCGGGTGCATGCCCTTGACCAGGAACAGGCGGAAGTTCATCAAGTTGCCGTGGCACCAGCGCCGGTCACGCTTGAGCTCGTCGAGCAGGTTCGGCGGCAGTTCTTCATAGCTGCCCGGCAGGTCATAGGCAATCCACACGCCCCAACCGGCCCGACGCATCAGCGCCGCTTCAACGAAGTCGTGGGAGAGGATCGCACCGGCGAAAGCGCCCTTGCCTGGCAATGGCGCCAGGGCGCAGTGTTCAATGAACGGCTTCATGCGGATGATCGCGTTGTGGCCCCAATAATGCGACTCACCCAACTGCCAGAAGTGCAGGCCAGCGGTGAACAGCGGGCCGTATACGCGGGTTGCAAACTGCTGCATGCGCGCATAGAGGGTATCCATGCCCGAGGCTTTCGGTGCGGTCTGGATGATACCGGCGTCCGGGTTGGCTTCCATCAGCCGAACCAGGCTGGTCAAACATTCGCCACTCATTACGCTGTCGGCGTCGAGCACCACCATATAGCGGTAGTCGCTGCCCCAGCGCCGGCAAAAGTCATCGAGGTTGCCGCTTTTGCGTTTGACGCGACGGCGACGGCGACGGTAGAAGATCCGCCCGAAGCCCTTGGCCTCGCGGCACACCTCCAGCCATGCCTGTTGCTCGGCAACGGCTATGTCAGGGTCGTTGGTGTCGCTGAGGACGAAGAAGTCGAAGCGATCCAGGTCACCGGTAGCGGCGACCGACTCGAAAGTCGCCCGCAGGCCAGCAAATACCCGAGGCACATCCTCGTTGCAGATCGGCATGACAATCGCGGTACGCGCGCCAGCTTCGATAGGCTCGTTACCGGCACTGCTGCCGGAAATACGGTACTTGTCACGACCAGTCAACAGCTCGAGAAAGCCCATCAGCGCGGTCCAGAACCCCGCCGACACCCAGCAAAACAGGATGCCGAACAGAATCAGAATGCTGGTCTGCAATGCGTACGGCCAGACCTGAGTGGCCGTCTGCAACAGCGGCTGACGGGTGATTTCATCGAGATCGACAAACGACCAGCCCTGATACGGCAGAATGCCTTTCATGTACCAGCCGGCAACGATCGTCTGGCCCAGCATCAGCGCCAGCAAAATATAGCGGCGCAGGGAGCCAACCCAGCGCCAGCGCGCCTTGGGCAGCTCGCGCTTGACTGGGGCGGGAGCATTGGTGCGCCCGGTCAGGCGCCGCCAGCCACGAATCAGGATATTGGTACGCCATGGCTCGGGAATCACCCGGGTACGGCGAATCGGCGGCGTAGCCTTGAGGCAGATACGACCGCTGCCATCCACCGCCAGCATCTCGGCGTCGTGTATTTCCTGGGCGCTGGTCAGGGTCAGGCGCTCCCCCACCGAAGCCTGCACGGCTTCGGCTCCACCGCAGGCCGGCTGGCCCGACAAGCGTTGATGCAGTTCGCTGAACGACGAGCAGCTGGCAAGTTCTGCCCGCTGCTCGTCGCTCATTGGTAAATGGGCCAGATACTCGCTGAGCGATTCTGGCCGTGCTTGAGAATTACTCATCGGCAGGCAACTGGTAGCTCCAGGTCTCGGTCAACACCTGTTCGGTGGTGGCCGGTGCCCCGGTGGTGGATGCCGCATCGGCGGCTGGTTGCTCGGCAGGCTTCTCGGCCTTGGCAGACTTGGCCGCAGCCTTGTCCTGTTTAGTCGGTTTCGCAGGTTTTGCAGGCTCGACCGGGACGTCACGCAGCAGCGCCGCACGCATTTCCACGGACTTGCTCGGGTCTTTGACCTTCATCCGCAAGGTCAGGCGCCAGCCTTTGATTTCCGGGTTGTAGCGCAGGTTGTTTTCGACCAGCTCAGCGTTGTCGCCGATGCTGACCTGGCTGCGCACGGCGGTGTCTTCCGGCAGTTTGGCAAGCACCGGGCCTTCGAAGTCGACCAGAAATGCAACGCTGCCATCCGCTTCGCGAATCAGGTTGGATTGCTTGACGTCACCGGTGGAACGCAGGGTCTGCTTGACCCAGCCCAGGTTCGGCGAGTGGAACTCGGACTCATCGATAGTCCAGTGTAGACGGTAGGCGTACTCGAACGGCGTGCCTGGCTCCGGCAGTTTTTCCGGGCTCCAGAACGCAACGATGTTGTCGTTGGTTTCATCGGCGGTCGGAATTTCGACCAGGTCGACAGTACCTTTGCCCCAGTCACCGACCGGTTCGATCCAGGCGCTTGGGCGCTTCTGGTAGTTGTCATCGAGGTCTTCGAACTGGCTGAACTCACGCTGGCGCTGAAGCAGGCCGAATCCGCGTGGGTTCTCAACGCTGAAATTGCTCACTGCCAGGTGTTTCGGGTTGTTCAGTGGACGCCACAGCCATTCACCATTGCCAGCATGAATCGACAGACCTTCGGAGTCATGCAGGGCCGGACGATAGTTAGGCACTTTCGATGGCTGGTTACCGCCGAACAAGAACATGCTGGTCAGCGGAGCGATACCCAGGCGGCTGACGTGGTCACGCAGGAACACCTTGGACTTGACGTCGACAATAGTGTCGCTGCCTGGACGCAGAGTCAGCTTGTAGGCACCGGTGGAACGCGGCGAGTCGAGCAACGCGTAGATAACCAGGTGCTTGTCGGCAGGCTTGGGCTTTTCGATCCAGAACTCGGTAAAGCGCGGGAATTCTTCGCCGGACGGCAATGCAGTATCGATGGCCAGGCCACGAGCGGACAGACCATAGACATGGCCCTTGCCGACCACGCGGAAATAGCTGGCACCAAGCAGGGTCATGATTTCATCCTGCTTGTCGGCCTTGTTGATCGGGTACAGGACGCGAAAACCTGCATAACCGAGGTTTTCGGTAGCCTTTGGATCGAATTTCACACTGCCGAAATCAAAACGGCTCGGGTCGTATTTGATCTCTTCGACGGTAGTGGCGGTGACTTCGTTGATTTTCACCGGTGTGTCGAAATGCATGCCCTGATGGTAGAAGGACAATTTGAACGGTGTTTTGTCCTTGGCCCACTCGGCTTTTTCCGTGAGGAAACGGATCTGCTGGTAATCACCGTACTTCATGTCACGGAAGACCGCCGGCAGATTGCTCTTCGGCGCTTCGTACTTCTGTCCGGCAAGATCCTTCGCCTTGGTTGCAACGTCATCAAGGTTGAACGCCCAGAGCTGGCCAGTGCCAAACAGGCCTGCCAGCGTCGCGCAGGCGAGCAAGGCCTTGCGCAAACGGATGCCGGGGGTTCTTGGTGCATTACAGGAACTTACAATCACGAGCTACCCTCGCCGAAAACAGATCAAAAAACCAACGGCCAGCGACATATGCCAAGTTGGCGAGCACTGTTCGGACTCCGAAAGGGCGCAATGATTCCCCAAACGGTTCCGGCAGTCTCGAGTCAGAGTGGAACGAACCTACGAACGCAGGCCCACATAGCGCGCGATTATCCAGCAGGCTGCGTTACAACGCATCAGGGCCAGCAAACTATTTATGCTACAAAACCCCTTGTTTTCGCGCAAACAGGGGTTTTTTGCCTTCATATTTGTAACATAAATGTTACGGGGCCATCATTGACCAGGTGCACCTGCATGTCTGCCCCAAACTGACCGCTGGCAACGGTGGGGTGTTGAGCGTGGGCCTGAGCCAATAAATAGTCAAAAAGCTCCGCCCCCAGCGCAGGTGTCGCCGCCGTGGAAAAGCTAGGGCGCAAACCATTTTGCGTATCGGCAGCCAGGGTGAACTGCGATACCAGCAAAAGACCGCCAGCAACATCCTTGAGGGAAAGATTCATCTTGCCTTGAGGATCACTGAATACCCGGTAGTTAAGCAGCTTATGCAATAGCTTGTCGGCGTGAGCGCGGGTATCACCCGGCTCAACCGCAACCAGTACCAACAGTCCCTGGTCGATTGCACCTACCGTCTTGCCCTCGACATCTACCCGCGCGCCACGCACGCGTTGCAGCAGGCCCTTCATGCTTCTTCCAAAGGCAAGTCGAGCAGGCGCCGGGCCATCTGGTCTGCGGCGCGCACCAAGGCGTCAGTGATACCGGGCTCCGAAGCGGCGTGCCCTGCATCGCGAATAACTTTCAGCTCACTGTTCGGCCAGGCTTGGTGCAGTTCCCAGGCGTTGTCCAGCGGGCAAATAACATCATAGCGACCGTGCACGATGACCGCCGGCAGGTGAGCAATTTTGGGCATGTCACGAATCAACTGGTTCGGTTCAAGGAACGCATTATTGGTGAAGTAATGGCATTCGATGCGGGCGATCGACAACGCGCGCTGGGGTTCGGAGAAACGATCGACCACCAGCGGATTGGGCCGCAGGGTTGCGGTACGCCCTTCCCAGGTAGACCAGGCCTTGGCGGCATGCATCTGGGCGATCTGATCATTGCCGGTTAGGCGCTTGTGGAATGCCGCTACCAGATCACCGCGCTCTTCGGCTGGAATCGGTGCGATATAGTCTTGCCAGTAATCCGGAAACAGGCGACTAGCGCCAGCCTGGTAGAACCATTCGATTTCTTGTGGGCGACACAGGAAGATCCCTCGTAGGATCAGGCCATGCACACGTTCCGGATGAGTCTGAGCGTAGGCCAGGGACAGGGTAGAACCCCAGGAGCCGCCAAACAGCACCCATTTGTCGATCCCAAGGTGCTCGCGGATGCGCTCAAGGTCTTCGACCAGATGCCAGGTGGTGTTGTTTTCCAGGCTGGCATGGGGGGTCGAACGCCCGCAACCACGCTGATCGAAGGTGATGATTCGGTAAAGGTTGGGGTCAAAGTAGCAACGGCTTTGCGCATCGCAGCCCGCTCCTGGCCCACCATGGATGAAAACCACCGGCAGACCTTCCGGCGAACCACTTTCATCGACATACAGTACATGTGGAGCTTCCACGGCCAGATCGTGCCGGGCGTAGGGTTTGATCTGCGGGTACAAGGTCTGCATTACGCACTCCGTGTGGAAATTATTCTGCCGTGGGGCATCATAAACCTGAATTGCGCTTAGAGCATGTACCTGAATGGGTCTTGCCGACCCTATCGCCCGGCGAACTCGCTCCCACACCTGTCAGACAGTCATGTGGAAGCGGGCTTGCCTTGCGATGTCTTCAATGCGAATAGCGTTCCTGCCCCCAGGCCAGCACGGTTTCAAGCAACTGTTTCAACACGACCTGAGTCGGCTGCGCCAGGTCTTCGCGGTACTTGAACGGATCAACCTCCTCCATGTACGTACTCTGCGCCAGCTCCAGTTGCACCGCATGAATGTTGTTGGCTGGGTCACCGTAGTGGCGAGTGATGTGCCCGCCCTTGAAGCGTCCATTGAGGACGTGGCTGTAGCGCTCGGCCTTGGCGCAAACACCCTGTAGACGCTCGGCCAGTTGTGGATCACAACTGGCGCCGTTAAAGGTGCCAAGGTTGAAGTCCGGCAGCTTGCCATCAAACAAATGCGGGATATGCGAACGAATCGAGTGGGCGTCCCAGAGCAGTGCATAACCAAACTGCTCGCGCAAGCGTGCCAGCTCGCGACGTAGGGTGTCGTGATAAGGGCGCCAGATACCCTCGAGGTATTCCGCCCGCTCCTCAGCAGAAGGCTCCTTGCCGGCCTGAAACAACGGTTCGCCCTCGAACAACGTGGCGGGGTAAAGCCCGGTCGTGGCACCGGCATATAAAGGTTTGTCGTCGTCCGGACGGTTCAGGTCGATAACAAAGCGCGAATACTCGGCAGCCACCACGCTGGCTCCCAGCTCACGGGCAAAATCATAGAGCTGCGGAATGTGCCAGTCGGTGTCAGGCAAGCTTTGCGCCTGCACCACCAGGCCGGCCTTGACCACTGGGGTCAGACGCAGACCAGCGTGGGGCATGCTGATCAACAGTGGCAATTGACCTTGGTGAAAACTCAGTACCTTGTCCATTAATCCTCCTTCAACTGAAAATTTCCTGGCCAAGGCGCACGACCCGCTTGGGCAGATCCCCGCCGAGCCAATAGCACAGATCCGCCGGACGCTCGATCTGCCAGGCAACGAAATCGGCGACCTTGCCCACTTCCAGCGAACCATGACTGTGCCCCAATCCCAGCGCGCTGGCGGCATGGGTAGTTGCACCGGCCAGGGCTTCTTCCGGCGTCATGCGGAACAACGTGCAGGCCATGTTCAGCATCAAGCGCAGTGAAAGCGCGGGCGAGGTGCCGGGGTTCAAGTCACTGGCAATGGCAATCTTCACACCGTGTTTACGCAGAGCATCCATCGGTGGCAGTTGCGTCTCGCGCAGGAAATAGAACGCCCCGGGCAACAACACCGCGACGGTCCCAGCTGCTGCCATGGCAATTGCATCATCTTCGGTCATGAACTCCAGATGATCAGCCGACAGCGCCTGATAGCGCGCAGCCATGCTCGAGCCCGCCAACGACGACAATTGCTCGGCATGCAGCTTCACCGGCAGGTTCAACTCACGGGCCTTGATGAAAACCCGCTCGACCTGGGCCGGGGAGAACGCCAGGTATTCGCAAAAGGCATCCACGGCGTCGACCAGCCCTTCAGCCGCCAGGGCCGGAAGCATCTCATCGCAGATATGGGCAATGTAGTCATCGGCGCGGTCTTTGTACTCAGGCGGCAAGGCATGAGCCGCCAGGCACGTACTGCGTACCGTCACCGCCAACTCTTCACCCAGGCGTCGAATAACCTTGAGCATCTTGCGCTCGCTGGCAAGGTCCAGGCCGTAGCCGGACTTGATCTCCAGCGTGGTAACGCCATCGCGCATCAAGGCCTGGACCCGCTGACGGGCGCTGGCGAACAGCTCATCCTCGCTGGCGGCACGCGTCGCCCTTACGGTGCTGGCAATGCCGCCGCCCTGTGCGGCTATTTCAGCATAACTGACGCCTTGCAGGCGCTGCTCGAATTCGCCGCTGCGATTGCCACCGAACACTGTATGGGTGTGACAGTCGATCAGCCCTGGGGTGACCCAGGCATTGCCCAGGTCCACCGTTCTATCGGCAGTCATGGTCGGCAGCGACTGGCGCGGGCCGATCCACTCGATACGGCCAGCGCTGGTGACGATAGCCGCGTCCTCAATGATCGAGTAAGTGCCTTGGGCCATGCTCGCCACGTGGCAGTGCTGCCAGAGGGTTTTCATGCAATGTCTCCGTTTCTAGCGCTGAAGTTGTGAAGGGTCCTGGGCCAAGGCAGCCTCGGCTTTCGCTGCCCGCGGCTTGCACCACAGCAGGTAAGAGGCAACCAGGAACAATACCCAGACTACGCCGACCAGCAGTGCGGCCTGCGTGTCAGGGAAGTAGCCAAGCACGCCGAATACAAACAGCATGAAGGCAATCGCTGCCGCCGGACCATAGGGCCAGAACGGTACCGGGAACTTCAAATCGGCCACTTCTTCACGGCTCATACTGCGACGCATGGCAACCTGGGTTACCAGAATCATCAGCCAGACCCACACCGTAGCAAAGGTAGCGATCGAAGCGATCAACAGGAATACGTTTTCCGGGATCAGGTAGTTGAGCACCACGCCGCCGAGCAATGCCGCACCCATAACCAGTACAGTCATCCACGGTACACCGTGACGAGATATTTTCGCGAAGCCTTTGGGCGCATGACCCTGTTGGGCCAGGCCGTACATCATCCGTCCGGCGCCAAAGATATCGCTGTTGATTGCCGACACCGCTGCCGAAATCACCACGATATTCAATACCGTCGCCGCCGAGCCGATTCCCAGGTTGCTGAAGATCTGCACAAATGGGCTACCTTGGCTGCCAATCTGTGGCCACGGGTACAAGCACATCAGCACGAACAGGGTCAGCACATAGAACAGCAGAATGCGCATTGGAACGGCGTTGATTGCCTTGGGAATGACGCGCTGCGGATCTTTGGCCTCACCAGCGGTGATACCGATGATTTCGATACCGCCGAAAGCGAACATCACCACCGCGAACGAGGCAATCAGACCTCCGATGCCGTTAGGCATGAAGCCGCCATGATCGAACAGGTTGCTGATACCGACTGCGTGCTCCGCACTGGCATTGCTAAGACCGAAGGCCATGATGCCAAAGCCGGCCAGGATCATCGCCACAATAGCGGTGACCTTTAGCAACGACAGCCAGAACTCCATCTCACCGAAGACCTTGACGTTGCACAGGTTCAGGCCGCCAATCAGGAAAACAATCCCCAGCACCCAGATCCAGCGGGCGACCTCGGGAAACCAGAAACCCATATAAATGCCGAATGCGGTGACATCGGCCAGGCACACAATGATCATCTCGAAGGCGTAGGTCCAGCCCAGGATAAAGCCCGACATGGGCCCCAGGTAGGTGCTGGCGTAGCTGCCGAACGAGCCGGATACCGGGTTGTGCACGGCCATTTCGCCCAGGGCGCGCATAACCATGAATACCGCTGCGCCGCCAATCAGGTACGCCAGCAGTACCGCCGGACCTGCCATCTGGATGGCGGCGGCCGAACCGTAGAACAGGCCGGTGCCGATTGCCGACCCCAATGCCATGAAGCGAATGTGACGCGCGGTAAGCCCACGCTTGAGACCTTCTGCTTGTTGCATGTCACGTCCTTATTTTTGTTCTGGTCGTGAGAATGATTGGGCTGTTCCATCAACCATCGCGGGGCAAGTCCACTCCCACTGCAGGAGCGGGCTTGCCCTTCGATGGGCCGCCATGCGGCCCCAAAAGGATTTACAGACTAGGCAGGACCTTGGCCGGCAGCAGACCGGTGAGGGAGCCTTCGGCCAGGAGGGCAATAGCGGCCTCGATGTCCGGGGCGAAGAAGCGGTCTTTCTCGTAGAAAGCAACTTTGCCGCGCAGGGCCTGGCGGGCCTGCTCCAGCTTCGGCGAAGTTTTCAGGCCTTCGCGCAGGTCCAGGCCTTGCGCGGCAGCTAGCCACTCAACTGCAAGTACACCACGGGTGTTCTCAGCCATTTCCCACAGACGCTTGCCAGCCGCCGGCGCCATCGACACGTGATCTTCCTGGTTGGCCGAAGTCGGCAGGCTGTCGACGCTGTGCGGGTGAGCCAAAGCCTTGTTCTCGCTGGCCAGGGCGGCAGCGGTTACCTGCGCGATCATGAAGCCGGAGTTAACCCCACCATTGGCCACCAGAAATGGCGGCAGTTGCGACATGTGCTTGTCCATCATCAACGAGATACGACGCTCACTCAGCGAACCGATTTCGGCAATCGCCAGCGCCATGTTGTCCGCCGCCATGGCGACCGGCTCGGCGTGGAAGTTGCCACCAGAGATCACATCGCCTTCTTTGGCGAATACCAACGGGTTGTCGGAGACTGCGTTAGCTTCGATGACCAGTACCTCGGCGGCCTGGCGCAATTGAGTCAGGCAGGCGCCCATGACTTGCGGCTGGCAGCGCAGCGAGTACGGATCCTGGACCTTGCCACAGTTCTGGTGGGACGCCGAAACCTCACTGCCATCCCCCAGCAGGTCACGGTAGCAGGCAGCCGAGTCGATCTGGCCACGTTGGCCACGGGCTTCGTGGATACGCGCATCAAATGGCGAGCGTGAGCCAAGGACAGCTTCAACAGTCAGCGCACCAATCGACGTCGCAGCGGCAAACAAGTCTTCACCTTCAAACAGACCGCGCAAGGCGTAAGCAGTGGATGCCTGGGTACCGTTGAGCAGTGCCAGACCTTCCTTGGCGGCCAGGGTCAGCGGTTCAAGACCGGCTACGGCCAGCGCCTCTGTGGCCGACAGCCATTGACCGTTGTGACGGGCCTTACCTTCACCAAGCAGCACCAACGACATATGAGCCAGCGGCGCCAGGTCACCCGAGGCGCCTACCGATCCTTTGAGCGGGATGTGCGGATAGACCTCGGCGTTGATCAGGGCAATCAGCGCATTGATGACTTTGCGGCGAATGCCGGAGAAGCCACGGCTCAGGCTGTTGACCTTGAGTACCATGATCAGGCGTACCAAGGCATCGTCGATTGGCTGGCCAACGCCTGCCGCGTGTGACAGCACCAGCGAGCGCTGCAGGTTTTCCAGATCGTGGCTGGCAATACGGGTCGACGCCAGCAGGCCAAAGCCGGTATTGATGCCATAGGCGGTACGGTTTTCCGCCAGAATCTGCTCAACGCAGGCAACGCTGTCGTCGATCTGCTGGTCAGCGCTGGCGTCCAGCTTGAGTTTCACCGGCTGCTTGTAGATCGCACGCAGCTGAGCCAGGGTCAGGTTGCCAGGCTTGAGGGTCAATTCAGTCACATTAATGCTCCGTACTCGTGAGGCGTATTCGCCCGCATAGATATCAGTATCAACCAATTACCGAAGATCAGCCGGTGATCATCGGCAGGTTCAAGCCTTGTTCCTTGGCGCAGTCGATGGCGATCTGGTAACCGGCATCGGCGTGACGCATGACACCGGTAGCCGGGTCGTTGTGCAGGACCCGGGCGATACGCTCGGCCGCTTCGTCGGTACCGTCGCAGACAATGACCATGCCCGAGTGCTGGGAGAAGCCCATGCCCACGCCACCGCCGTGGTGCAGCGAAACCCAAGTGGCGCCACTGGCGGTGTTGAGCAGGGCGTTGAGCAGCGGCCAGTCGGAGACCGCATCGGAGCCGTCCTGCATGGCTTCGGTTTCGCGGTTAGGGCTGGCCACCGAACCCGAATCCAGGTGGTCGCGACCGATGACGATCGGCGCCGACAGCTCGCCGCTGCGCACCATTTCGTTGAACGCCAGGCCGAGCTTGGCGCGCAGGCCCAGGCCGACCCAGCAGATACGCGCGGGCAGACCCTGGAAGCTGATGCGCTCGCGGGCCATGTCCAGCCAGTTGTGCAGGTGGGCATCGTCGGGGATCAGTTCCTTGACCTTGGCGTCGGTCTTGTAGATGTCGTCGGCGTTGCCCGACAGCGCGGCCCAGCGGAATGGACCGATACCCCGGCAGAACAGTGGACGGATGTAGGCCGGTACGAAGCCTGGGAAATCAAAGGCATTGCTGACGCCTTCTTCCTTGGCCATCTGGCGAATGTTGTTGCCGTAGTCGAAGGTCGGCACGCCTTGCTTCTGGAACGCGAGCATGGCTTGGACATGAACGGCCATCGACTGTTTGGCAGCCTTGACCACGGCAGCTGGCTCGGTCTGGGCGCGGTCGCGGTACTGCTCCCAGGTCCAGCCGGCTGGCAGGTAGCCGTTGAGCGGGTCGTGGGCGCTGGTCTGGTCGGTGACCATGTCCGGGCGCACGCCACGCTTGACCAGTTCAGGCAGGATTTCTGCCGCGTTGCCCAGCAGGGCAATGGAGATGGCCTTGCCTTCGGCGGTGTACTTGGCGATACGCGCCAGGGCATCGTCGAGGTCCTTGGCTTGCTCGTCGACATAACGGCTGCTGAGGCGGAAATCGATACGGCTCTGCTGGCATTCGATGTTCAGCGAGCAGGCGCCGGCGAGGGTCGCGGCAAGTGGCTGGGCGCCGCCCATGCCGCCGAGGCCCGCGGTCAGTACCCACTTGCCCTGGAGGCTGCCGTTGTAGTGCTGGCGGCCGGCTTCGACGAAAGTTTCGTAGGTGCCCTGGACGATGCCCTGGCTACCGATGTAGATCCAGCTGCCGGCTGTCATCTGGCCGTACATGGCCAGGCCCTTGGCATCCAGTTCGTTGAAGTGTTCCCAGTTGGCCCAGTGTGGCACCAGGTTGGAGTTGGCGATCAGCACGCGTGGGGCGTTGCTGTGGGTCTTGAACACGCCAACCGGCTTGCCCGACTGCACCAGCAGGGTTTCGTCATCGTTAAGGTGGGTCAGGCTCTCGACGATTTTGTCGTAGCACTCCCAGTTACGTGCGGCACGGCCAATACCACCGTAGACCACCAGCTCTTTCGGGTTCTCGGCCACTTCCGGGTCAAGGTTGTTCATCAGCATGCGCAGGGGCGCTTCGGTCAGCCAGCTTTTGGCGGTGAGCGTGTTGCCGCGTGCTGCGCGGATTTCGACGTCACGGAATTTTTTGAAATTGTTGTCGGTCACGGAAATGGCTCCTAAGCAATCAGTCCAGAGCAACCCAGGCATTGGGTGTGTCATGGGGCTCATACAAACACATCTTTACTTGTATGTACAAGCATAGGCAATTGAAATGCCAACTCGTCATCGCTGTCGTTTACCAGGCTGAAAGGCTAGCGCCAGAGCCCCGCAGCGCTTGGCTTTGGCGCAATGAAAAAAGTTTCGGGGAGATGGACGGTGAACGGATGCCGACCCGTGGCGTTGCACCACTTTGGGTCATAGGGTAACAGCCCCAGCCGAATTATTCGGCCGAGGCGTAACACACTCAGTGTGGGGTAAGCTCGATCAGACAGCAGCGCCCCTGGACGTTCAAGGTCTGCAGATCGGTGTTGGCCTCCAGATGCAGGCAATCATAGCGCCCAAGCGTGTGATCGCCCTGCCCCGCCAGCGCCACTTCCACCTGCGAGGCGGCGGCGAACAGCAGCAGTGTCGAAGCCGAGCTGAACACTCGCTGACTGCCATCCAGCCACTGCAGGCGCGCACGGTAACGCTGCGCAGAGTAGATCAGGTTGAAGTCGCGAATCGAGCTACCAAGCAACGTGCAGCTCACCTGGCTTTCGCCGCTAAAGGCAAACGCATCGAAGGGCAACAATGGCCGCGTGGCCTGGCCATCAACCTGCAGACGCATGCCTTCCCCTTCGAGCACAGTGATAATGCGCTGGTATCCGGCAAAGCTGGAAAATCCTCCGGACTCGGCGATATCGGCAATCGACAACCGCCAGCCAAAACCTTCCAGGCCTTCGCCCGCATCCCGGGTGATCTCTTCGGTGCTACCGCCGCCGTTCTTCCACGGCATGCGGGGGTAATCCTTGGCGCGTAAAACCTGTAGCTGGCTCATTTGCTAAAGCGTCCTTCCAGACGGTGACGGGAACCTGGGTGGATCAGACGAGCGGCAGTCACTGGCTGGCGACCCGACCAGGTGCGGCGGCGAATCAACAAGCACGGCTCGCCTTGTTCAATGTGCAGAAGCCGGCATTCTTCCGGCTCGGCTAATATCGCCTCGACCACATGCTCGCCCTCGGTCAATGGCGCGACCTGAGACAGGTAGGCATAGGGTGTCTGCCGGGTGAAATCCTGCTTGAGATAATCAGGCGCAATCTGCGCATTGACGAAGCGATCTTCGATTTGCACCGCAATGCCGTTTTCGTAATGCACGATCAGCGAATGAAACACCCGCTGCCCTTCGCGCATATCCAGGGCCAAGGCACGCTCGGAACCTGCGGCTTCTTCGGCGAGGGTTATCACTTGGCACGTATGCTGGTGGCCACGGGCAGCAATTTCGTCGGCGATGTTGTTCACTTCAAACAGCGCAGAGCGAGTTTTGGGCTCGGCCACGAAGGTGCCCACCCCTTGCATACGCACCAACAGCCCTTCGGCGGTGAGTTCTCGCAGGGCGCGATTGATGGTCATGCGACTGAAGCCCAACTGGCTGACCAGTTCGCTTTCCGATGGCACCCGGTGGTGCGGCGGCCAGCTGCCATTCTGGATCTGCTGGGCGATCATTTGCTTGACCCGGGCATACAGCGGCGCCGGCCCCTCGCCCATCTGGGCAACCAGCGCGGAGACAGGAGGTGTCGGCACGGAAGATATCCTTTGTTCGGTTGAATGAACGGTAGCTTGCCGGAGTTTACCCAGCAGGCAAACGTCTGTATATGTATATACAAATAATCACAACGAGGTGTTGCGCCGATGTCCGTCTTCTTCGCCGAGCGCGCTTTGCTCCCCACGGGCTGGGCCGAAAATGTCCGAATCGAGGTCGACGCCCATGGCCTGCTCTCAAGCGTTCAGGCCAATGGTTCGGCCGAGGGTGCCGAGCGTCTGGCAGGCCCGCTGTTGCCGGGCATGCCTAACCTGCACTCGCACGCGTTTCAGCGCGCCATGGCCGGGCTTGCCGAAGTCGCCGGCAACCCCAATGACAGTTTCTGGACCTGGCGTGAACTGATGTACCGCCTGGTGGGCAAGATCAGCCCCGAACAACTGCAAGTCATTGCCCGCCAGCTTTACATCGAGATGCTCAAGGCTGGTTACACTTCTGTTGCTGAATTCCATTATGTACATCACGACACACAGGGCCAGGCCTACGCCGACCCTGCTGAACTGTCCCTGCGCATAAGCGCCGCTGCGCGTGCCAGCGGCATTGGCCTGACCTTGCTACCAGTGCTGTATAGCCACTCCGGCTTTGGCGGCCAGGCCCCGAACGAAGGCCAGCGCCGCTTCATCAATAGCACCGAACAATACCTCAAGCTGCAACAGCAACTCGGCCCTGTACTGGCCAGCCAACCAGCGCAACAGCTGGGGCTGTGCTTCCACTCGCTGCGCGCGGTGACCCCAGAGCAGATCGCCCAGGTGCTGGCCGCCAGCGACAAGACCTGCCCGGTACACATCCACATTGCCGAACAGCAAAAGGAAGTCGACGACTGCCTGGCCTGGAGTGGCCGTCGTCCGCTGCAATGGCTGTATGAAAACGTCGAAGTCGACCAGCGCTGGTGCCTGGTCCACGCCACCCATGCACAAGCCGACGAAGTTACCCTCATGGCCCGCAGCGGCGCGATTGCCGGCTTGTGCCTGACCACCGAAGCCAACCTCGGCGATGGCATATTCCCTGCTGTGGATTATCTGGCGCAGGGCGGTCGCTTGGGCATTGGTTCCGACAGCCACGTGTCACTGAGCGTGGTTGAAGAACTGCGCTGGCTGGAGTACGGCCAGCGCCTGCGTGATCAGCGGCGCAATCGACTCTATCGCGGCGATCAGCCAATGGTCGGACGGACCCTCTACGACGCAGCACTGAGCGGCGGCGCCCAGGCGCTGGGCCAGCCGATTGGCGAACTGGCTGTCGGCAAACGTGCAGACTGGTTGGTGCTCGACGGCAACGATCCTTACCTGGCAACCGCCAGCGAAGACGGCATCCTCAACCGCTGGCTGTTTGCCGGCGGGGATCGTCAGGTTCGCGATGTGATGGTCAATGGGCAGTGGGTGGTGCGTCAGGGGCGTCATGCTCACGAGGAAGAAAGCGCCCGGGCGTTTACCGAGGTGCTACGAACGTTGTTGGGCTGATGCGTTGGAGATGCCTTGTTCTTGTTAGCGAGCAAGGCATTTTCCGTCAATCGTTCTACGAATGCGTAGTTTTCTCCGGCATAAAAGTCGAGTGTAAAACTACACCAATTAGCGCTGGCCAAAGAACAAGGGGGTACTCATCCACCCAACTGGAGACGTCACCAATAAACAGAAACCTTTCATTTTGCACGAGCCCAAAATGAATAGAACCCAAAAAAATATTAAACAAGATACAGAACCACGCTCCTGCATTGCTTAAATCAGGACCGGTAAAATAAGTTTTGAAAAATCGACCCAACCACAACCCTAAAACAAGAGCAGACAAATATAGAAACAGCGTCATTTTATCAGCTCTTCTCGAATCTGGTCGACGCTTTGTAGATTCGCCATTCCCTCTATTGTAAGAGATACACCTCCGGCAACTTTAAAGGATCGAACATAGTAATCGGCGACCTGCGCCCCGCCCAACTTAATGGTATAAAACTCCTCTTGTGTGCCAAAGGCTGAGGTACGATAGAAGCAGATCGTGCAATCAATGGCTTCCCGATTGGTCAACGCCTGGGCCAAGAGCGGTGATGATTTATCAATGTTTTTGGTGATAACGATCGGACCATGTGTGGTGCGTTTGATATTGCCGACATTTGTCATGCCATGATTCATTGCCAATACCATTATTTCATCGGCATGCCCGGCTTGGCATTTGTTGCCAATCGACTCCTGACTTGAGCACCCGGCGGAAATAAGCCCTTGCGTCTTACCTGTGATGGTTATATAGCCGTGACTAGCCATTGGCTTTACTCCCTGCGATCAGAGAGTGAAGCCTAATTCGTGGCTATTAGATGGTATGTAGGATGGGCGGCCTCAAGGAGCAAGTGCAACAGTCAGTTAAAAAATCGGAGCGTGCTAATTACGAAATTGAACGAGATACCGCCTCCGAAGCATCGCGATCGTTTGGCGTCTGAGCGAACCGAGCCATCCCG
>NZ_JACOPV010000017.1 GCF_016881005.1 Pseudomonas arcuscaelestis | reverse complement strand
TGGCTGGACGCATTATCGACTGCAAATCCAAAGTGGTGATCACCGCTGACGAAGGTCTGCGTGGTGGTCGTCGTACGCCGCTCAAGGCCAATGTCGACCTGGCGCTGACCAACCCGGAAACCGCCAGCGTGCAGAAGATCATCGTGTGCAAGCGCACCGGCGGTGACATTGCCTGGCACCAACATCGTGATATCTGGTACGAAGACCTGATGAAGGTCGCCTCCAGCCACTGTGCACCAAAAGAGATGGGTGCCGAAGAGGCGCTGTTCATCCTTTACACCTCAGGTTCCACCGGTAAGCCAAAAGGTGTGCTGCACACCACTGGTGGCTACATGGTGTACGCGGCATTGACGCACGAGCGGGTGTTCGACTATCGCCCGGGTGAAGTCTACTGGTGCACCGCCGACGTCGGCTGGGTCACCGGCCACAGCTACATTGTCTATGGTCCGCTGGCCAATGGTGCTACCACGGTACTGTTCGAAGGTGTACCGAACTATCCGGATATCACCCGTGTGTCGAAGATCATCGACAAGCACAAGGTCAATATTCTCTACACCGCTCCAACTGCTATCCGCGCAATGATGGCTGAAGGTCAGGCTGCTGTTGCCGGCGCCGATGGTTCAAGCTTGCGCCTGCTCGGTTCGGTGGGTGAGCCGATCAACCCGGAAGCCTGGAACTGGTACTACCAGACTGTTGGCAAGGAGCGTTGCCCGATTGTTGATACCTGGTGGCAGACCGAGACTGGCGGTGTTCTGATCAGCCCGTTGCCGGGTGCCACGGCCCTCAAGCCAGGTTCGGCGACCCGTCCATTCTTTGGTGTGGTGCCGGCCCTGGTGGATAACCTCGGCAACCTGATCGATGGCGCTGCCGAAGGCAACCTGGTGATCCTCGACTCCTGGCCAGGTCAGTCGCGTTCGCTGTACGGTGACCACGATCGCTTCGTCGACACCTACTTCAAGACGTTCCGTGGCATGTACTTCACCGGTGACGGCGCTCGCCGTGACGAAGACGGTTATTACTGGATCACCGGTCGCGTCGATGACGTGCTCAACGTATCGGGCCACCGCATGGGTACTGCCGAGATCGAAAGCGCTATGGTTGCGCACCCGAAAGTGGCTGAGGCTGCGGTGGTTGGCGTGCCTCACGACATCAAGGGTCAAGGTATCTACGTGTACGTGACCCTCAACGGTGGCGAGGAGCCGAGCGAGGCGTTGCGCCTGGAGCTGAAAAACTGGGTGCGCAAGGAAATTGGCCCGATTGCTTCCCCGGATGTCATTCAGTGGGCGCCTGGCCTGCCGAAGACCCGTTCGGGCAAGATTATGCGCCGCATTCTGCGCAAGATCGCCACGGCTGAGTACGATGGCTTGGGTGATATCTCGACACTGGCCGATCCGGGAGTGGTTCAGCAATTGATCGATACCCATAAGGATATGAGCAAGGTTTGCGCCTAAAGGTATCGCTGTGCAGGTTAGCTCCCACGCCTGGGAGCTAACCTGCCCAAGCGCCACAAAGCCCCGTCAGGCAGTGCCTGCGGGGCTTTGTGCTTTCTGTTACTCCGACAATCATCGGTAACCAATCTGTCACCGGTGCTGGCCGGTAACGGGGCCAAGGGAAACACTAACGGTCGATTTCGGTGCAATCACGGCGGCAAATTGAGCCCGCTGAAAGGCTACACTTGCCGGATTAGAAGGCTTTGCCAATAATAGGCCCGCTTATTGCTTCATTGATTGGTTATTTGTCTTTTGCTTTTGCATATTCTGCGAAAGCTGTCAATATCTCCGCCCCTTGGTTCCTGCGCTTCTATAACTAGTTGTCGCATTGAGGAAACATCGGCTTCGGAGCTGTCGCTAAAATGCCGATCACTCGCTCGTGGTGTGTCAGACGTTTCGTCGACCCTGCGCAGCTCGCGTTGTACCCATTCGCAAATTGGGCAGTTGTTATCCGCTGCCTCGTATTGCCCTTTACCGATGGAGTTCCAGATGAAGAAACTCGCACTGCTTGGCGCACTGGCGCTGTCCGTGTTTTCCCTGGCATCGCTGGCTGATGAGAAACCGCTGAAAATCGGTATCGAGGCCGCTTACCCACCGTTCGCCTCGAAAGCGCCCGATGGCAGCATCGTTGGCTTCGACTACGACATCGGCAACGCCTTGTGCGAAGAGCTGAAGGTCAAGTGTACTTGGGTCGAGCAAGAGTTCGACGGCCTGATCCCAGCACTCAAAGTGCGCAAGATCGACGCCATTCTCTCGTCCATGTCGATCACTGAAGACCGCAAGAAGTCCGTGGACTTCACCGGTAAGTACTACCTGACCCCAGCGCGTCTGGTGATGAAGGAAGGCACCACCGTCAGCGACAATCTGTCCGAGCTCAAGGGCAAGAAAATTGGTGTGCAGCGTGGCTCGATCCACGATCGTTTCGCCAAGGAAGTCCTGGCTCCTCAAGGTGCCACCATCGTTCCTTACGGCACCCAGAACGAAATCTATCTGGACGTAGCGGCGGGTCGTCTGGATGGCACCGTGGCCGATGCTACGCTGCTTGAAGACGGCTTCCTGAAGACTGACGCTGGCAAGGGCTACGCCTTCGTTGGTCCGTCCTTTACCGATGTGAAGTACTTCGGTGACGGCGTCGGCATTGCCGTACGCAAGGGCGACAAGGCCAACCTGGATCGTATCAACGCTGCCATCGCCGGTATCCGTGCCAATGGCAAGTACAAGCAGATCCAGGACAAGTACTTCAACTTCGACATCTACGGCCCTGAAGCCAAGTAAATCGTCGACGTGACACCTGTGTAATGGTGCAAGCAGCAGAGACTCTGAGGTTTGCACCATTTTTTCATCCCAAAGGTCGAGGACCTCATTATGTTGAAAGGCTACGGGGCAGTTATCCTCGACGGCGTGTGGCTTACGCTGCAGCTTGCCTTGTCGTCTATGGCCCTTGCCATTGTACTCGGCCTTATCGGTGTATCCCTGCGTCTGTCGCCAGTGCGCTGGCTGGCCTGGCTGGGCGACCTGTATTCCACGGTAATCCGCGGGATTCCCGACCTGGTACTGATCCTGCTGATCTTCTACGGTGGTCAGGACCTGCTTAATCGCGTCGCACCGCTGCTCGGTTACGACGACTACATTGATCTCAATCCGCTGGTAGCGGGCGTCGGCACCCTGGGTTTTATTTTTGGTGCCTACCTTTCAGAGACATTTCGCGGCGCTTTCATGGCCATTCCCAAAGGGCAGGCCGAGGCCGGCGTGGCGTATGGCATGAGCAGTCTGCAGGTGTTTTTCAGGGTCATGGTGCCGCAGATGATTCGCCTGGCCATTCCAGGTTTCACCAACAATTGGCTGGTTCTGACCAAGGCTACGGCACTGATTTCCGTAGTCGGTCTGCAGGATATGATGTTCAAGGCCAAGCAGGCAGCGGATGCCACGCGTGAACCTTTCACCTTCTACCTGGCGGTCGCAGCCCTTTACCTGGTGATCACCAGTGTCTCGCTGCTGGCCCTGCGTTACCTCGAGAAGCGCTACTCGGTTGGCGTAAAGGCGGCTGATCTATGATTTTCGACTACAACGTCATCTGGGAAGCGATGCCCCTGTATCTGGGTGGTTTGCTGACTACCCTCAAGTTGCTGGCGCTGTCGCTGTTCTTCGGTTTGCTGACGGCCATCCCACTGGGGTTGATGCGCGTTTCCAAGCAGCCGCTGGTCAACCTGACTGCCTGGCTCTACACCTATGTGATTCGCGGCACGCCGATGCTGGTGCAGTTGTTCCTGATCTACTACGGACTGGCTCAATTCGAGGCGGTGCGTGAGAGCTTCCTGTGGCCGTGGCTGTCCAGCGCAACCTTCTGTGCTTGCCTGGCCTTTGCCATCAATACCAGTGCCTACACCGCGGAAATCATAGCCGGCAGCCTCAGGGCTACGCCGCACGGCGAGATCGAGGCGGCCAAGGCCATGGGCATGTCGCGGGTCAAGATGTATCGCCGCATCCTGCTGCCGTCGGCGTTGCGCCGGGCTCTGCCGCAGTACAGCAACGAAGTGATCATGATGCTGCAAACCACCAGTCTGGCGTCGATCGTTACCCTGATTGACATCACTGGCGCAGCGCGCACGGTCAATGCCCAGTATTACCTGCCGTTCGAAGCCTACATCACTGCCGGCGTGTTCTATCTGTGCCTGACGTTCATTCTGGTACGCCTGTTCAAGTTGGCCGAGCGCCGCTGGCTTGGCTACCTGGCGCCGCGCAAGGGCTAAGGCCTGCGGTAACTTTTTTGCCCTGGGCGTTAGCTCAAGACTGACAGCTTTGTGAGAACCGACAGCATGTACAAACTTCAAGTCCAAGACCTGCATAAACGCTATGGCAGTCACGAAGTGCTCAAGGGCGTGTCCCTGGCCGCAAAGGCGGGCGACGTGATCAGCATCATCGGCTCCAGTGGTTCGGGCAAAAGTACTTTCCTGCGTTGCATTAACCTGCTTGAGCAGCCGCATGCAGGCAAGATCCTGCTCAACAACGAAGAGCTCAAGTTGGTGGCCAACAAGGACGGCGCGCTGAAAGCGGCCGATCCCAAGCAGTTGCAGCGCATGCGCTCGCGCCTGTCGATGGTGTTTCAGCACTTCAATCTGTGGTCGCACATGACCGCACTGGAAAACATCATCGAAGCACCGGTTCACGTGCTCGGCATGTCGAAAAAGGATGCCTTGGAAAAAGCCGAGCATTACCTGGCCAAGGTCGGTGTGTCGCATCGCAAGGATGCCTATCCTGGGCATATGTCCGGTGGTGAGCAGCAGCGTGTAGCCATTGCCCGTGCGCTGGCGATGGAGCCGGAGGTCATGCTGTTCGACGAACCTACCTCGGCGCTCGACCCCGAACTGGTCGGTGATGTGCTCAAGGTCATGCAGTCGCTGGCCCAGGAAGGCCGGACCATGGTGGTTGTCACGCACGAAATGGGCTTTGCCCGCGAAGTGTCGAACCAGTTGGTGTTCCTGCACAAAGGCCTGGTGGAGGAAACCGGTAACCCGCGCGAAGTGCTGGTCAATCCGCAGTCCGAGCGCCTGCAGCAATTCCTTTCGGGCAGCCTGAAGTAAGATTGCTGTTTTGCACCAAAATGGGTCATGCTGCGAGCTGATCGCAGCCTGACCGGGCTTTATCTTCTTGACCTCTCTCAGGTTTCGGACCGCACTCAATGACCACCCAGCGAATCGGTTTTCTCATCTGGCCAAGTACCAAAGCCCTGACCCTGGCGCTGGCTGAGGAGGTTTTGCGGGTTGCTCAAAGGGTGCATCCAGAGGTGGTCTATGAGTTGTCGTTCCTGCAGGCCGAGCCCGCCGTTGAAGGTGCCTGGCGTCTGCCGGGTGAGCCTTGGGCGGGGCGCCTGGAAGGTTGCCAGAAGTTGTTTTTGCTGGCGGATGAGCCACCTGTGGCGGTGGCCTCTGGACTGGCCAGCGCTCTCAAGCAACTGGCGCGTGCCGGTTGTGTTGTCGGCGGCCTGTCGGCAGGGGTTTATCCGTTGGCGCAGTTGGGCTTGCTCGAGGGCTACCGTGCAGCGGTGCACTGGCGTTGGCAGGATGATTTTGCTGAACGCTTTCCCAAGGTGATTGCCACCAGTCATCTGTTCGACTGGGACCGTGATCGTCTGACGGCTTGTGGCGGGATGTCGGTTATCGACTTGCTGTTGGCAGTACTGGCTCGCGACCATGGCGCGGAACTTGCGGGTGCGGTGTCTGAAGAGTTGGTGGTCGAGCGAATCCGCGAGGGTGGTGAGCGTCAGCGCATTCCGTTGCAGAATCGCCTGGGGTCGAGTCACCCGAAGTTGACCCAGGCCGTGTTGCTGATGGAGGCCAACATCGAAGAGCCGTTGACCACTGATGAAATAGCCCAGCACGTGTGCGTGTCGCGGCGCCAGTTGGAGCGCATCTTCAAGCAATACCTCAATCGCGTACCCAGCCAGTATTACCTTGAACTGCGTCTTAACAAGGCGCGACAGATGTTGATGCAGACCAGCAAGTCGATCATCCAGATTGGCTTGTCCTGTGGTTTCTCCTCTGGGCCGCACTTCTCCAGTGCTTATCGCAACTTCTTTGGCGCAACGCCACGTGAAGACCGTAACCAGCGACGAAGCAGCAGTCCTTTCGAGTTGTCCTCGGTGCCTGCTGAACGCGGCTGACGTTTTAATCGCCTCGCGGTGCGGTCCCGGGTTTTGGTCGAACTGGACAGGGTGGGAGCCTGCAACTGATCCATCAGAACAGAATCTCCCACCCATCCCACGCACCGTTTAAACTGCGCCTTTGCGACCCTATTTGTCGCATTGCCGAAAGCCTTGGTAAAACAGGGTTTGGCGCTATAAGAAGTTGTCGCTTGGCGACAAGGTAGCGCGCCAATCTGTCCTTACAATCCCCCCATCGCTCGCCAGTTCCAGGCAGGCGTTCCTCTTCAGGAGACTCCGATGTCCGTTGAGCAAGCTCCGGTGCAACGCGCCGATTTCGACCAGGTAATGGTCCCCAATTACGCACCGGCGGCTTTCATCCCCGTTCGTGGTGCGGGCTCCCGAGTCTGGGATCAGTCGGGCCGCGAGCTGATCGACTTCGCCGGCGGGATTGCCGTTAACGTTCTGGGACATGCTCATCCGGCGCTGGTCAACGCGCTGACCGAGCAGGCCAATAAACTGTGGCATGTGTCGAACGTGTTCACCAACGAGCCGGCCTTGCAGTTGGCCCACAAGCTGGTCGACGCCACATTCGCCGAGCGCGCGTTCTTCTGCAACTCCGGGGCTGAAGCCAACGAGGCCGCCTTCAAGCTGGCCCGTCGCGTAGCCCATGACCGTTTCGGTCCGGAAAAGCATGAGATCATTGCGACCGTCAACAGCTTCCACGGTCGCACCTTGTTCACCGTGAGTGTGGGTGGCCAGCCGAAGTATTCCGATGGTTTCGGTCCGAAGATCACCGGCATCAGCCATGTGCCTTACAACGATCTGAAAGCCCTCGAAGCACAAATTTCCGATAAGACCTGCGCCGTCGTGATCGAGCCGATCCAGGGCGAGAGCGGTGTGGTTCCAGCTGATCAGGCCTACCTGGAAGGTGCGCGCGCGCTGTGCGACAAGCACAACGCGCTGCTGATTTTCGACGAAGTGCAAACCGGCGTTGGCCGTACCGGCGAGTTGTTCGCCTACATGCACTACGGTGTAACGCCAGACATCCTGTCCAGTGCCAAGAGCCTGGGTGGTGGCTTCCCGATCGGCGCCATGTTGACCACTGAAGCCCTGGCCAAACACCTGACCGTCGGCACCCACGGCACCACGTACGGCGGCAACCCGCTGGCCTGTGCGGTAGCCAATGCGGTGATGGATGTGGTCAACACCCCTGAGGTGCTGGCTGGCGTGAAGGCCAAGCACCAGAAGTTCAAGGCTCGCCTGGAGCAGATTGGTGAGAAGTACGGTCTATTCACCCAGGTTCGTGGCATGGGTCTGTTGATTGGCTGCGTGCTGTCCGATGCCTGGAAAGGCAAGGCCAAGGATATTTTCAACGCTGCCGAGCAAGAAGGCTTGATGGTCCTTCAGGCCGGTCCCGACGTTGTGCGTTTCGCCCCAAGCCTGGTGGTCGAAGATGCCGACATCGACGAAGGTCTGGACCGTTTCGAGCGTGCTGCAATAAAACTGACCCAGGCTTGATTGACGCCCAGGTATGTTCATCGGTCCTTCGGGGCCGGTGAATCCGAATTCCAGAGCACGTGCCCAAGGGCGCCTGCTGTTTTTTTCCGTGCTGGCGATGGCTGGCCTGTTTTCCCGAAAGGAGTGACACCATGCTGGTGATGCGCCCCGCGCAAGTGGCTGATCTAGGCGAAGTACAGCGTCTGGCAGCGGACAGCCCCATTGGTGTCACGTCCTTGCCAGATGATGCCGGTCGTTTGAGCGACAAGATTGCCGCCTCAGAGACCTCCTTCGCTGCCGAGGTCAGTTTCAACGGGGAAGAGAGCTACTTCTTTGTCCTTGAAGACAGCATTACCGGCAAGCTGGTCGGCTGCTCGGCGATCGTAGCATCGGCTGGCTATTCCGAGCCGTTCTACAGCTTTCGCAATGAAACCTTTGTGCATGCTTCACGTGAGCTGAAGATCCACAACAAGATACATGTCCTCTCGCAGTGCCACGACTTGACAGGCAACAGTCTGCTCACCAGCTTTTATGTACTGCCGGAGCTGGTCGGTACGGGCTGGTCGGAGCTCAACTCCCGTGGCCGCCTGCTGTTCATGGCTGCGCACCCTGAGCGTTTCGCCGATTCGGTGGTGACCGAAATCGTGGGCTACAGCGATGAGAACGGCGATTCGCCATTTTGGGATGCCATTGGGCGTAACTTCTTTGACCTCAACTATGCCGAAGCCGAGCGTCTGTGTGGTCTGAAAAGCCGGACCTTTCTTGCCGAGCTGATGCCGCATTACCCGATTTACGTACCGCTGCTGCCCGATGCTGCGCAAGAGGCCATGGGCCAGGTGCATCCGCGTGCGCAGATCACCTTCGACATCCTGATGCGTGAAGGCTTCGAGACAGATCACTACATCGACATCTTCGATGGCGGCCCGACACTGCATGCGCGGGTCTCGAGTATCCGCTCGATAGCCCAGAGCCGGGTTGTGCCGGTCAAGCTCGATAGCACGGTGGTTAAGGGCGGACGCCCCTATCTGGTCTGCAACGGCCAACTGCAGGACTACCGTGCCGTCTTGCTGGAGCTCGATTGGGTGCCTGGCAAGCCGGTTACCCTGAGTCTTGAAGCAGCCGAAGCCCTCGGCGTCGGTGATGGCGCCAGCGTGCGCCTGGTTGCGGTTTGATTCCTGCGGCTTGATAGCCGAGCACCCCAGGTCGAGTTTCGCGGTGGCCACAGGTCGCCGCCCGAGGAGATAGCATGATCGTTCGTCCCGTATGCAGCAGCGATTTACCTGCGCTGATCGAGTTGGCGCGCAGCACAGGCACTGGCCTGACAACCTTGCCGGCCAACGAGGAGCGCCTGGCGCACCGGGTCAGTTGGGCTGAGAAGACCTTCCGTGGCGAAGCTGAGCGCGGCGATGCGGACTACCTGTTCGTACTGGAAAACGACGAAGGTGAGGTTGTCGGCATTTCCGCAATTGCCGGCGCTGTCGGCTTGCGGGAGCCTTGGTACAACTACCGTGTTGGCCTGACTGTCAGCGCTTCCCAGGAGCTGAACATTTATCGGGAGATTCCGACGCTGTTCCTGGCCAACGACCTGACCGGCAATTCCGAATTGTGCTCGTTGTTCTTGCGCAGTGACTATCGCACTGGCCTCAACGGTCGCCTGCTGGCCAAGGCACGCATGGTGTTCATCGCCGAGTTTGCCGAGTTGTTCGGCAACAAGATCATCGCCGAGATGCGTGGCATGTCCGACGCGCAGGGGCGCTCGCCCTTCTGGGAGAGCCTGGGGCGACACTTCTTCAAGATGGAATTCAGCCAGGCCGATTACCTTACCGGCGTTGGCAACAAGGCATTCATCGCCGAGTTGATGCCCAAGTTCCCGCTGTACACCTGCTTCCTCTCCGAAGATGCGCGTGGCGTGATCGGTCGTGTGCACACCGACACCGAGCCGGCGTTGGCCATGCTCAAAAGCGAAGGCTTCAGCTATCAGGGCTACGTCGACATCTTCGATGCGGGCCCTGCCGTGGAGTGCGAAACCAGCAAGATCCGCGCGGTGCAGGACAGCCAGGCGCTGGTTCTGGCGGTAGGGACGCCGGGCGACGACGCCACACCATTCCTTATTCATAACCGTAAGCGCGAAGAGTGCCGCATCACTGCGGCACCAGCGCGCCTGGCGGCCGGCACCCTGGTGGTCGATACGTTGACTGCAAAACGCTTGCGCCTGAGTGCCGGTGATCAGGTACGTGCCGTGCCACTGTCTGCTGCCCGGGAGACCAAATAATGACGACTCACTTTATCGCCGGTAGCTGGCAGCCAGGACAAGCTGAAGCGCTGCAATCACTGGACCCGGTCAGTCAGAAGGTAGTCTGGCAAGGGCAAGGAGCCAGCGCTGAACAAGTCGACAGCGCCGTCAAGGCCGCTCGCAAGGCGTTCAGCGGCTGGGCATTGCAGTCGCTGGAAGCACGTATCAGTGTGCTGGAAGCGTTTGCCGCAGCACTCAAGGCCAATGCCGATGAGTTGGCGCGCTGCATCGGTGAAGAAACCGGCAAGCCACTCTGGGAGTCCGCCACCGAAGTGACCAGCATGGTCAACA
The DNA here is from genome assembly GCF_016881005.1 of Pseudomonas arcuscaelestis. Taxonomy (GTDB): domain Bacteria; phylum Pseudomonadota; class Gammaproteobacteria; order Pseudomonadales; family Pseudomonadaceae; genus Aquipseudomonas; species Aquipseudomonas arcuscaelestis. The sequence goes on along the minus strand of NZ_JACOPV010000017.1, from coordinate 153,595 downwards.
AGGTGGCGATCTCGGTGCAGAGCTACCGCGAACGTACCGGTGAAAAAAGTGGGCCGCTGGCCGATGCTACCGCCGTGCTGCGGCACAAGCCCCATGGTGTGGTGGCGGTTTTCGGCCCCTACAACTTTCCGGGTCACTTGCCTAACGGCCATATCGTTCCGGCGTTGCTGGCCGGCAATACCGTGGTATTCAAGCCCAGTGAGCTGACCCCGAAAGTTGCCGAGTTGACGGTCAAGTGCTGGATCGAAGCCGGCCTGCCAGCGGGTGTCTTGAGCCTTGTTCAGGGTGCCCGGGAAACGGGTGTCGCCCTGGCTGCCCATTCGGGTATCGACGGGTTGTTCTTCACTGGCTCCAGCCGTACCGGCAACCTGCTGCACCAACAGTTTGCCGGACGCCCGGACAAAATCCTGGCGCTGGAGATGGGCGGCAACAACCCGCTGGTGGTGGATGAGGTCAAAGACCTGGATGCTGCCGTCTACACCATTATCCAGTCGGCCTTCATCTCGGCGGGTCAGCGCTGCACCTGTGCTCGCCGCCTGCTGGTGCCGCAAGGTGCGTGGGGTGATTCGCTGGTCAAGCGTCTGGTCGAGGTGTGCAAAAACATTACTGTCGGCGCTTTCGATCAACAGCCTGCGCCGTTCATGGGCTCGGTTATCTCGCTCACTGCAGCCAAGGCGTTGCTCGATGCCCAGGCGCAGTTACTGGGCAATGGGGGGATCTCGCTGCTGGAAATGACTCAGCCACAAGCGTCGGCGGCCCTGCTGACGCCGGGTATCGTTGATGTCACCGCAGTTGCAGATCGCCCTGACGAAGAGTTTTTCGGGCCGCTGCTGCAGGTGATTCGCTACAGCGACTTTGATGCGGCAATTGCCGAGGCCAACAATACCCAGTACGGCCTTGCTGCGGGCCTGCTGTCCGACTCTCACGCGCGCTACCAGTACTTCTGGCTGCAAAGCCGTGCCGGCATCGTCAACTGGAACAAACAACTGACCGGCGCCGCCAGCAGCGCACCTTTTGGTGGGGTGGGCGCCAGCGGCAACCATCGCGCCAGTGCTTACTATGCGGCGGATTACTGCGCATACCCGGTAGCCTCGCTGGAGACCGCCAGCCTGACGCTGCCTGCCACGCTGACGCCAGGCGTCTCCCTATAACAAAAGGTCCACGGAGCCTTGCCGATGAAATCGTTTGAAGTGAACTTTGATGGTCTGGTGGGACCGACGCATAACTACGGCGGGCTGTCCTACGGTAACGTTGCCTCGCAAAGCAACAGCCAGCAGGGCTCCAAACCGCGCGAAGCTGCGCTCCAGGGCCTGGCGAAGATGAAAGCGCTGATGGAAATGGGCTTCCAGCAAGGTGTTCTTGCACCGCAGGAGCGCCCGGACGTTGCTGCTCTGCGCCGCCTGGGATTCTCTGGTAGTGATGCCGAAGTCATCCAGCGCGCCGCGAAAGAAGCCATGCCGTTGCTGGTTGCCAGTTGCTCGGCGTCGAGCATGTGGGTCGCCAACGCCGCCACGGTAAGTCCAAGTGCCGATACGGCCGATGGTCGCGTGCATTTCACCGCCGCCAACCTCAATTGCAAGTATCACCGCAGTATTGAACACCCGACCACCAGTCGTGTACTTGGGGCAATGTTCGCTGACAGCAAACACTTCGCTCACCATGCCGCGCTGCCTGCGGTGGCTCAGTTCGGTGATGAAGGTGCTGCCAACCATACTCGTTTCTGTCGCAGTTACGGCGAAGCTGGCGTGGAGTTCTTCGTCTACGGTCGCAGTGCTTTTGACAACCGCTATCCAGCACCGCAGAAATACCCGGCACGCCAGACCCTCGAAGCATCCCAGGCGGTCGCCCGCTTGCATGGCCTGAGTGAGGACGGTGTTGTTTTCGGCCAGCAGAATCCTGCGGTGATCGATCAGGGCGTGTTCCATAACGACGTAATCGCCGTGGGCAACGGCGAGGTGCTTTTCTACCACGAAGACGCCTTCCTCGAGACCGAGGCGATGCTTGGCCAACTGCAGGCTAAACTGGCTAAACGGGGTGGCAACTTCAAGGCGATCTGTGTGCCACGCTCGGCTGTAACGGTAGAGGACGCTGTGCGCTCATACCTGTTCAACAGCCAGCTGTTGTCCCGCGCCGACGGTTCGATGCTGCTGATCGTGCCTGAAGAATGCCGCAACAACGAGCGGGTCTGGGCTTACCTGGCGAGTTTGACCAGCCAGGGTGGCCCGGTTGGCGAGGTCAAGGTTTTCGACCTCAAGCAGAGCATGCAGAACGGCGGTGGCCCAGCTTGCCTGCGTTTGCGCGTAGCACTGAAAGAAACTGAACTGGCAGCGGTCAATCCAGGGGTTATCATGACGCCTTCGCTGTACGACACCCTGACCCAGTGGGTCGACAAGCACTACCGCGATCGTCTGGTTGAATCCGACCTGGCTGATCCGCAGTTGTTGCTGGAGTGTCGTGCTGCGCTGGACGAGCTGACCCAGATCCTGAAACTGGGTTCGGTTTATCCGTTCCAACTCCAACCTTGATAGAGAATTCGACTATGTCCGACGCCCTGCGGCTGATCCTTGAAGATGAAGATGGTACCCAGCTGGAAACTTCCTGCACCCGCTTTGCGGTGGTCTGGCAAGGCAAGGAGGTGTGGATCCAGCAGGATGGCCGTGGTCAGTTGCTGATCGGCGTCGACGTCGAAGAAGACGACGAAGAGTACGCCAACCTGCTGCTGCGTCCGCTGGCTACCAACCTGGTGAGCCTGCAGCTGGAAATGGAACCGGCAGATGCCGGCGACGATGAAGATCACGTCCATGGTCCTGATTGCGGCCACCATCACTAAGGAATAGCCCATGCTCGCCCTCGGCAAACTGCTCGAACTGACCCTTGCCGGTCGTGAACCGGCAGAGAAGACCCAGCTGACTGTCGACGGCGTGCGCATGCGCTGGCTCGGAGAGGGCGCGCTTGAAGTGCGTCCTCCAGAGGCGCGTGACAACGGTATGGACCTGCTGCTGTCGGCGGGAATCCATGGCAATGAAACTGCCCCGATCGAGCTGCTCGACGATTTGCTCCACGGTATTGCCGGGGGTGAAATCAAGCCACGGGCCAGAATCCTGTTTCTATTTGGCAACCCCGAGGCAATCCGCAAGGGCGAGCGTTACATCGAGCAGGACGTCAATCGCCTGTTCAATGGTCGGCACGAGCTATCCAGTGGTTCGGAAGCGTTGCGCGCTTGTGAACTTGAGCGTTTGGCTGCGGTTTTTTTCAGTGTGCCCGAGCGTGTCCGGCTGCATTACGATCTGCACACGGCCATTCGTGGCTCGAAGATCGAGCAGTTCGCTTTGTATCCCTTCAAGGACGGCCGCCAGCATTCGCGTCGCGAATTGGCGCGCTTGCGTGCAGCCGGTATGGAGGCCGTACTATTGCAAAGCAAGGCCTCAGTCACCTTTACCGCGTACACCTATGAGCAGTTGGGTGCCGAAGCCTTTACCCTGGAGCTGGGCAAGGCGCGTCCGTTTGGGCAGAACGAGCAGGTCAACCTCGACCGCTTGGAAACACGCCTCAAGCAAATCATCGAAGGCAACGAGCCAGAGGCGCCTGAAGCGCTGGACGGCCTGCAATTGTTCTGCGTGGCACGCGAAATCATCAAGCACAGTGACAGCTTCCACCTGCACCTGCCGGCGGACATCGAGAATTTCTCGGAACTGTCCAAGGGCTACTTGCTGGCCGAAGACTTGGCCAACACGCGCTGGATTGTGGAGGAGGAGGGCGCTCGCATTATCTTCCCCAACCCCAAGGTCAAGAATGGATTGCGCGCGGGGATTCTAGTGGTGCCGACCACGCCCGATCAGTTGGCTTGAATCAAACCCTGTCGGTTCTCAGTTGACCAAGGTAGAAGCGTTGCTTCCACCTCGGCCACTGCCAATCAACCTACGCGTTTTTGCGGTGCTTCGATGCGGCGTATGGCGCGCAACTTCTGTAGTGTGTCGGCGCAGGTCTTCGCGGCCTCGGCGCCTTTCACCAGGAAGTGCTCGAAGTAGAAGTTCTGATGCTCGTCGCCTGCATGGAAGTGATGCGGGGTGAGTACCGCAGAGAACACCGGTACTTCGGTTTCAAGCTGCACCTGCATCAGGCCGCTGATCACCGCCTGGGCTACAAACTCATGGCGATACAGACCACCATCGACGACCAGACCGGCGGCAACGATGCCGGCATAGCGACCAGTACGAGCCAGCAGTTTGGCGTGCAGGGGAATTTCAAAGGCGCCACCGACTTCAAAAAAGTCGATGTCGCTGGCCTGATAGCCCAAAACGAGCATTTCCTCGACGAACGCTTTGCGTGCCTGATCGACAATATCCTTGTGCCAGCAGGCCTGGATAAACGCGATCCGCTCGTGGGAAGGGTTTTTGCTATCGATTGCGGTAGGTTGCATTGAAACGGACTCCTGTTTGTATGAGAAACAGGGCATCTGGATCGAAGGGGACTTCGCCACGCAGGTGCGCAGCGACAGGCACGGCGGTGCCTATCCCGTTCTCTCTTCATCCGGACTATGACCGTCGGCCCCGGAATCACACCGGGTCTGCTGACCTTGCAGGCAAGCCTGCAAGCGCTCGCGGGCTATGCGCATGGTGCGCAATTACCGCCGGTGGGGAATTGCACCCCGCCCTGAGAACGTTGCCACCGGTCGTCGGTGGCAGCGAATTATTAGCACATCTGCCGCTTGAACGTATAGGCTGCTAACGATTTTTTTGTCGGATGAATGCCATTTCATCGAGGAAACCGTTGCAAGCAGTCCAATTGACGGTTTCTATAGCATAAACACACTGCACCCAGGCCTAAGGCCCGATATAATGCGGCCCTTTGCCGTCGTTTCGTCAATTTGACGCAGGCCGCCGTTTCCGTGGAAGAACCTATGAAAAGCGCAGAAATCCGTGAAGCCTTCCTTCGCTTCTTCGAAGAGCAGGGACATACCCGAGTTGCCTCCAGCTCCTTGATTCCGGGCAACGACCCGACCCTGCTGTTCACCAACGCGGGGATGAACCAGTTCAAGGACTGCTTCCTTGGCCAGGAAAAGCGCGCCTACACCCGCGCGACCAGCAGCCAGAAGTGCGTTCGCGCAGGCGGCAAGAACAGCGACCTGGAAAACGTCGGCTACACCGCGCGTCACCATACGTTCTTCGAAATGCTGGGTAACTTCAGCTTCGGTGACTACTTCAAGAAAGACGCAATCACCTATGCCTGGACTTTCCTGACCAAGGTGCTTGGCCTGCCAGAGGAAAAACTCTGGGTGACCGTGTATGCCAGCGACGATGAGGCATACGACATCTGGACCAAGGAAATCGGTGTGCCTGCCGAGCGCATGGTGCGTATTGGTGACAACAAAGGTGCGCCGTACGCGTCCGATAACTTCTGGACCATGGGTGATACCGGCCCGTGCGGTCCTTGCACCGAGATCTTCTACGACCACGGCGCGGACATCTGGGGTGGCCCGCCTGGCTCGCCAGAAGAAGACGGTGATCGCTACATCGAGATCTGGAACAACGTATTCATGCAGTTCAACCGTACTGCCGATGGCGTACTGCACCCGCTGCCAGCACCTTCGGTAGATACCGGCATGGGCCTGGAGCGTATCAGTGCGGTGATGCAGCACGTGCACTCGAACTATGAAATCGATCTGTTCCGCAGCTTGCTCGATGCTTCCGCTGCTGCGATTGGCTGCAAGAACGAGGAGCAGTCGTCGCTCAAGGTGGTGTCCGACCACATTCGTTCCTGCGGTTTCCTGATCGCCGATGGCGTGCTGCCATCGAACGAAGGACGGGGCTATGTGCTGCGTCGCATCATTCGCCGCGCTTGCCGCCACGGCAACAAGTTGGGGGCCACCGGTAGCTTCTTCTACAAGATCGTTGCAGCCCTGGCGACTGAAATGGGCGAAGCCTTCCCCGAGCTCAAACAGCAGCAAGCCAATATCGAGCGCGTGCTCAAAGCTGAAGAAGAGCAGTTCGCCAAGACCCTGGAGCAGGGCCTGAAAATCCTCGAGCAGGATCTGGCCGAACTCAAGGGCAACGTGGTACCGGGTGATGTGGTGTTCAAACTCTACGACACCTACGGTTTCCCGATGGACCTGACTGCCGACATCGCTCGTGAGCGCGAGCTGACCATCGACGAAGAAGGTTTCGAGCGTGAAATGGAAGCGCAGCGTGAGCGCGCGCGTTCCGCCAGTGCCTTCGGCCTGGACTACAACACCCTGGTCAAAGTCGACGTCCCTACCGAGTTCATCGGTTATAGCGCCACTGAAGGCGAGGCGAACATCGTTGCTCTTTATAAGGACGGTAAAGTCGTTGAGCAATTGGGTGAAGGCGAGCAGGGCGTTGTGATTCTCGATCGCACGCCGTTCTATGCCGAGTCCGGCGGCCAGGTGGGTGACACCGGCTACCTGCAGGCTGGCAACATGCGCTTCGATGTGCGCGACACCACCAAGACTGGCGGCGCATTTCTGCACCACGGCCAGGTGGCCAGCGGTACGCTGGTGGTCGGCACCAAGGTTCTGGCCAAGGTCGATGCCGATGTGCAGCACGCCACCTCGCTGAACCATTCGGCTACCCACTTGCTGCATGCTGCCCTGCGTCAGGTGCTGGGTGATCATGTACAGCAGAAAGGCTCGTTGGTTGATAGCCAACGCTTGCGTTTTGACTTCAGCCACTTCGAGGCCGTCAAGCCAGAGCAGCTCAAGGCCCTGGAAGACATCGTCAACCGCGAAGTGCGTAAGAACTCCGAGGTGCAAACCGAAGAGACCGATATCGATACGGCCAAGCAGAAGGGCGCCATGGCGCTGTTCGGTGAGAAGTATGGCGACAGCGTGCGCGTACTGAGCATGGGTGGCGATTTCTCAGTCGAGCTGTGTGGCGGTATCCATGCCAAGCGTACCGGCGATATCGGCCTGCTCAAGATCATCAGCGAAGGGGGTGTTGCTTCCGGTGTGCGCCGTATCGAAGCGGTCACTGGCGAAGCGGCACTGGCTTACCTTAACGCTGCCGAAGAGCAACTCAAGGAAGCTGCGCAACTGGTCAAGGGCAGCCGCGACAATCTGATCGACAAGCTCTCGGCAGTGCTGGAGCGCAACCGTCAGTTGGAAAAACAACTGGAACAACTGCAAGCCAAGGCTGCCAGTGCTGCAGGCGACGATCTGTCCAACTCGGCTGTCGAGGTCAAGGGTGTCAAAGTCCTGGCCGCGCGCCTGGATGGTCAGGACGGCAAGGCGCTGTTGGCGCTGGTCGATCAACTGAAGAACAAACTCGGCCGCGCAGTGATCCTGCTCGGCAGTGTCCATGAGGAAAAGGTTGTATTGGTTGCAGGTGTGACCAAAGACCTGACTGGCCAACTCAAAGCCGGTGATTTGATGAAGCAAGCCGCTGCCGCTGTGGGCGGCAAGGGTGGCGGTCGTCCAGATATGGCGCAAGGCGGTGGCGTTGACGCCGCAGCGCTGGACAACGCGCTGGCCCTGACCGTGCCATTCGTGGAGCAGGGCGTTTAAGACACTCTTCGGCCCGTCGTCTAGTGGCGGGCCGTTGTGTCGTTTGAATGTTTATTGGGTGCCCTTCATGGGCTGAGGCGGCTTTGAAATGGCGTTGATCGTACAGAAATTTGGCGGCACTTCGGTCGGCACGGTCGAGCGAATCGAACAGGTTGCCGACAAGGTCAAGAAATTCCGCGAGGCCGGCGATGATCTGGTGGTCGTGTTGTCGGCGATGAGTGGCGAAACCAATCGCCTGATCGACCTGGCCAAGCAGATCAGCGATCAGCCAGTTCCACGTGAACTGGATGTGATCGTCTCCACTGGCGAGCAGGTAACAATTGCCTTGCTGGCCATGGCATTGATGAAGCGTGGGGTTCCTGCGGTGTCATACACCGGTAACCAGGTGCGCATCCTCACCGATAGTGCGCACAACAAGGCGCGCATCCTGCAGATCGACGATCAGAAAATTCGTGGTGACCTCAAGGCCGGCAAGGTGGTTGTGGTTGCAGGATTCCAGGGCGTCGACGAGCAGGGCAATATCACCACCCTGGGGCGCGGCGGTTCCGACACCACGGGCGTAGCCCTGGCGGCAGCACTGAAGGCTGACGAGTGCCAGATCTACACCGATGTAGACGGTGTCTACACCACCGATCCACGCGTGGTGTCCCAGGCTCAGCGCCTGGACAAGATTACCTTCGAAGAGATGCTGGAGATGGCCAGCCTCGGTTCCAAGGTGCTGCAGATCCGTGCCGTCGAGTTCGCCGGCAAGTACAGCGTTCCGCTGCGCGTACTGCACAGCTTCCAGGAGGGTCCGGGTACCCTCATTACTATTGATGAAGAGGAATCCATGGAACAGCCGATCATTTCCGGCATCGCCTTCAATCGCGATGAGGCCAAGCTGACCATTCGTGGCGTACCGGATACCCCGGGCGTTGCTTTCAAGATCCTCGGCCCGATCAGTGCCGCGAACATTGAAGTCGACATGATCGTGCAGAACGTTTCGCACGATAACACCACTGACTTCACCTTCACCGTGCACCGCAATGACTACGACAAGGCGCACAAAGTTCTGGCAACTACCGCCCAGGAACTCAACGCACGTGAAGTAGTAGGTGATACCAATATTGCCAAGGTCTCGATCGTTGGTGTCGGCATGCGCTCTCACGCAGGTGTCGCTAGCCGCATGTTCGAAGCACTGGCCAAAGAAAGCATCAACATCCAGATGATCTCTACCTCCGAGATCAAAGTCTCGGTGGTGATCGAAGAGAAGTACCTGGAGCTGGCGGTGCGCGCGCTGCACACCGCATTCGAACTGGACGCCCCCGCCCGACAGGGTGAGTAAGGCAATGCCTCAAGGGCGCGGCTTAGCCGCGCCCTTCGCGTTTCTGGCGGGTGTGAGAAATCTGTCGTTTTGCTCGCACTGGTCAATACTTAGGCGTAGGCCTTTAGCCGTCACGGGCTAAAGGCTCAAGCCCTTTTTGCAGACTGTTACCCCTGAACTGAATTTCGTGAGGAGAAAGATATGCTGATTCTGACTCGTCGGTGCGCCGAGAGCCTAATCATTGGCGACGGCGAAATCACCGTGACCGTGCTCGGCGTCAAAGGAAACCAGGTACGAATCGGTGTGAATGCGCCTAAAGAAGTGGCCGTCCACCGCGAGGAAATCTACCTGCGGATCAAGAAAGAGAAGGACGAAGAACCAAGCCATTAATTTTTATCGATTTTTTTTCAAAAAAGAGTTTGCAAACGGGGAAGGCTCTGGTTATTATACGCCCCGTGTTGCGGAGAGGTGGCCGAGTGGCCGAAGGCGCTCCCCTGCTAAGGGAGTATACCTCACAAGGGTATCGGGGGTTCGAATCCCCCCTTCTCCGCCATTATTCATGTAGGACGCTGTAATCTGCCTGAATCGCGTAAGTCGTTGAAATTAAACGAAAAAGTGGTTGGCAAAAAGATTTAGCGGCCTATAATGCGCGGTAACAAATGCACTCATAGCTCAGCTGGATAGAGTACTCGGCTACGAACCGAGCGGTCGGAGGTTCGAATCCTCCTGAGTGCACCATACGACGAAGCGGTTTCTTATAGAAAGTTGCTTCAGCTGTAACCAGAGGTGATCTGGTCCATCAAGCGCCAACCCTGCACTCATAGCTCAGCTGGATAGAGTACTCGGCTACGAACCGAGCGGTCGGAGGTTCGAATCCTCCTGAGTGCACCATACGACGAAGCAGCTTTCTTCTGGAAAGTTGCTTCAGCTGCAACCAGAGGTGATCTGGTCTATCAAGCGCCAACCCTGCACTCATAGCTCAGCTGGATAGAGTACTCGGCTACGAACCGAGCGGTCGGAGGTTCGAATCCTCCTGAGTGCACCATACAACAGAAAGCCCGCCTTCTTAGGCGGGCTTTTTGCTTTTCCGTGTCCTATCTTTTTATTGCTGACATGTGTTTTTTTATCTTGGTTGCCGTCGCACTGATAGATGCGCAGGTTGTCTGAGCTATGTCTCGCAAACGATTGTTCTAACCGCGATTTTTTCAGCCCCCTGACAGGACAAGCGGTGTATGATTGCGCCCGTCAGCCCCGCCGGGGCTTGTGGAATACCACCATGGACTTACCCAGTAGTTACTCAATAGCAAGTTTTGCCAATCAAGATCTGACTGATTGATTCTCCCGGCGTGCTCCGCTGCTGGGAGTGGAGTTCGCCTATGACTGAAATCGAAGCAAAAAAGACGCAAGAGAGCTTGCAGGATCGCCTGGCTCAGGTGGTCGAACTGCTGCAGCGTCAACGCCTGGTCGAAGACCTGACCCATCGCCAGGAAGGTCATCACCACGACCTGGTAGAAAACCTCGTTCACCGCCAGAACCTCGTCGAGCTGCAGCGTAAGCTTGATGATCTGCACTCTGCTGACGTCGCTTATATTCTCGAAGCCCTGCCTCTGGACGATCGTCTGACTGTCTGGCAGTTGGTCAAGGCCGAACGCGACGGCGACATCCTGCTGGAAGTATCCGACTCTGTTCGAGAAACACTGATCGCCGACATGGACGATCATGAGTTGCTCGCAGCTGCCAAGGAGATGGACGCCGACGAACTGGCTGACCTGGCGCCCGAGTTGCCGCGTGATGTCGTCCATGAGCTGATGGAAACCCTTGATGGCCAGCAGCGTGAGCGCGTGCGCTCCGCGTTGAGCTATGACGAGGAGCAGGTCGGTGCGCTGATGGACTTCGAGATGGTGACCATCCGCGAAGATGTCAGTCTCGAAGTGGTGTTGCGTTATCTGCGTCGGCTCAAGGAGCTGCCAGGGCATACCGATAAACTGTTCGTGGTCGATTACGACGGTATTCTCAAGGGTGTGCTGCCGATCAAGCGTTTGCTGGTCAATGATCCGGACAAGAAAGTGGCCGACGTCATGGCCGACGATCCAGTGGTGTTCCACCCGGAAGAGGACGCCTACGACGCGGCTCAGGCCTTTGAGCGTTACGACCTGGTATCTGCACCGGTAGTGGACAAGAACGGTCGCCTGATCGGCCGTTTGACCATTGACGAGATGGTCGATCTGATCCGTGAGGAAAGTGAGACCGAAGTGCTGAACATGGCCGGTCTGCGCGAAGAAGAAGATATCTTCGCTTCGGTCTGGCGTTCGTTGCGCAACCGTTGGGCGTGGCTGGCGATCAACCTGATCACTGCCTTTATGGCGTCGCGTGTGATCGGTCTGTTCGAGGGGTCAATCGAGAAGCTGGTGGCCTTGGCGGCGCTCATGCCCATCGTTGCGGGCATTGGAGGTAACTCCGGCAACCAGACCATCACCATGATCGTGCGGGCCATGGCGCTCGACCAGGTCAGCCCGGGCAACACCACGCGCCTGATGCGCAAAGAGCTTGCGGTCGGCTTGATCAATGGCCTGGTATGGGGTGGTGTGATTGGTGTGGTGGCGTACCTGCTGTACGGCAGTTGGTCGCTGGGTGTCGTGATGACTGCGGCAATGACACTCAATCTGTTGCTCGCGGCATTGATGGGGGTGTTGATACCAATGACTCTGGCGCGCCTTGGTCGCGACCCTGCGATGGGGGCCAGCGTGATGATCACGGCGATGACCGACAGCGGCGGCTTCTTCATTTTCCTGGGCCTGGCTACTATCTTCCTGCTCTAAGCCAGTTAAATCGCAGCCACAAAAAAGCCAGCTTACGCTGGCTTTTTCAATTGCGCTGGCGATCTTCAGGACGCGTCTGCAGCCATCTCGACGTCGTGGGCAATCAGCGCCACCAGGGCATTCTGCTGGCGATGGGAAAGTTGACGGAAGCGTTGCAGCAGTTCGCGCTCATGCAATGACAGCTCCGGGCTGTCCAGGCGCATGCTCAGTTCATCACCCAGAGCTCCTTCCTGGATCAGGCTCTGTTCCAGGCGGGCAATGATTTCAGAGTTCATGCTGCGGTGGTGGTGGCGCGCTACCTCGGCAATGCGCTCACGCATTCCGTCGGGGAGGCGGACGACGAACTTGTCAGCGGTGCGGCTTGAGTAAACAGCCTGTTTCATTGGGCGCATATAATTGACCGGTTTTAGTTCAGGGGAAGCGGTTCTCGAAATTGGCCGCACGATCACAGTACGACCATCACGGTGACAAAATGTTCAACCTGAATTGTGAATGAGGGTTGGATCATGCCTCATTGTCGCCGGTTCCTTGGCGTCAATTCTGTGACAAATATTGAACCGGATAAAGGCTTTTTGCCAGTACCAATTATCAGAAATGAGCACTGGTTTGAAAAGCTAACATTTTTCCATTTTGCAGCCCGTCGGTAGATAGAGCTTCACCGTGTAGGAAACAGGCGAAATAGCGCTCGGAAAGCGTCTAGAATGCGCGAGCTTTCCTACCAATGAGCATAGTGGCTATGCAGCATGACGCAAGCGCCGGACCCCGTACAGCACTCTCTGGGGCTTTGATTTATCTGATGGGCCCCTCGGGGGTCGGTAAGGACTCCCTGATCGATGCGGCCCGGGCAAAATTGCTGGAGCACAACGTTGCCATTGTTCGGCGGGTAATCACCCGGTCCGCTGAAGCCAAAGGCGAGGATGCTGTCGGTGTATCCGTCGAACGCTTCGAGCAACTGTGCGCAATGGGTGAGTTCGCGTTGCACTGGCGAGCCAATGGTCTTGCGTATGGCATTCCCAAGGAGATCGATAGCTGGTTGCAGCAGGGGCGTACAGTGCTGGTAAACGGGTCACGCGCGTACCTGGCTGAGGCCCGCGAGCGCTACCCCGATTTGCTCGCGATACTGCTAACGGTTGATCCGCAGGTACTGCGCCAACGCTTGTTGGCCCGCGGCCGGGAGAGTCTTGAGGATATCGAACAGCGCTTGGCTCGCAGTCAGCAGCTGCAATTGGCCGATCAAACTGTTTGCGTACTGGACAATTCCGGCCAGCTTGACGACACCGTAGCGCAGTTAATGGCGCTGTTGCGTGAGCGCGGAGTGCTCAGCGGGCGATAAAGGTCAAAAACTCAGTCGTTCGCTGACAGCCACGACAGGCACGCTGGGTGTTTGCTGTGAAACGGTGGCGTTAGTTGCGGGATCACCGAAGACTGCCAATTTTGCAGCCATCGCCGGGGCCCGAGGCATGGACGAAACCGTCGAGGCTTGCGGTTGCAGGACCAAACCTATCAAGGCGACCAATGCCAGGGCGTTGAGCAGAAGCAGTGTGCGGTTCATCTGGCAGACTCCACTGGGGTAAGAGGCGGTTGCCGGGCCTATTTTTTATAGAGAAGAAACTGCACACCACATGCCAGTGTTGTTTTGGTTTATTTTCCTTAAAATTCAATGGTTTACATATGTTTTTGTTTGGCGCTTTCATGCAATCTGCAATAATGGCCGACTGCCTTGTTGCAAAATGCCCGATTCTTACCGCGAAGAGAGCAAAGGGCATTGGCAAAAAGCCCTACGGATGACATGACAAACGCCGGCTCGCTGGTTAACATGCACGCCGTCCGTTGTCGCGCAGCGCTCGTTGCCGGCCCTATGTCTCAGTAGCTCAATTGGATAGAGCATCCCCCTCCTAAGGGGAAGGTTGGCAGTTCGAACCTGCCCTGGGACACCATACGTTCAAGGCGTCGATGGTTTCGATTACGCAATCGCAACTAGGGGCGAACTCCTTGTCGAAGTTCGCGTTCATGCCTCAACGTCGGATGAGCCAATCCCGACGTTTCCCTCTTGGCGATGATCTCATCGTTCACGTGAAACTGATGGATCAATCCTTTCAAATTTGCTGCGCACCAGCGCTTCAAGTTTTCGTTGATCAGCCTCAAATCCGCGAATGCCCTCTGCCAACTTCTCGGTGGCCATTGCATCTTCATTAAGCTCCCAGCGAAAAGCAGCCTCAGTGATGCGGGAAGGGCGATCTTCCCGACTCTCGATCTGCGCCATGGCCCGTACCACAACGCCGTCTTTCCCCTCTAGCTCTTCGAGAAGCGAGGGGCTGATAGTTAAGCGGTCACAACCCGCCAGCGCCAGGATTTCACCGCTGTTACGGAAGCTGGCGCCCATTACCACCGTCGGGTATTTATGAAGGCGCAAATAGCGATAAATCTCGGCTACCCGTACAACACCTGGCTCCTTTGCAGGTGGGTAGATGACATCCGGAGTGTTCTTGCGATACCAGTCGAGGATGCGACCAACAAACGGTGAAATCAGGTAGGCACCCGCTTCGGCACAGGCGCGTGCTTGAGTGAGGCTGAAAATCAGGGTCAGGTTGCACTGGATGCCTTCTTGCTCCAGCACCTGAGCCGCACGAATGCCTTCCCAAGTCGCTGCAAGCTTGATCAAGATGCGATCACGACTTATGCCTGAAGCCTCATACAATGCGACAAGCTTGCGGGCTTTAGAAAGGCTGGCTTCGGTGTCGAAAGACAGTCGGGCATTGACCTCTGTCGACACGCGGCCATTTACGTGCTGCAGAATCAAGCCGCCCATAGCAACGACCCAGCGGTCGCAAGCATCGTCGACGCGTTCATCGAGAGAAGCATCTAGACGTTCGCAGTCGGCAGTGATCTTATCCAGAAGACTGTCGTATTGGCCCGATTGCGCGGCCTTGAGGATCAGTGAGGGATTGGTCGTGGCATCTTGAGGAACAAAGCGGCGGATGACATCAAGATCGCCCGTGTCCGCGACGACGGAGCTGAGTGTTTTCAATTGGTTGAGCAAGCTGGGCATGGGTTTCCTTTCCTCTTTTAGTTTGTGACTGTGCGCCGATCTGGCGCATCCAGACCTGCACGACTTGGTCATTCGCTCAGCAGTGCCAAGGCATGCATGCTGGGTTTCAGGGCCAGGTAGATGTTGCAATATTGCTCGAACATAAGGTCATACATGCGCTTGTTGTCAGGGTTGGGCTGAGCGCGCGGGCGAAGCGTTCGCCAGTCACGAACCTGCGCCAGCGTGTCGATGGCGCCGATAGCCAAGGCTGCCAGCATGGCTCCACCCAAGGGTGCTTCAACTTCTTCTTCAATAGTTAGAACCGGATAACCCGTAACGTCGGCGATGATTTGCATCCAAAGGTCGGACGCTGATGCGCCACCTACCACAATCAGTTCGGGGTGTAATCTCACGGGGCCTCGTTGGCCGCACTCCATGTTGTGACGAAGGGCAAAGGCCAGTCCTTCAAGAACAGCTCGATACATATGGGCTTTGGTGTGGAACAGCGAAAGCCCGACGTACGATCCGGAGGCTTGCGCATCCCAGACCGGACTTCGTTCGCCCATCAGGTAGGGGAGGAAGATCAGGCCGTTTGAGCCCGGTGGCGTTCTGACTGCTTCAAGTTCCATCAGGTCGTGCACGTCAACGTCGGGCAGTAGGGCTGCCGCTTGTTTCTCCTGTGCGCAAAACTGATCCCTGAACCAACTGACCGATGCACCGGCGGCTATCGCACCTCCAAAAATGTAGAGGTCTTCGGCAGGATTGTGCACGGAGGGCATGCTGATGAGGCCGAAGTCAGCGTCGGTGTTGGGGTTGATAAAACCCCAGCACATGCTGGTACCTATCATCGCCACATGATTACCAGGTTCGACAACTCCAGCAGCTAATGTCGCCATCGCAGCATCTACTCCGCCTGCGACTACTGGCGTTCCTGCGACGAGTCCCAGCTTGGTTGCGGCCTCGGGTAGCAGATGACCCACTATGTCGCTGGATTCCACCAGTCGCTGCGGCATGAGTTTCGCGTCAATGCCGAGCGCTTCGAGCATGGGTACGGACCAGGTTCTCGCCTTGATGTCGTAGATGCCGCCAATGTTTCCGGCGGAGCTGTGATCCACGCTCAGCGCGCCGGTGAGGTGGTATTGCACATAGCTGTTGGGCGGAAGCAGATATCGCGTTTTGGCCCAGACCTGCGGTTTGTGGCGTTTGAGCCAGAGGATCTTGGTGTAACCGTAATAGCTGTCGATGCCATTCCCGCTTATTTGCTTTAGCTGTTGCACATCGATGTTCTGGCGAACCCACTCCACCTCTGCCTGGGCACGTCTGTCCATCCATATCAGGCACGGGTGCAGCGCCTTGATGTTTTCATCTACTGCAATCCCTGACCCGCCGTACAAGCTGCTCACGCAGATGGCTTTAATTTCACTGGCAGGCACCGAGCTTCTGGATACAGCGCTGGCTACCGACTCATATACCGCAGCAAGCCATACCTGCGGCCATTGTTGGGCCCAGAGAGGTCGCGGTTGCTCAATTTTGTAGGCAACTGACGCTTGGGAAATGATTGCGCCTTCGGTAGACATCAGCAGCGCCTTGGTGCTCTGAGTACCTATATCAACTCCAATCACGTAACTCATATTCCGCTTCATCGCATGATGACCTTTACGTCGGGCGTGACTCATCTTTACAGCGCTTTGTTAAAAGCACAGTAATGGTGAGAGGAGGGCATTTGCTAGTTGGTAATGTAGACGTTTACATTTTCTGACTAAAAAAAACGCCAGTTACAGTTTGGTCCGTGTTTGAAGCCACGTTGATACTGTAGGGCGGGAAATGTTAACGTGTACATTGGATTCAAGCTAGCATACGCATTTTGCCTTTACAATAGACCTCACTTTCAGCCTGCGCCCCATGGGAGAGCACAGGGAAAGGTCGTCTATGAACGCTAGTGTGGACAGTAATTTCATGACAAAGCCGAGCAAAGCTACCATCACTGACATCGCAAAACGGGTCAATATGACCACTGTCACTGTCTCCCGTGCCTTGAACAGGCCCGAGAAGGTTAAGAAGGAGACACTTGCGCAAATTTTGGAAGTGGCACGTGAGCTCAACTACGTACCCAACGCTTTCGCCCGAAACCTCAAAAGCCGGGAAAGCCGACTGTTCGGGTTAGTGACTGCAAGCCTGGACAACCCCTTTTACGGGGAGGTTATCAAGGCGATCACCCGGGAGGCGAAAAGGAGAGACTTTTCCCTGATGCTCTTTGACACAGACGGCTCGGCAGAGTTGGAGGCCAGGGCTATCGATACCTTGCTGAGCTATCAGGTCGCCGGAATCGTACTGTCGGTAATTTCGGATGATGATGATTACCATCCAAGCTATCTGCCCAAGCTTGAAATGGCTGGCATCCCCGTCGTTCAAATTGACCGAAAACTCGCCAATGCGCCTTTTGCTGGCGTTTACCTGGACAATCAGGAGAGCGGATACCGGGGGATCTGCGCATTGCTCGATCAGGGGCATCGGCACTTCCTGGTGGTGGGCGGCCCTGAGCGATCAAATATCACCTTGTCTCGTCTGGCGGGTATTCGCCGAGCACTGGATCAGTACCCAGAACCCACGTCATTGGATGTTCTGCACGGCGATTACACCCAGGGGCCTGCCCGTGAAGCGGTGAGTGAATACCTGGCAGGCGGCAAGCGCCCGGATGCCATTTTTGGCCTGAACCTTTTGATCACCCTGGGTTCACTCGAAGCCATGCGCCAGCACGGAGTATCCCGTAAGGACATTCAGCTTTTCAGCATTGATCGGGTGCCTTACGCCGATCTCTACGCAGAACCGATCCCTTGCATCAGTCATGACACCTACGCGCTTGGATTGAGCGCGATAAACATGCTGCTGAAAAAAATTGACGATCCTCAATACGTTCCCTCAGATGAGGTCGTGAGAGGGCAGTTGCAGCGCTAGAGCCGGCGTTGATGATTTTGCTGACAGCTGCTTTCTGTGGCTTATCGCTACAATGTTAACGTTGACATCGCTAAATCCTGCCCTCTACATTCTCCCTCCAGACGTTTTGCAGCTTGGAAATGTAAACGTCAACATTACTCCCACAACAACAACGGTGCCTCGCCCAAGCGGGGCCAAAAGGAGATTTCTGATGGCTAACGAACTTGTTGGCAAAGTCGCAGGCGTGACAGGGGCAGCATCGGGTATTGGCTTGGCGACCGTCGAAGCCATGGTTGCCGCAGGAGCTCGCGTCGTGTTGATTGATCGTGATGAGCCTGCTCTGCAGCGCGCTTGTGACCGTCTCGGCGAAGCGGCTGTGCCACTGGTGATCGACCTGTTGGATCCGCAGAGCTGCGCTTCTCTTCTAAGCGGCGTTTTGGACAAGACAGGTCAGCTTGATATTTTCTATGCAAACGCAGGCAGCTATATCGGCGGCGATCTGGTCGAGGCTGATGGGGCTGGCATTGATCGGATGCTCAACCTCAACATCAATGCAGTCATGAAAAACATCCATGATGTGCTCCCCCACATGATCGAACGGGGGGCTGGAGACATCGTCGTCACCGGCTCAGTTGCAGGTCACTTCCCCGTCTCGTGGGAGCCTGTTTATGCAGCCTCCAAATGGGCGATCAATTGTTTTGTGCAGACTGTTCGGCGCCAGGTCAACAAACATGGCATTTGCGTTTCTGCGGTGTCGCCAGGTCCTGTGCACAGCGCGCTACTCGCCGATTGGCCTGAAGAAAACCTGAAAAAAGCCAAAGAGAGCGGCAGTATTATCAACCCCTGTGAAGTGGCCGACGCGGTGATGTATATCCTGACCCGACCCCGTCATGTGACCATCCGCGACATGGTCGTTCTGCCTTCTGCTTTCGACATGTAAGGACCGTGTTAGCAAAATACCCGGTGCTAGACGCACCGGGTCATTTCTCGTTTACCTGGCCCCAAACCCCGTGGCATCGCGCGCAAACTGAAGCTACGCTTGGGGCAGCGAGCAGGTAATCCATGAGAATAATTAAAAGATGAAAACCTCAGCCAATGTGATCGGTTTTGCAGTGAAAGTATTCAAGGCAGAGTGGCAAAACCTGGTGTTGTGGGCGTACTTGCTATCGCCGTTGATCATTAGGCTGATAACCAACTATCACTACTCACAAATTGATTTGCTGGCGTTTTATACCATGGGTATTTCATTGCTCTGGTTGTTGGCTATTCGGTTTTCCTCGGTCAATCAGTTTAAGTTTCATCTTATTCTGCTGCCATTTTATCTGGCAGCCGCTGTCGATTTGTTTTTGGTGTTGAATTTCAATTCGAGGTTGACGGCTGCCTACCTTTTTATCGGTATGACCAACTACAGGGAGGCCGACGACTTTCTGCCGACCTATTGGCAACCTATCAGCTTCGTTCTGATCACTTTTCTGATTTGCTATGGGGCTGGGCTGATAGGGCTGTACAGGCGTGAACATTATGAAAATAAAGGTATTTTTGCGCTGACCCTTTGCGCCTTGGTGCTTGGGTATGGAGCGTACTTTTACAAGACCGTGAAGGTTAACTCGCTCGGGGCACATGCAGTGCTTGATCTGGTTGCCAAGGATCAAAGTACGCCGGTAGGTTACTTGTCCCAGGCAGGCCTGACTGCGCATATATACAGTGAATCTAAAAAACTTATCAAGCAGCGGCAGGCGTCGGAAGTAAAGTTGATGACTGTGCCGACAAAGTCAGCCATAGAAACCCTGGTGTTCGTGATCGGTGAATCGTCGCGGCCGCATAATTGGTCGTTGTACGGCTACGACAAAAAAACTACACCAAACCTGGATAAGCAAACAGGAATTTTCAAGTTCAATCGTATGTGCACGACCGCCCCCTACACAGCCGTGGCGGTACCCTCGATGCTCAGCCTGGAGCCCATTTCGGATTGGGATTCGATTGCCTCGACCAAATCGCTGGTGGGCATCTATCGCGCAGCCGGGTACAAAACCTATTGGTTGTCGGTACAGGAGGTCGATAGCTTCGGCGGTATCATTCCGCAAATAGCTGCAGAGGCCAACCACCGCCAATATTTTGAAAGAAGCTTCGATGGTGCATTGATTCCTGCGTACGAGAAAATCCTGAGCCAGGGGGCGGGAGAGAAGCAGGCCATATTCATTCATGTGAAAGGCAGCCATTTCGACTACTCGCGCCGATACCCGGATGATTTCAAGCTCTTCACGCCATCCTCCAACAGTGCCAAGGAAAAAATTACCGCAGAGTATGACAATACGGTGCTGTATACCGATTGGCTGCTAGGGACAATTATCGATAGGCTCAAGCGTACCGAGAAGCCCTCACTATTGTTCTACTCCTCGGATCATGGCGAAAACTTGTTGGACGATAACCGCGAGTTATTGGGCCACGGCATGGGTAATGAATATGATCTGCTGGTCTCAGCATTCATTTGGGCATCTGACAATGTCAGGCATCAACCGTCACTCAACCTAATGAAGCTGAAAGATAGAGAACATCAGAAAATCAGCATATCGTCGTTGTCTCATACGCTGCTCGGCGCTACCGGGGTGCTGACCGATAAGTACAAAAGCTCATATGATCTGTTGAGTGATGATTTTGTTACCTCAAATTGTCCGCACCTACTCGCTGGCGTCTATGTGCCGAAATTCGATTTTGAACTGTTGAACAGTGCTCGGTGAATGTGGCGCGGGCGGACTGGAGCGAAGCCGTCCAGGACAAGGGAGAGGGTCCATGAGTCAAGCACCTGAATCGGCAGTGCCGACGGTTCCATCTGTAGCGTTCGAAGGCGCTCAATTGCAAACCTTGCTGGACCTGATCAGCGACGGTATCTGGGATTGGAATGCCAATACCGGCTATGTATACCGTAACCCTGGTTGGTACAAGATGCTTGGGTATTCCAGCCATTCCCTGGATAACTCTGTGTTGACCTGGGAGCGTGTGATTCACCCCGAAGATTACTCGCGGGTGATGGAGCATTTTGAGGCCTACATCACGCAGCGCGCTGAGCAGTACAAGGTGCAATACCGTTGTAAGTGCCGGGATGGCAGTTACCTGTGGATCGAAGACAGCGGTCATATTATCGAGCGTAATGCCGACGGTTCAGTTGCGCGGATGCTCGGGGCTCATCGCAACATCGATGCCAGCAAGCGCCTGGTGCAGCAGTTGGAGCAGCAGAACTCCTCGCTGGAGGCATTGGTGGCGGAGCGCACGCGCGAGTTGTCGTGGGTCAATCAGCAACTGCAGCGCCAGCTGGATGAGAATCGTGATTTGGCTGAGCGTGATGCGCTGACCTTGATCGCCAACCGCTATCGCCTGGAGAAGGTGCTGCAGCAGGAGTGTGAACGCGCTCGACGTTTTCGCCAGCCATTGTCGCTGATTGTGATGGATGTGGATGACTTCAAGCCCATCAATGACCGCTACGGCCATGGCCGAGGCGACAGTGCGTTGATCGATATAGTCGGGCGGGTTCGAGAATGCCTGCACAGTACTGAGCTGTTGGCTCGCTGGGGGGGAGATGAGTTTGTCGTGGTGATGGTCGACGCTTCGCTCGAACAGGCTCGGCGACTGGCCGCCACCATCCGTCAGGCATTGGAACAGGCGCCCTCCGTGGGCGAGTACCCATTGACCATGAGCTATGGTGTGGTACAGCTTCAGGAGGGGGAAGACCACGGGCAAATACTGATGCGGGCGGACCAAGCCTTGTACCGGGCAAAAGCGGCCGGGAAAAACAGGGTGTGCGAGTAACTTCACAGTAATACAAGCAAGGTACAGCGCAGCGTCTACCAGTTCTGGGCCATCGGCGAAGGACCAGCGTGTGCGGGAAATAACGGCAGAACCTCTTCGCCCAGCTCCTGGATTATCTCTTGCGCGGGACGCTGGGCCAGGTGGATGCCTAGCGCTGCGTGGTTCACACCGGCATCGCGCCATTCACCGAACAATTCAATCAAGCCCTTGCGTCCGGTTCGCAGTACATACCCACCGCGTAATGGTGTACGTGGAAAGTTCGCGTCTTCATCCAGATCGATCCATTCATTGGTAACGTGAGGGCGAAAGCCCTGGTCCGGAATATGGCTGCGCCAGGCACGAATTTTTTCTCCAAGTTGCCGTGGTCCCGAAGCAGAGTGAGTGGCTTGGGGGTAGGTCAGCCAACCGTCGGCATGCTCACCCAGCCACGGCAGTGATTGACGGGATGAGCCGGTGACAAGCAAGGGAATGTTGCCAGTAACAGGCCTGGGTAGCAGCTGCGCTGCGCTGAGGTTGCCCAGTGGTGAGGCGATGTTGGTCTCGGTACCTTGCAGCAGCTGCCGAAAGTAATCCACCGCATCGGCGAAACGTTCGCCGCGCTCGCTGTACTCCAAACCATACGCCGGAAATTCCACCGGACGGTCGCCCGAGGCGATGCCCATGACCAGACGCCCACCGCTGAGTTGGTCGATGGTCGAAGCGGCCTTGGCCAGGTCGATAGGATGGCGCAGGGAAAAGATAGCGCTGCCAGTGGCCAGGGCGATTCGTTGGGTTTTCGCGGCCAGGTAGGCCAGGTAGGTGAAGGGGTCAAAGATTTGCCCGGCATCGCCGAAGGACGGATCGAACAGCGGAACGTCCCGTACCCAGACGGCAGCGAACCCAAGGCGGTCGATTTCGCCGACAAGATCGGCCTGGCCTGCAAGTACGCCCAGGTCGCCCTGATAAAAGCGTAATGGCAGAAACATGCCTAGGGTCAATTCACCATCCGCGAACATCCTCTGGTAGCCAGGGTGCGCAGCAAATGCCGGAGCGCTGGCTCCGACGGTAGCAGGCGTGTTGCCGATTGCAGTGTGGTTCATGCCGATGCTCTCCAAGTGAATGTCACGGACCGGTTGCCGGTTGCGGCAAGCTGATGCCGCGCTGCACGGCGGGCCGTAGCTCCATGCGCTCATACCAGGCGTTCAGGTGATTGAAACGGCTGAAGTCGAAGTCGATGATGCGTGCGATGTGCATCCATCCGAAGGTGGCGATGTCGGCGATGCTGTACTCCGGACCGGCAAGCCAGCGGTTGTGCGCCAACTGGTTGTCCAGGGTGGTGAAAGTCTGTTGCGTAAGGTCTCGATAGCGCTCGATAGCGGCCTGAATGGGGGGGTGTTCGAACAGCTCGAAATGCACCCGTTGACCAAGAATCGGCCCCATGCTCGAGGCGTGGAACATCAGCCATTTGATGGCCGCCCAGCGCAAAGTTGGATCGCTTGGCAGCAGCTGCCCGGTTTTTTCTGCCAGGTACAGCAGGATCGCCGCGGACTCGAAAAGGGTGATGCCAGATTCCTGGTCCACCAGTACTGGAATGCGCGCATGCGGATTGAGTTGAAGAAAAGCAGGGTCATGATGGTCGCCCTGATCGATGCGAACATGCTTGAGTGCGTAGGGCAGACCCAGTTCCTCAAGGGCGATGGTGATTTTGAAGCCATTAGGTGAGCTATCGGTATAAAGCGTTAGTGTAGGGTCGTTCATCGTTCGCTTCCGTACTGTATGGAGCTGGTCAGGTGAGATACTGACCGCTATCCTAGTGAGCCGTTGTAGGCTTGAAAAACGATGATTCCTTTTCTATGAGATTAGAATTTCTAACCTGAGGGTGGCCTGTGGGAGCCGTTTTACCGTTGTTGGCATTACGTGCCTTTACCGAAACCGGGCGGCTAGGCAGCCTCAAGGCGGCGGCCGAACGCTTGGGCGTGACCCCAGGAGCGATCAGCCAGCAGATACGTTTGCTGGAGGAACGCGTTGGGGTTGTGCTGTTTGTGCGTGGTCATCACGGCGTCCATCTCACCGAGGCAGGAGCCCGGGTACACGCCAGTCTGCTGCGTGGTTTTGATCTGATTGAGAAGTCCTATTCGACGCTGGAAAACTTCTCGGTAGAAAAAACGCTGACAATCAGCACAGTGCCTTCGTTTGCAGCGTCCTGGCTGGTGCCGAGGATCGGCGCTTTCAGTGCCCTGCATCCGCACATTGAGGTGCGTGTCGAAGCGTCGGCCAAGCTTGTGGACTTTAATCGCGACCGCGTAGATATCGCCCTGCGTCATGGCCTCGGCAGCTACGCAGGGCTTGAGTCGATTCGGCTGATGGCGCCGGTACTCTTGCCGGTGGCAAGTCCACAATTGTTGGCCCAGGGCCCGGCTATCAATGAGCCGGTTGATTGTCTGGATTACCCGCTACTGCAAGACAGTGATCGTGCCGATTGGCCGTTGTGGTTGCAGGCCCACGGTGCGCAGGCAGGCGACGAGGCGCAGCGCGGGATGAGCTTCGACGACGACTTGCTGCTGTTGCGCGCGGCGGCGGCCGGCCAAGGCATTGCGCTGGTCCAGGATACGCATGCTCAGGAAGACATCGACTCCGGCAGGTTGATCGTCGCGCTGGACAAGCCCTGGCCTTCGCGCTTCGCTTACTACCTGGTCAGTCGTCCCGACATCTTGCAGCGTCCTGAAGTGCAGGCATTCGTCAACTGGATCAAGGCTCAAGTGCAAAGTCTGCCTGTGCGTTGAACCAGGGTAGAGGCAAAAAAATACCCGCTGCGCGCTCGCACAGCGGGTCAAATCGGCCTTGGCCGCTTCAGTGTGTTACAGGTTACAGATGCAGGGCGTGACCAAGCGCCCGCAATGCCGCTTCCTGGACGGCTTCGCCCAGGGTTGGATGGGCATGAATAGTGCCCGCCACGTCTTCCAGGCGTGCGCCCATTTCCAGTGATTGCGCAAAGGCCGTCGACAGTTCCGAGACGCCGACACCGACAGCTTGCCAGCCCAGGATCAAGTGGTTGTCACGGCGGGCGACGACACGGACGAAGCCGCTTTTCGATTCCAGGGTCATGGCCCGGCCGTTGGCGGCGAAGGGGAACTGCGCGACGATGCAGTCTATGCCTTCGTGTTCGACAGCGTCGGGGGTCTTGCCGACCACCACCAGTTCCGGATCGGTGAAGCACACCGCGGCAATCGCAGTGGGTTCAAAGCGACGGGTTTTTCCAGCGATGATCTCGGCAACCATTTCGCCCTGGGCCATGGCGCGGTGAGCAAGCATCGGTTCACCGCTCAGGTCACCGATGGCCCAGACGTTACGCATGCTGGTCTGGCAACGTTCATCGACGGCCACCGCAGCGCCGTTCATTTTCAGTCCCAGGTTTTCCAGATTGAAACCTTGGGTACGAGGCTTGCGCCCCACGGCGACCAATACCTGATCGGTTGCAATCTGCAGCATTGCGCCGGCTGGATCACGCACTTGCAGCAGCTTGTTGTCGGCGTCGAAGCCTTCAACACTGTGCTTGAGGTAAAGGGTAATGCCGAGTTTCTTGATCGACTCGGCGACCGGTGCTGTCAGCTCGCTGTCGTAGGTTGGCAGTATCCGTTCGCGGGCCTCTACCACACTGACGTCCACGCCGAGTTTGCTATAGGCGATTCCCAGCTCCAGGCCAATGTAGCCACCGCCAACCACCGTCAGGCGTTGGGGCAAGGTAGTGGGGGCCAGCGCTTCGGTAGATGAGATAACCGCGCCACCTAAAGGCAGCATCGGCAACTCCACCGTGCTGGAGCCGGTTGCCAGCAACATGTGCTCGCACTGAATACGTTGGCCATCGACCTCAACGCTTTTGCCATCGAGGATTTTTGCCCAGCCGTGGATCACCTTGACCCCGTGCTTTTTCAGCAGGGCAGCAACACCGCTGGTGAGGCGATCGACGATGCCGTCTTTCCAGGCCACGCTCTGCGCGATGTCCAAGCTTGGCGGTGCAACCTTGATGCCCAGGTTCGAATGCTGGCTGTGCTGGCGAGTCTGGTGGAACTGCTCGGCAACGTGGATCAGCGCCTTGGAGGGAATGCAGCCCACGTTCAGGCAGGTGCCGCCAAGGGCCTGGCCCTCGACCAGAATGGTAGGAATGCCCAGTTGGCCTGCACGGATGGCTGCGACGTAGCCGCCGGGACCGCCACCGATGATCAGCAAGGTGGTGTTTTGAGTCTGTTGCATGGTTACTCCACAAACAGGCTGGCAGGTTGTTCGAGCAGGCCGCGAATGGCCTGGATGAAGAGTGCCGCGTCCATGCCATCGACCACGCGGTGATCGAACGAGCTGGAGAGGTTCATCATCTTGCGAATAACGATCTGGCCATTGACCACCATTGGTCGCTCGACCATGCGGTTGACGCCGACAATGGCCACCTCGGGGGTGTTGACCACAGGGGTGGAAACAATACCGCCCAAGGCGCCCAGGCTGGTCAGGGTAATGGTCGAGCCCGACAGCTCTTCTCGGCTGGCCTTGTTGCTGCGAGCCGCGTTGGCCAGGCGCACGATTTCACCTGCGTTGTTCCACAGGCTGCCGGCCTCGGCATTGCGTAGCACCGGCACCATCAGGCCGTTATCGCCCTGAGTGGCGATGCCGACATGCACCGCGCCGTGGCGAGTGATGACCTGGGCTTCATCGTCGTAGGTGGCGTTGATCTGCGGGAACTCACGCAAGGCCACGACCATCGCACGCACCAGGAACGGCAGCAGGGTCAGTTTGCCGCGGCTGTCGCCCCATTTCTTGTTCAGGTGTACACGCAGCTCTTCGAGCGCGGTGACGTCGATCTCTTCGACATAACTGAAATGCGCAACGCGGCGCTTGGCATCTTGCATGCGCTGGGCGATTTTGCGGCGCAGGCCGATGACCGGGATCTGTTCGCTGTCGGTGCGTTTGCTGTAGCCGGCAGATGCACCTTGGGTGCCCTGGGTCGGCGTGGTCAGGAACGCGTCGAGGTCTTCGTGCAGGATGCGCCCGGCCGGGCCGCTGCCGTGGATGAAGCGCAGTTCAATACCGGCATCCAGGGCACGCTTGCGGATGGCAGGAGAGGCCAATGGGCGCTCGCCGGCCGCGCGCGGGACGATCGGGCTGGGCTGATGAGCCGAAAGCACGGGTGGGGTGGGCTTGCTGGCTTCTTCGCGGGGCAAGCTTGCTTCCACCGGTTCTACAACAGATGGTGCAGGCGTGGGTTCAGCAACTTTGCTGGTGCCTTCCTGGTGATTGCCGGCGCCTTCTACCTCGATGCGGATCAGCTCGCTGCCGACGGCCATGACCTCACCGGGCTGACCACCCAGGGCCAGTACCTTACCGCTTACCGGCGAGGGAATTTCCACCGTGGCTTTGTCGGTCATGACATCGGCCACGACCTGATCTTCGGTGACGGTATCACCGACCTTGACGAACCATTCCACCAACTCGACCTGTGCGATGCCTTCACCGATATCCGGCATCTTGATGACGTGCGTGCCCATTCAGACCTCCATTACCCGTTTCAATGCCGCGCCCACCCGTGAAGGGCCTGGGAAATACGCCCATTCCTGCGCATGCGGGTAGGGGGTATCCCAACCGGTCACGCGTTCGATCGGGGCTTCGAGATGATGGAAGCAGTGTTCCTGAACCAGCGAAATCAACTCGGCGCCAAAACCGCAGGTGCGGGTGGCTTCGTGCACGACTACGCATCGACCGGTCTTTTTCACCGAGGCAACGATGGTCTCCAGATCCAGCGGCCACAAGCTGCGCAGATCGATGACTTCAGCGTCGACTCCACTTTCTTCGGTGGCCACTTGTGAGACGTACACGGTGGTGCCGTAGGTCAGGACTGTTACATCGTTGCCGGGGCGAGTGATGGCAGCCTTGTCCAGAGGGACGGTGTAGTAGCCATCAGGAACGGCGGCGGCAGGGTGTTTTGACCATGGCGTTACCGGGCGGTCGTGGTGGCCGTCGAATGGGCCGTTGTACAGGCGCTTGGGCTCCAGGAAAATCACCGGGTCATCATTCTCGATCGAGGCGATCAACAGGCCTTTGGCGTCGTAGGGGTTCGAAGGCATCACCGTGCGCAGGCCGCAGACCTGGGTGAACATTGCCTCGGGACTCTGGCTGTGGGTCTGGCCGCCATAAATACCGCCGCCGCAAGGCATACGCAGGGTCAGCGGGGCGATGAACTCGCCAGCCGAGCGGTAACGCAGGCGCGCCATTTCCGAGACGATCTGGTCGGAGGCCGGGTAGAAGTAGTCCGCAAATTGAATCTCGACCACCGGGCGCAGGCCATAGGCACCCATGCCCACGGCTGTGCCGACGATGCCGCTCTCGGAGATCGGTGCGTCGAAAACCCGCGACTTGCCATATTTGCTCTGCAGGCCCTCGGTGCAGCGGAACACGCCGCCAAAGTAGCCAACGTCCTGGCCGTATACGACCACGTTGTCATCGCGCTCAAGCATGATGTCCATGGCCGAGCGCAGGGCCTGGATCATGGTCATGGTAGTAGTCGCCATGGCGGTTTCCAACTGGATGGTGGTGTTGTGATCGTTCATGTCAGATCCCCAGTTCCTGGCGCTGCCGGCGCAGGTGCTCCGGCATCTCCTTGTAGACGTCTTCGAACATGGAGGCAGGGCTTGGCATCTGGCCGCCGGCCAGGGTGCCGTACTGCTCGGCTTCTTTCTGCGCCTTGATGATCTCGGCCTCGAGCTCGGCGGTAACCGCCAAGTGTTCTTCCTCGGACCAGTGGCCGATGGCGATCAGGTGCTGCTTGAGCCGGACAATAGGGTCGCCCAGGGGGAAGTGGTTCCAGTCGTCTGCCGGGCGATACTTGGACGGATCGTCCGAGGTCGAGTGTGGACCGGCGCGGTAGGTGACCCACTCGATCAGGCTTGGGCCCAGGCCGCGACGGGCGCGTTCGGCTGCCCAGCGCGAAGCGGCGTAGACGGCGATAAAGTCGTTGCCGTCGACGCGCAGCGAAGCGATACCACAACCGACGCCACGACCGGCGAAAGTGGTCGACTCGCCACCGGCGATGGCCTGGAAGGTGGAGATTGCCCACTGGTTGTTGACCACGTTGAGGATCACTGGCGCGCGGTAGACGTGGGCAAATGTCAGGGCAGTGTGGAAGTCGGATTCGGCGGTTGCGCCGTCACCGATCCAGGCCGAGGCAATCTTGGTATCACCTTTGATCGCCGAGGCCATGGCCCAACCCACAGCCTGTACGAACTGGGTGGCCAGGTTGCCGCTGATGCTGAAGAAACCAGCTTCGCGCACCGAGTACATGATCGGCAATTGACGGCCTTTGAGCGGGTCACGCTCGTTGGACAACAGTTGGCAGATCATCTCGACCAGCGACACATCGCGGGCCATGAGAATGCTTTGTTGGCGGTAGGTGGGGAAGCACATGTCCGTACGGTTGAGGGCCATGGCCTGGCCGCTGCCGATGGCTTCTTCGCCCAGGCTCTGCATATAGAAGGACATTTTCTTCTGGCGCTGGGCAACCACCATGCGGCTGTCGAACAGCCGGGTCTTGAGCATGTTGCGCATGCCCTGGCGGAGGATTTGCGGGCTGATGTCCTCGGCCCATGGGCCCAGGGCATTGCCTTTGTCGTCCAGTACCCGGATCAGGCTATAGGCGATATCCGCGGTTTCGGCGGCTTCTACATCAACGGGAGGTTTACGGACCTTGCCGGCATCGTTCAGACGCAGGTAGGAGAAATCAGTCTGGCAGCCTGGCCGGCCGGTAGGCTCGGGCACATGCAGACGCAGGGGGGCGTACTCGTTCATGCTTTTTTACGCTCGCTCTGTCTTGTGTTTTTGTTGAGCTTTGAAGCGGTCGCTACTGAAACCCCGGCTTGTGACTAGGGAGTCAGTCTTGTCCTACATAATATTCGGGCGCCTGAAGAATATTTCTCTCAAGTTCATTGCCTTTATTCCGGCTTGCGGATAAACATTCTAGATAAAGACAAAAAACAGGTGAAATTGTCTCATGCGTAAACTGGATCGCACGGATATCGGGATTCTCAACAGCCTTCAGGAAAATGCCCGGATCACCAACGCTGAACTCGCGCGCTCGGTCAACCTGTCGCCCACCCCGTGTTTCAACCGGGTAAAAGCCATGGAAGAACTGGGTGTCATTCGCCAGCAAGTGACCCTGCTGGCGCCGGAAGTGTTGGGCCTGGACGTCAATGTGTTTATTCATGTCAGCCTCGAAAAGCAGGTGGAACAATCACTGCATCGCTTTGAAGAAGAAATTGCCGAGCGTCCGGAGGTCATGGAGTGCTATCTGATGACAGGTGATCCGGATTACCTCTTGCGGGTGCTGCTGCCGAGTATTCAGGCCCTGGAGCGCTTCCTGGATTACCTGACGCGTTTGCCTGGGGTGGCCAATATTCGCTCCAGCTTTGCCTTGAAGCAGGTGCGCTACAAAACCGCCCTCCCGTTGCCGGCCAATGGCCTGACCTTGCCGGGGTAATTGCGAAGGCTGGCGCGGGGTAAGCGCTGCTGCTGGTGCTGCAGCGCTTGTAGGAAATTTCGATCAGCCCCGTTCTGGGTGCTTGAAATTCCGAACGCTGCGCGCCTATGTTGTAGTCATCGCCTTTACCGGCATGCGACAACATTAAGGATAGTGTCATGACGACCAGTGGCCAGTGCTCCCTCGCCGAACGATTGACGGGCATTGATGAAATCGAGTGCATCACACCGGACCTCAACGGTGTACCCCGCGGCAAGGTAATGACGGCTGAAGGTTTTCTTGAGGGCCGCCGTTTGCAGATGGCCCGTGGCGTGCTGCTGCAGTGCATCATGGGTGGCTATCCGCCTGCACGTTTCTACGGCAGCGACGATGGTGACCTGGCGCTGGTTGCCGATGATCGCCACATTCATCGCCTGCCCTGGAGCGACGAACCCCGCGCCCTGGCGATCTGTGATGCAGTGGAACTGACCGGCGCCAGCTCCGGGTTGTCTACACGCGGTCTGCTCAAGGCGGTGATCGCCCGTTATGCCGCCCTTGGGCTGGCACCGGTGGTAGCGACTGAGCTGGAGTTCTTTGTTTTCGCCCCCAACAGTGATCCAAACCAGGCGTTTCTTCCGCCGCTGGGCAAGGACGGTCGTCGCGAAGAAGGGCAGTCGGCCTTCAGTGTCAGTTCCAACAATGGCCTGCGTCCGTTCTTCAATGAGGTGTATCGCTACATGGAAGCGCTGGGCCTGCCGCGCGATACTTTCATGCATGAAATGGGCGTCAGTCAGTTCGAGATCAACCTGTTGCACGGTGATCCCCTGCTGCTGGCCGACCAGACGCTGCTGTTCAAGCATTTGCTCAAGGAGGTTGCACTCAAGCATGGCCTGATCGTGGTGTGCATGGCCAAACCCCTGGCGCATACGCCGGGAAGCTCCATGCATATTCACCAGAGCCTGGTGCAGATCAGCGATGGTCATAATGTGTTCAGCGATGCCGACGGTGCGCCGACCGCCACCTTCCGACATTTCATCGGTGGTTTGCAGGCCTGTATGGCGGACTTCACCGCGTTGTTCGCGCCCAACGTCAATTCCTATCAGCGCCTCTGCCATCCCTACGCCTCACCCAACAATGCCTGCTGGTCAGAGGACAATCGCGCTGCCGGTTTGCGTATCCCGGCCAGCTCGCCGGTGGCGCGGCGGGTGGAAAACCGCTTGCCCGGTGCCGACACCAACCCTTACCTGGCCATTGCTGCCAGCCTTGCTGCCGGCCTGCATGGCATCGAACAGCAGCTTGAACCTACTGCGGCGATCCAGGGTGAGTTCGAGGTGCCGGATCATTTGAGCCTGCCATGTACCTTACATGCGGCCCTTGAGCGTCTGAAGCGCAGTGAGCTCGCTCGGGAAATGTTCGGCAACGAATTCATCGACGGCTACATCGCTACCAAGAGTATGGAGCTGACCAGTTTCTTTGATGAAATTACCCCGTGGGAGCGTCGAGTGCTGGCGGCACAGGCGTAGGTTTTTTTCGTTCCCGGGGCCTGCAGTACCGCTATTTTCACTTATGCTTTCATGCAGTTTTTCCACCTGCTCAAGGGGCCGTTCGGGACGCTGATGCGACAGATCTGGAAGTCTTTTCGCGCGCTGTATTTCGCTGCGCTGATGATGTTGATTGGTTCCGGCTTGTTGAGTACCTACCTGGCCCTGCGCCTGGCTGCCGACCATGTCGACAGCCTTTGGGTGGGTGCGTTAATGGCGGCCAACTATTTTGGCCTGGCCCTGGGTGGCAAGATCGGTCACCGCCTGATTGCCCGAGTCGGGCATATACGCGCGTACGCTACCTGTGCCGGTATCGTCGGCGCGGCAGTGCTTGGCCATGGCCTGGTCAGTTGGTTGCCGGCATGGCTGTTCCTGCGGGTTATCGTCGGCCTGGGCATGATGTGCCAGTACATGGTCATCGAAAGCTGGCTTAACGAGCAGGCAGACGCCAAGCAGCGGGGCGCGGTGTTCAGTGGCTACATGATTGCTTCGTACTTGGGGCTGGTGCTCGGCCAACTGATACTGGTTGCCCACCCGCAATTGGGACCAGAGCTGTTGATGCTAGTAGCCATGTGCTTTGCCTTGTGCCTGGTGCCGGTGGCGATGACTCGCCGCATTCACCCGGCACCTTTGCACCCTGCGCCAATGGAGCCGCGCTTCTTTATCAAGCGGGTGCCTCAATCCTTGAGTACGGTGCTCGGCTCGGGCTTGATCGTCGGTTCGTTCTACGGTCTTGCACCGTTGTATGCGGCGAAGCAGGGGTTGAGCACTGAATACATCGGACTGTTCATGGGCTGCTGTATTTTTGCTGGTCTGCTGGTGCAGTGGCCTTTGGGTTGGTTGTCCGATAGGCATGACCGTGCCTTATTGATCCGCAGTGTAGCGGTGGGCCTGGCGATTGCGGCATTGCCCTTGGCGATCATGCCGACCGTGCCAATCGTGGTGCTGTTTGCTGCGGGCTTTATCGTGTCGTTGCTGCAGTTTTGCCTGTATCCCCTGGCGGTGGCTTTTTCCAACGACCATGTGGAGAGCGAACGGCGCGTTTCGCTGACCGCCATGCTCTTGGTGACCTATGGCGTTGGCGCCAGTATTGGGCCGCTGGCGGCGGGGGTGATGATGAAGATGTTCGGCACCCAGATGCTCTATGCTTTCTTTGTCTTTTTTGCCCTGGTGCTGGTATGGCGGATCCGTCCGAAGGCGGTTACAGGTTTGCACCAAGTCGACGATGCACCGCTCAATCACGTGGCCATGCCGGCAGCAGGCTCACCGCTGTCGGCGGCGCTCGACCCGCGGGTCGATGAGCAAGTGGTGCAGGATCAGATGCAGGCGCCGGTGGCGGCTGAAGATACTGAAGGGGAAGACGCCAGCGTCGAGGCAGACAATGTCGCTGGTGGGGGAGTGGGGAAGCCGGCGTCGCTGTGAAGTCTTGCGTGGGGCAAGCCGTCTCTACCGGATTCGGTAGGCGCGGACTTGCCCCGCGATACACTCAATAATCGTCTTTATCGAACCGACGCGCTTCACGCTGGAGCTGATAGACAAAGGTTTCGATCTTGCGCTGCATTTGCCCGTTCAGGTTGTGAAAGCGCACACCGGCGAACGTGGTGTTGAAGCGCTCTTCAAAATGCAGGTGGCGCAGCTCGACTTCCACCTGGGACAAGCCCAGCGGAGCGCCGGAAGCGAATTTTTCGTACACCTGACCCAGTTGCAGGCATTCTTCGACGTTGCCTTCAAAGCGCAGCTTGCAACCTGTGGCGGAAATATCCAGCAGTTTGCCACGCAACTCGCCATTGCCCTTGAGCTTGTCACCATCGAGCTTGATGTCGACCAGTTGCGACAGCTTCAAGGCGGCACGGAAGGCATTGCGGCGTTGGTGATAGGCCACTTCGGTGGGCAGCTCCCCGTGATAGCAGCGATGACCGTTGGCTTCGCTGATGCTCAAGGGGGTGTTGCATTCCCAGGCGATGCGTACGCCCTCATGAAAACCCTCGATCCGGAACGGTTCACCGTTTTCAAGGTAGCGTTCACCATCGCGGGGGACCATTTCATCGAGTCCCAGGCGGTTGTTTTCGCGGTCGACCTCGACGACATAGCTCTGGAAGCGCTGGCTACGTTCATGGAAGGTAATGATCAGCGGGTCATGGCTCTCTTGCAGCGACCGCAAGTTGGCGGCAATTTCCAAAGGCGTACGAAGTACCTTCGGAGGCTGCGGAGCTTCTGCTTCATTGAACACGGGTAATCAATCTCCAGGCAAGACGGCACACGCAAGTAACGGCATTTTGCCAGTATGTTCTATGGCTTGATATAGGCAATCAAGCCTGGCTGAGCGCTCGTGGCTTGGCAAGGGGTGAGGTCGATCCACGCGCATCGTAAAGCGATGGTGATTCGCCGCCCATGAGGATTTTGATCTGATTGGCTGTGGTGCTTTGCTGGAGTTGTATCGCGCGACCATTGCGCTCGTTGACAGCCTGGCAGTCGGCAAGCAGTTTGCCCAACACGTCCAACTGCTGCAGGAGCAATTCACCTATTTGCGACTGGCTGGCCAGTTGTTGAACGCCGGCGCGATCCTGACTCAAGCCGAGGCTTGCAAGCAGTTCGCTGCGGCGCCGTCCTTGCTGATCAAGAAGGATTACCAGCGATTGTTTGCGCGCCAGGATGTCCTCCAGCAGCGGCATGTCACGGCCGTGCAGGGCAGTCGACTCAGCCTGAAGCAATTCAAGCAATTGTTGCGCTGGGGCAAGGTCGTCTTCGATCAATTGCAGCAAGGTAGTGTCGTGCATGGCTGGCTCTTTGGTTCAAGCGTCCTGAAGTCAGCGCGCCAGAGGCTAGCGCTGGGCTTCGAAATTAAGCAGTTTGCTGGCGACGCGATTGCTGTCGACCTGGTAGCTACCGTCGGCGATGGCCTGTTTCAACTCCGCCACTCGGGCGCTGTTGACAACCGGCTGGTCGCGCAGCTTATCGCTGACCTTTTGCAACTGCTGGGCCTCGTGGCTCAGGTGTACGGTTTCCCCGCTGGTGCTGCTGGTGGCGACAGGGTCGGCCTTGGCTGCAGCGGTGCCGGTGCTTTCCTGGCTATTGCCAGGGCGCGCGCCGGTAACCGACGGGGAGTTATTCAAACGACTGAAGTCGATGACCATGATCAGAAAACCTCTGGGTATATGGACGCTTGCCTTGTTTTCGGCCAACCCGGAAAAAACTTTAGACGCAATTGTTCCACATCATGCGCAGTGCATTTTGGGCACCCAATAGGACACAGTTTAGGAAAAGCAGTTCCTGATCGCCAGCCTTCGTCGTTGTTTGCTCGCTTACATCGCTACTTCGACCTGGCCTGGCCCGGTAACCCTGGCCTTGATCACTCGTTTGGAATTCAGATTGCGTACTCGAATTTGCTCGCTCTGGCCGCCTTTACTCAGGGCTTCGCCCGGCATGCGCACGCTCAAGGTGCCGCTGCGAGCGGTAATAACCACCTGGTCACCTTTGCGGATCACTTCGGCCTGTTCCAGGTGTTGAGGCGTCAGCACCTGATCCATGACCGTTGGTCGGATTACCTTGAGGCCGATGGCCTGATCCAGACTACTCAAGAAACCCTGGTTGAGCAGCCCTACGTCGCGCTCGCGCAGGTTGACGTCCTGCTCACTGATAATGCTCTCACGCTTTAACGGGCGCACTACCGTCACGACATTGCGAAAAAGACGTACCTGGGCGGGCACGAACACCGTCCAAGGTGAGCTACCTTCGCAACGAACCCTTATTGTCACGCGACCTATGGGCTGCGCCGGGCTTTCCAGGCTGGCATCCAGTTGGCGGTCGCACAGCGGCATGCGCAGGCGTGGGTCGAGGTTGTTGACCTGGATCTCGTAGCGTCCCTCGGTCTGGCTGCTGGCCAAGTAGTCTTCCACGGTGAATTCAAGAAACCCTTGGGTGACGCCGATAAGTTGTTCAGGCAGGGTGAAAGTGTCAGCCAAGAGTCGACCGCCAGGTGCCAGCAGGCACAGCGCAGCCAAATAGCTGGGCAGCAGGCGAGTCAGGCGTCGGGAAAATGGCGTTTTCATGTTCATACGATTGAAATAGCAAAGCGCGTGCCGAGACTGGGTACGAAGTTCGAAGCGTTTGGTGAAGGAGTCTGGCATGGCTGGTGTAATGGATTCGGTGAACCAGCGCACGCAACTGGTGGGGCAGAATCGCCTGGAGCTGCTGTTGTTTCGCCTCAATGGCGAGCAGCTCTATGGGATCAACGTATTCAAGGTGCGGGAGGTGCTGCAGTGCCCACCCTTGACCGTGATGCCCAAGTCCAATCCGGTAGTGCGCGGTGTAGCGAATATTCGTGGGGCAACCATCCCGATCCTCGATCTGGCGATGGCGACCGGTATGCCCGGTCTGAGTGAAGATGTGCGTAAGAGCTTCGTTATTATCACGGAGTACAACACCAAGACTCAGGGTTTCCTGGTGCACTCGGTGGAGCGCATTGTCAACATGAACTGGGAAGAGATCCATCCGCCACCCAAGGGCACCGGTCGCGACCATTACTTGACTGCGGTAACACGGGTCGACAACAAGATGGTCGAGATCATCGACGTGGAGAAAATCCTCGCCGAAGTGGCGCCGACCTCCGAGTCCATCTCTGCTGGCGTGGTCGATGCCGAGGTGCAGGACAAAGCTGTATCGCTGCGTGTGCTGACGGTCGATGATTCGTCCGTGGCGCGCAAGCAGGTCAGTCGCTGCCTGCAGACTGTCGGTGTGGAAGTGGTAGCACTCAACGATGGTCGTCAGGCGCTGCAATACCTGCGCAACCTGGTGGACGAGGGCAAGCGTCCGGAAGAAGAATTCTTGATGATGATCTCCGATATCGAGATGCCGGAGATGGACGGTTACACCCTGACAGCCGAGATTCGCAGCGACCCGCGCATGCAAAAATTGCACATCATCCTGCATACTTCGCTTTCCGGCGTGTTCAACCAGGCGATGGTCAAGAAGGTCGGTGCCGATGATTTCCTGGCCAAGTTCAAGCCGGACGACCTCGCCCAGCGCGTCGTCGATCGCATCAAGGCCACGCACTAACGGCCGCGGGTTCAACCCCTGGCGGTTCACACGATTTAAGAGGCTGTACCATTGTCTACGGGTAATTTGGATTTCGAACAGTTCCGGGTCTTCCTGGAAAAAGCCTGTGGCATCCTGCTGGGCGAAAATAAGCAGTACCTGGTCTCCAGCCGTCTGAACAAGCTGATGGAGCAGCAGGGCATCAAGTCCCTGACCGAACTGGTACAGCGTATTCAGAGCCAGCCGCGAAGTGGTTTGCGCGAGCAGGTGGTAGATGCCATGACCACCAACGAGACCCTGTGGTTTCGCGACACCTATCCCTTCGAAGTACTGAAGAACAAGGTGCTGCCTGAGCAGATCAAGGCCAACCCGGGGCAGCGTCTGCGCATCTGGTCGGCTGCCTGTTCCTCGGGCCAGGAACCGTATTCCATTTCGATGGCGATCGATGAGTTCGAGCGCAGCAGCATTGGTCAGTTGAAGATGGGCGCGCAAATCGTTGCCACCGATCTGTCGGGAACCATGCTCACCAACTGCAAGTCGGGTGAGTACGACAGCCTGGCCATTGCTCGCGGTTTGTCCCAGGAGCGCCTGCAGCGCTACTTCGACGTCAAGGCGCCTGGTCGCTGGGCGGTGAAGGCACCGATTCGCAGTCGCGTGGAGTTCCGTTCGTTCAACTTGCTCGACAGTTACGCGAGCCTGGGTAAGTTCGACATCGTGTTCTGCCGCAACGTGCTGATCTATTTCTCGGCACAGGTCAAAAAAGACATCCTGCTGCGCATCCACAGCACGCTCAAGCCGGGCGGCTACTTGTTCCTTGGCGCCTCGGAAGCCCTCAACGGCTTGCCGGATCACTATCAAATGGTCCAGTGCAGCCCTGGCATCATTTACCAGGCCAAATAAACACGTCCCCTGTGGGCGTAGGCATTGCCGCTTTGCTGGCGCCCGGCGGTAATCCTTTGCCGCTTTTCTGGCATTGCCGCCAGTGGAAAAGCACTAAAAGCCCCGTATTTACGGGGTTTTGCTTTTTGGCATGGCTCTTGCTCTAGCTCAGTCAACGAAAAACCTTCGAAGGTTTCCCAGACATGAGCATCAGTTTCGACAAAGCGCTCGGCATTCACGAAAAGGCATTGGGCTTTCGCGCCCAGCGTGCCGAAGTGCTGGCCAACAACATCGCTAATGCCGACACGCCAAACTACAAGGCGCGCGACCTGGACTTTGCATCGGTCCTCGCCGCCCAGGCCGAGAAGACCAGCAAAGGCCACTTTGCATTGGATCGTACCAACACCCGCCACATCGAGGCTGAAGGCCTGAGCATGGGTGACGAGACTCTGCAGTACCGCACGCCAATGCAGCCGTCGATCGATCAGAACACTGTCGATGCCCAGCTCGAGCAATCGAGCTATGCGCAAAATGCCGTGGGTTTCCAGGCCAGCTTCACGCTGCTCAACAGTAAATTCAAAGGGCTGGTATCGGCCCTGCGCGGAGAGTAAGTCATGTCCCTCGCCAGTGTATTCAACATTGCCGGTAGCGGCATGAGTGCCCAGACCACGCGTCTGAATACCGTCGCTTCGAACATTGCCAACGCCGAGACGGTCTCTTCGAGCATTGATCAGACCTACCGTGCCCGTCATCCGGTTTTTGCTACCACCTTCCAGCAAGCGCAGGGCGGTGTGGGTCAGTCGCTGTTCCAGGATCAGGGCGAGGCAGGCCAAGGTGTTCAGGTGCTCGGCGTGGTTGAGGATCAAAGCAACCTTGAGGCGCGCTACGAACCCAACCATCCAGCAGCGAACAAAGACGGTTACGTGTACTACCCGAACGTCAACGTGGTCGAGGAAATGGCCGACATGATCTCTGCCAGTCGCTCGTTCCAGACCAATGCCGAGCTGATGAATACGGCCAAGACCATGATGCAGAAGGTCCTGACCCTGGGTCAGTGATAAAAGGACTAAGCCAATGGCAACCGTTAACGATCCAACCGCTGGTGTAAACCTGAACGACGTGCTCAAGGCGTCGGTGAAGAAGTCTGGTGAGACCAATGGCAGTGGCATTGCGTCGGCAACCAACAGCAAGACCGGCAATCAGGCGCTGGGCAAGGATGCGTTCCTGCAGTTGCTGGTTACCCAGATGCGTAA
Source organism: Pseudomonas arcuscaelestis (assembly GCF_016881005.1). GTDB lineage: Bacteria > Pseudomonadota > Gammaproteobacteria > Pseudomonadales > Pseudomonadaceae > Aquipseudomonas > Aquipseudomonas arcuscaelestis. The sequence goes on along the minus strand of NZ_JACOPV010000017.1, from coordinate 115,008 downwards.
CCAGAACCCGCTGGACCCGCAGGACAACAGCGAGTTTGTTGCCCAGTTGGCTCAATTCAGCAGCCTGGAGGGTATCACCTCGCTCAATGAGTCGGTGACTGCGATCTCTGGCAACTACAAGTCGTCCCAAGCGCTGCAGGCCTCGTCCCTGGTCGGTCGCTCAGTGATCGTTCAGACGGATAAGGCCGTGGTCGATACCACCAAGAGCTTCAACGGTTCGGTGGTTGTGCCGCAATCGTTGAGCAATGCCACCGTCACCATCACTGACAAAGATGGGAAGGTGGTCAAAACCATCGATCTGGGCGAGCAGAAGGCTGGTAATGCCGCGTTCGTCTGGGATGGCACCAACGACAAGGGTGAGAAAGTCGACCCGGGTACTTACAGCTTCGCCGCCAAGACCACCATTGATGGTAAGCAACTGGATATGTACACCCTGCTGCCGGCAACGGTCAGCAGCGTCACAATCAGTCAGACCGGCGGCGAGATGATGCTCAATCTTGCTGGCCTGGGCAGCATCGCGCTGTCCAAAGTCCAAACTATCGGTATATAGAGCCGGCTAACGCGGCACAAGGAGTGAAAGATGTCATTCAATATCGGCCTTAGCGGTCTCTATGCAGCCAATAAACAACTGGACGTGACCGGCAACAACATTGCCAACGTTGCAACCACCGGTTTCAAATCGTCGCGCGCCGAATTCGCCGATGTCTATTCTGCGAACAAGCTGGGTGTTGGTAGTCAGACCGTGGGTAACGGTGTTCGTCTGGCTTCGGTATCGCAGCAGTTCACCAACGGTGAAATCACCAATACCGGCAACGTGTTGGATATGGGTATTCAGGGGCAGGGCTTTTTTGTCCTGAGCGATAACGGCTCGCTCAGCTATAGTCGCGCCGGTGCCTTCCAGACCAGCAAGGACAACTACGTGGTCACCGCTGACGGCCTGCGTCTGCGTGGCTACGGCGTGGATGGGAATGGCAAGATCATCAACGGTGTACTGACCGACTTGAAGATCGATACATCGGCGCTGGCACCAAAGTCCACAACTTCCATCGATCAGGGCATTAACCTGAACTCGTCGGACAAGGTTATTCCGTCAACCACCAAGTTTGATCCAACCGACGACTCTACGTGGAACAAGACCTTCGCTACCAAGATCTATGACAGTCAGGGTAACGAGCACGTCATGGATCAGTATTATGTAAAGACTGATACCAACGAGTGGAAATCCTACACCCTGATCGATGGTCGCAATCCGCTCGATCCTTCCCAGGAGCCACCAGAGCCTCTGGAGGGTACTATCAGCTTCAAGCCCGATGGTAGCGTCGATACCATGACAGCTGGTGCGGCTGGTTCTGGTTACGAAGTGGTGAACAAGGTCTTCAAACTGACCGGCTGGGTGCCTGCCACTGTTACTGATGCCACTGCGAAGCCGCCGGTATGGGGTTCCAATGGTTCTGAAGCCAGTGCCAGTGGTATTGCCATCGATATGACTCAAACCACTTCCTATAACACCCCGACTACGCGTCTGTCGCAGAGTCAGGATGGTTATGCGACCGGCATCCTGTCGAGTCTGAGTATCGACTCCAGTGGCGTCATGTTTGCCAGCTTCAGCAACCAGCAGTCGCGCGCCATTGGTCAGGTTGCCATTGCATCCTTCGCCAATGAGCAGGGCTTGCAGCCTATGGGTGGAACGCGCTGGACCGAGACTTACTCCTCGGGTATCCCGGGTATCGACGCGCCTAAGACCGGTACTTTGGGCGCTATCGCCTCTAACTCGCTGGAGGCGTCGAACGTCAACCTGACCAACGAGTTGGTCGAGTTGATCAAGGCGCAGAGTAATTATCAGGCAAACGCCAAAACCATCTCCACCCAGAGCACCATCATGCAGACCATCATCCAGATGGCCTGATGTCAGTGTGATTGGCTGATTGTGGATAGACCCCTTTTTCGGAAGGGGTCTTTTATTTCAAGGGTGTCGATCATGTTGCGGCGATTGATGTTGGCGTTGTTTACGACATTGCTGGTGGCGCAGGTCAAGGCTGATGCTGCGCCGTGGTATCGCTGGGAAAGCCAGGTTGATGGGCGCCTGGTTTGCGCGCAGTTTTCACCGGGGGAAGGTTGGAAGCGTTTTGCCGGCCCTTTCAATAACCCCGGATGCCGCGACTATTGAGTCTTGCCGCTTGCGGCAAGTTGGCGCCGTAAACTCGACAGCGTTTTATGTTCTTGCTTCGAGGGTGGCGGTGTAAGTCCTTGCCTGCCGGGGCTTTTAGCCACTTCTGCAAAGTTGGTTTGAAACTTGCTTTATCACTGGCAAAGCAGCGGCGAGCGGCAAGTGTTCGTCAGCGCAGGGGAGAAATGCTGTGGATAAGATGCTGTACGTGGCCATGACCGGTGCCAGCCAGAACGCATTGGCGCAAAAGGCCCATGCCAACAACTTGGCGAACATTTCCACCACCGGTTTTCAGCGTGACCTGGAGCAGGCGCGTTCGATGCCGGTATTCGGCGACAGCTTTCCGGCGCGAGCCTATGCCATGACCGAGCGCCCTGCGACAGATTTCTCGCCGGGCTCGATGCTGGAGACCGGGCGTGACCTGGATGTGGCTATTGGCGGTGATGGTTTTATCGCCGTGCAAGCACCTGATGGCAGCGAAGCCTATGTACGTACCGCAAGTATGAACATTGATGCTTTGGGTGTTCTGCGTGCTGGCAATGGCATGCCAATCATGGGCAACGGTGGGCCGATTGCCGTGCCGCCTGAGCAGAAGATCGAAGTCGGTGAAGACGGCACCATCAGCATTCGCGCTATGGGCGAGGGGCCACGAGTAATGGCTGAGGTCGATCGGATCAAGATGGTCAATCCCGATCTCAAGACCATGTCCAAAGGGTTGGACGGTTTGATTCATACGGGCAATGGCCAGCCAGCAGTGGCTGACGCCAACGTCAAGCTGGTCTCTGGCTTCCTGGAGACCAGCAATGTCAATGCCGTCGAAGAAATGACTTCGGTGCTGGCGCTGTCCCGTCAATTTGAACTGCACATCAAAATGATGACCACGGCCAAAGAAGGCGATGAAGCCATGGCTCGGGTTTTGCAGATCGGCTAATTACATAGACGTAGCGCCGTAAAACAGGCGCGCGAGGAGAACAGCATGCTTCCGGCTCTTTGGGTCAGTAAAACCGGTCTGTCCGCCCAGGACATGAACCTGACCACCATTTCGAACAACCTGGCCAACGTTTCGACCACCGGCTTCAAGCGTGACCGTGCCGAGTTCCAGGATCTGCTTTACCAGACCCGTCGCCAGGCAGGTGCCCAGTCGACCCAGGACAGCGAGCTGCCCTCGGGCCTGCAGTTGGGTACTGGTGTGCGAATTGTCGGTACGCAGAAAAGCTTCAACGCCGGTAGCCTGCAGACTACCGAGAACCCCCTGGACATGGCTGTCGATGGTCGCGGCTTCTTTCAGATTCTGCAGCCCGACGGTACGCTTTCCTATACGCGTGACGGCACCTTCCACCTGAACTCCGATGGTCAGATCGTCACCGCCAGTGGTTTTGCCCTTGAGCCGGCCATTGTCGTTCCACCCGAAGCGCAGACATTCACCGTAGGCCGTGATGGCACCGTATCGATCACTACTGCGGGCAATCCTGCAGCGCAGGTAATCGGCAATATCCAGACTGCAGACTTCATCAACCCGGCAGGCCTGCAAGCGGTGGGCGGCAACCTGTTCCTGGAAACTGCTGCCAGCGGTGCCCCGGATGTGGGTACGCCGGGTTTGAACGGCTTCGGTGTGGTTCAGCAGCAGACCCTGGAGAACTCCAACGTCAGCACGGTGGAAGAACTGGTCAACATGATCACCACCCAGCGCGCCTATGAAATGAACTCAAAGGTCATTTCCACCGCCGACCAGATGCTCTCGTTCGTTACCCAGAACCTGTAAGTAAAGTCTTCGAGGTCGCTTCAACAGCGCCTGTTACACCGTGAGGTCAGAGTCATGAGTCGTTTGTTCTACGTACTTGCCCTAAGTGGGATCAGCGTGCTGGCCGGCTGCGTTGCGCCGACGCCCAAGCCCAATGATCCGTACTACGCGCCGGTACTGCCGCGTACGCCTTTGCCGGCAGCGGCCAACAACGGCTCTATCTACCAGGCCGGTTTCGACCAGAACCTGTACAGCGATCGCAAGGCCTTCCGGGTTGGTGACATCATCACCATCACCCTCAACGAGCGGACCCAGGCCAGCAAGAATGCCAACTCGCAGATCGCCAAGAACAGCAAGGCCGATATCGGCCTGACGTCGTTGTTCGGCTCTTCGATGACCACCAACAACCCATTCAGTGATGGCGACCTGAGCCTGAGCGCCGGCTACAGTGGCGACCGTGCAACCAAGGGCGATAGCAAAGCCGGGCAGGGCAACAGCCTGACCGGCTCGATCACGGTCACCGTTGCCGATGTGCTGCCCAACGGCATCATCGCTGTACGGGGTGAGAAGTGGCTGACCCTCAACACCGGTGACGAACTGGTGCGGATTGCCGGCATGATTCGCGCCGATGATATCGCCACCGACAACACCGTACCGTCGACCCGTGTAGCCGACGCGCGCATTACCTACTCGGGTACCGGTTCGTTTGCCGATGCCAGCCAGCCCGGTTGGCTCGACCGCTTCTTCATCAGCCCGCTTTGGCCTTTCTAGGTTCGGATGACCATGTTCAACTTCAAGCAGCTGATCACCGCCGCGCTTTTGATGTCTGTTGCGTTTGCCGCACAAGCTGAACGGCTCAAAGATATCGCCAGCATTTCGGGCGTGCGTACCAACCAGCTGATTGGTTACGGCCTGGTGGTGGGGCTTAATGGTACGGGTGACCAAACCACCCAGACGCCGTTCACGTTGCAGACCTTTAACAACATGCTGTCCCAGTTCGGTATCAAGGTGCCGGCAGGTTCGGGTAACGTGCAGCTCAAGAACGTCGCGGCAGTCTCGGTGCATGCCGACCTGCCAGCCTTCTCCAAGCCGGGGCAGGTGGTGGATATCACCGTGTCTTCGATCGGTAACTCCAAGAGTTTGCGTGGTGGTAGCTTGTTGATGACACCACTCAAAGGTATCGATGGCAACGTCTATGCAATCGCTCAGGGTAACCTGGTGGTCGGTGGCTTTGACGCCGAGGGGCGGGACGGTTCGAAAATTACCGTCAACGTGCCGTCGGCTGGACGTATCCCCGGTGGAGCCTCGGTAGAGCGAGCAGTGCCCAGTGGTTTCAATCAAGGCAACAGCTTGACCTTGAATCTCAATCGTCCTGACTTCACCACTGCTAAGCGTGTCGTCGATAAGGTCAATGAGCTGCTCGGTCCAGGCGTCGCTCAGGCGCTGGACGGTGGTTCGGTGCGAGTGAGCGCTCCGCTCGATCCTAGCCAGCGTGTCGATTATTTGTCGATTCTCGAGAACCTGGAAATTGACCCTGGCCAGGCGGTCGCCAAGGTCATCATCAACTCGCGCACCGGCACCATCGTCATTGGTCAGAACGTCAAGGTGTCGCCAGCGGCAGTTACTCACGGCAGCCTGACTGTGACCATCACTGAAGACCCGATCGTCAGTCAGCCTGGGCCGTTCTCCAACGGGCAGACGGCAGTGGTACCTCGCTCGCGGGTAAACGCGGAACAAGAAGCCAAGCCGATGTTCAAGTTTGGCCCCGGCACTACGCTGGATGAAATTGTTCGTGCGGTGAATCAGGTTGGCGCGGCGCCGAGTGACCTGATGGCGATCCTCGAAGCCTTGAAACAAGCCGGCGCGCTCCAAGCCGACTTGATCGTGATCTGAGGGCTGGCGAATGGATATGCCGAAAAACTCGCTAGCCTCCATGGCTGACAGTGGTGCCTACACCGACCTCAATCGACTCAACTCGCTGAAGGTCGGTGACCGCGATAGCGACGCGAACCTGCGCAAGGTGGCTCAGGAATTCGAGTCTTTGTTTCTTAACGAGATGCTCAAGTCGATGCGTTCGGCCAGCGATGTAATCGCCAAGGACAACCCGCTCAATACTGAAACCACCAAGCAATACCAGCAGATGTATGACCAGCAATTGGCAGTGAGCATGTCTCGTGAAGGCGGCGGTATTGGTTTGCAGGATGTGTTGATGCGCCAGCTGTCCAAACAGAAGGCGGCGCCGGTAAACAACAGCCCGTTCCCGCGCTTTGATGTTCAGCCGCGGGCATTGGGCCCGACGGCTGTCGGCGTAGCTGAGCGCGTGCAGGAGACGGCAGTTACGCGTAACGACGTGGCTGCGCTCAACTCCCGGCGCCTGGCGTTACCAGGCAAGCTCACCGACCGTTTGTTGGCGGGCCTGGTTCCAGCCGCAGGTGGACTGCCGGCTACTACCAACGCCGCGCTGATACCCGGGCGCGCAACCCTGGCTGGCGATGCGGTAGTCAAGGGTGACTGGCAGCCAGCACAAGCCTTTGCCGCGCCGGGCAACCTGCGTATTTACGGCCGCGCGATTGCTCAACCACCGTTGGCGCCGGCCAAGCGTGCCTTCAGCTCTTCGGATGATTTTGTCGCCACCATGCTGCCGATGGCAGAGCAGGCCGCCAAGCGTATTGGTATCGACCCACGTTACCTGGTGGCTCAGGCCGCTCTGGAGACGGGCTGGGGCAAGTCGGTCATGCGTCAGGATGACGGGCGCAGCAGCCATAACCTGTTTGGTATCAAGGCGACCGGTAACTGGCAGGGTGACCAGGCGCGAGCGATCACCAGCGAGTTTCGTGATGGTCAGTTCGTCAAGGAGACGGCGGCGTTCCGCTCCTACGACTCCTATCAAGACAGTTTCCATGATCTGGTAAGCCTGTTGCAAAACAACGCTCGCTATAAAGAAGCGGTGAAGGCTGCCGATAAGCCGGAACAGTTTGTACGCGAGCTGCAGCGGGCCGGTTACGCAACCGACCCGGAATACGCGAGCAAAATCTCGCAGATCGCCAAGCAAATGAAATCCTACGAAAGCTACGCAGCGATTGGCACCACTACGCAACTATAAGGTTTGAACCATGGCGAGTTTGATCAACATCGGGATGTCGGGGCTCAACGCCAGTCAGTCGGGCCTGCACACCACGGGTAACAACATTACCAATGCCGATGTCGCCGGTTATTCGCGTCAGCAGAACGTGCAGCGGGCCAATGGCTCTCAGCAAAACGGCAACGTGTTTATCGGTACCGGTACGACCCTGTCCGATGTGCGCCGGGTGTATAACGCCTACCTTGAAAATCAGTTGCGTACCACGACCTCGCTGAACAGTGATGCGGCGGCGTATCTCAATCAGGTTGCGCCGATCGACAGCATGCTGTCCGACGCAGATACCGGTATTACCGGCGCCTTGAAGAGTTTCTTCACTGCCATGCAAAGTGCTGCCGCCAAGCCCAACGAGGATGCTTCGCGTCAGTTGCTGCTGACCAGTGCGCAATCGCTGAGCAAGCGCTTTAACACCATCGCCAACCAGCTCAACGAACAGAACAGCAACATCAATGGCAACCTGTCGTCGATGGCCGATCAGGTCAACAAGTTGTCGGCGACCATCGCCCAGTACAACGACCAGATCTCGCAGATGCAAGGTACCCCGAACGACCTGCTCGACCAGCGCAACGAAGCGGTGCGTCAGTTGTCCCAGCTGGTCGGTACCGAGGTGGTCGAGCGTGAAGGCAATCTGGATATTTACCTGGAGAACGGCCAGCCGTTGGTGATGGGCAAGACCATCAACACCCTGGAGACCGTACCGAGCAAGAACGACCCGACCCGGGTCAGTCTCCAACTCAACCGTGGCACCACGGTTATGGATGTCACTTCCAGTCTCAAGGGTGGCGAAATTGGCGGTCTGCTGCGTTATCGCAGTGAAGTTCTCGATCCCTCGCTCAACGAACTGGGGCGTGTGGCGCTGGTCATGGCTGATCAAATCAACCGTCAGTTGGCCCAGGGGATCGACAAGAACGGCGAGTTCGGTGCCGCCCTGTTCAACAACATCAACAGCCCTGAACTGATCAGCCAGCGCAGCATTGCCAAAGCCGGCAACACCGGTAACGGTATGCTCGATGTGGTCATCAAGGACACCGGCAAGCTGAGCACTAGCGATTACCAAGTGACCTTTACCAGTGCCACCGGCTACAGTGTCAAGAAGCTGCCGGAGGGTACCGACATGGGCACCTTCGACATTGCCGACGACCCGGCGCCGGTGATCGATGGTTTCGCCCTCAAGCTCAATAGCGGTGGCATGAGTGCCGGTGACAGCTTCAAGATCACCCCGACGCGCAATGCCGCCAGCAACCTGGATACCGTACTTACCGATCCCAAACGCCTGGCGCTGGCGTCACCGCTTACCGCCACCAGTGGGTCGGGCAACCAGGGTACCGGCATCATCGGTCAGCCCAATCTGACCTCGTCGATGGACATCTATGATCCGGCCCAGCGCCTGGATCTGCAGAACGGCCTGAAGTATTCGACACCGGTCAAGTTGGTGTTTGGTGATGACAAAGCTAACCCGCAGACCTACAAGCTGATCGATGCCCAGGGCGGTACCCTGGGTGCCGGTACGATCATTCCAGGACAAGCCAACAAACTGCAGTTCTCGGTACCAATGATCGATTCCACCGGGGCACCGATCAACGATGGCAACGGTAACCAGAAAACGTTCACCTTCGAGATGGACGTGTCCGGATCGCCCAAGGAAGGTGACAACTACACTGTGTCCCTGACCGGCCCGGGTTCGGACAACAACCGCAACGGCCAGGCAGTGATCGACCTGCAGACCAAGGGCACTGTTGAAGTCGGCGCCAACGGCAAGGGCATCAGCCTCACCGACGCCTACGGCAAACTGGTGGAGAACGTCGGTGGCAAGACCGCCCAGGCACAGATGGATGTGGACTCAACCACCGCATTGCACACCTCGGCCAAGGCTTCGCGCGATTCGCTGTCGGGCGTCCAACTCGATGAAGAAGCCGGCAACCTGATCAAATATCAGCAGTACTACACGGCCTCGTCGCAGATCATCAAAGCGGCGCAGGAAATCTTCTCCACGCTGATCAATGCCCTTTAAGGAGCGGTAGACCGTGCGTATTTCTACTTCCCAGTTTTACGAAACCAGCTCCTCAAGCTATCAGCGTAATTTTTCCAACGTAGTGAAGACCGGTCAGCAGGCCAGTGACAATATTCGTGTGCGCACGGCTGCTGATGATCCGGTCGGTGCTGCTCGCCTGCTGCAGTTGCAACAGCAGAGCAACCTGCTTGATCAGTTCGGTGGCAACATCACCAGCGTGCGCAATAGCCTGGGTACCGCCGAGGCGACCTTGAACTCCATCACCAACGTGCTGGCCCGGGTCAAGGAACTGGCAGTCGGCGCTGGCAACGGCGGCTATACCGATGCCGACCGTAAAGCCAATGCCCAAGAGCTGACTCAGCTCGAAGAGCAGCTTTACAGTCTGATGAACAGCCGGGATGAAAACGGCAAGTACATTTTCTCCGGTTCGCGTGGCGACACCCCACCTTACGCACGCAACGCTGATGGCACCTATACATACCAAGGCGATCAGAGCACCTTGAATCTGCAGGTGGGTGACATGCTTAGTATGGCCACCAATGAAAGCGGCTACAGCGTATTCGAGCAAGCGCTCAATACCAGTCGCAGCCAGACGACCCTGACCTTTCCGGCCGTGGATGATGGCCGGGTCAGTCTGTCCAACGGCCAGGTGTCCGGTAGCACTCAGTACAATGATCGTTTCCGTGGCGGTGAGCCATACACCATCACCTTCACCAGCAACACCGAATTCAAGATCACTGACGCGGCCAGCAATGACGTGACCCTGGAGGCCACCGGTGGCGGCACCTTCGATTTGAAAAAGGGCGCCAACATCAGCTTCCGCGGTGTCGAAATGCGCCTGGACGTCAACTTGAAGGAAGGCGACGATCCGGATACCGCAATCGCCGGGTACTCGTTCAATCTGGCCTCCAAAGCCGATGATGTCAGCGGTTCGCGAAGCCCTGGCAATTCGTCGTCAGCGCAGATCAATAGTGCCACCATTACTGACAAGTCGGCCTACAGCGACGCGTTCCCGGGTGGTGGTGCGATCATCAAATTCACCAGCGCTACCAACTTTGAGGTCTACGCCCAGCCGATGTTGCCGGATGCCCGTCCTGTGGCCAGTGGTGCCCTGACCGGCACGCCTGCCACCAAGGCCAACATTGCCGGTGTCGACTTTGACTTCTCCGAGCCGCCAGCCGGAGGTGACCAGTTCTCGGTCAAGGTCGATACTCATCAGACCCAGAATATCCTTGATACCATCTCGGCGTTCCGCAAAGCGCTGGAGATGCCGGTTGACACAGACCTGGCATCGCGCCAGAAGTACCAGGCCGCCTTGGAATCGGCGATTGGCAATCTGGAAAGTGGGGCAAATAAAGTTGCCGAGGCCATCAGTTCGATCGGTGCTCGCAGTGCCGCTCTGGATGTTCAGGCGGAAACCAACGAGAGCCTGAAAATGGCCAACACCAAGACCCAGAGTTCGATTCGTGATGCGGACCCTGCTGAAGTACTGGTTCGCTTGAGCCTGCAACAGACGATGCTCCAGGCGTCGCAATTGGCATTCACCAAGATATCCTCGCTGAGCCTTTTCAACCGCCTCTGATACTTCCTCGCGCTGTATCCCCCAAGTGATGCTTAGCTCTGGCATCACTTGGGAATCTCTCTAGGTTTACCATCATGTACGAACAGCCGCTCGTCAGTATTGCCATTCCTGCCTTCAATCCTGAGTTCTTGAACCGCACGCTGTTCAGTGCCATTTCGCAGTCCTATCCGAATCTCGAAGTAATCGTCTGTGATGACAGCCAAGGGGACAGGGTCAAGGAAATTTTCGATGAATGGGCCGCGCAGGCACGTTGTGAGCTTCGTTATGTACGCAATCCCGTTACGTTGGGTTTTGCGCACAACCTTCTAACGTGTCTTGAGCACTGCCGCGGTACGTTCATCAAATTCCTTTGTGATGACGACTGGTTGATTGCTGGCTGTATTGAACAAAAAGTTCGGGTGTTGATTGATTGCCCGGATGTCAACATGGTTGTAAACCATCGGCTGATCTGCGACGCAGATGAGACGTTGTTGCCTGCCCGTCTGGCAAACTGCGTGATCTCTCCATGCAGTGCGGTGCTCAATGGTGGCGACTTTCTCGAAGCTATCGAGGATAAAGCGACCAATCTTTTCGGAGGCATCAGCCATATGCTGATGCGCCGAGCGCCGGTGCAGGAGTACTTACCTGAACTTGTACAGGATGGAGCGGGATTCAGTGCTCGCCTGGATCTGGCCTTATACATTTGTCTGTTGCGCCGCGGTCACCTTGCTTACTTGACAACAATGTTAAGCCTTGAGCGTGTGCATGCGGGGCGTTTAAGCCATCACGCGAGTATGACGCTGGCATTTGATATGGAGACCGAGTGGTTGCTACAGATGTTGGCAGCGCGAACGGGCGAGCCCGCTCCCGCCAGCGGCTGGATTCGCTACATGCCGATAGAGAGCTATGCTCCAGTGGAAGGCAGGGTTTGGGAAGAGTTCGAGTTGACTCGCTTGTATGCCGGACAACTTGCCAGCTATCAACAGCAGGTGGGCACGCGCAGCCTTAGTTTTACCGAGCTGTATGCCGAATGGTTGGATTGCCGCAGTCTGTCTTCTGCTCAGATACGGCTGCTCCCCAAGCGGCTAGAGCAATGGCCTCAACAGCCGCGCATTGTTTCTGTGATCAGCAATCCAGGCAATGATGAACTGGCGTTGCAAATCACGCTGGACAGTATTTCGACGCAGTCCTATCTCGCCAGCGAAGTCTGGGTGCTCGCACCTGGGGCGGGGTCGCGTGTAGATACGCCGCAGGTCAAATACATTGCATCGGAAGGCAATGGCTTTAATCAGCTAAATGAGCATATAAATGCTGCCACCTCGGCGGATTGGGTATTCCTTTTAAAAGCTGGCGATCGCTTGCATCCGCATGCGTTGGTGATCATGGCGGAGCGTATGGCTGTGCGTGCGGACCGCTTGTGTCTGTACACCGACGAGGGCAGCCATGATGGTTTGGAAGCTTCCCAACCTATTTTCAAGCCAGACTTCAATCTGGACTTGATGCGCAGTTTTCCTTTCGTCGGGCGCATGCTCGCATTCGAACGCAAGGGTTTACTTGAGCTGGGGGGCTTCAACGACAGCTTTGATGTGCTGGCGCCTCAGGATTTGCTTTGGCGCCTGGTGGAAACCCACGGATTACAGGTGGTCGAGCATGTCGCCGAGCTGTTGGTGCAAAGTCCAACTGGTTACGGGGCGTGGTTGCTCGACCCAGAGTGCACCGTCCAGGCGCCGCGTATCCTGCGCGCGCACTTGCAGCGCCTCGAGGTTGCCGCCGAGTTGTTGAGTGCACCGGGGTCAATGGTGTCTCGGGTGCTTTACCAGCATGCGGATACGCCACTGGTCTCGATCATGATCGCTACCGGCAGCAATCTGCAGCTGTTGGCCAGGTGTGTTGAATCGATTTTCGAACACACCGCTTATGGCTCCTATGAGGTGCTTGTTTTAGCCAACGGCCAGGAGTCTGGTGAGTTTCAGGACTGGTTTGCGGCGATGCGTGCGCTGGATACGTCACAGCTGCGAATTGTTAAGATTGACGCAACGTGCGGATCGTTGTTGTTCAATCAGGCTAGTACTCAGGCGCGAGGCGATTATCTGTTGATGCTCGACGCTGGCTGCCTGATTTTCGACGCCCATTGGCTGGACGAGATGATGAGCCAGGCGCAGCGTCCTGAGGTCGGTGTCGTTGGCTCGAAGCTGTGTAACATGTCCGGTGGAGTTGAGAGCGCGGGGTTGGTGCTGGGCTTGCATGGTTTGGTTGGTAGCCCATTTATCGGGCAGACCGTCGATGCAAGTGGTTACATGAATCGGTTGGTCGTCGTACAAAACTTAAGTGCTGTAGAGGCTAGTTGCCTGCTTGTGCGTCGGAGCATTTTCAATGACGTGGCAGGTCTGGATGCGGAAGCATTTCAACGTGAGTTGTTTGATGCGGATCTGTGCTTGCGTATCCGCGATCATGGATATCTGGTGGTCTGGACTCCGTACGCCGTTGTTGCCCGGTTTGCGGATGACGAGCGCAGTAAGGCCTGCGCGCTTAGCAGCGAACAGGATCAGGAAATATTCTATAAGCGCTGGCTTTCCCGGATTGCTTATGACCCCGCATACAACCGCAACCTCAGTCTGAAAATGTCAAGCTTCAATATCGACGCAGGTTTGCTTAGCGGCTGGGATCCTTTTATCAGCCGAGCGCTGCCGTTCGTTCTGGGCCTGCCGATAAACACTTCGGCTGTTGGCCACTATCGCGTTGCCCAGCCATTCCATGAGTTGGAAAGTGCGGGCTGGATTCAGGGGCGTGTAGATTACTCCACCCCCGGTAATATCGAGTTGGAGAGAAGCAAGGCGGATGTAATTATCATGCAGTGCCGTTATATGCCGAGTTCCGTTCGTGAGTTTGAACGGGTCAAAAGCTTCTCCAACGCACGACGCATTTATGAGCTGGACGACTACATAATAGATGTGCCGAAGAAAAATGCGCACAGCCGCAATATGCCAGCCAATATGTTGGAGCTAGTAGGGCGCGGGATTTCAATGTGTGATCGTGTGGTTGTTTCAACTCAGCCGCTGGCTGATGCGCTATCCAGTATGCATCACGACATTCGTGTTGTGCCAAATATGCTGGCCTCACAACTGTGGTTGGGTTTGAAGAGCCGTCGTCAGACCTCGGTCAAGCCGCGAGTTGGGTGGGCGGGCGGCACGAGTCATCGCGGCGATCTGGAGTTGCTGGCTGATGTCGTCAAAGAACTGGCCAACGAAGTGGACTGGGTATTCTTCGGCATGTGCCCTGATATTCTGCGCCCTTACATCAAAGAATTCCATGCTGGGGTTCAGTTGGGCAGGTATCCCCAGAAGTTGGCAAGTTTGAACCTTGATTTGGCTTTGGCACCGCTCGAGGTAAACCTGTTCAACGATTGTAAAAGTAACCTTCGCTTGCTTGAGTATGGCGCGTGTGGCTTTCCCGTGATCTGCAGTGACACCAAAGCTTATCGGGGGTATTTGCCCTGCACTCGAGTAACAAGTCACACCTCTCGGGAGTGGTTGGCAGCAATCCGTATGCACCTCAGCGACCCTCAAGCGAGTTATCGCATCGGCGACGAGCTGCGGGAAGTAGTGTTACGTGATTATGTATTGACTGCTAACAATCTGCAGCAATGGGTCAACGGCTGGTTGGCGGATTAATCAAGTTCCACCGGTCGTTAGAGCCGGCAGACAATGACAAATTTAGTGAGGGGTGGATGATGGGCAACGTATCGAACGAGTTTGCGAAGCCGCTGGGCGATGTGACGGTCATCCTGCTCGGGACTGGCCGTACTGATTACTTGGGGCGAGCTAAAAACTATTACCGCCGAAAGGTCCCGCATCTGCAGGTGGTTACCGTTGAAGCTGATGCTCAAGGTATTTCGTCGCACGTTGATGCTCGGCAGGTAGCGCAGACTCAGGCCTGGAAGCGTGCAATTGGCGACTGTCTTGAGTGCATCGAGACGCCTTATGTCGTTCTTGTACCCGAGACGGATTTTCTTCTCGTCGACTCCTTGGGCGAATCGGTGGAGTTCCTCCATGCCAATCCGCAGTACGCCCTGTGCCAGGGGTTTTCGCTAGGCTATCGGCCCCTCAATGCCAGTGTCGGATACCACAAACTGGGTAACGCTTTAGAACATGGGGATGAGCCTGCCACCAGTCTTGAGCGAATTCGTCGCCACACTGCAAGCCGGCTTCAGGCTTGGCGTGCGGTGGTAAGGGTTGATGCGTTGTCGACGGTGGTTCGAGATGCCCCGGAGGACCTTGCACTGGAAAGCTGGAAGTCCGCACTTTCCTTTGGTCTGCTCGCTGAACACCCGGTGGCGATTTTGCCGTCGACTTTCGTTTTGATCGAACAGTCCAGTGCAGATGATGCTGAAGATGGCGCGGACACCGGGCTGGCCCCTTTTATTGAGGCATTGCGTAAGTGGGATGCGCAGACCTGGCAGTTCTGCCAAAGGCTTGTTGATCAGCAAGCCTTGGGGGACTTTGCTCGGTCGATGGCTGAGCCGGGGGAACATCCGCTGTTGTTCACTTCGAACTGGACGCAGGCCGGTCAGAAGCCAGAACGTGTGTTCGAGCCTAGACAGTTCATCGATTTGCCGTACTACTCTGCAAGCTTGTTCAATACTTTGACAGAGCTGGAGTTCCTGGTTCATGCGCAACCGGCTGGGGTTGTCCAGATCGGTGCACTCGAAGGGTGCTGGGTGCGCCAACAGGCTCTGCTGGAGGTCCATCCAAACGATACGCCTGGCAGTCTGCAGTATCGATACGCAGAGGCTTTTTCGCTGGGGCTTTTCAATGCTCGGGTGAGTGAGCGTTTGATGGGGGTGCTGGAAGATGAAGAAGATCGCCCGTTCAAAGAGCAGGTGGGTAGCTGGTACCAGCGGTTGCAAGTCAGCGATGCTTCGAATGTTGAACGCCTGCTGGAGTGCACGCCGTCGGGGAGAATTCTGCAGGCCCTTGAGCAAGCCACGCCACAGGGTTTGGCAAGGGAGCGGGTTCTGCGTCACCTGGATAAAAATCCTGCCCCCGTGTTGAACTTCCTGGTGATCGATTTGGAAGAAGATGACGCTGCCTTGCAGCGTACCTTCGATAGCTTGCTGGGTAGCGGTTTGCGAACCTTCAAGGTAGTAGTTCTCAGGGCAGGAGATCTTCCGGCAATTACCACTATCCATGACACCGTGCATTTTATCAGGGTTGCTAAAGGAAGCCTGGTCGCACGGCTGAACCAGGTCATTGGACAACTGAAAAGCGACTGGTTGATGGTGCTTGATGTCGGCGATGTGCTGGCACCTGGCGGAGTACTACGCCTGCATGTGGAGCTGTCGAGTGCCAGTGACTATCAGGCAATTTCCGCAAACGAGATTCAGCGTGACCAGCAAGGTTGCCTGCATAGTGTGGTGCGTCCTGCCAACAACATCGAGCTGTTGCGTAGCCGCCCTGACCTGATGTCCCGTCACTGGGTGCTTCGCCGTAGCGCAGTGCAAGCCTGCGGGGGGTTCAATGAAGCCTGCCAAGGAGCCTTTGAGTTCGATCTGCTGTTGCGCTTGATCGAGCAGAAGGGCGTTTCAGGCTTCGCCCACATGGATGAGTACCTTGTCATCGCCAAACAGGATGATGGGGCAATGGCCAAGGACGCTTACGAAACGCTCAAACGACATTTGGTCGTGCTGGGTTACCGTGGGCAAGTGAACATGTTGAGCGGTGGGGGGTTCCACATCGACTTCCGCCATTCACATACACCAATGGTCAGCATTTTGCTGCCTGCCGGCAGCAACTGCGAGCTGCTCAAGTCCTGCTTGGCGAGTATCACTCAGCGCACTCGTTATCAGCGTTATGAAATTATTGTGATCGGTGATTCCCGCACATCTGAAACGGTCAGGGAATACCTCTCTCGCTTCGAGGGAGCTAGTGGCCGGGTGAAAGTGCTGTGGAGTGAGCAAGCGCACACTCGAGAAAGCCTTTTGAGTCTGGCAAGTGGTACTGCCCAAGGCGAGTACCTGATTCTGTTGTCTGACCGTAGTCAGATCGTGACGCCAGCCTGGATTGAGTCTTTGCTGAACCAGGCGCAGCGGCCTGAGGTGGGTGTTGTTGGTTGCAAGATGATCAGTGAAGACAACATCATCAGTCACGCGGGTTTCGAACTGAACAGCTCCGGACGGGTATTGGCGTCTTGGGTCGGTTTGGCGCGGCAAGCGCTTGAACCTGCGGTGGGAGTCGCGATAGAGCGTGGCTGCCACGGGGTATCAAGTGACTGTTTGATGGTGCGTAAGTCGGCCTTTGAGCAAGTACAGGGCCTGGATACGATTAACGACAACCAGGTCGCCGCCGACATCGATTTTTGCTTGAAAGTTGCAACACTCGGGTTGCTGACGGTATGGGCGCCGCAAGCACAGGTACGCAACCCTGGTGTTGAGGCTGGCGACTTACGTGGAGCCGATATGCTCTTTGAGCGCTGGCCGGGTGCATTCTCCACCCGCGCAGTTGTAGAGGGTGAACGGGGCATTGATGTTTCCAGGGCAGCCAACGGCGGGCAGGTTTCGATGTTGGCCTGGGTTGACGAGTTGGGGGAAGTGGTGTGATCGACGGCAAAGTTGTCGGCTGTGGGATCACCACGTTCAATCGGCCAGAGCAATTGCAGCGGTTGTGTAAAACCCTGCCCTTGGACATCATCGATTATCTGGTCATTGTCAACGATGGAGAACCATACGCGCTGAGCGTGCCGGGTTGCGCTCATCATTTTCTTCAGAATGAATGCAACTTGGGCGTGGCCAAGTCCAAGAATAGAGCGCTGGACTACCTATTGGCGTGTGGCGCTGACCATATATTTCTGATCGAAGACGATATATTTGTTCGTGACCCAGAGGTTTTTTCCCGCTACGTCCAAGTTGCCAGCTTGACGGGAATTCAGCACATGAATTTCAGTCAACATGGAGTGATGAACAAGACGCCAGATGGCAGGCCGAATCCTCGTGTCACCATTGAGTATTCGGAAGAATTGAATGTGCCGTTCTACCCCCACTGTGTGGGGGCATTCTCCTACTATTCCAAGCAGTGCTTGTTGGATGTGGGTGGAATGGATGAAGGCTTTTACAACGCTTTCGAACATGTAGAACATACGCTGAGGGTAATCCAGGCCGGACAGCATCCGTCTTTCTGGTACTTTGCGGACATTCCTGATTCGGCGGCCTATCTGGGGGATGATGCCTGGAGCGTGGAGCAGTCGACAATCTCCTCCAGGCATGATCATCAAAAGATCGCTCAGTGCGCGGCGGCCTATTTTCAGGAGAAGCATGGGGTACCTCCTGTTGGTATACCGTTGGCGTCGTCTGATGAATTTGTTGCCAGCGTACGGGATATCCATGGACGCTACGCTGTTAAGTCGAGCCCCGAGGATGGCTCGGCTGAGCGTCGTCCTGGCATGGCGCTGGCGCATAAATACTGTGTCGGTCAAGGCATAGAGCTAGGCGCTGCGGCGCACAATGCTTTTTACTTGCCAAACTGCTTGAATGTGGCGCCAAGCGATGGTGTTGATTATGTCCATCCGCGGGATCTGGCAGACTTTTTAAAGTATAGCAATGCTCAAGTTGAACGTGTGGGGGATTTCGTTAGTGTCGATCTGGTTGGCGATTATCAAACTATTCGAAGCGAAGACGGTGCATTTGACTATATTGTAAGTTCCCATGTGATTGAACATGCTCCGAATGTATTCGCTGCCTATATTGAGTCCCAGCGGGTATTGAAGGATCTTGGTGTATTTTTTTGTATTTTTCCGAAACGCGTGGCGGCTGTCACCGATGGTGTTAGAGCGCTGACCACCTTGCCCGCGATGATTGAGGCGTTCGAACTGGGTGTCGGTATCGAGTCGATGCCCGAAGAACCATGGCGTGAACACTACCAGGTCTTCTCCTTGCAACGGATGCTGGAGGCAGTCAATTATTTGAATTGTAATGGTCTTGGTTGTTGGTATATCGAGTGTGTCGAGGAAACTGACAGCAAGGTCGGTAATGGGCACACCGTGGTCCTGCGCAAAGTTACAGGGTTGGCCGCTTCCCGAATTGTAGATAACAACGTTTTCGTCAGTGAATTGGAGGAGCGCTTGCAAGCAGGGTGCCTGCGTGAGGCGCTGACGATGATCAAGGTCTCGTTGTCATTTCAATTCTTCGACCCTGTCAAACTGCACCTCGCAGCTTTTCTAAGTCGAGAGGTTGGTGATGTTACAGAGGCTGTCGAGTTTCTACGCCAGGCTTTGATTGTCGAACCGGAAAACGAAGACTTTCGCAAGGTATTCTTCGAGTGGGCCGGGAGCTTCTATACTAATCCAGTGCTTTGAAGGTATTTGCAGAGGCTGGCGAGAATTTTGCAAAGGCTTAGACGCGATTGTGAGGCGTCATTTTTATGACCAGCCACGTTTACTCTAATCTCCATGTCCAGAGGCTATGATGGATTCGGTTCTCGAAAGTCAGCACGACACTTATTTTGTTCAGAAAGTAGCGGTTGGTTCATTGGCGGGTGTACCGCGTATCGATGTCATGACTCAGATCTGTCAGGACAAAAATGTATTGCATGTCGGATGTGTCGATTTTCCGATCACCGATCTGAACAATAATTTACACCTGCAACTGGAGTCAGTGTGTAAGTCGCTTGATGGCTTTGATGTGAACTCTGATGCCTTTGAGCAGCTTCAGCCTCACGTCAGTGGGCAGTTGTTCGACCGCTGGGAAGATGTCAGCGGGCAATACGATGTGGTCCTGGTTCCTGAGGTTATGGAACATGTGGATAATGTAGCTGATTTTCTGGGAAAACTATCTGCTCTGGATGCCAAGGCCTACGTTATCACTGTTCCTGATGCATTTCAGTGCTTCAGACAGCACTTTGATTACAATGCAGGTAGTGAGACGTTTGTCGAGGTCGTTCACCCGGATCATAACTGCTGGTACACGCCTTATACTTTTCAGAATTCGATAAAAAAGTACACCGACTGGAATATTCAGGGGATTTGGTTTTATAACCGGATATCCCTACTAATGATTGCCACGCGGGCGGCTTGAGTGTAGGGGCGTAGTAATGAAGATTCCGAAAATACTCCATATCATCTGGGTGGGCGATGAGTCGATTCGCCCGGATAACTGCATTGTAAGGGATCCATCATCCCCACATTCCAACCGTCCACCTGATTCCCGATGCTGTGCTCCCGATTTCTTTCTGGAGCCAGCCCGCCATGATGCGCCCCGACAGCAAAGTCGAAAAAGTCTACCTCTACCCCAAGCCCGTGGACTTTCGAAAGTCCATCGACGGCCTCACTGCCCTGGTCGAACTGGACATCAAGGTCGCCGTGTTCGACCCGGTACTTTTCGTCTTCCTCAATAAAGCCCGTAACCGCATCAAGGTGTTGTATTGGGAGCGCAACGGCTTCTGCCTTTGGCTCAAGCGCCTCGAAGCCGAGCGTTTCAAAACTTCACCCGACGCGACCGACGAAGCTATCGTACTGACCGTCCAGGAACTGAATTGGCTACTCGACGGTTTCGATCTCTGGCGCAACCGTCCGCATCAGGTTTTGACTCCTCGTTTCGTCGCCTGAGCGGGTATAATCCGGGCCATGATTTCAGTGCCCGATAACCTTCCTGACGACCCTGTCGCGCTCAAACTACTGCTTGCGCAGTTGTTGGCCGAGCGCACGGTCGACAAAGGTCAGATCGTCGACCTTAAGGAACAGGTCAAGCTGCTGCGTGACCGATTATTCAATCGCAAGTCCGAGCAAACCGTCGAGTCCAACACGCCCCAACTGGCGTTGTTCAATGAACCCGAAAGTCAGTGGGTACCTACCGCTGATGATGCCGACGAAGAAGTTGTTGCGCCAAGCAAGCAGCGCGGCAAACGCAAGCCACTGTCGGCTGACCTGCCACGCATTGAAGTCATTCATGACTTGCCCGAGCACGAACTGACTTGCGCCTGTGGTTGCCGCAAACACGTGATTGGCGAGCAAACCAGCGAACAACTCGACATCGTGCCGATGCAGATCCGTGTGCTTAAACACGTACGCAAAATCTATGGCTGCCGTGGCTGCGAAACCGCGCCGGTCACCGCTGACAAGCCGGCCCAATTGATTGAAAAGAGCATGGCCAGTCCCAGCGTGCTGGCGATGTTGCTGACCACCAAATACGTCGATGGCCTGCCGCTGCACCGCTTCGAGACGGTGCTGAACCGACATGGTATCGAGATCCCCCGGCAAACCCTGGCCCGCTGGGTCATCCAGTGCAGCGAACACTTTCAGCCACTGCTGAACCTGATGCGTGACCGCCTGCTGGAAAGCCCGGTGATCCATTGCGATGAAACTCGCGTGCAGGTGCTCAAAGAGCCGGATCGTGATCCGACCAGTCAATCCTGGATGTGGGTGCAGGCCAGTGGCCCGCCTGATCGACAAGTCGTGCTGTTCGATTACACCACCAGCCGCGCGCAGGAGGTGCCGCTGCGCCTGCTGGAGGGCTATCGCGGTTACGTGATGACCGATGATTACGCCGGCTACAACGTGTTGGCGCTACAGCCGGGCGTTGAACGACTGGCGTGCATGGCGCATGTCCGGCGTAAATTCGTCGAAGCGCAGAAGGTGCAGCCTAAGGGCAAGACCGGTCGCGCCGATGTTGCGCTGACGATGATCAACAAACTGTATGGCATCGAACGCGACCTCAAGGATGCCAGCGATGAACAGCGATTCCTCGGTCGTCAGGAACGAAGCCTGCCGATCCTTGAGCAGTTGAAAAGTTGGCTCGACAAGACGCACTCACAGGTGACACCGCAAAGCGTACTGGGCAAGGCGGTGCTTTACCTGGCAAACAACTGGAACCGCTTGGAGCGGTATGTCGAGGCGGGCCACCTGCCGATCGACAACAACCTGGCAGAGCGGGCCATAAAGCCGTTTGTGATCGGGCGCAAAGCTTGGCTGTTCAGTGACACGCCCAAGGGAGCCACGGCTAGCGCGCAGATCTACAGCTTGGTCGAAACCGCCAAGGTCAACGGCCAAGAGCCCTATACGTGGCTGCGCCACGTCCTGGAGCGACTGCCGCACGCCTCATCGGTAGCAGACTACGAAGCGCTGCTGCCATGGAACTGTTCGCCAGAGATGCCACGGTAACCTTGGCTTCCACCTTGTGGTAGGTGGGGTTCATGGATCGGTTACACTGCATTGCCACATGGCGTGAACTGAACCCCACCTGGGACGTGCGCATCTGGGGGAATCAGGAGTTGGCCGAGTTCGGTTGGGTGAACTCGGCGCATATGACCGAAATGTACGGTTCCGAGCTCAACGGTGTGGCAGACCTGATGAGATGGGAGATCTTGTATCACATCGGTGGGCTGGTGGTTGACGCAGACAGCATCTGTGTTCGCCCTCTGGAAGACTGGATGCTGGAGTGTGAAAGCTTTGCCTGCTGGGAAAACGAGCTCGTCCGTCCCAACCTGGTCGCTGCAGGGTATGTCGCCTCGGTCCCTCAGAATTCGTTCTACGGGCAGTTGGTGCTGGACCTGAAGAACAAACCGACCGTATTGAACGGTAAGGCATGGGAAACCGTCGGTCCTCTGTTTTTGACTACTGCCTATCGTCAATATCAGTATGTGAATCTAACTGTTTTTCCTAGTCATTTTTTCATTCCGCGGCACTACACAGGGGTTGAATACACAGGCTCAGGCCCGATTTATGCCAAGCAGGCATGGGCCAGCACAAAAGTCAGCTACGACTCATTGCACCAAATGGATGATTTTTCCGGTCTGTAGTCAAGGCCATTAGGCCCTGGGGGCTGGTGGTGTGCCCGCTCTCGATCTCTAAGGGGCTGTTTCCAGGCAAGTTTGGCCGCGCGACTATGGATAATAATGCGCGATCGTGACTTGGCAGTCGAAACGTGCATCTTTAATCTAATCAGTCGCTGAATCGGCTCCGGGGGTGGGCGTGCAGGGCGTGCAGCCCGTTGTTCTTCTCCGGTGTCCGTGAAAATCCGCCATACCTATTGGGAAGCCACAATGATTGGCATCAAAAGCATTGCGAGTTACGTACCGGTTGAAGGCGTGGACAACTACGCCCAGGGTGCAAAATTCGCCAAGGACCAAGAGTTCATTCTCGGCAAGATCGGGTCGACATTCCTGCCGCGTAAAGACGTCGGCCAGGAAACCTCTGACCTCTGCGTGGAGGCGGTCAAGGCCCTGTTCGCTGCCAATCCGAGCCTGTCGCCTGAGTCCATTGATGCGCTGATTGTCGTCACTCAGAACGGTGATGAAGAAGGATTACCGCATACAGCTGCCATCGTCCAGGATAAGCTGGGTTTGCCTACCCATGTTGCGGCCTTCGACATTTCCTTGGGATGTTCGGGCTACGTCTATGGCCTTTATGCCATGAAGGGTTTCATGGAGGCGGCAGGTTTGAAAAACGGCCTGCTGATCACCGCAGATCCGTATTCGAAAATTGTCGATCCAGAAGATCGCAACACCACGATGTTGTTCGGTGATGCGGCAACCGTGACCTGGATGGGGGAGGACGCTCGTTGGCAATTGGGTAAAGCTAAGTTCGGTACCGATGGTGGTGGCGCCGCGCACCTCAAGGTCAGCGATGGCGTGTTCTTCATGAACGGCCGTCAGGTGTTCAATTTTGCCCTGCTTAAAGTGCCTGCGCACCTGCACGAGTTGCTGGGCGATAGCCAGCTGACAGCAGCCGACATTGACCTGTTCTGTATCCATCAGGGCAGTGCGGCGATTGTTGATGCGGTAGCTCGGCGTTTCGAGAATGACCCGGACAAGTTCGTCAAGGACATGGTTGAGACGGGTAACACTGTGTCTTCGAGCATTCCGCTGCTGCTGGAGAAGCACGTGCTGGGCTCGCAGCACCAACGGGTCGCTTTGAGTGGGTTTGGTGTTGGCCTGTCCTGGGGGTCAGCGATTATCGAGCGCAAGGGCTGAGATCGATCCCTGTCTGAAAAGCGCTGCCGGTTACCCGGCGGCGCTTTTTTGTACCTGTGTTTCATGCGGTGGATCTATTGGCGTCAAACCCTTGATTTCATTGCAGTGGCAGGGTGCCAGTAAAAAAATTCAAAAAAGCCCTAAAGCAACTTGCCAAGACGACGATAACCATTACGAAGGTTCTCTAGGCCACACCCGGCGGTTGCCAGGGCCGGAAGCCGCAATACCCACACACGAGGAATTCGTCATGGCATTAACCGTAAACACCAACGTCACGTCGCTGAACGTTCAGAAAAACCTGAACCGCGCTTCCGACGCTCTGAGCACCTCGATGACTCGTCTGTCTTCCGGCCTGAAAATCAACAGCGCCAAAGACGACGCCGCTGGCCTGCAGATTGCTACTCGTATGACCTCGCAGATCCGCGGTCAAACCATGGCAATCAAAAACGCCAACGACGGTATCTCGATCGCCCAGACTGCTGAAGGCGCGATGCAAGAGCAGGTCAACATCCTGCAGCGTATGCGCGAACTGGCTCTGCAATCGCGAAACGACTCCAACGATTCGACTAACCGTACCTCGCTGGACAATGAATTCAAGGAAATGGCTGCGGAACTGACCCGTATCGCCCAATCCACCCAACTGAACGGTAAAAACCTGTTGGACGGTTCGGCCAGCGTCATGACCTTCCAGGTCGGCTCCAACACTGGTGGCGAAAACCAGATCAAGATCGACCTGAGTGGCAAGTTCACCGCTAGCGACCTGGGTATCACCAGCGCCATCACCATCGCCGGTAGCGACAGCGCCGTCGCCGAAACTAACTTCTCGGCTGCCATGGTTGCAATCGACAAGGCTGTTGGCTCCATCGGTAACTCTCGCGCCGCGCTGGGTGCTGTTCAGAACCGTATGACCAGCACCATCAACAACCTGCAGAACATCAACGAAAACGCTGATGCTGCTCGTGGTCGCGTGCAAGATACCGACTTCGCTGCTGAAACTGCCCAGCTGACCAAGCAGCAGACTCTGCAACAAGCGTCGACTTCGGTTCTGGCCCAGGCCAACCAATTGCCATCCGCCGTGCTGAAACTGCTTCAGTAATCGCCTGATGGTTATCGGCGGGGAAGTGCGGATACTGCACTTCCCCGCCTTTTGCATTGAGAGGTGGTGACATGGATATGAGCGTGAAGCTGAGCCTGTCGTACCCTACGGCGAAGCCGGTCGAGCAGACCATCGAGCGCCCGGCAGCAAGGCCGATTGAGGTGGTGGAAGCCACCAGGTCAGTGCAGGGGGCGGCAGACACAGGTGTTTCTGAAGCTGAAAAAGTGAAAAGCGCCGTCAAGGACATTGAAAGGTTCCTGGCCTCATCGCGACGTAATCTTGAATTTTCCACGGATGAAGAGTCCGGCAGAATTATTGTCAAAGTCATCGCCAGCGAAACAGGTGAGTTGATCCGCCAACTTCCTTCGGAAGAGGCGTTGAAGATTGCTCACAGCCTGAGTGATGTGAACAGCCTGCTGTTCAATGCCAAGGCCTGATACTGGCGGCAGAATGGTAAGTCCGCTAGTCTGGCCCGGCTAGAGCGGCGCGTAACCAAGAGGGAGTAGCAATGGCGAGTTCGATTTTACCCAGCGTAGGTCTGGGTTCCGGCGTAGATATCAACAAGATCGTAGAGACGCTTGTTAAGGCTGATACCGACCCCAAAGCTAATCAGATCAAGCGCCAGACCGCCAACAACACGGCCATGCTTTCTGGTGTTGCGTCGCTCAAGGGGGCGCTGTCGGCCTATCAGGCGGCGATGAAGAAGCTTAATGATCCGCTGGCTCCGGCGTTCAATGCTTACAGTGCGACATCGAGCAGCGACACCACGATCAAGGCGACCTCTAACAATACCGCGGTGCCAGGTAGTTATCAGGTTAGGATTGATAACCTCGCCAGCTCGTCTAAGGTTGCCAGCCAGGCATTTGATACCGGCGCCAGCACCCCGATCCCTGAAGGTGATCTGACCATCACACAAGATGGCCAGATCCATACTGTCAAAGTCGGTCCGGGGGCAACGCTTCAGACTGTGCGCGACTCAATCAACTCCTCGCTCGCAGAAAAAGGCATCACGGCCAACATCGTCAACGGCAAGGATGGTTCGCGCCTGGTATTCAGTTCGAGCAAGACAGGTGCCGGTACCGATATTTCGGTGGACGGTATTGCCGAGTTGAAGATTGTCGGCACTGATAAAATGACGGGGACTGGCGCTGGTTACATTGATAGTCTTGCCATGGATGCGACCCTGACCATCGATGGTTTGAAGGTCACCAGCAAGACCAATACCGTTGATAAAGCGATCAGTGGGTTGAGTCTGGACCTGCTCAAGGCGTCCAGTGATACGGTCACCATCACTGTTGGTGAGAACAAAGATGGTCTGAAGACCTCTGTGCAAGCCTTTGTTGATGCCTATAACACGCTGGTCAAAACGGTCAACAGTCTCACTGCAGTAAGCAAGGACGAAGACGGTAACAATGTACTTGGCCCGCTGACTGGCGATTCAACATCGCGCTCATTGCTCAGTGATTTGCGCTCGCAGCTGTCCACTGTGGGGGCTGGTGATCGCCTGACCACTCTCGGCCAGCTAGGTATCAATACTGCGAAGGATGGCACGCTCGAGTTCAATACCACCAAGTTCGATGCTGCCATGAAGGAGAAGAAGCTCGGGCCAGAAGTGCAAGAGCTGTTCACTGGTACCAATGGCGTGTTCGATCGAATGAATGGCGCGATAAAGCCTTATCTGGAGACCGGGGGTATTCTTGATTCGCGCAAGGCTGGTCTGGACAAGCTACAGAAGGACCTTACCGAGCAGCAATTGGCTCTGGATCGTCGAATCGACTCCCTGACGGCTTCCCTGACCAAGCGTTACGTAGCCATGGATACCCTGGTCGGTAAGCTTGAGGCGGAACGCAAGAACATTGTTTCGATGTTTGCCTCGATTGAGGCGCAACAGAAGAACTCTTGATCGACTGACTCGCAGAGGCCCGGCAGTACCCTTAGAAGGGTGCCGGGCTTTTTGCTGTGCGGGCTAAAGTTCTTTGATGCCCAGGCGATACAATCGCTATATGAAACCTTTTAGTTGTGACGAGGTAGAACATGAATCCGATGTTAGCCCTTCGGCAGTACCAGAAAGTCAACGGCGTGGCGCAGACCTCAGAGGCCAGCCCGCATAGGCTGGTGCAGATGTTAATGCAGGGTGGTCTGGATCGAATCGCCCAGGCAAAAGGCGCCATGGCGCGCAACGACATCGCCCAGCGCGGTATCCTGATCGGAAAGGCGATTGGTATCGTCGGTGGCCTGCGCGAAGGCCTTGATCTAGAAAATCATACTGACGCACTGACCGAGTTGGACAACTTGTACACTTACATGAGCAAGCGTCTGATCGAAGCCAACGTGCAAAACGATCCGGAAATTCTCAACGAGGTTGCCCGGCTACTGATTACCGTAAAGGAAGGCTGGGACGCCATCGGTGATCAACCCGCCGACGTCTAGGAGGTTGTCATGAGTGTCGTGCTCGAACGTATCGAACAAGCCCGCGAAGCATTGCTAGGTGCCCTGAACAGTCGTGACTGGGAGGCGATCAGCGAGCTCGACGTCAGCTGCCGATTGTGTGTCGACGATGTATTGGCCGAAGCCTCGGTCAACGAAGCGGTATTGCGCAGCAGTCTGGAGGAGTTGCTCGGTGTCTACCGGCAACTAATTGAGGTTGCAAGTGACGAGCGTCAATCAATAGTCGATGAGATGACGCAGATCCGGCATGCCAAGAACGCGGCAAAGGTATACCATTTGTTCAGCTGAAGCTGGGCAAAACCATAAACAGGGCGCCATAAATTTGACTCTGTGCGGTTTTTTGACTTAACTAGTAGCTGTTTTCAATTTTCAGACGTCCGAACACTGACCGTTCAGTCGGAATGATGTCGAGCTTGCCCTCAATAGGGCGCCGAGATGACTAGGGAAGTTGCTATTGCATGTGGCGTGAAACCAAAATTCTGCTGATCGATGACGATAGCGTTCGCCGCCGCGATTTGGCGGTGGTTCTGAATTTTCTAGGCGAAGAAAATCTCACCTGCTCGAGCCAAGACTGGCAGCAGGCGGTTGAGTCGCTGTCATCGAGTCGCGAAGTGCTTTGTGTGCTGATTGGCGCTGTAAGTGCTCCGGCAAGTCTGATGAGCTTGCTTAAGACCGTGGCTGGGTGGGATGAGTTCCTTCCGGTGATGCTTTTAGGTGAAATTTCTTCGGCTGATCTGCCGGAAGAGCTGCGTCGCCGTGTTCTTTCCAACCTTGAAGTGCCGCCGAGCTATAGCAAACTGCTCGATTCGCTGCACCGTGCCCAGGTCTATCGCGAGATGTACGACCAGGCCCGCGAGCGTGGTCGCCAGCGTGAGCCGAATCTGTTCCGCAGCCTGGTCGGTACCAGTCGCGCCATCCAGCATGTGCGCCAAATGATGCAGCAGGTAGCCGACACTGACGCCAGCGTGCTGATCCTCGGCGAGTCGGGTACAGGCAAGGAAGTGGTTGCGCGTAACCTGCATTACCATTCCAAGCGCCGTGAAGCGCCGTTCGTACCGGTCAACTGTGGCGCAATCCCTGCGGAATTGCTCGAAAGCGAATTGTTCGGGCACGAGAAGGGTGCGTTTACCGGTGCCATTACCAGTCGCGCCGGTCGCTTCGAACTGGCCAACGGCGGCACTCTGTTTCTTGATGAAATCGGCGACATGCCGCTGCCGATGCAGGTCAAGTTGTTGCGCGTGCTGCAAGAGCGGACATTCGAGCGTGTGGGCAGCAACAAGACCCAGGGTATCGACGTGCGCATTATCGCCGCGACCCACAAGAACCTCGAAAGCATGATCGAAGCGGGCACCTTCCGCGAAGATCTGTATTACCGCCTTAACGTATTCCCCATCGAGATGGCTCCGTTGCGTGAGCGCGTCGAGGATATCCCGCTGCTGATGAACGAGCTGATTTCGCGCATGGAGCACGAAAAGCGTGGCTCGATTCGCTTCAATTCGGCAGCGATCATGTCTCTGTGCCGCCACGGCTGGCCGGGCAACGTTCGCGAACTTGCCAACCTGGTCGAGCGCATGGCGATCATGCATCCCTATGGCGTGATTGGGGTTTCGGAACTGCCGAAGAAATTCCGCTACGTCGACGATGAAGACGAGCA
The DNA here is from genome assembly GCF_016881005.1 of Pseudomonas arcuscaelestis. Taxonomy (GTDB): domain Bacteria; phylum Pseudomonadota; class Gammaproteobacteria; order Pseudomonadales; family Pseudomonadaceae; genus Aquipseudomonas; species Aquipseudomonas arcuscaelestis. Next base: position 86,235 of record NZ_JACOPV010000017.1, on the reverse strand, counting down.
ACTGGTCGATAGCATGCGTTCGGACCTGGAAGAGCGTGTGGCCATCAATGGCAGCGTGCCGGGTTACACCAGCCATGCCATGTTGCCGCCGGAAGGGCTGGACCTGAAGGACTATCTGGGTGGCCTTGAGCAGGGTCTGATCCAGCAGGCGCTGGACGACGCCAATGGTATCGTTGCTCGCGCTGCCGAACGCCTGCGCATTCGTCGCACTACCCTGGTGGAAAAGATGCGCAAGTACGGCATGAGCCGTCGAGACGGAGAAGAGCAGGCGGAGGATTGACGCTTGCTTGATCATAACGGGGCGCCTTGGCGCCCCGTTGTCTTTTATATCCCTACCATTTGCAAGGCTGTAGCCCCCGTCTTGTCGGCCTTTACCGGGTTGCAACGGCTGCGGTTGCACCTCCCTGGCCGATATCCGGCACGTCTATTGCTATATCGCTGGCAACATACCGTTTTATGACGGTCAGTCACGCGAGAGAGCACGATGCCCCAGGCTGCCCCCATCTCCTGTGCCCCGACTTCGAAGGGCCAGAACGCCGAGCAGGAAAGTCGCCTAGGCCTGTTCGACCAGGTCTCCAGTCAGTTGAGCGCGTCCTTCAACCTGCTTGAGGCGCGGGTAACCGAACTCAAGGGTGAGCTGGCGGTCGTCAGTGATCAGCGCATGTCCGAACTGGCCGAAAAAGAACGTTTGGCCAATCGCCTGCAGAACTTGCTCGACCTGCTGCCGGGCGGGGTCATTGTCATCGACGCCCAGGGTCGCGTGCGCGAAGCCAACCCGGCCGCCTGCGATTTGCTTGGCGAGCCGCTGGTGGGGGAGCTGTGGCGCGTGGTCATTGCCCGCAGTTTTGCACCGCGAGAAGACGACGGGCACGAGGTCTCGTTGCGCGATGGCCGGCGCCTGTCGATTGCAACCCGCTCGCTGGATGCCGAGCCTGGGCAACTGGTGCTGCTCAATGACCTGACCGAAACACGCCATTTGCAGGGCGAGCTGGCGCGCCATGAGCGCTTGTCGTCGCTGGGGCGGATGGTCGCCTCGCTAGCACACCAGATTCGCACACCGTTGTCGGCCGCTTTGCTCTACGCCAGCCATCTGGCCGAACACGACCTGCCGCTGCACACCCGGCAACGCTTTGCCGGCAACCTCAAGGAGCGCCTGCATGAGCTGGAGCATCAGGTGCGCGACATGCTCGTGTTCGCCCGTGGCGAGCTGCCACTGACGGACCGGTTGACCCCCAAGGCATTGTTTCAGGCCTTGCAGCAGGCAGCACAGCCTCATGTCCAGGGGCATGCAGTGCGCTGGCAGTGCGACAGCCACCTGGGGGAGCTGCTGTGCAACCGCGACACCCTGGTCGGCGCGTTGCTCAACCTGATTGAAAACGCTCTGCAGGCGGGTAGTGAGCCTGCCCGTCTGAAAATTCACCTGTACCGCCGCGGGCAACTGCTGCGCCTGTGCGTCAGTGATGCCGGTGCCGGCATCGACAGTGCGTTGCTCGAGCGTCTTGGGGAGCCTTTCCTAACCACCAAAGCCACTGGTACGGGGCTTGGGTTGGCGGTGGTCAAGGCTGTGGCGCGCGCGCATCAGGGCAGTTTGCAGTTGCGTTCCCGGCCGGGGCGCGGCACCTGCGCGCTGGTGACGTTGCCATTGATCGATGCGCTGGAGAGGGAGAACAAGCAATGAAGGCAATCAAGGTGCTGCTGGTCGAAGATGATCGGGCACTGCGTCAGGCCTTGGGCGATACCCTGGAATTGGGCGGCTTTGATTATCGTGCCGTCGGCTCGGCCGAAGATGCGCTGGAGGCGGTGGCGGCAGAGGCCTTTAGCCTGGTGGTCAGCGACGTCAACATGCCAGGCATGGATGGGCATCAATTGCTCACCTTGTTGCGCTCGCGGCAGCCGCAATTACCCGTATTGTTGATGACGGCCCATGCTGCCGTGGAACGTGCGGTCGACGCCATGCGCCAAGGGGCGGTGGACTACCTGGTCAAGCCCTTCGAGCCCCGTGCCTTGCTCGATCTGGTTGCGCGTCATGCACTTGGCGTGGTCGCCGGTGGGGCTGATGACGGGCCGGTCGCCTGCGAGCCGGCCAGCTTGCAATTGCTGGAGTTGGCGGCGCGAGTGGCGCGCAGCGAATCGACGGTATTGATTTCTGGTGAGTCGGGTACCGGCAAGGAAGTCCTTGCGCGTTTTATCCATCAGCAGTCCAAGCGTAACGGCCAGCCGTTCGTGGCGATCAACTGTGCAGCGATTCCCGACAACATGCTCGAGGCCACGCTGTTCGGTCACGAGAAAGGTTCTTTTACCGGCGCCATTGCCGCCCAGCCTGGCAAGTTCGAGCAGGCCGATGGCGGCACCTTGTTGCTCGACGAAATCTCGGAAATGCCGCTGGGGCTGCAAGCCAAGCTGTTGCGGGTGCTGCAAGAGCGGGAAGTGGAGCGGGTGGGTGGGCGCAAGCCAATTGCCCTGGATATCCGTGTCGTGGCCACCACCAACCGTGATCTGGCGGGGGAAGTGGCTGCAGGGCGTTTCCGTGAGGACTTGTTCTATCGCCTGTCAGTGTTCCCGCTGGCTTGGCGACCGCTGCGTGAGCGTAGCGCCGATATTCTGCCGCTGGCTGAGCGTTTGCTGGCGCGACACGTCAATAAAATGAAGCATGCCCCGGTTCGCCTGTCGCCTGAGGCCAAGACTTGTCTGCAACAATACGCTTGGCCAGGAAACGTGCGTGAGCTGGACAACGCCTTACAACGGGCACTGATCCTGCAACAGGGCGGTGTGATCGAGGCGGCGGATTTCTGTCTGGCGGGTGCCATGCCAATGTTTGCGCCCGCACCACCGGTTGTGGCCTTGCCGGCACCCGTTGCGGGCGAGGCGCTAAACGCCTTGGGCGACGATATGCGGCGTCATGAATTTCAGATGATCATCGACACCCTGCGCTCCGAGCGTGGACGGCGCAAAGAGGCCGCAGAGCGTCTGGGCATCAGCCCGCGCACCCTGCGCTACAAGCTGGCGCAGATGCGTGACGCCGGGATGGATGTCGAGGCCAGCTTGTACGCCACCTGAAGGCGTGTTTATTCGCGGTTTTGTAAGGCCTGCAGGTAGAGCTGGCACTCTTGTTGCTAAGTCCTGCCTATCCGCTGCGTGAGTGTCAAAAAAATGCGGGCCGTCGGAGAGAGAAGTCCATGAGTCAAGGTGTTGAATTTAATCGATTGATGTTGGACATGCGGGCCATGCAGATGGACGCCATGTCGATGCCCAAGGCGGCAGCAGCGCCCGAGCTCGGCTCGAGTAATTTTGCCGATATGCTGGGGCAGGCCATCAATAAGGTCAGCGACACCCAGCAGGCTTCCACGCAGCTCGCCAATGCATTTGAAATTGGTAAGAGCGGTGTTGATCTGACCGACGTGATGATTGCCTCGCAGAAGGCCTCCGTATCGTTTCAAGCCTTGACCCAAGTGCGTAACAAGCTGGTCCAGGCCTATCAAGACATCATGCAGATGCCGGTATAAGGGCGAAATTGAGTCATGGCCGAATCAGTCGTCGATAACGTGCCCGCGAAAAGCGGCGCAACAGCGCCCAAGCCGCCGTTGTTCGGCATGTCGTTTCTGGAAAATATCTCGCAGATGCCAATGCTGCGTCAGGTTGGCCTGCTGGTCGGTCTGGCTGCCAGCGTGGCCATCGGTTTTGCCGTGGTGCTCTGGTCGCAGCAACCGGACTACCGGCCGCTGTACGGCAGCCTTGCCGGCATGGATACCAAGCAGGTCATGGACACCCTGGCCGCTGCGGATATCCCTTACAACGTCGAACCCAACTCCGGTGCCTTGCTGGTCAAGGCCGATGACCTTTCCCGTGCGCGCCTGAAGTTGGCCGCGGCCGGCGTAGCGCCGGGGGATGGCAATGTCGGATTCGAGATTCTCGACAAGGAACAAGGCCTGGGCACCAGCCAGTTCATGGAGGCCACCCGTTATCGTCGTGGCCTCGAGGGCGAGCTGGCGCGTACGGTTTCAAGCCTGAACAACGTCAAGGCCGCACGCGTGCACCTGGCGATTCCGAAAAGCTCGGTGTTTGTACGGGATGAACGCCGCCCGAGTGCTTCGGTACTGGTCGAGCTCTACCCGGGGCGAGCGCTGGAAGCTGGTCAGGTGATGGCCATCGTCAATCTGGTGGCAACCAGTGTGCCGGAGCTGGACAAGTCCCAGGTCACTGTCGTCGACCAGAAGGGCAATCTGCTGTCCGAGCAGCTCGGCAACTCTGAGCTGACCATGGCGGGCAAACAGTTCGACTACAGTCGCCGCATGGAAGGCATGCTCACCCAGCGCGTGCATAACATTCTGCAGCCGGTGCTGGGCAACGATCGCTACAAGGCCGAAGTGTCGGCCGATGTCGACTTCAGCGCCGTTGAATCGACTTCCGAGCAGTTCAACCCGGACCAGCCGGCGCTGCGCAGCGAGCAGTCGGTCAATGAGCAGCGCTCCAGCAGTATGGGCCCTCAAGGTGTTCCGGGTGCGTTGAGCAACCAGCCGCCAGGCCCGGCCTCGGCACCGCAGACGACCGGTGGCGCGCCAGGGGCGACTGCTGCCATCCAGCCAGGCCAGCCGCTGCTCGATGCCAACGGCCAGCAGATCATGGACCCGGCCACGGGCCAGCCAATGCTCGCGCCATACCCTGCGGACAAGCGCCAGCAATCGACCAAGAACTTCGAGCTTGATCGTTCCATCAGCCATACCCGCCAGCAGCAGGGTCGTTTGAATCGGCTGTCGGTCGCGGTGGTGGTCGACGACCAGGTCAAGATCGATCCGGCAACCGGTGACACCACCCGTGCGCCATGGGCCGCTGAAGACCTGGCGCGTTTTACCCGCCTGGTCCAGGATGCGGTGGGCTTCGACGCCAGCCGCGGCGACAGCGTCAGCGTTATCAACGTGCCGTTCGCTGCTGACCGCGGTGAAGTGATCAGCGAAATTCCGTTCTACTCGCAGCCGTGGTTCTGGGACATCATCAAGCAGGTCATGGGTGTGCTGTTCATCCTCGTGCTGGTGTTCGGCGTGCTGCGTCCGGTACTCAACAACATCACTGGCAATGGGAAGCAAAGCGCCGGTGCCGATGGCGACATGGAACTGGGCGGTATGCTCGGTCTGGATGGCGAACTGGCCAACGACCGCGTAAGCCTGGGTGGTCCGCAAAGCATTCTGCTGCCGAGCCCGAGCGAGGGCTACGACGCACAGCTCAATGCAATCAAGAGCCTGGTGGCCGAAGACCCGGGCCGGGTGGCCCAGGTCGTGAAAGAGTGGATCAACGCCGATGAGTGATAACCGAGCCCTAACCGCGAAACTGACCCGGGTCGACAAGGCGGCAATCCTGCTCTTGTCCCTGGGGGAAACCGATGCTGCCCAAGTGCTGCGGCACATGGGGCCCAAGGAAGTTCAGCGAGTCGGCGTTGCCATGGCGCAGATGGGCAATGTCCATCGCGAGCAGGTCGAGCAGGTCATGAGCGAGTTCGTCGAGATCGTCGGCGACCAGACCAGTCTGGGTGTCGGCTCCGACGGTTACATTCGCAAAATGCTCACCCAGGCCTTGGGCGAAGACAAGGCCAACGGCCTCATCGACCGCATCCTGCTTGGCGGCAATACCAGCGGCCTGGACAGCCTCAAGTGGATGGAGCCGCGAGCCGTAGCTGACGTCATTCGCTACGAGCACCCGCAGATCCAGGCCATTGTCGTGGCTTACCTGGACCCCGATCAGGCTGGCGAAGTGCTGGGCAACTTTGATCACAAGGTACGCCTGGACATCATCCTGCGTGTCTCTTCGCTCAATACCGTGCAGCCCGCGGCGCTCAAGGAACTCAACCAGATCCTCGAGAAACAGTTCTCCGGCAACTCCAACGCGGCGCGTACCACCCTGGGTGGTATCAAGCGTGCTGCCGATATCATGAACTTCCTCGACAGCTCCGTGGAAGGCCAGTTGATGGATGCGATTCGCGACATCGACGGCGACCTCTCCGAGCAGATCGAAGACCTGATGTTCGTCTTCAACAACCTTGCCGATGTTGATGACCGTGGCATCCAGGCGCTGTTGCGCGAAGTGTCCTCCGATGTGCTGGTGGTGTCGCTCAAGGGCGCCGACGAGAAGGTCAAGGACAAGATTTTCAAGAACATGTCCAAGCGTGCCTCGGAACTGCTGCGCGACGACCTGGAGGCCAAAGGGCCGGTGCGGGTCAGCGACGTCGAAACGGCACAAAAGGAAATCCTCACCATCGCCCGCCGTATGGCCGAAGCCGGAGAAATCGTGCTCGGTGGCAAGGGCGGCGAAGAGATGATCTAAAGCCTATCGCGGGGCAAGCCCGCCCACAGGGAAAGGTTCTGTGGGTGCGGGCTTGGCCCGCGATTTTTTTGAGTGCGTGCAATCATGTCAACCAACGAGCACCTGAGTGAGCTGATTCGCGCCGATGAGATCGAGGGCTTCGATCGTTGGGCGTTGCCTAGCTTCGATCCGGAGCCGGAAGCTGTGCCCGAGCCGGAACCTGAGCCTGAAGTGCTTCAGGAGGAAGTCGAGGAAGTGCCGCTGGAAGAAGTCCAGCCGCTAACCCTTGAAGAGCTCGAAAGCATTCGCCAGGAAGCCTACAACGAAGGCTTCGCCACCGGTGAGCGCGAAGGGTTCCACAGCACCCAACTCAAGGTGCGTCAGGAAGCTGAAACCGCTCTCAAGGCCAAGCTCGCCAGCCTCGAACGGCTAATGAGTAATTTACTCGAGCCAATCGCCGAACAGGACAACCAGATCGAAAAGTCGCTGGTGAGCCTGGTTGCGCACATGGCCCGAGAAGTTATCGGTCGTGAGCTGCGTAGCGACTCGAGCCAGATCGGCCAGGTATTGCGCGAAGCCCTGAAGTTGCTGCCGATGGGCGCGGAAAATATCCGAATTCATATCAATCCCCAGGATTTCGAGCAGGCCAAGGCCTTGCGTGAGCGCCACGAAGAACGCTGGAAACTACTGGAAGACGAGACCCTGCTGCCCGGTGGTTGCCGCATCGAAACCGACCACAGCCGCATCGACGCGAGCATGGAAACGCGGATCGAGAAAGCCCTGGCGCAGTTGTTCGATCAGTTGCACGACCAGGGCCTGCACCCTGCGGCGCCGGACCTGAGCATTGATTTGGACGCTGCCGATGCGCCTTGATCGCACCAGCTTCGGCAAGCGCCTGCAAGGTTACGCCGATACGGTCAAGCTGCCCGCGCAACCGATCGTCGAGGGACGCCTGCTGCGTATGGTCGGCTTGACCCTCGAAGCCGAAGGCTTGCGTGCATCGATTGGAAGCCGCTGCGTGGTAATCAACGACGACAGCTACCATCCGGTGCAGGTCGAGGCCGAGGTCATGGGCTTTTCCGGGAGCAAGGTGTTCCTCATGCCGGTCGGCAGTGTGGTCGGTATCGCCCCGGGGGCGCGCGTGGTTCCGCTGGCCGACAATGGACGCCTGCCCATGGGCATGAGCATGCTTGGGCGGGTGCTCGACGGTGCAGGTCGTGCGCTGGATGGCAAAGGCGGCATGAAGGCCGAAGACTGGGTGCCGATGGACGGCCCGACCATCAACCCGCTCAATCGTGACCCGATCAGCGTGCCGCTGGACGTTGGTATTCGCAGCATCAACGGCTTGTTGACCGTCGGCCGTGGCCAGCGTCTGGGTCTGTTTGCCGGTACCGGGGTCGGTAAGAGTGTGCTGCTGGGCATGATGACCCGTTTTACCGAGGCCGACATCATTGTGGTCGGCCTGATCGGTGAGCGTGGACGTGAGGTCAAGGAGTTCATCGAGCATATTCTGGGTGTTGAAGGCATCAAGCGTTCGGTGGTCGTGGCATCCCCGGCTGACGATGCGCCGCTGATGCGCCTGCGCGCGGCCATGTATTGCACACGTATCGCCGAATATTTTCGCGACAAGGGCAAGAACGTTCTATTGCTGATGGACTCGCTCACACGTTTCGCCCAGGCCCAGCGGGAAATTGCCCTGGCAATCGGCGAGCCGCCAGCGACCAAGGGTTATCCGCCATCGGTGTTCGCCAAGTTGCCCAAGCTGGTGGAGCGTGCCGGTAACGGTGAGGCAGGCGGTGGTTCGATCACCGCGTTCTACACCGTGTTGTCCGAGGGCGACGACCAGCAGGACCCGATCGCCGACTCGGCGCGGGGTGTGCTCGACGGGCATATCGTGCTGTCGCGGCGTCTGGCTGAAGAAGGGCACTACCCGGCCATCGACATCGAGGCGTCGATCAGTCGGGTGATGCCGCAGGTGGTCAGCCCCGACCATCTGCGCGAAGCCCAACAGTTCAAGCAGTTGTGGTCGCGGCTGTCGCAGAGCCGCGATCTGATCAGCGTCGGCGCTTATGTAGCCGGCGGGGATGCGGAAACCGACCTGGCCATTGCCTTGCAGCCAAAGCTTGTGCATTACCTGCGCCAGGGGCTGAACGACAACGTCAGCATGCAGCAGAGCCGCGAACATCTTGAAAGCGTATTTGCCCAGCCCAACCCTGGCGCAGGCGGCTAGTAGGCCATGGCTCAAACCAGTCGTGCGTCGCGCCTGGCACCGGTCGTGGAAATGGCCGAGAACGCCGAGCGCCAGGCCGCCCAGCGCTTGGGGCAATTCCAGCAACAGGTGAACCTGGCCCAGGCCAAGCTTGCCGAGCTTGACCGCTTTCGCGAAGACTACCAGCTGCAGTGGATCAACCGCGGCGGGCAGGGCGTGTCTGGCAGTTGGCTGGTCAATTACCAGCGCTTTCTCGGGCAGTTGGAAAGCGCCATGACTCAGCAGCGCCAGAGCCTGACCTGGCACCAGAACAACCTCAACAATGCCCGGGGCACCTGGCAACAGGCTTATGCGCGGGTCGAAGGGCTGCGCAAGTTGGTGCAGCGATATGTCGATGAGGCGCGCATGATCGAAGACAAGCGCGAGCAGAAACTGCTTGATGAATTGTCTCAGCGCCTACCGCGTCGCGAACGCTATTGAGGGCGGTTTTAGTTGTTGTGGAGCGCCAAGACTGCTAAACCTTCACGGTGTCTGCAATCGTCGTTATCGAAGGAATCGCCAACATGGCAGTTGATACTGAAGTTTCCCAGGATGGGGAAAAATTGACGATCAAGGTTAAAGGCCGCTTTGACTTTGGCAAGCATCTGGAATTTCGCAACGCCTATGAACACCAACGCTGTGCTTCATCGGTGGTGGTTGATCTGCGCGAAGCGACCTACCTGGACAGCTCCGCGCTGGGGATGCTGTTGATGTTGCGTGATCACGTGGGGGGGGATGAGGCGGATGTGCGGGTGGTTAACACCAACCCGGATGTGCGCAAGATTCTCGCCATTGCCAACTTCGACAAACTGTTCGATATCAGTTGATCCAGTCCATGCCTGAGTCACGCCTGACCGTGCTCATTGCCGAAGATGGCGCGGCGGATCGTCTGTTGCTTGCACGCATCGTGAGCAAGCAAGGGCACGATGTGTTGACTGCCGAGAATGGTGAGCAGGCGGTGGCGTTGTTTGCCCAGCAGCGCCCGCAACTGGTCCTGCTCGATGCGTTGATGCCGGTAATGGATGGCTTTGAGGCTGCTCGGCAAATCAAGGCGCTGGCAGGCGAGGCGTTGGTGCCGATTATTTTCCTGACGTCGCTGAGCGAGGAAGAAGCGCTGGTGCGGTGTCTGGAAGCCGGCGGCGACGACTTTCTGGCAAAGCCGTACCGGCCGGTGATCCTGGCGGCCAAGATCAAGGCCATGGACCGCTTGCGCAGGTTGCAGGCCACAGTGCTTGAGCAGCGCGACCAGATCAGCCGCCATCACCATCATTTGCTCAATGAGCAGCGTGTGGCCAAGGCCGTATTCGACAAAGTGGCGCATGCGGGCTGTCTGAGCGCCCCGAACATCCGCTACCTGCAATCGCCCTACGCGCTGTTCAATGGTGATCTGCTGTTGGCGGCGTACACCCCCTGCGGTGACATGCATGTATTGCTTGGCGACTTCACCGGGCATGGTCTGCCGGCGGCGGTAGGGGCGATGCCATTGGCAGAAATATTTTATGGCATGACCGCCAAAGGCTACGGCCTGGCGCAGACGCTGCGCGAAATGAATGCGAAGCTCAAGCGCATCCTGCCTGTGGATATGTTCTGTTGCGCGTTGATGCTCAACTTGAGTTTGCAGCGGCGCATGGTCGAGTTCTGGAACGGTGGCATGCCCGACAGCTATTTGCTGCCCGCGGCTGGCGGCGGTGATCCGCTGCCCATGGTGTCACGCCACCTGCCGTTGGGGGTATTGGCGGCGGAGCGCTTCGATGACTCGACTCAGGTGCTGCCGCTGGCGCTGGGCGAGCGACTGTTGCTGCTGTCGGACGGGGTGGTTGATACCAGTGACGACAACGATCAATTGTTCGGCGTCGAGCGGCTTCTTCAGGTACTGGGCAGCAACCGCCAGCCCGAGCTACTGTTTGCAGAGGTGCAACAGGCGCTGGAAGCCTTTCGTGGGCGCTCTCGTGATGATGTGAGCCTGTTGGAAATTACGGTCGTCGAAGCGGATGCCTTGTTGCCGCGTCCGGTGATCTATTCTGACAGTGGGCAATCTGCGCCGCTGGACTGGTCGTCACAGTTTGAATTTCGCGCCGATACGTTGAAACGTTTCAATCCATTGCCGTTCCTGTTGCAGCTGTTGCAGGAAATCCATGGCTTGCGGGCCCAGAGTGGCGCACTGCATAGCGTTTTGAGCGAGCTGTATTCCAACGCTTTGGAGCATGGTGTGTTGGGGCTGGATTCCGGGCTTAAGCACGATGCGCAGGGCTTTGCCGAATACTACCGCCAGCGTAACGAGCGCTTGCAAGCATTGTGCAGTGGCTATATTCGGATAGGGCTGCGTATTGAACCTCAAGGCCAGGATGGGCGTCTGATCATTGAGGTGCAAGACAGCGGCAAAGGGTTCGATGTGAGCAGCGTGCTTGCGCGTCCGCGGGTGGAGCAAGGGTTGCACGGGCGTGGGTTGAATCTTGTACGCCGACTCAGTCGACGTGCCGAATGGGGTGACCAGGGGCGCCGAGTATGCGTGGAGTTCGCTTGGGAGGCTCTGGCATAATTCAACTTGATCAAGGAGTGAGCAAGTGTCCGATATTCATATAGATCACGAGGTGTTAAGCGGTCTCCAGGAAGTCATGGAGCATGACTATGCGGAGTTGATCAGAACCTTTCTCCTCGACTCCGAAGTCCGTCTTAACCTGTTGCACCAGGCAACAACTGCACAACAGCTTGGTCATGCTGCGCACAGCTTCAAGGGCAGCAGCAGCAATATGGGCGCCACAGCCCTGGCCGCGTTGTGCCAACAATTAGAGGAGCGCGTCAAGCAGCCTCCGCTCACTGATATTGAAAACCTGATCAATCAGATTCATCGCGAGTATGACGTAGTCCGCGTCCTGTACATCGAGGAGTGCGAGCGGGTTTCCGGTTGAAGCGGTGTCGATGAGCTTGGCGCGAGTCTTGCAGAGTCTCTGCTAATTAACATTGATCCCCTCTGTCGCGGAGACTCCCACATGCCGGTCGCTTCCAATCCATTGCTGCAGGTCGGTACCGCAACAAAGGCTTCGCGCGCTGCCGGCAACCAGCCGGACAAGACGCCGCAGCCAACGAACGACAAGGCCTCGGGCTTTTCCAACGTGTATGCTCAGCAGTCACGGGACAAGCCGTCGAGCCCAGCCGATGTGCAAAACCGCGGCAAGACCGAGCCCGCTAGCAAGGATGTTGCAAGCGGCAAGGGCACCGCCACCGAGCAGAAGAAAGTTGCCGACAGCGGCAAAACCTTGCCCGAAGACCAGGACGGTCCACCCGCAGCAGGCAGTGAGACCCAGGATCCGACGCTGATCGATCCCAATCTGGTTGCCGGCCAGGTCACCGACGCGCAGCCCGGCGCCCAGTTGATTCAGGCCCAGGCCGAGACAGTGGCACCCGTTGTTCAGGCCGCTCAGTTGCAGGCCCAGGTTGCGGCGCCAGCTGTGACGGTAGAGCCAGAATTCGATCCGCAAGCCGATCCACTGGATGATATGCCGGCCTTGCGCATGGCGTTGGAGCAAAACGCCCAATCACAGGGTACCACTTCGGCGCATAGCGCCAGTAAAACGGCGACTGCACAGCCAGAAGCGACCACAGGGCAGGCGGTCGTCAATACCATGGCGGGATTGCTCGACAAGGCTGGGGCAGGAGGGGAGCAGGGCGAGCCGGGTGACAAGGCATTTTCCGGGCTTCTCGATGACGGCCTCAAAGACCTCAAGAGTGCTTCCAGTGACACGCGCGTAGACAATTTTGCCGAGCGCCTGAGTGCACTGACGCAAGCGGCAACGGCAAAAACAGCCAATGCTGTGCCAGCGGCGGCCGCACCGTTGCACCAGCCGTTGGCCATGAACCAAGGGGGTTGGGCTGAAGGCTTGGTCAACCGCGTGATGTACTTGTCGAGTCAGAACCTCAAGTCTGCGGACATTCAGTTGGAACCGGCAGAGTTGGGGCGCCTGGACATTCGCGTAAACCTCGCGCCCGAGCAGCAGGCGCAGATCACGTTCACCAGCGGTCATGTCGGTGTGCGTGAAGCACTGGAAAACCAGGTGCACCGGCTCAAGGAGATGTTTGCCCAGCAGGGTCTTGGTCAACCGGATGTGAATGTCGCCGACCAGTCGCGGGGTCAGCAACAACAAGGCCAGCCTGACTCGCCACGCCTGAGTGGCGTGGCTGCACGGCGCAATGCGGCGGGCGAAAGCGCCGAGGTTGCTGCAAGCGCTGCCCCTGTCGAGCAGCAGGCCGTGGTCGGCTCCAGCGCGGTCGACTATTACGCCTGACTTTCCCCGGGTGGGGGCGGGCTTGAGCCGCGATGCGATCGTGAAGAGAATTCGCTATCGCGGGGGCAAGCCGGTTCCTACTGCCAATCGTTGCGCCGGGTTGGCATAACACTTGCTCAACCCACGCCATGTGACTGAATTCTCCGATGAATGACGGAATATTGGCATGGCGAAGAGCGACGCAGTGAAAGACCCCGCCGCTAAAGGCAAACTCAAGATAATCCTGCTGCTGGTGCTGGCATTGCTGCTGGCTATCGGCCTGTCGGTTGGCGCTACCTGGTTCGTCTTGCACAAGTCTGAAGACAAGCCTGCGACCGATCCGGCGCAGGTTGGCAGCCTCAAGCCCGCGGCCATTTACGAGCCGTTGACCCCAGCGTTTGTGGTCAACTTCAACCAGAATGGTCGCCAGCGCTATATGCAGGTGAGTATCACCCTGCAGGGGCGAGACCAGGCTGCGCTGGATGCATTGAAGGTGCATATGCCAGTTATCCGCAACAATCTGGTGATGATGTTTTCCGGTCAGGGCTTCGACACCCTGGCAAGTCCTGTCGGTCAGGAAATGTTGCGCCAGAAGGCAACCGCTAGCGTGCAGGAAGTTGCCCAGAAGGAAGTCGGCAAACCGGTCGTAGACCAATTGCTGTTCACCAATTTCGTATTGCAGTAGGAGCCACCGATGGCCGTGCAGGACCTGCTGTCCCAGGATGAAATCGATGCCTTGTTGCATGGCGTCGACGATGGGCTGGTGCAAACCGAGACCAATGCCGAACCGGGCAGCGTCAAGAGCTATGACCTGACCAGTCAGGATCGCATCGTTCGCGGACGCATGCCGACCCTGGAAATGATCAACGAGCGCTTTGCGCGTTACACCCGTATCAGCATGTTCAACCTGTTGCGTCGCTCCGCCGACGTGGCGGTGGGTGGTGTGCAGGTGATGAAGTTCGGTGAGTACGTGCATTCGCTGTATGTGCCGACCAGCTTGAATCTGGTGAAGATCAAGCCGCTGCGCGGTACGTCTCTGTTCATTCTCGACGCCAAGCTGGTGTTCAAGCTGGTGGATAACTTCTTTGGTGGCGACGGACGGCACGCCAAGATCGAAGGCCGGGAGTTCACCCCCACCGAACTGCGCGTGGTGCGCATGGTGCTGGACCAGGCCTTCGTTGATCTCAAGGAGGCCTGGCAAGCGATCATGCCGGTCAACTTCGAGTACATCAACTCGGAGGTCAACCCGGCCATGGCCAACATTGTCGGGCCGAGTGAGGCGGTGGTGGTCTCCACCTTCCACATCGAACTCGATGGTGGCGGCGGCGATCTGCATGTGACCATGCCGTACTCGATGATCGAGCCGGTGCGCGAAATGCTCGATGCCGGCTTCCAGTCAGACCTGGACGATCAGGACGAGCGCTGGATCAAGGCCCTGCGTGAAGACGTCCTGGATGTCAGTGTGCCGCTAAGTGCCACCGTGGCCCGGCGCCAGTTGAAATTGCGCGACATCCTGCATATGCAGCCGGGTGATGTGATTCCGGTCGAACTGCCTGATGAACTGGTTTTGCGAGCCAATGGTGTGCCGTCGTTCAAGGCCAAGCTGGGTTCGCACAAGGGTACTTTGGCCCTGCAGATTATTGATCCGATCGAGCGCCGTTGAGCGGCGCCGGTTGTTCCAACTCCGAATTGATTGCCCGTCGAGGACAAAATGGCTAACGAAAACGACATCACCTCTCCAGAGGAGCAGGCTCTGGCTGATGAGTGGGCTGCTGCCCTGGAAGAAACCGGCGATGCTGGCCAGGCCGACATCGATGCGCTGCTGGCCGCTGACGTTGGCGGCGGATCCTCTTCCAGTCGGCTGCCCATGGAAGAGTTCGGCAGTTCGCCGCGCAGCAACGAACCGGTAAGCCTGGAGGGTCCGAACCTGGACGTGATCCTGGATATTCCGGTGAGCATTTCCATGGAAGTGGGCAGCACCGAGATCAACATTCGTAACCTGCTGCAACTCAACCAGGGCTCGGTGATCGAGCTTGATCGCCTGGCCGGTGAGCCGCTCGATGTGCTGGTCAACGGCACCCTGATTGCCCACGGTGAAGTGGTGGTGGTCAACGAAAAGTTCGGTATTCGCCTGACTGACGTGATCAGTCCAAGCGAACGCATCAAGAAGCTGCGCTGAGTGAGTCGGCTCTGGCATCGCGCCCTGGCGTTGGCTGGCGCGCTGTACATGGACGTGGCGCTGGCCGCGGCTACGGTGCAACCGGTTGGCGCTACAGCGCCCGCGTCAAGCGGTGCTGGCAGCGCTGTCGGGCAATTGACCCAGTTGGTGTTGGGGTTGCTGCTGGTACTGGGGCTGATTTTCCTGCTGGCCTGGCTGTTGCGCCGAGTGCAGAACGCAGCGCCAACGGGCGGCCAGGTCATCGAAATTCTCGGTAGTCGTACCCTGGGTCCCCGGGACCGGCTGTTGCTCATTCAGGTGGGCAAGGAGCAGATCCTGATCGGGCACTCACCCGGCAGCATCGAGGCGCTACATATTATGGCCGATCCGGTCGAAGTGCCTGCCGGTACGCGCCAGGCAACACCAGAATTCGCCCAGCGCCTGTTGGAGCTGATGGGCAAGGATCAGAAGGGTAAGTCGTAATGGGCGCATTGCGCATGATGTTGACGCTGCTGTTGCTGTTGGCAGCGCCACTGGCCCTGGCCGCCGATCCGTTGTCGATCCCGGCCATCACCTTGTCCAGTGGGGCGGACGGGCAGCAGGAGTATTCGGTCAGCTTACAGATCCTGCTGATCATGACGGCGCTGAGTTTCATTCCGGCGTTCGTTGTGTTAATGACCAGTTTCACTCGTATTATTATCGTTTTTTCCATCCTGCGTCAGGCCCTTGGCCTGCAGCAGACGCCGTCGAACCAGATCCTGACCGGCATGGCGCTGTTTCTGACCATGTTCATCATGGCGCCGGTGTTTGATCGGGTGAACAAAGATGCTCTGCAGCCGTACCTGAACGAACAGATGGTGGCGCAGGAAGCGATTGCCAAGGCCCAGGTGCCACTCAAGGATTTCATGCTGGCGCAGACCCGCCAGAGTGATCTGGACCTGTTCATGCGTCTGTCCAAGCGTACCGATATCGCCAGTCCCGATCAGGCGCCGCTGACCATCCTGGTGCCGGCGTTTGTCACTTCCGAGCTGAAAACCGCGTTCCAGATCGGCTTCATGATTTTCATCCCGTTTCTGATCATCGACCTGGTAGTGGCCAGTGTGTTGATGGCCATGGGTATGATGATGCTCTCGCCGCTGATCATCTCGTTGCCGTTCAAGATCATGCTGTTCGTACTGGTCGATGGCTGGGCGCTGATCATGGGTACACTGGCCGGCAGTTTCGGTGGCGTTTGAAGCCGCGAGGAGAAGATCATGACCCCAGAAGTTGCCGTCGATCTGTTTCGTGATGCGCTGTGGCTAACCACCATTATGGTGGCGATATTGGTGATACCCAGCCTGCTAGTGGGTCTTATCGTCGCGATGTTTCAAGCTGCTACGCAGATCAACGAACAAACGCTGAGCTTCCTGCCGCGTCTGTTGGTAATGCTGGTGACATTGATAGTGGTCGGACCTTGGCTGGTGCAGCAGTTCATGGAATACATCCTGTCGTTGTACGGCAGCATCCCTCAGTTGATCGGTTGACAAGCCAGTGCTTGAATTGACCGATGCGCAAATAGGCACGTGGGTTGCCAGTTTCATTCTGCCGCTCTTTCGTGTGACGGCGGTGCTGATGACCATGCCGGTAATTGGCACTTCCCTGGTGTCCGCGCGTATTCGTCTGTACCTGGCCGTGGCGATCACAGTGGTGATTGTGCCTGGCTTGCCGGATATGCCCGAAGTCCATGCGCTTGATCTCAGTGCGCTGCTGCTGATTGCCGAGCAAATCATCATTGGCGCTCTATTGGGCATGTCGTTGCAGCTGTTTTTCCAGATATTCGTGATCGCCGGTCAAATTGTCGCAATTCAAATGGGTATGGCGTTTGCTTCTATGGTCGACCCTGCCAACGGCGTCAACGTCGCGGTGGTTAGCCAGTTCCTGTCCATGTTGGCGACCTTGCTGTTTCTGGGTATCAACGGTCATCTGGTGGTTTTCGAGGTGCTCACGGAGAGCTTTGCGACGTTGCCAGTGGGCGGCGGTTTGTTGATCGATCATTTCTGGGACCTGGCCGGACGCCTGAGTTGGGTGCTGGGTGCGGCACTCTTGTTGGTGTTGCCCGCGATCACTGCTTTGTTGGTGGTCAACATCGCTTTTGGCGTGATGACTCGTGCTGCGCCGCAACTGAACATTTTTTCCATCGGTTTTCCGCTGACATTGGTGCTTGGGCTTGGCATCTTCTGGGTGACCCTGGCAGACATTCTCCCGCATTATCAGGCACTGGCTTCCGAGGCCTTGCAATGGATGCGTGAATTGGCACGGGCGCGCTAAGCATGGCTGAGAGCGAAAGCGGCCAGGACAAAACAGAAGACCCTACCGACAAGCGCAAGAAAGATGCTCGGGAAAAAGGTGAAATCGCCCGCTCCAAAGAACTCAATACCGTGGCGGTAACACTGGCCGGAGCCGGTGCGCTGCTGGCGTTTGGCGGTGGCATAGCCCAAACCTTGATGGAGCTTATGCGCAGCAACTTCGTCCTGTCGCGTGAGGTGATCACCGACGAGCGTTTCATGGGGATTTTTCTCATGGCTGCTGGTAAGACGGCGTTGCTCACTATACAGCCGGTGCTGCTGGTGCTGCTGGTTGCATCGACCATAGGGCCGGTGGCACTCGGCGGGTTTCTATTCTCCGGAAGCCTGCTGCAGCCCAAATTCAGTCGCATGAATCCGCTTTCAGGCATTAAACGGATGTTCTCCGTGAATGCCTTGTCCGAGTTGTTGAAGGCGCTAGCCAAGTTTTTCATGATTTTGATTGTTGCTTTGGTGGTGCTATCGGCCGATCGCGACGATCTGTTGGCAATTGCCAATGAGCCTTTGGATCAAGCGATTATCCACTGTGTCCAGGTGGTGGGTTGGAGTGCGTTGTGGATGGCGGCAGGGTTACTCCTGATTGCGGCCGCAGACGTGCCGATCCAGCTCTGGCAGACGCACCAAAAGATGTTAATGACCAAGCAAGAGGTGCGCGACGAATACAAGGACAGCGAGGGTAAACCTGAAGTCAAGCAGCGCATTCGACAGCTCCAGCGCGAGGCATCGCAGCGGCGAATGATGGCTGCAATCCCAGAAGCGGACGTCATCATCACTAACCCGACCCACTATGCCGTTGCGCTTAAGTATGATCCTGAGCAAGGTGCTGCGCCTTTATTGCTGGCGAAAGGAGTGGACTTCATAGCCTTGAAAATTCGCGAAATTGGCAATGAGCACAAGATTCAAGTGCTAGAGTCACCTGCCTTGGCGCGTTCGATCTACTACTCCACTGAGCTGGAAGAAGAGATCCCCGCAGGTTTGTACCTGGCTGTAGCACAGGTGCTGGCCTACGTGTTCCAGATCCGCCAGCACCAGGCGGGCAAGGGAAAACCGCCGGAGCCGCTGAACGAAGTGCCAATTCCACCGGATCTGCAGCACGACTAAGTATCTGCACAGGCCGGAAGCCAAGTTGCTTGCAGTCAGGGCGGGCTTGCCCCGCGATACGATGCAACTGACTCTGTGCGACCGTCGAGCAAACTCGACCGCCCCCTACAAAGACACCGCGCACCTCAAAGTTGGAAGGCTTCTTGCAAAGGCAGCGCTGCGCGCGACATTCGCGTCAAAGTTTTGCTTGAGCTAGACGAGGAATACAGGTGGACCGCTCTCAGTTAATCAGCAATGCCCGTAACAACCTGGCCGGGTTAGGCCGGGGGAATCTGGGTGTGCCGCTGTTGCTGCTGGTGATGCTGGCAATGATGATGTTGCCGATTCCGCCGTTCTTGCTCGACGTGTTCTTCACCTTCAACATCGCCTTGTCGATCGTGGTCCTGCTGGTCTGCGTCTACGCCCTGCGCCCGCTCGATTTCGCCGCCTTTCCGACTATTTTGCTGGTAGCGACGTTGTTACGCCTGGCCCTGAACGTGGCCTCCACGCGGGTGGTCATGCTCCATGGGCAAGATGGACATGCCGCCGCCGGTAAGGTGATCCAGGCCTTCGGTGAGGTGGTGATCGGCGGTAACTACGTGGTCGGTATCGTGGTGTTTGCGATTCTGATGATCATCAACTTTGTGGTGGTAACCAAGGGTGCCGGGCGTATTTCCGAGGTAAGCGCGCGTTTTACTCTCGATGCCATGCCGGGCAAACAGATGGCTATCGACGCCGACCTCAATGCCGGCCTGATCGACCAGGCCCAGGCCAAGGAGCGACGCTCCGAGGTGGCTCAGGAGGCCGAGTTCTACGGTTCGATGGATGGTGCCAGCAAGTTCGTGCGCGGTGACGCCATCGCCGGCCTGCTGATTCTCTTCATCAACCTGATCGGTGGCATGTTGGTTGGTATGTTCCAGCACGGCATGACATTTGGCGATGCCGGCAGGGTCTATGCCTTGCTGACCATCGGTGACGGTTTGGTGGCGCAATTGCCATCCCTGTTGTTGTCCACCGCTGCAGCCATCATGGTGACCCGTGCTTCCGGTTCCGAAGACATGGGTAACCAGATCAACCGGCAGATGTTCACGTCGCCCAAGGCGCTGGGTGTATCGGCAGGCATCATGATTGTCATGGGCCTAGTGCCGGGCATGCCGCATTTCGCCTTTCTCAGTTTAGGGCTTGTGGCCGCCGGTGGTGCCTATTGGCTGTGGCACAAACAGAACCAGGCCAAGGTCAAGGCCCTGGCGGAAGTTCAGCGTCAGCAGGACCTGCTGCCATCGCCGCAACGCGCGATCGACACCAAGGAGTTGGGTTGGGACGACGTTACGCCAATTGATATGATTGGCCTTGAGGTGGGTTACCGGCTGATTCCCCTGGTGGACCGTAACCAGGGTGGGCAGTTGCTGGCGCGGATCAAGGGCGTGCGCAAGAAGCTCTCCCAGGACCTGGGCTTTCTCATGCCCACGGTGCATATTCGCGACAACCTCGATCTGGCGCCGAGCGCCTACCGCCTGACCCTGATGGGGGTGATCCTGGCCGAAGCCGAAATCTATCCGGACCGCGAGCTGGCCATCAACCCCGGGCAAGTCTTCGGTACCCTCAACGGGATTGCCGCTCGCGACCCGGCGTTTGGCCTGGAAGCGGTGTGGATCGACGTCAGCCAGCGCAGCCAGGCGCAGTCGCTGGGCTACACGGTGGTGGACGCCAGCACCGTAGTTGCCACGCACTTGAATCAGATTCTGCACAAGCACTGCCACGAACTGATCGGCCACGAAGAAGTCCAGCAGTTGCTGCAAGTGCTGGCCAAGGCCTCGCCCAAGCTTGCCGAAGAGCTGGTGCCGGGTGTCATTACTTTGTCGGGGTTGCTCAAAGTCCTGCAGGCATTGCTTGCCGAGCAAGTGCCGGTGCGTGATATTCGTAGCATTGCCGAGGCTATCGCCAACAACCCGGCCAAGAGTCAAGATACTGCCGCGCTGGTGGCTGTGGTCCGCGTCGGATTGTGTCGCGCCATCGTCCAAAGCATTGTCGGCGTTGAGTCCGAGCTGCCTGTGATCACCTTGGAACCAAGGTTGGAACAGATTTTGCTGAATAGTCTGCAAAGGGCCGGGCAAGGTCAGGAAGACGGTGTTCTTCTTGAACCGAGCATGGCTGAAAAGCTTCAGCGTTCGTTGATCGAGGCTGCCCAGCGTCAAGAGATGCAGGGGCAACCGGCGATCCTGCTGGTCGCAGGGCCGGTACGAGCGATGCTGTCGCGATTTGGTCGCCTGGCTGTACCGAATTTGCATGTTTTGGCGTATCAGGAAATACCTGACAACAAGCAAGTTACCATCGTTGCCACAGTAGGCCCCAACGGCTGAGGTAGTGGGTTATGCAAGTTAAGCGTTTTTTCGCCGCCGATATGCGTCAGGCCATGAAGCTGGTTCGAGATGAGCTGGGGGCTGAAGCCGCCATCATCGGCAACCGACGGATTGCTGGCGGTGTCGAGCTGACGGCTGCGCTGGACTACAAGCTGTCTGCCCTGGCGCCGCGGGTTCCGAATGTGGAGCTCGAAGATGAACTGCGCAAGACCCAGTCGCGCATCGTCACTGCCCAGGCCGAGCTTAGTAGCCGTAGCGAAAGCGAAGAGGGCAACCGCCAGTTGTTTGCCGGCTTGCCGCTGACCGCTTCCGAACCGTTGGTCGAGCCGCAGGTCGATGAGCCGGTCGCGCCGGTCGCAGCCGCTGCTGCGCCGGTTGACCCGCGCCTGTTCGACGCCATGCGTTCGGAACTCACTGGCCTGCGTGAGCTGCTGGAAGTTCAGCTCGGCTCGCTGGCCTGGAGTCAGTTGCAGGGCAACCAGCCACAACAGGCCAATCTCTGGCGTCGCCTGCAGCGTATCGGTCTGTCCGGACCGCTGGCGCGTGAACTGCTGGACCAGATCAGCAGTATCGATGAGCCGCGCCGCGCCTGGCGTATGTTGCTGGCGCACCTGGCACGGCGCATCGATGTGCCGGAAATCGAACCGATCGAGGACGGTGGTGTGATTGCCATGGTCGGGCCGGCCGGAATGGGCAAGACCACTACATTGGCCAAGTTGGCAGCGCGCTATGTGCTCAAGTACGGCGCGCAGAACCTGGCCTTGGTGAGCATGGACAGTTTCCGAATTGGCGCCCAGGAGCAGCTCAAGACATTGGGCCGCATCCTCAACGTGTCGGTGACTCACGTCGATCCGGGACAGTCCCTGGCCCAGGCGCTTGAGCCACTGCTGCGCAAGCGTGTGGTGCTGATCGATACCGCAGGCCTGCAAGCCAGTGATCCTGCCTTGCGCATGCAGTTGGAGACGCTTGCTGGGCGCGGTATTGCGTCAAAAAATTATCTGGTACTGGCAACGACCAGCCAGAAGCAGGTGCTGACTGCCGCCTATCACAGCTACAAGCGCTGTGGTCTGGCAGGCTGCATCCTGACCAAGCTTGATGAAACAGCCAGCCTCGGGGAAGTACTGAGCCTGGCCATCAGTCATGAATTGCCAGTGGCCTATCTTACCGATGGTCCACGCATTCCTGACGATCTGCACCTGCCGCGCCGCCACCAGTTGGTCAGCCGCGCGGTGAGTGTGCAGATGCAGGAGGAGCCCAGCGAAGAGGCGATGGCCGATATGTTCGCTGATCTCTACCACAGCCCCGGCAAGCGTGTTGGCTGAGGTGATTGTGAAGACGTTGCAAAGTATCTGCATTGATGGACTGCCAGGCATTTTTCAGGTGTTGAAAGCGCAGCCGGTCATGTGGCCTCAGTCTAAGCAAGACAAGGTAATGAACAAACATGGGTAGCATGCATCCCGTACAGGTGATCGCCGTAACCGGCGGCAAAGGTGGCGTCGGCAAGACCAACGTGTCGGTGAACCTTTCATTGGCACTGGCAGAGCTTGGCCGTCGGGTCATGCTGCTCGATGCCGACCTCGGCCTGGCCAACGTCGACGTATTGCTCGGCCTTGCGCCCAAGCGCACTCTGGCCGATGTGATCGAAGGTCGATGCGAGCTGCGCGACGTGCTGCTGCAAGGGCCGGGGGGCGTGCGCATTGTGCCGGCCGCTTCCGGCACGCAGAGCATGGTGCATCTGGCGCCTGCCCAGCACGCAGGCCTGATCCAGGCATTCAGTGAGATCGGCGACAATCTCGATGTACTGGTGATCGATACCGCTGCGGGTATTGGTGACTCAGTAGTCAGTTTTGTGCGTGCGGCGCAAGAAGTGTTGCTGGTGGTGTGCGACGAGCCCACTTCCATCACCGACGCCTATGCCTTGATCAAGCTGCTCAACCGCGATTACGGCATGAATCGCTTCCGCGTTCTGGCCAACATGGCACAAAGCCCTCAAGAAGGGCGCAACCTGTTCGCCAAGTTGACCAAGGTCACAGATCGCTTCCTTGACGTAGCCCTACAATATGTCGGTGCGGTGCCTTACGACGAGTGCGTGCGCAAGGCTGTGCAGAAGCAGCGAGCGGTCTATGAAGCCTTCCCGCGTTCCAAGTGCGCGCTGGCATTCAAGGCCATTGCTCAGAAGGTCGATACCTGGCCGCTGCCGGCCAATCCGCGTGGTCATCTGGAGTTTTTTGTCGAGCGCCTGGTGCAACCGACGAGTGCGGGACCTGTGCTATGAACGCCAGCGGTTATCGGATGTACAGCAAGGCTTCTCGCGATGGACAGTACGAGTTGATCGAGCGCTATGCGCCGTTGGTCAAGCGTATCGCCTATCACTTGCTGGCACGTTTGCCAGCCAGCGTGCAGGTGGAGGATTTGATCCAGGCCGGGATGATCGGCCTGCTTGAAGTCTCCAACAAGTACGACGCGAGCAAGGGTGCCAGTTTCGAGACCTACGCCGGTATCCGAATCCGCGGGGCAATGCTTGACGAAGTACGTAAAGGTGATTGGGCGCCGCGCTCGGTCCATCGCAATACCCGCATGGTCAGTGACGCGATACGTGCAATTGAAGCAAAAACCGGCCGTGACGCTAAAGATCACGAGGTTGCTGCCGAACTTCAATTAAGTCTCGATGATTATTACGGGATTTTGAATGACACCCTGGGCAGTCGCCTGTTCAGTTTCGACGACCTGTTGCAGGACGGCGAACATGAAGGCCTGCACGAGGATGGCGCCACCGCCCAGCTCGAGCCTTCGCGCGATCTGGAAGACGAGCGCTTCCAGGCAGCCTTGGCCGACGCAATCGCCAATCTGCCGGAACGCGAGCGTCTGGTGCTGGCGCTGTACTACGACGAGGAGCTGAACCTCAAGGAAATCGGTGAGGTCCTGGGTGTCAGTGAGTCACGCGTCAGCCAGTTGCACAGCCAGTGTGCGGCGCGTTTGCGTAGTCGCCTGGGAGAATGGCGGGCGCGTTGAACGCAGGTTCAATGCAGTCGTGAAACGAAGTACCCGAATTGATTGAATGCGCGTTCAGCGCTGAGCGCGTTAAAGACTGCTTGGAGGTCTAATTGAACAAAGACATGAAAATCCTCATCGTCGACGACTTTTCGACGATGCGGCGGATCATCAAGAACCTGTTGCGTGACCTGGGCTTTACCAACACCCAGGAAGCCGACGACGGCAACACGGCGCTGCCGATGCTTGAAAGCGGTCACTTCGATTTTCTCGTAACCGACTGGAACATGCCTGGTATGTCCGGCATCGACCTGCTGCGCAAAGTGCGTGCCGATGAGCGTCTCAAGCACCTGCCGGTGCTGATGGTCACCGCCGAAGCCAAGCGCGAGCAGATCATCGAGGCGGCCCAGGCCGGCGTCAACGGCTATGTGGTCAAGCCGTTCACTGCGCAAGTGCTGAAAGAAAAGATCGAGAAGATCTTCGAGCGCGTCAATAGCTGAGACACGCCACGGGGGCGCTATGGAGCAAACACAATCATCGTTGGACGGCTTTGAGTCGACACTCAAAAAGCACGCCCACGAACTGGTCGACAGCCTCGAACGAGGGAAATTTGGCGACGCGGTGCAACTCATCCATCAGCTGAACCAGACCCGTGATCTCGGCCTGTACCAGGAAGTGGGCAAGCTCACTCGTGAGCTGCACAGTGCGATCGTCAGTTTCCAGATCGATCCGCATATGCCTCAGGCCGAGGAAGTCTCACAGATTACCGATGCTACCGAGCGCCTGTCCTACGTGGTCAAGCTGACCGAGGGCGCCGCAAATCGCACCATGGACCTGGTCGAGGAAAGCACCCCGGTACTGCACGAACTCAGTGACGAAGCCCGTGACCTGCGCGCCGATTGGCAGCGTTTCTTGCGCCGCGAAGTGGCTGCGCCGGAGTTTCGCGAGTTGATGCATCGCGTCGATCGGTTTCTGGAGCGTAGCGAGGAAGGCAGCCGCAAGGTCGCCGGTCACCTCAACGATATTTTGCTGGCTCAGGACTATCAAGACCTGACCGGTCAGGTGATCAAACGTGTTACGGCACTGGTCACCGAAGTAGAAAGCAATCTGCTCAAGCTCGTGCTGATGGCCAGTCAGGTCGACCGTTTTGCCGGTATCGAACATGACCACCAGCAGTTGCGTGCTGAAAAAGATCAAGAAAAACATCCGACTCGGGGTGAAGGTCCGCAGATTCATGCCGATAAGCGTGAAGACGTTGTGTCCGGTCAGGACGATGTCGACGATCTGCTGTCCAGTCTGGGTTTTTAGGGAGCACGTTTAATGAGCTTCGGCGCCGATGAAGAAATCCTCCAGGATTTTCTGGTAGAAGCCGGCGAGATTCTTGAGCAACTGTCCGAGCAATTGGTCGAGCTGGAAAGCCGTCCCGATGATGCCGACCTGCTCAATGCAATCTTTCGCGGTTTTCACACTGTAAAAGGGGGCGCCGGCTTCCTCCAGCTCAACGAGCTGGTGGAGTGCTGCCACATCGCCGAAAACGTCTTCGACATCCTGCGCAAGGGTGAGCGACGCGTGGATTCCGAGCTGATGGACGTGGTCCTGGAAGCGCTGGACACGGTGAACAGCATGTTCGGCCAGGTACGTGAACGCAGTGATGTCACTGCCGCTACACCTGAGTTGTTGGCGGCACTGGCTCGCTTGGCCGAGCCAGCAGGCGCCGAGCCGGTAGCTGAGCCCGAGCCAGCACCAGTGCTTGAGCAAGCACCTGCGCCGGTGGCTGAAGCAGACATCACCGATACCGAATTCGAGCAACTGCTTGATTCGCTCAATGCGGTCAAGGCTGAGGCACAAGCGCAAGAGCAGGCACCTGCCGCAACCAGCGACGAAATTACCGACGCCGAGTTCGAGTCGCTACTCGACCAGTTGCATGGCAAGGGTCAATTCGCCCCCGACAGTGTCAGCGCGCCTACACCTGTGGAGCCCGCGGCCCAGGGTGCAAGTGACGAAATCACCGATGATGAGTTCGAAGCGCTGCTTGACCAGTTGCATGGCAAGGGCAGCTTTGCCGTCGAGTCTCTGGCCACCACTTCCGCGTCGGCGACGCCAGCACCAGCGGCACCCGCTGGTGATCATATTTCCGAGCATGAGTTCGAAGCTCTGCTCGACGAGTTGCATGGCAAGGGCAAGTTTGCGCCTGATAGTGTTGCCGCTACTGCTCCCGCTGCTGCAGTTGCCGCCAAGCCTGCAGCCGCTCCTGCCCAGGCACCTGCGCCAGCGCCGGTGGCCAAAGCTGCAGCTGCACCGGCCAAAGCCGCGGCACCTGCGCCTGCACGGCAAGCTGCAGCGGCTGCAGAAAAACACCCAGCCAGTGAGACCGAAACTACCGTACGCGTCGATACCGCACGCCTGGACGAGATCATGAACATGGTCGGCGAACTGGTACTGGTACGTAATCGGCTGGTACGCCTGGGCCTGAACAGTGGCGATGAAGCCATGTCCAAGGCAGTATCGAACCTGGACGTGGTGACGGCCGACCTGCAGACCGCCGTCATGAAGACGCGCATGCAGCCGATCAAGAAAGTCTTCGGACGTTTCCCGCGCCTGGTTCGCGACCTTGCCCGGCAGTTGAAGAAAGAAATCAACCTTGAGCTGGTCGGTGAAGAAACCGACCTCGACAAGAACCTCGTCGAGGCCCTGGCCGACCCGTTGGTGCACTTGGTGCGCAACGCCGTGGACCACGGTATCGAAACCCCTGAAGAGCGCGAAGCGGCGGGCAAGTCCCGCGGTGGCAAGGTGGTACTCTCGGCCGAGCAGGAGGGCGACCACATCCTGCTGTCGATCTCCGATGACGGCAAGGGTATGGATGCCAATGTCCTGCGCGCCATTGCGGTTAAACGCGGCGTGATGGACAAGGATGCCGCCGACCGCCTGAGCGACACCGAATGCTACAACCTGATTTTCGCGCCGGGCTTCTCGACCAAGACCGAGATCTCCGACGTTTCGGGGCGCGGCGTGGGCATGGACGTGGTGAAAACCAAGATTGCTCAGCTCAACGGCTCGATCAACATCTACTCGACCAAGGGCCTGGGCTCGAAGATCGTCATCAAGGTGCCGCTGACCCTGGCGATCATGCCGACCCTGATGGTCATGCTCGGTAATCAGGCGTTTGCCTTCCCGCTGGTCAACGTCAACGAGATTTTCCACCTCGACCTGTCGCGCACCAACGTGGTCGATGGGCAGGAAGTGGTCATTGTTCGCGACAAAGCCTTGCCGCTGTTCTACCTCAAGCGCTGGCTGGTCAGTTCCGCCGCTCATGAAGAGCAACGCGAAGGGCACGTGGTGATCCTTTCGGTCGGCACTCAGCGCATCGGCTTTGTCGTCGATCAGCTTGTGGGCCAGGAAGAAGTGGTCATCAAACCGCTGGGCAAAATGCTCCAGGGTACGCCAGGCATGTCGGGCGCCACCATTACCGGTGACGGGCGCATTGCGCTGATCCTCGACGTTCCGAGCATGCTCAAGCGTTACGCCGCCCGGCGTATTTGATTCTGGTGGCGCGGCCTACAAGCCGCGCCACCTAATGGAGTGTTTATGGCAGTCAAGGTCCTGGTGGTGGATGATTCCGGTTTCTTCCGCCGCCGAGTCTCGGAAATTCTTTCAGCGGACCCGACTATCCAGGTCGTCGGTACCGCGACCAACGGCAAGGAAGCGATCGACCAGGCGCTGTCGCTCAAGCCCGATGTCATCACCATGGACTACGAAATGCCCATGATGGATGGCATCACCGCTGTGCGTCACATCATGCAGCGTTGCCCAACGCCGGTATTGATGTTCTCTTCGTTGACTCATGAAGGCGCACGAGTGACCCTCGACGCTCTGGATGCCGGTGCGGTCGACTATCTGCCGAAGAACTTCGAAGACATCTCGCGTAACCCGGAAAAGGTCAAGCAGATGCTGTGCGAAAAGGTCCATACCCTTTCTCGCAGCAACCGCAGGCTGGGCAGCTACGCAAGTCCTGCGCCAGCCCCGCAACCCGCCGCTCACAGCCAGCCTGTCAGCAGCCTGGGTGCAAGCCCGGCACCGCGTTCTGCGCCAGCGTCCCGTGTGCCGGCTACGCCTGCTTCTCCTGCGCCCAAGCGCAAGCCGTACAAACTGGTTGCCATTGGTACCTCCACGGGTGGGCCGGTAGCGTTGCAGCGGGTGCTGACTCAGTTGCCAGGCAACTTCCCGGCACCGATCGTGCTGGTCCAACATATGCCTGCAGCCTTTACCAAGGCGTTTGCCGAACGCCTGGACAAGCTGTGCAAGATCAGCGTCAAGGAAGCAGAAGACGGCGACATCCTGCGCCCTGGCCTGGCGCTGCTGGCGCCGGGTGGCAAGCAGATGATGGTCGATGCTCGCGGCGCTGTGAAAATCCTGCCGGGCGATGAGCGTCTCAATTACAAACCCTGTGTCGATATCACCTTCGGTTCGGCGGCCAAGTCGTACGGCGACAAGGTGCTCTCGGTAGTGCTTACCGGCATGGGTGCCGACGGCCGCGAGGGTGCGCGCTTGCTCAAGCAATGCGGCAGTACCGTGTGGGCTCAAGATGAAGCCAGTTGCGTGATCTATGGCATGCCCATGGCCATCGTCAAGGCCAACCTGGCTGACGCCGTCTACAGCCTGGACGAGATCGGCAGGCATCTGGTCGAGGCCTGCGTCTGATGGATGTCTTGAGCCTGATCGGGATCATCCTGGCATTCGTTGCGATCATTGGTGGCAATTACCTCGAAGGCGGTCATCTGTCGGCATTGATCAACGGCCCTGCGGCCCTGATCGTACTTGGCGGTACGCTGGCCGCGGCATTGCTGCAGTCGCCGATGAGCGCCTTCAAGCGCGCGCTGCAAATTGTGCGCTGGATTCTCTTCCCACCACGCGTGGACCTGGCCGGTGGCATTGATCGGGTCGTGAACTGGAGCCTGACTGCGCGCAAGGAGGGCCTGCTAGGCCTGGAAGGCGTGGCCGATGCCGAGCCCGACCCCTATGCGCGCAAAGGCTTGCAACTGCTGGTCGATGGTGCTGAGCCCGAAGCCATTCGCAGCGTCTTGGAGGTGGACTTCTACACCCAGGAAAGCCGTGATATCCAGGCGGCGAAGGTATTCGAGTGCATGGGCGGCTATGCGCCGACCATCGGTATCATCGGTGCGGTGATGGGGCTGATTCATGTCATGGGCAATCTGGCCGACCCTTCGCAGTTGGGTAATGGCATTGCCGTGGCCTTCGTTGCCACTATCTACGGTGTGGCAAGCGCCAACCTGATCCTGTTGCCGATTGCCAACAAGCTCAAGGCGTTGGCCTTGCGCCAGTCGCGCTACCGGGAAATGCTCCTCGAAGGTTTGCTGTCGATTGCCGAAGGTGAGAACCCACGCTCGATCGAGCTGAAGCTTCAGGGCTTCATGGAGTAATACATGGCGCGCCGTCGACAACCCGAGGAACATGAAAACCACGAACGCTGGCTGGTGTCCTACGCTGACTTCATTACCTTGCTGTTCGCGTTCTTCGTGGTCATGTATTCAATTTCCTCGATCAACGAGGGTAAGTACAAGATCCTCTCCCAGGCGCTGATCGGGGTGTTCAACGACCCGGACAAAAGCATGCGACCGATCCCTATCGGCGAGGAACGGCCGCTGTCGGTGAAGCCCGCAGAGCCGTTGATCAAGGACAGCGAGCAGGTTGATGCCGGGCTCGCCCAAACCAGCAGCGATCCGCTTAAAACCATCACCGATGATGTGCGCGATGCCTTTGGCGATCTGATCAAGTCCGACCAGATGACGGTGCGCGGCAATGAGCTTTGGGTCGAGATCGAACTCAACTCCGCCTTGCTGTTCGGCAGCGGCGATGCCATGCCCAGCGATGTTGCCTTCAGCATCATCGAGAAGGTAGCGAACATCCTCAAGCCGTTCGCCAACCCGGTGCATGTCGAAGGCTTTACCGATGACCTACCGATCCGCACCGCACAGTACCCCACCAACTGGGAGCTGTCGTCGGCACGTGCTGCCAGCATTGTCCGCTTGCTGGCGATGGAAGGGGTTAACCCTGCGCGCATGGCCTCGGTGGGTTATGGCGAGTTCCAGCCTATAGCAGGCAACGACACCGCCGAGGGGCGCGCGCGTAATCGTCGGGTGGTGTTGGTTATTTCGCGCAACCTTGAAGTGCGCCGCAGCCTGACCGGGACTGGCAGCGCCAATGCAACACCGGATGCAGCAATGAAGCGGGCTGGCACACAAACTGCACCGCCAGCGGTATCACCGACGGCGGGGGGCAATCGCGTCAATCCACCGTCACCGACCCTATAACCATTCCCGGTCAGGCCTTTTGCCGGTCGGGAGGAAGCAACGCAATGAGAGTCTGGGCAGTAGCCAATCAAAAAGGTGGCGTCGGTAAGACCACCACGTCCATCGCCCTTGCCGGCTTGCTGGCCGAGGCGGGCAAGCGCGTGGTTGTAGTCGACCTTGATCCACACGGGTCCATGACCAGCTACTTCGGACACAACCCGGACCTGCTGGAGCACAGTTGCTACGACCTGTTCCTGCACAAGGGCACGGTCCCGGAGGGCCTGCCAGGTCAATTGCTGCTGCCGACCAGTGACGAGAAAATATCGCTGCTGCCTTCCAGCACGGCGCTGGCTGTACTTGAGCGTCAGTCGCCAGGGCAGAGTGGCCTGGGCCTAGTGATCGCCAAGTCTCTGGCGCAGTTATGGCAGGATTTCGACTACGCCATCATCGACAGCCCACCGCTGCTCGGGGTGCTGATGGTCAACGCGCTGGCAGCCAGCCAGCAGTTGGTGATCCCGGTTCAAACCGAGTACCTCGCGGTCAAGGGCCTGGAGCGCATGGTCAGTACCCTGGCCATGGTCAATCGCTCACGCAAGCAAGCATTGCCCTATCACATCATTCCAACGCTGTTCGACCGTCGCACCCAGGCCTCGATGGGCACCTTGCGGGTATTGCGCGATGCCTATCCACAGAACATCTGGCAAGGGTATATCCCGGTCGATACGCGCCTGCGTGATGCCAGCCGTGCAGGGCTTACACCCTCGCAATTCGATGGCAAGAGCCGCGGCGTGGTGGCTTACCGCGCCCTGCTCAAACATTTGTTGACGCATAACCTCGCCCAGCAGGTGGCCTGATGAATCGTCCGCAAAAACTTGCCACAGGCCCACAACTGGCGTTGCAGTCATACCTCGATGGTTTGCTCCACGAAGCCACTGAAGTGCTCGAGTCACTGCAACCTACAGTGGCGAACGATGAGTTCGAGGCTGCCGTACGCGAAGAGCAGGCACGTGATGCGCGGGTCGCGCATCAGCCCAAGCCGGTAGCGGTGCAATTGGCGCCGTTACCCTACGCCGATCCTGCTGGCGTGGTCCTGCCGACGGTGATGCCAACGGCAGCACCTGCACCTGTGATCGAGCCTGAACCGCAGGAAGGTGCGCCCGAGCAGCTTGCCCCGGTCGAGCCGCTGGTTGAAGTCCATCTGCCCCTAGCATCTGACCAACCCGTGCCGCCAGCAACCGTTGACGGGCGCCCGGCATGGGCCGCCGAGCCGTTCGAATGCCTGCTGTTCGACGTTGCCGGGTTGACCCTTGCAGTGCCATTGGTGTGCCTAGGCTCGATCTACTCGCTGGCCGGTCATGAGCTGACGCCGTTGTTTGGCCAACCCGACTGGTTTCTAGGCATCTTGCCGAGCCAGGGTGGCAACCTCAAGGTGCTGGATACCGCACGTTGGGTCATGCCGGATCGCTACCGCGAGGATTTTCGCCAGGGCTTGCAGTACGTGATATCGGTCCAGGGCTATGAGTGGGGATTGGCCGTGCATCAGGTCAGCCGCTCGCTGCGCCTTGACCCCAACGAGATCAAATGGCGAAGCCAGCGCGGCCAGCGGCCCTGGTTGGCCGGAACCGTAATCGAACACATGTGTGCACTGCTGGATGTTGCCGAACTGGCCGAGTTGATCGCCAGTGGCGCCGTCAAACAGATGCACGCCGCACATAAATAATCGGTCGCGCCTGCGACCGCACTGAGCACACCGTCGATGGCGGATTTTGAGGGATAGGGGAATGAAAAAATCGTCTGCACAAGGTTCCGAAGATCCGATCCTGCAGTGGGTAACTTTCAAGCTGGACAACGAGTCCTACGGCATCAATGTCATGCAGGTGCAGGAAGTTCTGCGCTATACCGAGATCGCCCCGGTCCCGGGTGCTCCCAGCTATGTTCTGGGCATCATCAACCTGCGTGGCAACGTGGTCACGGTGATCGATACCCGTCAGCGCTTTGGCCTGATGTCGAGTGAGATCACCGACAATAGCCGCATCGTGATCATCGAAGCCGACAAGCAAGTGGTCGGTATTCTGGTCGACAGCGTTGCCGAAGTGGTTTACCTACGCCAGTCGGAAATCGAAACCGCGCCGAATGTAGGTAACGAAGAGTCAGCCAAATTCATTCAGGGCGTGTGCAACAAGAACAACGAACTGCTGATCCTGGTCGAGCTGGACAAGATGATGACCGAGGAAGAGTGGTCCGAGCTGGAGAACATCTGAGTTGATCCTTGAGGTTGCAGTCATATTTCTGGCGCTTCTCTGGGCGCTAAGCCTGTGGTTCTTCCTGAGCTACAGTAAGCGCCAGCGTGAGCTGGCAGCCCAGCAGGCCCAGGGCGATGCGTTGCGTGACCAGCGCATCAAAGACCTGGCCAAGCGCCTGGACGATTACCAGAACGGCAGCGTGCGCATGGGCGAAGCGTTGCATGAGCTGCGCGCAGCTGTCGCGCCCTTGCCAGACAAGCTACTGCAACTGGAGCAGCGTGACCCCAACAGCCTGTCATTCGCGCAAGCTGCGCGCTTGGTGGGAATGGGCGCCAGTGTCGATGAGCTGACGCAGTCCTGCGGCTTGACTCAGGCCGAGGCAGAGCTGATGAGCAAGGTGCATCGTAGCGAATGACAAAAAGGCGACCCACTCAGGTCGCCTTTTTTCGCTCAGGTGTGTGCCCACGAATGCTGGCCGCCGACCTTGGCGAAACGGTCCAGAGGTAATAGTTCATGTTCGGCCAACTTCCAGGCATCCAGGTCCAGGTACAGCCAGCTTTTGGTGCGTGGCATGGTGTACAGGTTCCGGAACTGGCGTAACCGACCTAGATCCGGCAGCAGGCGATCGACTATGTCGGTCAACATGGCAGGGCCGGTTAACCAACTCAAACGATGGGCATATTCGGCAAAGCCTTTCGGATCGTCAGCCTGGCTCGGCTTATAGTGGTAGAAATCGCTTGTGCTCTGGTAGCGTCCATGCATTTCATCGGCAATGGCGATCAGCGTGGGGTTGCCAGGATGACTGCCGATCATGCTGTTATTGAACAGTTGGTTCATGCCAAGTCTTTCATTGGACATGGGCGGGTGTAGAAGCAATCCCGCCTCGGTGGTGGTCAATGCCACCTCGTCGATGGCCTCGTTCACGCACACGGGCTGCGAAGCTGCGCAAGCCGGATCGGCTGCGCCAGCTTCGAGCAACAGGTCGTCGACGTCCATGTACAGGCCACCCTCGTGGTGCAACATCGAAAAACGCAGGACGTCTGAAGCAGAGGCGTAGTTGGTGGCTACCCCACCATTGCCATCGAGCGCCGCCTGATACTGGTCGAAATTCTTACTTTGTTCGAAAGCACTGAAAAACGGCTGCTCCTCCAACGGCAGCACGGTCAGGCCTGGTACCTGGGCGCTTAGCTGACGTACATTTTCGGCGTAGGCGCTCGGGTTCAACTTGGACAGGTATAGACGGTATTGATATGCGCTGTTTTTCAACCGATCCACGTTTTGCGCAAGATTGGCCAGCAGCTCGGAATTGATCACTTTGTCACCCACCCACAGCGAGGTGATGGTTTTTGGAATCGGACGGATGTCTTGTGTAAGTACCGGAAGTTGCGCCGGTAATGGCATATCAATGCCCAGGGCGCGGAGGGTGGCGGTGCGCATCTGATTGGTCACTGCACGTGCTTGCGGATTCGCACGTTGCAACGTGTGGCTTTCGGTATTGACGGTGAAGTAGGACGGTTGCACCTCATTCTCGGTTGTTGCATCGAGAAACAAGTCGAACTCCATGTCATAAACTAGCTCCAGATTTATTCCATACCCGGGTTGTGGCTCGTAAACCCCGCTTAGCCTGTCGAGGCTACGGCTGTATCGTGGGCGCCTTTTCACTGCATTGGCGACCGCGATATCACTATTTTCCAAAGGCAGGATACGGTTGGGGGAATGGAAGTAAGGAGCGATATCCAATTGTGGCAGGCGCGGTGGATCAATGGGGCCTAGCGGATAGCCCCATTGTTCGTTGATGCGCAGCGGTGGAACGAAGCCTTCGCTTTGAACGCGGAACAATGTTCCCCCCTTGCCCAGTTCCTGCGCAATGAGGGGCGCCGTATTGAACAGCCCGTAGACAACATCGCCTACGCCATCGGCCTGTTCTTGTGCGGTTCTGCCATTGATTGTCTGGTCCAGGCCCAGGCCCATCTGAGCAATCCCACCAATGGCAAGCAATAGCCCCAGCTCCGGCATCACGAAGGCCAGCGGCGTCAGCAGGTTGAGCGTCGAGGTGAGGTATCCGCGCCATCTGGCCTTGGTCACTTCGCTGTTACTGGTGATGATGAACTCGGCATCGGCGAAGCTCCGCGCGCGCTGGCGCTCTGCCAGGGCCTGGAATACATCGCCGGAGAGTTTCGGGTTGTATTTCCTGGGCCGGTAATTGACGTAGTCGCGCGGCGCCCAGCGCCCATCGGTGGTAAAGCCAGGGCGCTCAGGTGGCAGGCGGTGCACGGCTGGGTAATCGCCCAGCCCTGCCAGCGCGGTATCAAGGCCACTGAAATCCAGTCCGTCAGGGCCATCGGCCATGTTGAAGTGCTGTTTGAGTGCCTGGCGTTTGCGTGGGTCCTGGCATTGCTGTCCAACCCAGTCTTTTAACAGTGTTTGGCTGGCGAATTCGAGCAAGGGGGAGCTGTTGCCAGGTATGTAGAGAACGGTCAGATCGCTACCTACATCGTTGATGTACAACAGGTCGGTGGCTGCATAGCCGTAGACACTCAGGGTGCTCAAACGCAGCTTGCGGCCGCGAGGGCTCAGCCCGGCAACTCGCCAGACAAGTTTTCTTGCCGCCTCACTCAGACTGCCCTCGGCAACCTGCTTGTTGCAGGCCGCCACAAAATTGAGCTTGGCCGACAAACGATGGCTTTCCAGGTGATCGTGCCAATAGGTGTCCAGGGTGGCTTTGTAATGGTGATGAAAGTCCAGCTTCTCGATAAACAGCTGGAAGTCCTCGGTGGGAAACTGTACGTGCGTCGAAGCGTCATAGCGCGCAGGTTCGGTGCGCCGGAACAACCCGTTGAAGACCAGAAACGGGGCGCCATAGTGGATCAAGTCAGCCTCGGGTAACTGCTCGACAATCCTCACCGAGCCATTCGGAAAGGCCCCGGCCCAGGGTGTAGAAAACAATGAACCAAACACGTCGTTATTGGATTCACCTTTCCAGTTGGACAGCACTGCCTCTGTCAGGCTCAAGCGGTTGGCAATCACGGTCTGGTAACCGTTTGGGCCATCCGGGTGGTAGTGCAGGGTCACGATATCGAGCTGATCGGCGTCAAGCGTCAGGTTGTTGCTGGTGATCCAGCTCTGGATAGCGCGCGCGGCTTCGCGGTCCGGGCGAGGAAGGTGTGCCAGGTGGTCGCGAATGTATTGGATACCAGCGGAGTTGATGCAGGTTGTGGGCATGTCGGTCACCTTGATGTGTGGGACCTACAGCCTCACCCCCGGCATGGGGCTCAAGGTATTAAATAGTGCTATGGCGCCGGCGGGCTCAATCGAGGCAGGGAGATATCCCGTTCCGATACAGGGCTGGCGTTGAAGCCCTCCGGCACTTTGCCGCGAAGTTGCCAGGCAAAGGCGATAATTTCGGCGATGGTCAGATACAGCACCTCAGGAATCTGGTCGCCCAGTTCCATGCGTGCGAGCAGGCGCACCAATTCGGCATTTTCGTAGATGGGAACTTCGTGCTGGCGCGCGATCGCCAGGATCGCCTCGGCCAGTTCGTCGTCGCCTTTGGCGGTCAGTGTCGGGGCCTGTTGGCCGTCATAGCTCAGGGCAATGGCCTGGCGCGGATTCTGATTATTCATGCTGTTTCGTCTACCCAGCGTTGCTCCAGGCGCGTACGCGGCCCTTGTGGTGGTGTTCCCTGGTGGCAATGCAGCTCGCCGACGCTCAGGCCGCGTGCAAGCAAGCGTTCGCGCAGGTTGCCAAGCTGACTCTCAATCAGTCGAGCGGTATTTGGCAGTTCTGCCCACAGTTGGCTTGAAAGGCTGCCTTGGCATATCTGCGCCTGAACCTGCAAGGGCCCCAGCGGGTGCAAGTCGAATGACAATTCCACGCGCCAGAGCATTTCCAGCGGATCGCGGTGTTCACGCTCTGGATCGCTTTGCTGTTCGGGCGTTTCTTCGCGCTGTAATTTCATTTGCACGGGCATGAAGTCTTGCCCGGTGCGCAGCGGAATCTCTAGTTGCCAGGTGGTTTGCAGGTTGCCATCGGCGGTGGTGCCGGTTTGCTCCAGGCTTGCCAACTGGTGGCTCTGCAGCCTGGAGATGGCCGAGGCCGCCAGGCGCAGCAGATGTTCGAGGTCTGCTTCACCCTCCTGGCTCTTGAGTAATCGCGAGGGCAGGGGAAAGCCGCCAGGATGTGGGCGCGGGCTGACCTGACCGAGCATGCCGAGGGCAGTACGCACCATGCCAGGCATTACTTGGGCAAGGGTGCTGGCTGCAACGCCTGGGTTGAACGGCATGTTTCCCGGCGACCCCGGCAGCAACTGGGCTACCAGGCGTACCACCTGAGCCTTGAGATCGGCGGCAAGGTTGGTGGGCAGGCCCGCCAACAACTTGGCCTCGAGGAAAACGCCGCTGTTGTTCATGGCCTGGGCCACACCTTTGGGATCGCTGAGTTGGCGTACGTCCGGCAGGCTGGACAGCAGTTTGTCCACCGTGGCGCGCAGTTCGTCGGGCGCTTCAGTGCTTTGGCGTAGCTGCTGCAGCGCGCCGAGCAAGCCTTGCAGCGACGCTTGGCGTGTTTGCTGGGTAGTTAACTGCTGCGAGATTGCCAATTGGTCCTTGCGCCCGCTCAATGGGATGAAGCTTAGCGATTGGTTGCCATCGACCCTTGCGCTGAGCAGGCTGCCTACCGCCAGTGGGCGAGGGCTGTCGATGGTCAAGGTGGCGCCGGCCTGGGTGCCGGTAAGCAGGGTTACCAGCGAGCGGAACTGCGCCAGTTGCCCACCGGTCGCTGGCAGCGCCTGGCTGGTCAAGACTTTGCCTTGAAGCAAGGTGCCAACAGGCATTTCCCGGGTATCGATGCGGGTCAGGCTGGCGATGCTGTTGGCGAGAGCTTGCTGCACAGTAATGGTCAGGTTCGAGGCGCTGCTTTGGCTTACCGCCAATAGGCTGCCTTGGGCCAGGGGTTGATTGCTGCTGGCCTGGACGTTGACTTGCTTGCCGTTGTCTTGAGTCAGCTTGAGCAGCATCTGGAAGTCCTGGCCGACCTGGCGCAACGCCAATACTTCGGCCTTGGCGGTTTCACCAGGGGCGAGCAGGGCTTGTTGCGGTTGCAACAGGCGTAGTAGTTCGCCGGTCATTGCCGGGCGCAACTGGGTGGACGCTGGAGTCTGCGTGCCAAGGTTGTTGATTTCGCCTGTCATCAGCTCGCAACCTATTGAAATAGCCCTCTTTGCAGTAGGACATCGCATGTATAATGCCGCCCGATCTTTCGCGATCCGAGCGGCCGGGCTGTATCTCCACTGCCAGTATAACGGCAGGGCCGGGACCGACTTGAGACAGGCATCCCTAGCATAAGGCGAAACTGTGACCCCTCATCTCCAAGCCGTGGGCCTGGCCTGCGAGCGCGACTGGCGAATGCTGTTCGAAAATCTCGAAGTGCACCTGAGCGCAGGCGACATGCTGCAGATCAGCGGCCCTAATGGCAGCGGCAAAACCAGCCTGTTGCGCCTGCTGGCAGGGCTCATGAGCCCCACTGCCGGAGAGATTCGCCTCGACGGCAAGCCTCTGGCTGAACAACGCAGCGAGCTGGCGCGGATCCTGATCTGGATTGGCCATGCTGCTGGTATCAAGGATCTGCTCAGCCCGGAAGAAAACCTTGCCTGGCTCTGCGCCCTGCATACCCCCGCCGAGCCTGCGGCCATCTGGAAGGCCCTTGAGACCGTCGGCCTGCGCGGTTTTGAAGACGTGCCGTGCCATACCTTGTCGGCTGGCCAGCAGCGCCGCGTGGCCTTGGCGCGCCTGTACCTGGACAGCCCGCCTCTGTGGATTCTCGATGAGCCTTTCACTGCCCTCGACAAGCAGGGCGTGGCCCAGCTTGAGGCACACCTGGCTGCCCATTGCGAGCAAGGCGGAATGGTCGTGCTGACCACCCATCACACCCTGGCGCGCAAGCCGTCTGGTTACCGTGAACTGAATTTGGGGCAGTGGGCCGCATGAGTGTCTTCGTCTTGTTGTTGCGCCGTGAAGCGCGACTGTTGTTCCGGCGCCCGGCGGAGCTTGCCAACCCCCTGGTATTTTTCTCAATTGTTGTCGCATTGTTTCCACTGGCGGTCGGTCCTGAGACTCAATTGTTGCAAACCTTGTCTCCAGGGCTGGTCTGGGTAGCGGCACTTTTGTCGGTTTTACTCTCGCTGGACGGGCTTTTTCGCAGTGATTTCGAGGATGGATCGCTGGAGCAGTGGGTCCTTTCGTCGCACCCCCTCCCTCTTCTGGTACTGGCGAAAGTACTGGCACACTGGGCCTTTTCCGGGCTGGCACTGGTATTGTTGGCACCCTTGCTGGCGCTGATGCTAGGTTTGCCCTCGGCTTGCCTGCCGGTCCTGTTGGCATCGTTGTTGCTCGGTACCCCGGTGCTGAGCCTGTTGGGCGCTGTAGGTGCGGCCCTGACAGTCGGTTTGAAACGTGGCGGATTGCTCCTGGCGCTGCTGATTTTGCCGCTATACATCCCGGTATTGATCCTGGGCAGTGGCGCTTTGCAGGCGGCGCTGCAAGCTATGCCGGCGACCGGTTATCTGCTCTGGCTTGGCAGCCTGACCGCCTTGGCAGTAACTCTGGCACCCTTTGCAATAGCCGCTGGCCTGAAGATCAGCGTCGGCGAATAATGAGGTCTGGGCCCCGCCCAGCAAAGACCCTGGATGTACCGTGATGAAAAGCAGCGTAATCAGCTGGACGTGGTTTCATAAACTGGGTTCGCCCAAGTGGTTCTATTCCATCAGCGGCCGCATGCTGCCCTGGCTGGCGGTTGCTGCGATCCTGTTGATCGGTATTGGCGTCATCTGGGGACTGGCTTTCGCCCCCCAGGACTATCAGCAAGGCAACAGCTTTCGCATCATCTACATTCACGTACCGGCTGCCATGCTGGCGCAGTCCTGCTACGTGATGCTTGCCGTGGCCGGTGTGGTTGGGCTGGTATGGAAGATGAAGATTGCCGACGTAGCCTTGCAGTGCGCAGCGCCGATTGGCGCCTGGATGACTGCGGTGGCGCTGGTCACCGGTGCCATCTGGGGCAAGCCGACCTGGGGCAGTTGGTGGGTCTGGGATGCCCGGCTGACCTCGATGCTGATTTTGCTGTTCTTGTACTTTGGCCTCATCGCCCTGGGCCATGCCATCACCAATCGCGAAAGCGCTGCCAAGGCTTGCGCGGTCCTGGCGATTGTCGGGGTGATCAACATTCCGATCATCAAGTACTCGGTGGAGTGGTGGAACACCCTGCACCAGGGCGCCACCTTCACCCTTACCGAGAAACCGGCCATGCCAGCGGAAATGTGGCTGCCACTGCTGCTGACGGTCTTGGGTTTCTACTGTTTCTTCGGTGCGGTGCTGTTGCTGCGCATGCGCCTTGAAGTGCTCAAGCGCGAGGCGCGCACCAGTTGGGTCAGGGAGGAGGTAATGAACAGCCTGGGTCGGGAGATGGCACGATGAGTTTTGCCTCTTTCAGTGATTTTCTCGCCATGGGCCATCACGGCCTGTACGTCTGGTCGGCCTACGGCATTTGCCTGTTGGTTTTGGCCTTGAACGTTGCCATGCCTTTGCAAGCCCGGCGCCGTTACCTGCAAGAAGAGGCGCGTCGCTTGCGCCGGGAGAACAAACAGTGAATCCGCAACGCAAGAAGCGCCTGTTCATCATCCTCGGCCTGCTGGCCGGGGTAGGCATCGCTGTGGGCCTGGCCTTGAGCGCCCTGCAGCAGAACATCAACCTGTTCTATACCCCGACCCAGATCGCCAATGGCGAGGCACCGCTCGATACCCGCATTCGGGCGGGCGGCATGGTCGAGAAGGGTTCGCTGCAACGTTCGGGCGATTCGCTCGATGTACGTTTTGTAGTGACCGACTTCAGCAAGTCGGTGCCGATTACCTACCGCGGCATTCTTCCGGACTTGTTCCGTGAAGGGCAGGGCATTGTTGCCCTGGGCAAACTCAACGCTGATGGCGTAGTGGTGGCCGATGAAGTGCTGGCCAAGCACGATGAAAAATACATGCCACCGGAAGTGACCAAGGCGCTGCAGGAAAGTGGCCAGATTGCTACCGATGCTGGAGTCAAACCATGAACGCGGCGCTGATCATTCCGGAACTTGGCCAGTTGGCGATGATTCTGGCCATCTGCTTCGCTTGCGTGCAGGCGACGATACCGTTGCTCGGCGCCTGGCGCGGCGACAGTCTGTGGATGAGCCTGGGACGACCGGCAGCCTGGGGGCAATTCGCGTTCCTGGCGTTTGCCTTTGGCTGTCTGACCCATGCGTTCATGACTGACAACTTCTCTGTCGCCTATGTTGCCAACAACTCCAACAGTGCTTTGCCCTGGTACTTCAAGTTCAGTGCTGTATGGGGTGCCCACGAAGGGTCGCTGCTGCTTTGGGCAATGATCCTCGGTGGCTGGACGTTCGCTGTGTCGATCTTTTCCCGGCAGTTGCCACAGGTCATGCTGGCGCGGGTGCTGGCCGTCATGGGCATGATCAGCGTCGGCTTCCTGTCGTTTCTGATTGTCACCTCCAACCCTTTTCAGCGCTTGCTGCCGCAGGTGCCGACCGACGGTGCTGACCTCAACCCGCTGTTGCAGGACATTGGCCTGATCGTTCACCCGCCGATGCTGTACATGGGCTATGTAGGTTTCTCCGTTGCCTTCGCCTTTGCCATTGCCGCCTTGCTTGGCGGTCGCCTGGACGCCGCCTGGGCTCGCTGGTCGCGGCCGTGGACGCTGGTCGCCTGGGCATTCCTGGGTATCGGTATCACGCTGGGCTCGTGGTGGGCCTATTATGAGCTGGGCTGGGGTGGCTGGTGGTTCTGGGACCCGGTGGAAAACGCCTCGTTCATGCCGTGGCTAGTGGGCACAGCATTGATTCACTCGCTGGCCGTCACGGAAAAGCGTGGGGTGTTCAAAAGCTGGACTGTGTTGCTGGCCATCGCCGCGTTCTCATTGAGCCTGCTTGGCACCTTCCTGGTTCGTTCCGGGGTTCTGACGTCGGTGCATGCCTTTGCCTCCGACCCGGAACGCGGCGTGTTTATCCTGATCTTCCTGCTGTTTGTCGTCGGTGGCTCGCTGACGCTGTTCGCCATGCGCGCGCCGGTGGTCAAGAGCCAGGTTGGCTTTGCCTTGTGGTCGCGAGAAACATTGCTGCTGGCCAATAACATCGTGTTGGTTGTCGCGGCGTCGATGATTCTGCTTGGCACGCTGTATCCGTTGATCCTCGATGCGCTCACCGGCGCCAAGCTCTCGGTCGGCCCGCCGTACTTCGATGCGTTGTTCATCCCGCTCATGGCGTTGCTCATGGTGGTCATGGCAATCGGTGTGCTGGTGCGCTGGAAAGACACCCCGAGCAAATGGCTGCTGGGCATGCTTACTCCCGTGCTGATTGGCAGCGCCGTACTGGCGCCGGTTGGTGGCCTGTTGGTCGATGACTTCGATTGGCAAGTACTGACCACCTTCGCCCTGGCAGCGTGGATCGTGCTTGCAGGTGCTCGGGACATCCTCGACAAGACCCGTCACAAAGGGCTGTTCAAGGGGCTGCGTGGCCTAAATCGCAGCTATTGGGGCATGCATGTTGCGCATCTGGGCCTGGCGGTTTGTGCGCTGGGTGTGGTGTTGTCGAGCAACAACAGCGCCGAGCGTGACCTGCGCCTGGCACCGGGCGAGTCGGTTGAGCTGGGGGGATACCAGTTCGTCTTCGAAGGCGCCAAGCACTTCGAAGGGCCGAACTTCACCTCCGACAAGGGCACGGTACGGGTGATCGAGGATGGCCGCGAGATC
The DNA here is from genome assembly GCF_016881005.1 of Pseudomonas arcuscaelestis. Taxonomy (GTDB): domain Bacteria; phylum Pseudomonadota; class Gammaproteobacteria; order Pseudomonadales; family Pseudomonadaceae; genus Aquipseudomonas; species Aquipseudomonas arcuscaelestis. The sequence goes on along the minus strand of NZ_JACOPV010000017.1, from coordinate 44,161 downwards.
AGCGTGCTGCATCCGGAAAAACGCTTGTATACCGTGCAGCAATCGATGATGACGGAAGCGGGCATCGACGCCGGCTTCACCCGAGACCTTTATGTTGCCCTTGGCGAGCCGCTGGACAACGGTGCCTGGGCGGTGCGTGTACACGTCAAGCCATTCGTGCGCTGGATCTGGCTGGGCGGCCTGCTGACTGGCCTGGGTGGCCTGCTGGCGGCCATGGACGGACGTTATCGAGTCAAGGTCAAAGCCCGCGTGCGTGAAGTACTGGGCATGTCTGGAGCAACGGCATGAAGCGTTGGATCATGGTGCTGCCGCTGGCAGTGTTTCTGCTGGTGGCAGTGTTTCTCTACCGGGGCCTGTTCCTCGATCCCACCGAGCTGCCATCGGCAATGATCGGCAAGCCGTTCCCGGACTTTGCGCTTAAATCGGTGCAGGACGGCAAGGCGCTTACCCAGGCAGACCTGATTGGCAAGCCGGCATTGGTCAACGTCTGGGCCACCTGGTGCCCATCGTGCAAGGTCGAGCATCCGTATCTGAATAAACTGGCCGAGCAGGGCGTGGTTATCCATGGGGTCAACTACAAGGACGACAACGCCGCTGCGATCAAATGGCTGGCCGAGTTCCACAACCCCTATCGGCTCAATATCGAGGATGATCAGGGCTCGCTGGGCTTGAACCTGGGCGTGTACGGGGCGCCGGAAACCTTCCTGATCGACGCCAAGGGCATCATTCGTTACAAGCACGTCGGTGTCGTCGATGCGACGGTCTGGCGCGAGCAATTGGCGCCTATGTACCAGGGACTGGTCGATGAGGCCAAACCATGAAGCGCTGGCTAGCTGCAGCAGTGCTGGGCTTGAGCCTGGCCGGAGTGACCCAGGCTGCCATCGACACTTATCAGTTCGCCGATGATGCCGAGCGCGCGCGTTATCACGACCTGACCAAGGAGTTGCGCTGCCCCAAGTGCCAGAACCAGGATATCGCTGACTCCAATGCACCGATTGCCGCCGACTTGCGCCGGGAGATTTTCCGCATGCTTGGCGAGGGCAAGAGTAATCAGCAGATCATCGACTTCATGGTCGATCGCTATGGTGATTTTGTGCGCTACAAGCCTGAATTGACTGCGCGGACCTGGTTGCTGTGGTTCGGCCCTGGCGTATTGCTGGTTGGCGGCTTCGGCTTGTTGGCGCTGATCGTGCGCAAGCGTCGGGCGCAGAGCGCTGGTGGCCCTGTCGACCTTTCCCCCGAGGAGCGTGAGCGCCTCGCCAAATTGCTGGACAAAGAACAGACCCATGACTGATTTCTGGCTTGCTGCAGGCCTGCTGTTGCTGGTGGCCCTGAGCTTTTTGCTGATCCCGGTGTTGCGTGGCCGTCGTGCGCAACTGGAAGAAGACCGCACCGCACTCAACGTTGCGCTGTACCAGGAGCGGGTCGCTGAACTGACCGCGCAACATGTCGCCGGCGTGCTCGATGACGCTCAGTTGGCTAAAGGGCGCGACGAAGCAGCTCGGGAGCTGTTGAGCGATACCGAAAATGCCGAACCCCAGCGTCTGGGGCGCCTGGGTAAGCCACTGCCGTTGCTGGCTGCGGTGCTGGTGCCCTTGATGGGCCTGGGCTTGTACTTGCATTTTGGCTCCAGCGCGCAGGTCGAGTTGACCCAGCAGTTTGCCAAGGCCCCGCAGTCCATGGAGGAGATCACCGCGCGCCTTGAGCGGGCGGTCGAGATGCAACCCGATTCGGCTGAAGGTCTGTACTTCCTCGGTCGAGCCTACATGGCCCAGGAGCGTCCAGCCGATGCCGCCAAAGTCTTCAAGCGTGCCGCCAACCTTGCAGGTCGCCAACCGGAACTGCTCGGGCAATGGGCCCAGGCGTTGTATTTTGCCAATGGCAAACAATGGAACGAGCAACTGCAATCGCTTACCGATGAGGCACTGAAGGCCGATCCAAACGAGGTCACCAGCCTTGGCCTGCTCGGTATTGCAGCATTCGAGAGTGAGCACTTCCAGCAGGCTATCGATTACTGGAACCGTTTACTGGCGCAGTTACCTGAAGGCGATGCATCACGCGCTGCCTTGCAAGGCGGTATAGAGCGCGCCCAGGACAAGCTCAAGGCGGGTGAAGGCGAAGTTGCTCAAGCAGCACCGACAACGGCGCCGGCAGTAGCGACAACGGGAGCCAGGCTCAAGGTACGCGTGGAGCTTGCAGCCGCGCTCAAGGACAAGGTCAAGCCGGACGACACGGTGTTTATCTTCGCCCGTGCCAGCTCCGGTCCACCCATGCCGCTGGCGGCCAAGCGTGTGACCGTTGCCCAACTGCCCATCGAGGTGGAGCTTGGCGACAGTGACGCAATGATGCCGAGCATGAAACTGTCGAGCTTCCCTGAAGTCCAACTGGTTGCGCGCGTATCTCGCGCTGGCCAGCCGACCCAGGGTGAGTGGATCGGTCAAAGCAGCCCGCTGGCCAGCAGCACTACCGCGGCGCAGCACCTGACCATCGACAGCCCGGACCAGTAAGAGAACCACTATGAACAGTATCGCTCGCCTTGCCCTTATTTCACTGGCCGTAGGCCTGAGTGCGTGTACTGTTCATCAGCCCTCGGAACCGACGACACCGCCGATCGAAAGGTTGCCGCCGGGACCCGGTACCCAACCGGCGCCGCGCCCAAGCACGGTGCCGAGCAAACCACCGGTCGCTACCCCGGCGCCCAAGCCCATGCCACGAACTTCGGCAAGCTTTGCGCCACCACCTGGAGGTACCAGCCACTGGGATCCGCGCATGGGCGTCTACGTGCTCGAAGGCCAGACCAACACGTTCTACCGCCAGCGCACCTACTATCGCTGGAACAACGGTTGGAGCTGGTCGACCAATCTCAACGGCCCTTGGCAGGAAACCGACAGCAGTGGTGTTCCAGGTGGTTTGGGACGGGCTTTCGCCCAGTAACCACAAGCCCGCATAATGCCCCTTCGCATTGATCCGGAGGGTGGCATGAGCAAGACAGTCCTGGTACTGGTAGAAACTGTTGACGATTACCTGCCCTTGCTGGAGCAGGCAGGCTATCGACTGATTCGTGCCCAGACGCCCCCGCTGCGCGCCGACGCTGTTATCCGCCACGGCCACGAAATCGACGCCGTACTGACCCGCGGTCCATTAGGGTTGACCGCTGCGGAAATCGGCGCATTGCCGGGGCTGCGAATCATCTGTGTAATCGGCGCCGGCTATGAACAGGTGGATCTTGCCGCCGCTGCAGCCCGGGGCATTACCGTCACCAATGGTGCGGGCGCCAATGCCACGGCAGTGGCCGACCATGCCATGGCCATGCTGCTTGCGCTGCTGCGAGACATTCCACGCGCGGATGCCAGTACCCGACGAGGCGAATGGAATCGGGTGATCAGCCCATCGGTATCGGGCAAGCGCATGGGCATTATCGGTCTCGGCGCGGTTGGTCTGGCCATTGCCAAACGTGCGGCGCTAGGCTTTGACATGCGTGTCAGCTATCACAACCGCAGCCCGCGTGAGGCTGTGCCCTACAGCTTTTACGAAAGCCCGCTGAAGCTGGCTGAAGCCGTGGATATACTGGTGGTTGCAACGCCGGGCGGAGCGGGCACTGAGCATCTGGTGGATACTGGAGTGCTCGAAGCACTGGGCGGTGAAGGCTACCTGGTGAATATCGCCCGCGCCAGCGTGGTAGATACCGAGGCGCTGGTGCAGGCATTGCAAAAGGGCGGTATCGCCGGGGCGGCATTGGATGTGTTCGATGACGAGCCCGATGTTCCCCTTGCACTGAAGACCCTGACCAATACGGTGCTGACTCCCCATGTTGCGGGTCAGTCGCCTGAGGCTGCGCGCGACACCGTTAGCTTGGTGTTGGCCAACCTGCAGGCGTTCTTCGCTGGAGAACCGGTGCTTACGCCGGTTCATTGAGTGGCTTGACGCTGTTCGGCCTCTTTGTGGTCGACGGTGTTGATGAACGCATCAGTGGGCTAGGGTCACATCGACGAACACATGGTAATACGCTGCAGGTGTCTCGCCTGCGTAGTTGCGGATCCAGTGGTAACCATTGGCGGAGGCCTGACGGATGGCGGCAAGGTACTGACGTTCGACTGTAAAAGCGTAACTGCCATGATCAAGGTCTTCCTGGGTGACCACATGCTGCCCCTCGGTGTACGAACCGGCAATTGGTCGGCCGGGCTCCAGTGCCGGATCGTCGCCAAATCCAAGATGGCCGCGAAACTTGAAGGTGATGATGTCGCCTACTGCGGCATTGCGGTAGTCCAGTTTCACCTCGTAAGGCGTGCCATCGATGGCGGCGTCGTTGTTGATTGCATTGTTCTGGTTCTTCTCGGGAAAGTCTCCAGCGGACAGCTCGTCTCCACCGCCAGGTAATTCTGTGCCGTCCGAGACCAGGAGAACCTGCGAGGCTGAATAAACCGTATTGCTATAACCCGGATGCCCCGGCAACTCACGGGTTACGCTGTAGCGCAGTTGCAGGGTGCCTTGCCCTGCTTGCTTGATCTGGGGGCTACTGATCGGGAGGCGCAGCGGCTGTTTGGCAACGGCTTCCCCTGCATCGACTGTGTGCAGCAGGGCGACCGTCGCCCAATTGGCGACGATTTCGTCACCCACCATGAAAACTTCAGTTCCATCTGCTCCATACCACTCGATGATCACCTCTGCGGGTTGCTCCTGATCTGCGGGCGAAATCACATTGGGTACGCCGCTTTCGCCCAAGGCCGTGGGGAGCATGAGGTTTTCATGCTCAGGTGTTTCCGGGTCTGGATCTGGCCCTGCGGGCAGCGTGATGTCGACAAGTACCCGGGTGGCGGGGGAGTGCCCGATAGAGGCGCCGCCGCGCCAAAGGTCATAGCTGACCAGAATCGTGCCATCTCCGGCGTTTTGAACCACCCTATAAGGCACGTTCAAGCGCACTAGCGGATTTGCCGCCGGGTCGAGCACAGGTTGCAATGGTAAATCCACAGCCCCCCAATGAACCTGGATCTGGTCATTCGGAGCAATGCCTGTCATCCCCGCGATCACCACCTGGACGGGGGTGCGGGCAATCTGTTCATCGATGAGGCCATGTTGATCGTAGAGCGGCACTTGTGGTGCCAGCAAGTGTAGTGGCGGGTCTACGTGGATCGGGAAGATGGGACTGTCGTAGCTGTTCGGGCCTTCATTGCCAGCGCGGTCCTTGAGGAAGTAGTAGCCATAACAATTGACTTTGCCCAAGGCGCGGAAGACATCCCCGGCGAACGCTACCTCGATCTCAGGTAAGGCCAGGTCCGAGGCGGTGATGATTTTGCGTCCTGCTTCAGCGGCCGTGCTATTACCGGTTTTGGCCGAGGCCTGTAAATAAAACCAGAGTTCATCCCCAAGCTTGATGTCAGGCCAGGATGTAACCGTTGCGGTGACGCGGTCGCCATTGGTGTCGAGGTACTGCTGAGTTACGCCATGCTCAATAATTTCGAGCGGAAACTGAAGTGAGTTGGGGCGCACTCCCAGGTTAGGCGGGATATTGTCGAGGTCGAGGTGGACGCTATCCGAAGTGCTTATCCCGCCTGAAGTCTCTACTGTATAGAACAGTTCGTGCAGGCCGCCCATGGTGAGGGCGATCTGAGTAACGTTGAAGGTCATGGGGAACTGAGTTGGATCGGGGTTGATAACCTCGAGTGTCTGTATGGCCTGATGCGCTCTGAAGAAGGTCACTCGGTTACGCGCCATGTATCCCGGCCAGATTTTCTCGATGACGACTTTCAGCGGTCCTGCTCTTTTGACTACCGGTAGCACAAACGAGGTTTCGCCTGGCAGCGGCGCTAAGGTGTCGGGGAGCGAGGGAGCAATCAGCGCAGCGCTGGTTCCATCGCGGTAGGTGTTGGACATTATGCATTTCCTGAAGAATCACGGCTGTCGGGGCGGCGCACTGAGCTACCCTGAGCACGCCGTGCTCAGGGTTTGAATCACCAGAAATAACGCAAGCCCACATTCAAGCCATAAGGTTGTTCGATATGTTTTCCGTTGCTGTAGTCGAAGTCGGCATGCACCTGAACGCTTCGTGAAAGCTGTGCTGCAACCCCGATCCCAAGCTCCGCTCGCGAGCCGGACAGATCGTTGTTGAACACGTTGTCGTTGATTCGTGCTTTGTTGTTGTTGGCGAACTCATGGGCATAGGCCGCTTTGACATAGGGCTGCAGGCTGCGTCCTTCGTCGAGATCGAAGCGACGTCCTGCGCTGGCGCCGAGTTTGCCCAGGTAGGAGCGGGTCTGATCGCTTTCGGCTTCCAGGCCATTGCTTAACGCGTAGTCCTTGGACTGCACGAAAACCGCCGACAATTGTGCATAGGGTTCGACAAAGTAGCCCTGGTCGAATTTGATGTGACGACCAAACTCCACACTGGTGCCAAGGCCATGGTTGTCATAGTCGCCTTTGCTCCGGGCACCATCGCTGAACATCACTTTGGCGTTGTTTTGATAGCGGTTGAACTTGAGCACTGCATCGAAGTAGTAGCCACTTTTGGCGTCGAGCCAGGTGGTGTAGGCGCCGGCATAGTAGCTGTCTATCGACCCGGAGGAGCCGCGCGTCAGATCGAGATCGGAGCGGCTGTGACCTGCCAGCAGGCCCACCAACCATTGGCCATCGCCAAAGGGCAACGGCGCGTCGGCGCCGAACGAGATACCGCGCTGGAGTTGGCTGTAGCCCACGCCGGAGGTATCTGCGACGTTGTATTTGTTGCCGTAGGTGCGCATCCAGACGCCGGCATTGCGGCCATCGCTGTAGCGCAGCTCGCCCATGCGGCTGCGCAGGGAGGCAAGCTCGCCGTACCACACGGTCGGTGCGGTATTGAACAGCGCCATGGCCGTGCGAGTACCGGGACTTACGGTGCGAGTGCTGCCGTCCAGATACCAGTCCTTGCCGTTGTCGTCCTGCACCAATTTGTACGACCAGGCGCCGAGATCAGCTGTGCCTCCTGCGAGCGCGAACTGCGCATCGCCCGCTTCGGCATGGATTACCTGTAGGCGGGTATCTGCGAGTGGGTCGGCGCCTGTACTGCGTACCACCAGCGTATGGTCGCCAGTGGCGGTGCCACTGATGTCGAGGAAGCTGGCTTGTTGCTGGGAGAAGTCGGCGGACATGACGAAGGTGCCGTTGCCCGAAAGTGACTCCATCGACAGACGATAGAACTCTCCCGCTTCTCCGAGGTTGACTGTACCGTTGCCGAGTGCAAGCGCACCAACGCTGCTGTCGCCGTTCATCTGCCACTGGCTATCATTGATGGTCAGGCTGGAAACATTGCTCAGCGTGCCGGTCAGTCCAGATCCGTTGCTCAAGCTGACGTCGGTGGTACTGCCGGCTTCGTTATCGATGTTGCCCTTCAGCGACCCGCCATCAAAGGCGAAGGTGGCAGCACTGCTGCCGACCACGGTGATATTGCCTTGAAGTCCACTGTTGCGGGTGTTGACTGCCGCTGTCGATGCCTCTGCGATTTCAATGATGTGATTGTTCTTGCCGGCAAGCGTGGCGCCGTCGACCAAGTCGATTGTCGCCGCGCTACCCTCGGAAACGCGGATGGCCGAGCCATTGCGTCCGACGACTGCGGTGCCTGTCAGTGTCAGTGTACTGTCGTTAGTGTCGTTGCGTCCGGTATGGAAATCCACACCGTGCAGGCCACCCTCTATTCTGCCGCCAATGGCGCTGGCGCTGGCGGCGTACAGGTTCAAGCCAGTGCCTGTTTCCAAGCTGGTGTCGAGGGTGGTATCGCGCAGTTCAAGGAAGCTACGGTCAGTGACTCTGACGGCTTCGTCGGCGCCGCGTAAAGAGCTGTCAGTAGCCCGCACGGAGGAGGTTACCCCGGCGAGGCTGCTGTTCACCGCCATCGCAGCACCCTCGGTGCCGGTGTTGATCAAGGTCGAGCCACTGAGGGTCGCAGTACCTGCCGTCAGCGACAGTGCCTCTTCAAACTGACCATTGCCAGTCAACTGACCGTTGTTGACGTTGACTGTCGCGCCAATACCGGAAATTGTGCCGGCACTGCCGTTACTGAAATTCAATGTTGAGTCTGTCATGCGAACGTTGAGGAGATTACTTGAATCCGCCGTAAGGACCGAACCATTAATCAAACTGTAGTTGGTTGACTCGGTATCTGCTGGCAGTGTTTTTTGTTCGCCATCAAGTAACTCATCCGCCACGGTAGGGCTGGTTGAAAGTGCGAGGCCAATCAATATTGCATGTCTCAACCTTAGTTTGGTAGTTGCTTTCAACTTACAATGAGTTGACATGGAGTGTCCCTTCTTTTTCTCATGAATTGGAGGCCAGGCGTTGCAAAAGCTGGCAATGCCTGGCCTCGCGTAAGTGTCCAGAACTATAAGGCGAGATGTCCGTCCGTTATGTAGGGTAATTCCTATGCCGATGCGGACTTTTCAACAATGAAAATCGGCTAGCGATTCGCGTTTTTCGCTGTTGGCGGGCAGAGACTAATGTCGCAAGCCCCGGCAGCAGTGCATTTGCACCCACTGGGCATAACATATGCGACGCCGGTGTTGACGGGGTCGGCCGTGGCTGTCTGCCCACCGGTTTTCTTCAGGGTGTACCAAGCATGCAATTGTCCGTCGACATCAGCGATGGGTTGCACAAACTCACTGAACGCAATTCGATATTCGAATCCGTCAGTGGCCTGTTGCTCGGTTAATGTAAATACTTCGCTTCCTGAAGTGTCCGGGATCTCGCTGTCATCTGTGGCCCGGCCTTGCCAATAAACCGTAATAGTGTCGTCTTTCGAAAAGTTGACAGGATCCCCGAGGACTTGCAGTTTAGCCCCTTCCCAGATTCGTTCGCAGCAACCGATAGACATAAAGAAGTCGTCCATGTCCGGGAATGCTGCCGGGGTCATGGCCCCTAATTGAAAAGTGTCAACTTCCACATAGATTTTTACGGTAGTTGGCGCATTGCCAGGGGGGAGGGCTGGGGAAGTCAACTGGATGTAGACGGGAATTCGCGGACCATCGCCTTGCGCGGCGACAAACGCGAAGGGCACCTCAATATCGAACTCGGTCTCGTCACCGATTACGGTGTGCGATGCACTCGGAACCTCTTTATCGTTCCAGAATACCTGCAACACTTCGCCCGCCGTTAATGGGGCGTACGCTGGTAATCGAACGGAGACAGGAAGATTGATGTCCTCCACCCGAATCTTGTTCTCTTCCGGCGAAGGACCACCGCCAAACACCTTTAATTCACCGAGCGCGGGATTTTCTGGGCCAGGGCCAGGATTTTCCGGGCCTGGAATGCGTAGATCTACCTCCGTAGTCGCTCCTGCGGGTGGGGTAAACGGCAGTAGACCACGCAGAACCCGATAGGTGGCTGTAACATCTTTCGGGCCTTCTCCGGTTTCTGTGCCTTCACTTAGTAAAGTGGTGTATGGAATGAGTGGCGATTCCAGCGGAAAGACCGGATTGGTGCCGACTTTAAAAGGCGCCAAGCTACGGCTGCCCCAGATGACGGTGATTTCGTCATTAGGTTGATGGTTGGTAAATGCCGGAATCTGCACATTGACACCGACAATGGCGTCGGCGCGGTCGATCAATGGGGTCGTTTCAACCGCCAATGGAATTACCGGATCAGCCAGGCCAGTCGGCAACGGCTTGAACGCTACAGAAAGAATAGAGTCGGCAGGTCGCCGGGTTTCATTACCCGCCCGTGAATAGGCAAAATAGTAAAACTGCAGGACGCCATCGGGATACAACGGATCGCCATTGGCATCGACGAATTTATCTTTGGCAATAATGCCTCCCATTGGTGTCGTTGGGTCGAAGCCTGCCACGGGGCGAGCCGGGATCTGCGCCACCAGGACTGCAGATGCGCCATTTGGCGGCAGAAGGAAAATATCCGCACGGTCTCCAGGTAGGGGGCGGGAGAAGACTGGTAAGGTGAAGGGCAGGCCATTGTTATCGGTGAGATACTGCAGATCGATCCGATCAGTGTTGAACCGAAGCGCGGCGGGTGTAATGTTTCTATTCGGATCGGTTTTATCAACGGTAAATGTAATACGATCCGACTCCTCGAGCCCTGCATTGTTCTGCAAGGTGTAATGCAGACTGTAAACCCCATCCGACTGAAAATTACTGGAAGGTAAGGTGAACGCGAGAGGGAAACTTGGCGTCGTCACATAATCCTGGCTGAAAAATGGTGTTGTCCCTTCGTTGAAATAAACCCGCAGCCTCGAACGCCCCGTTCCATTCCAGGCAGTTGAAATTTGGGCGTTGAGATCCTCTGATAACTTGGCTGTTTCAATCAGGTTCTCTTCAGTGCCTTCGTCATTAGGCAGCGCGTCAGGTAAAACAATCGCACTAAGCGCTCGCGTGCCAATATCGCGATTTTGCTGGCGAAGCCGTTCTTGCCTGGCAAGTTGGACGGTTCTTCGTAATTGTTCTCCGCTATGCGGAGTAATATGAGTGGTCATTTCAGGGCCCTTTGAGAAGTGCACGATAGTTGTTTATGTCTTCGTTCTTGCGGTGCTCCTGTCTTTTATACGCGTGGCGCATTCCCTCGTAACCTGACAAAAATGCTAGGTATAGGGCGCTAAATGGCGCAGTAACGGCGCTTTTGGCAGCAGATACCCCTGCTAGACTGTGCTCTACCATTTCCCTGCAAGGAGCCCTGACCATGTCTCTGATAATGCACGGCAGCTGTTTGTGTGGTGCCGTTAAACTGAGCGCCAACCTGGAGAAAGCCAGCGTCAGCACTTGCCATTGCAGCATGTGCCGTACGTGGGGAGGAGGGCCGTTGTTTTCCGTGCACTGCTTGCAACCGGTAACCTTCACTGCCGGTCAGCCGGTGGTTTATGGCTCTTCCGAATGGGCTGAGCGCTGCTTCTGTGGCCAGTGCGGCACACATCTTTTGTACCGACTGAAAAACGGCCAGTTCGATTCTGTTTCGGTCGGCGTTCTGCAAGGTGACACCGATTGGATTTTCGACCTGCAGGTGTACATCGACGAGAAGCCCAACTATTACTGCTTCGCCAACGACACGCCGACCATGACCCGCGCCGAAGTCGAGGCGCTGTTCAACTGAGCGTCAGCAGCCAGTCGGCGAACACCTGGGCGGCGGGCGATCGGGACACCTGTTTGTCGTGCACCAGATAGTCGGCCTGCCCGGTGTGCACGACATAGGCCGAAACCTGACGGATTGCCCCTTGTTCAATTCGCTCACGTGCCATGAACTCCCAACCCAAGCCCACCCCCATGCCTTGCAGCACTGCTTCGAAGACCAGGTTGACCTGATTGAACGTCACTGCCTCTACAGGGGCCTGGTAACGAAGGCCCTGGTGGCTGAACCAGTCCTGCCAGTCCAGGCAGTTCCAAGCGGAGGCATCCAGTTGTATGAGCGGCAAGGTTCGCAGTTGCTCGAGCGAATCGACTTCAGGAAGGAGGCGTTTGACGCTGGCGATCGGGTATATGGCCTCATCGAAGAGCTTGTCGGCCTTCAGTGAACTCCAGTGGCCATGGCCATACAGAATGCCGAAGTCGTAGTTGGCAATATTGCTCTCACCGATTTCATTACTGGCATGGATATTCACGGTCAGTTCGGGATGTTGCTCGTTGAAACGCAGCAATCGCGGGAACAACCAGTACTGGGCGACGGCGTGCGTGCAGATGACACTGACATTGCGGCTGCTGTGACCGGCTTTAAGGCGCAGCACATTGTTCAGCAGGCTCTCCAGCATCGGTTCGACGATCGCACTGAAACCTTCCCCGGCCGACGTCAGGGCGATACCGCGGGCGCGACGTTCGAACAGTACTGCGCCAAGATGCTCCTCCAGCAGTTTGATCTGCTTGCTGACAGCGCTTTGGGTCAGGTAAAGCTCACTGGCGGCGCGGGTGAAACTGCCGGTGCGCACCACGGCTTCAAATGCGATCAAAGTGTCCAATGGAGGCAGGTGACGGCTGAATCGACTCATGCTGATGATCCGACTTTAGGAATGGCTACATCATAGAGTCGAAGCCCTGATGCGCAAAGGTATTCCCCCTGGGAATGCCTGCATGCCCAATGATCTTTTGTTTCGATGTGGTCCAAAGGATAGCCTGCGCTCATATTCGAACAGGAGCAGGCAAGTGAAACAGGGTGTGGCCTACGCCGGGATAGCCGGCGCGATGTGGGGAATGGTGCTGATGGGGCCGCAATTGTTGCCAGAGTTCAGTCCAGTGCTGCTCACTTGCGCGCGTTTCATACTGTTTGGCCTGGTGACCCTGGTATTGGCGGTGCCAATGCGTAAAGCGGTGGGTCGACTGACTTGCGCTGACCTGTGGATGCTTGGGCGCTTGGCGCTGATCGGCAACGTGTTGTATTTCATTTGTCTGGTGGCTGCAATCCAGCGGCTCGGGGTGGCACCGGCCTCATTGATTGTTGGTGTCCTGCCGCTGACCATCACCCTGTATGGTCGCCATGACAGCGGCGGCGTTACGCTCAAACAGCTGTTTGCGCCTTTGCTGCTGATTTTGGCCGGCATGCTGTGTATCAACCTGCAGACCTTCGCGGTTGAAGCGGGCGAGACAGGCGACAAACTCGTCGGTGTGCTCTATGCCCTGGCGGCATTGGCGTGTTGGACCTGGTATGCGGTGAATAACAGCCGCTATCTCAAGCAGTGCGGACATTTTGACAGCCACCAATGGTCAGTATTGTGTGGGGTGATGACGGGCGTATTCAGCCTGGCATTAGTAGTCATTATCGCCCTGTGGCAGCCTGCGCAACTGCAGGTCGCAGCGCCCGGCGAACGCTGGTGGTTGTTCTGGGCATATAGCCTGGGTTGCGCAGTATTCGGTTCGTGGTTGGCCGCATTGCTTTGGAATGCTGCCTCCAAGCGCATGCCATTGACCTTGAGTGGCCAACTGATTGTCTTTGAAACCTTGTTCGCCTTGCTCTACGCCTTCATCTGGCGGCAAAGTCCACCGACAGTGCTGGAAGCAGCAGCGATCATTCTGGTTATTGGCGGCGTGTGTTGGTCGATGCGCCAACATGGCAGCCCAGTGACGCTTGCCAAACCGGTTCATTCTTGAGAAAAGGCTGCCACGAAACAGCGTCCACGCGTCAACGAGGTCAAGCATGAGAAGCGAATTGCAAATTACCGACATCCAACTGGGTGAAGGCAAGGAGGCGGTCAAGGGCGCCCTGATTACCACCCAGTACACCGGTTGGCTGGAGGACGGTAGCAAATTCGATTCTTCCCATGATCGCGGCAAGCCGTTCCAGTGTGTCATTGGCACCGGGCGGGTAATCAAGGGCTGGGATCTAGGCCTTATGGGCATGAAAGTAGGTGGCAAGCGCAAGCTGGTGGTGCCGTCGCACCTGGCCTACGGCGAGCGCAGCATGGGGGCGATAACCCCGCATTCGAACCTGACGTTTGAGATCGAGTTGCTGGAAGTGCTTACCCGCGACGATTGACTCGCCCTTGTCTTAATTCGGTAACACCACGACTCTAAAGTCACTCTTGCTCAGGGTAGAGCATTCAGGGATCGAACCAAACGGGATTGACGCACTCTTAGTTAGCCCGCTCCACGGATGGAACGTCAGACAGGGATCACCCGCGGCTTCGGCCGCGGCGTGTCACAGGCGGGTCAGCCTCACCCCCTTTTTGCCGTGAAGAGCCCGCTCCATGAAGTTGTTGACCCTGTTCAAACGTCACCGCCACGCCTTGTGTTCCTTGGCCTTGCTCGGTGGCGTGACCATGCTGGCCCTGGAGGCCGTCGAAAGCCGCGCCGAACCGGTGGACGGTATCCAGACCCTGGTGTTTCTACGCCATGCCGAAAAACCCGGCGAAGGTCTCGGACAGCTCAATTGCCAAGGTTTGAACCGCGCGTTGGACTTGGCCACCTTGCTGCCGGAAAAGTTCGGAAAAGCCGATTACGTCTTTGCTGCCAACCCTTCTCGTCATGTTGAAGAGGGCAGTAAGGACGACGCTTATAGTTACATTCGTCCATTGATGACTATCAGCCCCAGCGCAATCAAACTCGGTTTGCCGGTGAACATCGACTTCGGTGCCAATGACACGGGCGAATTGGCTGACGAACTGCTTCAAGACAAATACCGCAACGCCACCGTGTACACCGCCTGGTCCCATGGCTACCTGCCTGAGTTGATCAATACCGTGGCTGGCAAGGCTGTGGGTGAGAAGCAGGTCATCACCGAAGATTGGGATGGCGGCGATTTCGACTCCATGTATGTCCTCACCCTGACCTGGCACGATGGCAAAGCCAGTCTGCTCAGTCGCAACTACAAGCAGGGCCTGAACAATGGCGAGCACAGCTGCCCGAGCTAGCTCGCCAGCACTTAGGCCATCGGCGGTAGGCGTCGCTTTACCGGCGTCTTTTTCACGATAGCGGTGTTGGTCTCGGCATGGCTGTTGAGCTTGTCCAGCAACGTGTCCAATTGCTCCATCGAGCGTACATGCAGGCGTGCGATAAAGCAGTCGTCACCGGTGACCTTGTCGCACTCGGTGAATTCGGCAATGGCCATGATCTGGCGCTCGACCACCTGCAATTGCCCTGGCAATGGCCGCACCCGCACGATGGCCTGAAGCTGATAGCCAAAACAGCGTGGATCGATTTCCACGGTGTAGCCTTTGAGCACGCCGCGCTCTTCGAGACGCCGCAAGCGCTCGCTGACACTGGGCGAGGACAGGCCACTCAATTGCGCCAACGCTTTGAGCGAGCGGCGCGAGTCTTCCATCAACGCCTTGATCAACAACTGGTCGATATCGTCGGTCATATTAGCCTCGTTAGGCGACGGTTACGATTTGCCTTGATAGTAAAGGTAGATTGGCAGTTTAGCCTGATTTATACGCTGGAGCGGCGCTCCTGTGCCTCGCATAATTTAGCCATTGTCGAGGAGGTGAGTGATGGACAGTTCAATACGCCGTGGTTCGCTGGAAATGGTCGCCGCCATGTTGATTTCGGGGACCATCGGTTGGTTCGTCCTGGTGTCCGGACAGGCGGTGCTGGATGTGGTGTTCTGGCGCTGCGTGTTCGGCGCCGCGACGTTGTTGCTTATCTGCGTGGCCCTGGGCTTGCTCAAGCCCGGGATTCTGACGCTGGCGACCTTCGCCCTGGCGGTGCTCAGCGGCGTGGCAATCGTGGGGAATTGGGTGTTGTTGTTTGCCTCTTATTCGCGGGCGTCGATTGCCATTGGTACCGCGGTATACAACGTGCAACCCTTCATGCTGGTAGGGCTGGCTGCGGTGTTTCTCGGCGAGAAAATCACCCTGCAGAAGGTGTTCTGGCTTGCCCTGTCTTTTATCGGAATGCTGGCAATTGTCAGTGCCCACGGTAGTCAGAGTGGCAGCGGCAGTGACTACCTGCTGGGCATCGGCCTGGCGCTGGGGGCAGCGCTGCTCTACGCAATTGCAGCATTGGTCATCAAGCGCCTCAGCGGCACACCACCTCATCTGATTGCCTTGATCCAGGTGTGCACCGGCATCCTGCTGCTGGCGCCTTGGGCCAATACCTCGGGCTTGCCGAGCGAAGCTGGCGCACTGGCCTCGCTGATCACCCTTGGGGTCGTTCACACCGGGGTGATGTATGTGTTGCTGTATGGCGCAATTCAGAAACTGCCCACCGCCTTGACCGGGGCCTTGTCGTTCATTTACCCGATTGCAGCCATCCTGGTTGACTGGTTCGCCTTCGGTCATCGCCTGGAACCACTGCAGTGGTTGGGCGTGGCGGCGATCCTGTTGGCCGCCGCCGGCATGCAACAAGGCTGGTGGTTCAAGCCTGGGGCGAAGGTGGCTGCGGTCAAGCCAGACTGACGGCTGCGCGATCGATCAGCGCTGCCACTTCGGCAGTTCGCTCATGATGGTCGTCCCGCAATGTAAGTAGGGAGTGCCAGTGTAGACCAGCCTGCCGACCTTCGAGATGGCTCACCGACGGCGTGTGGTCAGGGTAGAATAGGGCGCTTTCCCGTATTGAATCTGCCCATGACTTCTGTGATCGACACCCTCGCGCAACATTTGCTGCTGGCGCTTGACCCGGCGCCGGCCGAAACCCGTCGCTTGTTCCATGGCCGTGGCCGTTGCTGGCCGGGGCTTGAGCAAATCACTGTGGACTGGTTGCAAGGTGTGCTGTTGGTGTCCCTGTTTCGCGAGCCGCCCGCAGGCCAATTACCGGCGTTGGAACAGATGTTGGCGGGTTTGTCCAAGGCCCCATGCTGGAGCGGGCAGGCCATTTTGATTCAGCATCGCTACCTGCCAGACAGCCCGGGCCAGTGGTTGCTGGGCGAACCCAGCGAGCAGTGGCTAATCGATGAGGACGGCTTGCGCTATCAACTCGACCTTGGCTTGAAGCAGAACACCGGCTTGTTCCTCGACATGCGCTATGGGCGGCGCTGGGTACGCGAGCAGGCCGCGGGCAAGCGCGTATTGAATCTGTTCGCCTATACCTGCGGCTTTTCCGTGGCAGCGATTGCTGGTGGCGCCGAGCAGGTCGTCAACCTCGACATGGCGCGTTCGGCCCTGAGTCGTGGGCGCGACAACCATAGGCTCAATGGTCACGAGGTGGGGCGGGTGAGTTTCCTTGGGCATGAGTTGTTCAAGTCGTGGGGCAAGGTGCGTAAGTCCGGCCCGTACGACTTGATCATCATCGACCCGCCGACCTTTCAGAAAGGCAGCTTCGTGTTGACCCAGGACTACCGCAAGATTCTGCGTCGCCTGCCTGAGCTGTTGAATGAAGGTGGGACGGTGCTGGCCTGCGTGAACGACCCGGCCATCGGACCGCAATTTCTCATCGAAGGCATGGCCGAGGAAGCCCCGGTGCTGAAGTTTGTCGAGCGCCTGGCCAACCCGCCGGAGTTTCCCGATATCGATCCGGCAGGTGGGCTCAAGGCGTTGGTGTTCCATCAGTAGGGGGGGGGCGGCGGACAACTGCCAGGGAGCGGGGCCAGCCCGTTGCTACCGGCGAGGTCGGGTGTTGCTCAATGCTTTCGAGCTCAGTCGCCGCCAGCCTAGCACTATGCCGCTGACACTCAGTACCATGCCACCGACGCTGAAAGCGATCATCCATACATCCCAGATTGGGCGTCGTTGCAGCAGCGGTAGCCAGTCCCAGCTGTGCAACAGTGCGAAAAGCCAGCGCGACGCCCGCTTGGGTTGATCCAGTACCGCCACTATTTCGCCCGTGTAAGGGTCCAGGTGCAGCCAGGTCTGTTGCGGATCATCAACGTGCACCCGCAGCATCGGCAGGCGTTTTTCCAGGTGCCCCAGCATGCTGTGTTCAGCTCGGGCGTAGTAGTAGAAGTCATAGGCTTGCAGCTGTTCGCTGTGCATGGCTCCCTGCGGCCGGATTGCTTGCGCAGCGTGTTGCAGTACCTCTACAGGCAAGCGTTCAAGCACTTGCCCGTCGGCCATGGAAAGTACGCGGGTGCGACCACTGCGGCCGTGTGCAATGAGGTAGCCCTGGCCGCCAATCAAGCGCCACTCCAATTCCCGCGCGAGCAGTCCCTCATCGGCAAAGCGCGAAAGTGCCTGGGGGGCGGAAATTGCAAAGGCCTTGGCTTGCAACGGTCCACCCTGGTACGCCGCTGTATCCAGAGGCGTTGAACTGCTGAAGATTCGCCAAGGGTTCATCGACATCAGACCGCTGAAAATCCAGGTGATAGCCAGCACACCGAACAGCAAGCCGCCAATATGGTGCCAGCGAGCAAACCCACGATAAGGCGTGCGCGAACCGCTGCGGTAAGGTTTTCTGATACGCCAGCGCAGTACCCCGATCACCGCGCCGAGGACGGCCATGAGCGTGGCCCCCAGCGACAGGTAGATCACCAGGTTACTCCACAAACCGTCCAGGCCGATGCCGCGCAGTGGATACAGCCAGTGCAGCCAGGCACCTACCAGGTTCCAGCCACGCTCCAGCGAGCTGGCATCGCGGACCACTTCGCCGGTGTGCCCCGAGATATACAAGAGGGTGCCTTCGGCATCATCAAGCTGCACCCGTTGCAACGGTCGGTCTGCGTCCAGGGCGCGCGAATGGCTCCAGAGGTCTTCCTGTACCGGCCCCTGATAGCTGGGCAATGCCAGCGGGTCATACTGGTGGGCGGCAGCCAAGGCCTGCTTTGGCTCGGTAAAGCCGACTCGCAGGCCGGTGCGAGCATCCACCGCGACATTATTGCGTCCTGGGTAACTGAACAGGTAGCGCGGTTCTCCCGCTACCGTACTCAGGCGAATGCTCGCCGGGCTGCGCTGTGGATCGGCGGCGCGCAAAGCAGTGGCCAAGTCTACGCAGCAATCGGCCTGGCGCAGGACGGGTAAATGCGCCAGGCGCTCCTTTTGCGTCAGTTTTGGATAGCCGACATAGAGCATGACCATGCCCGAGAAAAACCACAGGGCCATGAACAGACACAGGCCGATGCCAAGCCAGCGATGCCAGAGATACAGGTAGCGTTTCATCGATCGTGTCCTAGAAACGAGTCTGCAAGGCTACTTCCAGGGTGCGTGGCGCCCCCAGGTAAAGCATGCTCGAACTGGTCCAGCGGGCGTAGACCTCATCGGTGAGGTTACGCACCCGTGCGCTGACACGCGTGTCTTCGTCGACCTTGTAGCTGACAAAGGCGCCAACCACGGTGTAGGCAGGTGCGTGGCGAGTATTGGCGGCATCGGCATATACCGACGACACGTAGCGGCTGTCGGCGCCTACTTGCCAACTGGGGTCGATGTCGTAGATCAGCCACAAATTCGCCACGCGCTCGGGGATGTTGGTCGGTGTATTGCCCTTGCGTGAAACGCTGGTGCCACCGACGTTCTCGTTGAATTCATCGTACTGGGCATCGACATAGGCGAAGTTGCCCTCTGCCAGTAGCTTCGGCGTGACGCGCAGCGACGCCGCCAGTTCGATACCGCGTGACGATTGCTTGCCCACCGGCTGGGTGGTGCCAGGGTTGGCAGGGTCGGCAGTGGCCAGGTTCTTGCGCTCGATGTGATAAGCGGCAACCGTGGCAGCTCCACGTCCTTCGAGAAAACTGAACTTGCTGCCCACCTCGACCTGCTTTCCGGTACTCAGGTCGAAGTCGCGTACCTGGGCGAAGCTGGCGGTAGTAAGTATGCCGGCAGGTGGGTCGGCTGCGGTGCTGTACTGCACGTAGACGTTGGCTGCGGGGGTCAGTTCATAGACCAGGCCGACGCGTCCGGTGGTGGGTTCGTAGATGCGTTTGAAGTCGCGCGGATTATTGGCATCAACGACGCGATAATTGTGGACCTGAAGGTCAATATGGTCGTAGCGCAGGCCCGTCAGCAGTGACAGACGTTCGGTGATTTGCAGGCGGTTTTCGACAAATGCTGCCCAGGTATCGACGGTGTTCTGGCGGTTTTTCTGGTAGCCCGGGAACATGCCCTTCAAGTTGTAGAAATGCCCGGGGTCGAAGTTGTCCGGATCGACGCTGTCGAACACACCGGTCACCGAGCGCGGATAGTTGGTTTGCACGTTGTGGCTGTAGTCAACGCCGCTCGACCATTGGCTGTCCATGCCAAACAACTGGTTCTGGTGCAGCAGTTCGATACGGTTGCCATTAAGTTCCTGATCATGACGCTGCAACAGCGCGTTGGAACGGTTCACCTTGCTGTTGTCGGCGCTGTAGGCGTAGGTCTCCAGATTTCGGAAGTTGCGCTCGGTGTTGTAGTGATAAAGGGTGTTGCGCAGCGAGGTATCGGCGTTGAAGCGGTACTCGGTAATCGAGCGCAGCCAGCGCACGCGTTGCTCGTAGCGGCCGTCCTCGACGTTGTAGTTTTCGAAGCGTCGGCTCTCGTCGACCTTCATCTCTCCGCCAAGCGGGTTGAGCACCGGGCTGCCCCAGTAGGGGCTGTCGACGCTCTCGTTCTGATACTCCAGCGCCAGGGTATGGGAGAGCTGATCGTTGATGTCGGTCAGCAGCGAGAAGGCCACGCTCCAGGCGTCCCGTTCCTCACGGTCGACGTAGCCATTGCTGTGGGTATGGCTGAAGTCCAGGCGTGCGTAATTGCGCATGCCGTCACCCTCATTGAGGGCATGGTTGAAGCCAAACGAGGTTTCGCTGCTGTCGTAGGAGCCATACTTGATACGTCCTTCGTTGAAGTCTTCGTCGCGGCTGGCCAGCTTGGTGATGTAGTTGATCGAGCCTCCCACGGCGCCGGCTCCGAAGAGAAAGCTTGAAGGCCCGCCGATGGCTTCGACACGGTCGTAGATCCAGCTGTCCACCGGACGGGCGGCAATGGCGTCGTACTGCACGCTGATGCCGTTGAACAGCTGGGTGATCTGTGCCCCGGAAAAGCCGCGATAGGCAACCGAGCCGGCCGAGCCGGGAGGTGAGGCAGCGGTCATGCCTGGCACCCCGGCAAGCATGTCCTGGGTGGTCTGGGCGCCACGCTGTTCGATTTGCTGGCGATTGACGACGCTCACCGAAGCGGGTGTTTCCCGTG
Organism: Pseudomonas arcuscaelestis; assembly: GCF_016881005.1. Lineage (GTDB taxonomy): Bacteria > Pseudomonadota > Gammaproteobacteria > Pseudomonadales > Pseudomonadaceae > Aquipseudomonas > Aquipseudomonas arcuscaelestis. The sequence goes on along the minus strand of NZ_JACOPV010000017.1, from coordinate 23,748 downwards.
GGGTCAAGCCCAGGCGCGAGCCGGTTTGCGAGGGGGTGTCGAGGAGCACGCCCTCTTCGTTTTCGGCGCGGCCGTCGATGCGCAGGTCGGGCAGGGTCAACGGAACTTGTGCCGAGGTATTGAAGGACAGCGCACACAGCAGCGTCGCGCAACCGCAAAGGTGATAGGAGTAGGGCATGAGTCGAACTCTGGAATTTGAGCCAACGGCCAGCCGTGCGTGTCAGTCAGGCACGGCAAAAAGGCCGATTACAGACAGCTGTATGGATCAAGCCAGAAAGGGAGAGGCACGCGGATTGGCTGCAGGCCAGCAGTAGCGCGGCGGCGCTTTGCTGCGCAGTTCGCGGTGGTAGCGGCGGGTGCGTGCAGCCGCCAGGAGCCAGCCTATGACCAGTAGCAGCCCTAGGCAGACCACCGCGGCGGCGCATACCGGACAGCTTTGCATGCTGTCCCAGCCAGCAACCGACTGGTCACTGAAATCACTTTTCAGGGTTGGCCCTGCGCTGCCCATGGCCGAGCAGTACGCGCCGCCGATGCCGTTGAGTTTCAAACCCATCATTTGCCCGTGACCGATACCGCAGGCGAACAGGTTGAACAGGACACAGAAATACAGGGTCCAGGCAATCAATGGGCGGTTGGTGGGCGAGGCGTTCATGGGCGCGACTTTAGCACTGATATTCGCGCACAAGAAAGCCGATTCAGGCCGGGCCATCGGCGCCTCGCGCAGGGGGTGGGTTGTATTGTGCAAAGCTGACATCGTCAGTCTGGTCCACCCGCTTTTTCAGACGCTCGTTGAACGCACGGTTGACGGCGTACTGCCCGCCGGATGTGGTGCGAAACTGTGCGGTGAGGGTAATGCCATTGAGGTTCATGCTATCGACCCCGAACACCTGCAGAGGGCCTTGCAGACTGTGGCGCAGCATCGGGTCTTCGCTGATGGAGTGACCGACTTCACGAATCAATTTCAAGGCGCTGTCGATGTCGGTCTCGTAACTGAACTGCACCGAGAAAAACGCGTAGGCGAATTGTCTGGACTGGTTGGTTACCGCCTTGATCTGACCGAACGGCACCGAGTGCACAAAGCCCTTGCCGTCGCGCAGGCGCAGGGTGCGGATAGTCAGGCTTTCGACCGTACCGGCATGGCCGGAATCGAGCACCACCCAATCGCCGATGGCGATGGTGTCTTCGATCAGGATGAACAAGCCGGTAATCACATCCTGTACCAGTTGCTGGGAGCCGAAGCCGATGGCCAGGCCTACTACCCCGGCGCCCGCGAGGAACGGCGAAACGTTGATCCCAAGGTTAGCCATGGTGGTGATGGTGCAGATGACCACCAGGATAATTTTGATCGCGTTGCGCAGCATCGGCAGGATGGTCCGCACCCGGGTGCTGGGTTGGCGCGAGGTGCGCCGCCCGGGTGTGGGTTTGAGCGCTTCCTGGATCGCGGTGTCGATAACCACCCAGAGCAGCCAGGTGACCAGCAAAATCAGACCGATACTGCTCAGCGAATCGCTGATCGCGCGTCCCAGGGTGTTGCGCAGGGCAAAGTCGAGCACCGAAAAGCCCCAGATGCGCCCCAGCAGTTCGATGAACGCTATCGCCATGGCAATACGTAACAGCGCATGGACCAGGTTGCGCAGCAATTCTTTATAGGGGCGTAGGCGTTGGCGGTTATCGCTCTGTTCCTCATGCTTGAACATACGTTGCAGGACAGTGCTGAGAAACACCGTGCCGATCAGCAGAATGGAAGTCAGCAGGGCCTTTTGCAGGGCGCGCTGGCTCTCTTCGCCGGCGCCGATCAAGTGAATCGCCGACACCAGGATCATCATCAGTATCGGCAGGAACCACAACGCCGAGAAGATCCTCAACGTCTCTTGCACGGCGCGATGTTGCAGGCGGTCGGGCAGGGCCCGGTTGCGAATCAGGTGAGCCACCGGTCGACGCAATTTGAGTATCAACACAGCAAAGGCCAGGGTCGCCAGCAAACCGGTGAAGGCGGCGATACTGCTGGTGATGTTGCCGCCCAGTTGGCGTGCGATCTGCGGGCTGGTCAGGGCATCGCTCCAGGCGGCGAGAAAGCCGATCAGGAACAACGGCCGCGGCCCCAACCGCCGAATGATGCGTACAGCTGTGCGTTTGTGTCCGGTGTCGAACAGGGTGATCAGGCAAAGAATGATCGAGGTCGAGAAAATCCCGCTGCTGGTTGCGTAGGCCAGGCTCATGCCCAAGGCACGTCCAGGCGATATGGCCAGAAAGTGGCTGACGTAGAGGGTTATCACCAAGCTCGCCAGGGCGGGCAAGGTGTAGGCCAGCAGGTCCTTGCAGACGCGGCTGGGGCGCGGGCGGGTCCGAAGCAGGCGGGTGCGGCTGCAGAGGCGGGCGAGTACTCGTCCCAAGTTGGTCAGCACCACAAAAGCGATCAGCCAGGTAACTGTGAGGGTGGCAAAATCGCGCCACAGCTCCAGTGAGCTGAGCCCTGAGGGTTGGCTGACCAATTGATCGACTTCATCGGCGGCACGATCGGCACGCAGGCGCCAGTTGTCGACCAGGTGGTTGTCGACATCCAGTTCCTGACTGACATCATCCAAACCATCGGCAATGGCCCCCAGCAAGCCCCCTTGAACCACTGGCTCGGCGGGCTTTGCGGTTTTATCGGCGGCGGGCAGCAGAGGGGCGGCAGTCGCCAGCTGGAGGCTCAGCAGGCAGCCAAGCACAAAGGCGAGGAATGATCGGATCACTGGGTACTCCTTAAACCGTGGACCACGGAAAGGGTAGTCAATGAACGCCGACAGGTTGGAAATAGCGAAGCGTTGAAGGACTTTTCAATGCAGCTACAGACGCAACCGGCAGGGGCGGGCCTGCCCTTGCCGGTGCTGTTCAGGCATTACTGCCCGGTGTAAATCTGGTCGAACACGCCACCATCGTTGAAGTGGGTTTTCTGCACAGTGCGCCAGTCACCGAAGGTTTTCTCAACCGACAAAAAGTCGACTTTCGGGAAACGGTCGGTGTACTTGGCCAGCACGGTTGCATCACGCGGGCGCAGGTAGTTGTTGGCGGCGATCTCCTGAGCTTCTGGCGACCACAGGTACTTGAGGTATTCCTCGGCGGTGGCACGGGTGCCTTTCTTGTCCACGACCTTGTCGACCACCGTCACTGGCGGCTCTGCTTCGGCGGAAACGCTTGGATAGATCACCTCGAACTGATCACGCCCGAACTCGCGGGCGATCATCTCGGCCTCGTTCTCGAAGGTCACCAGCACATCACCGATCTGGTTGGTCATGAACGTGGTGGTTGCCGCGCGACCGCCGGTGTCGAGTACAGGGGCCTGCTTGAACAGCTTGCCGACAAAGTCCTTGGCCTTATTCTCATCACCGCCGTTCTTCAGGACATAGCCCCAGGCAGAGAGGTAGGTGTAACGGCCGTTGCCGGAGGTTTTCGGGTTCGGCACGATGACCTGAACACCGTCCTTGAGCAGGTCAGGCCAGTCTTTGAGGGCCTTGGGGTTGCCCTTGCGCACGATGAACACGGTGGCCGAGGTGAACGGCGCGCTGTTGTTCGGCAGGCGGGTTACCCAGTTCTCCGGCACCAGCTTGCCGTTGTCAGCCAGGGCGTTGATGTCGGTGGCCATATTCATGGTGATGACGTCAGCCGGCAGGCCATCGATCACTGAGCGCGCTTGCTTGCTCGAACCACCAAAGGACATCTGTACGGTGAGCTTCTCTTTGTGCTCGGCTTCCCAGTGCTTCTGGAAGGCGACGTTGTAGTCTTTGTAGAAGTCGCGCATTACGTCATAGGAAACGTTCAACAGAGGCGGCGCGGCTTGAGCCAGGGCGCTGACAGCAAGACCGGCAGCCAGGAGCGAGGCACTAAAGAGTTTTTTCACTGCGCATTCCTTGTTCGAATTAGCGTTAAAGGCATTATGCCAGCGACTATAGCGGGTGAAGCTTAGGCGCTAAAAGATTAAAAAGTGCTTTGCTTATTCCATTTTCTTGAACAGTGCATTGCCACAGCGTGAGCAGAAGGCCGCGCCATGTTCATGGTGGCCTTTGCGACAGACCGGACAATCGTGCTTGAGTTGCTCGCCACGCATGGCATTGGCCAGTTCAGCGGTGAAAATACCCGTGGGCACGGCAATGATCGAGTAACCGGTGATCATCACCATCGAGGAAATCACCTGGCCCAGTGGCGTCTTCGGAACAATGTCGCCAAAGCCGACCGTGGTCAGGGTCACGATCGCCCAGTAGATACCCTTGGGGATGCTGGTAAAGCCATGTTCAGGTCCTTCGACCACATACATCAGGGTGCCAAAGACGGTCACCAGGGTAGAGACGCTGATCAGAAAAACGATGATTTTCTGCTTGCTGCCTTGCAGGGCTGAAAGCAGGTAATGCGCTTGCTTGAGGTAAGGACTGAGCTTGAGCACACGAAAGATCCGCAGCATTCGGATGACCCGAATGATCAGCAGGTACTGGGCGTCGCTGTAGTACAGGGCGATGATCCCCGGAACGATGGCCAGCAGGTCGACCAACCCGTAAAAGCTGAAGGCATAGCGCAGCGGCTTGGGTGAGCAATACAAGCGCACCAGGTACTCGGCCAGAAAGATGGCGGTGAAACCCCACTCGATCAAGGCCAGGAGTCCGGCGTAGTTCTGGTGGACGTCATCAATGCTATCGAGGATTACAGTGATCAGGCTGGCCAGGATGATCAGCAACAAGATGCTGTCAAAACGTCGGCCGGCCACGGTGTCGGTTTGAAAAACGATAACGAAGAGCCGCTCACGCCAGCTCGAAGGGGTGTCCATGCTCAGCTCCATTGCACAATGCAGCTGAGCCTAGGGGCAGCGCTTCAGCTATGCAAGCGGCCGGTCCTGCGGGTGAGCGGCTGACGTGTCAGGCGCTGGCCGATCAGCACCAGCCAACAGGCGAGAATGAAGGGAGCGGTCAGGCCTGGCACTGGCAGTTGCGCAACCAGCGGTTGCAGGATGATTGCCAGGATAATCGCCAGCAGCGGCAGCCACGGCTGTTTGCGCGTCTGGCTGAAGGCCAGGGCTGCGAGGGCGGCATTGAAGCCGTATAGGCCTGCATAGGCTGCGTTGGCCTCGCCACCGAGCAGGGCGACGCTTCCTCCCAGCGCTGCACCGAGTAACGCCCAGGTGGCGGCGTAGCGATTGGAGATGAACAAGCCGATGGCGATCAGCAGCCCGGCGAAAGGGCTGTCCAGCAAGAAGACCTGTCCGAGACCGCATGCCAGCGCATAAAGCGCGTTGTGCTCGATCGGGCTGGAAGCGGCGCTGCTCGGCTCGCTGACCAACAACACCGCCCAGCCGATCAACACGAACGGTGCGGTGTAGGCAGGCAGTAGCAAGTTGGAGCTGGCGCGCTTGAGCCACTGATGCACGATCATGCTGCTCAGGCCGCCAGCGGCGATGATCAGCGGTGGCAGGATGGCCGACCAGGGAAGTGCGTAGCTGAGCAGCAGGCCGATCAGTACGCCGTTGTAGCTATACAGACCGGCTTGGCGATCCGTGCGGTTGTAGCCACGACGCTGGGCCGTGAGCAGGCCGGCGAGGGCGCCGAGCAAGGCGCCACCGACCAGGTCGGGGGCAGTCAGGGTGATGGCCAGCAGGCATGACAGGCCGCACAGCGGATTTCGCTGCAGTAGCACTTGGCTGAAGCCATTGAGCAAGGCCGTGGCCCAGTCGGGGCACGGATTGACGAAATTCTTGGTGTACATGGGGGCAGTCTGGGTTGATGTGGAGTGGGGCGGCCTCTATCGGGCTGGGTTTTCCCACGTAGGTAGTGTGTCGTAGCCATCGCAGGGCTAGCCCGTTCCCAGCAAGCTTCAAGTGCCTATGGGAGCGGGCTTGCCGCGCGATGATTGTTACGTCAGACCAAGGTTTCGATCCGCAGCGTGTTAGTCGACCCCGGTTTGCCAAAAGGCACACCCGCAGTGATCAACAGGGTATCGCCACGGCTCGCCATGCCTTGGGCCTGGGCGATTTCCAGTGCGGTGGAGCAGATTTCATCGACTTGACGCAGGCGATCATTGACCACTGAATGCACACCCCAGGCCACGCTCAAACGTCGCGCGGTGGCCAGGTTCGGGGTCAAGTTGAGGATCGGTGCCCGTGGCCGCTCGCGGGCGGCACGTAGGGTCGATGCCCCCGACTCGCTGTAGTTGACCAGCACAGCCACCGGCAAAATGCCGCTGATGCGACGGATCGCACAGCTGATGGCATCGGAAACCGTAGCTTCTGCCTTGGGTCGACCCACATCCAGTTGGGCCTGATAATCCGGACCGTTCTCGACCTGACGAATGATCTTGCTCATCATCTGCACCGCTTCAAGCGGGTAGTCGCCGGAGGCCGTCTCCGCCGAAAGCATCACTGCATCGGCGCCTTCCGCCACAGCATTGGCCACATCGGTAACTTCAGCGCGGGTCGGGGCCGGGGAGAACCGCATCGATTCGAGCATCTGCGTGGCAACTACCACGGGTTTGCCCAATTCACGGCAGGTGTTGATGATGCTTTTCTGGATCTGCGGCACGCTTTCAGCCGGCACTTCCACACCCAGGTCACCACGGGCCACCATGATTGCGTCGCTGAGCTCGGCAATGGCGCGCAATTGAGTGACGGCCGAGGGCTTCTCGATCTTGGCCATCAGGTAGGCACGATCACCAATCAACTGACGTGCTTCAACGATGTCTTCCGGGCGCTGCACGAACGACAGTGCCACCCAGTCCACACCCAGCTCAAGGCCGAAGGTCAGGTCGCGGCGGTCTTTGGCGGTCAGGGGGCTGAGGTCCAGCACGGCTTGCGGTACGTTGACGCCTTTACGGTCGGACAGCTCGCCGCCGTTGAGCACTTCGGTCTCGATGGCGTCTTCGTGCTTGGCGGTAACGCGCAGGCGCAGTTTGCCGTCATCGAGCAGCAGGTCCATGCCAGGTTCCAGGGCCGCGATGATTTCCGGATGCGGCAGGTTGACCCGCTCCAGGGTCCCGGGGGTGCTGTCCAGATCGAGGCGCAGGGCCTGGCCACGCTGCAACTGGACCTTGCCCTCGGCGAAGCGGCCGACGCGCAGCTTCGGACCCTGCAGGTCCATGAGAATCCCCAGCGGGTAGTTGAGTTGGCTCTCAACTTCACGAATCCACTGGAAGCGCAGGGCGTGGTCTTCGTGCTCGCCGTGGCTGAAGTTGAGGCGGAAGATGTTCACTCCCGACTCGACCAGTTGGCGAATGTCCTCGATACCCTTGATGGCAGGGCCCAGGGTAGCGAGGATTTTGACTTTTTTGTCAGGCGTCATGGTTTGGCACTCTCAAGGATCAGAATGGCGCGAAAATCGTTGACGTTGGTCCGCGTCGGCTCGGTGACGATCAAGGCGTCGAGCGCGGCGAAGTAGCCATAGCCATTGTTGTTGTCCAGTTCATCGCTGGCCGACAGCCCCAGGGCTGCAGCGCGCGCATAGCTTTGCGGGGTCATCAGGGCACCGGCGTTGTCTTCCGAGCCATCGATACCATCGGTGTCGCCAGCCAGGGCGTAGACCCCGGGCAATCCTTTCAGGCTTTCGGTCAGGCTCAGGAGGAACTCGGCGTTGCGTCCGCCACGGCCATTGCCGCGTACGGTGACAGTGGTCTCGCCACCGGAAAGGATCACGCAGGGCGGCGACAACGGTTGGCCGTGTAGCACGATCTGACGGGCAATACCGGCATGAACCTTGGCGACTTCCCGTGATTCGCCTTCCAGGTCGCCAAGAATCAGTGGGCTGAAGCCAGCCTGGCGGGCCTTGACCGCTGCAGCTTCCAGCGACTGCTGGGGGCGGGCGATCAGTTGGAAGTGGCTGCGCGCCAATGCTGGATCATCAGCCTTGACGGTTTCCGAGGCTGGGTTGTTCAGCCAGGCGGTGACTGCAGCGGGTGCTTCGATGTTGTAGCGCTTGAGGATTGCCAGCGCTTGGGCCGAAGTGCTCGGGTCGGCCACGGTAGGGCCGGAGGCGATGACCGTGGCCAGGTCGCCAGGTACGTCGGAAATTGCATAGGTGTAGACCGTTGCAGGCCAGCAGGCCTTGGCCAGACGGCCGCCCTTGATCGCCGAGAGATGCTTGCGCACGCAGTTCATCTCGCCGATGGTGGCGCCGGACTTGAGTAGCGCTTTGTTGATCTGCTGCTTATCAGTCAGGGTCAGGCCTTCGGCGGGCAGTGCCAGCAGGGCAGAGCCACCACCCGAGAGCAGGAATATGACCCGGTCGTCAGCGCTGAGGTTGCTGACCATCTCCAGCACACGCTTGGCGACTGCCAGGCCTGCGGCATCGGGAACCGGGTGCGCCGCTTCGACTACTTCGATCTTCGAACAACTGGCACCGTGCCCGTAGCGGGTCACAACCAGGCCGGAAACCGGCCCTTGCCAATTGCGTTCGACCACTTCAGCCATGGCCGCTGCGGCCTTGCCAGCGCCAATGACAATGACGCGACCGCTGCGGTCGCTGGGCAGATGTGCTTCAAGCACCTGGCGAGGGTGTGCGGCATCGATGGCCGTGGCGAACAGCTCGCGCAGAAAATGTTGCGGATCGACCGACATGGCAGGCTCCCATCTTATTATTCTTCAAAACCGAAAACGCCCCTGGGCAGACCTCCGTGCAGGCATACCCAGGGGCGGTGGTGCGCTTTTAGCTTCTAGCTCCAAGCTGCAAGAAAGGCAGATCGATGCGCGGCCTGCCTTTTCCTGCCGCATGAAGCTTGCCGCTTTTGTTTACTCTTCGCCGCGAATGGAGAAGTTCGCCATGTGCTCGAGGCCTTTGATCAGCGCCGAGTGGTCCCAGTTGGCGCCACCGATGGCCGCGCAGGTGCTGAACACTTGCTGGGCGTTGGCGGTGTTGGGCAGGTTGATGTTCAGTTCTTTGGCGCCTTGCAGGGCCAGGTTCAGGTCTTTCTGGTGCAGGCTGATGCGGAAGCCTGGATCGAAGGTGCCTTTGATCATGCGCTCGCCGTGTACTTCGAGGATCTTCGAAGAAGCGAAGCCACCCATCAGTGCTTCACGAACCTTGGCGGGGTCTGCGCCGTTCTTGGCGGCAAACAGCAGGGCTTCGGCGACGGCCTGAATGTTCAGGGCGACGATGATCTGGTTGGCAACCTTGGCGGTCTGGCCGTCGCCGCTACCACCAACGCGGGTGATGTTCTTGCCCATGACCTGGAACAGCGGCAATGCGCGTTCGAAGGCATTTGGGCAGCCACCGACCATGATGCTCAGGGTCGCGGCTTTCGCACCGACTTCACCACCGGAAACCGGGGCGTCCAGGTAGGTAGCACCGGTAGCCTTGATCTTCTCGGCAAAGGCTTTGGTGGCGGTAGGGGAGATCGAACTCATGTCGATCACGACCTTGTTCGGGCCCACGCCCTGGGCGACACCGTTGTCACCGAACAGTACCGCTTCAACCTGTGGGGTATCGGGCACCATGACGATGATGAATTCAGCTTCCTGCGCCACTTCCTTCGGGTTGGCCAGGGCGACGGCGCCAGCGGCGACCAGGTCAGCCGGGGCAGCATCGTGATGGGTAGACAGGAACAGGCTGTGACCGGCTTTCTGCAGGTTCTGCGCCATTGGGCGGCCCATGATGCCGGTGCCGATAAATCCGATTTTAGCCATGAGAGATGCCTCTTGTAATTGTTCGATAGGGTGACCCGGTGCGAGCGGGTACTTAGATCGCGTTGTGCGTTTTCAACCAGCCCAGGCCTGCTTCGGTGGTGGTCAGCGGCTTGTATTCACAGCCCACCCAGCCCTGGTAGCCAATGCGGTCCAGGTGTTCGAAGAGGAAGCGGTAGTTGATTTCGCCAGTACCCGGCTCGTTGCGGCCTGGGTTGTCGGCCAGCTGGATGTGGTTGATCTTGGCCAGGTTGCCTTCCATGGTGCGGGCCAGATCCCCTTCCATGATTTGCATGTGGTAGATGTCGTACTGCAGGAACAGGTTGCTGCTGCCCACTTCGGCCTGGATCTCCAGGGCCTGCTTGGTGGTGTTCAGGTAGAAACCCGGGATGTCACGGGTGTTGATCATTTCCATGACCAGCTTGATCCCGGCGGCTTGCAGCTTGTCGGCAGCGTACTTGAGGTTGTCGACGAAGGTCTTGCGCACGGTGGCGCAATCCGGGCCTTGAGGACGAATACCCGCCAGACAGTTGACCTGGGTGTTGCCCAGCACTTGAGCGTAGGCAATGGCCAAGTCGACACCAGCGCGGAACTGCTCGACGCGAGCCGGATCGCACGCGATGCCGCGATCACCGTTGGCCCAGTCACCGGCAGGCAGGTTGAACAGCACCTGTGTCAGGCCGTGGGCATCGAGCTGCTGCTTGATTTCAGCCGAGCTGAAATCGTACGGGAACAGGTACTCGACACCGCTGAAGCCGGCGTCGGCTGCAGCCTTGAAACGGGCGAGAAAGTCCTGCTCGGTGAACAGCATGGACAGGTTAGCGGCGAAACGTGGCATGGTTGTCTCCTTGCAAAAGTGGGCCCTGTGCATTTCGCGACAGGGCCTTTGCTGCGATCAGTCGAGCATGGAAATCGCGGTTGGCGCGTCGTTGCCGACCAGGGCGAGGTCTTCGAATTCGTTGACCGCGTTGATTTCAGTGCCCATGGAAATGTTGGTCACGCGCTCGAGGATAACCTCGACCACCACCGGAACCTTGAACTCTTCGGCCAGCTTCTGCGCCTTGAGCAGGGCTGGGGCGATTTCGCTTGGTTCGGTGACGCGCAGGGCCTTGCAGCCCAGGCCTTCGACCACCGCAACGTGGTCGACACCATAGCCGTTGAGTTCCGGTGCGTTGACGTTCTCGAACGCCAGTTGCACACAGTAGTCCATCTCGAAGCCACGTTGAGCCTGGCGGATCAGCCCCAGGTAGGAGTTGTTCACCAGTACGTGGATGTACGGCAGATTGAACTGCGCGCCTACGGCCAGTTCTTCGATCATGAACTGGAAGTCATAGTCGCCCGACAGCGCCACGACCTTGCGGCTTGGATCGGCCTTGACCACGCCCAGGGCTGCAGGGATGGTCCAGCCCAGCGGGCCGGCCTGGCCACAGTTGATCCAGTGGCGTGGCTTGTACACGTGCAGGAACTGGGCGCCGGCAATCTGCGACAGACCAATGGTGCTGACGTAGCAGGTGTCCTTGCCGAATACCTGGTTCATTTCTTCGTAAACGCGCTGTGGCTTGACTGGCACGTTGTCGAAGTGGGTCTTGCGTTGCAGGCTGGACTTGCGCTGTTGGCAATCTTCCAGCCAGGCGCCGCGATCCTTGAGCTTGCCAGCGGCTTTCCACTCGCGCGCCACTTCCAGGAACACATCCAGCGCTGCACCGGCATCGGAGACGATACCCAGATCAGGGGTGAACACCCGGCCGATCTGGGTAGGTTCGATGTCGACGTGGATGAAGCGACGGCCTTCGGTGTAGACATCGACAGAACCGGTGTGGCGGTTGGCCCAACGGTTACCGATACCCAGGACCACGTCCGACTTGAGCATGGTGGCGTTGCCGTAGCGGTGCGAAGTCTGCAAACCGACCATGCCGACCATCAGTGGGTGATCGTCAGGGATGATGCCCCAGCCCATCAGGGTAGGGATGACTGGAATACCGGTCAGCTCGGCGAACTCGACCAGCTTGTCGCAGGCATCGGCGTTGATGATGCCGCCACCGGCGACCAGCAATGGACGCTCGGCGGTGTCGAGCATGGCCAGGGCTTTCTCGACCTGCACACGGTTGGCCGCAGGCTTTTGTACTGGCAGCGGCTGGTAGGCATCGATGTCGAATTCGATCTCGGCCATCTGCACGTCGAATGGCAGGTCGATCAACACCGGTCCTGGACGGCCGGAGCGCATTTCATAGAACGCTTTCTGGAACGCGTAAGGCACTTGGCCTGGTTCCAGAACGGTGGTCGCCCACTTGGTCACCGGCTTGACGATGCTGGTGATGTCGACGGCCTGGAAATCTTCCTTGTGCATACGGGCACGCGGCGCTTGGCCGGTGATGCACAGGATTGGGATGGAGTCGGCAGAAGCACTGTACAGGCCAGTGACCATGTCAGTGCCGGCAGGGCCGGAAGTACCGATGCACACGCCGATGTTGCCGGCCTTGGTGCGGGTGTAGCCCTCGGCCATGTGCGAGGCGCCTTCAACGTGACGAGCGAGGACGTGATCGATACCGCCGACTTTCTTCAGTGCCGAGTACAGCGGGTTGATTGCAGCACCCGGAATACCAAACGCGGTTTCAACACCTTCGCGGCGCATCACCAGAACGGCTGCATCAATTGCTCTCATTTTGCTCATGGTTTTGTGCCTCATTGATTTTGTAATTGTATACAAGTGGCTTTTCGTCAGAGTGTATTCACGCCAAGCGACTCTGGTCAATCCATTTTCATCAGCGGCAGGTGCTTTCGTCGGGAACGCCTTAAAAAAGGCATTTCGTCAGAATTGGTTTGCCATGATGTAAATATTGTATACAAAAATATTCGCCATTGTGTTCTATTTGTTCTATTGCTTTCACACCTGCCCTCAGGGCTTCTAACAATAAGAGGACCTTTCCATGAACGCATTGACCCTGAAAGTTGCTGTCAGCCTGGTGAACACCGCGCTGGCAGCGGGTCGCAAGATATCCGCCGCGCCATTGACGGTGGCGGTGCTCGACAATGGTGGCCACCTGTTGGCGCTGCAACGTGAAGACGGCGCCAGCCTGTTGCGTCCGCAGGTGGCAATGGGCAAGGCTTGGGGTGCTATCGCCTTGGGCAAGGGCTCACGCTTGCTGGCGTTGGACGCACAGCAGCGCCCAGCGTTCTTCGCTGCGCTCAATGGCCTGGGTCAGAGCCCGGTAGTGCCGGCGCCCGGTGGCGTGCTGATTCGCAATCAGCAGGGTGTGGTGTTGGGGGCGATTGGTATCAGTGGCGACACATCGGATATCGATGAGCAGTGCGCGATCAGTGCGATCGAAGAGGCGGGATTGACGGCGGATGCTGGTGTAGCGGCTTAAAACCCACCATCAGGCAAGCCCGCCTCCATTCTGGCAGTGGGCTTGCCCCGCGAAAAAACTTTACAAATCCGGCTCGCACCCTTTGAGCACCAGGCGAATGATCGTCTGCGTAGCCGCCTCATAGTCGCTGTCCTCAAGCTTGGCCTTGCCAGTGACCACCGATATCTGCCAGTCGAAATCAGCGTAGGTCTGGGTCGCCGCCCAGATGCTGAACATCAGGTGGTGGGGATCGACGGAGGCAATTTGCCCACGGTCTATCCAGGCCTGGATGCAGTCGATGTTGTGCCGCGCCTGAACGTTGAGCTGTTCCACCTGGCTTGGGCTCAGGTGTGGGGCGCCGTGCATGATCTCGCTGGCGAACACTTTCGAGGCAAAGGGCAAGTCGCGGGAAATACGCACTTTCGAGCGGATGTAGGAACTCAAGACTTCTTTCGGATCGCCGTCGGCATTGAACGGCGTAGATGCCTGCATGATCGGTTCGATGATGCTTTCGAGCACCTCGCGATAGAGGTTTTCCTTGGATTTGAAGTAGTAGTACACGTTTGGCTTGGGCAGCCCGGCCTTGGCCGCGATATCGCTGGTCTTGGTGGCGGCGAAGCCCTTGTCGGCGAACTCTTCACTGGCCGCACGCAGGATCAGTTCTTTGTTGCGTTCGCGAATGCTGCTCATGGTTAACGCTGTTCCTCGTGTCGGGCCGTAGGCGGCGCCGGGCCTGTAAGGCGGTTGCGCATGGTAGCACCGCGTTTGTGAAGGGCTCAAGGTAGCGACTTTGAGCTAGACTGACTCCCTCTCAACCCGCTGGAATCAAGCAAACATGGCAGGAAGCAGTCTTCTGGTGTTGATCGACGACATCGCCACGGTACTCGATGATGTTTCGGTGATGACCAAGGTCGCAGCGAAAAAGACCGCAGGTGTACTGGGCGATGACTTGGCCCTGAACGCCCAGCAAGTGACCGGGGTGCGCGCCGAGCGGGAAATTCCGGTGGTCTGGGCGGTGGCCAAGGGATCATTCCTGAACAAGCTGATTCTGGTGCCGGCAGCGCTGTTGATCAGTGCTTTCATTCCCTGGGCCGTCACGCCGCTGTTGATGGTCGGTGGCGCCTTCCTGTGTTTTGAAGGCTTTGAAAAACTGGCGCACACGTTTCTTCACAGCAAGGAACAGGATCAGGCCGAACACACCGCCCTGGCCGAGGCAGTGGCTGATCCTGCGGTTGATCTGGTGGCGTTCGAGCAGACCAAGATCAAAGGCGCGATTCGCACCGATTTCATCCTCTCGGCAGAAATCATTGCAATTACCCTGGGCACCGTGGCAGACGCGCCACTGACCCAGCAGATCATCGTGCTGTCGGGCATTGCCATTGTCATGACCATCGGTGTCTATGGCCTGGTTGCCGGCATCGTCAAGCTCGATGACCTGGGCTTGTGGCTGACCCAGAAAGCGTCCGCCGTGGCCAAGGCATTGGGTAACGGTATCCTGCGCACGGCACCGTACATGATGAAAAGCCTGTCAGTGATTGGTACTGCAGCGATGTTTCTGGTCGGCGGTGGGATTCTGGTGCATGGCGTTGCACCCCTGCATCATGCCATCGAAGCATTCAGTGAAGGGCGGGGCGGGGCGTTGACCGGGGCCTTGCTCAATGCCGGCGTAGGAATCGTGGCGGGTGCCGCGGTGCTGGCGGTGGTTGCTGTGGTCGGCAAGATCTGGCGAGCGCTGAAAGGCTGATCGTCTATCGCGGGCAAGCCCGCTCTCACACGGAACGATTGTTTCGATGTGGGAGCGGGGGCTTGCCCCGCGAGTACAGCTATCAGAAATGCACTTTGACCAGGAAACTGGCGGTGTTCTGATCGGTATCGAAGGCGTCGCTGTCTTTGATCCCGTACTTGTTCTTCCAGTAGTCGTATTCAAAACCGACGTACAGCTGCTTCTCACCCCAGTTCAGCGCTTTACCCAGGTCATACTTGACCTGTGGGTTGAAGTGCAGGTTGGCGTGATAGGTGCCACGGCGGCTGGTGGCATCGTTGTCGACGACCCAGTCCATGAAGCCATCGATGAGAATGTCGGATTTGCCCACGGGAATGGTGTAGGACCATACCGGGGTGATCTGCCAGACATTGTCACCGGCACGGCTGCCTTCGGTATTGCGCTGGTAGAAGTTCAGCTGGAAGTAATCGAAGCCCGGGATTGCCAGGTCGAAACCAGGACCGATCAGGTAGGACTCGGTATCGCCTTCGCCAAACTCGTAGGTCATGGCCAGCAGCACGTCCTTGATCGGGCCAAATTCAAGTTTCTGATCGAAGATCTTGCCGAACGACAGGCGTGGGCTGAACTCGCCGTAATAGGTGTTTGGACCGTTGTTGAAGTCCTTGTCACCGTTGTAGAAGATCTTGTCGACGAAAAAGAAGTTGTCACCGTACTTCCAGCCATCGGCGTGCTCGAAGGTCACGGTCTGCTGAACTTCCGGGTTGACGGCAAAGTTCTTGCCCCACAGATAGGTCAGGCTGTTGTTCTGCCATTGCAGCAGATCACCGGCGGTGGCGGCCGTGCTGGCCGCCAGCAGGCTGCCGGCGAGAATCAGGCTATTGGTCATGCGCATCGCTGTGTTGCTCCCTTGATTGAATCTGTTGGTCGGTACTCTGAGTGGCACCGTTGGGTTCAAATACTTGTCTTTTGAGTCAGTTTTTTTCGATTACCCACAACTATTTGGCAAGAGCTGCGCCAACTTTCCACGTACGGCGCAACAATCCTGCTCGACATCGTTCTGAACAGATGAAAAGGGGTATTTCAGGCTGGCGTAACGCTTGCCAACCGCCCGAATTCATTGACTGAGCGGTCAGCAAACGCAGGCAAGATCCCTCTTGCCCTGATCGAGAGGGCGCGCAGATTACTGGCTTGCGCGCTGGTCCTCAAGTGCTCCGTCATGGAGCAGGTATAGCTAAAACTGTGCGTTTGGTCAGGTTTTAGAAATGAAACTTAACCAGGGCGCTGGTCACGTTCTGATTGGTGTCGAGGCGCCCGTTGTTTTCAATGCCGTATTTATCTTTCCAATAGCTGTACTCGATACCCACGTACAGCTGCTTGGCACCGAAGTCCAAGGCCTTGCCCAGGTCGTATTTGACCTGAGGGTTGAAGTGCAGGTTGGCGTGGTAGGTGCCACGTCGGCTCTCGTCGTTGTCCACTACCCAATCGATGTAGCCATCGAACAGGATGTCGGACTTACCCATTGGAATGGTGTAGGAAAAAGTTGGAGTAATCTGCCAGACACCGTCACCCGGGCGGCTGCCCTCGGTGTTGCGTTGCATGATGTTAAGGGTGAAGTAGTTGAAACCGGGAATCGCCAGGTCAAAGCCGGGGCCGATCAGGTAGGCCTCGTTGTCGCCTTCGCCAGACTCGTAGGTCATGGCAATCAACACGTCCTTGATCGGGCCGAACTCAAATTTGCGATCGAAGATCTTGCCGAGCGACAAACGTGGGCTGAATTCACCGTAGTAGGTGTTACTGCCCTTGTTGCGGTCGGTTCCGCCGTTGTAGAAGATCTTGTCGATGAACAGGAAGGTGTCGCCGTATTTCCACTTGTTGGCGTGCTCGAAGGTCACGGTCTGCTGGATGGCAGGGTTGACCTTGAAGTCTTTGCCGTAGAGATACGTCAGACTTTCGGTGTGCCAGAGCAGCAGGTCTCCTGCGGTGGCTGGCAAAGCGGCCAGCAGACTGCTACCCAACAGGAGGGAAGTGGTGATGCCTTTCATGTTGTGATTCCCGGCATTGTTATTGTTGGTTTTGGGTTGTTTCGGCGCGAGGCGCCCCGGTCGACTCGCTCCCACGAGTCGACGGTCCTGCGTGTTGCTCGGGTGAAACCAGGCGGCAAGCGCCGCCCAAAGGCTCAGTGCTGGTGGGCGGCGTCGTTATGCGCCGCACGCTCGGCGCCGCCGAGGATGTTGAACAACAGGTTGAGGATCAGCGCGCTGACCGTCGCCATGGCGATGCCGCTATGGGTGATCGGCTCCATCCACTGTGGCATTTGCGCGAAGAACTCCGGACGGACCACCGGAATCAGGCCCATGCCGACGCTGACGGCGACCAGTAACTGATTTCTGCGGTCGGCGATGTCCGCTTCCTGAAGAATCTTGATCCCGGTGGCTGCAACCATGCCAAACATGGCAATCGAGGCCCCGCCCAGTACTGCAGGCGGAATTGAGGCGATCAGGAACGCAGCTTTAGGCAGCAGGCTGAGCAGAATCAGGAAGCCGCCGGCAACTACCGTGACGTAGCGGCAACGCACGCCCGTCATTTGCACCAGGCCGATGTTCTGGGCGAAGGAGGAATGGGTGAAGGTATTGAAAAAACCAGCGACGAAGGAGGCACCGGCATCGCACATCAGGCCACGGCGCAACATGCCAGGGGTGACTTCACGGTCGGTAACCTTGCCCAGTGCCAGGAACATGCCGGTGGACTCGACAAAGATGATTACCACAACAAGACACATGGACAGGATTGGCGCGAGGCTGAAGGTCGGCATGCCAAAGTGCAGCGGCGTAACGACTTGTACCCAAGGCGCTTCGTCGAGGCCGGAGAGATCGACCATGCCGATCGAGCCGGCCAGGATGTAACCCAGGCCCATGCCGATGAGCACCGAGACATTGACCCAGAAACCGCGCATGAAACGATTGACCAGAAGGATGGTGATCAACACCAGCGCGGCCACGAGCAAGTAGATAGGGGAGCCGAAGGTTTCCGCTTCAGCGCCGCCACCGGCCCAATTGACCGCTACCGGAAACAGCGAAAGACCAATCGAGGTGATGACCGTGCCGGTCACCAGCGGCGGGAAGAAGCGCACCACTTTGGACATGAACGGGGCGATCAGCATGCCGAAGAAGCCGGCGGCAATGGTTGCACCAAAGATGCCTTGCAGGCCGACACCGGGCATACCGGCCATGGCTACCATGCTGCCGACTGCAGCAAAACTTGCGCCCATCATCACCGGCATACGAATGCCGACTGCGCCAATGCCGAACGACTGGACGATGGTGGCGACACCAGCGACCAGCAGGTCGGCATTGATCAGGAAAGCGACTTCTTCACGAGAAAGGCCGGCGGCCTGGCCGATGATCAGCGGTACGGCAATCGCACCCCCGTACATCAGCAAGACATGTTGGAGGCCCACCAGGAACAGTTGGAACATTGGTAGTGGCTGTCGTGGGGGCGCAACAGGGATGTACGCCTTGCGTGACTCGGACATGCAACACCTCGGTTTTGTTTTTATTCTTTAGATCTGCAAGCTCAAGCGCCATGCTTGGGGTAGAAGCAGGAATGCGCGCTTGGCTTGCAGCTTGTTGCTTGTTGCTTGTTGCTTGTTGCTTAAAGCCTGTTGCTTAGTTTGTTGGTGCACCCTTGGCGATCCACGCGCCAATCAGTTCACGTTCCTGCTGGGTCATCTGTGTGATGTTGCCCAGAGGCATGATCTGGGTAGCAACAGCCTGTGCCTGAATACGCGCAGCTTGCTGCTGGATCTGCTGCGGGGTGTCGAGCATTACCCCAGCAGGCGCAGCGCTGAACAGTGGGCTGGTCGGCTTGGCCGAATGGCACACGGCGCAACGTTCCTGGATCACGCTGTGGATCTTGTTGAAGCCGGCGTCGTCGAGTGTGGCGACGGTAGTAGCGGGGGCTTCGACAGGCGCAGCAGCCTGGGCAGGCTCGGCGGCTTTCTCTGCAGCTTTTTCGGCAGCGGTCTTGCCACCCAATGCTGTTTCCGGCAGTGGTTGGTACTCGACTTTGGCGGCGGCCTGCTCAGGTGCGGTCGGCATTGGCGCAGGGCCAGTGACGTAGGCCAGGCAGATCATCGACAGGGCACCGACCGGCAGGGTCCATGCGTACTTGTTGCTGTCGTGACGGGTGTTGAAGTAGTGACGAACCAATACTGCAGCCACTGCGATACCGGCCAGGATCAACCAGTTGTACTGGCTGCCATAGGTGCTCGGGAAGTGGTTGCTGATCATGATGAACAGCACCGGCAGGGTGAAGTAGTTGTTGTGGCGCGAACGCAACAGGCCCTTGGCTGGGAGCAGCGGGTCAGGTGTCTGGTTGGCTTCGATAGCGGCTACCAGTTGACGCTGGGCCGGCATGATGATGCGGAACACGTTACCAACCATGATGGTACCGATGATCGCACCGGTGTGCAGATAGGCACCGCGGCCGCTGAACACTTGGCTGAAGCCGTAACAGGCAGCAATAACCAGAACGAACAGCACCAGGCCAAGAAGGCCAGGACGCTTGCCCAGTGGCGAGTCGCACAGGAAGTCGTAGATGAACCAGCCTGCGATCAGCGAGCCAACACCGATAGCGATACCTTCAGCGCCGCTCAGGGAACTGCCTGGGGCCAGCAGGTACAGGGTAGGGTTCCAGTAGAACACCAGGCACAGCAGGGCGATACCCGACATCCAGGTGAAGTAGGCTTCCCATTTGAACCAGTGCAGGTTCTCCGGCATTTTCGGCGGAGCCAGCTTGTACTTCTCCAGGTGGTAGATCCCGCCACCGTGAATCGCCCAGAGATCGCCGGACAAACCATCGCGCGGGTTGGCGCGGTTGAGGTTGTTTTCCAGCCATACGAAATAGAACGACGCGCCAATCCATGCCACGCCAGTAATCATGTGAACCCAACGCACGCTCAGGTTCAGCCATTCCAACAGATGTGCTTCCACAGTCTTTACCTCTACCCTGGCACCCTGTAGTCGGGTGCTCGGGCCTTCTCTTATTGGTGGGGGGCGAGGATCAGTTGCTCATCCTCATTGAAAAAATGCTCATCGCAGTTATTGCCAGTGCCACTGCGATCAACCACCAGGAAGTCATCCCGCTTTTCGATCGTCAGCACCGGGTGGTGCCAGACGCCGCGATGGTAATTGATGCCCTGCCTTCCATTGCTGATGAAGGCGCGGACAAGACCTGATACAGGTGCATCGCCAACGGGCGCGACCACGATCAGAAAGGGGTTGCCGAGCAGCGGAATAAACGCCTGGCTGCCCAGCGGATGGCGCTCCAGCATGCGAACGGTCAGGGGCATGTCCTGCGCGTCGGCGCGGAAGATGCTGATGATCGCGTTGTCCTCGGGCTGGGCGGTTTCAACCGTTGCCAGCTTGTGGAAGCGCATGGTCGAACCGTTGTTGATCATGAAGTGGTCGCTGCCGTCAGTTTCGATCACGTCACCGAAAGGGGCGAAGGCTTCTTTGGTCAATGGCTCAATCACTAAAGTGCGCATGCGGATTCTCTTTATTCTGTGTTGTGGAGGGTAAGGCTGGGCCTTCCCTTAAAGTTGCAGCAGGCGGAACAAGGCAATCAGGTTGATCTGCGCCAGGGCTTCCTTGAACTCGGCCTCGACCGAGTTGTGGATGCGCTTCTCGAAAGAGGCGAGGATCTGGTGCCGATTGCTGCCTTTTACCGCCATGATGAAAGGGAACTTGAACTTCTCTTTATAGGCTTCGTTGAGCGTAGTGAAACGCTCGAACTCTTCGGCGGTGCATTGGTGGATACCGGCGCCGGCCTGTTCGTTGGTGCTCGATTCGGTCAGTTCACCCTGGACAGCGGCCTTGCCGGCGAGGTCCGGGTGAGCGTTGATCAGTGCCAGTTGAGCGGCGTGGTCGGCGCTCAAGAGAATGTCGCTCATGCGCTGGTGCAGGGCCTCGATCTGATCGACTTCCTGCAATTGGCCCACGTCGTAGGCCTTCTCGGCTACCCATGGCGAGTGCTCGTAGATATCGGCAAAGGCTTCAACGAAAGCACTGCGCTCCAGGGACGAAGGCTTGAGGGTTTTGAAAGCGGTCATTAGGCGTTCTCGGCTTTGTAAGGGTGGGTGGCATGCCAGTGACGGGCGATGTCCACGCGCCGGGTGAACCATACTTGCTCGTGGCTCTTGGCGTATTCGATGAAGCGCTTCAGTGCAGCCAGGCGGGCAGGGCGGCCGATCAGGCGGCAGTGCAGGCCGATGGAGAGCATCTTCGGTGCTTCGGCGCCTTCTTCGTACAGCACGTCGAACGCGTCCTTGAGGTACTGGAAGAACTGTTCGCCACAATTGAAGCCCTGCACCTGGGTGAAACGCATGTCATTGGTGTCGAGGGTGTACGGGATAACCAGGTGCGCCTTGCCGGTCGGGTTGTTGGGTTCCCAGTAAGGCAGGTCGTCGTCGTAGGTGTCGCTGTCGTATAGAAAACCACCTTCTTCCATCACCAGGCGGCGAGTGTTCAGCCCGGTACGGCCGGTGTACCAACCCAGTGGACGTTCGCCCGTCAGCTCGGTGAGGATGCGGATGGCTTCGAGCATATGCTCGCGCTCTTGCGCCTCGTCCATGTTCTGGTAGTCGATCCAGCGGTAGCCGTGGCTGCAGATCTCATGGCCGGCTTCGACCATGGCGCGAATCACATCGGGGTGACGCTGGGCGGCCATGGCCACGGCGAAGATGGTCAGCGGAACGCCGGTGTCCTTGAACAGCTTGAGCAGGCGCCAGACCCCAGCACGGCTGCCATACTCATACAGCGATTCCATGCTCATATTACGAGCACCCTGCAGAGGCTGGGCGGCGACCATTTCCGAGAGGAAGGCCTCCGATTCCTTGTCCCCGTGAAGAATGTTGCGTTCACCGCCTTCTTCGTAGTTGAGCACGAAAGACAAAGCGATGCGGGCATTCCCCGGCCAGCGCGGATGTGGTGGGGTGTTGCCGTAACCGATCAGGTCGCGAGGATAATCAGCGCTCACTGCAGTCTTCCTTCTTATACGTTTAAACGGATGGCGTGGCGCCCGTGCAGGGTAATGCCCACGACGATGGATTGATTGTATACAACTTTGTTTGCGGTTTGTAAGCCTGTTTTTTTGAATTTCTCACACTTTTCGACCCGTAAAGGCTTTGCAAGAAACCTGCCTGTTTGGTCAGTTAATGACGCCGACGTCGGCCAGTAGCATGGTTTTGCGACTGATGGCGTATTTACGGGGAGTAGAAGGCATGCCAGGAAAGAATACCGAATTATTGTGTACAATTTTACATTAAAATGTCTTAATAATCCGACAGCCGTACGCTGCCGAGCCTTCTGCCGGTGCCGTTCGGGTTTTTTTGCCCATAGATAGAACAGAGGCGCGCAAGCAATGGGACGTTTGACCACGCATGTACTGGATGCCGCTCATGGCTGCCCTGGCAGCTCGATCAAGGTCGAGCTGTACCGGGTTGAAGGCCAGCAGCTTGAGTTGGTACATACCACCCTGACCAACAGCGATGGCCGTTGCGACGCGCCTCTGCTGCAGGGTGATGATTATCGCAGTGGCGTTTACCAGTTGCAGTTCAATGCCGGCGACTACTACCGCGCCCGTGGCGTGCAACTGCCGGAACATGCCTTCCTGGACGTAGTGGTGCTGCGTTTTGGTATCAGCGCCGAACAGGATCACTACCACGTTCCGCTGTTGATCTCGCCGTACAGCTACTCGACCTATCGTGGAAGCTAGTTGGTCGCTAGAAGAATCTTCGTAGGTCCTTGCCCGCTCACACTGCGGGCTTTTTTTTGGTTGTTCACGGAATTCCGGGAACTACGCACCGGGCCTGCTAGCGGGCGAGCACCGGAATAAGGCTCGTGTGTCGATGGGCATATCCGTTTGATGTGGTGGCACCACTGGCTGGTTTCGCCTTTACGGCGACCCACTTTTGTCGGGGCAAAAGTGGGCATGGGCCTGTACCGTGACAACGGACGCCAAGAAGCAGGCTATTCAGTCGCCTGCCTTAGGCACTTTGCATATTCGTTCGGAGAACGATACCCCAGTGCTGAATGCAGTCGACTACTGTTGTAAAACCCATGCACATAGCCAGCGATTGATAGCTGTGCCTGTTTCTTGGTGGGGTAGACCCCACGAGCCTCCTCTCTTTTCAGCGTAGCGAAAAAGCTCTCAGCCACCGCGTTGTCCCAGCAATTTCCCCTTCGACTCATGCTTTGCTTGAAGTCTTTTTTGGCGAGCGTCAGACGGAACTTGCTGCTTGCGTACTGACTGCCCTGATCTGAGTGGAAGACCGCTCCACTCGTGCCAGAGCACGTACTCCAGGCGTTCAGGAAGGCGCGCTCAACCAACGTATCAGGCATCCGGTCTGAGAGGCTGTAGCCCAGTATCTGGCGCGTCTGAATGCTCAAAACGATGGCTAGGTACAGCCATCCTTCTTTGGTAGGCAGATAGGTGATATCACCGACCCAGGTCGGCGTGGGGTTATCGATGGAAAACTGGCGATTCAGCACATTGCTTGCGACCGGCAAATAGTGGTGGCTGTCAGTAGTACAGTGCCTGAAGCCGCCTTTGGATTTGGCCTGGATTCGCTCTTCGTGCATCAATCGTCTGACCCGTTTATGGCCGACTGCATGCGATTTCTGGCGCAAGGCTGCCACCAACCGTGGTCGACCATAGGTATTTCGACTGGCCACAAAGATGCTGCGCAAATCAATGCGAAGTTGAGTGTCTGGGTCGGGACGAAGCCGACGGTGCGTGAAATCGTAGAAACCTGAAACCGAGACCTCCATTACCCGACACAGCACTCGCACCGGGTATTGAGTCCGCTCAGCAGCGACGAAGGCGTATCTCACCTGGACTCTTTGGCAAAGAATACCGCCGCCTTCCTAAGAAACACCACTCGCCGGTTGTAGCGTGAAGCCAAACTCAGCCGCACGCCGGTACAAACCTTTCACAACTCGCTCCCGATACTTTTGCTCGTAGCGATCGGCGCCTGGGTCTTGATAATT
>NZ_JACOPV010000016.1 GCF_016881005.1 Pseudomonas arcuscaelestis | reverse complement strand
CAATCTGATCAACCACCGCCAATTTAAAAGACAGTGAGTAATCACGCTGTGTGCGCTTTACACCTTGCTCCATCTGACTCTCCGGAAATTCGGGATGGGAGGTGTAAACCTTATTCAGGACGGGACACAGGCATAAAAAAAGGGCGACCCGAAGGCCGCCCTTTTTTGATCCAAGCAGAACTTAGTTCTGTTTGGCCATTGCCTGACGCAGCAGCGCGGCCATGGTGGTATCAGCAGCTTCCGGAGCAGTTTCTTTCAGGCTCTGGATGGCTTCTTTCTCTTCAGCGTCGTCTTTCGACTTGATGGAGAGGCTGATTACGCGGCTCTTGCGGTCAACGCTGATGATCTTGGCTTCGATCTCTTCACCTTCCTTCAGAACGTTACGCGCGTCTTCAACGCGGTCACGGCTGATTTCGGAAGCTTTCAGAGTAGCTTCGATGTCGTCGGCCAGGGTGATGATGGCGCCTTTGGCGTCAACTTCTTTTACAACACCCTTAACGATTGCACCCTTGTCGTTCGTTTGAACGTACTCGGAGAACGGATCGCTTTCCAGCTGCTTGATGCCCAGCGAGATGCGCTCACGCTCTGGATCAACAGACAGGATGACGGTGTCCAGCTCGTCGCCCTTCTTGAAGCGACGTACGGCTTCTTCGCCGACTTCGTTCCAGGAGATGTCCGACAGGTGAACCAGGCCGTCGATGCCGCCGTCCAGACCAATGAAGATACCGAAATCGGTGATCGACTTGATGGTGCCGGAGATCTTGTCGCCCTTGTTGAACTGGCCAGAGAAGTCTTCCCATGGGTTCGACTTGCACTGCTTGATGCCCAGGGAGATACGACGACGCTCTTCGTCGATGTCCAGAACCATAACTTCCACTTCGTCGCCGACTTGTACGACTTTCGAAGGGTGGATGTTTTTGTTGGTCCAGTCCATTTCGGAAACGTGCACCAGACCTTCCACGCCTTCTTCCAGCTCTGCGAAGCAGCCGTAGTCGGTCAGGTTGGTAACACGCGCCATTACGCGAGTGCTTTCTGGGTAACGAGCTTTGATAGCAACCCATGGGTCTTCACCCAGTTGCTTCAGGCCCAGGGATACACGGTTACGCTCACGATCGTACTTCAGAACCTTGACATCGATCTCGTCGCCAACGTTGACGATTTCCGATGGGTGCTTGATACGCTTCCAGGCCATGTCGGTGATGTGCAGCAAGCCATCAACGCCGCCCAGGTCAACGAATGCGCCGTAGTCGGTGAGGTTCTTGACGATACCTTTGACCTGCTGGCCTTCCTGCAGCGATTCCAGCAGAGCTTCGCGCTCGGCGCTGTTTTCGGCTTCCAGGACACTGCGACGGGAAACGACAACGTTGTTGCGCTTCTGGTCCAGCTTGATGACCTTGAATTCCAGCTCTTTGCCTTCGAGGTGGGTGGTGTCGCGCACTGGGCGGACATCAACCAGGGAGCCCGGCAGGAACGCACGGATACCGTTAACGTCGACAGTGAAGCCGCCTTTAACTTTACCGTTGATAACGCCCTTGACCACTTCTTCGGCGGCGAAAGCTGCTTCCAGAACAATCCAGCACTCGGCGCGCTTGGCTTTTTCACGGGACAGTTTGGTTTCGCCAAAGCCGTCTTCGACCGCGTCCAGCGCAACGTGAACTTCGTCACCGACCTTGATGGTCAGCTCGCCAGCTTCGTTGTAGAACTGCTCGAGCGGGATGACGCCCTCGGACTTCAGGCCAGCGTGTACGGTAACCCAGTCGCCGTCGATGTCGACAACGATACCGGTGATGATCGCACCCGGCTGAAGATTGAGGGTTTTCAGGCTTTCTTCAAAGAGTTCTGCAAAGCTTTCGCTCATTTTAATTCCTGTAAATTAGGGCGAAACATACGCCCATCAGCCACATTCCAGACAATGTGGGTTTCGTTCATATAAAGGAAAGCGGACAGGACGTTGACTGGTGCCCCTGCCTGCTTACCTGGTCATCAGGCGATATCGCGAAGTGCGATTTCACTCTTGATGCGTTGCAACACCTGCTCGATGGACAACTCCGTGGAATCCAGCTGTATCGCGTCGGCCGCCGGTTTGAGCGGGGCCACTGCGCGCTGGGTATCACGCTCATCGCGCGCACGAATCTCATCTAGCAGACTCGACAGACTAACATCTTCGCCTTTGCCCTTCAACTGCAAGTAACGTCGACGGGCACGCTCCTCGGCGCTGGCGGTCAGAAAAACCTTCAAGGGCGCATCGGGGAACACCACCGTACCCATGTCGCGACCGTCGGCGATCAGCCCCGGCGCTTCCTGGAACGCGCGCTGGCGCTGCAACAATGCATCGCGCACCGCAGGTAGCGAGGCGACCATCGAGGCCCCGGCACCGACGGTTTCGGTACGAATGACGTTGCTGACATCCTCACCCTCGAGAATGATCTGCTGCAACTTGCCTGGCTCGGCGGCAATAAACTGCACATCCAGGTGTGCAGCCAACTTGACCAGCAACTCTTCGTTGGTCAGGTCGACGCCATGGTTGGTGGCAGCAAACGCCAACAGGCGATAAAGCGCACCCGAGTCCAGCAGTTTCCAGTTCAGCTCACGCGCCAGAAGACCGGCAACGGTACCTTTACCCGAGCCACTTGGACCGTCGATGGTGATAACTGGCGCTACGCTCACGACTTGCCCTCTTCTGCAACACGAATCCCGACTTCAGCGCACAGCGACAGGAAGTTCGGGAACGAAGTAGCAACGTTTGCACAATCATGGATACGAATTGGCGCGGTGGCACGCAGCGAAGCAACACTGAAGGCCATGGCAATACGGTGGTCGCCGTGCCCATGTACTTCACCGCCGCCAATCGGACCACCCTCAATGATGATACCGTCCGGGGTCGGCTCGCACTTCACACCCAGGGTCAGTAGGCCATCAGCCATGACCTGGATGCGGTCGGATTCCTTGACCCGCAGCTCTTCGGCGCCGCGCAGTACGGTGCGCCCTTCAGCACACGCCGCGGCTACGAACAGCACCGGGAATTCGTCGATAGCCAATGGCACCAGGTGCTCTGGAATCTCGATACCCTTGAGTTTAGCGCCGCGTACGCGCAGGTCTGCGACCGGCTCACCGCCTACTTCACGCTGGTTTTCCAGGGTGATGCTACCGCCCATCAGGTTGAGGATATCAATGACGCCAGTACGGGTCGGGTTGATACCCACATGCTCGAGCACCAGCTCCGAGCCTTCGGCAATCGACGCGGCTACCAAGAAGAACGCTGCCGAGGAGATGTCTGCCGGCACTTCGATGTGGGTCGCAGTGAGCTTGCCGCCTGCTTCCAGGGAGGCAGTCGGACCATCGACCTCAACCTTGTAGCCGAAACCGCGGAGCATACGCTCGGTATGGTCACGGGTAGGTGCAGGCTCGGTGATGGTTGTTTTGCCTTCGGCGTACAGGCCGGCCAGCAGCAGGCAGGATTTAACCTGGGCACTGGCCATTGGCAGGGTGTAGGTCAGCGCCTTGAGCTTGTGACCGCCACGAATGGTCATCGGTGGACGACCTTCTGCTGCAGTCTCGATCACCGCACCCATTTCCCGCAAAGGATTGGCAACACGGTTCATCGGACGCTTGGACAGCGACGCATCGCCGGTCAGCACGGTGTCGAAAGGTTGCGCGGCCAGCAAACCCGAGAGCAGGCGCATGGATGTACCGGAGTTACCCAGGTAGATCGGGCCCGGCGGCGGCTTCAGGCCATTGAGGCCGACACCGTGAATGGTCACTCGGCCATGGTGCGGGCCTTCAATGACTACGCCCATGTCGCGGAACGCCTGCAGGGTCGCCAGCGCGTCTTCACCCTCAAGGAAGCCTTCGACTTCAGTGGTGCC
The DNA here is from genome assembly GCF_016881005.1 of Pseudomonas arcuscaelestis. Classification (GTDB taxonomy): domain Bacteria; phylum Pseudomonadota; class Gammaproteobacteria; order Pseudomonadales; family Pseudomonadaceae; genus Aquipseudomonas; species Aquipseudomonas arcuscaelestis. Next base: position 164,767 of record NZ_JACOPV010000016.1, on the reverse strand, counting down.
TTCGGCCAGGGAGCCCAGCATGATCGAGCGATGGGAAATCGATTTGTCGCCTGGTACGCGAATTCGGCCAGACAGTTGGCCACCAGGTTTTGCCAGGAAAATCAGGTCGTTGGAGTTCATAGCGTCCACATAGGCCCGGCGGGCCAGGATTTTACTGAAATGCTCGCGGGCAACCCGGGCGCGCGTGAAGACGCCCAGCAATTGATGCCCATCCCCTGCATCGACCGCGTCGCGCAAGGCGTCGAGGTCGCTGCGAAATGTATCGAGTGTGCGCAGAACAGCTTCGCGGTTGGCGAGAAATATGTCGTGCCACATCACCGGGTCGCTTCCGGCGATTCTTGTGAAATCGCGGAAACCTCCGGCAGCGTAACGGAAGATATCCAGGTTTTCATTGCGTTTGGCCAGCGAATCGACCAAACCAAAGGCCAGCAGGTGCGGCAGGTGGCTGGTCGCCGCCAGTACTTCGTCGTGGCGCTCGACCTGCATGTGCTCGACATCGGCGTCTAGCGCACGCCAGAGCCGATCGACCAGCGCCAGGGCTTCTGGTGCGGTTTCAGCCAGCGGCGTAAGAATGACCTTGTGGCGGCGGAACAGCGCAGCATTGGAGGCCTCTACCCCGCTTTGCTCGGAGCCGGCAATCGGGTGCCCGGGCACGAAGCAAGGCAGTTTCTCGCCCAAAGCCTCACGCGCAGCACGCACCACATTACCCTTGGCGCTGCCGACATCTGTCAGCACCGCCTGGCCAAGATCAAGCTGAGCCAACCGCGCCAGAAGCTTTTCCATGGCCAGGATCGGCACCGCCAACTGAATGACATCGGCACCGACACAGGCAACAGCCAGGTCTTCTTCGCAGCGGTCGACCACGCCCAGCTCCACCGCGACTTTGCGTGACTGTGGGTCCAGGTCGACACCGACCACTTCTCGGCACAAGCCGCTTTCGCGCAGCCCTTTGGCGAACGAGCCACCAATGAGCCCGAGACCGACCACTACCAAGCGGCCGATAAGCGGCCCGGCTTTGTTTACCACGACTTCAACCACGGGGCAGGACCCTATTCAAATCTGCGTGCACGCCACTCATTACTTCAAAGTACCGCTTTTGGATAGGAACCCAAGACCTTGAGCGCCACGGCCTCCTGGCTGATCTGCTCCAGCACGGCCTTGATCAGCGGATCACGGTGGTGACCGATGAAGTCGATGAAAAACACGTAGGTCCATTTACCACTGCGCGACGGACGGGTTTCGATACGCGTCAGGTCGATGCCGTTTTCGTGGAACGGCACCAATAGCTCGTGCAAGGCACCCGGCTTGTTGCTCATGGAGACGATGATCGAGGTCTTGTCGTCGCCGGTGGGTGGCACTTCCTGGCTGCCGATCATCAGGAACCGCGTGGAGTTGTCCGGGCGGTCCTCGATTTTCTCGGCCAGGCGCGTCAAGCCATACAGGCCTGCGGCCATGTCGCCAGCAATGGCAGCCGAGTTCCACTCACCCTTGACCCGCTTGGCAGCCTCGGCGTTGCTCGCTACCGCCACGCGCTCGACGTTCGGGTAGTGGGCATCCAGCCACTTACGGCACTGGGCCAGCGATTGGGCGTGGGAGTAGATACGGCTGATGCTGTCGGTCTTGGTGTTTTCACCCACCAACAAGTGGTGGTGAATCCGCAGCTCAACTTCGCCACAGATGACCATGTCATGCTCAAGAAAGCTGTCCAGGGTGTGGTTGACGGCACCTTCGGTGGAGTTTTCCACCGGCACCACACCAAAGTTGACGGCACCGGCCGCCACTTCGCGGAACACTTCGTCGATGGCAGCCATCGGTTTACTGATGACCGCGTGACCGAAGTGCTTCATTGCCGCGGCCTGGGTGAAGGTACCCTCAGGCCCCAGGTAGGCAACCTTCAGCGGTTGCTCCAGAGCCAGGCACGAGGACATGATCTCCCGGAACAAACGGGCCATTTCTTCGTTACCCAGGGGCCCCTGGTTACGGTCCATGACGCGCTTGAGCACCTGGGCTTCACGCTCCGGGCGGTAGAAGATCGGCTCTTCACCGGCAGGCAGTGCTGCCATCTTGACCCGAGCCACTTCCTGGGCACAGCGGGCACGGTCACTGATCAGCTCGAGAATTTTCTCATCGAGGCTGTCAATGCGCACCCGCAGCGCCTTGAGTTCCTGCTCAGACATCAAGCGTGCTCCTTCTCGAATTCAGCCATGTAGCCTACCAGCGCTTCGACCGCGTCCAGGCCCAGGGCGTTGTAGATGGAGGCACGCATGCCGCCCACCGAACGGTGACCCTTGAGGTTGAGCAAGCCACGAGCGTCGGCACCGGCCAGGAAAGCCTTGTCCAGGCGCTCGTCAGCCAGGCGGAACGGTACGTTCATCCAGGAACGGGCGTTGACACTGATCGGGTTGCTGTAGAAGTCGCTGCTGTCGATAAAGCCGTACAGGCGATCTTTCTTGGCCCGATTGCGCTGCTCCATGGCCTCAACGCCACCTTGCTCCTTGAGCCACTCGAAGACCAGGCCCGAGAGGTACCAGGAATAGGTCGCCGGGGTGTTATACATCGAGCCGTTGTCGGCTGCGACCTTGTAGTCGAGCATGGTCGGGCAGCTGCTGCGGGCACGACCGAGCAGGTCTTCGCGGACAATCACAACGACCAGGCCGCTTGGGCCAATGTTTTTCTGCGCGCCGGCGTAAATCAGACCGAAATCGGAAACATCGACGGGACGGGAAAGGATGTCCGAGGACATGTCGACGACCAACGGTACGTCACCGGTTTGCGGCACCCAGTCGAACTCCAGACCACCGATGGTCTCGTTCGAGGCGTAATGCACGTAGGCGGCACCCGGCGTCAGGTTCCACTCATTCTGACCAGGGATGTTCAGGTAGTCGTAGGGTTTGGCGCTGGCAGCAACGTTGATGTTGCCGAAGCGACGGGCTTCTTCAATGGCTTTTTTCGACCAGATACCGGTTTCGATATAGTCGGCAGTGCCATTTTCAGGCAGCAGGTTCAACGGGATTTCGGCGAACTGCTGGCTCGCACCGCCCTGCAGGAACAGCACTTTATAGTTGGTGGGAATGGACATCAGGTCGCGCAGATCCTGCTCGGCCTTTTCGGCAATGGCCACGTAGTCGTCGCTACGGTGACTCATTTCCATCACTGACAGACCCTTGCCATTCCAGTCCAGCATTTCGGCCTGGGCGCGCTGCAGAACAGCATCGGGAAGCGCAGCAGGGCCTGCGCAGAAGTTAAAGGCTCGTTTGCTCACATCCACTCTCGCTCTGCTCATGATGTCCGGGGAGCGGGCCGTACGCTGCAAACCTGCAGCGCTACGGCCACCCCACCTGGATTACGCTACTGTTGGTTATTCCTGCGGCGCCTCTTCGTCGCCAGCGGCAGCGGCCTCTGGTGCTTCAACGGCGTCAGCATCTTCCTCGTAGTCTTCGTCGCCTTCCTCTTCGGATGGCTCCTGGACACGTTCCAGACCTACCAGGGTCTCGTCGCTGGCCAGCTTGATCAGGGTGACACCCTGGGTGTTACGACCCAAGCTGGAAACCTCACCAACGCGGGTACGGACCAAGGTGCCCTGGTCGGAAATCAGCATGATTTCTTCGCCTTCCTGCACCTGTACCGCACCGACCAGACGGCCGTTACGCTCGTTGCTGACCATGGCAATAACGCCTTGACCGCCACGCTTGTACTCGGGGAACTCGCCGATTTCGGTACGCTTGCCAAAACCACGCTCGGAGGCGGTGAGGATCTGGCTGCCCTCCTCCGGAATGATCATGGAGATCAGCTTCTGCCCTTCGGCCAGACGCATGCCGCGTACACCACGGGCGGTACGGCCCATGGCACGAACATCGGATTCTTTGAAACGGGTGACCTTGCCAGCGTCGGAGAACAGCATGACTTCGCGCTCGCCATCGGTGATGGCGGCAGAAATCAGTACGTCACCTTCGTCCAGCTCCAGGGCGATCAGACCGACGCTACGCTGACGGCTGAACGACTCCAGCGGGGTCTTCTTCACGGTACCGTTGGCGGTCGCCATGAAGATGAAGTGACCTTCGGTGTATTCCTCGACCGGCAACATGGTCGAGATGTACTCGCCTTCGTCCAGCGGCAGCAGGTTGACCAGTGGTCGACCGCGCGCAGCACGGGAGGCTTCCGGAATTTCGTAAGTCTTGAGCCAGTACACCTTGCCCTTGCTGGAGAACAGCAACAACGTGGTGTGGCTGTTGGCTACCAGCAGGTGCGAGATGTAGTCCTCGTCCTTGACGCCAGTTGCCGACTTGCCTTTGCCGCCACGACGCTGAGCCTGATAGGCCGCCAGTGGCTGGGTCTTGGCGTAGCCGCCGTGGGAGATCGTCACAACCCGCTCTTCTTCCGGAATCATGTCGCCCAGGGTCAGATCGAGACGCGCATCGAGGATTTCGGTGCGGCGCACGTCGCCGTATTCGGCACGGATCAGTTCCAGCTCTTCGCGGATCACTTCCATCAGGCGCTCAGCGCTGTTGAGGATGCGGATCAGCTCGCCAATCTGCTTGAGAATCTCCTGGTACTCGGCCAGCAGCTTCTCGTGCTCCAGACCGGTCAGACGGTGCAGACGCAGGTCAAGAATGGCCTGGGCCTGTTCCGGCGACAGGAAGTACTTGCCATCACGCAGGCCGAACTGCTCGTCGAGGTTTTCCGGACGGCAGGAGTCGGCACCCGCGCGCTCGACCATGACCTGTACGGCGCTCGATTCCCACGGCGTGCTGATCAGCGCTTCCTTGGCTTCCGACGGCGTCGGCGAAGCCTTGATCAGGGCGATGACCGGATCGATGTTGGACAAGGCAACCGCCTGGCCTTCAAGAATATGGCCACGCTCACGCGCTTTGCGCAGCTCAAACACGGTACGGCGAGTAACAACTTCGCGACGGTGACGAACGAATGCTTCGAGCAGGTCCTTGAGGTTCAGTACCCGTGGGCGGCCATCGATCAGCGCTACCACGTTGATACCGAAAACGCTCTGCAGCTGGGTCTGGGCGTAGAGGTTATTGAGAATAACCTCAGGCACTTCGCCACGACGCAGCTCGATGACGATACGCATACCGTCCTTGTCGGACTCGTCGCGCAGCTCGGTGATGCCTTCGAGTTTCTTTTCCTTGACCAGCTCGGCGATCTTCTCGATCAGACGCGCCTTGTTGAGCTGATACGGCAGCTCGGTAACGACGATCTGCTGACGACCACCGACCTTGTCGATGTCCTCGACCATCGAGCGCGCACGCATGTAGATGCGGCCACGACCGGTGCGATAGGCCTCAATGATGCCCTGGCGACCGTTGATGATTGCTGCGGTCGGGAAGTCCGGACCCGGGATGAACTGCATCAGTTCATCAATGGAGATTTCCGGGTTGTCGATCAGCGCCAGGCAACCGTCGATGACTTCACCGAGGTTGTGCGGCGGAATGTTGGTTGCCATGCCCACGGCAATACCGCTGGAACCGTTGACCAGCAGGTTGGGGATCTTGGTCGGCATGACCGCCGGGATCAGCTCGGTGCCGTCGTAGTTGGGCACCCAATCGACGGTTTCCTTGTGCAGGTCGGCCAGCAGCTCATGGGCCAGCTTGGTCATGCGCACTTCGGTATATCGCATGGCCGCGGCGTTGTCGCCGTCCACCGAACCGAAGTTACCCTGGCCGTCGACCAGCAGGTACCGCAGCGAGAATGGCTGCGCCATACGTACGATGGTGTCGTAAACAGCCGTATCACCATGCGGGTGGTACTTACCGATCACGTCACCGACCACACGGGCGGATTTCTTGTACGGTTTGTTCCAGTCGTTACCCAGTTCGCTCATCGCAAACAGAACGCGGCGATGCACGGGCTTCAAGCCATCACGCGCATCGGGCAGTGCACGCCCGACAATGACGCTCATCGCGTAGTCGAGGTAGGACTGTCTCAGTTCGTCTTCGATATTGACCGGGAGGATTTCTTTGGCCAGTTCGCCCATGAGAAGCCTGATTCCTTTTTCTGGTGAAACCTCGTCACATCCATATGGGACGAACGAAGCTCGCCGCTGCAAAGTGACTCCTTGCAGCGACTTACGACAAATCAACGAGTTAAGCCATGGATCTGCGCAGTAAAGACAGCCTCATAAGGCTGCCTTGGAAACCGTCGGATGTTACCACAATCGCCCAGACGGTGGGAGTAGGCTGCGGCACTACTACCCTACTGCTCGTCAGTAACGCCCGCCAGGCCGTACCCGCAGGCCGCAAGCGAAGCCAAACACTCAATGCAAGCGCTTGCGACACATCAATTGCGCCATCTTTACCGTGTCTGGACGATCGACAATGCCTTTCTCGGTGACAATGACATCGATCAGGTCCGCCGGGGTTACATCAAATACCGGATTGAACGCGTCGACCTCGGCGCCCACGCGCTTGCCGGCAACCTCCATCAGCTCGCCGGCATCACGCTCTTCCAGGAGGATGTCTTCACCGCTGTCCAGGTTCAGGTCGATGCTCGAACTCGATGCAACCACCATGAAGCGCACACCGTGGTGCATGGCATTGACTGCCAACTGATAAGTACCGATTTTGCTGGCCACGTCGCCATTGGCGGCAATACGGTCGGCACCGACAATAACCCAGGTAATACCCTTGGTTTTCATCAAGTGGGCAGCGGCGGCATCGGCATTGACGGTTACAGGAATGCCATCGCAGGCCAGCTCCCAGGCCGTCAGCCGTGAACCTTGGAGCCATGGCCGGGTTTCGTCGACATACACCCGTTCAACCATGCCCTCCAGATAAGCGGCACGAATCACCCCCAGGGCAGTACCGAAACCGCCGGTTGCCAGCGCGCCGGCATTGCCGTGGGTAAGCACCGCCTGTTCGTTGCCCTGATGCTTGCGAATCAGCTCGGCGCCCAACTGGGCCATGGTCAGGTTTGCTTCTCGATCGCTGTCGTGGATGGCAATGGCCTCGGCCTCCATGATGGCCGCTACATCCTCGCCTTCCTTGATTCGCAGCAGACGCTCGCGCATGCGATTGAGTGACCAGAACAGGTTGGCGCCGGTTGGACGTGAATGCAGCAGGCTCTCGAAGTCTTCTTCCAGGGCCATCTCCCAATCATCGCCCGCAGCCAGGCGCTGACGCACGGCCATGGCCAGGCCATAGGCCGCACAAATGCCGATGGCAGGCGCGCCGCGCACCTGCATCGACGCAATGGCTTGCGCCACCTGGGCAGCATCGGAACAGGCTTGCCAGCGCTCTTCAGTTGGCAGAACGCGCTGGTCGAGCAAGTACAAGATGCCATCACGCCAATCGATGGCGTCCACCTTCTCTGCTGCCAGTAGTCGATCGCGCATGCCTCACCCCGTCATTCGGACATCAAAAGCGCACGATTATAGCGAGCCCCAGGCGCAGACGCTCGGGTATACTTCGCCCTCAGCCCATGTGTCCCAGGAAAATCCTGCCATGCCCAAACCCGCTACACCGCTCGACCTGTTGCTCCTGCCTACCTGGCTGGTGCCTGTCGAACCTGCCGGGGTGGTATTGAAGGATCATGGCCTGGGTATTCGTGATGGCCACATTGTTTTCATCGGCACCCGCGCCGAAGCCGAGCGCTTTGTCGCCAGCAAAACCCGCGAGCTGCCAGGTTGCCTGCTCAGCCCCGGGCTGATCAACGCCCACGGCCATGCCGCCATGAGCCTGTTTCGCGGCCTGGCCGACGACCTGCCACTGATGACCTGGCTCGAAGAACACATCTGGCCGGCCGAAGGCCGCTGGGTGGATGAAGCATTCGTGCGTGATGGCACCGACCTGGCGATCGCCGAGCAGATAAAAGGTGGCGTTACCTGCTTTTCCGACATGTATTTCTTCCCCAAGGTCGCCAGTGAGCGGGCGCACAACAGCGGCATCCGCGCGCAAATCGCCGTACCGCTGCTCGACTTCGCGATACCCGGCGCACGCACCACCGAAGACGGCCTGCATCAGGCCGTCGAACTGTTTGGCGACCTGCGCTATCACCCGCGCATAACCGTGGCCATGGGCCCGCATGCCCCGTACACGGTGAGCGACGAAAACCTGGAAAAAATCCGCGTCATCGCCGAAGAACTCGACGCGCCGATACACATGCACATCCACGAAACCGCGTTTGAGGTGGAGCAATCGCTGGCCACCCGCAACGAGCGCCCGCTGGCCCGCCTTGCGCGCCTGGGCCTGCTCGGCCCGCGCCTGCAGGCTGTGCACATGACTCAGATCAGCGACGACGACCTGGCCCTGCTGGTAGAAAGCAACACCAGTGTGGTGCATTGCCCGGAATCCAACCTCAAGTTGGCCAGTGGTTTCTGCCCTGTGGAGCGATTGTGGCAAGCAGGTGTCAATGTAGCTGTGGGTACCGATGGCGCGGCCAGCAATAACGACCTCGACCTGCTCGGTGAAACCCGCACTGCCGCCTTGCTGGCCAAGGCAGTGGCCGGTTCGGCCGCCGCCCTGGATGCCCACCGGGCCTTGCGCATGGCTACCCTCAATGGGGCGCGGGCGCTGGGCCTGGAGACAGTGACCGGCTCACTGGAAGTGGGCAAGGCTGCCGACCTGGTCGCATTCGATCTGTCGGGGTTGGCCCAGCAGCCAATCTACGAGCCGGTTTCACAACTGATCTACACCAGCAATCGTGACTGCGTGAAGCATGTCTGGGTTGCTGGTCAACAATTGCTCGATGAGCGCCGCCTGACCCGCATGGACGAGCAGGCCCTGCATGCCGCCGCCTGCGCCTGGGGCGAGCGGATCGGCGAGCGTAGCGAATAACCGGCCGGCCGCTGTGGCTGCCAGCCCGTGACACCTTTAATCAAAGTTTCAGAGGAGCGCTCCATGAGCAACGTCGACCACGCAGAAATCGCTAAATTCGAAGCCCTGGCCCATCGCTGGTGGGACCGTGAAAGCGAATTCAAGCCCCTGCACGACATCAACCCACTGCGGGTCAACTGGATTGATGAGCGGGTCAAGCTGGCCGGCAAGAAGGTTCTCGACGTCGGTTGCGGCGGCGGTATCCTCAGCGAGGCCATGGCCCAGCGCGGTGCCACTGTCATGGGTATCGACATGGGTGAAGCGCCACTGGCCGTGGCCCGCCTGCATCAGCTCGAGTCCGGCGTAGAGGTCGAATACCGCCAGACCACCGCCGAGGCGCTGGCCGAAGAAATGCCCGAGCAGTTCGACGTGGTGACCTGCCTTGAGATGCTCGAGCACGTGCCTGATCCCTCTTCGGTGATCCGTGCCTGCTACCGCATGGTCAAGCCCGGCGGCCAGGTGTTCTTCTCGACCATCAACCGCAACCCAAAGGCTTACCTGTTCGCGATCATCGGCGCTGAATACATCATGAAGCTGCTGCCGCGCGGTACCCACGACTTCAAGAAGTTCATCCGCCCTTCCGAGCTCGGCGCCTGGAGCCGTGAAGCCGGCCTGAACGTCAAGGACATCATCGGCCTGACCTACAACCCGTTGACCAAGCACTACAAGCTGGCCAACGATGTCGACGTCAATTACATGATCCAGACCCTGCGCGAGGAATGAGCATGCGCCTGAGAGCAGTACTTTTTGACATGGACGGCACCCTGCTCGACACGGCGCCGGACTTCATCGCCATCTGCCAGGCGATGCTCGCCGAACGTGGCCTGCCGGCAATCGACGACCAGCGCATCCGCGACGTGGTCTCCGGTGGTGCCAAGGCGATGGTAGCGGTCACCTTCAACCTCGACCCAGAAGCGCCGGAATTCGAAGCCCTGCGCCTGGAGTTCCTCGAGCGCTACCAACAAGGTTGTGCGGTTCACAGCAAACTCTACGACGGCATGGCTGAACTGCTCGCCGACATCGAAAAGGGCAACCTGCTGTGGGGCGTGGTCACCAACAAGCCGGTGCGCTTCGCCGAGCCGATCATGCAGCAGTTGGGCCTGGCTGAACGCTCGGCCTTGCTGATTTGCCCCGATCACGTGAAGAACAGCAAACCAGACCCCGAGCCGCTGATCCTTGCCTGCAAAACCTTGAACCTGGACCCGGCCAGCGTGCTGTTCGTCGGTGATGACCTGCGCGACATCGAGTCTGGTCGTGATGCCGGCACCCGCACCGCAGCGGTGCGCTATGGCTACATTCACCCGGACGACAACCCCAACAACTGGGGTGCGGATGTTGTGGTCGATCATCCGCTGGAGCTGCGCAAGGTGCTCGATAGCGCACTCTGCGGCTGCTGATTTGGTCACGCGGGCAAGCCCCCACAGGCTGGTAGTCTCCCCTGTGGGAGCGGGCTTGCCCGCGATGAAACGTCCCACTTCCCACGAGGTAACCCCATGTTCGAATATTCCGCCCGCCCCGACCTGCTGCAAGGCCGGACCATCATGGTCACCGGCGCTGGTCGTGGAATCGGTGCAGCTGCGGCCAAGGCCTACGCCGCCCACGGCGCGACCGTACTGTTGCTGGGCAAGACCGAAGGCAACCTGAGCCAGGTCTACGATGAGATCGAAGCGGCTGGCCACCCCACGCCTGCAGTCATTCCGTTCAACCTGGAAACCGCGTTGCCGCATCAGTACGACGAACTGGCAGCAATGATTGAAAACGAGTTCGGCCACATCGACGGCTTGCTGCACAACGCCTCGATCATTGGCCCGCGCACGCCGCTGGAGCAGTTGTCTGGCGACAACTTCATGCGCGTCATGCAAATCAACGTCAACGCCATGTTCATGCTCACCAGCACCCTGCTGCCGCTGCTCAAGCTGTCTAAGGATGCATCGGTGATCTTCACTTCCAGCAGCGTCGGGCGCAAAGGCCGGGCCTACTGGGGCGCCTACGGTGTGTCGAAGTTCGCTACCGAAGGGTTGATGCAAACCCTCGCCGACGAACTGGAAAACGTCGCCCCGGTTCGCTCCAACAGCATCAACCCGGGCGCCACCCGCACCAGCATGCGTGCCCAGGCTTATCCGGGCGAGAACCCGGAGAACAACCCTTTGCCTGAGCAAATCATGCCGGTCTACCTGTACTTGATGGGCCCGGACAGCGCTGGCGTCAACGGCCAGGCGTTCAACGCCCAGTAAGCTCAGCCCTCTACCAGTTCCGCCTGAACCCGGGCGGGCTGGTGCTGTTCCAGTTGCATGCAGCGCTCCAGAAACAAGTACATGTAGTCGTAGCTCTTGCACACCGCCCGACGCAGCTCGGTCTGCAGCGCCTGGGTAGGGTGATTGCCCGCCAGGGTGCAGACGATTTCCAGTGCTTCCCATGGGTGGGCGTCATCGTACTGGGCATGCATCTTCAGCCACTTCATGGCGCGCTTGCGACCTTCCTCCGGAAAACCCTGGGCATAGACACCGGTGGAGCACACCACCGCCGACCATTCGCCCGTCGCTCCTTCGATTGCATAGTTGGTCGCCGCCACCGCCACCACCAGCGAATCGGTGGCACAGGTGTGCCAGCACCAATCGCTCAATGCATTGAGTTCGGTCGGCACTTCCTGGGCCTGCAGGTCTTCAAGGCTGACGCCATGGGCCTGGCTCCAGTACAACCAGTAATCGGCATGATTGAGCTCGACACGAATGTTGCGCATCAACCAGCGACGCGCCATGTCTTCGCCGGGATGGCGGGCATAGCGGGTCTTGGTCAGGTTCTTGGCCATGTACAGGGAAAACTGCTCGACCACCGGCCAGCCGCCAATCAGGTACTGGCGCATCGTCCGACTGCTGAGTCGGCCGTCACGCATACGCTGGTAGAGTTCGTGTTCGACTACCCTGCGCTTGCTCTCATGGCAGTCTTTGATCAACTGCTGGGCCCAGAGCGGGTAACTGGTGGGGTCCATCAATGGACCGGTACGAACAAACGCGTCAATCACTTTTAGCTCCTTGTTCCTTGTGATTATTCGTGCAGATTTCAGCGAAAAGTCCCTGGTGCCTTGAACAACAAAGGCCTTGCTGCAATCCGTTGGCGCTGCAAGCTGTCGCAGGTAAAGGCCTGCGGTCGCTCGATCAGGTAGCCCTGGGCGTAGTCGACGCCTATTTCCTGCAGGGCTTGCTCAATCAACGGCGTTTCGACGAACTCGGCAATGGTGCGTTTGCCCATGACATGGCCGATATGATTGATGACCTCAACCATAGCTCGATTGACCGGGTCATCGAGCATGTCCTTGACGAAACTGCCGTCGATTTTCAGGAAATCCACGGGCAGATGCTTCAAGTAAGCAAATGACGACATTCCGGCGCAGAAGTCATCCAGCGAGAACCGGCAACCGAGGCTTTTCAGCTCGTTGATAAAGCGTATGGCACTGCCCAGATTGGCAATGGCACTGGTTTCGGTGATCTCGAAACAGATCATTTGCGGCGGAATATCATACTCACCGAACAGCCGGCGCAGGTACTCGAGGAATTTGTCATCGCCAATGCTGCTACCCGACAGATTGATCGCACACATGGCCAGTGGGCCATCACCGCGCTCATCCAGGCACTGGCGAATCACCTCGAACACATTGCGCACCACCCAACGATCCAGCGCTGTCATCAAACCGTAGCGCTCGGCGGCAGGAATGAAACTGTCGGGCAAAATGATGCGTCCGTTTTCATCCTGCAGGCGCAAGAGAATTTCGATATGCCCTGACCCGTCATGCTCCCCAAGGGCCGCGATTTCCTGGGCGTACAGGCAAAAGCGGTTTTCTTCCAGCGCCACATGCAGCCGCTGAATCCAGGCCATTTCGCCAAAACGCATGGACAGCTCGCTGTCGTCAGCGTGATACACCTGCACCCGATTGCGACCCTTTTCCTTGGCCATGTAGCACGCCATATCCGCGGCACGCAGGGAGGCCTCAAGGGTGACAGGGGCTTGGGATACATGCACCAGCCCGATACTCACGGTGGTCATGAACGGGCGGTTCTTCCAGACAAAATGCAGGTTCTGAACGGCCTGGCGCAGGCTTTCAGCAATGCGCTCAGCCAGCTCATGCCCACAATTCTCAAGAAGAATGCCGAACTCATCACCGCCCAGGCGCGCGAGGGTATCGCCGTCGCGCAATCCCGCCTGGAGCACCGCACAGATGTGCCTGAGCAGTTCGTCACCGGCGGCATGCCCACAGGTGTCGTTGACCAGCTTGAACTGGTCAAGATCGAGGAACATCAGCGCATGCCGCGCCGGCTTGCGTGCCAAGGTGTTGAGTGCCTGCTCCAGGCGATATTCGAATTCGCGGCGGTTGGCGAGCCCGGTCAATGCATCATGGGTTGCCTGCCAGGACAGATTGGCGATGTACTGCCGCTCCTGAGTCATGTCATGCAAAACCAGCACAGTGCCGCTTATCTGCCCTTCAGCCATGATCGGTGCCCCCACCAGGGTCACTGAGACGGTACTGCCATCGAGGCGCTGGATCAGCTTGGTATGTTCAGTGCCGCCGCTGAAGTCTCCACCCAGAATACGCTCGACCAGTGTCAGGCTGTTTTTCTCGGCATTCTCGTCGAGCAGGCTGAACAGCGCCGCCAGGGGCAAGCCCAGGGCCTGGGCCGCATGCCAGTGAGTCAATTGCTCGGCCGCAGGGTTCATGTAAGCGATGCAGCCTTCAACATCGGTGGTGATCACGCCGTCGCCTATCGACTCCAAGGTAATCTGCGCCCGCTCCTTTTCTACCTCCAAGGCGTTGGCAAAGGCTTGTCGTTGCGCCAGCAGCTTGCTTGAGCGCATCCATGCCAAGGCAATCAGAAAAAAGGCGGTGGCCAGGTTGGTCACCAGCAGCACCCGCAGCAGTACCCGCGAACCTTCGCCCAGGGCATCGCTGAATGCCCGGGCCGCAGGCGTTACACCATCGTTGATCGTGGCGATGCGCGCCTTCCATTCGGCCACATCGCTGGCGGTGGCGGTGTTACTGCGAAAGCCGTCCTGCATCTGTTGAGCGACATCGTTGAGCTGATTCAGAAAGCTATCGCCCACCGACCACAGCTCAATGGCCTTTTCCAGGTAACTGACCTGGCGAAAGTTCAAGTACAACCAGATAAGACTGGAGACATCATCGGGGTGATTGCCGCCCTGCAAAATACCGCGTCGCGCCGCGTCCAGATCCGGTTCGGGCAGATCCAGGGCAGCACGCAGGTCGTGTCCGCCCTGCGGCACGGCGAAGGCAGTCTGGTACTTTGCGAAAACCGCTTCGTCGCGGTTGTCGGCATACAGGTTGAGGTAATAGATGGCGTCCTTTTGCCCCTTGGACCAAAGGCTCTCCCCTGCTACGTAGCCACGCACTGCCGACAAGGCGTAGAGACTGATCCCCCCCAACAATGCCTGGAACAACACCACGGCAACAAATGGCCAGATGATGCCGAACAAGTTCGGGGTTTCGAGAGTCCTTTTTCGCTTCATGAGGTCCCTTGCACACAGAGCCGGATGAATCTTTATCTTATAAAGGCACAGCCTAGGCTATTTGCTCGCAATACTGGAGCGCTTTTCTCCGTTACACGCAGTTTAAGCTCAACTCTGTTGCAGATGACCATACAGCTTGGCGTACAAGCCACCATCGGCGATCAACTGCTGATGATCGCCATCCTCGGCCACATGCCCGCCATCAAAAACCAGTACCCGGTCTGCCTGCTTCACTGCGGACAGACGATGGGCAATGATCAACGTGGTTCGCGCACTGAGAAAGCGCGCAAGCGCCTGGTGCAGGTTGTATTCGGTCGCCGCATCAAGGGCCGAGGTTGCTTCATCGAGTATGACCACCTTGGGCTCGGCCAGTACCATGCGTGCGATTGCCAGACGCTGGCGCTGGCCGCCCGAGAGGCGCACACCCGAGCGACCGACCACGGTGTCCAGGCCACGGGGCAACGCGGCAATGGTCGTTTCCAACTGGGCAATTGCCAGCGCCTGCCAGCAGGCTTCGTCGCTGCAATCACGGCCCATGGTCAGGTTGGCACGCACGGTGTCGTTGAACAGCGACGGATGCTGCAGCACCACAGCGACATGCTCGCGCAAGGTTTCCAGACCGATGTCCTGCAGGGTCGAGCCACCGAAGCGAATGGTGCCGGCCTGCGGGCTATAGAGGCCAAGCAGCAACTGCACCAAGGTGCTTTTGCCGCCACCACTGGCACCGACGATGGCCACCTTTTCACCTGGGGCAATGGACAGGTTCAACTGGTCGAGCACCGGTTCGTCGGCATAGGCAAAACGCAAGCCCTGCACTTCGATACCGACGGTGTCGCGCCCCTTGAATGGGTCGACGCCGCCTGGGTATTGCGGCTCGTCGGCACGCGCCAGCAACTCGTTGAGCCGGCTCAGTGCGCCGCCTGCGGCGTAGTAGGCGTATTGCAGATTCAGTAACTGTTCGACCGGACCGATCATGAACCACAGGTAACTGAACACTGCCAGCATCTGCCCGATCGACAAGTCGGAAAACAGTACGGTGAGCATCGCTGCGGCGCGGAAGATATCGATACCGAACTGAAACAACAGACCACTGGCGCGGCCGCTGGCATCACTCTTCCACTGCGAAGCTACCGCATAGTTGCGCACTTCCTGGGCACGCAAGCCCAGACGCCCGAGAAAATAGCCCTGACGGTTGCTGGCACGGATTTCCTGGATGGCATCCAGGGTTTCGGTCAGCGCCTGGGTGAAGCGTGAAGTACTGTCGTTCTCCAGCTTCTTCAGGTGTTTGACCCGCTTGCCCAACTGCACCGTGGCAAAAATGACCAGGGGGTTGAACAGCAGAATCAACAGCGCCAGCTTCCAGTGCATCCACATCAGGATCGCCGCAGTGCCGGTAAGGGTCAGCATGGCAACCAGGAAGCGGCTGAGGGTTTCTCCGACGAATTTGTCCAGGGTATCCAGGTCAGTGACCAAATGCGTGGTCACGGTGCCGCTGCCCAGGCTTTCGTACTCCTTGAGGGAAATTCGTTTGAGCCGCTCGATCAGGCGGATGCGCAGGCGGTAGACAATGTCCTTGGCAAGGCCGGCGAACAGCTTGGCCTGCACCACGTTGAAGGCCAGCGCGGCACACCGCAGGCACAGCGTAAGCACCAGCATCAAACCGATGTAGCCTGCCGCTACCTGCCAGTTGCCCGGCAAAAACTGATTCATCCACTTGAGCGCGGCGTCACCATGCCCAAGCAACACTTCATCGACCAGCAATGGCAACAAGAGCGGGATAGGAACGCTGCACAGGGCTGCCAGTACCGCGACACCGTTGGCAATCCACAGGGCTTTTTTATGGTGCAAGGCCAGGCGGCGGATTTCCGCCCAGCTCAGCCGATCGGCAACGGCGGGCGCCGGCCCCGGCACAGGGTCGGGTGACCCTGGGACATCAAGCACACGCTGCCTGCTGCAGCCAGCGGCCGAGCAGCGGGCTGAGGGAATCAAGCGGCTGGTAACCGTTGGTCAACAGCGCCAACTGACCATTACGTTCGGCCAGCAAGGTGGGGAACCCGGCGATGCCCAGATCCTGCACCCAGGTGATATCGGAGGCCGTGGCCGAGCGCACGTCAGCACTGGCAAAGCGCTCGGCAAACAGCGCACGGTCGAAGCCGACCTGTTCAGCCAGCTCCACCAGTTTCGGTGCAAGGGTGACGTCTTCACCACCTTGGTAGAACGCCTGCTGGATTGCCGCGAGCAATGCCCAGGTGCGCTGCACGTCCAGGCCGCGCGCCGCCACCAATGCCCGACAGGCGGGCTCGGTGTCGTAGACGAAACCTTCCGGCATCGCACCTTCGAGGGTAAAGGGCTGACCGGTGGCGGTATTGACCGCCTGCCAATGATCAAGGATGTAGCCGCGCGTCGACGCGTCCAGCGCACTGCTGCCGGTACGCAAGCCGCCTGGCACCAGGTGGGTTTCAATACCGGCGTCTCGGGCCTGGGCGATCAAGGCCTGCGCTACGGGTGCAAAGCCCCAGCACCAGGAGCACATCGGGTCCATCACATAGAGCAGGCGTGCGGACATCTATCAGGCCTCGGCGGCTTTGCGGTAATTGTGACCGATTGGGTGCGGCATGTTGCGGGCCTTGGCCAATTCGATCTGCTTCTGCCGGTCAGCGGCGCTGCGACGGGTCTTTTCGCTCAAGCTGTCCCAGCAATGCGGGCAACTGATACCTGGCGAATAATGCTCGGACGCACGTTCTTCGACGCTGATCGGTGTACGGCAGGCATGGCACTGGTCGTAGTCGCCCTCGCTCAGGTCGTGGCGCACAGTGACCCGGTTGTCGAACACGAAGCAGTCGCCCTGCCAACGGGTTTCTTCCTGCGGTACCTCTTCGAGGTATTTCAGGATGCCGCCTTTAAGATGATAGACCTCTTCGAAACCTTCACCGAGCATGTAGCTGGAGGCTTTTTCGCAACGAATGCCGCCGGTGCAAAACATGGCCACTTTTTTGTGGCGCGAGGGGTCGAAGTTGGCCTTGATGTAGTCCGGAAACTCACGAAAGGTAGTGGTTTTCGGATCAATTGCGCCTTCAAAGGTGCCGATGGCCACTTCGTAGTCGTTACGGGTGTCGATGAGCAGCACTTGCGGGTCGCTGATCAGCGCATTCCAGTCCTTGGGCTCAACGTAGGTACCAACCTTGTGGTTAGGGTCTACGCCTGGCACACCCAGGGTAACGATCTCTTTCTTGAGCTTGACCTTGGTGCGATAGAACGGTTGTTCATCGCAATAGGATTCCTTATGGTCGATATCCACCAGCCGTGCGTCGCTGCGCAGCCAGCTCAACAGGCCATCAATCCCTTCACGGGTGCCCGACACGGTACCGTTGATGCCTTCTTCGGCCAGCAGCAAAGTGCCCTTGACGTCGTTGCTCAACATGGTTTCGAGCAGCGGTTCGCGCAGCTCGACGTAATCTTTCAGGGTGACGAATTTGTACAGCGCCGCCACGACGATAGCTTGGGTCATGCAATGAATCTCCAGGTGGTCACCCTCGTAAAGGGCGGACCGGATGACAAAAAAAACGCGCCGTCGAGCGGCGCGTTGCACATTCTAGCAAAAACCTGACGATGAAATCAGTGTTTGCTACCACCTGCACAGGTGGGTGAAGCGGGTGCTGCGCCGACTTTCTGCCATTCCTCAGGGGTGTAGGTATGCAGGGCCAAGGCATGCACCTGGCCCATCAACTCGCCGAGGGTGGCATAAACCTTCTGGTGGCGCTTCACGCTGTTCAGGCCAGTAAACTGCTCGCTGACCAGTACAGCCTTGTAATGGGTTTCCTGCCCACGGCTGTGCATATGGCTTTCGTCGAGCACCGACAGGTGCTGAGGCGCCAGCGCGGCCAGGCTTTGTTCAATCTTTTGCTGCATGGACATGGACGGCTCCGCGTATTACTTCTTCGCTGGCGCGGCGGCCTTGCCAGCGTTCGGGTCAAGTTCCTTGGTCATATCAGCCAACAGCTTGTTGACCACCGGCACTGCACTTTCCAGCTTTTGCTGGGTCAGTTGCGCCGATTGCTGGGTAACCTGAGGCATTTTTTCCAGGACTTTCTTGCCCAGCGGCGACTGGTAGAAGGCTACCAGGTCTTTCAACTCGCTTTCGCTGAAGGTGCTGGTGTACAGCTTGACCATGTCGGGCTTGAGCTTGTTCCAGCCGATAGCCTGGTCCAGCGCGGCGTTGGCCTTGGCCTGGTAGCTGTCGAGCACGGACTTTTTCGAAGCAGGCGCCTTGGTCTGCTCGAAACGCTGGGCAAACATCTGCTGGACCTGCATATACACCGGGGTGCCCAGCTTGTCAGCGTGCGCCATCATGAGGAATTTTTCGGCACTGGCGTTGTGGCTGGCGGTATCGGCAAGCACCTGGCCGCTGGCGCAGACCAGCGCAACAGCAGTGCAAAGGGCGCGAAGACGGGTCATCGTAATTCCTTCATTAGGACAGAGGAGGTAGTACCCCAGAGTAGAGCATTCTGCGCCGACTCGGGCGCAGCACTCAAGTGGGTCGACGAGCGATGGAACCGCTGCGACTAAAAGAGACCTAAACTGCGAATTCAGACCACAAGGGAGTGAGTGCAGTATGAGCCGTATCGAAACTGACAGCCTGGGACAGGTCGAAGTTCCTGAGCAGGCCTACTGGGGAGCCCAGACACAACGCTCGATGATCAACTTCGCCATCGGCAAGGAGCGCATGCCAATCGCTGTCCTGCATGCGCTGGCAATGATCAAAAAGGCTGCTGCACGGGTCAATAACCGCAACGGAGACCTGCCGGCCGATATTTCCCGCCTGATCGAACAAGCGGCCGATGAAGTGCTCGATGGCCAGTTGGACGATCAGTTTCCACTCGTCGTCTGGCAGACAGGCAGTGGCACGCAAAGCAACATGAACGTTAATGAAGTTATCGCCGGGCGCGCCAACGAACTGGCCGGCAAAGGCCGCGGCGGCAAGATTCCGGTTCACCCCAACGATCATGTCAATCGCTCGCAAAGTTCCAACGACTGCTTCCCAACGGCCATGCACATTGCCGCGGCGCAGGCTGTTCAGCACCATCTACTGCCAGCGATCACCGAGTTGTCCTCAGGCCTGGCCGAACTCTCGGCACGTCATCTGCACCTGGTCAAGACCGGTCGCACGCACATGATGGATGCCACCCCGATCACGTTTGGCCAGGAAGTATCGGCCTATGTCGCCCAGCTCGATTACGCCCAGCGCGCAATCCGTGCCGCGCTGCCCGCCGTGTGCGAGCTGGCCCAGGGCGGTACCGCGGTCGGCACCGGCCTCAACGCCCCATATGGTTTTGCCGAAGCTATCGCTGCCGAGTTGGCCGCCCTCTCCGGCCTGCCCTTCGTGACGGCGCCGAACAAGTTTGCCGCCCTGGCCGGGCATGAGCCGCTGACCACCTTGGCCGGTGGCTTGAAGACCCTGGCGGTGGCCTTGATGAAAATCGCCAATGACCTGCGCCTGTTGAGTTCAGGCCCGCGTGCAGGCCTTGCCGAAGTACGCCTGCCGGCCAACGAGCCAGGCAGCTCGATCATGCCTGGCAAGGTCAACCCGACGCAGTGCGAGGCACTGTCGATGCTCGCCTGCCAGGTGTTGGGCAACGACACGGCGATTGGCTTTGCGGCAAGCCAGGGGCACTTGCAGTTGAACGTATTCAAGCCGGTCATCATTCACAACCTGCTGCAATCCATCGAGCTGCTGGCCGACGGCTGCCGCAACTTCCAGCAGCACTGCGTGGCCGGCATCGAACCCGATGCCGAACAAATGGCAGCGCACCTGGAACGCGGGCTGATGCTGGTCACCGCGCTCAATCCGCACATCGGCTACGACAAGGCGGCGGAGATTGCCAAGAAGGCCTACAGCGAAGGCACCACCCTGCGCGATGCAGCCTTGAGCCTGGGCTACCTGAGCAACGAACAGTTCGATCAGTGGGTACGCCCGCAAGACATGCTCGAACCGGGTAAAAAAGGCTGAGTCAGCGGGCCAGGCGCACTCGCCTGGCCCGCCAGCCGGCAACCAGCGACGGCCCCAGCGCAGTCAGCACCGAGCCCACTACCACCACCATCGCCCCAAGATATCCCAGCGTGTTGATCTGCTCGGCGTGCACATAGTCCGGCCAGAACCAGGCCGCCAACGCCACGGCAACAAACGTCACCAGCGGCGTCAGCGCCAGGGTGGCACTGACCTTGGACGCTTCCCAGTGCGCAAGCGCTTCGGCGAAAGCCCCATAGGCAACCAAGGTATTGAGGCAGCAGGCGAGCAACAGCCACCCTTGCAGTGGATTCAGTTGCAAGGCTTCAAGCGGATGGACCCACGGCGTGAGAAGCACCGCGCAGCACAGGTAGATGACCATCATCACCTGCATCGAATTCCACACCGTCAACAATTGCTTCTGACTCAGGGCGTAGAACACCCAGATGGTGGTAGCCAGGATAATAGTCAGTACCCCGGTGGTGTAGACACTCAAGGACGTCAGCAGCTCTTCCAGGCGTTGGTTGAAGAACAAGCCAAACCCCATCAGCAGAATCAACAGGCCCACACCCTGCCCGAGGCTGAAGCGTTCCTTGAACAGGATCACACTGGCCACCAACAGCAGCACCGGCCCAAGCTGTACCACCAACTGCGCGGTGCCGGGGCTGAGCAGGTTGAGCCCCATCAGGTACAGCACGTAGTTGCCTACCAGGCCGCCCGTGGCCAGCGCTACCAGCGCCCAGCCTTTGCGCCCCAGACGATTGAACGATGGCAGGCGCTTGCTGGCTGCCAGCCAGGCAAACAGCAGGCCGCCGGAAACCAGCAGGCGAAACCAGGTGACAGTGACCGGGTCCATCACCTGCAACACTTGTTTGAGCTTGATCGGCAGGATGCCCCAGAGCAAGGCGGTCAGCAGTGAAAGTGACAGACCGTAGACCCAGCGTCCGGAAGAAATGTGCATAACAGCCTCAATAGCCCTGTGTGGCGGAAGCCTGAATTCTACGGATTGGCTGTGGGGGCCGACAGGTACAATTGCAGAAAAGATTTCCGCACTTCATTCCCCTAGCGACTGCTATTTCTTGTCTTTCTTGAACGCTGCCTCCAGAGCATTGTTGATAGTGCGCAACACTTTCACCCGCGCCCAGCGCTTGTCATTGGCTTCAACCAATGTCCATGGCGCGATTTCGGTGCTGGTGCGGTCTACCATGTCGCCGACAGCTTCCGCGTATTGCCCCCACTTTTCGCGGTTACGCCAGTCTTCCTCGGTAATTTTGAAACGCTTGAACGGAATCTTTTCGCGCTCCTGGAAACGCTCGAGTTGGGTCTGTTCGTCAATCGACAGCCAGAACTTGACCAGCACTACACCGGCATCGGTCAGTTGCTCTTCAAAGTCGTTGATTTCGCCATAGGCACGCATCCAGTCAGCCTGACTGCAGAAGCCTTCGATGCGCTCGACCAACACGCGGCCGTACCAGGAGCGGTCGAACACGGTGAATTTGCCGCGCGCCGGCACATGGCGCCAGAACCGCCACAGGTAAGGTTGTGCGCGCTCCTCTTCAGAGGGCGCCGCAATCGGCACGATACGGTACTGCCGTGGGTCCAGCGCCGCGGCAACGCGACGAATGGCGCCGCCCTTGCCCGCTGCATCATTGCCCTCGAACACCGCCACCAAGGCATGGCGACGCATGTGCTTGTCGCGCAGCAAACCCGCCAGCCGCGCTTGCTCGGTAATCAGCTGCTCCTGGTACTCGCTTTTGTCCAGGCGTAGGGTCATGTCCAGGCTACCCAGCAAGCTGCGCTGATCGATACTCTCGCCCAGCGGGGCGACGCTGGGGCGATGAATCGGTGCATGCTGGACCTTGAGCGCGGCCTGCAAGCCTTCAAGCAGAATGCGCCCGACTGCCAGGCTGCGGTAATACGGGTCAACACCTTCAATGACATGCCAGGGCGCGTAATCACGGCTGGTCTGGCGCAGCACCCGCTCACCGAAGCGCACAAAGCGATCATAGGTTTGCGACTGCTGCCAATCCAGCGGGCTGATGCGCCAACTGTGCAATGGATCATCCTTGAGCGCCTTGAGCCGGGCTTTCATCTGTTTTTTCGACAAGTGAAACCAGAACTTGAAGATCAACGCCCCTTCGTCACAGAGCATTTCCTCCAGGCGCTCGGCGCCGCGGATGGCCTGATCGAGCACCGCATCCTTGAAATGCCCATGGACTCGCCCCTGCAGCATCTGGCTGTACCAGTTGCCGAAAAACACCCCCATTCGACCTTTTGCGGGCAATGCGCGCCAGTAGCGCCAGGCCGGTGGCCGCGCGAGTTCTTCGTCAGTCTGTTGGTCGAACGTACGCACTTCAATCAGGCGCGGGTCCATCCACTCGTTGAGCAGCTTCACCGTTTCGCCCTTGCCAGCGCCTTCAATACCGTTGATCAATACAATCACCGGGAAACGCGCCTGCTGTTTGAGTTCGAACTGTGCCTCCAACAACGCTTCGCGAAGTGCGGGCACTTCGGCGTCGTAGGTCTCTTTATCGATGGCGTGACCAATTTCAGCGGATTCGAACATACCAGGCTCCCTACATGGATAAGCAAGACTAGCGGATCGAGGCCCTCTTTGTCCGGCAAACAAAGAATGCCCAGGTGAAGACAACAGTGTCGTGTCGATCAGCTAAAATGCCGTTCTAGCCTGACCTGAGCCGACCATGACTGAAGTAACCCAATACGCCCAGATCGACTGGGACGAGCAGGGCCGCCCCCATTCGCGCCAGTTCGATGACATTTATTTCTCCAAGGACCAGAGCCTGGAAGAAACCCGTCATGTGTTCATTGACCAGAACGACCTGCGCCAGCGTTTCAGCACGATGGCGCCGGAGCAGTGCCTGGTGATCGGTGAAACCGGTTTTGGCACGGGACTGAATTTCTTCTGTGCCTGGCAACTGTTCAACGAATGCGCAAACGCCGATGCCCGCCTGCATTTCATCAGCGTGGAAAAGTACCCGCTCAGTCATGCTGACCTCGCTCGTGCCTTGGCCCTGTGGCCGGAGCTGGCGCCCTTCAGCGCTGCGCTGCTGGCGCAGTACGTGGCGGTGCATGATGGCTTCCAGACCTTCGTCTTCGATCAGGGCCGAGTGCGGTTGACCCTGATGATTGGTGATGCCCTGGAGCAACTGCCACAACTCGATGCCGAGGTCGACGCCTGGTTCCTCGACGGCTTCGCCCCGGCAAAGAATCCGCAAATGTGGACACCGGAACTGTTCACTCAAATCGGCCGCCTCTGCGCTGCCAATGCCACCCTCGGCACGTTCACCAGCACCGGTTGGGTGCGCCGCGGCCTGATTGCCGTGGGCTTTGAGATGAAACGCATCCCGGGTATCGGCAAGAAGTGGGAAGTACTGCGTGGGGTCTTTCGTGGCACTCCAGAGCCCCAGGACAACTCGGTAACCGTCGCCCCCTGGTTCGCCCGCCCTCTTGTCTTGACCGGCCCGCGCCAGGCGCTGGTTATCGGCGCCGGGCTTGCCGGTTGTGCCACCGCCGCCAGCCTTGCGGCTCGAGGCTGGCAGGTCAGCGTACTGGAGCGCCACGCGACCGTGGCTGCAGAAGCCTCGGGCAATCCGCAGGGAGTGCTCTACCTCAAGCTATCGGCCCATGGCACGGCGTTGTCGCGTCTGATTCTGAGTGGTTTCGGCTACACCAGACGCCTGCTTCAATGCCTGCAGCGGGGGCAGGATTGGGACGCTTGCGGTGTTCTGCAATTGGCCTTCGACAGCAAGGAAGAGCAACGTCAGGAAACCCTGGCCAATGCCTTCGACCGGCAACTGCTGCAACGCCTGAGTCGCGAGCAGGCGCAAGCGGTGGCAGGTGTAGCGCTGGCCAGTGGCGGATTGTTCTACCCCCAGGCGGGTTGGGCGCATCCGCCGGCGTTGTGCCAGGCACAACTGCAGCACCCCAATATTACGCTGCTGACCCACCACCAGGTGATGCAACTGCGAAAAGTCGATGGCCTGTGGCAGGCCTGGGAAAGCGAGAAATTCCTCGCCAGTGCAGCGGTGGTCGTGCTGGCCACTGCCGCCGAAATCCAGCGTTTCGAACCCTGTGTCGGCCTGCCGCTCAAGCGCATACGCGGGCAGATCACCCGCTTGCCAGCTACCGCCCGAAGCCAGGCATTGAATACCGTGGTGTGCGCCGACGGCTACGTCGCACCGTCACGAGGTGGCGAACACACCCTGGGCGCCAGCTTCGACTTCCATAGCCTGGACACAACCCCCACCGTTGAAGAGCACATCGGTAACCTGCATCTGCTCGATGAAATTTCCAGCGACCTCGCCGAACGCCTCGACACCCACCATATTGACCCACATACCCTGCAGGGCCGTGCAGCCTTTCGCTGCACCAGTCCAGACTATCTGCCGATCGTCGGCCCACTGGCCGAGAGGCAACTGTTCGACCAGCAATATGCCGTCCTGGCCAAGGATGCCCGTCAGGTGCCCAATACTCCCTGCCCCTGGATCGAAGGCCTGTACATCAACAGCGGCCACGGCTCACGCGGAATCATCACCGCCCCGCTGAGCGGCGAGCTGATCGCTGCCTGGATCGACGATGCACCACTGCCGGTCCCCCGCGACGTAGCCGAAGCCTGCCACCCCAACCGCTTCATGCTGCGCGAGCTGATTCGCGGAAAAAAAACTGCGCCAACCTCCAAGCCCTGAGCTAGAAGTACTGCAAGCGGCACCTCCCGCTTGCAGTTCTCAGCTCAAAGCCCGCCATCACCGCATATAACTAATCGTTCTAAAACTCTCGCCAGCCCGCTCGGTCAGTTTCAATGTGCCCGCGTTTTGGGCACCTTCCCCAACGGCAAAACCGGTAAGGACTTATGTGCGGATTAGCTGGAGAGTTTCGTTTCACCCCTGTTGCCCATCCACCACGCCCGGCGGACCTCGCCGCGGTCGAGCGAATGACCCATCACCTGGCACCTCGTGGCCCGGATGCCTGGGGCTTTCATAGCCAGGGCCCGATTGCGCTGGGCCATCGTCGGCTGAAAATCATGGATCTGTCCGACGGCTCGGCGCAGCCCATGGTCGATAGTCAGTTAGGTTTATCACTGGCCTTCAATGGCGCCATTTATAACTTCCCTGAACTGCGTCGCGAGCTGGAAGACCTCGGCTACGGGTTCTATTCAGACGGCGACACCGAAGTGCTGCTCAAGGGCTACCATGCCTGGGGCGCCGATCTGCTGCCGCGCCTGAACGGCATGTTTGCCCTGGCGATCTGGGAGCGCGACACCCAGCAACTGTTTCTCGCCCGCGACCGTCTCGGGGTCAAGCCTTTATACCTGTCGCGCAACGGCGAGCGTTTGCGCTTCGCCTCAAGCCTGCCGGCCTTGTTGAAAGGCGGTGACATCAACCCGATGCTCGACCCGGTAGCGCTCAACCATTACCTGAATTTCCATGCGGTTGTACCTGCACCGCGCACCCTGCTGGCCAATGTGCAGAAGCTGGCGCCAGCCACCTGGATACGTATCGATGCCCAAGGCCGTGTTGAGCAGCAGGTATGGTGGCAGTTGCAATATGGCCCGCGCACCGACGAGCTGGACCTGAGCCTGGAAGACTGGCGTGACCGCGTGCTCGAAAGCACCCGCGAAGCCGTGGCAATTCGTCAACGTGCCGCCGTCGATGTCGGCGTCCTGTTGTCCGGCGGCGTCGACTCCAGCATGCTGGTGGGGCTGCTGCGCGAAGTGGGCGTGGAAGACTTGTCGACCTTCTCCATCGGCTTCGAAGATGCCGGTGGTGAACGCGGCGACGAGTTCCAGTACTCGGACCTGATCGCTCGTCACTACGGCACGCGCCACCATCAGTTGCGTATCGACGAGCGAGAAATCATCGAGCAACTGCCAGCGGCGTTCCGTGCCATGAGCGAGCCGATGGTCAGCCACGACTGCATCGCCTTCTACCTGCTGTCACGTGAGGTGGCCAAACACTGCAAAGTGGTGCAAAGCGGCCAGGGCGCTGACGAATTGTTCGCCGGTTATCACTGGTACCCGCAGGTCGATGGCGCATCGAACCCTTATGCTGCCTACCGCGACGCCTTTTTCGACCGCAGCTTTGACGACTATGCCGAGACGGTTCAACAACCGTGGCGACTCGAACATGACGCTGCCGGCGACTTTGTCCGCCACCACTTCGCTCAACCCGGCGCCAGCGATGCCGTGGACAAGGCCCTGCGCCTGGACAGCACGGTGATGCTGGTCGATGACCCGGTCAAACGCGTCGACAACATGACCATGGCCTGGGGCCTGGAAGCTCGCACGCCGTTTCTGGATTACCGCCTGGTGGAGCTGTCGGCGCGCATCCCGGCGCGCTTCAAACTGCCCGATGGCGGCAAGCAGGTGCTCAAGGAAGCAGCGCGCCTGGTCATTCCCAGCGAAGTCATCGATCGCAAGAAAGGCTACTTCCCGGTGCCAGGCCTGAAGCATTTGCAAGGTGCCACGCTGGACTGGGTACGCCAATTGTTGCTCGACCCAAGCCAGGATCGCGGCCTGTTCGAACCGGCCGCCCTGGACCGCTTGCTCAGCGATCCCCACGGCCAATTGACGCCGCTGCGCGGTTCGAAGCTTTGGCAACTGGCGGCTTTGAACCTGTGGCTCAGCGAACAAGGAATCTGATCGATGAAAGCCCACGCTTCACCTTATGGTCAGCGCCTGGTTCGCGGCCAGGTGCCGTCCTACGAGCGTCTGCAGGCGCAACTGGCCGGCGATGGCAGCGACCCTCACGACCAGCCGCGCTCGCTGCATTGCGGCTGGGGGCGCCTGCTGATCGGTCACACCTACCCCGACCCGCAAAGCCTTGCCTGCGCGCTGCAGGACGAGCGTGCCGGCGAGCGCGATATCGCCCTGTATGTGGCCGCCCCTCAACAAGTGTTGGCCCAGGCGCCCCAGCAGTTATTCCTCGACCCTTCCGACACGCTGCGCCTGTGGTTCACTGACTACCGTCCGGCGCAGCGGGTGTTTCGTGGCTTTCGTATCCGCCGTGCGCAGAACGACAGTGACTGGCAAGCCATCAACGCCCTGTACCTGGCGCGCAACATGCTGCCTGTCGATCCGGCGCTGCTTACCCCGCGCCACCTCGGCGGCCCGGTGTACTGGTTGGCCGAAGATGAAGACACCGGCGCGGTAATCGGCAGCGTGATGGGCTTGAATCATCACAAGGCTTTTGCCGATCCCGAGCACGGCAGCAGCCTCTGGTGCCTGGCGGTCGACCCACATTGCACCCGGCCTGGGGTGGGCGAAGTGCTGGTGCGGCACTTGATCGAGCATTTCATGAGTCGCGGCTTGAGTTGCCTCGATCTTTCGGTGTTGCACGACAACCGCCAGGCCAAGCGTTTGTATGCGAAATTGGGCTTTCGCACCCTGCCGACCTTCGCGATCAAACGCAAAAACGGCATCAACCAGACTTTGTTCCTCGGCCCAGGTCCGCAGACCGGGCTCAACCCCTATGCCCGCATCATTGTCGAGGAAGCCTACCGACGCGGCATTGAGGTACAGGTCGATGACGCCGACGCCGGTCTGTTCACACTCAGCCTGGGCGGTCGGCGGGTACGCTGCCGCGAGTCGTTGAGTGACCTTACCAGCGCCGTGAGCATGACCCTGTGCCAGGACAAGAGCCTGACCCACAAGATACTGAAGAACGCCGGTCTGCAATTGCCGGCGCAACAACTGGCGGGCAACGCCGACGACAATCTGGCCTTTCTCGAAGACCATGGCGCGGTGGTGGTCAAACCCCTGGATGGCGAGCAAGGCCAGGGGGTGGCCGTCAACCTCACCAGCCTTGAAGAGATCAGTCAGGCGGTGGAAAACGCCCGGCGCTTCGACAGTCGTGTGTTGCTGGAAAGCTTCCACGAAGGCCTGGACCTGCGCATCGTGGTCATTGGTTTTGAGGTGGTGGCTGCCGCCATACGCCATCCTGCGCACATTGTCGGCGACGGCCAACATGCAGTCGGCGCGCTGATCGAAGCCCAGAGCCGACGCCGCCAGAGCGCTACCGGCGGCGAGAGCCGCATTCCGCTCGACGACGAAACCCAGCGCACCCTGCACGCGGCTGGGGTCGACTACGACACCGTGTTGCCTGCCGGCCAACGCCTGGCGGTACGACGCACAGCCAATCTGCACACCGGCGGTTGCCTGGAGGACGTCACCGAACGCCTGCATCCGACCCTGGCCGACGCGGCGATCCGCGCCGCGCGCGCCCTGGACATTGCGGTCGTCGGCCTCGACCTGATGGTCACCGCCGCTGACCAGCCCGATCACGTTTTCATCGAAGCCAATGAACGCGCCGGGCTGGCTAACCACGAGCCACAACCCACTGCCGAACGCTTCGTCGACCTGCTGTTTCCACACAGCCGGCCGGCACCCTGAGCACAGGAGGATACATGGCTGAACAGCTACCGGAACCTGACCTCAATTATTTGCAGAAAGTCTTGTTGGAGATGCTCGCCATCCCCAGCCCCACTGGTTTTACCGACACCATCGTGCGCTATGTTGCCGAGCGTCTGGAAGAACTCGGTATCCCCTTCGAACTGACCCGCCGCGGTACCATTCGCGCAACCCTGAAAGGTCGCAAGAGCTCGCCGGACCGCGCCGTTTCAGCCCATCTGGACACCATCGGCGCCAGCGTGCGGGCGATCCAGGACAATGGCAGACTGTCGCTGGCGCCGGTAGGCTGCTGGTCGAGTCGCTTCGCCGAAGGCAGCCGCGTCAGCGTCTTTACCGACACCGGGGTGCTGCGTGGCAGCGTGTTGCCGCTGATGGCCAGCGGACATGCCTTCAACACCGCCATCGACCAAATGCCCGTGAGTTGGGAGCATGTTGAACTGCGCCTGGATGCCTACTGCGCCACCCGTGCCGATTGCCAAACCCTGGGGGTCGACATCGGCGACTTCGTGGCCTTCGATCCCTTACCGGAATTTACCGAAAGCGGCCATATCAGCGCCCGTCATCTGGACGACAAGGCCGGCGTTGCAGCACTGCTGGCATCGCTCAAGGCTATCGTCGACAGCGGCGCACAACCCTTGATCGACTGCCATCCGCTGTTCACCATCACCGAGGAAACCGGCTCAGGCGCGGCGGCTGCCTTGCCCTGGGACGTCAGCGAATTCGTCGGAATCGACATTGCGCCTGTCGCCCCCGGTCAACACTCCAGCGAGCATGCCGTAAGCATTGCCATGCAGGACTCGGCGGGGCCCTATGACTATCACCTGTCGCGGCATTTGCTCAAACTTGCCCGCGACAACGAACTGCCGGCGCGCCGCGATGTGTTTCGCTACTACTTCAGCGATGCCCACTCGGCAATCACCGCAGGCCATGATATTCGCACTGCATTACTGGCTTTCGGTTGCGATGCCACCCACGGCTACGAGCGAACCCACATCGACAGCCTGGCTGCACTGAGCCGTTTGCTGACCGCCTACTTGCTCAGTCCACCGGTGTTCGCCAGCGATTCGCATGCCACCGGCAGCTCCCTGGAAAGCTTCAGCCACCAGTTGGAGCACGACACCCAGATGGAAAGTGAAACGCGAGTGCCGGCAGTCGACAGTCTGGTAGGCAACAATGGTTAGCGCCTACACAGTACGGGCAGGTTTGGCGTAGCATGCGTACTTATTTCGCCAAACCTGCGCTGATTATGCTGATTCCCTACGACCAACTGGAAGCCGAAACCCTCACCCGCCTGATCGAGGACTTCGTCACGCGCGACGGCACCGACAACGGTGACGACACGCCGCTGGAAACCCGCGTGTTGCGCGTACGCCAAGCGCTGGCGAAGAAACAGGCGTTTATCCTCTTCGATCTGGAAAGCCAGCAATGCCAGCTGTTGGCCAAGCACGACGTGCCCAAGGAATTGTTCGACTGATCAACTCGGGTTCTTGGCTACCTTTTCGGCTATTCGTCGGTAGATCTCGGCGCGGTGCACTTCGATTTCACGGGGTGCACTGATACCAAAGCGCACCACATTGCCCTCCACCGACAGCACCTTGACCTTGATTTTCTCGTCAATAGTGATGACTTCGCCAACTTCGCGGCCTATTACCAACATGCTCCGATCCTCCACTAAGCTGAGAATTCGGAGACTGCACGGGGTGTCAGAGCGCTTCAATACTCCGCCGGTCAAATAGACCGATCCCACCAAAGCTGGCGATAACTCCTACAGATTTTCGACGTCTGAGCCAGCTCAGGCACTCTGCAACCGTGGCCCCAGCACGATGATGCTTGCGCCCAGCACACACAGCAACGCACCGATCCAGTCGCTACCCAAGGGCCGCGCCCGCTCCACCAGCGCCAGCCAGAGCAATGAAGTGGCGATATAGATCCCACCGTAGGCGGCGTAGGCGCGCCCGGCATAGGCCGCTTCGACGCGCGTCAGAATCAGCGCGAACAGGGTCAGGCTCAAAAGCGCTGGCGCAATCCACCAGCCGCTTTTGCCTAATCGCAGCCACATGTAAAAGGCGTAGCAACCGGCGATTTCAAAAACCGCCGCAAGAAAAAACAACACGTAATTGATCACACCGGCAATCCCGTTCCAACTGAAAACGGCCCTAGGATAGCCGATCCGGTTCCTCGCCAGTGGCACGCGCCAGGCCTGTACTACACAACAGGCTTGGCTTTGGCGCGCATTTTTTCTGCCATGACGGCCATCTCGTCATAGATCAATTGCGGGTTGCGCTGCTTGAGCGTCCAGGCTTCGCGCCCCTGCTCGTGGGGCAGAATCAGGAACTGACCCTGAGCAACCTGCTGGTAGATGTACTCGGCTATATCGGCGGCGGTAATCGGCGAGCTTTCAAGCAGCTTGCCGACCTGCGCCTTCATCGCCGGGGTCGGACCCCGGAACGAGTCCAGCAGGTTGGTCTGGAAGAACGACGGACACACCACGTGCACGGCGACTTCCTGCTGGCGAAGCTCAATCAACAGGCTTTCCGAAAGCGCCAGTACACCAGCCTTGGCCACGTTGTAGTTGCTCATGGCCGGCCCCTGCATCAACGCCGCCATCGAGGCAATATTGATGATCCGGCCTTTGCTGCGTTCGAGCATCGGTAGAAATGCCTTGCAGCCCTTGACCACGCCCATCAGGTTGATCGACAGCTGCCACTCCCAATCCTCCAGCGACAACTCGGCAAAGAAGCCACCGGCAGCAACACCTGCGTTGTTGACGATGACGTCGATACCGCCAAACTTTTCCTCGCAGGCCTGGGCCAGTGCAGTCAGTTGGCTGTAGTCGCGCACATCGCAGCGCTGCACGAAACCCTGGCCGCCCGCCTGGCTGACCAATACCAGGGTTTCCTTGAGGCCAGCCTCGTTGACATCCGCCAACGCCAGTTGCCAGCCCTCGCGCGCCCAACGTAGTGCGATCTCCCGGCCCAGGCCCGAGCCTGCGCCAGTAATCATCATGCGATTTTGCATAGCCGGATGCCTTGTACGGTTCTGAAAGTTAGCGCCAGTGTAGCGAAGGCATGGCCTGCCCCCACGCTCTATCAGGATGCTGAATGGCACAGGCAAACAGTGATGAAAGCAGAATTAAACTTTTCGCTGCGCAAAGGAGTCGGAATTAACAAGCGGGCATGAAACCCATGACCGATTAGATGGATTGTACCGATACGCCTACTCCCTCAAGTCAAACAAGGAAATTGCCATGGGCACCATTCTCATCATCATTCTGATACTGCTGCTGATCGGTGGTCTACCCGTCTTCCCGCACTCCAGAAGTTGGGGCTATGGCCCGTCCGGTATCATCGGTACGGTTCTTATTAT
The DNA here is from genome assembly GCF_016881005.1 of Pseudomonas arcuscaelestis. Lineage (GTDB taxonomy): Bacteria > Pseudomonadota > Gammaproteobacteria > Pseudomonadales > Pseudomonadaceae > Aquipseudomonas > Aquipseudomonas arcuscaelestis. The sequence continues at coordinate 132,633 of NZ_JACOPV010000016.1, read as the reverse complement.
CCTGTTGATCCTGTTGCTACTAGGCAAAATCTAGACGCAGCAAAAAGCCGCAGGCCAATGCAGTACACATACTGCAGTAACGTGCGGCTTGAGGTGTTCAGTTGGTGACTAATAAGGCAGCCCCTGAACCCAGGGGCTGCCTTATTACTTAGTGCGAGACTGCACCGCTGGCACCCAGGCCAGTCTGCGAACGAACAAACTGCGGGAAGAACAACGCGCGTTCCTCGTCAGCTGCCTTGGACTTGTCAGTGATCGAGAAGAACCAGATCCCAACGAAGGCAATGAGCATCGAGAACAGTGCCGGGTACTCGTACGGGTAGATCGCTTTCTCGTGACCGAGGATCTGCACCCAGATGGTTGGGCCGAGAATCATCAGTGCCACGGCGCTGATCAGACCCAACCAGCCACCGATCATGGCGCCACGGGTGGTCAGTTTTTTCCAGTACATCGAGAGCAGCAGTACCGGGAAGTTGCAGCTGGCAGCAATCGAGAACGCCAGGCCGACCATGAAGGCAATGTTCTGGCTTTCGAAAAGAATACCCAGGCCGATCGCCAGAATTGCCAGGGCAATGGTGGTGATTTTCGAGACACGGATTTCATCTTTCTCGTTCGCCTTGCCCTTCTTGATCACGCTGGCGTACAGGTCATGGGACACCGCGGAAGCACCGGCCAGGGTCAGGCCGGCCACTACTGCCAGAATGGTCGCGAAAGCAACCGCCGAAATGAAGCCGAGGAACACGCTGCCACCGACGGCGTCAGCCAGGTGCACCGCTGCCATGTTGTTGCCGCCGATCAGGGCGCCAGCGGCGTCCTTGAAGTCCGGGTTGGTGCTGACCAGCAGAATCGCGCCGAAGCCGATGATAAAGGTCAGGATGTAGAAGTAACCGATGAAACCAGTGGCGTAGAGAACGCTCTTGCGTGCTTCCTTGGCATCGCTGACGGTGAAGAAGCGCATCAGGATGTGCGGCAAGCCAGCGGTACCGAACATCAGTGCCAGACCGAGCGAGAACGCCGAAATAGGATCTTTGACCAATCCGCCAGGGCTCATGATTGCTTCACCTTTAGGGTGAACATCAATGGCTTGGGAGAACAGGGCGTTGAAGTCGAAGTTGACGTGTTTCATTACCATCAGCGCCATGAAGCTGGCACCGGAGAGCAACAGTACGGCCTTGATGATCTGCACCCAGGTGGTGGCCAGCATGCCGCCGAACAGCACGTACATGCACATCAGGATACCGACCAGAATCACTGCGACATGGTAGTCCAGACCGAACAGCAGCTGGATCAGCTTGCCAGCACCCACCATTTGCGCGATCAGGTAGAACGCCACCACCACCAGCGAGCCTGAGGCCGACAGGGTGCGGATTTCTTTCTGGCCAAGGCGATACGAGGCGACGTCGGCAAAGGTGTATTTTCCGAGGTTACGCAGGCGCTCGGCAATCAGGAAGAGAATGATTGGCCAGCCGACCAGAAAGCCGATCGAGTAGATCAGGCCATCGTAGCCAGAGGTGAACACCAGGGCGGAAATACCCAGGAAGGACGCTGCCGACATGTAGTCACCGGCAATCGCCAGACCGTTCTGGAAACCGGTGATACGGCCACCGGCTGCGTAGTAGTCGGAGGCAGAGTTGTTGCGCTTGGAAGCCCAGTAGGTGATGCACAGCGTGGCACCGACGAAGGCGACGAACATGAGGATCGCAGCCATGTTCAAAGGTTGTTTATGCACCTCGCCGGTCAGGGCGTCGGCGGCCCAGACGGCAGGTGCGAAAATGCCGAAGGCCAGAGTTGCCAGAAGACGCCGGATCATTGCTGTGCCTCCTTGAGGATCGCTTTGTTCATCTCGTCGAACTCGCCGTTGGCGCGACGCACATAGATCGCGGTCAGCACGAATGCCGAAAGAATCAGGCCAACACCGAGGGGAATCCCCCAGGTAATCGAAGAGTCAGGGCTGAGCTTGGCACCCAATACATGCGGGCCATAGGCGATCAACAGGATAAAAGCGGAGTAGAGACCGAGCATGATCGCCGAGAGAATCCAGGCGAATCGTTCACGTTTTGACACCAGCTCCTTGAACCGCGGGCTGTTTTGTATCGAGAGATAAATGCTGTCGTTCATTGTTTTTGTCCTCGCAGCACAGATTAGGTAGTACCCGCTCCACTTTATGCTGCCTTTGGACGCACTCCAGACGACCTTAGTCTTAGATGCAAAACTGTTTTACCGAATCGGTAACAGCCAGGAACGACAAGGGCCGCAGCACTGTTGTCAGTGCTGCGGCCCTGGAAGGTGCGCGATAGAGGCGTCAGGCCATTACTTGGCGACCCATTCAGCGACGCGCTCGGGGTGTTTGGCCACCCAATCCTTGGCTGCAGCTTCAGGCTTTGCGCCCTCTTGAATGGCCAACATGACCTCGCCGATTTCATCCTTGGACTGCCATTGGAACTTCTTCAGGAAGGCCGCGACTTCGGGCGCCTTCTTGTCCAGGTCTTTACTGCCGATGCTTTTGACCGTTTCAGAGGCGCCATAAACGCCTTTCGGATCGTCAAGGAACTTGAGTTTCCACTTGGCAAACATCCAGTGCGGCACCCAACCGGTGACGGCGATGGATTGCTGCTTGGCATAGGCACGGCCCAGTTCAGCGGTCATGGCCGCGCCGGAGCTGGCCTGCAGTTTGTAGCCGGTAAGATCGTAGTCTTTGATCGCCTGGTCGGTCTTGAGCATTACCCCCGAGCCTGCATCGATGCCGACGATCTTGTGCTTGAAGCTGTCGTCAGTCTTCAGATCGGCAAGCGATTGCGCCTTGACGTACTCGGGGACGATCAGGCCGATCTTGGCGTCCTTGAAGTTCGGACCGTAGTCGACAACGTTATCCTTGTTCTTGGTCCAGTAATCACCATGGGTGACCGGCAACCAGGCCGAGAGCATGGCATCGAGCTTCCCCGTGGCAACCCCCTGCCACATGATGCCGGTGGCCACGGCCTGCAGTTTGACGTCATAACCGAGCTTCTGCCTGATCACTTCGGCAGCCACGTTGGTGGTGGCGACACTGTCAGACCACCCATCGACGTAGCCGATGCTCACTTCCTTGGCCGACGCGTGTACAGCGCCAATGGCCATTACCAGGGCTGTGCCCACCCCCAGGAGTCGTCGCATTTTCATCAAAGCTTCCCCTCGTCACGTCACGGAAGTTGCATCATCAACCGCTGCCGCCCCCAGACCTGCTCTGGCAACGACCTTTAGGCATCGAGAAGCGACATCACATCGCCAGCTGCCAACGCGGTTACATGAAGCAACATGCAGTACAGCCAAGTTTTCCGGCCAAGGCTTTAGCCCGGCTCATTTGCAGGTACTATTGACGGCTTTGCTCCCTGACGGTCCGATCCATGTCCCCGACTGCCCGCTTCCCCCTGCTACCGTATCTATTTGCCTGCCTGCTTGGCCTGTTTGCATTGGCAGGCCTCTGGTATGGGCTGGGCCAGCCGGTGGTCCTGCCGGATGCGGCCAGCGCCTCGCACAAACTGCAGTGCGCCTCCTACACCCCGTTCGACAAGGACCAATCGCCGTTCGACCAGCCATTCAAGCTTCGCCCAGCGCGTATGGACGCCGATCTGGCCTTGCTTTCCCAGCGCTTCGAGTGCATTCGCACCTATTCGATGACAGGGCTTGAAGCCATCCCCGAGCTTGCGCGCAAGCATGGTTTGAAAGTGATGCTCGGCGCCTGGATCAACGCCAATCCAGTCGATACGCAAAAAGAAGTCAAGGCCCTGATTGCCTCGGCCAACGCGAATGCGGATGTGGTCAAGGCGGTAATCGTCGGCAACGAAGCCCTGCTGCGCAAGGAAGTAACCGGCCCGCAATTGGCTGCATTGATCAAGCAAGTGAAAAGCCAGGTCAGTGTGCCGGTGACGTATGCCGACGTCTGGGAGTTCTGGCTGCAGCATCCGGAAATCGCCCCCACCGTAGACTTTCTCACCATCCACCTGCTGCCTTATTGGGAAGATGATCCCAAGGGCATCGACGATGCCCTGGTGCACGTCGGTGAGATTCGCCAGGTGTTCGGCAACCGCTTTGCGCCCAAGGATATCGTCATCGGTGAAACCGGATGGCCCAGTGAGGGTCGCCAACGCGAAACCGCATTGCCTAGCCGGGTAAATGAAGCGCGGTTCATTCGCGGTTTCGTCACCATGGCCGAACAGAACGGCTGGCATTACAACCTGATCGAAGCCTTCGACCAACCCTGGAAGCGTGCCAGCGAAGGCGCTGTAGGTGGGTACTGGGGCCTGTACGATGCAGACCGTCAGGACAAGGGCATTCTTGAAGGCCCGGTGAGCAATCTGGTGTTCTGGTCGCAATGGTTGATCGCAGGTGTCCTGCTGTTTGCTGCCACCCTACTGCTGGCCGGTCGTGTCAGTAGCACCCGCGCAGCCTTGCTGTTGCCGCTACTGGCAGCCCTTGGTGCCGCGAGCCTGGGCCTCTGGGGCGAGCTGGTACGAATCAACAGCCGCTTTGTTGGCGAATGGATCTGGGCGGGGTTGCTGGCGGGCTTGAACCTGCTTGTCCTCGCCCACGCGGCGCTGGCACTGGCGCAACGGGACGGATGGCGCCAGCGGCTATTTGCCTGGCTTGAAGCACGTGCTGGCTGGTGGCTGCTGGCGGCAGGTTTTGCTGCGGCAGTGAGCATGCTGGCGCTGGTGTTTGACCCGCGTTATCGCAGCTTCCCGAGCGCCGCATTGATTCTGCCAGCGGTGGTTTACCTGCTGCGCCCGGTGCGCGCACCGCGGGCAGAAATAGGCTTGCTGGCCTTTATCGTTGGTGCCGGCATCGCCCCGCAACTGTACAGTGAAGGCCTGAATAACCAGCAGGCGCTGGTATGGGCGGGCGTCAGTGTGCTGATGGTCGCGGCGCTGTGGCGCAGCCTGCGGGTTCGTGTTCAGGGCTAGCACCAAACGTCGTTAGCGCGTCAATGTGGGAGCCGGCCTTGCCGGCGATGGGACTGCCACGCAGCCCTTTGCGGATGAGTCCGCTCCCACCAGGGGTTGGTTCCCTAGCGCGAACGGCGCACCAGGCGCAATCCTGCCAGTACCACCGCAAACACCGCGATGCTGGCGGTGTACAACACCAGCGCCGGAATCCCGAACACCAAGGCCAGAACCGCCAGCCGCCAACCCGCACGGGCAGGCACCACTTGCGCCAGCAGCGCCAGGCCCAGGGCGGTCCAGGCGATGACCCGAAAGTGAATCATCAACCCCAAGGTCGAGCGTGCCTGGCACTCCCACAGTTGCGCCTGCTCGGCACAGATACCCACCCATTGGCCATCTTCCATCAGCACGTAACGCACCCCGTAACTGACCGCGACCCATAAGGGCACAAACAGCAACAATATGATCAGCGGCAAACGGCGAGACATGCAATGCTCCGGAATCTTCGAATTCGGCGCCCAGCATAATGCTCCGAGCCGTCTATGCAAGGCAAAAGCGCCAGGCTCGGCTACTTTGAACTGAAGATAAATGGAACCAATTGTTGCCGTGACACAATTAAAAGCGGCAACATCTGGGACGATAAATGCCGGAGCGCCAGGCAACTTTGCCAAGGACATCATGGTCCTAGCCTGCGTTACGCAATTTGCAGTTGCCTTTTTTGGGGATCCGTCATGCTTCGATTATTACGCCTCGCTGCCCTCGCCGGCGGCATTTTCCTGAGTGCGTCCGCTTCGGCACAAGATATCGATGCCGCCAGTTACGGCTATCCGCTGACCAATCCGTTCGAAGCCACCATCGCCACCACGCCCCCGGATCTACGTCCGGAACTGCCCACCGACGATGACATCTTTCAGTCCGACTACAGTCTGAATCTGCGGCCGGAACGTGCCTTCACCCTCCCCGATAATTTCTGGGCAGTGAAGAAGCTCAAGTACCGCCTGGCCAAACAAGATCACCCTGCCCCCCTGATATTTCTTATTGCCGGTACAGGTGCCCCCTACTCCAGCAGTATCAACGAATACCTCAAGCGGCTTTTTTACAAAGCCGGTTACCACGTAGTGCAGTTGTCCTCGCCAACCAGCTTCGACTTCATCACCTCGGCGTCGCGCTACGCCACACCGGGTATAAGCCAGGACGATGCCGAAGACCTTTACCGGGTCATGCAAGCGGTGCGCGCCCAACATCCGCGACTGCCGGTGACCGAGTACTACCTCAGCGGTTACAGCCTGGGTGCATTGGATGCAGCATTCGTCAGCCACCTGGATGAAACCCGACGCAGCTTCAATTTCAAGCGCGTGCTGCTGCTCAACCCACCCGTCAACCTGTACACCTCGATCAGCAACCTCGACAAGATGGTGCAAACCGAGGTCAAGGGCGTAAACACCAGCACCACTTTCTACGAACTGGTGCTGAGCAAGCTCACCCGCTACTTTCAGCAAAAAGGCTACATCGACCTCAACGACGCCCTGCTCTATGACTTCCAGCAATCGCGTCAACATCTGAGCAACGAACAGATGGCAATGCTTATCGGCACCTCGTTTCGCTTCTCTGCCGCCGACATCGCCTTTACCTCCGACCTGATCAATCGTCGCGGGCTGATCATTCCCCCCAAGTATCCGATCACCGAGGGCAGCAGCCTTACGCCGTTTTTCAAGCGTGCGCTGCAGTGTGATTTCGACTGTTACCTGACCGACCAGGTCATTCCCATGTGGCGGGCACGCACCGATGGCGGCAGCTTGCTCCAACTGGTCGATCAGGTCAGCCTCTATGCGCTTCAGGACTACCTGCAAAACAGCCCGAAAATCGCCGTGATGCACAACGCCGATGACGTCATTCTCGGCCCGGGCGACATTGGCTTTTTGCGCAAGACCTTTGGCGATCGCTTGACCCTTTATCCCCACGGCGGCCATTGCGGCAACCTCAACTACCGCGTCAACAGCGACGCCATGCTGGAGTTTTTCCGTGGTTAAACACTTATTGATTGCCACTGCACTGTTTGCCAGCGCCCTGGCCCAGGCTGATGAAGTCGCGCCGCGTGCCAGCGTAGTCGAAGCCGATGGCTTCACCGAACCACTCAAGGAACTGAAATTCAACCCCGGGCTGGACCAGCGAGAGTTCGAACGCTCTACCTTGGCGGCACTCAACGTCTATGACCCGCTGGAGTCGATGAATCGGCGGATATACCACTTCAACTATCGCTTCGATCAGTGGGTGTTCCTGCCGGTAGTCGATGGCTATCGCTACATCACCCCAAGCTTTGTGCGCACCGGGGTCAGCAACTTCTTCAGCAACCTGAGCGATGTGCCCAACTTGCTCAACAGCCTGCTGCAGTTCAAGGGCCAGCGCTCAATGGAGATCACCGCACGCTTGCTGCTCAATACCACCATCGGCGTTGGCGGGCTGTGGGACCCGGCGACAAAAATGGGCTTGCCCTACCAAGGCGAAGACTTCGGTCAGACCCTGGGTTTCTACGGCGTGCCGGATGGCCCTTACCTGATGCTGCCGATCCTGGGCCCGTCGAACTTGCGTGACACCAGCGGGCTGGTGGTCGATTACAGCGCTGAGAACTGGATCAATTACCTCAATGTCGCCGAAGTCAGCAGCAACCATCCAGAAGTGTGGATTTTGCGCGCGATCGACAAGCGCTACACCACCAACTTCCGCTATGGGCAACTGAACTCGCCATTCGAGTATGAAAAAGTCCGCTACGTGTACACCGCAGCGCGTCATCTACAAATCGCCGAGTAATCCTGCTCAGCCAGCGGCCTGGGGCAAGCCGAGGAAGTTGCACAACTCCCGACGCTTGGCCAGGGCATCGCGACGCCCCAGCTCGATCAGCTCACTGCAGTAGCCCGCCTCGAACAACAGGTAGCTGAGCACACCGGCACCGCTGGTTTTCGTCGCCCCCGGGCCACGCAGAAACAGGCGCAGGGCCGCAGGTAGCTCGCGTCGATGGCGTGCAGCGATTTCATCCAGCGGCTGACTCGGGGCCACCACCAATACATCGACTGGCGCCAGGCCAAGGCGACGGCGTTCCAGGTGCTCGGGCATCAGGTGGCTGAGGTGATTCAGGCGCTGCAACAGCTCAATGTCGTCCTCCAGGCTATCGATGAAGGTGCTGTTGAGCATATGCCCGCCAATCTGCGCCAGGCTCGGTTGCTGGCCGCTGAACACTCGCGCCCGCGACTCACCCTCCAGCGGCCGTTGAGGGTTGCCGCTGACCCCGACCACCAGCACGCGACTGGCGCCCAGGTGCAGCGCCGGACTGATGGGCGCCGATTGGCGAACCGCGCCGTCACCAAAGTATTCCTCGCCCAGTTTGACTGGCGCAAACAGCAGCGGAATGGCAGAGCTGGCCAGCAGGTGCTCGACGCTCAAGCGCGTCGGCAAGCCAATACGGCGGTGGCGCAGCCAGGGATCGATAGCGCCCCTACCCTGAAAGAAAGTAACCGCCTGACCCGACTCGTATCCGAAGGCTGTGACCGCCACCGCATGCAGGTGCTGCTGTTCGAGCGCCTGGGCGATGCCGTTGATGTCCAGGTGTTGGTTGAGCAACTGGCGCAACGGCGAACTGTCGAGCAACGCCACCGGCACCGGTGCGCCCAGTCCGAGAAGGCTATGCCCGACAAAGCGGCTGGCCTGGCGAATGACCCCGGGCCAATCACTGCGCAGTACCTGGTGACTGCGAAAGCCCTGCCAGAAACTGGTGAGACGACGGATGGCATCGGCAAAATGCATCGCGCCACTGGCCAGGGTCACAGCGTTGATTGCGCCGGCGGATGTACCGACGATTACGGGAAACGGATTGGCTGCATTGGCAGGGAGTAGATCGGCGATCCCGGCCAGCACACCCACCTGGTAGGCGGCGCGGGCGCCACCGCCGGAGAGGATCAATCCTGTGATCGGTTGTGCTGACATGGTGTCTCTCAAGAGAAAATCGTCCCGCGAATGGCGTCAACGCCGCTTGTCGTAGAGCTTCGGCGCTCCTGCCGGCCGTGACTTGAAGCGTCGGTGGGCCCACAAGTACTGCTCCGGGCACTCGCGCAGGGCACTTTCGATCCATTGGTTGATGCGCAGGCAATCGGCCTCTTCGGTCTCGCCGGGAAAATCCGCCAGCGGCGGATGAATCACCAGGCGGTAACCACTGCCATCAGCCAGACGCTGCTGAGTGAAGGGAATTACCCGTGCCTTGCCCAGGCGAGCAAATTTAGTGGTCGCCGTGACCGTCGCCGCCTCGATACCGAACAACGGCACGAACAGGCTTTGCTTGGCGCCATAATCCTGGTCGGGTGCGTACCAGATGGCGCGTCCGGCGCGCAGCAGCTTGAGCATGCCGCGCACGTCCTCGCGCTCTACGGCAAGCGAGTCGAGGTTGTGCCGCTCGCGGCCGCGCCGCTGAATGAAGTCGAACACAGGGTTACCGTGCTCGCGGTACATACCGTCGATGGTGTGTTCCTGGCCAAGCAGGGCTGCGCCGATTTCCAGGGTGGTGAAATGCAAGGCCATCAGAATGGCCCCTTGGCCTTCACGCTGGGCAGCCTGCAAATGCTCCAATCCTTCAATATGGGCCAGGCGTGCCAAGCGGGCCTTTGGCCACCACCAGCTCATGGCCATTTCGAAGAAGGCGATGCCGGTGGAGGCGAAATTTTCCTTGAGCAGACGCTTGCGCTCGACGGACGGTAGTTCCGGGAAACACAGCTCCAGATTGCGCGCAGCAATATACCGACGCTCACCGGCCACCCGATACATCAAGGCACCCAAAGCGCGCCCGATAACCAGCAATACCCGGTACGGCAGCTGCACGATCAGCCACAACAGGCCCAGGCCCAACCATAGCGGCCAGAAACGCGGGTGCAGAAAATAACGACGAAAACGCGGGCGATCCATTAAAGATTCCGGAATGACAATGGCCGTGCATTCTACAACGGTTCGGCACGGGTTGCGGCTAACCGGCGTTCTCGTTATAAGTCAGGGCACTTTTTCGCAACAAGCCGTCCAATGCAGACCATGAGCCAAACCCAAACGTCAGACCAAGACCCCGTGTTCCAGCTCAAGGGCAGCATGCTCGCCATTACTGTGCTTGAGCTCGCCCGGAACAACCTCGAAAGCCTCAACCGGCAGTTGGCGGCCAAGGTCGCCCAGGCGCCCAATTTTTTCAGCAACACGCCGCTGGTGCTGGCCCTGGACAAGCTCCCGGCAAGCGAAGGCGCGGTCGATCTGCCGGCGCTGATGCGCGTCTGCCGCCATCATGGCCTGCGTACCCTGGCCATCCGTGCCAGCCGCATCGAAGACATCGCCGCGGCGATTGCCATCGACCTGCCGGTGCTGCCGCCGTCTGGCGCTCGCGAACGCGCAGTCGAACCGGAGCCTGAGGTCAAGCCTGCTCCGGCGCCACCACCGCCCCCCGCGCCTGCCCCGGAACCTGCGATCAAGCCGACCAAGATCATCACCACGCCGGTACGTGGCGGTCAGCAGATCTACGCCCAGGGTGGCGATTTGATAGTAGTGTCGTCGGTCAGCCCGGGCGCGGAACTTCTCGCCGATGGCAACATCCATGTGTACGGTGCAATGCGTGGCCGTGCACTGGCCGGGATCAAGGGCAATACCCGTGCGCGCATTTTCTGCCAGCAGCTGACCGCCGAAATGGTCTCGATCGCCGGACAGTACAAGGTCTCCGAGGACTTGCGCCGCGATCCGCTATGGGGGGCCGGTGTGCAGATCAGCCTGTCTGGTGACGTGTTGAACATCACCCGTCTTTAACGGATACTTGCCGCCATTTTCTGCGCAACTTTTTTCGATGTTGCCGTTTTTTTTGTATTTTTGGGACTCGACGTCCTTCTTCATTAGGGGTGAAGCACCTTGGCCAAGATTCTCGTGGTTACATCCGGCAAGGGTGGTGTGGGTAAGACCACCACCAGCGCCGCTATTGGTACCGGCCTCGCACTGCGTGGCCACAAGACAGTCATCGTCGACTTCGACGTCGGCCTGCGTAACCTCGACCTGATCATGGGCTGCGAGCGCCGCGTGGTGTATGACTTCGTCAACGTGGTAAATGGCGAAGCCAACCTGCAACAGGCGCTGATCAAGGATAAACGCCTTGAGAACCTCTATGTCCTGGCCGCCAGCCAGACCCGTGACAAAGATGCGCTGACCCAGGAAGGCGTTGAAAAGGTCCTGATGCAGCTCAAGGAAGACTTCGAATACGTGGTCTGCGACTCCCCGGCCGGTATCGAGAAAGGTGCCCACCTGGCGATGTACTTCGCCGACGAGGCCATCGTCGTGACCAACCCGGAAGTCTCTTCCGTACGTGACTCGGACCGCATGCTAGGCCTGCTGGCGAGCAAATCGCGCCGCGCCGAACGCGAAGAAGATCCGATCAAAGAACACCTGCTGATCACCCGCTACCATCCAGAGCGGGTGAGCCAGGGCGAAATGCTTGGCGTTGAAGACGTCAAGGAAATCCTCTCGGTTGCCCTGTTGGGCGTGATTCCGGAATCCCAGGCGGTGCTCAAGGCATCCAACCAGGGTGTCCCGGTCATCCTCGACGACCAGAGCGATGCAGGCCAGGCCTACAGCGATACTGTCGACCGCCTGTTGGGCAAAAATGTGGAACATCGGTTCCTTGATGTTAAGAAGAAGGGATTCTTCGAGCGCCTGTTTGGAGGCAACTAACCAATGAACCTTTTTGACTTCTTTCGTGCCAGCAAAAAAGTAAGCACCGCCTCGGTCGCGAAAGAGCGTCTACAGATCATCGTGGCGCACGAGCGCGGTCAGCGCAGTACTCCGGACTACTTGCCAGCCTTGCAGAAGGAACTGGTGGAAGTAATCCGCAAATACGTCAACATCGGCTCCGATGATGTGCATGTCGCTCTGGAAAACCAGGGCAGCTGCTCAATCCTGGAACTCAACATCACCCTGCCCGATCGTTGATCGGCGCTTACGGGTAACCTGCCACGGCGATGGCTGGTGCTTGTGTAGAAGCGGGCTTGCCCCGCGATAGCGATGTAACTGAACAATCGCAATCGCGAGACAAGCCCGCTTGCACATAGGCGTCAGTCGTCGCCGTTGGCGTTTGCAGAGAACACGCAATGCCGCTGTCCAATGTTCAAGTCCTGTTCGAAGACGCCGCCATCCTGGTGATAAACAAGCCGACCTTGCTGTTGTCGGTGCCTGGGCGCGCCGACGACAACAAGGATTGCCTGATCACCCGCCTGCAGGAAAACGGCTATCCCGATGCCCTGATTGTCCATCGTCTGGATTGGGAAACCTCGGGCATCATCCTCCTGGCCCGCGACGCCGATAGCCATCGCGAGCTGTCCCGGCAGTTTCATGACCGTGAAACCGAGAAGGCCTACACCGCCCTGTGCTGGGGTCAGCCGGAGCTCGACAGCGGCAGTATCGATCTGCCGCTTCGCTACGATCCGCCGACCAAGCCACGGCATGTGGTCGACCACGAACAAGGCAAGCATGCCCTGACCTTCTGGCGCATTGTCGAGCGCTGTGGCGATCATTGCCGCGTGGAACTGACGCCGATCACCGGGCGTTCGCATCAGTTGCGCGTACACATGCTTTCGATTGGCCACCCGCTGCTCGGTGACCGCCTGTACGCCTACCCCGATGCGCTCGCTGCCCATGAGCGCCTGTGTCTGCACGCGAGCATGCTCAGCTTTACCCACCCGGTTTCCGGGGAGCGCCTGCGCTTCGAGTGCCCGGCCCCGTTCTAATACAGCGCACCGCGGCGCCAGCCCGCCTCCAGACCGTTTGGGAGCGGGCTTGCGCCACGACAGGCACACCACAAATCCGCCGCCAAGTACGTTAAACTCGCGCCACTGCTGTCTGGAGTGACCTATGCGCGAAGCACTGAATCAAGGCCTGATCGACTTTCTCAAGGCCTCCCCCACCCCTTTTCATGCCACCGCAGCCTTGGCCCAGCGCCTTGAAGCTGCCGGTTACCAGCGCCTGGACGAGCGCGATAGCTGGGCTACCGTAGCCGGCGGTCGTTATTTCCTGACCCGCAACGACTCTTCGATTATCGCCTTCAAGCTCGGTCGTCACTCGCCGCTGCTCGACGGTATTCGCCTGGTGGGTGCGCACACCGACAGCCCGTGCCTGCGGGTCAAGCCACAACCCGAACTGCAGCGCCACGGCTTCTGGCAGTTGGGCGTGGAAGTCTACGGTGGCGCCCTGCTCGCGCCCTGGTTCGACCGCGACCTGTCCCTGGCCGGACGCGTAACCTTCCGACGGGACGGCAAGGTTGAAAGTCAGCTGGTCGATTTCAAGCTGCCGATTGCCGTCATCCCGAACCTGGCGATCCACCTCAATCGCACCGCCAACGAAGGCTGGGCGATCAACCCGCAGACCGAACTGCCACCGATCCTTGCCCAGGTTGCAGGCGATGAACGCGTCGACTTCCGCGCCCTGCTCACCGACCAACTGGCCCGCGAACATGAGCTGAACGCCGATGTGGTGCTGGACTACGAACTGAGCTTCTACGACACCCAGAGTGCAGCCCTGGTCGGCCTGCACGGTGAGTTCATTGCCGGCGCCCGCCTGGACAACCTGTTGTCCTGCTACGCAGGCTTGCAGGCTTTGCTCAACGCCGACAGCGAAGAAACCTGCGTGCTGGTGTGCAACGACCATGAAGAAGTCGGTTCCAGCTCGGCCTGCGGCGCCGATGGCCCGATGCTGGAACAGACCCTGCGCCGCCTGATGCCCGATGGCGACGACTTCGTGCGCGTCATCCAGCGCTCGCTGCTGGTCTCGGCCGACAACGCTCACGGCGTACACCCCAACTATGCCGATAAGCATGATGGCAACCACGGCCCTAAGCTCAATGCCGGCCCGGTCATCAAGGTCAACAACAACCAACGCTACGCGACCAACAGCGAGACCGCCGGTTTCTTCCGCCATTTGTGCATGGCCGAAGAAGTGCCGGTGCAGAGCTTTGTAGTGCGCAGTGACATGGGGTGTGGCTCGACCATCGGCCCGATCACCGCCAGCCACCTGGGTGTACGTACGGTGGATATCGGCTTGCCGACCTTTGCCATGCACTCGATTCGCGAACTCTGCGGCAGTCAGGACCTGGCCCACCTGGTCAAGGTACTCACTGCTTTCTATCGCAGCCGCGACCTGCCGTAGATTTGCAGCGACCATCGTATTGCGGCGACCGTGTCGCCGCCACACGAGCCCGGGCAACCGGGTTCGTGCCCCGCCACTGACCTCAGTCACCCCCTCCGACAGCGATACCCGCTATCCTTGAATATAAATTCGAAATCAAGGACCTTGCCGCATGTCAGCTTTTCAATCCCTATTCCTTCCCGTTATGGCCGGCCTGATCATGCTGACCGTGGGCTTCAACTTTCGCGACCGCAATTTTGGCGTGGTGATGATGTGGATCGGCACCCTTGGCATGATCGGCATCATGTGCTGGAAGATCCTCGAGAAACTCAACTGACAAATACACTACACTCGGGCGATTGATCGTTTTGAGGTTGATTGTCCGGTGCCTGCCTTTTTCCGCGTTTTAGCTTTATTCCTGGCGTTATTCACCTTAGTCCCAGCCTATGCTGCCGGCCTGCCGAGCATGCTCGGTGGCAGCAAGGCCCAGCCAGAGGCAACCGAACCGCTGGGCCAGTCCCTGGATGAGGTGATCAAGACCCTGGAAAACGACCAGCAGCGCACCAAGCTGCTGGCCGATTTGAAGAAGCTGCGCGACAGCACCAAACAAGCCCAACCCAATGCCGAGCAAGGCGTGCTGGGCCTGATCGGCACCACCTTCGCCGAGCTGGAAAAACAGTTCAGTGGCGATGCCAGTCCGCTCACGCGCTGGAGTCGGGAACTTGAACTGGCACAAATCGAATTCGACGCGCGCCTGGTGCCCCTGCACGAATGGCCACCGATTCTGTTCGGCTTTGCCGCCATCCTTGCCCTCTGGAGCCTGCTGGCCTACGCCCTCAACTGGGTCAGCCACCAAGTACGCCTGCGCTTTGGCCTGAGCGAGGAGCTGCCGCAGCATCCTCGTACCTGGGACCTTGTGCGCTTTGCCTTGCGCAAGCTCGGGCCGTGGCTGGTGGCCTTGGTCATTACGGTGTACCTGAGCTTCGTTCTGCCCTCGTCGCTGGGCAAGTCGATGGCGATGGTGCTGGCCTACGCCTTGGTGGTAGGCACCTGCTTCTCGGCCATCTGTGTTATCGCTTTCTCCCTGCTCGATGGTCCGCACCGCCATCGCGCCTTGCATATCCTCCGTCACCAGGCCTTCCGACCGCTGTGGCTGATCGGCAGCTTCGCCGCCTTTGGCGAGGCGATGAACGATCCGCGCATGGCCGGTACTCTGGGCGATCATCTGGCCCATACCCTGGCCACCCTGGCCAATGTGCTCGCCGGACTGTCCACCGGGCTGTTCATCCTGCGTTTTCGGCGTCCCATCGCCCACCTGATTCGCAACCAGCCGCTGTCCCGGCGTCTCACCCGCCGCGCCTTGAGCGACACCATCGAAATTCTTGGCACCTTCTGGTATTTGCCGGCCCTGGTACTGGTAGCGATCTCGCTGATTGCCACCTTTATCTCTGCGGGCGACACCAGTACCGCCTTGCGCCAGTCACTGATGTGCACGGTGCTGCTGATCCTGTGCATGGTCATCAACGGCCTGGTGCGCCGCCATGGCCTCAAGCCGCAACGTGCCAATCGCCGCCAGGCGGTGTACAGCGAACGCTTGCGCAACTTCGGCTACACCTTGGTGCACATGAGTATCTGGCTGGTGTTCATCGAGCTGGGGCTGCGCGTCTGGGGTTTCTCCCTGATCGCGTTCACTGAAGGCGACGGCCACGAAGTGGCAGTTCGGCTACTCGGTCTGGCCGGCACCCTGATCGCCGCCTGGCTGGTCTGGATTCTTGCCGACACCGCCGTTCACCATGCCCTGACTCGCTCGCGCAAAGGCTTGGCCAATACCCGCGCACAAACCATGATGCCGCTGATCCGCAACGTGTTGTTCGTGGCTATTTTCATCATTGCGGTGATCGTAGCCCTGGCCAACATGGGCATGAACGTCACCCCACTGCTGGCCGGTGCCGGTGTCATCGGTCTGGCCATCGGCTTCGGTGCCCAGTCGCTGGTCGCCGACCTCATTACCGGTTTGTTCATCATTATCGAGGACTCCCTGGCCATCGATGACTACGTCGATGTCGGCGGTCACCTGGGTACGGTCGAGGGCCTGACCATCCGCACCGTACGCCTGCGCGACATCGACGGGATCGTCCACACCATCCCGTTCAGCGAAATCAAGAGCATCAAAAACTACTCGCGCGAGTTCGGCTACGCGATTTTCCGCGTGGCCATCCCGCACAGCATGAACATCGACCAGGCCATTAGCCTGATTCGCGACGTCGGCCAGAAGATGCGCAACGATCCATTGATGCGTCGCAATATCTGGTCACCGCTGGAGCTGCAAGGGGTGGAAAGCTTCGAGTCGGGCTCGGCCATTCTGCGGGCACGCTTCAAGACTGCGCCGATCAAGCAATGGGAAGTCTCACGGGCGTTCAACCTGGCACTCAAGCGACAACTCGACGAAGCAGGCCTGGACCTGGCCACGCCGCGCCTGAGCGTACAGGTGATCACCAGCGATGCCAGCACGCCGTTCAACGATGGCGAACGTAAGGCTTAACCCGCTTCGGCCTTGATGCGAATGGCATCGTGGCGCCAATACTCCAGGTCACAGTCGATCAGTCTGCCGTGCTGATCGCTGTTGACTCGGGTGATGTGCAGCCCGGGGTTACCCACCGACACCTTGAGCGCAGTGGCTGCCGCCGAGGGCAAGGCCGTTGGCAGGATCTCGAACGCCACCCGCCCATAGGCGATACCGTAATGACGGGCGTAAAGTTCGGTCAACGACTGGCTAAGGTCGTGATCGAGAATGCCCGGAAAATACTCCGGGTTGAGGTAGTGCTCGGCATACAGCACGGCACGATCGTCGATCCGCCGTAGCCGACAAATCTGGATAACACTGGACAGCGGCGCCAGATGCAAACGCGCGCAGACCATCGCGGCTGCAGGCAACAAGCGCGCCGACAACAACTGTGTGTGCGCTTCTCGGCCCTGCTCGCGGACCATGGCATGGAAGTGGCTGCGCTGGATAAGGTCATACGTCAGCCGTTCAGGTGCGACGAACCAGCCGCGCCGTTCCTCCCGATAAATCAACCCGCGCGCCTCCAACTGCACCAGTGCCTCTCGCAGGGTAATGCGCGTGGTATCGAACACTTCACTGAGCTTGCGCTCGGCCGGCAGTTTGCAGCCGGGCGACAGCAGACCATGCTCGATCTGCTCCTGCAGGGCATGACAGATGGCTGTTACTGCACGGGGTGGCAGTGGCGTCATCGAAGGTTACCTATCTGGACTAGTCCAGCACCTGCAGCGCACACAATTGGCGCCTTCAGGGCTATGAGAATAGTGCAAGCCTAGGCACCACAGATGAATCTCAGATGACAGCCAAGGTGGTCTACGCTTGATTTTCAGGGGCACAGACCCTGAGCAGGCGTGGCTGCGGACATTAAATTGTCATGCAACAGGCCTACCTTGGCTCGGGTATTGCTGACCTAGACCAACCGAATCGCAACAACGTCCAACAACACTTTTCGCGTTTTGCACGGCACCCATCAAGGAGCTTCGGATGAAACAGCTTTTTCTGGCCTCACTGCTCGGTTCGACCATCGCCCTGTCTACCACGGCCATGGCCGCCGGTACCGACCTCACGGCCCTCGAGGACGCCGCCCGCAAGGAAGGCGCCGTCAATAGCGTGGGCATGCCCGATGCCTGGGCCAACTGGAAAGGCACCTGGGAGGACCTGGCGAAAAAGTACGGCCTCAAGCATATGGACACCGACATGAGCTCGGCTCAGGAAGTGGCCAAGTTCGATGCGGAAAAAGACAATGCCAGCGCAGACATTGGTGACGTCGGAGCTGCGTTCGGGCCGATAGCCGTGGCCAAGGGTGTGACCCAGCCGTACAAGCCCAGCACCTGGGATCAGATCCCGGATTGGGCCAAGGATAAAGATGGCCATTGGGCCCTGGCCTATACCGGCTCCATTGCCTTCATTATCAACAAGCAACTGGTCAAAGCCGAAGACATGCCCAAAACCTGGCATGACCTGGAAAAAGGCAAATACAAAGTCGCCATCGGTGACGTAGGCACTGCGGCCCAGGCGGCCAACGGGGTACTGGCCGCAGCCATCGCTTACAAGGGTGATGAAAAGAACATCGAGCCAGGCTTGCAGTTGTTCACCAAGCTGGCCCAGCAGAAGCGCTTGTCGCTGGCCAACCCGACCATCCAGACCCTGGAGAAGGGTGAGATCGAAGTCGGCGTGGTCTGGGACTTCAACGGCCTGAGCTATCGCCAGCAGATCGACCCGACACGTTTTGAGGTTCTGATTCCGTCTGATGGCTCGGTGATTTCCGGCTATACCACCATCATCAACAAATATGCCAAGCACCCCAACGCCGCCAAGCTGACCCGTGAGTACATCTTCAGCGATGCCGGACAGATCAATCTGGCACAAGGCCACGCCCGACCAATCCGCGCCGAGCATCTGAAGCTACCCGCTGAGGTACAGGCCAAACTGCTGCCGAACGAGCAGTACAAGTCTGTGCAGCCAATCAAGGACGCCGCGGCCTGGGAAGCGACCTCCAAAAAGCTGCCACAGATGTGGCAGGAGCAAGTGATTATCGAGATGGAGTGAAGTTATTCGCCGGGCGAGCCCGCACCCACCAGGTTTCTCCTGGGGGAGCAGGCTTGCCCGGCGATAAGCCCCCTGCTACCGCGGAGAAGCCATGAAACACAACGTCATTCTGGTCCTGCTCGATGGTCTGAACTATCAGGTAGCCCACCACGCCATGGGTCACCTGCACGCTTATGTCGAGGCTGACCGCGCCGCCCTGTATCGCGTCGAATGCGAATTGCCAGTCCTGTCGCGGCCACTGTATGAATGCATCCTCACCGGCGTAGCGCCAATCGACAGCGGTATCGTGCATAACAACGTCACTCGCCTGTCGCAGCAACGCAGCATCTTCCACTATGCCCGCGAAGCTGGCCTGGGCACCGCAGCGGCGGCGTATCACTGGGTCAGCGAGCTGTACAACCGCTCACCGTTCGAGCCGCTGCGCGACCGTCACACCCATTCGCCCAAGTTGCCCATCCAGCACGGGCTGTTCTACTACGCCGATCATTACCCGGACTCGCACCTGTTCGCCGATGCCGAGTACCTGCGCCGCCGCCACGCGCCCAACTTTCTCCTCGCCCATCCGATGAACATCGATGACGCCGGCCACCGCCACGGCCTGGACAGCAGCCAGTATCGCAACAGCGCGCGCAGTGCCGACATTCTTCTGGCCGACTACCTGCACACATGGCTGCAGGAGGGTTATCAGGTGCTGGTGACTGCCGACCACGGCATGAACAACGACCGCTCGCACAACGGCCTGCTGGCCGAAGAACGCGAGGTTCCGCTGTTCGTGTTTGGCGAAGCGTTCAGCCTCGATCCGGCGGCCAAGCCGTTACAGACCGAATTGTGCGGCACCATCTGCGAGTTGCTGGGTGTCACGCATGACAAGCCTGTGTGCCGGGAGCTGCTCAAGTGAATTCGATCAAACGCGGCCGATGGCTGGCAATGCTTTTCCTGCTGCCTTTTGCGCTGTTCTTCATCATCTTCCAGATCGCCCCCTTGGCCTGGGTTGCGATCCACAGTCTGCAGGCGGAGAGTGGCTGGGGCCTGGCCAATTTCAGCAAGATCTTCGATTCGCGCTTCTACCGCCAGGCCATCCAGCACAGCCTGGAAATCAGCTTCTGGTCGAGCGTATTCGGTATTGTCATTGCCGTTCTCGGTAGCTATTCCTTGCGCAAGGTCGATTCGCGCCTGCGCGATTTTGTTAACGCATTCGCCAATATGACCAGTAACTTTTCCGGCGTGCCGCTGGCCTTTGCCTTCATCATTTTGCTGGGTTTCAACGGCGCGCTGACCCTGCTGCTGAAACAGGCTGGCATTATCGAGGACTTCAACCTCTATTCCAAAACCGGGCTGATCATTCTCTACACCTACTTCCAGATCCCGTTGGGTGTGTTGCTGCTTTACCCCGCCTTTGATGCGTTGCGCGAAGACTGGCGAGAGTCGGCGGAACTGCTCGGGGCCAGTTCCTGGCAATACTGGCGGCATATCGGCCTGCCGGTGCTGACACCCGCGCTGCTCGGCACCTTTGTGATCCTGCTGGCTAATGCCCTGGGTGCCTATGCCACGGTCTACGCCTTGACCACCGGCAACTTCAACGTATTGCCGATCCGCATCGCCGCCCTGGTGGCCGGCGACATCTCACTGGATCCGAACCTGGCCAGCGCCCTGGCGATGATCCTGGTTGGGTTGATGACATTGGTGACCGTTGTTCATCAATGGCTGCTGAAGAGGAGCTACCATGTCGCGCGCTGAACCAGGCACCCACCCGCTCTACCATCGCCTGATGGTCTACCTGCTGTTCATCATTCTCCTGCTTCCGCTGGCCGGCACCCTTCTCTACTCGCTGGCTACCAGTTGGTCGGCGAGTCTGTTGCCCAGTGGTCTTACGTTCAAGTGGTACCTGGCGCTGTGGAGCGACCCGCGCTTTCTCGCGGCCTTCGGCCAATCGTTGCTGGTGTGCGTAGGAGCGCTGTTGTTGTCGGTGCTGTTGATCCTGCCGCTGCTGTTTGTGGTGCACTACCACTTTCCGCGCCTCGATGCGCTGATGAACATCCTCATCCTGCTGCCGTTTGCCGTGCCGCCGGTCGTGTCTTCCGTGGGTTTGCTGCAGCTATATGGTTCGGGGCCCATGGCCATGGTCGGTACGCCGTGGATTCTGATCGGCTGTTATTTCACCGTGGCCTTGCCGTTCATGTACCGGGCCATTACCAACAACCTGCAGGCCATCAACCTGCGCGACTTGATGGACGCCGCCCAACTGCTGGGCGCGAGCACGTTCCAGGCTGCGTTTCTGGTGGTACTGCCAAATTTGCGCAAGGGTCTGCTGGTGGCCTTGCTGCTGTCGTTCTCGTTCCTGTTTGGCGAGTTCGTATTTGCCAATTTGTTGGTGGGCACCCGCTACGAAACCCTGCAGGTGTACCTGAACAACATGCGTAACAGCAGTGGTCACTTCAACAGTGCCCTGGTGATTTCCTATTTCCTCTTCGTGCTGGTGCTGACCTGGGTCGCCAACCACCTGAACAAGGACAAGTCCTGATATGAGCTTTGTCAGCGTACAGAATCTGCAAAAAAGCTATGGCGGCAACCCGGTGTTCAACGACATCAACTGCCAGATCCAACGCGGTGAATTTGTCACCCTGCTTGGCCCCTCCGGCTGTGGTAAATCCACCCTGTTGCGCTGCATTGCCGGACTGACCGCGGTCGATAGCGGCAAAATTCTCCTCGATGGCAATGATTTGGTCCCGGTGAGCCCGCAAAAACGTGGCATCGGCATGGTGTTCCAGAGCTATGCCCTGTTTCCCAATATGACCGTGGAACGGAACGTCGCCTTTGGCCTGCGCATGCAGAAGGTCAATGCCGATGAAACCCGCACGCGGGTGCGTGAGGTGTTGCAACTGGTAGAGCTGCAGGACTTCGCCAGCCGCTATCCACATCAGTTATCCGGTGGCCAGTGCCAACGCGTCGCCCTCGCCCGCTCACTGGTCACTCGCCCGCGCCTGCTGTTGCTCGACGAGCCCCTGTCAGCATTGGATGCGCGGATTCGCAAGCATTTGCGCGAGCAGATACGCCAGATCCAGCGCGACCTGGGCCTGACGACGATCTTCGTCACCCATGACCAGGAAGAAGCGCTGATTCTTTCAGACCGCATCTTCCTGATGAATCAGGGGCGTATCGTTCAGAGCGGCGATGCCGAAACCCTCTACACCGCGCCCGTGGATGTGTTCGCGGCAGGCTTTATCGGTAACTACAACCTATTGGACGCGCAGAGCGCCAGCCGCTTGCTGCAACGCCCTGTGGACAGTCGCCTGGCGATCCGCCCGGAAGCTATCGCTCTTAGCCTCAGCGGTGAGCTGGAAGGCCAGGTGCGCGGTCACAGCCTGCTTGGCAACGTGATCCGCTACCGCGTCGAGGCACGCGGGGTAGAATTGATGGTCGATGTGCTCAACCGCTCGTCCGCCGATCTGCACCCCGACGGCCAGCGGGTATCCTTGTTGATCGATCCCACCGCCCTGCGCGAAGTCGCGTGAGGGTTGCACAGGAGTTTTTCTGAACATGGCACTAGCGATTTTCGATCTGGATGAAACCTTGATCCACGGCGACTGCGCCTCGTTGTGGAGCGAACAGATGGCCCGCCTCGGCTGGGTCGATGGCGAATCCTTTCTGCGCCGCGACAAGGAGCTTATGGACGCCTACGGCAAGGGGCACCTGGCCATGGAAGACTATATGGCGTTCAGCCTCGAGCCGTTGATCGGGCGTACCCCGGAAGAAGTCGATCATCTGGTGGGACCGTGGGTTGAAGACTTTATCGAGCCGATTATCTTCAGCGACGCCACCCGAACCGTTGCCGAACATCGCAAGGCGGGCGACCGCATCCTGGTGATCTCGGCCTCGGGCACCCATTTGGTCGGGCCGATTGCCGCGCGCCTGGGCATTGATGAATACCTGGGGATCAACCTGCAAGTGCAAAACGGGGTGTATACCGGCAAAACTACCGGTGTGCTGACCTACCGTGAAGGCAAGATCACCCGTCTGCTGGAATGGCTGGATCAGGAAGAGGAAAACCTTGAAGGCGCAAGTTTCTACTCGGACTCGCGCAATGACCTGCCACTGCTGGTGAAGGTCGACTACCCGCATGTGGTCAACCCGGACCCGGTGCTGCGCGAGCATGCCGAGACCAACAATTGGCCGATTCATGCCTGGACGTGATTGAGTTCATCGCGGGGCAAGTCCGCTGCCACTGAGCGCAAACACTGTGGCAGTGGGCTTGCCCCGCGATCTGACTTAAGCCAGGCTCTCGTCGATCACCAGCACCAGCTTGCCCGACACCTGATTGCTGGCAAGCTCGGCAAACGCGGCTTCGGCGTCCTTGATCGGGAAGGCCTTGGCCAGTTGTGGCTTGAGCCGCCCTTCAGTGAACAGTGGCCACACTTGCTGGCCCAGATCGCGCAGCAGTTCCGCCTTGAACTGATCGTCGCGCGTGCGCAGCGTCGATCCGGTCACTTGCACACGCTTGACCAGCAGTTGCGCCATATCCAACTCAGCCTTGCGCCCGCCCATCAAACCAATGATTACCCAGCGTCCATCCCGGGCCAGCAGTTTGAGGTTCAACTCGGCGTAGTTGGCCCCGACCGGGTCAAGAATCACATCGAACGGGCCGAAATCATTCAAGCTGTTAAGGTCATCACCGCGCACCACCCCGGCGCTGGCCCCCAGTTCTTCGCAGTAGGCCAGGCGCTCGGCCGAGCCGACGCTTACCCAGCACGGGCTGCCGAAGGCCTTGCACAGTTGAATAGCGGCCGAGCCGACGCCACTGGCGCCGGCATGCAGCAATACCTTCTCACCCGGCTTGAGCCCAGCCAGTTGGAACAGATTGAGCCAGGCAGTGGCGTACACCTCGGGAATCGCCGCAGCTTCGTGCAGGCTCAAACCTTCCGGCACCGGCAGCACATGACGGGCATCCACTACCACTTCTTCAGCCATGCCGCCGCCCGCCAGCAGCGCACAGACGCGGTCACCGACCTGCCAGGACGAACCTGCGCCCACTTCAGTGATCACCCCCGAGCATTCCAGGCCAAGAAACTCGCTCGCCCCAGGGGGTGGTGGATAAAGCCCTGCACGTTGCAGCAGATCGGCACGATTGAGGCCAGCAGCAGCCACACGAATTCGTACTTGACCGATATCGCAAGCTGGACTTGTCGTCGCAACCCACTCCACATGTCCGTCAACGCCTTGCAATGCCTTCACAGTGCCTCCATAGTTGAGTCATGACTGAGCCTGGGTGCTGTAGCCCCGGGCTTTTTGCATTATGCGTCCGGTTCTTATGGAACCGGCGAATTCAAAGACGGCCTAATATGCGTGATCAATTGTCCCTGCGTCGAATCAGCATGAAGCATTTTTTACCAAGCACCACCCTCGCACTGTTGATCGGACTGGGCAGTTTGCCGTTTACAGGCAATGCATTGGCTGCCAACAGCTGGGATAAACTCCAGCCTGATCGCGACGAAATCGTCGCCAGTCTCAACGTGGTCGAGCTGCTCAAGCGCCACCACTACAGCAAGCCGCCGCTCAATGATGCGCGCTCAGTCATCATCTATGACAGCTACATCAAGCTGCTCGACCCTGCGCGTAGCTACTTCCTGGCCAGCGACATCGCCGAGTTCGACAAGTGGAAGACGCAGTTCGACGACTTCCTCAAAAGCGGCAACCTGGACCCTGGCTTCACCATCTACAAGCGCTACCTGGACCGCGTCAAGTCGCGCCTGGACTTCGCCCTGGCCGAGCTGAACAAGGGTGTCGATAACTTCGACTTCAGCACCAAGGAAACGCTGCTGGTCGATCGCAAGGACGCCCCGTGGATCAAAAGCCAGGCAGAACTCGACGACCTGTGGCGCAAACGGGTCAAAGATGAAGTCTTGCGCCTGAAGATTGCCGGCAAAGAGCCAAAGGCAATTCAGGAGCTGCTGACCAAACGCTACAAGAACCAACTCTCGCGCCTGGACCAGACCCGCGCCGAAGACATCTTCCAGACCTACATCAACACCTTTGCGCAGTCCTACGACCCGCACACCAACTACCTGTCGCCCGACAGCGCGGAAAACTTCGATATCAACATGAGCCTGTCGCTCGAAGGTATCGGAGCCGTGCTGCAAAGCGACAACGATCAGGTCAAGATCGTGCGCCTGGTGCCTGCCGGCCCTGCCGCCAAGACCAAGCAGGTCGCTCCGGCCGACAAGATCATCGGCGTAGCCCAGGGCAACAAGGAAATGGTCGACGTGATCGGCTGGCGCCTGGATGAAGTGGTCAAGCTGATTCGTGGCCCGAAAGGTTCAGTGGTACGCCTGGAAGTGATTCCAGCCAGCAACGCCCCGAACGACCAGACCACCAAAATCGTGCCGATCACCCGTGAAGCGGTGAAACTTGAAGAGCAGGCAGCAAAAAAATCGGTGCTCAAGCTCAAGCAGGATGGGCGCGACTACAAGCTCGGCATCATCGAGATTCCGGCCTTCTACCTGGACTTCAAGGCCTTCCGGGCGGGCGATCCTGAGTACAAGAGCACCACGCGTGACGTGAAAAAACTGCTCACCGAATTGCAGAAGGAAAAAGTCGACGGCGTGGTCATCGACCTGCGCAACAACGGCGGTGGCTCTCTGCAGGAAGCGACCGAGCTGACCAGCCTGTTCATCGACAAAGGCCCGACGGTACTGGTACGCAACGCCGATGGCCGCGTCGATGTGCTTGAAGATGAAAACCCGGGTGCCTTCTACAAAGGTCCGCTGGCGTTGGTGGTCAACCGCTTGTCCGCCTCGGCGTCGGAGATTTTCGCCGGTGCCATGCAGGACTACCATCGTGCGTTGATTCTGGGTGGCCAAACCTTCGGTAAAGGCACGGTGCAGACTATCCAGCCGCTCAACCACGGCGAGCTGAAACTGACACTGGCCAAGTTCTACCGGGTTTCCGGGCAAAGCACCCAGCATCAGGGTGTACTGCCAGACATCGACTACCCGTCGATCATCGACACCAAGGAAATTGGCGAAAGCGCCCTGCCCGAAGCGATGCCGTGGGACACCATTCGCCCTGCGATCAAACCTGCGGTCGACCCGTTCAAGCCGTTCCTGGCCCAGCTCAAGGCACGCCACGACAGCCGCACCGCCAAGGACCCGGAGTTTGTCTATATCCGCGACCGCCTGGCGTTGACGCAAAAGCTGATGAACGAGAAAACCGTCAGCCTCAACGAAGCTGAACGCCGTGCCCAGCATGCCGATATCGAAAGCAAGCAACTAGCGCTGGAAAACACCCGACGCAAGGCCAAGGGCGAAGAGCCGCTCAAGGAACTGAAGAAGGAAGACGAAGACGCGCTGCCAGCGGAGCCGGACGATACCAAACCGGAAGACGACGCCTACCTCGCGGAGTCGGGACGTATCTTGCTCGACTACCTGGGTTTGAACTCGGCAGTGGCGAAAAACAACCCGTAATACGGTGATGGCAAAATAATGTGACTGTGCCTCTATTGCGTCATCAAACAGTCACGATTCTGTCGTGAAATAAGGGACTGAGCGCCACTGGCCTCAGTCCCTTTTTTTCAAGGTAGTACCGCCAATGACCGTGACCGAACAGCTCAGCGCGTTGAGCACCATTCTTGCTCAAGGCGGCTTGCACAGCCTGTTCCAGCCCATTGTCTGCCTGTCCGAGCGGCGTATCCTCGGCTACGAAGCCTTGAGCCGTGGCCCCTCCAACAGCCCCCTGCATTCACCGATCAACCTGTTTGGCGTCGCTCGCCAGGCCGGTCGTTTGACCGAGCTGGAAGTGGCCTGCCGGGAAAGCGCATGCAGACACTTCAGTCAGCAGCAACTGGATGGCAAGCTGTTCCTCAACGTGTCGCCTGAGTCCTTGCTGGAGCCTCAGTATCAGTCCGGGCGCACCTTGAAAATGCTGCACGAGCTGGGTTTATCGCCAAGCCGGGTGGTCATCGAGCTCACCGAGCAAACGCCTACCGACGACTTCCAACTGCTGTTCAATGCCCTGCACCACTATCGTGACATGGGTTTTTCGATTGCCCTGGATGACCTCGGCGCCGGCTATTCAAGCCTGCGTTTGTGGTCGGAACTCCGTCCGGACTACGTCAAGATCGATCGTCACTTTATCGATGGCATTCACCTGGATGCGGTCAAACGCGAGTTCGTCGGCTCCATCCTACAAATCGCCCGAGCATCGCGAGCGCAAGTGATCGCCGAAGGTATCGAGCTTGCCGAAGAGCTCAAGGTATTGACTGAAATGGGCGTCGACCTTGTTCAAGGCTACCTGCTCGGCCGTCCGCAGGAACAGCCATCGCGAGATATCCAGCACATGCTTGGCTGCCCTGAGCGGCAAATGCAGACCCTCAGCGAAGACGGCGGCAACCTGGCGGCCCTGCTCAACGAGCAGCCTGCGGTGCCGCAAGGCACCTCCACTGCGCAAGTGCTGGAACTGTTTCGGCGTCAGGCCAACCTCAATTCGCTGGCGGTACTCAATGAACACCGTCAACCCTGCGGTATCGTCCACCGTCATTCGTTGTCCGATGTTCTACTCAAACCTTTTGCCACCGACCTGTTCGCCCGCAAGCCGATCAGCAGGCTGATGAGCGACGATTTTCTGGCCGTGGAATTGACCCAGTCGCTGCAACAGGTCAGCCGTTTGCTCACCAGTCGAGCGCGTCAGCGCATTGAAGAAGACTTCATCATTATTCACAACGGCCGCTACCTGGGCCTGGGCCGGGTAATCGATGTACTCAAATTGATCACCGAGCAAAAAATCCAGCAGGCGCGTTATGCCAATCCCCTGACCCTGTTGCCGGGCAACGTTCCAATCCAGCAGTGCCTGACTCGCCTGCTGCAACAGCAGCGCGAGGCAACCATCTGCTATGTGGATATCGACAGTTTCAAGCCGTTCAATGACATCTACGGTTATGCCCGTGGCGACGAGGTCTTGCTGTGCCTGGCCCAATGCCTGAATGAACGGGTAGATCCAAACCACGACTTCGTCGGTCACATCGGCGGTGACGATTTCATGCTGGTTCTGGGTTCTGCCGACTGGGAGCGCAGGTTGCAACTGCTGCTCGAAGACTTCCAGCGCCAGTGCCGACGCTTCTACCGCCCCGAACATATGCAAGCGGGGTGTTTCATCGCCCCCAATCGCCAAGGGCAGCGTCAGGAGTTCGCGCTGTTGTCATTGTCTATCGGCGTGGTGCACCTGCGCCCGGAGGCATGCGCCGACCTCGATGCCGGGCAGCTTGCCGAACTGGCATCACAGGCCAAGCACCAGGCCTATGCGGGCACAGCCTGTACCTGATCGATACCGTGGGTAGGGATCAGGCTTCTTCTTTTTCCGGATAGCTGTATTCGAACACCCGCACCACTTCCGAGGCATGCCAGGAGGCAGCGGCCATGCCGTCCGATGGTCCGGCAAAGCGCCCGAGGCGCTCCACACACTCGAAAAAGCCGGTACGTGGCAAGCGGCTGGCGCCCTGGCTTATCACCAGCGAGCTGCGCAGGGGCTGTTCGGCACGGGCGTCGAGTGCCGCCAGATGTTCCAGCGCTGCGGTCAGGGTCTGCATGGCGGGGCTGGGCAGTTGCAGGCGTTCGAGTAACGCACGATAGGTCAGCAGGTGGCGTTGGCGGCGAGCCAGATCCAGCTCGTCGAGCAGACCATCCCAATGCTGGCGGCTGATCCGTACGCCGCTCACGTCGGCTCGCTCCATCCAGGGACACCTAGCTCCCACGCCAGACTACGACGAATCGCGGCATCAGGGTGGCGCTCGCCACTCTCGATCAAAGCCAGGTACACCGGGCTGATACCAACGCTGCGAGCCAGTTGCTCGGCAGCCAGCCCCTTGCCCTCGCGCAAACGCCCCAGCTCGCTGAAACACGGCAAGCTGCTGGTTTCTTGAGAGGTAGCATGCGCATCTTCAACAACCGTCGACTCCAATTGGCCTGCTGCCTTGAGCAGTGCCTGGTACTGCTCCCAAGGTACAACCGCATATTCGGGTTGACCGTCCCGGCTGATGACCTGAATACCCATTGCAACCCCCTTGTAGGATTACGAGATGTAATTTGTAGGCATAATCCTTATGCCAATTATATTACCAGCCCACAAGGGTGTGCAGCGTACTGATGAAATTAGCCTTTGGTCTGCTCCAGTCGTAGCGCTTCGGGGGTATCGGGCAGGCGTTCGACCACCCGCAGTTTTTCCGGCGCCTGACGCTTGCGCCAGGCGCTGAAGGCCGCCAGCTCATCGGACACAGCCTTCATTACCCAGGCCAGGACGGCGATGTCATCCAGCATGCCAACCCCCAGCAACCAGTCGGGAATGGCATCCAGCGGGCTTACGAAGTACAGCAACCCGGCGACCACAGTAACCAGCGCCTTGGTGCTGATCGAGCGGTATTCACCGCGCCACCAGGCCAGGCACAGCGCCTGCATCAAGCGCACGTCTTCGCGCAGCTTGCCCAGCCGTGGGCCTTTGCGCGCCACGGCGAAAATCAACGCTGGCAGACGGCCACGGCTGAGCAATCGCTCGGCCAAGGGCAGAAAGCGGGCGAAATTCCACGGAGCTTTCATACGTCCTCCATCCCCACCGGGGAAATGTTATCCACAATTATTGTGGATAACCTTGTGAACAGAGCCACTTTTGGAGCTCAGGGCGCCCGCCCGGCAAGGGCCGGGCTTAAATCGGGCGTTTTTTACACACCTGTTTCAATTGCGCAAACGTTTTGCCAATCCTGCACCTTTTACACATGGGGTGCAGCTTTTCAGACCGTCTGAGCCCTACAGCGTTCGTATCGATTACACAAACAACAACGCCCCGTAGAGACGGGGCGTTGTCGGTACTGCAAGCGAATTTACTCGGCTGCAGGATCAGCTGGCGCCTCGGCGTCAGGCTTGGCCTGGTCCTTGATGCCCAGCAGTTCCAGTTCGAATACCAGAACCGAATTGGCCGGGATCATCGGGCTTGGGCTTTGTGCGCCGTAAGCCAGGTCCGACGGAATGAACAGCTTGTACTTCTCACCAACGTGCATCAGTTGCAGGCCTTCGACCCAACCCGGGATCACGCCGCTTACTGGCAGGTCGATCGGGCTGCCGCGCTCGACCGAGCTGTCGAATACCTTGCCGTCGATCAGCTTGCCTTCGTAGTGAACAGTGACTACGTCGGTAGGCTTGGGCTGAGCGCCGTCGGCCTTCTTGACCACTTCGTACTGCAGGCCCGAAGCAGTGGTGACGACACCGGCTTTCTTGCCGTTTTCATCAAGGAACTTCTTGCCAGCGGCAGCCGATTCTTCGCTCATCTTGACCAGGCGCTCTTCAGCGCGCTTCTGCAAGGCAGCAAAGGCTTCGACCAGTTCTTCGTCCTTGATTTTCTGTTCTTTCTTGCCGACAGCATCTTCGATGCCTTGAGCGACAGCTTTAGAATCAAGGTCGTCCATGCCTTCCTGAGCCAGGCTTTTGCCCATGTTCAGGCCAATACCGTAGGAGGCTTTCTGTGCCGGAGTCTTGAGCTCGACGCTGGTCTGCGAATCGCAACCCGCCAGGACCAGACTAACCAGGGCAACCGCAGCCGCCAACCGATGCTGTTTCATGCTATTTCCTTGTTCATGCGCCAATAGGGCATTCGAGTAAAGCCGCGAGCTTATCAGGCGGCCACGACCAATGGCTACCGGCATGAGAGCAAGAAAAGCCGGATAAGTTCAGCCAAGTAAATCCATCTTCATACAAAGCTGCAGCCAGTGGCCAGTATTGACGGGGCCACGCACTTGGGCAACTTCTTCCAGCAGGTTTTGTAGCTGTTTGTAAGATTGCCAGGATTTCACGGGTAGCTGCCATCGCGGTACTGCCCTGCCACTTCGCGCAGCACTTCGCACAGCCAGCGCGTGGGCAAGCTCAACGGCAAAGCGGCATTGCTACAGATGCCTACCGAGCCGCCCGGCTCTTGTACGCCAAGGTCCAGCTCGCATAACTCACCGCGCCCCAGGTCGATGCGCACCGCATCCCTGGGTGCGACCCACACCGCGTCACTGCTTTGCACGTAACGCCGGCTCAAGGCGGGCGAAAGGGTTTCCAGGCGCTGGGCCGGCTGCTCGATGGCGCACTGGATAAACAAGCTGTCGGCATGCTTGCGAATAGTGGTGCCGGCCAGCGGTAGCACCAATGGGTAACGCCCCAGTTGGCTGCGCTCGACGGGCTGGCGCGCAAGCAACGGATGAGCCGGACGCACCACCAGCGACATCGACTCGCTGTACAGATGTTCGAACGACAGGCCTTGGATCTGCGGGCTGTCGGTCATGCGCCCGATCACCAGGTCAAGTTCGCCGACATGCAGTTGCGCCAGCAGGTGCGCGCTGGGCCCGGTGGCGACACTGACTACCAGGGCCTGGTGACGTTGATGCAGGCGGCACAGCACCTCCGGCATCAGCAGGCTTTCCACCGTCGACAGTACACCGACCTTGACCTGTGGTGGCGCGTGTTCTTCACCACGCAAGCTACTCACGCCTTCGCGCAGGGCCTGCACGCTCGGCCCTGCGTAGCGCATGAAGCGCACCCCGGCAGGGGTCAATTCGACGCCCTGCTTGCTGCGCTCGAACAGGCGGGTCTGCAAAAGCGCTTCCAACTCCTTGAGGGTTTTGGAAATCGCCGGCTGACTGATTGCCATGGCATCGGCAGCCTTGGCGAAACTGCCCTGGCGAGCGATTTCGAGAAAGCACAACAGGTGGCGGAATTTGATTCGGGTGTCGAGGTTCATCCTCGGAGTTTATCGAGGCCCTGACCAGCCTGCGACTGCTTTCGCCGGATGAACCTGCTGTTACTGCACGCCGATCTCTACCTGGTCACCGCGAATCCGCACCGGCCACACTTGCAGGCCCTGCTGCGCATCTTCCAGGCAGTGACCATCGCGCAGGCTGAAATGCTGTTTGTACAAGGGCGCTGCAACCACCAACTCGCCTTTGATGTGCCCGATCAGACCGCGACCGATCACATTGGCGCCTGACTTGGGGTCGTGGTTGTCGATAGCAAACAGGGGTGTTTGCTCCTCAGGCAGGTAGAACAGCGCCACCTGCCGGCCTTCGAACCAGACAACCACGCCCGATTGCGCAACCAGGTCCTGGCGGTTGCACACCGCTTGCCAGTCTTGGGTTTGCAGGTTTACAGCAGCATTGGACAGACTCATCACAGCACCTCTTCAGTGGTCGGGATCAAGTGAAGCTCTGCGGCGGCAATGGGGCGGCGTTGACCACGCTCACGAACAAAATGCACGCCGGGGTCTGGGCGATGGTCATTGACGAAAGTGCGAAAGCGCTTGAGCTTCTCGGGATCCTTGAGAGCATTGGCCCATTCACATTCGTAGCGATCGACCACTAACTGCATCTGAGCTTCCAGCTCGGCAGCCAGGCCTAGTGAATCTTCGATAATGACCTGTTTCAGATAGTTCAAGCCGCCTTCCAGGCTCTCGCGCCACACCGAGGTACGCTGCAATTTGTCGGCGGTGCGAATGTAGAACATCAGTACCCGATCGATGAGACGAATCAGCCCGGCATCATCCAGGTCAGTGGCGAACAGCTCGGCATGGCGCGGACGCATGCCGCCATTGCCACAGATGTACAGGTTCCAGCCCTTCTCGGTGGCGATTACACCAATATCCTTACTCTGCGCTTCGGCACATTCGCGGGTGCAGCCAGAGACGGCGAACTTGAGTTTGTGCGGCGAGCGCAGGCCCTTGTAGCGGTCTTCCAGGAGCAGGGCCATTTTTACGCTGTCTTGCACGCCATAGCGGCACCAGGTACTGCCGACACAGGACTTTACCGTGCGCGTGGACTTGCCGTAGGCGTGGCCGGTTTCGAAGCCGGCTTCGATCAATTCACTCCAGATCGCCGGCAACTCATGCAATTGCGCGCCAAAAAGATCGATGCGCTGGCCACCGGTAATCTTGGTGTAGAGGTCGTATTTTTTCGCCACCTCACCGATGACGATGAGCTTGTCCGGGGTAATTTCACCGCCAGGAATTCGCGGCACAACCGAATAGGTACCATTCTTTTGCATGTTGGCCATGAAGGTGTCGTTGGTGTCCTGCAACGGCACCAGCGATGCGTCCATGATGGGCTGGTTCCAGCACGATGCGAGGATGGAGCCGACCGTGGGCTTGCAGATGTCGCAACCGACATGGCCGCGACCATGCTTGGCGAGCATTTCGTCAAAACTGAGGATGCCCTCAACGCGTACCAGGGCATACAACTCTTGGCGCGTGTAGGCAAAGTGTTCGCACAGGCTCTTGTCGACACTGACACCCCGAGCAATCAGCTCATGCTCAAAGACTTGCTTGAGCAATGCCGCGCAACCACCGCAACCGGTACACGCCTTGGTCTGTTGCTTGAGGGCAGCCAGTTCGCCACACCCCTCGTCGATGGCGCCGCAGATCGCGCCTTTGCTGACGTTGTGGCAGGAGCAGATGGTCGCAGTGTCCGGCAGGGCATCGGCACCGAGGGTCGGCGCCCCGGACACTTGCGGCAGAATCAAGGCCGCGGGATCAGCCGGCAGGGCAATTGCGTTCTGCACGTATTGCAGCAAGGTGTCGTAATAGCTGTTATCGCCTACCAGCACCGCGCCCAGCACGCGTTTGCCCGAGGCATCCACGACCAGGCGGCGGTACGCCGAGTTGGCTTCATCGATGAAGCGGTAGCTGCGCGCCCCGGGTGTTGCGCCGTGGGCATCGCCGATCGAACCGACGTCAACGCCGAGCAACTTGAGCTTGGTCGACATGTCGGCACCCTTGAAGCGGGCGGCCGCATCCCCCATCAGCGTCGCCGCGACGTTACGCGCCATGCTGTAGCCCGGCGCTACGAGGCCGAACACGCTGCCGTTCCACGATGCGCATTCGCCAATGGCAAAAATGCGCGGGTCGCTGCTGCGACAATCACTGTCGATCACCACGCCACCGCGTGCGGCAATCTCCAAACCGCTGCTGCGCCCCAAGGCATCCTGCGGACGGATACCGGCGGAAAACACGATCAGGTCGGTTTCCAGGTATTCGCCACCCTCGAAGTTCATCCGGTAGCGATAGTC
This sequence comes from Pseudomonas arcuscaelestis, assembly GCF_016881005.1. GTDB lineage: Bacteria > Pseudomonadota > Gammaproteobacteria > Pseudomonadales > Pseudomonadaceae > Aquipseudomonas > Aquipseudomonas arcuscaelestis. Next base: position 98,863 of record NZ_JACOPV010000016.1, on the reverse strand, counting down.
TTCACCGGTTACCACCGCTTGCGTGCCGCGCGAGACATGCACACCGACCCCCAGTGCCTCGATCTGCGCCCGCAGGGCTGCGCCACCTTCGCTGTCCAACTGCACCGGCATCAAGCGTGGTGCGAACTCCACCACATGCGCTTCGAGCCCCAGTGACTTAAGGGCGTTGGCAGCTTCAAGCCCCAGCAGCCCGCCGCCGACCACCACGCCACGTCGTGCATGGGCAGCCGCCGCGCGGATACCATCCAGATCATCGAGGGTGCGGTAGACCAGACGCGACGCCCCTTCGCAGCCAACCACCGGTGGAACGAAAGGGTAGGAACCGGTGGCCAGGATCAGTTGGTCGTAGCGGTAGCGTCCAGCCGACGTCAACACTTCGCAACGTTCGCGGTCGATCTCCAGCACCGTTTCGCCCAAGTGCAGGCTGACGCCGCTGTCGGCGTACAGGCTCGCATCGCCCAGGGCCAAGGCTTCAGCGTCGCTGCCACTGAAATACTCGGACAAGTGAACACGGTCGTAGGCACGCTGGCGCTCCTCGCCGAACACCCTCACCTCGAAACGGCTCAACGCATTGCGCTCAATCAGTTGCTCAACGCAGTGGTGCCCGACCATGCCGTTGCCGACGATGATCAACTTCTGCCGCTGGACAATAGTTTCTGCATTCATACCCGATCCTCACTCAAGGCCATTCACGGTGGCTGTGCTGCTGGGGCTAGCCCGGAAAAACAAAAAGGCGCCTGGAGCCGAAGCTCCAGGCGCCTTTGCCTGGTCGTTTTATGTAGTTCAGGGTGCAGATCGCCATTGACCTGCCAGAACGTTGTAACAGTGCAGTAGCAGAGAGCGTGCCAACTGCCAAACTCGCTGAAACCGGGGCCTGTGGTTACAGCCAAGCGCACTTTCCGACCCAGCCTGGTGCAGCCCTCCCCCTTATGGGGCGCTCAATACACATCGCGCAGATAGCGCTTGTTGCGACTCATCTCAGCGACGTAGGCATCAGCCTGATCGACGTTCATCGCTCCATGCTTGGTAATCACCTGCCTGAGCGCCGCATCGACGTCACGGGCCATGCGCTCGGCGTCACCACAGACATAAAAGTGCCCCCCTTCCTCCAACCAGCGCCAAAGCTCAGCGCCTTGCTCGAGCATGCGTTGCTGCACATAGATTTTTTCCGACTGATCGCGGGAGAACGCGGTGTCCAGCCGATGCAAATGCCCTTCGCGCTGCCAATTCAACAACTCGTCCCGGTAGTAAAAATCGCTGGCAGCCTTTTGCTCGCCGAACAGCAGCCAGTTGCGCCCCTTGGCTGCCTCGGCCTGACGCTCCTGCAAGAACGCTCGAAAGGGTGCTACCCCAGTGCCGGGGCCGACCATGATCACCGGCGCAGTGTTGTCCTTGGGCAAGCGAAAATGGGCGGTCGGTTGGGTGAAAATAGCCACTTCTGCCTGTGCAACGCGATCGGCCAGGTAGGTGGAGCAAACGCCTTTGCGCTGGCCGTAGCGAACGGTGGAGAGGGTCAGGTGAACCTGATCCGGATGCAGCTTGGGGCTTGAACTGATCGAGTACAGCCGGGGCTGCAAGGGTTTGAGCAGGCTCAACCAGGTTTCCTGGTCCCATTGCGGCTGGAAAGCATGCACCAGGTCGATCAGTTGTTTGCCCCACAGCCACGCTTTGAGGGCCGCCTTGTTTTGCGGCTTGAGCAGATCGGTCAGCATTGAGTCGCCGCTATGTCGGGCAATGGCTTCGAGGATTGCCGGGGTAATGCGGGCAATTTCCAGGTGCTCGCTCAAGGCGCTGCACAACGCCATGTCGGCCTTGCCTTTAAGGCTGACAGGGCTGGCTCCCTCAAGCCCCGCCGCCGTCAGCAACTCATCCACCAGCGCCGGGCAGTTGCGCGGCCACACGCCCAAGGCATCACCCGCCTGATAGCGCATTTCGCTACCGGCCAAATCGAAGATTATCTGCCGTGTTTCCTTGCTCGCTCCTGGACTGTTCAGCAAGCGGTTGCCCACCAATCTGGTCGGCAACGGCTTGTGCTTGTTGAAACCCGAGGTCGCCGGCGCTGGCATAGGCAGAGCAAGCAGCGGCGCCTGCTGGCCGAGCTTGCTGAGCAAGGCCTGCAGCCATTGCCCGGCGGGCTCGCTGAAGTCCCCCTCGCAATCGACGCGTGCCAGCAGGCGCTGGCCGCCCACCTCGGACAAGCGCTGGTCCAGCTTGCGACCAAAGCCACAAAACTGCTCGTAGCTGGAATCGCCCAGGGCCAATACCGCATAGGGCAGCCCGGCACAGCGTTGCGAATGCTCGCCATGCAGGTCCTGCCAAAAACCGGCGCCTGAATCTGGCGCATCGCCGTCACCAAACGTACTGGCGATCAACAGCAGACTAGCGGGGCTATCGAGTTGCGCCAGCGCTACATCTTCCATGCAGCTCAACTGCACCGCCAGCCCCACTTCGCGCAAGCGCGCTGCGCACTGTTCGGCAAGGGCCTGGCCGTTGCCGGTTTGCGAGGCCCAGAGCAACAAATGCTGGTCTTGCATCGAAACAGGCGGCTGCTCAATTTCAACTGCCTTTATGCGCTCACCTGCTACCCGGCTTAACGCCACTGCGCAGTATTTGAAAGCAGGTTGCAGCGAGTCAGGATCAACGGCGTCACTGGTCAGTGCGTTAATTGCCAGGTTTTCACCGTAGACATCGTTCCAATGAAAGGGGGCAAAGCAATTGCCCGGCAGCACCCGCGTGGTGATTCGTGCCGGTAATACTGCCCGACCCCGTCGAGAACGTATTTGCACCTGGTCTTTTTCAGCGATCCCCAGGCGTGTGGCATCTTCCGGATGAATTTCCACAAAGGGGCCTGGATCAAGCTTGTTCAGTGCGCCAACCTTGCCGGTCTTGGTCAGCGTGTGCCATTGATGCTGGACCCGGCCGGTATTGAGCACCAGGACAAACTCATCATCCGGCAACTCGGCAGCAGGCAGGCACGGACGCGCAAAGAAACGCGCCTTGGCGCTGCTGGTGGGAAAGGCAATGCTCGGTGCATGCCCTTGAGTATCGCGGTACAGCGTCTGGCTGATGCCGTCGTTGCGATAGCGCAGCGGGCTGCGCGTGTCTGTGCGCCCGGGTTCGCACGGCCACTGCCGAGGCGCCTGGCGCAAGGCGGTATAGCTGATCCCACGCACATCGTAGCCCGTCGCGGGATTCCAGGCGCGGCGGATTTCATCGAACACAGCCTCGGCATTTTCGTAGCTGAAGGCCTCGGCGTAGCCCATGGCACAAGCAACCCGGGCGATGATTTGCCAGTCCGGCAAGCTGTCACCCGCAGGCTCTACGGCCTTGCTCATCAAAGTCAGGTTGCGCTCGGAGTTGATCATCACCCCTTCGCCTTCGGCCCAAAGCGCCGCGGGCAGGAGGATATCGGCGTAGCGGTTGGTTTCGGTATCGAGAAAGGCATCCTGGGTGATCACCAGCGCTGCCTTGCGCAATCCATCGATCACCTGCTGGCGATTGGCAACGCTGGCCACCGGGTTGCTGCAAATAATCCAGCACGCCTTGATCTGCCCCGCAGCCAATTGCTCGAACAAGGCCACGGTGCCATCCCCCGCTTCACGGCGCAGACTGCCAGCAGGCACTTGCCAGAGCTGCTCGACAAAAGCCCGATCACTGTCGAGCAAAGCTGAGCGCTGACCGGGCAGGCCCGCGCCCATGTAGCCCATCTCGCGCCCGCCCATGGCGTTGGGCTGGCCGGTCAGGGAGAACGGCCCGCTACCGGGCCGACAGATTGCGCCAGTGGCCAGGTGCAAATTGCACAGTGCGTTGGTCTGCCAGGTACCATGAATGCTCTGGTTCAGGCCCATGGTCCAGCAGCTCATCCACTCCGGCGCCTGGCCGATCCAGTCGGCGGCCTGACGAATGTCCGCCTCGGCAAGGCCGGTGATGGCCGCGACGCGCTCGGGGGTGTAATCCTCGAGAAAGTCCGCCATGGCTTCCCAGCCTTCGGTGTAGCGCGCGATGAAGGCGTGGTCACAGTGGCCCTTGTGCCTGAGCAAATACAGCAGGCCATTGAGCAGCGCCAGATCGGTGCCCGGCTTGATCTGCAGGAACAGGTCGGCCTTGTCGGCGGTCGCACTCCGCCGCGGATCGACAACGATCAGTCGAGCCCCGGCCTTGAGCCGATCAAGCAGGCGCAGAAAGAGAATCGGATGACAGTCGGCCATGTTCGCGCCGATGACGAAGAACACGTCGGCGCGATCAATGTCCTGGTAGCTGCCCGGTGGTCCGTCGGCGCCCAGCGATTGCTTGTAGCCACTGCTGGCGCTGGCCATGCACAGACGCGAATTGGACTCGATGTGTCGGCTACGGATAAAGCCTTTGGCCAGTTTGTTGATCAGGTACTGGGCCTCCAGCGACATCTGGCCGGAGACATAGAACCCCAGGGCGTCTGGCCCGTGCTCGTCGATGATTGCACGCAAGCGCAGCGCCGTCTGCTCAATGGCGACATCGATGGCTGTCTGCACCGGATCGCGCTGGCGCTCGTTGCGCAGGAAGGCGTGCTCCATACGACCTGAATCGCGCAACGGCAAATGCGCTGTCAACCCTTTGGTGCACAAGCGCCCGAAATTGCTCGGATGCTGCTTGTCACCACTGATCTTGGTCACCCGGTTGCCCTCAACCGACATGACAATGCCACACCCGACCCCACAATAAGGGCAAACGCTACGCACACTGGTGCTGCTCATCTGCCGACCTCCTGCTTGCGCAAACAAAAAGGCGCCCTGCTGCCCCGGCTTGAAAAACAAGCGGGGCAACACGGCGCCTTTGTCGTGAACGGGGCAATCTGCGTTGATTGCCGAATGTTCAAGCTAAAGCAAGGGTCGCGCCAGAACCGCAGGCGCCGCATGAGCCCGCGATTTGCTCAAGCGCGCAGCGCAACTTTTGCACTGCCTTGGGTATGCGCGCACCAACTCGGCCCATGCTGGCACGGAGAAAGCAATGGCGTACCAGCGTGCTGGTGGAGTCTGGAAAAATTCCAGGCACAAAAAAAGCGACCCTAAGGTCACTTTCTTTGTTGCTTCAGGGTGTTCAGTGGGCCCTGAAGCTAAATATGGCGCAGCGGACGGGACTCGAACCCGCGACCCCCGGCGTGACAGGCCGGTATTCTAACCGACTGAACTACCGCTGCGCTATACACTGAGTGGTGGGTGATGACGGGATCGAACCGCCGACCCTCTGCTTGTAAGGCAGATGCTCTCCCGGCTGAGCTAATCACCCTTCGTCTCGGTGTGGCGCGCATTCTACGGAGCACCGAACACTCTGGCAAGCACTTTTTTAAAAAAATTTTTCAGGCGTTCCAAAGACTTAGCGCGGGGTTGGCCTTGGGTGCCTGCTCGGAGAATAATGCCCGCCTATGTATTAAGGAGAGCTTCACCCCATGTGGTTCAAAAACCTGCTGACCTACCGCCTGACCCAGGATGTCCCGTTCGATCCCGAAGCACTGGAAACCGCTCTGGCCAGCAAGCCGGCGCGCCCTTGCGCCAGCCAGGAGTTGACCACTTACGGCTTCGTCGCCCCGTTCGGCAAAGGCGAAGATGCACCTCTGGTTCACGTCAGCGGTGACTTTCTGCTGATCGCGGCGCGCAAGGAAGAACGTATTCTTCCAGGCAGCGTGGTACGCGATGCGGTGAAAGAGAAGATCGACGAAATCGAAGCTGAACAAATGCGCAAGGTCTATAAGAAGGAGCGCGACCAGATCAAGGACGAGATCATCCAGGCTTTCTTGCCACGGGCCTTTATTCGCCGCTCGATGATCTTCGCCGCCATCGCTCCCAAGCAGGGCCTGATCCTGGTCAACTCGGCCAGCGCCAAACGTGCCGAAGACCTGCTCTCGACCCTGCGTGAAGTAATGGGCTCGCTGCCCGTACGCCCGGTAACCGTAAAGATTGCCCCGAGCGCAACCATGACCGATTGGGTCAAGACCCAACAAGCAGCGCCTGACTTCTATGTACTGGACGAATGCGAACTGCGTGACACCCATGAAGACGGTGGCATCGTGCGCTGCAAGCGTCAGGATCTGACCAGCGACGAAATCCAGCTGCACTTGGGTACCGGCAAGGTAGTGACCCAGCTGTCACTGGCCTGGCAGGACAAACTGTCGTTCGTACTCGACGACAAGATGGTCATCAAACGCCTGCGCTTCGAAGAACTGCTGCAAGACCAGGCCGAAGAAGACGGCGGCGAAGAAGCCCTGGGCCAGCTCGACGCCAGCTTTACCCTGATGATGCTGACCTTTGGCGATTTCCTGCCGGCGCTGTTCGAGGCATTGGGCGGCGAAGACATTCCGCAGGGCATATAAGCCTAAAGCTTCAAGCACCAAGTGAAGGCATGTCCTGCGTATTGCATGCCTTTACTTGAAGCTTGAAACTTGCAGCCTTAAGCTGCCGAACGGTGAGGACGACCTCACGACGCAACGCGTGACCATTACGGGGACGGCCCCATCATTCGATGGAGATACTGCATGTCCTGGATCATTCTGTTTTTCGCTGGTCTGTTTGAAGTTGGCTGGGCGGTCGGCCTCAAATACACCGACGGCTTCACTCGCCCATTGCCCACCGTGCTGACTGTCGCTGCCATGCTGGTCAGCCTCGGCTTGCTCGGGTTGGCAATGAAGGAGCTGCCGCTGGGCACCGCGTATGCGATCTGGACCGGGGTGGGTGCGATCGGCACGGTGATCGCCGGGATTATCCTGTTTGGCGAGTCCATGGCGCTTATGCGCCTGGCCAGTGTCGCCCTTATTGTCGCAGGCCTGGTCGGCCTCAAGGTCAGCGCCAGCTGACCTTGAGCTCGCCTGTTAGCGCACGTCGCCACGCAACTGGCTGACCCGCTCGCGCAACAAGGCCGGTTCTGCTGTCTCTACCGGGATGGCAGTACCGGCTACCAGGGTTACCCGCGACCACAAGCGGTGAAAAAAGCCCTTGGCCGGATCACGGCTGAAGAAACTTCCCCACAAACCCTGCAAGGCCATCGGGATCACCGGTACCGGTGTCTGCTCGATGATTCGGCTCAAGCCACCCTTGAATTCATCAATCTCGCCATCGCTGGTCAGCTTGCCCTCGGGAAAAATACACACCAGCTCGCCTTCAGCCAGGTAGGCGGCAATCTGCTTGAACGCCTGCTCATAGATTTCTGCGTCTTCGTTGCGTCCGGCAATAGGGATGGCGCCTGCGGTGCGAAAAATAAAGTTGAGTACCGGCAGCTGGAAGATCTTGTAGTACATGACAAAGCGAATCGGCCGTCGCACTGCGCCACCTATCAACAACGCATCAACAAACGACACATGATTGCACACCAGCAGTGCCGCTCCTTCCTCCGGAATTTGTTGCAGGTCTCGATGCTCGACCCGGTACATGGAATGGCTGAGTAACCAAATCATGAAGCGCATGGTGAACTCAGGAACAATCCGGAAGATGTAGGCGTTGACGCCGATGTTGAGCAGCGACACCACCAGGAACAGCTGGGGAATAGTCAGCTCCACCACGCTCAGCAGGACGATGGTGACAATTGCCGACACCACCATGAACAACGCATTGAGAATGTTGTTCGCAGCAATCACGCGTGAGCGCTCATTGACCGCGGTACGCGATTGGATCAAGGCGTACAGGGGCACAATATAGAACCCACCAAATACCCCCAGGCCCACAATAGACAGCAGTATCCACCAGGCCTGCGGCATACCCAGAAGCGTCAACCAGTCATAAGGCGTCGCTGCTGCAGGCACATCCCCGGAATGCCACCACCAGAGCAAACCAAACAGGGTCAGGCCAAAGGAGCCGAAAGGCACCAGGCCGATTTCCACCTTGTGACCGCTGAGGCGTTCGCACAACAGTGAACCCAGGGCGATGCCGACGGAAAACAGGGTCAGCACCAAGGTGACCACGGTTTCGTCACCGTGCAACCAATCCTTGGCGTAGGCCGGAATCTGCGTGAGGTAGATGGCCCCGACAAACCAGAACCAGGAGTTGCCGACAATCGAGCGAGACACTGCTGGTGTCTGCCCCAGTCCCAGGCGCAAGGTGGCCCAGGACTGCGTGAAAATGTTCCAGTCCAGCTTCATCTGCGGCGACGCTGCACTGGCCCGTGGAATCCACTGGCTGGACAGGTAGCCGAGCACAGCCACCGCGACCACCGCCGTGGCAACCACAGGCGCATAGTGACTGCTGGACATCATGACTCCAGCGCCGATGGTACCGGCCAGAATCGCCAGGAAGGTGCCCATCTCAACCAGGCCATTGCCGCCCACCAACTCCTGCTCTCGCAGGGCCTGGGGCAGGATCGAGTATTTGACCGGCCCGAACAGCGCCGAATGGGTGCCCATGGCGAACAGCGCCAGGAGCATCAGCGCCAGATGGTTGGTGAGAAAACCGATGGCGCCCACTGCCATGATGCCAATTTCGGCCAGCTTGATCAGTCGAATCAAGGCGTCCTTGGGATACTTCTCGCCAAACTGCCCGGCCAGGGCGGAGAACAGGAAAAACGGCAGGATGAACAACAAGGCGCAGAGGTTGATCCAGATCGAGCGATCACCCTCGAGGGCCAACTTGTAGAGAATGGCCAGGATCAACGATTGCTTGAACAGGTTGTCGTTGAAGGCCCCGAGCGACTGGGTAATGAAGAATGGCAAAAATCGCTTTTTGCCAAGAAGACTGAATTGCGAAGTTTGACTCATCGTCCGTGTACCTGAGTGGGGCTTTGTCATTGGAGGCACGCAACCCGCACAAAGCCACAACCACCCAGGTAATTACAACCTACTTATGTAAGCTGGCAATACACGGCGAGGCGAACAACTCACCACGCCAGGCGCCGCGCAAGGTCAGACTGGAAACCATCAACCACAATGCGACCAGCGCGACCACCAGCACCAGCCCCATGTGCTGGAAGAAGGCCAGCCCCAACCAGGCACCGAGTTTGAGGGTAGCCAGGCTGTAGACACCCAGCGGGAAGGTGAAGCCCCACCAGCCCAGATTGAACGGCATGCCATGGCGCATGTAGCGCCAAGTGATCAGCACCGCAGTGAGCAACCACCACAAGCCTGCGCCCCACAGCACGATCCCGGCGATCAAGCCCAGGCCTTGGGCGATGTCACCCAGATTGCCAAAGCCGTTGGCGGCAAAGATCGCGGGTGCATCAGCCCCCAGCAGCAACATGCCCAGAGCGCCGGTACCGATAGGACCGAGTGCCAGCCAGCTGGACGCCGCCATGTTCGCAGCAGGTAGTTTGTGCAAGGCCATACGCAGCATGAGAATGGTCAGAATGCTGAAGGCTACCGGCAGCGATACCGCCCACAGCACATAGCTGGTCACCAGCACCTGAAACTGGCTGTGGGCATCGACCAAGTGCGGCGCCAACTGGCCTCCACTGGCAGCAGCAACCTCCGCGGCGACCACTGGCAGCAACCAGACAGCAGTCATCTGATCAATGCTGTGCTCCTGGCGGGTGAACATCAGGTAAGGGATCGATACGCCGCAAAGCAGCGCCAGGCCAACATCGAACCACCACATCGCCTCGATCCAGGGCACGATCCCTTCGCCCCAGCGATCGATGCCAAATACCAGGAATCCATTGAGGATGGTCGCCAGGCCCATCGGAATAGTGCCGAAGAACATCGACACCGTTGAATGGGCAAAAATCTGCCGTGCCTCATGGAAAAACATGATCCAGCGTGCAGCGTACAAGCCGCTAAACAGTAAAAACAGGGCAATGGTCAGCCACCACAACGCCTGCGCCAGCCCCTGCAGACTGTTAATGCCTACCTGCATGAGCGCCAGGGACAACACTCCGGTGCCCATGGTTGCGGCGAACCAGTTGGGGGTGAACTGACGGATCACCTCACGCGGATGCGCCAGGTGGCGCAAGGGTCTGAGGGGGGATGCGTTGGGTTGCAAGCACGGCATGATCAAGGTCTCCTGTTGGCCGGTGACGTGGGATCATCCTAGGGTGAAAATTATTATCTATAAAACGGGTATTTCAGCTATGTGTTATCTATTTTGAAGATATAAAAACCCCCTGTTCAGCCTTTGATTACCGAGCGTATGCTTCACACTTGTCGGCTTATCGCACGAACAACAAGGACGTAAAAATGCTCGCCGCCGCAATACGCTACAGCCCGCAGGTGCGCCTATTGCTGGCCACCACTTTTGTATTGACACTCGCCCGTGCAATCACCCTGCCCTACCTGGTGGTCTACCTGGCGCAAAACTTTTCCCTGGATATCAGCGGCATCGGCTTGATGATTGGCGGCGCGTTGATTGTTGCGTCGCTGTTGAGCCTGTATGGCGGCTACCTCATCGATACCCTGCGCAGCTATACGGTGATCATCGCCTCGACCCTGGTGTTCACCGGGGCTTTCATTACTGCGGTGGTCAGCCGTGAGCTGAGCCTGTTCTTTATCAGCCTGGTTCTGATCAACCTGGCATTGGCGGTTGTCGACATTGCCGCCAAGGCTGGATTCTGTGCACTGCTACCACTGGATGAGCGCTCCGAGGTGTTCTCGATCAAATACACCTTGAGCAACGTGGCTTACGCGGTTGGGCCATTCGTTGGCGTGGCGCTGATACTGCTCGATGATCACCTGCCCTTTCTGGTATCTGCACTGTTGGGCCTGGTCATGTGCCTGCTCTATCGGCGCTGGGGCGAGCGCTCGGCGCGGGCAAATCTGGATAACGGCCCGCAGACGGGCTTTCTCAGTGTGGGTGGGCAACTGCTCAAAGACCGCCGGCTAATCTGCTTTACCCTCGGCGGCGCGCTCAGTGCCGTGGTGTTCGGACAATTCACCGCTTACCTGTCGCAGTACCTGGTAGTCACCAGCAGCGCCAGCGAAGCAGCCCGGTATATCAGTTATTTGGTAGCCACCAACGCGGTCACTGTCATCGCCCTGCAATATGTGATCGGCCGGCGCATCAGCAGCCGCCAACTGATGCCCTGGCTGCTGGCCGGCATGGCATTGTTCCTGGCCGGCCTGCTTGGCTTTTCCCTGGCCCAGTCGCTGTTGGCCTGGTGCCTGGCAATGCTGGTGTTCACCCTGGGTGAAATCATCGTGATTCCGGCTGAATACATGTTTATCGACAGCATCGCCCCCGAACACCTGCGTGGGGTTTATTACGGTGCACAAAACCTGTCCAACCTCGGTGCTGCCCTGGGCCCGGTAATTTGCGGCTTCGCTCTTGCGCACCTGGTGCCCGTGGCCACGTTCTACCTGCTGATTGGCTCTGTGTGCCTGGCGGCACTGTTCTATTACCTGGGCGCCAAAGGAAACAACGGCACAACAGCCTGAATAGGCGCAAGACCCGATCGCGGCAGGCATCACAATCTGCGTTTGATGTTGATCGTGGTCTACCCGCCCCGATAAGAATAATGACCCAGTCATCCGCGAACCTGCGACGCTCTGCCACTGCTACCATCGTCGGCGCTGACGAAGCGTCAACGGCGTGCCAGACTGATTGATCAAGATTCGCCGTTACGCCGACGGCTCTAGCATTTTTTTGTTTCGGAGTAGTCATGTCGCTGTCCAGTGGGCTGATCGCCGTGGTCGCCCTGGCCTATATGGCCATCATGTTCGCTATCGCATTCTATGGTGACCGCCGTAAAACGCCGTTGCCACCGCGTCTGCGCGCCTGGGTGTACAGCTTATCGCTGGCGGTGTACTGCACCAGCTGGACGTTCTTCGGCGCTGTCGGCCAATCCGCCGAACAACTCTGGGCCTTCCTGCCCATCTACCTGGGCCCTGTGCTGTTGCTGCTGTTTGCACCCTGGGTGCTGCAGAAAATGGTGCTGATCAGCAAACAGGAAAACATTACCTCGATTGCTGACTTTATCGCCGCCCGCTACGGCAAGTCGCAGTCACTGGCGGTGGTGGTGGCGCTGATCTGCCTGGTGGGCGTGCTGCCGTACATTGCCTTGCAACTCAAAGGCATCGTGCTTGGCGTGAACCTGCTGATCGGCGCCAGCGCCGACGCCACCGGCAGCCGCGTACAAGACACTGCGTTGGTGGTCTCGCTGGTACTGGCGCTGTTCTCCATCGTGTTCGGTACCCGCAGCCTGGATGTCACCGAACACCACCGTGGCATGGTCCTGGCCATCGCCTTCGAATCGATGGTCAAACTGCTGGCGTTCCTTGCCGTTGGTATCTTCGTTACTTTTTACCTGTATGACGGCTTCGACGACCTGTTCAGCCAGGCGAAATTGGCACCGCGCCTGGAAGGTTTCTGGAACGAAACCGTCAATTGGCCATCGATGGTGGTCCAGACCGGGGTGGCGATGATGGCGATCATCTGCCTGCCGCGACAGTTCCACGTCACCGTGGTCGAAAACATTGAACCACAGGATCTGCGCCTGGCGCGCTGGGTATTCCCGACGTACCTGATTCTTGCGGCGCTGTTCGTGGTGCCTATTGCCCTGGCCGGACAAATGCTCCTGCCAGGGGTAATCCCCGACTCGTTCGTCATCAGCCTGCCGCTGGCCGAAGCGCATCCGGCCCTGGCGCTGCTGGCGTTTATCGGCGGCGCCTCGGCCGCCACCGGTATGGTTATCGTTGAAGCCGTGGCCCTGTCGACCATGGTTTCCAACGACATGCTGCTGCCGTGGTTGTTGCGGCGCAACAACGCCGAGCGCCCATTCGAGGTGTTCCGCCACTGGATGCTGTCGGTACGCCGGGTGACCATTGTCGCCATCCTCCTGCTGGCCTATGTCAGCTATCGACTGCTCGGTTCCACTGCCAGTCTGGCCACCATCGGCCAGGTCGCCTTTGCCGCCGTAACCCAACTGACGCCAGCAATGCTCGGCGCCCTGTACTGGAAACAGGCCAACCGCCGGGGCGTGTTCGCAGGCTTGGCAGCGGGGATTTTCCTCTGGTTCTATACCCTGGTCCTGCCGATCGCCGCCCACAGCCTGGGCTGGTCACTGGACCTGTTTCCTGGCCTGGCGTGGCTACATGGCAACCCATTGAACCTGCCAATCACACCACTGACCCAAGGTGTTGTGCTGTCGCTGGCGGGTAACTTCACGCTGTTTGCCTGGGTCTCGATCCTGTCGCGCACCCGCGTTTCCGAACACTGGCAGGCCGGCCGGTTTATCGGCCAGCAAACCAGCGCCCGCCCCAACAGTCGCTCGCTGCTGGCGGTGCAAATTGACGACCTGCTGCACCTTGCCGCGCGTTTTGTCGGTGAGGAACGCGCGCGCCAGAGTTTCATCCGCTTTGCCTACCGCCAGGGCAAGGGTTTCAACCCCAACCAGAATGCCGACGGTGACTGGATCGAGCACACCGAGCGCTTGCTGGCGGGCGTGCTGGGTGCGTCCTCGACCCGAGCAGTGGTCAAGGCGGCCATCGAAGGCCGCGATATGCAGCTTGAGGATGTCGTGCGCATTGCCGACGAAGCCTCGGAAGTCCTGCAGTTCAACCGCGCACTGCTGCAAGGCGCCATCGAAAACATCAGCCAGGGTATCAGCGTGGTCGACCAGAACCTGCTGCTGGTAGCCTGGAATCGCCGGTATCTGGAGCTGTTCAACTACCCGGACGGTCTTATCAGTGTCGGCAGACCGATTGCCGATATCATCCGCTACAACGCCGAGCGTGGTCTTTGCGGGCCGGGTGAAGCCCAGGTTCATGTAGCCCGCCGCCTGCACTGGATGCGTCAAGGCCGCGCGCATACCTCGGAGCGGCTGTTTCCCAACGGTCGCGTCATCGAGCTGATCGGCAATCCGATGCCTGGCGGCGGCTTTGTCATGAGTTTCACCGACATCACCCCGTTCCGCGAAGCCGAGCAAGCGCTCAAGGATGCCAACGAAGGCCTTGAGCAACGGGTCTCGGAGCGTACCCAGGAGCTTTCGCAATTGAACCAGGCGCTGACCGAGGCAAAGAGCCACGCCGAATCCGCCAACCAGTCGAAAACCCGCTTCCTGGCTGCCGTAAGTCATGACCTGATGCAGCCCTTGAACGCTGCACGGCTGTTCTCCGCTGCCCTCTCCCATCAAGGCGACGGGCTGTCAGCGGACGCCCAGCAGTTGGTCCAGCATCTGGACAGCTCGTTGCGCTCGGCAGAAGAATTGATCAGTGATCTGCTCGACATTTCGCGCCTGGAAAACGGCAAGATCAATCCCGATCCCAAGCCGTTCGCCCTTAACGAGCTGTTCGATACCCTGGGCGCCGAGTTCAAAGTCCTGGCCCAGCAACAAGGCCTGGACTTTCGCGTGCGCGGCAGCCGCCTGCGGGTGCACAGTGACATGAAGTTGCTGCGGCGCATCCTGCAGAACTTCCTGACCAACGCCTTCCGCTACGGCAAGGGCCCGATTCTACTGGGGGTGCGCCGCAACGCCGGCAAGTTGTGGCTGGAAGTCTGGGACCGTGGCCCCGGGATTGCCGACGACAAGCTGCAAGTGATTTTCGAAGAGTTCAAGCGCCTGGACAGTCACCAGACGCGTGCGGAAAAAGGCCTGGGCCTGGGCCTGGCCATCGCTGACGGCCTGTGCCGCGTACTTGGCCACACCCTGGAAGTACGTTCCTGGCCCGGTAAGGGCAGTGTCTTCCGGGTCAGCGTACCGCTGGCGACCACGCCGGCCGCCGCTGTCACCGCGCCGACCGAGCAAGCCGGTCAACCCCTGGCAGGTTTGCAGGTGCTGTGCGTGGACAACGAAGACAGCATTCTGATTGGTATGAACAGCCTGCTCAGCCGCTGGGGCTGCCAAGTCTGGACAGCCCGTAACCGCGATGAATGCCAGGCGCTCCTGGAAGAAGGCCTGCGCCCGCACCTGGTCCTGGTCGACTATCATCTGGACGAAGGCGATACCGGCACAGAATTGATGGCCTGGCTACGCAAAAGCCTTGGCGAACCCGTTCCTGGTGTGGTGATCAGCGCCGACGGTCGCAGCGAAACCGTGGCGCAAGTGCATGCTGCAGGCCTTGACTACCTGGCCAAGCCGGTCAAGCCAGCCGCGTTGCGTGCCCTGCTCAATCGACACCTGAGTCTGGTCCAGTAAGAGCACTGGCGGCCAACGGGTCGCCTTCGCTCATGGCCCGCTCCAGCAAATCTGCCGGAAGGCTTTTGCTGGCTCGCGCACCCAGCAATTTAAGCTGCTCGCTGCGGCTGATCAGATTGCCACGCCCCTCGCAGAGCTTGTTGCGCGCCGCACTGTAGGCCTTATCTACCTGTTGCAAGCGACTGCCGAGTTCGTCCAGATCCTGGATGAACAACACGAACTTGTCGTACAGCCAGCCGGCACGCTCGGCAATCTCCCGCGCATTCTGGCTTTGGCGTTCCTGCTTCCACAGGCTGTCGATCACCCTCAGGGTGGCCAACAGTGTTGTTGGGCTGACAATCACAATCTGGCGGTCGAAGGCTTCCTGGAACAAGTTCGGTTCGGCCTGCAGGGCGGCGGAGAATGCAGCCTCGATCGGCACGAAGAGCAAGACGAAATCCAGGCTATGTAAGCCTTCCAGGCGGTTGTAGTCCTTGCCGGACAAGCCTTTGACATGATTGCGCAACGACAGCACATGCTGCTTGAGCGCGGCCTGGGCGATGTCGCTGTCATCCGCGGCAACATATTGCTGATAGGCCGTCAGGCTGACCTTGGAATCGACCACAACCTGTTTGTCGCCAGGCAGCATGATCAACACGTCGGGCTGAAAACGCTCACCGTCGGCGCTCTTCAGATTGACCTGGGTCTGGTATTCACGGCCTTTCTCAAGGCCCGCGTGCTCCAGCACGCGCTCCAGAATCAATTCGCCCCAGTTGCCTTGGGTTTTCTGGCCTTTCAACGCCTGGGTCAGGTTGGTCGCTTCGTCACTGAGGCGCAAGTTCAGCTGTTGCAGGCGCTCCAGTTCCTTGGCCAGGGAGAAACGCTCGCGGGCTTCCTGCTGATAGCTGTCCTCGACGCGCTTTTCAAACGCCTGGATACGCTCTTTCAACGGATCGAGCAATTGCCCCAGGTGCTGATGGCTGGTCTGGGCGAAACGTTGCTCACGTTCGTCGAAGATCTTCGTAGCCATCTCGGCGAACTGCGCCCGCAGCTCATCCCGAGAGCCCTGAAGGTCGTTGAGACGCTGCTGGTGGCTTTCCTGCTGCTCACGCAGCTCAGCAGCCAAGGCCGCACTGTGCGCGTCCAGGCGGCGTAGCTCTGCCTCCCGGGCGTTACGTTCGATCTGCCAGGCATGACTGGCGTCGCGGGCATTGTCACGCTCGATCTGCAGCAACTCCAGCTCCCGAGCTTGCGCCGCAAGTGTCGCCTGCTTGGCGGCATTGGCCTGGCTCAGGTCACTGATTTCGTCGCGGCAGGCATCAAGTTGGGCGAGCAAACCTTCCTGGGCCAACTGTGCGCTGCTCAAGCGCTCCTCCAACAACGCAGCCTGCGCATCGCGCGCGGCCTGACGCCGTTGCTGCTGGAACACCCAGCCCAGACATGGCACCGCGGCCGCCACGATACCCAGCACGATACTGGTCAGATCTAACGCAATTGCCACCCGAACACTCCCACCTGAAATCAGCGCCTGAGCTTACCAGCCTTGGCGCTGCGCCGCGTCAGGCATCGGGCAATTGCTTGAGCAAGCGCCTGGCTTCCTGCGACCCCTGGGACGAAGCCTGCTCCAGCCAGTAGCGTGCCTGCTCGGGCTCATTGTGCTGCGGTAGCGCACACAGACGGCCGAATTCAAGCTGGGCACGCCGGTCGCCAGCACGAGCAGCCTGGCGCAACAGGTCGTGGCCGATACGCCGGTCGCGAGCATTGCCACAATCGCGACAAAGCATCTGCCCAAGTCGACTTTGCGCTACAACCACACCCTGGCGCGCCGGCTGCTTGAGCAAGCGCCCAGCAAAATGCTTGACGTTCGGATTGTCCCCCAGGCGCGGACTGTCGAGCAGCCACAAGGCAACCTTCAAGGAGAAGCGCTTTGGCTCAGGCACAGGCGGGGGAACTGAAGAAATTGCAGGAATTTTGGCGCGAAACTTCATAACGACAGCGAAGGCAATTCGAGAGGCGCGCCACTCTACTCCATTTTTCCGACAATGGCCCGAGCCTCACGGATACTTTTTACAAAATATTTCCAAGTTTATTTATTGACGTTAGACAACGCTTTTTCAGCTGACGGATGCCTGCGTACAGATTGTCAGACAGATCGGAAAAACCTGGCACGCCCGTCCTAGAGCAAGCGCTCGGGACAATCCACAGAAGCTGTGGATAACTCGGTGGACAACCCCCTTCAAGGGGCCGCAAACCCCCATGAAACGGGGCTTTGGCTCAAACTGACGATTTTTTCACCAGCTAAAATTAGTGTTTTTTTTCATTGACTTAAGAGTTCAGCCAAGTCATTGGCAGTCTCCCCCCCTGCTGTTGCAAAGCTGTGACAGCCGCTGCACCAAGTGTGTACAACCTCCGTACAGAAAGGCACTTCCCTGCACGAAATTGACACGTTCGCGGCGTTTCACCCGTTACACAGGCCTTCACAGCGTGGCAAAAACACGAGATACTGGCCGGCTCCCCGAATGAAAAGCCATACACCCTTGCCAAGACACAGCCATTGCGGTAGTCTTGCTGCCGTTAGTACCAAGCTGAAAGTCAATTCTGGCCAAAGCAGTCCTTACAGGTCCACTTCACCCTGAAGCCGCACCTGTTGAAACAAGGACCGGCCCACTTGATGGTTCCCAGGTAAATCACTTATTACTCTGAGCGAACCAACCTGCAGATTGATCAGGATCCTCACCCCGTGGCATAGAACCTCGACCCGGTGTGTTGCCTGCCCTCCGACGTACCTACCAGTCAGCCCCAGCGCCACATAATAAATGCGCCCAAAACTGGCTGCTCTGTTCCAGTCAGGTTCTTCGCCCCGACTAAATCCCGGCGTTACTGGAACGTTTTAAGTGTGCACGGATCGAAACCGTGTCTATTGCAGGAACATCTAATAACTATGACTAACTCTATCCATACTCAGGCTGCGATTCGCACCCTATCCCAGGCATTTGCGCCACTGAACTGCTTGATCATGGCATCGCGCAAAGGCAGCTTCAGTTTCACCCTGGTCAACGAGCACGGCATTGCCCGTCACAGCGAGCGTCTGTACCCCGAGCAGTACAGCCAGTCCGCACCGCTTCAGGCGGTTATCGAGCGTACCCGTCAGGCCTTGGTGGCCTGATTCACGCTTCGCTGCAGCAGCTCAAGCCCCGCCCTCTCGCGGGGCTTTTTTATAAGTCGTTACGCAATCCCGGCGACTACAACCCCTGGCTGGACAGCTTGGGGATTGAGCCTGCGAGCTTATCCACATCCTGATCCTGATCTTGGCCTTGATCTTCATGCACGTCAGCTCAGGCGCCGCGGAGTGCGACTTCAGCAGGCCGAGTGGAGGTGCCTGTAGGGGCGGTGCGCAGCACCTTCGGCGTTAGCCGAAGACGCGAGACGTAGACTTGGCGAAGCAAGTCGTAGGCCGCGTGGCCCTGGAAGGTGCCGTAGCGAGGGGACCCGAAGCGCAGCGTAGGGCCGTATGCAGGAGCAAGCGGTTTTGGTTCCTTTTGCCAAGACAAAAGGGACCCGCCGTAAGGGCGGAAGGGGCCGACAGCGGCGCCGCACTGAATGGATAAGCCTCAAATCCCAGCCCAGCCCAGTCCACTCCCAGAATCACCCACCAGGGATAACACGAAGAACCCTTTTTATGCCCATAGCAAGCGAAGCGCTAATCACCACACGGCATATGATTTATAACCAAAAGCTGCAAATGTTTTAAAAACAGGCCTTTACACCGCGAATATGACACTACACTTCAACTCAAGCGGCCATCACCGCTTCCGGCGGGCCTGACCGACTCACCAGCTGCCAAGCCCCAGTGTCCGCCGGCCAAACCAATGTTCGAGGGTGTTATGGGTATCGCCGCGAGCGAGTTGAGCCAATTTGTCATCCGCCCGACCCTGATCTACCTGGGCCGTCACTGCGCAAGCGCTGAAGCATTGTTGCTGGGTGTTGCCGCCAGCCAATCCGCCCTCGGCTCCGCGCTCCATGATCGACGCGGCCACGGCCTCTACCGTATCGGTGAAATGCGTCACCAAAGCGTCTGGGATCAGTTCCTGGCCCGCGACCCTGAACTTGCCAGCCTGGTCCGTGGCCTGGCCAGCCAGCACGCCTTCCTCAGCGGCCCGCACCTGGAACTGACGGTCAACCTTCGCTACGCCACAGCCATTGCCTGGATGCTCATCGAGGAACAAGCCCCCCCACTTCCTGCTGCCGACGACCTGCTGGGCCTGGCGCGAATTTGGCGCCAAACTTTTCACCCTCAAGGGCGCCTGCGCGACTTCACCTGCGCCTGGCAAAACTGCATCGCCCAGGTGACGCTCCAAGCCTGCTAGCAATCACCATTTTCCATATTCAGAAAAACCCCACAAATCTGGTCGGATTGTCCTACAAAACCGCTCTATCTCCTGCGATACGGCGCTATAGCGCTACGGGCCAAATGTTGGTAATTTTCGCCCCGGAGATATCAAGGAGTTCTAATAATGAAAAAAGTAATGCTCAAAACCTCTCTTGGCCTGGCCGTCACGCTTGCTTCGACTCAACTGTTCGCGAGTGGCTTTGCCCTCAACGAACAAAGCGTCAGCGGTATGGGCACAGGCTTTGCGGGGCGTTCCTCATCTGCCGATGATGCCAGCACTGTATTCGGCAACCCTGCCGGTATGTCGCGCCTCAAGCGCGAACAAGTCACCGTTGGTGGCGCAGCCATTATTGCCAAAACCGACATCAAGAATGGCCAAGGCACCTTCGGTGGTAGCAACGACGGTGACATGGTGCCGTTTGTCGGCGTACCTATGGGGTTCTACGTCAAGCCTATCGATGAGCACTGGGCTTTCGGTATCGGCATGTACGTACCTTTCGGCCTGGTCACCGACTATGAAAGCGGTTTTGCCGGCCGTTACTTCGGCAGCAAGAGCGAAGTTCAAGTCGTCACCCTGCAGCCGACCATCAGCTATGCCTTCAACGACAAGGTGTCGATTGGTTTCGGCCCAACCATCAACCGTATTGATGGCACCCTGGAATCCGCTGCACTCAACGCTGGTTCGCTAGGCCGTAATGACGGCAAAGTGAAAATTTCCGGTGACGACACGGCCATCGGCTACAACGTCGGTGTCCTGGTTCAAGCAACCGACAGCACCCGCGTTGGCCTGACCTACCACTCGATGGTCGATTACAAACTCGAAGGCGATACCAAGATCAGCGGCTCCGGCTTTGGTCCATTCAGCGGCAACAAATTCGATGCTTCGCTGAAAATCAAAACCCCTGAATCGGTCGACTTCTCGGTTACCCACGAACTGGATGCCAACTGGACTCTCTACGCCGGTAGCACCTGGACCCGCTGGAGCCGCCTGGAAGCCATCACCGTCAACAACAAAGGCGTTCCTGGCCCACTCGCACCAGCAATTGGCCAGATTAGCGAAGAGCAGAACTGGCATGACACCTGGGCTCACGCCATTGGTGCAGCCTACAAGCTGAACAAGGAATGGACCCTGCGCGCCGGCTTCTCGGTTGACCAGTCGCCAACCAACAACCACGACCGCTCGCCGCGCATCCCAACTGGCGATCGTAAAGTGTTCAGCCTGGGTGCCGGTTACAACCCTACAGACGACATGACGATCGACCTGGCCTATTCCTACCTGTGGGAAGAAGACACCAAGGTTGACCTGAGCAGCCCAACCAAAGGCTCCTACAGCGGCAAATATGAAAACAGTGCTCACGGTCTGGGTGCCTCCCTTACCTACCGCTTCTGATTTCAACTGGTTGAAAAGCCGCCTTTGGGCGGTTTTTTTATGCCCTCGTATCGGGCAACGAAAGGTTGCCTAAACGCTCCTGGAGAAAATCCATAAATACCCGCACCTTGGGCGTCATGGCAAAACGATCGGCGACACACAGGTAGATATCCATCGGCTCCGCCTGCACATAAACCTGATCAGGTTGTGAATACTCAAAAAGCGCAACCAACTGTCCGCTCTCGATCAACGGCCGGGCGACGAAGTCTGCAAGGCGAGCGATTCCACCATGGTTGATGGCCATCTGGGTAAGCACGTCGATGTCGTCACTGATCAGCACGTCACCGAACTCAGCGTCGAAACGCAGGCCATCGCGGACAAATCTCCATCGCAAGAATCGACCGTCTACCGGATAACGAAACACCAGGCAGCGGTGCTGCTTGAGTTCCTCCGGCGCACCTGGCCAGCCGGCCTGGGCGAGATAAACCGGTGAGGCGCAGCAAATAAAAGGTACGCGGGTAATGTGCCGCGCCAGCAAGCCATCTTCCAACTGCGGGGTGATACGAATACTGACATCCACGCCTTCCTGAGCATGATTGACGCGTCTGTCATTCGTAACCAGTTCAATCGAAAGCTGCGGATAACGAGCACTGAACTCAGGAATCAACGGCGCCACGGCATGGCGACCAAAAGCCGAAGTCGAAGCAATGCACAAGCGCCCCTTAGGCTCACTGTCAGGCGTGGTGATCGCCAGACAGGCCTGCTCAAGGTCGCGCTCTATGTGCTTGACCTTGTCGTAGTACAGCGTGCCCTCGGGTGTCAACGCCATGCTCCGGGTAGTGCGCGACAACAGCCGGACCTGTAGGTGACCTTCAAGGCGCGCAATGTTCTGGCTCACAGCTGCCGCACTCAACCCCAGGGTGCGCGCGCCGCCTGCGATGCTGCCTGCTTCGACAACTTTGATAAAACTTTTAATCGAGCCCAGCAGGTTCATGCAGATCAATCCGGCATTCGTAAGGTTTTCTTTATAAAGACCTAAGCTCGCCTCGTCTACCTGCGCTCAATGGCGCTTGCTAGTCTGCAACCTCGATAATCAACAAGGAGTCTTCATGACAACACAGAAGGTCGGCCTTGGCCGACTCAAGCTTGGCGTGCGCGCCACCCCTTATGTATTTGCATTCTATATGTCAGCCATCATGGCCTTTTTGATGTGCTTCGTGATCACGGCAGCCACCGCCGGCATCGACGCCAACTACCTGCACCATGTGTTCAAGGCTTATCAGCTCGCCATGCCGGTCGCTTTCGCCTGCGTTCTGGTAGTGCGCCCGATTGTGCTCAAACTGGTGGCCTGGACTGTTCATCCCAGCCACTGATCAAGCCATTCACGGCTGTGAAGCGATGGCCTTCTCGATAGCGGCCGTGAACTCGGGATCATTGGGTTTGGTCAGGCTGGAAAAGCTGGCGACGACTTTGCCTTGGCGATCGACCACGTACTTGTAGAAATTCCACTTCGGCGCACTACTCTGCTCAGCCAGCTCCTTGAACAGCGCTGTCGCATCGCTGCCGCGTACCGGCTGCGGCTTGGTCATGGTGAAGGTAACGCCGTAATTGGCGTAACAAACCTTGGCGGTCTTTTCCAGGTCAGCGTCTTCCTGCTTGAAGTCGTTGGACGGTACGCCAAGCATTTCCAGGCCTTGCTCGTGGTAGGTCTTGTAAACGCTCTCAAGGCCTTCGAACTGCGGTGCAAAACCACAGTAACTGGCCGTATTGATCACCACCAGCGGCTTGCCGGCAAAGCGCTCGCACAAGTCGATCTGCTCCTTGCCGCGCAGTTCCGGCAAGCTGCCTTGCTTCTCAAGCAGCGCCGGACACCCGGCCGCCTGCGCCGTTGCTGCAGCCATGAGGGTGAACAGCGGAACCAACATCCAGCGTGCGCGCATTGTCGTCTCTCCTTTGATCAAGCCTTATAGCTTGCAGGATACGCTCAGCACACGCCCATGCCCAACTGCATCAGCGCCAAGCCACCTTCGTGCCAACCCCACCAGATCAGGGCCAACAGCAATAGCGCGGCCAACGCCAGGCCCCCGCGCAAGGCAAGGCGGCTCATGCCGCTTGCGCCTGCAAGCGCGCCACCGGGCGCTCACGCACCGGCCAGTTGAGCGCCGCTGCAATCAGGCTGAGGGCGATCGATATCTGCCAGACCAAGTCATAGTTACCCGTTTTGTCATACACCACACCACCCAGCCACCCGCCAAGGAATGCACCCAGCTGGTGGAACAGGAAGACAATGCCACCGAGCATCGACAAGTTACGCACACCAAACAGCGTCGCTACCGTGCCGTTGGTCAAGGGTACTGTCGACAGCCACAACAAGCCCATGGCGATGCCAAACAGGTAGGCACTCAACTGAGTGACCGGCGCCCAGAGGAACAACACAATGACCACTGCACGTAGCAAATACAGCGCCGCCAGCAAGCGCGGCTTGGACATGCGCCCACCCAGCCAGCCGGCAGTATAGGTCCCGACGATATTGAACAGCCCTACCAGCGCCAGCACCGTCGTGCCGATGGTGGCTGGCAAATGCTGGTCGACCAGGTAAGCCGGAATATGGACACCGATGAACACCACTTGAAAACCACAGACGAAAAAGCCCAGCGCCAGCAGCCAGAAGCCGGAATGCGAACAAGCTTCATGCAACGCCTGGCCAAGACTCTGCTCGACACCCTGGCTGGGCAGCGGCCGATCTTTCAACAAGCCCACCAGCGGCACAATGAAGGCTACCAGCAAGCCCAGCACCAACAAGGCTGCCGACCAGCCAAGCCAGCCAATCAGACCAAGGGTGCCGGGCAGCATGGCGAATTGGCCGAACGATCCGGCGGCACTGGCGATGCCCATGGCCATGCTGCGTTTTTCGGCGGGTACGGCACGACCGACCACACCCAGGATTACCGAAAACGAAGTACCGGAAAGGCCAATACCGATCAACAGGCCAGCACTGAGCGACAAGGTCAGGGCCGAATCCGACATTCCCATCAGCACCAAGCCGACGGCATAGAGAATCCCCCCGACCATCACTACTTTTGCCGCGCCCAAGCGATCAGCCAAGGCCCCTGCGAAAGGTTGCGCCAGCCCCCAAATCAGATTCTGCAAGGCAATGGCAAAGGCAAAAACCCCTCGCCCCCAGCCAAAATCTGCACTCATGGGCGCCAGGAACAAGCCAAAGCCGTGCCGCACCCCCAGTGAGAGGGCCAGAATCAACGCGGCCCCCAGGAGAATCCAACCACTGGTTCGCCATACCGATGTCATTATTGTTTTCTCCACTACGCTGCAAGGTTAAACGGGTATATACCCGTTTTAAGTCGGGAAAATCAGGCAAGCAGCTCAAGCAGACGTACCAGCTCATCACGCTGCCCCGCTCCCAAGGTCTCGATCATGCGCGCCTGGGCCTTTTCCCACGCCGGCTCAGCCAACTGCAAACGGGCCTGGCCCTGGTCAGTAAGCAGCACCAGGCGATTACGCAGATCCCGACCTTCTGCCAGTGCCACCAGCCCTTCAGCTTCCAATACCCGCAGGTTTCGACCCAGGGTGCTGCGGTCCAGGCCCATGGCATCGGCCAGCGTTGAAATACTCGGCTGATCAAGACGACGCAAATGGCGCAATAGCGAAAACTGCGCGACATTGACCCCGAAGCCTTCAAGCGCTTCGTCATAGTGTCGACTGACCCCACGGGCAGCACGACGCAGATGGGTGCAGATGCATTCACTGGTCAACATGATTACGTGTATATACCCGCATTAACCTCACAGCAAGTATTTTCCTGTTAGGGCTACGGCTGCAAGCGCTTGCGAATCGGTTCGAACTCGCCCGTGGCCTGACGCTTCAACGGGTCTGGAAGTTGCTGCTCTATCGCCTGCCAGTAAGCCCAGGGCACCTTGGTGGCTCCCAACTCGTAATCCATGCCATCCCAGCTGTCCTCACGAAAGCTGTAGAAAGCCCAATGCAGCTTTGCCCGATCAAGGGGGCCCAGCACGTCATCAAGGTATTGCCGACACCCCGCCAAGCGCCGCATGCAGCCGAACTCGCCGGCCACCAGGCGATTGGCCGGCACTTGCTGTGCTTGCGCCCATTGCCAAGGCTTTTGCAGGTACGCCTCAACCCTGGCGCTGTCCCAGTTCTGGGTCTGCCCGGCAAAGGGGACCGACCCTGGATAAGCATAGGGCTTCGCGCGAGCCAGGTTAGGTGCGCTCGTGGCGTGATAGGGCTCATACATATGGAAGCTGTACAGCACTCGCTGATCCGCCAACGCTTGCGGCCAATAGGCAAAGGCATCAGCCGCTGCGTACCAACCGGCATCGACCATTACCGGGGTCAGCGGGTCGACTTCACGAATGGCCGTAATGATATGCCGATAAAAAGCCGGCAGATCACGGGCGCTACCCTGCTGTTGCTGATACCAGGCGCGCATGGCGGCAGCTGGCGCGTGCTCGGCCAGCCCGGCCATTTTTTCCGGCGCAGGCTCGTTGATAAGGTTGTAGGCAGCGACTGCCGGATGATCCTTGAGTTGCCTGGCCAGGTCGCGCCAGAAGGCCGCAGATTGATCCCACCAGGCTTTGTCCTGCCAGAGACGGTCGTCAAAGCGATTGCTGTTGTTCTGCGCCCAGCGCATACCGGGCAACGACAGCGGTGCGATGACAACTTTGAGTCCGGCAGCATGGGCAGCATCGAGCACTTTGCGCAGTTGCGTAAGGTCTGCCCCTGCCAAACCTGCGTAGCCATCTGCATCACCCAACAGAAAGTCGCGATTTGCCGGCTGCCATTTGTCATAAGACAAACGCACCCAGGTAGCCCCGTAATCCCTGAGCGCCTGAAAATACGCCTGATCAGGCGGCAGTCGGTTGAAACTGTTGCCGCCGTGGCGGGGGGCATCCCAGAAGTCGATCAGGTCTGCAGCCTTGGCGCTGGCGACAAAACAGCACAGCACCACCAGCATGCTCTTCAACACCCCTCGCATATGCCACCTCCATGCCCAAGAAATGGGCGAGCATACGCCTGAATTCGACCAGGGAAATGACGCCCTGATTACAAGCAATTACAGGGTCAAACCGAGCAAAACCGCCAACTCCAGCAATTCCAGGAGGGCACCGGCAGTGTCGCCGGTAGTCCCACCCAAGCGCCGAATCATCACTCGACGAAGCCAGAAAAAGGCTACGCCTGCGACGATCAATACATACAAACCTTGCAGACCTGCGATACACAAACACAGGGCAAAACTGGCAAAGAGCGCCCATGCCGCACTTCGTCGCGGCAAATGATCGGCCAAGGCCTGGCCTATTCCACCAGACCGAACATAAGGGGTGCAGAGAAACAGCCCCAGTAATGACGCTCGACCCAGCAGAGGCGCCAGTATCAGCAACACGCCTTGCCCGCGCTCCACCAGCACCAGTACCGCGCAAAACTTGAGCAATAGCACCAATACCAGCGTCACCACCGCAATGGGGCCGCTGCGCGGATCCTTCATGATTTCCAGGGTACGTTCGCGGTCACCGAAGCCACCGAGCCAGGCATCAGCGCTGTCAGCCAGACCATCCAGATGCAGGCCACCACTGAGCACGACCCAGGCGCTAAGGAGCAAGGCCGCATGCAAGAGCACCGGACTGCCTTCGAGCAACGCGTGCAAGCCCCAGAGCAATACCCCGAACAGCAATCCCACGAGTGGATAGAACAGCACCGAGCGGCCCATCTGCGCGGCTGACGGCATGCCCGGCAGGCGCACCGGCAAACTGCTGAGGAACTGCAAGGCAATCCAGAACCCCAGCATTTCAGTGCACTTCCCGCAGATTACCGTCGGCTAGCAGCTCAAGGCGGTACAAGGCGCCATGGCCGACCTCGACCTGCAGCAACTGCTCACGGGGCAAGCCCCTGGCCCGTGCAAGCAGCAAACGCATCACGCCCCCATGGGTAACCAGCAATACAGGCTTGCCGGCATGTTCACGAGGCAAATCGGCAATGGCTGCCAACACACGGCTAGCGAAGTCGATGACAGCCTCGCCACCAGGCGGGGTATAGGCATAGGGATCTGACCAGAACTGACCCAACTGTTGCTCATGGGTAACCATCAAGTCTGCGGCACTACGCCCTTCCCACTCACCGAAATGCAGCTCCCGCAATCCAGGCGCCAATTGCACTGGCAAGCGCCTTTGTTCGCCGAGCATTTGAGCAAAACGCGCGCAGCGCTGCAGGGGTGAACTGACCACGGCATGCCATGGGCCAGCACTGGCGACTGCCGCCTGCATCTGCTCCCAGCCCTTGGCTGTCAACGCATCGTCCAGGCTGCCGCGCAGGCCGCCGCCCAACTCGGTTTCGCCGTGACGCAGCAAATCGATAATCATGCCGGACGGTCCGCCACCGCAGCTTCGGCGAAGGTCGCCATTTGCCCGTGCAGATCACAGGCCAGGCGCAACACCGGAACCGCCAGTGCCGCGCCACTCCCTTCGCCAAGGCGCAGGCCAAGCTCCAGTACCGGCTCACCCTTCAATTCAACCAGCACCCGACGATGTCCAGGTTCGGCGCCACAGTGACCGAACAACAACCAGTCCCGACACGCGGGGTTGATTCGTACAGCCACCAATGCGGCAACGGTACAGATGAAGCCATCAATGAGCACCGCAACCCCAGCCTGGGCACAGCCCAGATAAGCGCCCACCAATGCCGCGATTTCGAAGCCGCCAAAGCAGAACAATTGCCGCAATGGATCATCGGACAGATGCGCATGCACCTTTAGTGCGCGCTCGATTACCTGCGCCTTGTGCGCAACGCCAGCAGCGTCCAGGCCGGTACCAGGACCGCTGAGGTCGCTGGCCGGGCACTTGAGCAAGGCGCACGCCAGGGCACTGGCGGCGGTGGTATTGCCGATGCCCATCTCGCCACCGATAAACAGCTGGGCGCCGCTGGCAGCCGCTCGTAGTGCGCTGTCTCGGCCGCCTTGCATGGCTTGCAGCCCCTGTGCCCGACTCATCGCCGCCGCCTTGGCAAAATTCGCCGTGCCCGGCCCCACACGCAAGTGACGTACACCCGGCAGATTCAGATCGGGATCAATTGTCCCCAGATCTACCACTTCCAGTTGAGCATTCAACTGACGGGCCAGCACGCTGATCGCCGCACCACCGCCGACAAAGTTTTGCAGCATCTGCCCGGTAACCGCTTGGGGATACGCCGAGATACCTTCGGCAACCACCCCATGATCACCGGCAAAAATGCTGATACTGACACTATCAAGCCGTGGCTTGAGCTGCCCCTGCAGGCCGGCCAGTTGCACGGCAAGCCGTTCCAGGCGTCCGAGGGAGCCGGCCGGCTTGGTCAATTGCTGCTGACGTGCCAACGCCTGATCGCAGGCAGCCTGATCAACAGCACGGCAGGCATCAAGCCACCAGGTGTGATTCATGGTGCAGTTCCTTTCAACGTAAGGGGAAGGCCGGCAACGCTAAGCACCACCCGCTGGCAGCGCTCGGCAATTGCCTGGTGCAGCCAGCCGGCTTCATCGACATAGCGTCGGGTCAGTTCGCCCATCGGCACGACACCAAGGCCAGTCTCGTTGCTGACCAGAATGATTTCGCCCGGCAGCTCAACCAGGCACTCCAGCAATGCGCTGCGCTCGGCAAGCAGACGCTGCGGGTTGTCCAGCATCAGCAGGTTGGTCAGCCACAAAGTCAGGCAATCGACCAACAGGCAGTGCTCGGCACTGGCATTGGCGCGCAGCACTTGGGCCAGGGCCAGGGGTTCTTCGATGAGCCCCCAACTGTCTGGCCGGCGCTCACGGTGCAATTGCACCCGGGCATTCATTTCACCGTCCAGCGGCTCGCTGGTGGCAACGTAAATCACCGCCAGGCCACTGCGTTCGGCCAGTTGTTCGGCCAAGCGGCTCTTCCCGGAACGGGCGCCGCCAAGAATCAGGTTGAGCATGTCAGTTCATTCCGCACAGTTGACGCAGGCGTGGGGTATCCAGGTGTTGCTCGACCAGGTCAGCCAAGCGCTCGATGTCCCGTTCGCGCAACGCCTGATAATCGACGTGCTCGACCTCGTGCAAGCCCGCCCAACGCAACAATGCCGCGCACGATTGCG
Source organism: Pseudomonas arcuscaelestis (assembly GCF_016881005.1). GTDB lineage: Bacteria > Pseudomonadota > Gammaproteobacteria > Pseudomonadales > Pseudomonadaceae > Aquipseudomonas > Aquipseudomonas arcuscaelestis. Next base: position 69,992 of record NZ_JACOPV010000016.1, on the reverse strand, counting down.
GGCTCTCGAACAGGCCATGCAGATAGGTCGCCAAAACCTGGCCATCGGCGCTGATAGCACCGTCACTACGGCCATCGGCCAGCAGCACAGCCGGATGCTCAAGCGCTGCACCGCGGGTTACACCGGCATGAATTTCATAACCGCTGATTGGCGCTTGCTCCAGTTGCAAGGTGCCAGCCACGTTGCGCAATTGCTTTTCTGCTTCGAGCACCGTGACAAAATCGAGCAGGCCCAATCCGTCACTGCTGCCGGCCTGCCCTTCCAGCCCCAATGGGTCGTCCACGCGCTGGCCGAGCATCTGTAGGCCGCCGCAAATACCCAGGATTTTGCCGCCATAACGTAGATGACGACTGATCGCCTGGTCCCAGCCGCGGCTACGCAATTGCGCCAGATCGCCGCGCACACTTTTGGAGCCTGGCAGGATGATCAGGTCGGCGGGTGGAATGGACTCACCGGGGCCGATGAACTGCAGGTCGACCTGTGGGTGCAGGCGCAACGGGTCGAAGTCGGTGTGATTGCTGATGCGCGGCAGTACCGGCACGATCACTTTCAGCGCACGCGCCGCTTTCTCACCCTGGCGCTGGTCGATGCCGTCTTCAGCTTCCAGGTGCAGATCCATCACATAGGGCAACACCCCCAGCACCGGCTTGCCGGTACGTGTTTCGAGCCAGTCCAGGCCGGGTTGCAGCAAGGCGATGTCGCCGCGAAAACGGTTGATGACAAAACCTTTGACCCGCGCCTGCTCAGTGGCCGACAACAGCTCCAGGGTGCCCACCAGGTGGGCGAAAACACCACCGCGATTGATATCGGCAATCAGGATAACCGGGCAGTCCACCGCTTCGGCAAAGCCCATGTTGGCGATGTCGCCGGCACGCAGATTGATTTCCGCTGGCGAGCCAGCACCTTCGACCATCACCACCGGATACTGCGCACTCAATCGTTGGTGAGACTCGAGCACCGCCTGCATGGCGATAACCTTGTAGTCGTGATAAGCCACCGCATTCATGCTGGTGACCGCGCGCCCGTGAACGATCACCTGCGCCCCGGTATCACTGTTGGGCTTGAGCAGCACCGGGTTCATGTCGGTGTGCGGGGCCAGGCCAGCAGCTTGCGCCTGAACAGCCTGGGCGCGACCAATTTCGCCACCGTCGGCAGTCACCGCACTGTTGAGCGCCATGTTCTGTGGTTTGAATGGCACCACCGCCACGCCCTGGCGCAACAGCCAGCGGCACAGCGCGGTCACCAGGGTACTTTTACCGGCATCGGAGGTGGTGCCCTGCACCATCAAGGTACTCATGCGTGCTCCTGGCGGTATTCATTGAGCGCCTGCTCCAGGCGCTGAAAGTCTGCCTCTGTGGCAGGCAGACCCAATCGCAAGCTGGACGGCTGGGTGAACAGACGCAGCAAAATACCGCGCTGCGCCATGAATTCATGCAACTGCGCGGCGTTGTCGATGAGCAGATACTGGAACAGGTCACAGCCCCCTGCCGGGACCAGACCTACCGTCGTCAGCATGCTTGCCAAACGCTGGCTGGCAGCGGCACAGAGGGCGATCTGACGCGGGTGCGCAGCACTGTCGAGCAGGCAGGCCTGAGCGAGAATGCGGGTCGGCCCGCTAATGGTCCACGGCCCCAGAAGTTCAGCCAGACGCTGCAGCAGTGCCGTCTCTGCCAACACAAAGCCAAGACGCACGCCGGCAAGACCGAAGAACTTGCCAAAGGAGCGCAACACGATAAGCCCGGCTTGCTCCGCCTCGGCGCCAATACTGTGTTGCGGCGTGTTGTCCATGAACGCTTCATCGACCAACAACCAACCGCCGCGCCGGGCCAGACGTGCATGCCATTCCAGCAACTGCCCAGCCTTGAACAAACAGCCGGTGGGGTTGTTAGGGTTGACCACCACCAGCACATCCAGGCTGTCGAGCAGGTCGTCCACTCGATCGCCCTGCACTTCCAGGACCTGATGCCCGGCACGACGCCAGGCCTGGGCATGTTCGGCATAGCACGGCGAGAGGACGCCAACATTGCTACGGCCGCGCAGCTGCGGCAAGGCCTGGATCGCAGCCTGAGAGCCCGCTACCGGCAGCACCTGGCGGACTCGATAGTAATCAGCCGCTGCCTGCTCCAAGCCATCATGGGTTTCCGGCAGGCGCGCCCAGGCGCGCAGCGGAATGTCTGGAATGGCATAGGCCCAGGGTGCAATACCACTGGACAAGTCCAGCCACTGCTCCCGAGCGATACCGTATTGCTGCACTGCGCGCTGCAGCCGACCACCGTGTTCAAGCATAGAATTCCGCTCCCAGGCACAACAGCAGCAGCCATAACCACACGCCTTGGCAAACCAGGCGCCAGCCACGATCGATCGCATCGGCATCGGCCACCGGGCCTTGGCCAAGTTGCGCACGCTCATGCAGCTCACCGTGATACACAGCCGGACCGCCCAGCTCCACGCCGAGGGTACCAGCACCGGCGGCCATGACCGGGCCGGCATTGGGGCTGTCCCACAACGGTGCCTGACGGCGCCAGCACGACAGGGCCAGACGGGTTTTGCCCAGCAATGCATACGTCAGCGCCACCAGCCGAGCAGGAATATAGTTGAGCAGGTCATCGATACGGGCGGCCGCCCAGCCGAAACGCTCGAAGCGCTCATTGCGATAGCCCCACATGGCATCGAGGGTGTTGCTCAAGCGATAGAGCACCACGCCTGGCGCTCCCGCCACGACAAACCAGAACAACGCGGCAAACACCGCATCACTGCCGTTTTCCAGCACCGACTCGGTCGCTGCACGCGCCACCGCGGTTTCGTCCAGCTCGCGGGTTTCGCGGCTGACCAGAAAGCCCACGCGACGGCGTGCCTCATCCAGGTCGCCATTGCGCAGTGCGTCTGCCACCGGGGTGACGTGCTCACCGAGGCTGCGTAGCCCCAAGGCGCAGTACAACGCCAACACTTCCACCAACCAGCCGATATAGGGCAGCCAGGACAGCAGCGTGGCCACCAGGGTCAAGGGAATCACCGCCAGGAACCATGCAGTGACCCCATGGCTGCGCCAGCCACGGCCAGCCGCATTGAAGCGCTGCTCCAGGCGTTTGGCCAAACGGCCAAACGCAACCAGCGGATGTCGACGCTGGGGCTCACCCAACAACGCATCCAGCGCCACCCCGGCTACGGTCAGCAACGCCACGCTCATCAAGACTCTCCCCACTGGTTTTCAAACAACATTTCGCTCAACGGTCGCGCCGTGGTCCAGCCTTCGAGCACCAACATAGGCGCCGGGTAGAACGCCTGGACCGGACCCAGGCAGAGAATCGCCAGCGGTTTGGCGCCGGCCGGCATACCCAACAGTTCGGCCAGGGCCTGGGGCTCGAACAGCGACACCCAGCCCATGCCCAGCCCTTCGGCACGTGCGGCCAGCCAGAGGTTCTGGATTGCACAAGACAGTGAAGCCAGGTCCATCTCCGGCAACGTGCGACGACCGAAAATGTGCTTTTCGCGATCATCCATCAAGGCCGCTACCAACAGTTCGGCGCAGTCGCTGATGCCTTCGACCTTGAGCTGCATGAACGCATCGGAGCGCTCACCCAGTGCTTCGGCGGTGCGCACGCGCTCCGTTTCCACCAAGCCCTGGATGCGCTGACGCAGCTCGCGGTCGGTGATACGAATAAAGCGCCATGGCTGCATCAGGCCGACGCTGGGTGCCTGATGGGCTGCCTGGAGCAGACGCCCGAGCAGTTCGGGCGCTACCTCACCCGGGATGAAGTGACGCATGTCGCGGCGTTCGCCGATGACTCGATAGACCGCTGCGCGCTCGGCGTCGGTGAAGGCATGGTCGCTCATGGTTTCAATAATGCTGCCGCAGCCTGGGGATTAGAGGCGAAATAGAAGTGCACATAGGAGGCCGTCAACCGACCACTGCGATAGACCGCTTCAGCACCGCGCCCGCCGTTAGGACTCAGGCCCCGGGCGATTGGCGCCAGTGAGGTGGTGGTCAGCGAGTGATGATAGGTGTGCCCACGCAAGGTGCCTTCGGGCAACTCGACCGCTTGCAGGGCCAGTGCCGCGAGGCGCTTCTGCATCACAGCTTCGCCCTCCAGCAGGCCAAGTAGTTCGGCACGCTCACCGGCCACATCGGTCAGGGCATCGAGCAGATAAAGCATGCCGCCACATTCGGCGAGCACAGGCTTGCCGGCCTGATGATGACTGCGAATCGCAGTGAGCATCGAGGTGTTCGCGGCCAACGCCTGGTGGTGCAGCTCCGGGTAGCCGCCGGGCAAGTAAAGGCTGTCCGCCGGCGGCAGGGTGTGGTCATGCAGTGGCGAAAAGAATGTCAGCGCTGCACCCATGGCCCGCAACAAATCGAGGTTGGCACCATAGGTGAACGCAAATGCTTCATCACGGGCCACGGCGATGGTCAATCCTTCGAGCAAAGGCTCGATGGCCTCAACGGTCGGCGCCGCAAAAGCCACTGCCGGCGGTAGCGACGATTCACAACTGGCCGCCAGGGCTGACGCTGCGGCGTCGAGGCGAGCGTCCAGGTCATTGAGCTCACTGGCCTGGACCAGGCCCAGATGCCGACTCGGCAGCTCGATGCCGGTTTCCCGCGACAGTCCGCCATACCAGCGCAACCCTTCAGTCAGGCTACCCTCGAGCAATTGTGCGTGGCGCAGCGTGCCAACGCGATTGGCCAGCACCCCGGCAAAGGGCAAATCGGCTTGATAACGGGCCAGCCCCAGCGCCAGGGCGCCAAAGGTTTGAGCCATGGCCGTGCCGTCAATCACCGCCAACACAGGCACGGCAAAATGACGCGCGAGGTCGGCGCTCGAAGGCGTGCCGTCGAACAGGCCCATAACGCCTTCGATCAGAATCAGGTCGGCATCACCTGCTGCCTCCCAAAGCAGCCGCCGGCTTTCCTGCTCACCGACCATCCACAGATCCAACTGATACACCGGCGCACCACTGGCCCGTTCCAGAATCATCGGATCGAGAAAATCCGGACCGCACTTGAACACGCGAACCTTGCGCCCTTGATTACGGTGCAGTCGAGCCAGGGCGGCAGTCACGGTGGTCTTGCCCTGGCCAGAGGCCGGGGCGGCAATCAGTACCGCCGGGCAGTGACGCGTATCACTCATAGCTCAACGCCCTTCTGCGCACGAATGCCCGCCTGGAAAGCATGCTTGATCATGCCCATCTCGGTAACGGTGTCAGCCAGCTCGATCATTTCATCCTTGGCACCGCGCCCCGTGACAATCACGTGCTGCATTGGCGGACGCGCCTGCAGGTCGCTGAGCACCTGTTCCAGATCGAGGTAGCCATGCTTGAGGGCAATGTTCAGCTCATCGAGCACGACGAACGTGATCGCAGGGTCCTGCAGCAATTGACGGGATACCGCCCAGGCGGCTTCGGCCGCGGCGATGTCGCGCTGGCGATCCTGGGTTTCCCAGGTGAAGCCCTCGCCCATCACGTGATAGCGCACCTGCTCGGGGAAGCGCCGGAAGAACAACTCTTCACCGGTACTGTTGCGGCCCTTGATGAACTGCACCACGCCGCATTGCATGCCGTGGCCCATCGCCCGGGCAAGCATGCCGAAGGCCGAGCTGCTCTTGCCCTTGCCGTTGCCACTGAGCACCAGGAGCAAACCGCATTCGTTAGGCGAGTTGGCAATACGCTCGTCGATTACTGCCTTCTTGCGCAGCATTCGTGCCAGGTGGCGTTCGTCACGCTCGGTGGATTCAGTCATCGAAGTCTCCGCAAACCACTGTCAGCCGTTGCACGACGATTCCTGCAGCGCAGCGCTGCACGAATTTCGAGGTAATGACCAGGCGACAGATGAATGGATATGGCAAACGGAGAATTGCGCGGGGCTGCGGCACAGGCCGAAGAGTACGCGCATCACCCTCCGTGATGCCGTTGGCTGTAACAGGCCGGTCTCCGGGCTTGTGAGTGGGTACCAATACCCGGGATCGCGCGCCTTCCCGGGCTCGATTACCCAGTGGCCGTGCGCGGCCTTGACTCATTTACCGTTGCGGGGGCAGCGCCGGACTCGCACGCGTTTGCGCACCCACCGGCTTCCCTGTTTCACCCTGCCAGGCCGTAGCCCACAGAGCACCTGAAACAAGTCGCGAAGGTTAGAGGGTTGCACCCGGAGCGTCAATGAAAGGCGCAGTACCGGCGTGGGTCAATGACGCCCACCGGCTCTTGTGTCAACGTATCAGCAGTGATATCAAATGGCCACATCATGGCTATGCTCAATTACAACAGATACAAGGAGAGCGACATGCAAGGTCTGATCATCAATAACGCGCGCCTGGAATTCCTGCGCCCCGTCCTGGAACGCTGGGTGACCTGTATCGACCGCTTCAATCAGATCTTGGGCGACGCTGAAGCTCCATACTGGCATGGCGCCCAAGCCAACCTGAGCCTGCTTTCCACCGCCGCCTGGCAGGCTGAGCTTGTGACCTTGCAACATCATCAGAGCAAAAAACAGCGCGACGAAGGTGAACGTGAGGGGCGCTGCGACTTGTACATCGCCAGCCAGGATGAAGCCGCCTACCTGCAAGCCAGCCAACGCTGGCCACGCATCGGCCGCCTGGACCTGAACAACGCCCTGCAGGAGAGCGTCGCCGTCGCCCGCTACGTTGCCGCCCCCAGCCAACTGAAAATCGCAGCCCTGTTTGCCAGCCCCTGGAAAGCCGGGCAGCACGCCAGTCCTGAAGAACTCCAGGACCTGGTCGAGGACCTGCAAAAACATACCGCTTGTGCGGTGGCCTGGTACTTCCCCTACGCCTACCGCAAACTGCACAACGAAGCCGGGCAGTATCATCCCGGCATAGCCCTGCTGCTCAAGCAGGCGTAATTGAAGGAACCTCTGCCTGGCTGACCCCCTCTACTTTTTACAGTGGTCAACTTTGCAAGGGGAATGACATGGGCATGCACAGGATTGCGTTGCTATTGGCGGTTGCCGCCGGCTTGAGTGGCTGCGGGGAAACCGCTCGCTTGGAGGTCAGCGACGGTTTCGGACCCTCACCGCAGTTGCCCGAACCGAACAAAACCCTGATCCCTACCGTCAACGTCGCCCCGGCCATCGGCTGGCCCCAGGGCGCCAAGCCAGTAGCAGCGGCTGGCACTCAGGTGGCAGCTTTTGCCGAAGGCCTGGACCATCCGCGCTGGCTGTATGTATTGCCCAATGGCGATGTGCTGGTGGCCGAAACCAATGCCCCACCCAAGCCCGAAGATGGCAAGGGCATTCGCGGCTGGATCATGGGCAAGGCCATGAGCCGCGCCGGTGCCGGGGTGCCGAGCGCCAACCGCATCAGCCTGCTGCGTGACAGCGATCAAGATGGCGTAGCCGAAACGCGCACAACCTTTATCGAAAACCTCAATTCGCCATTTGGCATGGCGCTGATCGGCAACGACTTTTACGTGGCCGACACCGATCGCCTGCTGCGTTTCAACTACCAGCCCGGCGCCACCTCGATCCAGGGCCCCGGCACCCTGGTAGCCGTTCTACCCGGCGGCCCCTTGAATCATCACTGGACCAAAAACGTGATTGCCAGCCTCGACGGCAAGAAGCTCTATGTAACTGTCGGCTCTAACAGCAATGTCGGCGAAAACGGCCTGGATAAGGAGAAGGGCCGCGCAGCGATCTGGGAAGTCGACCCCGCCAGCGGCAAGCAACGCTTGTTCGCATCCGGCCTGCGCAACCCCAACGGCATGGCCTGGGAACCCCACAGCGGACAGCTGTGGACAGCAGTCAATGAGCGTGACGAAATCGGCAGCGACCTGGTGCCCGACTACATCACCTCAGTCAAGGACGGTGGCTTTTATGGCTGGCCGTACAGCTACTATGGCCAGAATATCGATAAAAGGGTCAGCCCCCAGAACCCGCAGCTGGTCGCCAAGGCCATCGCCCCGGACTACGCCGTCGGCCCGCACACCGCCTCACTGGGCCTGACCTTCGCTGAGCCCGGCGTACTGCCACCGCCATTCGAACAAGGCGCGGTCATCGGCCAGCACGGCTCCTGGAACCGCAAACCGCACAGCGGCTACAAAGTGATCTTCGTGCCATTCAGCAGTGCCGGCAAACCGGCGGGCAAACCCATCGACCTGCTCAGCGGTTTTCTTAATGACGAAGGCAAGGCCATGGGCCGGCCGGTGGGTGTAATCAATGATCAGCGTGGCGGCTTGCTGGTAGCCGATGACGTGGGCAACAAGATCTGGCGGGTAAGCAAGGCCCAATAGCCTTCAACTCGCAGCGCGCCCCGCAACCTGTTGCAAAGCGCCGGCGCCTGTCTACAGACGCTTGCGGCAGAGTGTCAGACCATCGCCTATCGGCAGCATCGACAGGTCGACACGCAGATCGTTCTTCAGCGCCAGGTTCAATGCCTGGATCGCGCGCGTATCGTCACTGTCCGCCTGCTCCTGCAAAACTCGCCCGCTCCACAGGGTGTTGTCGAACACGACCAGGCCGCCCGTGCGCAGCAAGCGCAGCGCCTCTTCCAGGTAAAGTGGGTAATTGGCCTTGTCGGCATCGATGAAGATCAGGTCATATCGCTCATCTGGCAAGGTGGCCAGGGTTTGCAAGGCCGGCCCCAAGCGCATTTCGATGCGCTCGGCCACTGCAGCTTCGCGCCAGTATTGCCAGGCAATGTCGTTGTAGGAGCCTGGCAGGTCACAGCACAGCAATTGCCCATGATCCATCGCCTGCGCCATGCACAAGGCGCTGTAGCCGGTAAAGGTTCCGACCTCGATCACCCGTTGTGCGCCGATCAACCGCACCAGCAATGCCAGCAACTGGCCCTGCTCCGGTGCTACTTGCCATCGCGCTTCGGGCAACGCCTGGGTTGCTACGCGCAGGCGTGCCAGCAACGGCGTCTCGCGTACGGACACCGCTTGCAGGTAGTGGTAGAGAGCATCATCGAGGTAGAGCGTTTGCGCAGTCATCGCCTACCTCAAAAGGTCAGGGGTTGCGGGCCAGATGAGCAGGCACAATGACCCGCTTGGCATTCAGGTACGCCTTGTTCCAGTAGCTGTTGGACAGGTAGTCCAGACGCACGGTGCCACCGGCAGAGGGAGCGTGAACGAAGCGGCCTTCGCCAACGTAGATGCCAGCATGGCTGACCTGAGCGCCGCCACTGGTGGCAAAGAACACCAGGTCCCCGGACTGCAGGGAACCGCGCTCGATACTCGGCCCACGGATACCGATCATCTCGCGTGTGGTGCGCGGCAGCGCAATGCCCGCAGCATCACGATAGACGTAGCCAATCAGGCCGCTGCAATCAAACCCGGCATCCGGTGTGTTGCCGCCCCAGCGATAAGGCGTACCGACCAGGCCCAGGGCACGGAACAGAACGTCTTCGGCAACGGGGGAGAAATACACTTGAGGGGCCATGACAACGGGCTCGACCACTTTCGGGGCCGGGGCATGGCTAGAGCAGGCACCGAGCAGTGCCAGCAGGGAAAATAGAGCGAAGCGCGCCTTAATCGCCATGGTCAGAACATCCTGTCTGAGGCCGCCCGGTGTTAGACCGGAAATAGTTGAGAATTTAGATTAGACGCTTTCTGTAAATACGCACGGCGACGAGCTTTTCAGCTACGTCGCCGTGATACCGCAAAGGTTCATGATCAGTTGCGCGAGATGGTAGTCGCGGTCGGTGCCATGGCCAATGCACGCTTAGCTTCAATGAAGGTCTTGCTCCAGTAGCGATCACCGAGCTTGTCGATGCGCACACCACCGCTGCGGCGGCTGCTGGAGTGGATGAACTGATCATCACCCAGGTAGATGCCGGCGTGGCTTACACGGCCGCGGCCGTTGGTGCTGAAGAACAGCAGGTCACCCGGCTTGAGGTTGTTACGTGCAACCAGCGGGGCCTTCACGTTGATCATTTCGCGGGTAGAACGCGGCAGGTTCACGCCGGCCTCTTCGCGGAACAGGTAGCCGATGAAACCGCTGCAATCAAAGCCGGTGTTCTCGGAGGTGCCGCCAAAACGGTAACGGGTACCGATCAGGGACATGCCACGTTCAAGAATGTTGTCTGCCAGGGCTGGCAGCTGGTATGGCTTGCTGCTGGCGAAATCTTGCAGCTCTTCTTCAGTCGCCATTTCTTCTTCGAATACCGAAGAGAGGGAGGACTGGCTCGAAAGCTGGGCGCTAACGGGTTGCTCAACCTGCTGCTGCGAAACAGGGCTATGTGCTGCGCAGCCGAAAAGCAGGGTCACAAGTGCGAGGGGCACGAGGGGTGCGAAGCGCTTTAGCATGGGCACGACCGTGTCTGGAATTTAAAGAGGGGGAAACTATGCCTTCTATCGGGTCGATTTGCAAATTCAATCGAAAAAAATGTGACTTTTATGTGCCGAGGCTCTAGAACCTGCTTTACCAGCCCAAGGTTTCTTTCAAAAACGGGATGGTGAGCTTGCGTTGAGCCTGCAATGACGCCTGATCCAGGCGCTCGAGCAGATCGAAAAGCGCACTCATGCTGCGGGTGCCGCGGGTGAGAATGAAGTGCCCGACTTCATCGGTGAGGTGCAAGCCACGACGAGAAGCACGCAATTGCAGGGCGCGCAGTTTGTCTTCGTCAGACAACGCACGCATCTGGAAGATCAGCGCCAGGGTCAGGCGCGACTTGAGGTCTGCCAGCTTGATTGGCAATTCCCGAGGTGAACTGGAGGCTGCCAGCAGCAACCGCCGGCCACTGTCGCGCAGGCGATTGAACAAGTGGAACATGGCCTCTTCCCACTCTGGCTTGCCGGCAATGACATGCAGGTCGTCGAGGCACACCAGTTCGTATTGTTCGAGGTTGTCCAGCAACTCGACACCGCGGTCGAGCAGTTGTGCCAGCGGCAGGTATACAGCGGGTTCGCCCAATTGCTCGAAGCGCAAGCAGGCCGCCTGGAGCAAATGGGTGCGCCCCACGCCCTGCTTGCCCCAGAGATAAATCAGGCTTTCGGTCCAGCCGGCGTCGGCTTCGCAGAGTCGCTCAACGTAGCCCAATGCTGCGGCGTTGGCACCCGGGTAATAGTTGATGAAGGTGGCGTCGTCACGCAGACGCACACCCAAGGGCAACTGGATCGGTTTCATGCTGGCTGGGCAGTTCCGAAGAACCACAAGGGGCCTTTTGTGAAAAGTCTGCAAAGTTTATACCCGTGGCGCCGGTCGCACAATCAGCGCGGACCACAAGTAAAATCAAAGGCTTGCATCGACGCCTGATAATCGATGAAAGCCTTTGGCCATTAAGCTAGAGTTCCGGGTCGATCTCGCCCGCATACATGTCCGACTCTTTATAGAGATCATGGACATGGCGCAGCAATACCATGATCACCGCCGCCATCGGCAGCGCCAACAGCACCCCGGTGAACCCGAACAGTTCACCGCCGGCCAGAATGGCGAAAATCACCGCCACCGGGTGCAGGCCGATACGGTCGCCCACCAGCAGCGGCGTCAGGACCATGCCTTCCAGCGCCTGGCCGACCATGAAGACCGCAGCGATGCCCATCAGCGGATAAGGATCACCGCCAAACTGGAACAAGCCGGCAATCATTGCCGCGCCGATGCCGATGATGAAACCCATGTACGGCACGATCGCTGCCAGCCCCGCCAGCAAGCCAATCAACAGGCCCAGTTCAAGGCCGACCAACATCAGGCCAGAAGCGTAGATGATGCCCAACGCCAGCATCACCAGCAGTTGACCGCGAACGAAAGCGCCCAGCACTTCATGGCACTCCGCGGCCAATGCAACCACCCTTTCTTCACGCTGGCGCGGCAACAGCCTGCGGATCTTGGCCATCATCACGTCCCAGTCGCGCAGCAGATAGAAGCTCACCACCGGAATCAGCACCAGGTTCGCCAACCAGCCCAGCAACGCCAGGCCTGACGCCGTGGCCTGGGACAGAATGACCCCGACAATGTCGGTGGTCTGCCCCATATGGCCGCTGATGGCAGCCTTTATCTTGTCGAACTTCCAGAACCCGTCGGCCAGACCCAGCCGCGTCTGCACCCAGGGCAGCGCGTCATGCTGCAGCCAGTCGAGCATCTGCGGCGCCAGCTCATAGAGCCGTATCAGTTGCTTGGCCAGCATCGGCACCAACACCAGCAGCAACAGCGTCAGCAGCAGGGTAAACAAAGTGAAGACCACTACCACGCCCCAGGTGCGGGACATTCCGGCACGCTCCAGGCGATCGACCAGCGGATCCGCCAGGTAGGCCAGCATGATGCCAATCAGAAAAGGCGAAAGGATCGGGTGCAGCCAGTACAACAAGGCTGCGCACAGCAGCGCTACGCCCAGCCAGACCCAGCGACGCATATCAGTCATGAACAACCTCGGTTACTACCAGCGAAAACGCAGGCCATTGAACGGTTTAGGGGCGGCGGCCTGAGCTGCTGCCGGGTTGGACGCAGTGGCCTGAGTGGCCGGATCGGCAACTGGCGGCGGTACCGGCGCCTCGGCGGGCAGCTCCTGGAGCTTGGCCAAGCCGAGTTGGGCACGCAACTGATCGCTGTTGCCGGTCACCTGGTAAGTAAGGGTATCGCCGTCAACAAGATTGAGGCGTGCGCCATAGGGTTCCAGCACGCGGCCCAGTTCGGCATAGCGAGCCAGGTTCATACCCTGGACCTGCACCTGCATTTCGCTGCTGGCACCGGGACGAGCAACGAAACGCGGCGCCAGGCGATTGCTCACCGCAAGCATCACCGCATCTGCCAAGGCAGCCTGATCGGCGCCCTCGACTTTGCCCTGCTCGCGCTGGTCGCCCAACCACAGGCGCCAGGTGCCCTGCCATTTGCCATCGGCCTCGCTGGCATGAACGGCCAGCAGCGCATCAGCGCCATAACGCTCGGATGCATCGCGCAGCGGCGCAGGATCGGCACCTTCAAGATTCTTGGCCGTTGCCAGCAATTGTTCGTTGAGGTCCGCCAACGGCAGACGCAATGGCAGACCGCGGTGCTGGGCCGCACGGCGCAACGGCTCGGCACTGCCCTGGCCATCGCCGACCAGGCTTGAGCCTTCAACGCTGTCGTTCAACCACCAGCCGAGGATTGAGGGGCGGTTGTTGCCCCACAGCGCCAGGCCCGCCTGACGCAAGGTGCGCTCGGTGGTTCCCGGATCGAAATCCACTAGTACGGTTTCCGGTGGCCCAGCTTCGAAGCCGAATTGACTGATGATTTGTTGCGGATCCTTGCGCAACCCGGCCAAGGCCGGGCTCTGGGCCGCCTTGGGGTCGCCCGTCAGGCGCAACACGAGGGTATCCAGGGCTTTGCTTGTAGCTTGGGCGCGGGCTTCGGCGCCCTGGCCATCGACCGGCTCGCGGACCTGATAAAGGCCGGGGACGGTTTCGGCCTGGGCCGAGCATGCAAACAAGGCAAGACAGCCAATGGTCAGGTAATTACGCAAACGCATGGAGGATTCCTGTCCTGGTAATAAAGAAGCGATGCTTATAGAAGAACGTGGCTATGACCGCAGCACCGTGCAAAACATTCAGCCACTGCGCTCGATTTGATCAAATAGCCTTTGCTATACCTTATACAGCCTGCGCCCTGGCAACCAGTCGGACACGGTTAAAGACTATTTTTTTAGCTGATCTTGGCCCTGCCCGTCGGCCTGAGGATGGCCGCTACGGGGCAACCCTGATAAAATCGCGCGCCTTCGCAGACCGGCGACGGTCAGGCAGCTGGATTACCCTCCGCTTTGCCTGGCAGGTCACGGTCGATTCCCCTGAATCCCTCCCCCCTAAAGGCCTGGATCATGAGCAAGCAACCCTCCCTGAGCTACAAGGACGCCGGTGTAGACATCGACGCCGGTGAAGCATTGGTCGAACGCATCAAAGGCGTTGCCAAGCGCACGGCGCGCCCGGAAGTCATGGGCGGCCTGGGCGGCTTTGGCGCCCTCTGCGAGATCCCGGCTGGCTACAAACAGCCGGTTCTGGTCTCCGGCACCGATGGTGTGGGCACCAAGCTGCGCCTGGCGCTGAACCTGAACAAGCACGACAGCATCGGCCAGGACCTGGTCGCCATGTGCGTCAACGACCTGGTCGTTTGCGGTGCAGAACCGCTGTTCTTCCTCGACTACTACGCGACCGGCAAGCTGAACGTTGACGTCGCTGCCACCGTGGTAACCGGCATCGGCGCAGGCTGCGAACTGGCAGGCTGCTCCCTGGTTGGCGGTGAAACCGCTGAAATGCCTGGCATGTACGAAGGCGAAGACTACGACCTGGCTGGTTTCTGTGTCGGCGTAGTGGAAAAAGCCGAAATCATCGACGGCACCAAGGTTGCCGCTGGCGACGCGCTGATCGCCCTGCCGTCTTCCGGTCCACACTCCAACGGCTATTCGCTGATCCGCAAGATCATCGAAGTGTCGGGTGCCGACATTGAAAATATCCAGCTCGACGGCCAACCGCTGACCGAGTTGCTGATGGCCCCGACCCGCATCTACGTCAAGCCGCTGCTCAAGCTGATCAAAGATACCGGCGCAGTCAAGGCCATGGCCCACATCACCGGTGGCGGCCTGCTCGACAACATCCCACGCGTGCTGCCAAAAGGCGCCCAGGCCGTTGTTGACGTCGCCAGCTGGGTACGCCCGGTGGTCTTCGACTGGCTGCAGGAAAAAGGCAACGTCGACGAGCACGAAATGCACCGCGTCCTCAACTGCGGCGTTGGCATGGTCATCTGCGTAGCCCAGGACCAGGTTGAAACTGCCCTGAACGTTCTGCGTGAAGCTGGCGAGCAGCCATGGGTCATCGGCCAAATCGGCGTTGCCGCCGAAGGCGCTGCCCAGGTCGAGCTGAAGAACGTCAAGGCGCACTGATGCCAAGCAAGACTTGTGACGTTGTGGTGCTGCTGTCTGGCACCGGCAGTAACCTGCAAGCCTTGATCGACAGCGTTCGCACCGGCGATAGCCCGGTGCGAATCCGCGCGGTCATCTCCAATCGCGCCGATGCCTATGGCCTGCAGCGCGCCCGCGATGCGGGCATCGACACCGCCGTGCTCGACCACAAGGCCTTTGACGGCCGCGAAGCGTTCGACACAGCGCTGGTCGAGCTGATCGATGGCTACCAGCCGCAGTTGGTGGTACTGGCCGGTTTCATGCGCATCCTCAGCGCAGGATTCGTACGCCATTACCACGGCCGCCTGTTGAATATCCATCCATCGCTACTGCCCAAGTACAAAGGCCTGCACACCCATCAGCGCGCCCTTGAGGCCGGTGACGGCGAGCATGGCTGCAGCGTGCACTTCGTTACTGAGGAACTCGATGGCGGGCCGCTGGTCGTACAGGCAGTAATACCGGTAGAGTTGGACGACACACCGCAAAGCCTGGCGCAAAGGGTTCACCGCCAGGAACATCAGATTTACCCGCTGGCGGTGCGCTGGTTTGCCGAAGGTCGTTTGCGCCTTGGCGAGCACGGTGCTCTACTGGATGGCCAGCCCCTGGCGGCCAGCGGCCACTTGATTCGATCCTAGGAGATACTATGCGTCGCGCCCTGCTCTTCGCACTTGCCGTGCTCGCACTGCCGCTTCAGGCAGCCGATCTGAAGCCATTTTCGGCCAGCTACACCGCCGACTGGAAACAGCTGCCAATGAGCGGTACCGCTGAACGCAGCCTGGAAAAGAACGCCAACGGTACCTGGAGCCTCAACTTCAAGGCATCGATGATGATCGCCAGCCTGACCGAGCAAAGTACCCTGCGTCTGGACAAGGACACCCTGCTGCCACAGACCTACCATTTCGAACGTGGTGGCCTGGGCAAGGCCAAGAAAGTCGACCTCGACTTTGACTGGAACAGCAAGCTCATTACCGGTTCCGACCGTGGTGACGCAGTCAAGCTGCCGCTGAACCGCGGCGTGCTGGACAAGTCCACCTACCAACTGGCCTTGCAACACGATGTAGCCGCCGGCAAGAAGAGCGTCAGCTACCAAGTGGTCGATGGCGACGAAATCGACACCTATGACTTCCGCGTCCTGGGCACCGAAAAAGTCACCACCAAGACCGGCCAGGTCGAGGCTATCAAGGTTGAACGCGTGCGCGATCCAAGCCAGAGCAAGCGCATTACCGAGCTGTGGTTTGCCAAAGACTGGGATTACCTGCTAGTACAACTGCGCCAAGTCGAGACCGACGGCAAAGAGTACGTAATCGTGCTGCAAGACGGTACGGTTGACGGCAAGGCGGTCAAGGGCAACTGATTTATTGCCCTGCTGATGGTTACGCTGAAACCCCGCCTGGTGCGGGGTTTCTTTTTTCTACGCGAGCGATTTAGCAGCTTGCATGAAAGATGTTTCATGCGCCAAGCATTTACGTAGCCAGCTAACAAACTCTATAAAAGAGACCTGCGACAAGGTGCCGCAGGTAACTGAATCGGAGTTTGCAGATGACTGTCAAAGTAACTGAGCACGACGACAACAGAATGTCCTACGAAGTCCTGGCTGCGGGTGTACGCATCTGGGATGTGCACCAACAAGGCGAACTGGTAGGCATGTTCCATACCGAGCATGAAGCCCATAACTACCGAATCGAACTGGAATGCCTGGAGGCCAGGCGGCAGCAGGAATAGCCTGCAAAAAAAACAAACCCCGCCAAGGCGGGGTTTGTCGTGTTTACCACATAAGATCGTCAGGGATCACGTAGGCCGCGTAAGGATCATCGGCATCCGGCTCGTCGACCTGGGTATTGAGCAGAACAATACGCTTGGGATCGCGCTCCTGGATCTTCAGTGCCGCTTCACGCGGAATAACCTCGTAACCCCCACCATGGGCAACGATGGCCAGTGAGCCGCTGCTCAGCTTACTGCGCATCAGGGCATTGACCGACAGGCGCTTGACCTTCTTGTCGTCGACGAAGTTGTAGTAGTCCTCGGTGGTCAACTTGGGCAGGCGCGACACCTCGATCAATTGCTTGACTTGGGCGGCACGGGCCTTCTGCTCGGCTTTCTCCTGCTGCTGGCGGTTCAGTTCCTGGTCGCGCTTGGCTTTCTCGGCCATGGCTTCCTTGGCCAGCCGCTGCTGGGTATCGTCAACTTCGACCTGGCCCTTATGCTCCAGGCGCTTCTGTTTCTTCTGCTCTTTACTGACCTGCTTGACCTGCTTCTGGTTAACCAGACCGGCTTTGAGCAATTGGTCACGAAGGGAAAGGCTCATCGTTCACTCACTTATGTGCGTCTACTCAGCCGCAGCTGGGCAGGTTCTTTTCCTGACGTTTGGCTTCGCCCCAAAGCGCATCCATGTCTTCTAGGGTGCAATCTTCAATCGAACGCCCACTGTCGCGCAATGCCTGCTCGATAAAACGGAAACGTCGTTCAAACTTTTGATTCGCGCCGCGCAAGGCGTTTTCCGGGTCGACTTTCAAATGCCGGGCCAGATTGACCGTGGCAAACAGCAGGTCACCCAGCTCATCGGCCAGCGCCTCACTGTCATTGTCGGCCATCGCTTGCAGCACTTCGTCGAGTTCTTCTCGCACCTTGTCCAGCACCGGCAACGGATCGGGCCAATCGAAGCCGACCTGGGCCGTACGCTTTTGCAGCTTGGCGGCTCGGGACAACGCTGGCAAGGCGGCTGGCACATCGTCAAGCAACGACAGCTGTTCGGGAACGCCCTTTTCGGCGCGCTCTTGAGCCTTGATCTGCTCCCAGCGCTGCTTGACCTCAGCCTCGTCGAGCTTTGGCGTATCCAATGATGCGTACAGCTCGCCGGTGGGAAACACGTGTGGGTGACGACGGATAAGCTTGCGCGTAATGCTGTCGATAACCCCGGCAAACTCGAATCGCCCTTCTTCACGGGCCAACTGGCTGTAATAGACGACCTGGAACAGCAGGTCGCCCAGTTCACCCTGCAAGTGCTCGAAATCGCCGCGCTCGATCGCGTCGGCCACTTCGTAGGCTTCTTCCAGGGTGTAGGGAATGATGGTCGCGTAGGTCTGCTTCAAATCCCATGGGCAACCGTGCTGCGGGTCACGCAGTCGGGCCATGAGGTGAAGCAGGTCGTCTAGGGTATACATCGGTGATCTCTGCTAAGGCCTTCGCGAGGCTAGCCGGTCCTCACACTGCGGGGGCCGGCTTCGCGAGGACAGTCTCAAGGCGTACGGTTTCGCCGCGTCTCGATGATGTTCGGCAACTGCGAGATCCGACCCAGCAGGCGCCCAAGGGCATCCAGGCCAGGAATCTCGATGGTCAGCGACATCAGCGCCGTGTTGTCTTCCTTGTTCGAGCGGGTGTTGACCGCCAGAACGTTGATCCGCTCGTTGAGCAGTACCTGGGAGACATCTCGCAGCAAGCCTGGGCGGTCATAGGCACGAATGATGATATCCACCGGATAGGTTTGCACCGGTACCGGGCCCCAGCTTACCTGGATGATCCGCTCCGGTTCACGCCCGGCCAGTTGCAGCACCGAGGCGCAATCCTGACGGTGGATGGTTACACCACGGCCTACGGTGATGTAGCCGACAATCGCGTCTCCCGGCAATGGCTGGCAGCAACCGGCCATTTGCGTGAGCAGGTTGCCGACGCCCTGGATCTGGATATCGCCGCGCTTGCCCGGCTTATAGCCGGTGGCTTTGCGTGGCACCAGCTCGATATGCCCGCTGCGCTCTGGCTCAACCAGTTGCTGCGCGGCGTTGACCAGATGAGCCAGACGCAGATCGCCAGCCCCAAGCGAGGCAAACATGTCCTCGGCGGCCTTGAGGTTGGCTTTTTCCGCCAACCGCTCGAAGTCCACCTGCGGTAGACCCAAACGGTTGAGTTCGCGTTCGAGCAGGGTTTTGCCGGCCGCAACGTTCTGATCACGCGCCTGCAGCTTGAACCAATGGACAATCTTGGCCCGCGCCCGCGAAGTGGTGACGTAACCCAGGTTGGAGTTCAACCAGTCGCGGCTCGGATTGCCGTGCTTGCTGGTAATGATCTCGACCTGCTCGCCAGTCTGCAGGCTGTAGTTGAGCGGCACGATCCGCCCATTGATCTTCGCGCCACGGCAGTTGTGACCAATCTCGGTATGCACCCGGTAGGCGAAATCCAGCGGTGTAGCACCCTTGGGCAGATCGATGGCGTGCCCGTCCGGGGTAAAGACATACACCCGATCCGGTTCGATATCCACGCGCAACTGCTCGGCCAGACCACCGATGTCGCCCAATTCTTCGTGCCATTCCAGCACCTGGCGCAACCAGGAGATTTTCTCCTCGTAATGGTTGGAGCCGGATTTGACATCGGTACCCTTGTAACGCCAGTGCGCACACACGCCGAGTTCGGCCTCTTCGTGCATGGCATGGGTACGGATCTGAACTTCAAGCACCTTGCCCTCAGGACCGATGACCGCAGTGTGCAGCGAGCGGTAGCCGTTTTCCTTGGGGTTGGCGATGTAGTCATCGAATTCTTTGGGGATGTGCCGCCAGAGGGTATGCACGATCCCCAGCGCGGTGTAGCAGTCGCGCATTTCCGGAACCAGTACACGCACCGCTCGCACGTCGTAGATCTGGCTGAACTCCAGGCCTTTGCGCTGCATTTTGCGCCAGATCGAATAGATGTGTTTGGCTCGGCCGCTGATATCGGCCTTGACCCCGGTGGCCAGCAGCTCGTTCTGCAGCTGGTTCATCACATCGCTGATGAAGCGTTCACGATCCAGGCGTCGCTCATGCAGCAGTTTAGCGATCTGCTTGTACTGGTCGGGCTCCAGGTAGCGGAAGGACAAGTCCTCCAACTCCCACTTGATATGACCGATACCCAGACGGTGCGCCAGGGGTGCATAGATATCGAATACTTCGCGGGCGACACGGTTGCGTTTCTCGTCGTCAGCACCCTTGACCGCGCGAATTGCACAGGTACGTTCGGCCAGCTTGATCAGCGCCACGCGCACATCATCGACCATAGCCACAAGCATTTTGCGCAGGTTCTCGACTTGCGCTTGCGAACCCAGCACCAACGATTGACGTGGGCTGAGACTGGCACTGATGGCGGCCATGCGCAGCACACCATCGATAAGCTTGGACACCACCGGCCCAAAGCGCTGACCGACTTCAGCCAGGGTTACCTTGCCTTCACGCACGGCGCGGTAGATAACCGCAGCGACCAGGGAATCCTGGTCGAGCTTGAGATCGGCAAGGATTTCGGCAATTTCCAGTCCAGCCTGGAAACTCGAGGTTCCGTCAGCCCAGGAATGCTTGGCCGGGTTGCCCTTTGTCTCGATTTCCTGAGCGAACTCGCAAGCCTCTTTAAGCGCCTCACGGTCCAGCGCCAGGTCGACGCTCACCACATGATCCAGCCATGCTTCGAGATTGATACTGCCGTCGTTGTTGACCGGCTGGTGCACTCTCACCTGTACCATCTTTGTTTACCTTTCCCTACAGCGCATTCACGATGCGCTTGAAATCACTGGTGCTGCCCCTGCCGGACCCGAGGTGCAGCGCCTGACGCGCCAGTCCCGCTAGCCCGCTTCGAATAACGCCATGGCTTCGACATGCGCCGTCTGAGGAAACATGTCGAGAATCCCGGCACATTTTAACCGGTAACCCTGCCTGACCAGCTCGAGCGTGTCGCGGGCCAGGGTTGCCGGGTTGCACGATACATATACGAGACGTTTCGCACCGAGGTCTGCGATTTTTCGCACCACCTCGAAAGCACCGTCTCGCGGTGGATCCAAGAGTACCGCAGAAAAGCCCCCAGCGGCCCAGCCGGAGGCGGACAATGGCTGCGATAAATCGGCCTGAAAAAACTGCACATTATGCAGATTGTTGCTTCGTGCATTGGCCGCTGCGCGCTCGACCATTGCCTGTACACCTTCCACTGCCACCACTTCGCGTGCCTGCAGAGCCAGCGGCAGGGCGAAATTGCCCAAGCCGCAGAACAAATCGAGTACCCGCTCGTCAGCCTTTGGCGCCAGCCATTGCAGTGCCTGCTCGATCATCGCGGTGTTGACCTCGGCGTTCACCTGAACGAAATCTCCAGGCCGGTAGGCAAGCTCGAGATTCCACGGTGCCAGGGTAAAGCCGAGGGTCTGACCTGCCTCGACAGCCGAAGGTTCACCCTCGCCTTGTAACCATAGCTGTACACCTGCCTCATTGCAGAATGCCTGCAAGCGCGCCTGGTCGCCCTCAGCCAGTGCAGCGGTATGGCGCACCAGCAAGGCCAACGCCGTGCCACTGAACAATTCGACATGCCCAATCACCTGCGCCTTGCTCAGACTCTGCAAGAGCATTGGCAGGTGACACATGATCGACTGCAAGGGTTGTACCAGTACCGGGCATTCTTCGATGGCGACGATGTCTTGGCTGGCCTCGGCGCGAAAGCCGACTTCCAGCTTCTTCGCCTTGACGTCCCAACGCACCGCAACGCGCGCCCGGCGCCGGTAACCGAACTCCGGTCCGCTCAACGGCGCGACCCAGTGCTCGGGCGCCACACCGGCAACCCGCTGCAACTGCTCGGCGAGCAAGCGCTGCTTGATGTTCAACTGATCAGCATGGGCCAAGTGCTGCAGGTTGCAGCCGCCACACCGATCGAAATGCTTGCACGGCGCTTCGCGGCGCTCCGGGCTGGAGGTGAACACACGCTCCAGGCGCGCCTCGACGACCTTGCCATGAGTATTGAGCACCCGGGCCTCGACGTCCTCTTCAGCCAGCGCACCACTGACAAACCAGGTACGCCCCTCGAAAAAGGCGATGCCACGACCATCCCCCGCCAGGCGCTCGATGCGCAGGCGTTGTTTTTTTCCCGCAGGAATCTGTGGTGCACGGCTGCCGCCGGTCGGCTGGAAGCGCAGACCGCTGTTGCGTTTACTTTTGGACATCAGTTCGCCGCGTCGAAAATGCCGGTCGACAGGTAACGGTCGCCACGGTCACAAATAATTGCCACGATCACGGCGTTTTCCAGTTCACGCGACAGGCGCAACATCGCCGCCACTGCACCACCGGAGGACACACCGCAGAAAATGCCCTCTTCTCGAGCCAGCCGACGCGTCGTTTCTTCAGCTTCGACCTGCGCCATATCGATCACGCGATCAACGCGATCGGATTGGTAGATTTTCGGCAGGTACTCTTCAGGCCAGCGGCGAATGCCCGGGATGGCCGAGCCTTCCATCGGCTGCAACCCAACAATCTGCACGGCCGGGTTCTGCTCCTTGAGGTAACGCGAGCAGCCCATGATGGTGCCGGTGGTGCCCATGGAACTGACGAAATGAGTAATGCTGCCCTGGGTCTGCTGCCAGATCTCGGGACCGGTGCTGACATAGTGCGCTTCTGGATTGTCACCGTTGCCGAACTGGTCGAGCACCAGGCCACGGCCATCGGCCTGCAGACGGTCGGCAAGGTCGCGAGCACCTTCCATGCCTTCTTCCTTGCTGACCAGAATCAACTCGGCACCATAGGCGGTCATTGCTGCCTTGCGCTCGGCACTAGAGTTGTCGGGCATGATCAGGATCATCTTGTAACCCTTGATCGCCGCCGCCATGGCCAAGGCGATGCCGGTATTACCCGAGGTCGCTTCGATCAACGTATCGCCTGGCTTGATCTGCCCACGCAGTTCGGCGCGGGTGATCATCGATAGCGCGGGTCGGTCCTTGACCGAACCTGCCGGGTTATTACCTTCAAGCTTGAGCAGGAGGGTGTTGCTGGTTTCACCGGCAATGCGCTGCAGGCGGACCAGAGGCGTGTTGCCGACGCAATCGGCGATGGTTGGGTACTGCAAGGTCATGGCGTAGTTCGCAATCCAGACTGCGGGGGCGCCTATCATACCGGCAAAAGTGCCCCGTCCATATCACGCAATGTACTGGGCTTATGCCGGAAAGCTATAAGCTTCAGGCCGATGCAGGGAGCTGGAAGTTCAGGCGCAGGCCTTGGCCTGTGTTCTGCGCCCATAGGCGTCCGCCCTGGCGCACGACAGCATTGCGCGCAATGCTCAGGCCCAGGCCGAAGCCGCCGTCTCCGGGGCGCGAGCCATCGAGGCGGGCGAACGGGGCGAAGATTCGTTCAAGCTCGCCTTCGGCGACGCCGCCACCCTGGTCTTCCAGCCATAGCAGCCAGTGCTCGCCCTGGCGCTGGCCACCCAGGCGAATCACACCATTGGCCGGCGAGTGGCGGATGGCGTTGCGCAGAATGTTTTCCAAGGCCTGGGCAAGGCTATTGAGGTTGCCCTGCACCCAGCACGCGGGACCTACATCGCAACGTAATTGCGACGACGGCCAGGTACTTTCAAAGCAGGCGTCTTCGGCGAGCATTTCCCATAGCGCCTGGATCTGGATCGGCTCCTTGCTCATCGGCGCGCGCTCGGTATCGAGCCAGGCCAGCTGCAAGGCGTCTTCGACCAGACGCTGCATGCAGTCGACTTCGCGCCCGAGGCGCTCACGCAGTTGCCCGGCATCGGTTTCGCCTTCGCTGGCAACGCGCAGGCGACTCAGCGGGGTGCGCAACTCATGCGAAAGATCGCGCAGCAATTGTTGCTGCAACGCGACGGTGCCTTGCAGGCGCTCGGCCATGTCATCAAATGCGCGGCCCAGTTCACCCAGTTCATCCTGGCGGCTGGTGGTGCTGCTGGCGACCCGCGCCGACAAGCGATCCGCCCGCCAGGCATTGGCCTGCTCACGCAACTGGATCAGCGGCATGATCAACATGCGATACAGCCCGACGCACAGCAGCAGGGTGAACAGCCCGGGGATCACGCCATTGGTAATGAACTGCCAGAACAGGCGGTATTGGCCGGGCATCAGGCGCTCAGGCAATTCCACTACCAACAACCCTTGTTCCGGGTGCTGCACAAACGGTACACGCATCCACGGCAGGCCGATTACCCGCCGGCTCACCGGCCAGTCGATGCCACGCAAAAAGGTTATCTTGCGGCTTTGCTCAGGCAATAGCGGTGTGCTGCTCAACGATTGCAAATCTTTCCCCAGCACCGCCATCCAGGTCCCTTCCCTGCCGGTCATCTCGGCCAACCATGCGTCCACCCCAGCCTGGCCGCCCTGCTCCCAGGCTTGCTCGGCCTCGGCGGCATAGCCGGTCAAGGTGGCACGGGCGTCATCGGAGAGAAACGCATTCTGGGTTTCCATATGACGGCCCCAGCTCATGCTCAGACCGATCATCAGCAAACAAAAGCCCACCAGAAGAATGGCCAGTTTCCAGAACAACGAGTGGCGAGTGGGCAATTCAGTTGACCTCTGCCGCACTGAGCACATAACCCTTGCCCCACACCGTGCGCACTTCACGCTCCTGGTAGCCGATGGCTTTGAGCTTTCGGCGGATCTGGCTGACATGCATGTCCAGGCTGCGATCATGCCGGGAATAACCGCGCTGCAGCACCTGCTGATACAGAAATGCCTTGCTCAGCACTTCCTCATGGCTACGGTGCAAGGTGTCGAGCAGGCGGTATTCACTGAGTGTCAGGCCGGCCCAACGCTCGTCGCAGCACACATCGCAGGTCTGCTCGTCGAACTGCAGCGCCCCCACTTGCGCGGTGGGGGCTGGCTGCTGGCGGCGGCGCTCCAGCGCCACGCGGCGCAGGATCGCTTCAATTCGTACCTGCAGCTCAGCCATGCTGAACGGCTTGGGCAGGTAGTCATCGGCACCCCGCTGGAAACCACTGATGCGATCCGCTTCTGCGCCCAGGGCCGACATCAGGATGACCGGTGTCGAGCTTTTTTCACGAAGCCTGGCCAGCACATCCAAGCCGTTCAGACCTGGAAGCAGGATGTCCATCAGCACCACATCGAAACGCGACGCGCGCGCGGCATCCAATCCATCCAGGCCATTCTTGCACCAGGTAACCTTGAAACCACCACGCTGCAGTTCTTCGTGCAAATGGGCACCGAGGACCGGATCGTCCTCAATGGCAAGAATGCTGGATTCGCTAATAGCTACGGGATTCATTGGCTGCTGCTAGTAATTCTCAATTGCGCGATTATTGAGTAATTACCTTGCGCAGGCAACCCGCAACTGCTGGTTGATTCGAGGTTGGCGCATCGTCCAGCGTCAAAAGTAGATACAAATGAGTGCAATGCACGAGAAGGCGCGGTACTTTTCCGTCTTGGCCCGCACAGCTTGTGCTGAGGGCGGCTACAGCACTTGCCAGGCACAGGAGAGTTGCGTGCTGAATCGTTTGGGAATTCGCAGCCGCGTGTTGCTGTTAGCTTTATTACCGGCTGGGCTGATGGCCCTGGTGCTGGGCAGCTATTTCACCTGGCTGCAGCAGAACGAGCTGCAAACCCAACTGTTGCAGCGCGGCAAAATGATTGCCGAGCACCTGGCGCCGCTGGTTGCCCCGGCCCTGGTTCGTCACGACCCAGCGCAACTGGAGCGAATTGCTGCCCAGGCGCTGGACCAGCCCGATGTACGTGCGGTGGCTTTCCGCGATCCGGGCCGCAACAACCTTGCCCATGCTGGCCCCTCCATGCTCAATCAAGCGCCTTCCGGCGGCGGTACGGAAATGCTTGAGCGTTCCGGTAGCGATGCAACTCGCTACCTGCTTCCCGTCTTCGGTCATCATCGCGACCTGGCCGGTGATCGCATTCCCAGCGAAGCTGATCGCCTGCTGGGCTGGGTAGAAATCGAACTGTCCCACGATGGCACCCTACTGCGCGGCTACCGCAGCCTGTTCACCAGCCTGTTGCTGATTTTCTTCGGCATGCTTGCCACTGCCTTGTTGGCTCTGCGCATGAGCCGCACGATCAATGGCCCTATCAGCGAGATCAAGCACGCCGTCACTCAACTCAAGGATGGCAACCTGGAAGAGCGCCTGCCGGTGATGGGCAGCTACGAAATGGACGAGTTGGCCTCAGGCATCAACCGCATGGCCGAGACCCTGCAAAACGCTCATGAAGAGTTGCAACACAGTATCGACCAGGCAACCGAAGACGTTCGACAGAACCTGGAGACCATCGAGATCCAGAACATCGAACTGGACATGGCCCGTAAAGAGGCCTTGGAAGCCAGCCGGATCAAATCCGAATTCCTCGCCAACATGAGTCACGAGATCCGTACACCGCTCAACGGTATTCTTGGTTTTACCCACCTGTTGCAAAAAAGCGAGCTGACGCCGCGTCAACACGACTATCTGGGCACCATCGAGAAGTCTGCCGGCAACTTGCTCGGCATCATCAACGAGATTCTCGACTTCTCCAAGATCGAAGCAGGAAAGCTGGTGCTCGACAGCATTCCGTTCAATCTGCGCGACCTGATCCAGGACACCCTGACCATTCTGGCCCCGGCCGCGCATGCCAAACAGTTGGAGCTGGTCAGCCTGGTGTACCGCGACACCCCCTTGTCATTGGTGGGCGACCCACTGCGCCTCAAGCAGATCCTGACCAACCTGGTCAGCAACGCCATCAAGTTCACCCGCGAAGGCACCATTGTTACCCGGGCCATGCTCGAAGAAGAGCACGAAGACAGCGTGCAACTGCGGATCAGTGTCCAGGATACGGGCATTGGCCTGACCAGCCAGGATGTCCGCGCCTTGTTCCAGGCCTTCAGCCAGGCCGACAACTCACTGTCGCGCCAGCCGGGTGGCACCGGCCTGGGGCTGGTGATCGCCAAGCGCCTGATCGAACAGATGGGCGGTGAAATCGGTGTCGACAGCACCCCGGGCGAAGGCTCGCAATTCTGGGTCAGCTTGCGTCTGCCCAAGGCCCGCGACGACGCGGAGGATCTGCCGCTGCAATCGCTGGTGGACCGTCGGGTGGCGATAGTCGACGCCCATGAACTGGCGCTGCAGGCCCTGGAACATCAACTGGAAGATTGCGGCCTGCGCGTTACCGCCTTCAACTCCATTGACCCGCTGCTGCACGCAGTAGCAGCCGCACGGATGGCAGGCGAACCCTTTACCCTGGCGGTCATGGGCGTAAACCTGGACAGCGTTTCTCCCGAACGCCTGGGTCAGTACGTGCAACAACTGGAGCGCCTGGACTGCCAGGCGCTGGTGCTCTGTCCTACCACCGAGCAGGCGCTTTATCACCCTTACCTGCCCAACGCCCACGGCCAACTACAAGCCAAGCCTGCCTGTACACGCAAATTGCGCCGTGCCCTGCTTGATTTGGTTCAGCCACGGCGCATCAACAGTGAAGCCAAAGCCAGCAGCGACCAGCCATCGCCTAAAGTGCTCTGCGTCGACGACAACCCGGCCAACCTTCTGCTGGTGCAAACCTTGCTCGAGGATCTAGGCGCCGAAGTGCTGGCGGTCGACAGCGGTTACGCAGCAGTACAGGCGGTTCAGGATGAGCGCTTCGACCTGGTGCTGATGGATGTGCAAATGCCGGGCATGGATGGTCGCGAGTGCACCGAGCAGATACGCCAGTGGGAGATCAGCCAAGGCGGCGCTCCACTGCCTATTGTCGCCCTCACCGCCCACGCCATGGCCAACGAAAAGCGTGCGCTGCTGCACAGCGGAATGGACGACTACCTGACCAAACCGATCAGCGAGCGCCAACTGGCCCAGGTGGTGCTCAAGTGGACCGGCTTGAACCTCAGCGCACCCAACCACGAACGCACAGCGGAGCGCATCGCCAACAGCAGCGAACTCAAGGTACTTGACCCCGAAGAAGGCTTACGCCTGGCCGCGGGCAAGCCGGACCTGGCCGCCGATATGCTGGCCATGTTGCTCGCGTCACTGGAAGCCGACCGCGAGGCTATCCGCATCGCCCGCGAAGCGGCTGATCGCAACGGCATGATCGAGCGCGTGCACCGCCTCAATGGCGCTTCGCGCTACTGCGGCGTGCCA
The DNA here is from genome assembly GCF_016881005.1 of Pseudomonas arcuscaelestis. Lineage (GTDB taxonomy): Bacteria > Pseudomonadota > Gammaproteobacteria > Pseudomonadales > Pseudomonadaceae > Aquipseudomonas > Aquipseudomonas arcuscaelestis. Next base: position 42,339 of record NZ_JACOPV010000016.1, on the reverse strand, counting down.
CAGTTGCGCGCAGCCTGCCAACGCAGTGAAACCCTGCTCAAACAGAACGACCCCGAAGCCCCGCGAGCCTTGGACGAATTGGACCGGGCTATCCTGCGGCTGACCGCCCAGGCACGCCTGAGCGCCTGATCCAAAGCAAGTTCAACACTGGCGCCCGCGGTTAGACTTGTTCGCAATTGACTCAGGATGACCCCATGCGCGTATTGTTTTTCAGCAGCCAGACCTACGACCAGGACAGTTTTACCAGTGCCGTGACAAGCCACGGGCTGGACCTGCACTTTCAACCGGCGCGGCTGACTGAAGACACCGCAGCCCTGGCCCACGGCCATGAAGTGGTGTGCGCCTTCATCAATGATGATTTGAACGCTGACGTGCTCAAGCGCCTCGCCGACGGCGGCACTCGCCTGATCGCCCTGCGTTCAGCCGGCTACAACCATGTCGACCTGGCCGCAGCCAAACACCTGGGCCTGGCAGTGGTGCGGGTACCGGCCTACTCACCGCACGCCGTGGCGGAACATGCCGTCGCCCTGATCCTGGCGCTGAACCGCCGCCTGCACCGCGCCTACAACCGAACCCGCGAAGGCAACTTCAGTCTACACGGGCTGACCGGCTTCGATCTGCATGGCAAAACGGTCGGCGTGGTCGGCACCGGCCAGATCGGCGCCACGTTTGCGCGCATCATGGCCGGCTTCGGCTGCAAGCTGCTGGCCTATGACCCCTACCCCAACCCTGAGTTGCTGGCGTTGGGCGCCACCTATCTTGAGCTGCCGGAGTTGTTACGCCAGGCGCAGATCATTAGCCTGCATTGCCCCCTGACCGAACAGACTCAGCACCTGATCAACTCACAGAGCCTTGGGCAGTTGCAGCCGGGTGCCATGTTGATCAACACCGGTCGCGGCGCGCTGATCGATACCCCAGCGCTGATCGAGGCATTGAAGGACGGTCAACTGGGCTATCTGGGCCTGGACGTCTACGAAGAAGAAGCCCAGCTGTTTTTCGAGGATCGCTCCGACCTGCCATTGCAGGACGATGTACTGGCGCGCTTGCTGACCTTCCCCAACGTTATCGTCACCGCCCACCAGGCATTCCTCACCCGCGAAGCACTGGCAGCCATTGCTGAGACGACGCTGGACAACATTACCCGCTGGGCGGCAGGCAATCCGCAGAACTTGGTCGAGGGTTGATGCTAGGATACGCGGCAGATTTGGAGGACCCATGGTCGAACACGATTTCCGCTACACCCTGTTTAATCCGCAATACACCCTGATCGAATGCCGCGCGCTGGTGCCGGGTCGCTACCAAGTGACCGGCAATGGCGGTTCGATCAAGAAAAATGACGTGTTGTTGGTCACCCTCAAGGGCAGCAAGGACTTGTCCATGCGCCTGACCGTGGAAACCGTACGCCACTTGATCAACCCAACCGGCCAATGGGTCGCGGTTGCCAGTGGCCCGGTGTTCGGCGAACTGGCGATCCACACCTGGGAAGTCAACTGCGACAGCTGCCAGGCCAACCTCAGCTTCGAATTCGCGGTAGACGCCAAGCTTGGCAAGAAAGCCTTGCAGCCGGCCGCCAGCGCACGCATCGCTGAACTGGGCTGGAGCAGCCGTGGCGACAAGCACCTGTGCCCGAAATGCAAGGAGACGGCCCAGTGAAAAACCTGCTGCTCGCGGCCCTGACCGGCACAGTGCTGCTGGGCTGCGCTGCCGAGCCAATGAAGCTGGAGCAGGAGCGCAGCTACCTGCTGGAATGGATTGGCGAGCGCCCGCTGATGGACTACAGCCACTTGACCCTGACCCTGGCCAGCGATGGCCGGGCCTATGGCAATGGCGGTTGCAACCACTGGTTCGCGCCCTACCAGCTCGACGGCGACAAAATCACCTTCGGCAAAGTCGGCAGCACCCGCAAAATGTGCGCACCGGCCTTGATGGAACAGGAAAAGCGCTTCCTCCAGGCCCTGGAGACCGTGCAACGCTGGGACATCTCGCCAATCGAACAAGTACGCTTCTGGCCTGCCGAAGGCAAGCCACTGCGCTTTTGGCCTGAAGAGGGCTGACGGTAGCCTTAAGCTACAAGCTACAGGCACCAAGTAAAAGCAAGGGGTGAACCTCCTGCTCTTTCTTGCAGCTTGTAGCTTGACGCTTCAGACCCCCTTGAGAGCCTTGATTTTTGCGTTCAGTCCTTCCAGTGTCTGCTCGCCCATCAACTGCTCGCGTACTTTGCCTTTGTCATCGATGATGTAGGTGACAGGCAACGCTTCGCTGCGCGGTAGCTCATAACGTTCGGCCGGGTCCTGGGCCAGGACGGTGAAGCCAATACCCAGTGCCTCTGTGGCTTTTTTCAGGTCATCGCCTTGCAGGCCGTCAAAGTTGACGCCCACAACCTTGATGCCTTGCGCCTGCCATTGCTTGGCGGCGGCATTGAGTTCTGGGATTTCGGTACGGCAGGGCCCGCACCATTCCGCCCAGTAATTGAGCACCAGCCAGTGCCCGTCGATCTGCTCGGCTTTCACAGTCTGGCCGTTCTGGTCCAGGCCATAGTCTGCACCGCAACCGCTGAGCAACAAACTCGCGGTGATGGCCAGTGCTGCTGCAAAACGCCTTGTCATGGGTCAATCCTTCTCGAAGATTCAAGCAAAATGCGAAGTCGCTGCGGTTAGAATAGCTGCCACACCCTGCTGGATGCGACCCGAACATGACTGACCTGACGCTTTATCACAATCCACGCTGCTCGAAATCTCGCGGTGCCCTCGAACTTCTCGAAGCCCGTGGCCTGGCCCCCACTGTTGTGCGCTACCTGGAAACCCCACCCGATGCAGCGACCCTCACGACCCTGCTCGGCAAATTGGGCGTAGGTGCGCGTCAATTGCTGCGCAGCGGTGAAGACGAGTACAAGGCGCTCAACCTGGCTGACCCGGCCTTGAGCGATGCGCAACTGATAGACGCCATGGTCAAGCACCCAAAACTGATCGAGCGCCCTATTCTGGTTGCCGGTGACAAAGCGGTTATTGGCCGTCCTCCGGAGAAGGTTCTGGAGATCCTGCCGTGAGCGCACCTTACATCCTGATCCTGTTTTACAGCCGCCACGGCTCGACAAGTGAAATGGCCCGGCAGATTGCCCGCGGTGTCGAAATGGAAGGCCTGGAAGCACGAATTCGTACCGTTCCGGCGATTTCCACCGAATGTGAGGCCGTGGCCCCGGACATTCCGGTCGCCGGCGCGCTGTACGCCACCCTTGACGATCTGCGCCATTGTTCGGGCCTGGCCCTGGGCAGCCCGACACGCTTCGGCAACATGGCTGCGCCACTGAAGTACTTCATCGATGGCACCAGCAGCCTGTGGCTCAGCGGTGGTCTGGTCGGCAAGCCGGCAGCGGCGTTCACCTCCACCGCCAGCCTGCATGGCGGCCAGGAATCGACCCTGCTGTCGATGCTGCTGCCGTTGATGCACCACGGCATGCTGATCATGGGGCTGCCCTACAGCGAGTCGGCGTTGCTGGAAACCCGCGGTGGCGGCACCCCTTATGGCGCCAGCCATCACGCCGGGGCAGACGGCAAACGCGACCTGGATGCTGACGAAATCGCCCTGTGCCGCGCGTTGGGCCAACGCCTGGCCAGCACTGCCAAACTGCTGGAGAACAGCCGTGGCTAAAAAGCCCAAGGTACTGCCCTCTATCGACTGGTTGATGCCGCGCCTGCGGCTAGTCCGCGCATTGAGCCTGGCAAGCTTTTTTGGCCTGATTGCGCTGCTGACGATCAACAACCTGATGTTCGCCGACCTGCATGGCGCCCGCACCGGGGTGATCCTGGCGGTAGAACTGGTGCCGCTGGCGCTGTTGCTACCGGGCATGCTGCTGGGCAACGCCCGCGCTCATGCCTGGACCTGTTTTGTGGTCAACCTGTACTTCATCAAAGGGGTACTGGCTGCATTCGACCCAGCGCGGGCACTGTTCGGCTGGCTGGAAGTGGCAATCAGCCTGGCGCTGTTCATCAGTGCCTTGCTGTATGTGCGCTGGCGCTTCCAGTATGACCGGCGCCTGGCCGGTGAAGGCTCGAATTGAACGCGGGGTAAGCTCGCTCCTACCGTGTGGCTAAGCCGACATCACCCGGTAGGTGCCTCAATGATTGACGGTGTGCGCGAGCATCACCGACAACTGACACAGCGGCCGGCCACTTTCAGCATGCCACTGGTTGAAAGCAGCCTGGACCAACGCCAGGTCGCGTTGGCTGGTCGGCGGCTTGTCGATGATGTCCTGGGCAATCAACGCTGCGCTCATGTCGTTGGTAGGAATGAACGTATCCTTGCCGACCATGCGCAAGAAGCGCGGTGCCGACAACCCACCCATCTGGTTGCCATGCTTGGCCAGGTACTTCCATAAACCGACAATATCGGTGACCGGCCAATCGGCGATCAGGGCAGCAAAGCTGCCCCGCTCGTTTTCCACGTCGAGCATCATCTGCGCATTGCGCGGCACGCTCTTGAGCTTGCCCAGGTGGCGAATGATGCGCGTGTCCTGCATCAGCCGTTCCAGGTGCTCGGCGCCCATCAACACGACCTTGTGCGGATCGAAGCCAAAGAACACCTGTTCGAAAGCCGGCCACTTGGAATCCACCAGACTGTGCTTGAGCCCGGCGCGAAACACCCGCAACGCCAAGGTCGACAGATAACGGTCGGCGCTGATAGCACGCAGCTGCTCTGCGGTCCTGGCCTGGGGCAGATGGGCTTCCAGGGCCGCCGCGGAGCCGAAGCGGTTCAGGCAATACTCATGCAACCATTGGTAATCGCGCATGCCGGTCAGATGTTCATCACGTCAACAAAGCGCGGGGTGGCGGTTTCGTCGATCTTTAGGTTGACGAAGTCGAACAGGTTACGGTCAGCCAGTTGCGACGGCACAACGTTCTGCAAGCCACGGAAGATGCTCTCGGTACGGCCCGGCGTTTTACGCTCCCACTCCACCAGCATGTCCTTCACGACCTGACGCTGCAGGTTTTCCTGCGAGCCGCACAGGTTGCACGGAATGATCGGGAATTCCTTCAGGTCCGAATAAGCCTGGATGTCTTTCTCGCTGCAATAGGCCAGCGGGCGGATCACCACGTTGCGACCGTCGTCGGCGCGCAACTTCGGCGGCATGGCCTTGAGGGTGCCGTTGAAGAACATATTGAGGAAGAACGTCTCGACAATGTCGTCACGGTGGTGACCCAGGGCCATCTTGGTTGCACCGATCTCGTCGGCAAAGGTGTACAGGGTGCCGCGACGCAGGCGCGAGCACAGCGAGCAGGTGGTCTTGCCTTCCGGTACCAGCTCCTTGACCACCGAATAGGTGTCTTTCTCGACGATGTGGTACTCGACGCCCAAGGCCTTGAGGTAAGCCGGCAGCACGTGCTCAGGGAAGCCTGGTTGCTTCTGATCCATGTTCACCGCGACGATCTCGAATTTGATCGGCGCCACCTTCTGCAGGTACAGCAGAACATCGAGCATGGTGTAGCTGTCTTTGCCGCCGGACAGGCAGACCATGACCTTGTCACCGTCTTCAATCATGTTGAAGTCGGTAATGGCTTCGCCGGCGAGACGACGCAGGCGTTTTTGCAGTTTGTTCTGGTTGACCGAAAGGGTGCCCATAGCGCTTGAAATCCGCGAGGTGTGACAAAAGCGGCATATTTTACGCACAAACCGTCGGCAGGCGTAGGCCCATCCGATAAAGACTGCAAGGTGATTAGCCGTGGCGCTTACAGCGCAATTTGCTCTAAAAAGCCGGCTTTGCGGGGCGTACTCCTTCCTATACTGCGACATAAGGCCACACATCATAGGTGACCTCGATCCTCTGGCCCCCATCACTTGGGGTCACAAGCGCTCCGCTGGGGGGCGATGGTAACGACGGAAGGAGTGACTGGCATGATCCATCACGTACTGGGGCTGTTTACCCATCCTGACCAAGAATGGAAAGAAATCCGTGGCGAGGAAGAAAGCATCAGCCACATGTACCTGACCCACACACTCATCCTGGCGGCGATCCCCGCCATCTCTGCATTTATCGGGACTACCCAGGTCGGCTGGGTCATTGGCGATCGCGCCCCGGTCATGCTGACCCAGGAAAGCGCGTTATGGATGACCATCATGTCGTACCTGGCAATGCTTGCTGGTGTCGCGGTAATGGGCGCCTTCATTCACTGGATGGCGCGCACCTACGACGCCAACCCAAGCATGGCCCGCTGCATCGCGTTTGCTACTTATACCGCAACGCCGCTGTTTGTCGGCGGCCTGGCGGCGCTCTACCCCCACCTGTGGTTGGGGATGGTCGTCGGCACGGCAGCCGTGTGCTACACGGTTTATCTGCTCTATGTCGGCCTGCCGACCTTCATGAACATACCTTCGGACGAAGGCTTTCTGTTCTCGAGCTCGGTATTGGCGGTCGGCCTGGTGGTGCTGGTAGCCATCATGGCCTTCACCGTGATTGTCTGGGGACTGGGCGTGGGGCCTGTCTATACCAACTAGCATCCATTATTAGAAAATCAGCAACATAGGCGCAGTAACCTTCAGGCCGCCGCAAGGCGGCCTGAAGCTGTGCGCTGACAGGTGGCTCGGCAGCGCCGCGGCGGTTGCGGCATAATTGCCGGCCAGGAGTGTTCCCCGATATGCCCGAACTGCTCAAATCCCGCGTCGAAACCTGTTATCAGCAAGCCGAAACCTTTTTCAAGCGCCCTTTTCCCCGCCCTGAAGTGAGCTTCAAGCTGCGTGGGCAAAAGGCTGGCGTCGCCCATTTGCATGAAAACCTGCTGCGATTCAATTTGCAGTTGTACCGCGAAAACAGCGATGACTTCCTCAAGCAGACCGTGGCCCACGAAGTCGCCCATCTGGTTGCCCATCAACTGTTTGGTGATCGAATCCAGCCGCATGGCGAGGAATGGCAGCTAATCATGCGCGGTGTTTACGAACTGCCACCCAATCGCTGCCACACCTATGAAGTCAAACGTCGCACAGTGACGCGCTACATCTACCGCTGCCCTTGCGCCGACAGCGACTTCCCCTTCTCGTCCCAGCGCCACAGCCTGGTGCGTCAGGGCCGGCGCTACCTGTGCAGGCGCTGCCGCAACACCTTGGTGTACAGCGGCGAGACGCGCGTAGAGTAAAGCCCTGCCCCATGACAGGTATTCAACCAGGCACAAAAAAACCCATCCGTAGATGGGTTTTTTCATGGCTCAGCCAATGGCTTAGCGAGCAGGACCCTCGGCTACGCCCAGGTCGTCCATCGGGCGGGTATCGATCAGCGGCGAACCACCGGAAGCAAGCTCTGCGTGCAGCTTGTCTTCGTCCAGTTCATTGACCCACTTGGCCACCACCACGGTCGCAACAGCGTTACCGATCAGGTTGGTCAGGGCACGGGCTTCGGACATGAAGCGGTCGATACCCAGGATCAGTGCCAGGCCGGCTACCGGCAAGTGGCCCACTGCGGACAGGGTGGCCGCCAGCACGATAAAGCCCGAACCGGTGACGCCGGCGGCACCTTTGGACGCAACCAGCAGCACCAGCAGCAAGGTGATCTGGTGGGTGATATCCATGGTCGTGTCGGTGGCCTGGGCGATGAACACCGCAGCCATGGTCAGGTAGATCGACGTTCCGTCCAGGTTGAACGAGTAGCCCGTTGGAATCACCAGGCCTACCACGGACTTCTTCGCACCCAGGCGTTCCATCTTGGTCAGCATGCGTGGCAGGGCCGACTCGGACGACGAAGTACCCAGCACGATCATCAGCTCTTCACGGATGTAGCGGATCAGCTTGAGAACGCTGAAACCGTGTGCACGGGCGATACCACCCAGCACCACCAGGATGAACAGTACGCACGTGGCGTAGAAGCAGGCCATCAGGTAGCCCAACTGCACCAGCGAACCTACCCCGTACTGACCGATGGTGAAGGCCATGGCACCGAAAGCACCGACCGGTGCCAGCTTCATGATCATGTTGATGATGTTGAACATGACATGGGCGAAGCGATCGATCATGTCCAGCAGCGGCTTGCCGTAGGCACCCAGGCGATGCAGGGCAAAACCGAAGATCACCGAGAACATCAGCACTTGCAGGATGTCGCCGTTGGCGAAGGCGCCGACCACGGTGTTTGGAATGATGTTGAGCAGGAAGCCGATCGTTGTCTGCTGCGCGCCGGCGGCGGCATAGGCGGCCACACTGCTGGCGTTCAGGGTGCTGACATCGATGTGCATGCCAGCGCCCGGCTGGACAACGTTGACCACGACCAGACCGATGATCAGGGCGATAGTGGAAACAACTTCGAAGTAGAGCAGCGCGTAGCCACCGGTCTTGCCAACCGACTTCATGCTCTGCATGCCAGCGATACCGCTGACCACGGTGCAGAAGATGATCGGGGCGATGACCATTTTGATCAGTTTGACGAAGCCGTCACCCAGGGGTTTGAGGGCAACGCCGGTTTCAGGGTAGTAGTGACCCAGCAGGATACCGATGGTGATGGCTACCAACACCTGGATATACAGCGATTTGTACAGTGGCTGACGCGTCGTCATGGCTATTTCCTCAAGTGTACCGCCCCGATCCTTCCCAGGACGCGTGGGGTACCTAAAGCGCGAACCCTCCTGCACTGGAGGGATTTGTTGTGTCGAGCTGCCTGGCAGATCTCTGTCTGGTCAATAGCAAGCCCGATGCCAATGTGCGCTTTATGAGTGCAAGCCCAGTGTTTACGCGGGTTTCGTGCACAAAGAGGATGCAAGAGTGCCGAGCGATTTGGCGGATTTCCGCCCGACACCTTTTGCAAAACCATAAGGATGGCGGTAATCCGCCCAGAGGAAATCGCGATTCATTCCAGAGAAAATGGCGATTCAGTCCAAGGAAAAGCGGATACGAAATGCGGCGCCACCGAGTTCGGAGTCATCCAGCGTGAGGCTGGCGTCATAGCTCTCGATAATGTCCTTGACCACCGCCAGGCCAATGCCCTGCCCCGGGTTCTGCCGATCCAGGCGTTCTCCACGCTGCAGAATGCGTTCGCGCTGATCAAGCGGTACGCCCGGACCGTCATCCTCGATACACAACTCGATCGCCGAAGGATCACTGCGCAGGCTGATGCGGATCTGGCTCAGGCACAGGCGGTAGGCGTTTTCCAGCAGGTTGCCAAGCAGCTCGAGCAATGCCCCTTGCTCCATCGGCACGACAGCCTGCTCGGGCACATCAAGGGTGATGTTCACCTGTTTGTCGCGGTACACCTTGGCCAGCGTGCTGCACAGGCTTTCGAGCAACGGTTGCACCGCTACCTGATAACGGACCAGGCCACTCTTGCGCAGGCTGGCGCGTTGCAACTGGTAGTCGATCTGCTGGCTCATGCGCTCGATCTGACTTTGCAGAATCCGCGACTGCTCACGGTCTTCACGACGCTGGCCCATGCTTTCACTTACCCCTTGCAACACCGCCAACGGGGTTTTCAGGCTATGGGCCAGGTCGTCCAGGGAATCACGGTAGCGTTGGCGCTGGTCACGCTCACTGCGCAACAGGCGGTTCAATGAACCGGTCAAACGCAACAACTCACGAGGATGCTCGCCGCTGAGCCCATCGCGGGCACCGGACTCGACATCATCAAGCTCGTGACTCAACTGGCGCAACGAGCGCAAGCCCCAGGTCAAACCCGCCCAGAGCAACACCAGCAAGGCCAGCAGCGCCGCACCAAACCCCAGGTACAGGCGTTCGCGCAGGCCGTCGAGGGTATGCTGGTATTCGCGCACCGGCTGTAATGCAACGATGCTGAACGCTGCCGTCTTGCCACCGAGCAGCTTGACTTCGACGTCATAGACAAAGAACTCCTCGCCGTCGGCCTGGCGGATGCGCGCAAATTCGTTGCCGCGCCCGTCATAGCGTGGGGTGTAGTTGATGTTTTCATCGGCCGTAGCCCGGGACCGCCAGACCAGATTGCCCTGGCGATCATAGATGTAGCCGAGCAAACGGCTGTCGGGCAGGTTGTATTTTTCATCCGGCAGCAAGTCCGGCATCTGCAACTGGTTGTGCTCGATGCGCGCTGCCGATATCAAGGTAGTAACATCCGAGGCCAGGCGCTTTTCGATCGACTCCTGCAATGCCAGGCTGAACGTCTTCTGCAGGGCTGGCAGCAAGGCGAGCATGAACAACAGCGCCAGCAGCGCAGCCGCCAGCATCAGGCGCACCCGTAACGAACGGATCATCGGCAGCGCTCGGTGAACAGGTAGCCCAAGCCACGGACGGTATCGATAGGCTTGAAGCCGTTGTCACCCTCAAGCTTGCGGCGCAGGCGCCCCACCAGCACTTCGATCACATTTGGATCGCGCTCGTCGTCATCGGGATACAGCTGCTCCATCAGGCGATCCTTGGCCACCACTTGCTGATGATGGCGCATCAGGTATTCCAGGATGCGGTACTCGTAGGCAGTCAGCGCCAGCGGCTGTTCGTCCAGCGTCGCCTGTTTGCGATTGAGGTCGAGCACCAGGGGGCCGGCAGCGATGGTCGACTGGGTAAAGCCGCTGGAACGCCGCAGCAAGGCGTTGAGCCGCGCCTCGAGTTCTTCGAACTGGAAAGGCTTGACGACATAATCGTCGGCGCCTGCCGCCAGGCCTTCGACTTTGTCTTGCCAGTTGCCCCGCGCGGTAAGAATCAGAATGGGAAAGCCCTTGCCCTGGGAGCGCAACTGGCGAATGAGGTCCAGCCCACTCATGCCCGGAAGGCCCAGGTCGATCACCGCCAGGTCATGGTTGAACTGCGCGGCTTGATACAAGGCTTCCTCGGCGTCGGCCACGGCTTCAACCACATGCCCACTCTCGGTCAAGCGGCTGAACAAGTGATGCCGCAACAGCGCTTCGTCCTCAACCACCAGCAGTTTCATAGGTTCCTCCCTACCCTTTCCTTAGTTCGTCACGCAGGCCTGGCCCCGTGCAGAATAACAGCGAACCGGCCATGCGCTTGCAGGTCGGTTCGAGCAATCCCGTGCGTGGGTCAGAACAAGTAGTTGGCCGACAGGTAGGTTTGCGCGCTGCTGTCCAGGCGCAGGGTGCCGACTTTCGGACCACCATGCTCGGCAAGCTCGGTGCTGGCATTGCTGCGCAGGTAACGGTAGCCCAGTTCAACCGAGGCATTGTCGGAAACCTGCTGTAGCACGCCGGCTTGCAAGCCGATGGCGTAACCGGTATCGGTGTCGCGGCTGTAGCCGGAAGACTCCTGGCTGAGCTTGGTCAGGCCGGCGCTGGCACCGCCGAACAGCTTGGTGCTGGTGCCCAGTGGGTAGAACATGTCGTAGCTGCCCAAGAGGTTTTCCTGGCGCACCTTCAAGCCGCTGTGGTCGTTGGAAACGTTGTCATAGGTGAGGTAGTAGCGACCCTGGTCGTTCATCTGGCCGACACGTACGCCCCAGGTGCCGTCCTTACTGATGATGCCGTCGGTGTTCAAGTGCTCGGTGTTGCTGCTGAGCAAACCGGATTTTTTGATTTTGTCGCTGGTCTGGCCGTAAGTGACACCGGCGAAAGTGGTGTCGGCTGCCTGGACTGCAGCGCTGGCGCTGAAAAAGGCTGCGGCAAGGAACAGAGTGTTGAGCGCTTTCATGAGAGTTACTCCTGGCGGTGTGCCGTTCAAGTGATAGAGCAAGGTTAAGGAAACCCTCCTGAACCGCCGCTGAACCCAGCCTGAACCTAGGCTGAACAACGCCCGCAGAATGAAAATACCCCCTAACCCGCACCGGGGTGCTCTCGCTGAGCATCATTGGCAAGCACTTGATCGCCACGGCACAATAGCGCCATGAACCGACTGCCCTCCTGCTGCACTGCTTTGCACCACCACTGGCCCTTGCCGCAGACCATTGCCGGTGCAGAGCTGGTCAGCTGTGCCTTTGACCCCGCCTTGCTTGCCAGCGACGACTTCGCGCGCGCCGGCATCGAGCAGACGCCCAACCTGCAACGCTCGGTCGCCAAGCGCCAGGCGGAGTACCTGGCCGGACGAGTGTGCGCCCGGGCTGCCCTGCAGCGCCTTGATGGTCGCCTGTATGTCCCCGCTACCCACGAGGATCGCTCCCCGATCTGGCCCACCGGCATCAGCGGTTCGATCACCCACGGCAAAGGCTGGGCGGCTGCCGTGGTCGCGCGTAACAGTGACTGCCAGGGCATTGGACTGGATCAGGAAACCTTACTCAGCCATGAGCGCGCTGAACGCCTGGTGCGGGAGATTCTTACCGAGGCCGAGCAGCAAAGAATGGATAGCGCGCAGACCGGACTCAGCGTGACCCTGACATTTTCCCTCAAGGAAAGCCTGTTCAAGGCCCTCTACCCCATCGTGCAACAGCGCTTCTATTTCGAGCATGCCGAGGTGCTGGAATGGTCCGCGGACGGCCACGCACGCTTGCGCTTGCTCACTGATTTATCGGCGCAATGGCATAGCGGCCGCGAGCTTGAGGGACAGTTCTGTTTGCAGGATGACCAATTGCTGACGTTGGTCAGCGTCTGAGCGTCAAACAAGCAACGGACAGTGCTGGCAATGGCCGACCCAATCCACCTTGTAGCTGAGGCAGCAGGTGCGACGTTGACGTTTGCCCGACGCATTCAGGCCCACTGCCGCATGCAGCGGGCTGTCAGCGCAGGCGAGCAAACGGCCCAGGTCGCCGATGTCCAACTCCACCCCCTGCAATGCCTGATCCAGGCAATCGCCCGCGTTGCCCCAGAGCACCCCGGGTGCCACCGCCCCCAAGGTCGCCAGACGCGACACCAGCGGTTGCAGGTGCTGTTGCAGCAGCGCATCCAGTCCTGCGCAATGCTCTGCCTTCCCAGTCAGCATGATGGGCAGTCCACGAGCATCCAGGGTTACCTCGGTGGCAGCGAACACTGGCAGTGATGCGCCGTCCAGCAGCACCTTCCAGACCGCAGCAAAGTAGTACTTGGACCACTGCGAAACCAATACGGGGCGTTGCCCGGGCATCAGTTCCGGGCCATACAGTTCAAGCAGCAGCGCGTCGAAACGAGACGCTTCGAGCACCTTGTCCAGCGGCTGGGCAGCACTCATTCCTGATCCTGGCTGCGCGGCCAGGTCAAGCTGAACCGGGCGCCCCCTAGTTGTTCACTGTGGCCCACCGAAGCCCGCCCGTTATGCCAGTAGATAATCCGCCGCACAATCGACAAGCCCAGGCCGTGACCGCCTGAAGCACGGGTTCGGCTGTCATCCAGTCGAGTGAAGGGAGTAAAGATGCGATCCCAGACTTCCTCCGGAACACCCGGGCCGTCATCCTCGACATCGATTCGGCAACGCTGCGTTCCCAACTGATAACCGAGGCTGACCTGGGATTCTGCATGGCGCATGGCATTGCTCACCAGGTTCTGCACGGCCCGTTGCAAATAGCGCGGCTCGGCTTCGACCCATGCCCCCTGCCCTTGAGCCTCTTGCTCATCGCCCAGGCACACGCCGCGCACCACCTTGACGTCGCTGCGCAGGGGCGCCAGCTCGGCAATCACCTGATCGAACAGCGCATCGAGGTTGACTCGCTGAAAGTTCAAGGCCGGCGCACCCTGCTCGAGGCGGGCGTAGGTGAGCATCTCGTCAACCAGCTTGTCGAGCTCCTGAATGTCCCCGTCCATGCCGCTCAAATATTTTTCCCGCGCCTGGTCGTCGCGGGCGCTGGCGATCATTTCCAGGCCGAAGCGCAGCCGTGCCACTGGGGTGCGCAACTCATGGGAAACGGCGCGTACCAGCTCCCGCTGGATGGCCAGCGAACGCTGCAGGTGTTCGGCCATGCCATTGAAGGCGGCGGCCAGGCGCCCGACAGAATCGGCATCATCGGCCGCCACACGGGTAGACAAGCTGCCTTGGGCGATGCGCGTGGCAGCAGTCTCGAGATCGGAAAGGCGTCGCTCCAGCTGCCGCACCAATAGATAGACAATCAAACCAATAAGGCACAGCCCAAGTACCGCAATCAACGCCAGCAACTGCGGCGGATAAGGGTTCATCTGATACAGCGGGCCAATCTCCAGCACCCAGGGCGTGCCGACCATGCCGGCAACTACGCGGATCGAGTCGCCATCCTTGCCAAGCGCCATTACCGTGTCGCCTTCATCGACACGTCGACGCTGGTCGTCGTCCATGTCGGTCTGGTCGATACGGCGCAGGCTCAAGTCAAAACCAAAACCTTTGTCCTGCTTGATCTGCGCCAGGCGCCGGGGCTGCTCACCAATGGGATAACGCACCAGCTCATCGGCAAGCAGGTAGATCGTCGCTCGCGCCAACTGCTCGCTGATCTGCTCTACCTCGCCCACCAACAGCAGGTCCTGCGTGCCGACCTGGCGCATGACCCTGGCCGCATGCGGGCCGGTCTTCTCTACCAGCACCTGGCCGCGATTCAACTTGCTGCGCTGGCCGCCATCCAGACCCGCGGCAGACGACGGTTGCAGGTCCAGCGGAATGCCCAGCAAGCGCTCCCAGATCAGCAGATTGCGCTTGCGCTCCACTTCGCCAAGCGGCGCCAGGTTGTCGGCCATCAAGGTGAAGGTGCCGTGGGCCAGACGCTCACGGTACTGACCGGCTCGAACCTCGTTGAGCAGGTGCACACTCAGCACCCCAAGCACTGCCACCAGCACCAGGGCGGCGAGCATGCCGCCATAGATACGCAGGAAAATCGAATTCATCACGACTGGCCCATCGCCTCTGCCGCCTCGCGCACGAATAGATAGCCTTTGCTGCGGATGGTCTTGATCATTCGCGGGTGCTCAGGGTCGTCGCCGATTTTGGGGCGGATTCTGGAAATACGCACATCGATGGAGCGATCCTGGCCGTCATAACCGACGCCGCGCAACGAGGTGAAAATTTCTTCCCGGGACAACGTGCGCCCGGCGTTGCTGACCAACAGCCAGAGCAAATCGAATTCCGCGCTGGTCAGCTCGATACCGTTGTCTTGCAGCCAGGCCTCGCGCAGCACGTTATCGACCCGCAGCGGCCCGAACTGCAGACATTGCACTGGTTCGCTCTCGGCAGGCTCGCTGCGGCGCAGCAACGCGTTGATGCGCGCCAGCAACAAGCGCGGCCGAACCGGCTTGCAGACGTAGTCGTCGGCGCCCAGGTCCAGGCCTTGAACCTGGTCCAGGTCGTCGCTGCGAGCGGTGAGCATGAGAATTGGCCCGGCAAATTGCTGGCGAACCTTGCGACAGATGCTCAGGCCGTCTTCTCCGGGCAGCATCAGGTCGAGAATCACCAGGTCCGGTTGCTCGGCGATTATCCGCGCCGCGGCCTTGGCGCCATCACCTTCAACCTCGACTTCAAAGCCGTTGGCCTGCAGGTACTCGCGTGTCAGGTCGGCCAAACGCTGGTCATCCTCGACAATCAATACCTGGCTGCGCTGCTGCTCCACGGTCCACCTCGACAGCTTATTGTTATGAACTTGTTGTTATATGCGTTGGGTACTGGCGTCCCCAAAAGGCCAGTTCTGCCCCGGATACTACGGAAGGCACCGACACCTGCCAACCGCCGCCACCCGTTGCGGACAACCGCCGCGTCGGCCGCTCGGAAGAACCAGGAAATTGTGGTAGGGTGCGCGCCCTAAAATTTGTACCTGGGTAACGACGGCCCGTTAAAAAAAGGGTGACGAGTGGTGATCTGGCGCTAAGACGCGGCCTACAAGGCTTTAGGCAAAATCACTCACAAACTACGCACAAGTTATCCACAGAGCATGACCTTGCAATACCCCTTGGACCGCATTATCTTGTATCCCCATCGAAACAAAACACTACATCTTGGGTTTTGAAGCGATTCCCAAGCACAAGTCAAGCAAAGAACTCAAGCCCTTAAATAGTGCTTTTTTTGCTTGAACTTAAAACGTATTCAGTAGCCAAACCGCTCCGGCGCAGGCGTCCGTTGCAAACCCTTGGAGGGTGTTGTTTCGGGTACGGGTGTTGCAAGCCATAGGCACACCTTACAGCAACAGTTTTGAGCGAGACTCAGAACCTTTGACTTCGGCCAGGGAGCGGCAAGTAATTGCCCCTTATTTCCTGATCTGTCCCGAAGTGAGTATGCCCGACCTGTTCGGCATGCCGGAGCGTCGTGTTCCTGCGTGTCGTCAGGGTCGGTTGTTGGGCTTTCGGACGGAACGGTTGGCGCTTACACAGCGCCTAAATAAACATAGAGAATGTGGAGACACCCATGCAAACCGACACAACTCGCGAGAACCCGCAGGCCCAGGCGCCGCAGGCCGCCGATTCGAACCAGGATCTGGCTGCTACCGCCCCAGGCCAACTGCGTGTGATCAAGCGCAATGGCACTGTCGTCGCCTACACCGACGACAAGATCACCGTGGCTATCACCAAGGCGTTCCTTGCAGTTGAAGGTGGCACCGCTGCTGCCTCGTCGCGTATCCATGACACCGTTGCCCGTCTGACCGAACAGGTTACTGCTACGTTCAAACGTCGCATGCCGTCGGGCGGCACTATCCACATCGAAGAAATCCAGGACCAGGTCGAACTGGCTCTGATGCGTGCCGGCGAGCAGAAAGTTGCCCGCGACTACGTGATCTACCGCGATCAGCGCGCCAAAGAGCGTGCTACCCGTAGCCACGCCGAAGACAGCACCGTTCAGCCGCACCCAAGCATCCGTATCACCCTGGCTGACGGCAGCCTGGCGCCGCTGGACATGAACCGTCTGAACACCATCATCTCCGAGGCCTGCGAAGGTCTGGCCGAAGTCGATGGCGACCTGATCCAGCGCGAAACCCTGAAGAACCTCTACGACGGCGTGGCCATCAAGGACGTCAACACCGCCTTGGTAATGACCGCCCGTACCCTGGTCGAGCGCGAGCCGAACTACTCTTTCGTTACCGCCCGCCTGCTGATGGACACCCTGCGTGCCGAAGGCCTGAGTTTCCTCGGCGTTGCCGACAGCGCCACTCACCACGAGATGGCCGACCTGTACGCCAAGGCCCTGCCAGCCTACGTTGCCAAGGGCGTGGAGTTTGAGCTGCTCAACCCGGCACTGGCCGACTTCGACCTGGAACAACTGGGCAAGGCGATCAACCACGAGCGCGACCAGCAGTTCACCTACCTGGGCCTGCAGACCCTGTACGACCGTTACTTCATCCATAAGGATGGCGTACGTTTCGAGCTGCCTCAGGTGTTCTTCATGCGTGTGGCCATGGGCCTGGCGCTCGAAGAGAAAAACAAAGAAGCCCGTGCCATCGAGTTCTACAACCTGTTGTCGTCCTTCGACTACATGGCTTCGACCCCGACCCTGTTCAACGCCGGTACCCAGCGTCCACAGCTGTCGAGCTGCTACCTGACTACCGTGCCGGACGACCTCTCGGGCATCTACCACGCGATCCACGACAACGCCATGCTGTCGAAATTCGCCGGTGGCCTGGGTAACGACTGGACCCCTGTGCGTGCACTGGGCTCCTATATCAAGGGCACCAACGGTAAATCCCAGGGCGTCGTTCCATTCCTGAAAGTGGTCAATGACACAGCTGTTGCGGTAAACCAGGGCGGCAAGCGCAAAGGCGCTGTCTGTGCCTACCTGGAAACCTGGCACCTGGACATCGAAGAATTCATCGAGCTGCGCAAGAACACCGGTGATGATCGCCGTCGTACCCACGACATGAACACCGCCAACTGGATCCCTGACCTGTTCATGAAGCGCGTCTTCGATGACGGCAAGTGGACCCTGTTCTCGCCAAACGAAGTACCCGACCTGCACGATCTGACCGGCAAGGCCTTCGAAGAGCGCTACGAGTATTACGAAGCGCTGACCGAATACAACAAGATCAAGGTATTCAAGACCATCCAGGCCAAAGACCTGTGGCGCAAGATGCTCTCGATGCTGTTCGAGACCGGCCACCCATGGTTGACCTTCAAAGACCCATGCAACCTGCGTTCGCCGCAGCAGCACGTGGGCGTGGTCCACAGCTCGAACCTGTGCACCGAAATCACCTTGAACACCAACAAGGATGAAATCGCCGTCTGCAACCTGGGCTCGATCAACCTGCCGAACCACATCGTCGACGGCAAGCTGGACACCGCCAAGCTGCAACGCACCGTGAACACGGCCGTGCGCATGCTCGACAACGTGATCGACATCAACTACTACTCGGTGCCGCAAGCACGTAACTCGAACCTCAAGCACCGTCCAGTGGGCCTGGGCATCATGGGCTTCCAGGACGCGCTGTACCTGCAGCACATTGCCTACGGTTCCGACGCGGCCGTCGAGTTCGCCGACAAGTCGATGGAAGCGGTCAGCTACTTCGCGATCCAGGCATCCTGCGACCTGGCCGATGAGCGCGGCTCGTACGAGACCTTCCAGGGTTCGCTGTGGTCCAAAGGCGTCCTGCCACTGGATTCGCAACAGATCCTGATCGAAGCCCGTGGCCAGAAGTACATCGACGTCGACCTGAACGAAACCCTGGACTGGGCACCGGTACGGGCTCGTGTTCAGAAAGGTATTCGTAACTCGAACATCATGGCCATCGCGCCGACCGCAACCATCGCCAATATTACCGGCGTATCGCAGTCGATCGAGCCGACCTACCAGAACCTGTATGTGAAATCGAACCTGTCGGGCGAGTTCACCGTGATCAACCCGTATCTGGTTCGCGACCTCAAGGCCCGCGGTCTGTGGGACTCGGTCATGATCAACGACCTGAAGTACTACGATGGTTCGGTACAGCAGATCGAGCGCATTCCACAGGAACTCAAAGACCTGTACGCCACTGCGTTCGAAGTGGAAACCAAGTGGATCGTCGACGCCGCCAGCCGCCGTCAGAAGTGGATCGACCAGGCCCAGTCGCTGAACCTGTACATTGCCGGCGCTTCGGGCAAGAAACTGGACGTCACCTACCGCATGGCTTGGTACCGTGGTCTGAAAACCACCTACTACCTCCGTGCCCTGGCTGCGACCAGCACCGAGAAGTCGACCATCAACACCGGCAAGCTCAACGCTGTATCCAGCGGTGGCGACAGCGCCCCGATCCAGGCAGCCGGCCCTGCGCCAGTGCCGAAGGCTTGCGCTATCGACGAGCCGGATTGCGAAGCCTGCCAGTAACGCCACACCCCCTGTGGGAGCGGGCTTGCCCCGCGAAAGCGGCCAAAGCCGCTCCCACAGCAGCCTAATAGAAGGTCAGGGACAACCCTGGCCTCCTCCGAGGAGCCAAGCTCCCGGAAGCATTCAAAGTTTTTGCGTGCACAGCAGTACTCAACCGCAAGCAACGCAACCAAGATCCACCGGCCATACTGAACATGGCCCTCAAGCAGGAGACCCACCATGCTGAGCTGGGACGAATTCGACAAAGACGAAGGCGAAGAAGCCTCCAAAGGCGCAACCGCCACTCAAGCTGCTGCCGCAGGCATCGACAAGCTCGATAACGCTGGCGGTGTTGCCGCGTTGGAAGCCCGCGCCGTGACTGCCGATGACTCGGAAGCCGTCAAGCGTGCCAAGGCCGCCCTGGACCAACTCGACATCGCCGAAGGCCTGGCTGAGCTGGAAGGCTCCGCTGCCCGTGTTGCGGTTGACGAAAAGCGCATGATCAACTGCCGCGCCGACCTCAACCAGCTGGTGCCATTCAAGTACGACTGGGCCTGGCAGAAGTACCTGGACGGTTGCGCCAACCACTGGATGCCGCAAGAGGTCAACATGACCGCGGACATCGCCCTGTGGAAAAACCCGGAAGGCCTGACCGACGACGAGCGTCGCATCGTCATGCGTAACCTGGGCTTCTTCTCCACTGCCGACTCCCTGGTTGCCAACAACCTGGCGCTGGCCGTGTACCGCCTGATCACCAACCCCGAGTGCCGCCAGTACATCCTGCGCCAGGCGTTCGAAGAGGCGATCCACACCCACGCCTACCAGTACTGCATCGAATCGCTGGGCATGGATGAAGGCGAGATCTTCAACATGTACCACGAGATCCCGTCGGTTGCGAAGAAAGCCGCCTGGGGCCTGAGCTACACCCGCGCGATCTCCGACCCGGAATTCAATACCGGTACCGTCGAGACCGACAAAGAACTGCTGCGCAACCTGATCGCCTACTACTGCGTTCTGGAAGGCATCTTCTTCTACTGCGGCTTCACCCAGATCCTGTCCATGGGTCGTCGCAACAAGATGACTGGCGTTGCCGAGCAGTTCCAGTACATCCTGCGTGACGAGTCCATGCACTTGAACTTCGGTATCGACGTGATCAACCAGATCAAGATCGAAAACCCACACCTGTGGGATGCCGAAATGAAAGAAGAAGCCTCGCAAATGATCCTGCAAGGCACCCAGTTGGAAATCGAATACGCTCGCGACACCATGCCGCGCGGCGTACTGGGCATGAACGCGGCGATGATGGAGGACTACCTCAAGTTCATCGCCAACCGTCGCCTGTCGCAGATCGGTTTGAAAGAAGAATACCCAGGTACCACCAACCCGTTCCCATGGATGAGCGAGATCATGGACTTGAAGAAAGAGAAGAACTTCTTCGAGACTCGGGTTATCGAGTATCAAACAGGTGGGGCGTTGAGCTGGGATTGATGCCTTGCTCCCCAGGTGCAGATGAGCAGTTGAACGCTGTTCGGCGTTAACTGAACCGCTAGACCTGAAGCCACCAAAGCCACCTCAGCACTGCATGCTGAGGTGGCTTTTTTTTGCTTATTCACGGTAGGCCAACTGTGTAGTCGGTGACACATACAGCCAGGTGCTGATCCATTGGCGCGGGGCGGTTTCGAGTCAGCGTAGGGCCGGCAGCGGTGCCACATTAATAGATAAGCTCGCAGCCTCACTCCCCCAACCAACTTAACCAGAGGGTAACTCGGCCAGTCAGGCACTGCCCTTGGCCTGCTGTTCCAGGTGCAGCTGCAACTGCGGATCGATCTGTAGCGCGCCGGCCAGTTCGTCCAGATAGGCCCGCTCTGCTTCTTGCTGGTCATCCACCAGCATCACACTGGCCAGGTACATTTCCGCGGCCATGGCCGGGTCCTGGGCTGATTGGGCGACTTCGGCAGCATCGAGCGGCTTGCTGACTTCAACATCCAACCATTGCTGCAATTGCGGGTCGCTGGTGTGGCGTTTGATTTCTGCGTAGATCAACTGTTCTTCCTGCTTGTCGATGCGACCGTCCGCCTTGGCCGCAGCAATCAGTGCACGCAGGATCGCATGGCTGTGATCTTCGGCCTCTGGCCCGGACAATTGATCGACAGTGCGCACCATCTGTTGCGGGGCTGCCGCCTGGCTGCGCTGCCAGCTTTGATAGGCCTGGAAGGCCATCATGCCCAACGAGGCCAAGGCCGCGTAATTTGTACCGCCCCCGGAACGCCCCTGGCTATAACCGCCACCATTGTTACTGGCACTACTGCCACCTAATAGACCGCCGAGCAAACCACCGAGGCCGCCACCACCAGCGCCTCCACCGCCGCCGAGCAGCCCGCCCAGCAAACCACCCAGTCCGCCCATTGGGTCTTGCGACGACATGCCGCCGCCCCCTTGTTGCGCCTGCGAGCCCTGCCCGGACCGGAGTAATTGTTCGAGTAGATCACTGGTGTTCATGGCACCGCCCTCCTGTGGTAGTTGTTGCCCAGACAACAAACGATAGCCCCCTCAAGGCAACCCACCACGACCGTCTGGCTGACGGCCGAGCAGGCCCTGCCTTGTTTATATCCGCCCAGCATCAAGGAATCTCGGCGCAGAACTGTTCGATGCTGCCCTCTTCCGGGCCAGTGCTGAGAACCACCGAGTAACCATGGCCACTCAACGTGCCAATGGGTGTGGGCACGGTCCTGGAAAAATCCCAGCCGGTGCTGCTGCGATTGACCATGACGATGTCATTCAATGAGTAAGCCGGTTGCGCCGCGCGGCTGGTGCAGGAGCCCTTGTAGATATAGGTATACAGGCGAACCTGGTGCAAGCTGCGGTATACACCGCTGACATGGAAGCTAAGGTCGGTTGCATTGCCGCGTGGCACCATCGTGACGTAGCCGATTTCGCCAGCGTTATGCCCTACGGGCTTAAGATCGATCTGGACGAAGTCGGCCTTGCGATTTTCATAGCCAGCGCAGCCCATCATCACAACAGCGACTGCCGAAGCCAGCCAGCACATGCGCGTCAGGTCTTTCATGATTACTCACTCGCAGAAGTGAGTACCCAGTATAGACCTGCCCCCGGTCGGCCTGCCTACAGTACGACAGCAACATAGTTAACCGAAACCGAAAGCCGGATTAATCAGTTCAGGGTATCTATTAGCTACAAACTATCGCTACTCTAGCCGCGCACAAAAAAAACAACAAAACCCAATTAAACCACTCTCGCATTACATCCCTGCCCATCTCTTGCGACCCACAACAATTACGAGGACAACAATGTCCCGTGGAGATAGCAAATGCCCAACACCCGTGTTGATTCAGCGCAGCCGTCCTTGCTCGAAACACGCACTATCGACCACATACCCGAATCGGAAAGGCACGGTAGCCTCTTCAGTCAGTTCACCTTGTGGCTAGGCTGCAACTTACAAATTACTGCATTGCTAACAGGCTCCCTCGCTGTTGTTTTAGGCGGCGATGTATTTTGGTCACTGATTGGTTTGTTGGTCGGGCAGATATTTGGCGGTGCTGTCATGGCCCTGCATGCTGCACAAGGGCCGAAACTGGGTCTTCCGCAAATGATCTCCAGCCGTGTGCAGTTTGGTGTCTATGGCGCAACCATCCCTATTATTCTAGTTGCGCTGATGTACTTGGGCTTTAACGCAACAGGCGCGATTCTATCCGGCCAGGCTGTTTCGCAATTGGCCGGTGTCAGTAACAGCAGTGGCATTCTGATCTTTGCCGGTTTGACGATGCTGATGACCATCATGGGCTATCGCTTCATTCACATCGCCGGGCGTGCCGCGAGCATCGTTGGGGTTGTTGCGTTCTGCTATCTCTTTGCCCGACTGACCCTCACCAACGATATCGGCCAGTTGCTTGCGATTCGTCATTTCGACTGGGGTAGCTTTCTTCTCGCCGTGTCACTCTCCGCGTCCTGGCAGATTGCCTATGGACCCTATGTGGCGGACTATTCGCGCTACCTGCCGAGCAAGACTTCGTCAATCAAGACGATCCTCGCCGTTGGCCTTGGCTCAGTTATCGGGGCGCAGATATCGATGGTACTCGGGGTGTTCGCCGCGGCCCTGGCAGGTGCGAACTTCGCCGGCCATGAAGTCTCTGTGATCGTCGGACTGGGAAGCACCGGGGCCGCCGCCGCCCTGATCTACTTCAGCATCGCTTTCGGCAAACTCACGATCTCGACCCTGAACGCCTACGGCAGCTTCATGTGCGCCGCTACGGTTATCAGTGGCTTTCGCGGGCATGTTGCAATCAGCCAACGCCAACGCATTGTTTTCGTATTGTGCATTGTCGGCGCATCGACCGCTGTTGCGCTGCTGGGTGAGGACTCTTTCATCGGCGTTTTCAAATCGTTCATCTTGTTCTTGCTGGCATTCTTCACGCCTTGGAGCGCTATCAATCTTGTCGATTTCTACTTCGTCAATAAAGAGCGATACAACTTGAACGCGCTGTTCGATCCCAATGGCCAATATGGCCGATGGAACACGCTGGGCATCAGCACTTACGTAATTGGCGTCCTGATTCAAATGCCTTTTATTTCAACCAGCCTCTATACCGGTGCACTGGTTGAAAAAATGAATGGCGTCGATATCTCTTGGATCATTGGTTTGATAATACCCGGGGTTATGTATTACTTCCTGGCTAAGAGATCCAAAGCAGCCGTTTCATCCCCCGTACAACACAGCCTGTAAATAGCATTGGGTTCAAACCCGCGCAGCTCACCCCCTGCATACGCTCTCGGGGTGAGCGTTCACCCGGCAATCACTTAATTTTTTTGAAAAGCTGACTTTCGATGTTGGCGATTTATCAACTCGCCCGCTGTTCGTACGCTAAGCCTGGAACATCCAAAAATAATAACAAGGTTTTTATCTATGCCCTCACCCCTCCCCGGTTTCACGCCCTGGCTGCACCTGCCCTTTTTCACTCCTGAACGATAAAGACAATGAGTCGACCGTCACCCCGGTTCGACGAGGAGATCCGCTATGAGCAATAACAACCCGCAACCCGTTGATGCTGCACTGGTGCCACGTTTCGCCGGCATTCCGACCTTCATGCGCTTGCCCGTGTTCGAAGACCCCGCGCAAGTCCGTATCGGCCTGGTCGGTGTACCGTGGGACGGCGGCACCACCAACCGTGCCGGGGCTCGGCACGGGCCGCGGGAAGTGCGCAATATGTCCAGCCTGATGCGTAAGGTTCACCATGTCAGCCGCATTGCGCCCTACGACCTGACCCGCGTCGGCGACCTGGGCGACGCGCCGGTTAACCCGATCGACCTGCTCGACTCCTTGAAGCAGATCGAAGGTTTCTTCAGCAAACTGCATCAGGCCGGGGTGATTCCGCTGTCGGTGGGCGGCGACCACCTTGTCACTTTGCCGATCTTTCGCGCACTGGCACGCCACCGTCCCATCGGCATGGTGCATTTCGACGCGCACTCCGACACCAACGACCGCTACTTCGGCGACAACCCCTACACCCACGGCACGCCCTTTCGTCGCGCCATCGAAGAAGGCCTGCTCGACCCGCGACGCACGGTACAAATCGGTATTCGCGGTTCGATTTACTCCGCAGACGATGAAGCCTTCGCAGAAGAATGCGGCATTCGCGTCATCCACATGGAAGAGTTCTGCGACCTTGGCGTCGAGGGCACGCTGGCAGAAGTACGCCGTGTGGTGGGCCAGGACCCCACCTACATCAGCTTTGATGTCGACGTGCTCGACCCCGCTTTTGCACCCGGCACCGGCACCCCTGAAATCGGCGGGATGACCACCCTGCAGGCGCAGCAAATGGTTCGTGGTTTGCGTGGACTGAACCTGGTCGGCGCCGATGTGGTGGAAGTCTCCCCGCCTTTTGATTTGGGCGGTGCCACAGCATTGGTTGGCGCAACCATGATGTTCGAGCTCCTCTGCATCCTTGCCGATGCTTTGGCTGAACGCAGCTAAGTCGAGGAGAAGCCAGCATGAGCTTCAGCGACTTCATAGGTTACGACCGCAAGGGTGAGGTTCGGGAAATCGATACCACCCTGTCCAAAGGCCGGCTCAGCACACTGAATGTCTGCGCCAATACCCTGGCTTTCAACGGACCGGCATGGGTAGGGGTATCGTCGATGCCCCTGCTGTACACCCTGTCGGGAGAACTGGCTCCACTGTCGATTCTGGCGGCTTATTTCTTCCCGATGATGGTGATTGCCTTCAGTCTTATCTATCTGGTGCGACGTGCGCCAGCGGCAGGCGGGGTGTTTGTCTTCAGCAAACGCTACCTGTCGCCCGGGGCGGCAATCATCCTTGGCTGGGCCTACGTGATCATGTGCTTCAGTGTCACAGCGATGTGTGCACTGGTGGGCGCGCAGTACACCCAAAGCCTGCTAGGGCTCAACGGCTCGCCGTACACCGGGCAACTGGTGGCCAGCGTGCTGATCGTGGTGTTCATGGTCCTCAACCTGCGCGGGGTGGAAGCGACCGCAAAAGTCGCTATCTGCCTCCTGGCGCTGGAGCTGGCCGTACTCCTGGGCCTTGGGCTGGCTGGCATCATCGACCCGCAGGTGCCTGGCGCCGGCGTGTTGAACTCCTACATGCCGTCATCGCTCGACAGCTTCTGGACCGCAATCGGACCGGGCATGTTGTTTGGCATGTGGATGCTTGCCCAATTCGACTCCTCGATCAATTTCATCGAGGAAGCGAAGACGCCCGTACGAACCATCCAGCGCTCGTTCCTGCTGACCCTGACAGCCATGCTGGTGATCTATTCGATCGCCGCCATTGGCTGGAAGATGGCTGTGCCTGCAAGCACGCTGGCAGGCATGTTCGCCGACAGCGCACAGGCGATTGGCAGTATTGCCCAGCTGTACTTGCCCTCGTGGCTACTGTGGTTGCCCACCCTGGTCATCATCACCTCCGCATGCAATTGCTTGAACATCTCGCTGAATGCCGGGGTACGTGCCGGCTATCGCATGAGCCACGAAGGCGAGTTGCCCTCGGCACTGGAGAAACTCAACACGCGACGCGTGCCGGCGCGCCTCACCCTGATCGGTACCTTGTGCGCACTGGCGATGATCTGGGCAAAACCGATCAGCGAACTGCAGTGGTACTACGACGTGGTGTCGATCACCATGATGATCTCCTACAGCACCATGCTCCTGTGCTTCATCTTCGCCACCTTTCGTGAGCAACAACGGACCAAGGCACTTGCCATGTCGGGCCTGCCCGCCCTGGCCCTGCTGACCCTGGCCTACATCGCCTACACCGCAGGGGCCCAGCCTGCAGACCCTGCCTATCTCTATCACGTCTGGTACTGCGGCGCGGTGATCATCGCCAGTGGCGCAGCCGTGCTTGTCTACAACCGCATGCGCCGCAAGGCGCTGTCGCAGAGGATCGTTTCCCCATGATCATGTGGCCTGATCGCAAACGCTTTGCCGTCACCTTGAGTTTCGACCTGGATGCAGAAACCGCGTGGGATTCCTCCAGCCTCGAAGGGCGTCGCCTGACATTACTTTCCATGGGCGCATACGGGCGCCGGGTTGGCGTGCCGAGGATTCTCGAGCTGCTGGAGCGCTATGAAATACGCGCGCAGTTCTATGTTCCGGCAGTGGTGGCGCAAAGGGACCCGAACGTGGTTCGCGGCATCGCCGAGGCCGGCCACAGCATCGGTTGCCACGGCTATTTCCATGAACGGGTAGACGAGCAAACGCCGGAACAGAACCTGCAGATTCTCAAAGACAGCAAAGCGGTGCTGGAGCGCACCATCGGGCGCGAAGTGCATCACTACCGTGCGCCTGTCTGGGAAATCACGCCGGATGTGATTGAGGCGCTGGTCGAGCTTGGTTTCAGAAGTGACAGCAGCCTGATGGGTGACGACCGTCCGTATCTGGTCGGTGGTGCCACCGGGCAACTTCTCGAGCTTCCGGTCAGTTGGGCGCTCGATGATTGGGAGCAGTTCGCCTACTCCGCCGAGCCTGCGGTGGGTGGAGTAATCGAAGCACCAGACAAAGCCTTGAGCCTATGGACCGCAGAGCTCGAAGGCATGCGCGCCTATGGCGGACATTTCATTCTGACCATGCACCCGCAACTGATTGGCAGGCCTTCACGATTGCTGATGCTGGAACGCCTGATCCAGCTCATCAAGCAGAACGACGACGCCTGGTGGTGCACACCCGATGACGTATACGAGCAGGTGCGCCGAGGCGCGCTTGAACTCCCCGTCCACCCTTACTGAGAGGTTGTCCCATGAATGTTCTGGTAACTGGCTCCAACGGGTTTCTTGGGCAAGAAGTCGTGCACCAATTGCTCAAGCAAGGGCACAGCGTCACAGGCTACGACCGTAGTTTGCTATGCGCCATCGATGCGTCCGGCTTCCACTATCGGCAAGGCGATCTGCTGGACTTGGCCAGCCTGATCGAAACCTGCAGATTGCAGCGTTTTGACGCGGTTATTCATACCGCCGCTATCTCGCACCCGGTAGATTCTCGGCGCATTCCACTGCAAACCGTGCTGACCAACGCCCTGGGTACCACCCATGTGCTGGAGGCCGCCAGGCTGTGCGAAATTCCCCGCGTAGTGAACCTCAGCTCTGAATGCGCCTACGGACACAACCAGGCGCTTGGCGTTATCGATGAAACTGCGCCGCTGAACCCAACGACCCCTTACGGCTGCACCAAGGTGTTCACCGAAAAACTTGGCCAGGTCTACTCCGACCTTTATCAGGTCAGTGTCGTTTCGCTTCGCCCCGGCTGGATCTACGGGCCTGGGCAATTCATGCAGTGCTACCTCAAGGAATTGCTGCGCGCAGCCATCGATGGGCAGCCGCTCACAGAGCCGTACGGCGGCGATTATCGACTGCAGTACGTGCATGTCGCCGATGTGGCTGCATCCTGCCTGCTGGCAGCCTTTGTCGATGAGCAGCAACTCAAGCAACGGGTTTTCAACGTTACTGCAGGCGAGCAGGAGCGTTATGCCGATGTAGCCAACCGTGTGCGGCAGCTCTATCCCAATGCTGCCATCCATATTGGTCCGGGCACCCTCGAAGTGCTGGATGAGAACGCACGCTTCGACATTACGGCCGCTTGTGAGCAGTTGGGATATCGCCCCGAATTTCTGCTGAGTGACGGCCTGGCTACTTACGCACGCTGGTTGGAAAACCACCCCTACTGAAATGGAGCTGATCGATGAAATCGTATCTTGTGACAGGTGCTGCCAATGGTATTGGTCGTGCTATCGCGCTGGCGCTGGCCGAACCGGGGGACAGCGCAATATTGAACGACCTGACGTTCAGCCACGAACTTGAGTCGTTGGTACAGGAACTGGAGCAAAAGGGTGTCAGCGTGCAAATCGCCCTGGGCGATGTTTCAGCCCCGGCGACGGTACAGCAGGCCTTCAGCGGCGTGCAGCGTCTGGACGTGCTGGTGAACAACGCCGGCATTCTCAATGAAGCGCCGATCACGCAAATGTCGTTCGAGCAGTGGGACAAAATGCTGCGCGTGCATTTGTACGGGACCTTCCTGTTCTCCCAGCAAGCAGCGCGCCTGATGACCCGCCAAGGCAGCGGTGCCATCGTTAACATTGCCTCCGACCTTGGCCAGCTTGGCTGCGCCAACCTTTGCCATTACTCCGCTGCCAAAGGTGGAATCATCGCCTTTACCAAGGCATTGGCGAGGGAGTTGGCACCGCAAGGTGTGCGCGTGAATGCGGTGGCCCCGGGTGGAACGCTCACCCCGATGGTCGAGCGCCTGGGGCCGGCCTATATCAAAGAGGAAGCCGCCCGCTATCCTTTGCAACGGCTTGGCAGCGCACAGGAGATTGCCAATAGCGTTGTATTCTTGGCCTCCAACAACGCAAGCTTCACCACAGGCCAGGTGTTGGGTGTGAATGGCGGTGGGGTGATGAATGGCTGAGCGCTCGAACGCTTTAAGGGACGCTATACCACCACGCTAGAAATGCCTGAAAAAAGAGGAAGCCATGCTCGGAAATCTGAACGACGTAGATCTGCGGATGTTGCGCACCTTCTGCACCATTGTCGAAGCCGGCGGTTTTACCGCGGCTCAAGTTCGTCTGAACATGAGCCTGCCGCGATTGAGTGTGGTTATCCGCGACCTGGAGATTCGCGTTGGCTACTCGCTGTGCAAGCGCGGCAAGTCAGGTTTCCAGCTTACCGACGAGGGCATGGCGACCTACACTGCGGCGCAAGAGCTGTTTGCCGACATCGAACGGTTTCGGCAGAAAACCGTGGCAGTCAACGGGCGCTCCCAGGAGCATTTGCAACTGGGCACCGTCGACAGCCTGGCAACGATGCCTAACAGCCCTCTACCCTTTGCAATTGCGCGCTTTCGTAAAAGTAACCCCAGAGTGCGCTTGCAGTTGCATGTAATGCGCCCGGACGAACTTGAGCAAGCAGTGCTGGAGGAGCGTTTGCACCTGGCGATAGGTGCCTTCCATCATCGCTTGTCGGGGCTGGACTACAAGCCGCTGTTCGATGAGGAACAGAACCTTTACTGCAGTGCCGAGCATCCCTTTTTCAATCGCCCTGACGAGTCGTTGACCATTGACGAAATCAGCGCCTCGGACTACGTGGATCGCGGCTACGTTGCCGAAAATCGCCGCCCCTACGAGCTGCACTTTCGCAACATGATCAGCGCCTTTTCAATGGAAGCCATCGCCCTCCTGCTGTTTTCGGGCAGCTACATTGGCTATCTGCCCACCCACTATGCGCAAACCTGGGTTGAGCAGGGACGGTTGCGGCCCATTCTTGCGGACCGACTGTCCTACATTTCAGCCTTCCACTGCATTACCCGCCAAGGCCTTCAGATCCAGACGGGCTTGGCCGGTTTTCTGGCCGCGTTGATGATAGACAGCAGCCAGCCCCCGACGGAATAAGGCCATCCTGGGGCATGCCCGCTGGTGAGGCTGGAGGGTCAATTTTTAGTTTCGGAAATTGCCTACAGCTGAGCATTTGACCGGGGGTCATCGCCGTTTTACCGTAAGGATTGGCGCCTAAGAAACGCCTCACGTAGCGGCTAGCCCGCTCCCGACAGATGCGGCATTTTTTTGCCTGTGGTCTACTGCTGCGCGCAAAACACTCTGATATGTCGGGAGTGGACTAATACAAGACCCGTAAGGGAAATACGTCCGGCCTTCTGCGTGGGGTTTCTTAGCTCCCGACACCCAGCCTTTAGTAAGGCTGTAATCACGCAGGGGTTTTGTATATGCCTACCGACGTGCGCACTCTGCTTCAGCGCTCTATCGGAGGTCAGCTGTGACTGACCATCATGAACCGATACTGTTCTACCGCCACAACCGCCCTCTACATGTCCTCTGGCTCGAATCCCAGGCATGGTTCTGCGCCCTTGAGCTGGGTCGAATGACAGGCCATTTTTTCGACCAACACTGCATCCGCAAGCTCGACCCCGACCAACATCGCAAAGTGCAGCTGCTGCGCTACGGCCAGTACCAAGCGACGGTCATGATTAGCGAATCCGGGGCCTATACCCTGCTTGCTCATCATTACATCCCGGAAAATCGCCACCTGCGGCACTGGCTAACCCATGAAGTGGTAGCGGTACTGCGTGATGGACGTGAACCTGAGAAGACCGATTTGCCGCGGCTGGGGTTGATGCGCTGGCCGGGAGGGGCTACCGCGAGCTTGTTGTACTGGCAAAGCGAGCCTTGGATACGCTTACGCGACGTGCCCGTGGTGCTAAAAGTAGAGGGGCCTATTGTGCTACCGGTGAAACGCAAATCAAGTTGGCGCGAATGTGCACAACGAGCGCTGCGGCTGCATAGGTTTGGGGATTGAGCCAAGTCCCCCATTAGCTGTATCTGCACAAGTAATTACGTCCACCGGCACCTATTGATTTCTGCAGGTTGGCGCCGCATAAAACATGCTAAACCATCCTTGAACGCGTCCATCCCACGCAAGGAGCAGTGCATGAAAGAACGCGGTTGGCGACGCTGGTTGCCCGGGCTACAGGTACTACGGTCGTATCACTTCGCGGACTTGCCCAAGGACCTGCTCGCCGGATTGGTGCTGACGACCATGTTGGTTCCGGTGGGTATCGCCTATGCCGAAGCCTCCGGGGTACCGGGTATCTACGGGCTGTACGCCAGTATCGTGCCGCTGCTGGCCTACGCCCTGTTCGGACCAAGCCGCATTCTGGTGATAGGACCTGACTCGGCATTGGCGGCGATTATCCTGGCCGTGGTACTGCCGCTTTCCGGTGGTGACCCCATGCGCGCCATCGCCCTTGCCAGCGCCATGGCACTGGTGTCGGGGCTTGTGTGTATCGGCGCCGGTCTTCTGCGTTTGGGCTTTATCACTGAGCTGTTGTCCAAGCCCATTCGCTACGGCTACATGAACGGCATCGCCTTCACCGTGCTGATCAGCCAGACACCAAAATTGTTCGGCATCTCCGTGCAGAGCACCGGGCCGCTGCGCGACATGCTGGCTCTCGACGAAGCGCTGCTGGCAGGTCAGGCCAATTGGGCTGGCTTCGTTATAGGCGCCGCGACGCTGGCGTTGATTCTGCTGCTTGCTCGCTTCCAGCGCCTGCCCGGCATTTTGATTGCAGTGGTAGCCGCCACCCTTGTGGTCGGCAGCCTTGGGCTCGATACCACCCATGGCGTGAAGGTGTTGGGTTCCATGCCCCAAGGCTTACCCAACTTTTCCGTGCCCTGGCTGCAGGCCTCGGACCTGAGCACCGTACTGATCGGCGGTTTCGCCGTTGCATTGGTGTCTTTCGCCGACACCAGTGTGCTGTCACGTACATACGCGGCCAGGACCCGCACACCTGTCGATCCGAACCAGGAAATGGTCGGCCTGGGTATCGCTAACCTGGCAACCGGGCTGTTCCAGGGTTTTCCCATCAGTAGCAGTTCCTCGCGCACGCCGGTTGCCGAGGCGGCCGGCTCACGCACCCAATTAACCGGTGTAGTCGGCGCCATTGGCGTGGCGCTGTTGCTGCTGTTTGCGCCCAACCTGTTGCAACACCTGCCCAACAGCGCCCTCGCAGCCGTGGTGATCGCCGCCGCCATCGGCCTTTTCGAGTTCAAGGACTTGAAGCGGATCTATCGGATTCAGCGCTGGGAGTTCTGGCTTTCAATCACCTGCTTTGTCGGCGTCGTGGTGCTCGGGGCGGTTCCGGGTATCGGACTGGCTGTGGTGATCGCAGTCATTGAATTTCTTTGGGATGGCTGGCGCCCGCACTACACCGTGCTCGGCCGGGTTGATGGGATTCGCGGCTTTCACGATATTTCGCGTTACCCCAAGGCCCGCCTGGTGCCCGGTTTGGTGCTGTTTCGCTGGGATGCGCCGCTGTTCTTTGCCAACGCCGAACTGTTTCAAAAATGCGTGCTGGAAGCCATCGCCAAATCCCCTACCGAGGTTCGCCGGGTGGTGGTGGCCGCAGAGCCGGTGACCAGCGTGGATGTCACCTCGGCGGATATGCTGGTGGAGTTGGAGCAGGCACTGCGCGCTTCAAACATCGAGCTGCGCTTTGCCGAAATGAAAGACCCGGTCAAAGACAAACTCCTGCGCCTGGAAGTGCTGGAACATATTGGCACCGACATTTTTCAACCCACGGTTGGGGCTGCCGTGGATTCTTATCTCGAAGAGCATGGGGTGGACTGGACGCCCTAAAATTTTTCCCAGGGCATTGTCCCTTTTTCAATCTGGATCGGCATAGCAATCGATAATGATTTCCACTTCGGTGGAGTTGCATCGAGACTGCATAGGATCCCCGATTGATGTTCCGTCATCACCCCCACCTCCCGTCTTTGCTGTGTGCTTCATTGTTGCTCGCTGTAGTGCCTGCGGTGCAGGCCGAAGAACCTGGGCGCAGCGCTGAACAATCCGCTGAAAAACGCTATTTTTCGCTGCCGGCCGGGCCATTGGGGTTAAGCCTTGCTCGTTTTGCCGAGCACGCAGGCATCCGCCTGGCGTTCGATGCGCGTCTGGTCGACAAGCTGCAGGCGCAGCCATTGGAGGGCAATTTCAGCCCGATGTCCGGGTTGCAGTTGCTGCTGGCGGGCACTGGTTTGACCTACGAAGCGGTCGATGGCGGCTACCTGATCAAGGCCCAAAAAGGTTTGTCGCAAGACAGCGTGCGCCTGCCCAGCACTGCCGTGACCGGCCCGCAAATGGCGGAGGAAAACCGCTTTGCTCACCCCTTCCGGCTGACCTCGGAGCAAATCGAACATCGGCCCCAGGCCAACAGCAACCTTACCGACCTGCTGCGCAGTCACCCGGTGGTGCAGTTCTCCAACAGCAGCCAGAACGGCTTGAGCCAAGGGGAAATCAAGCCCGACTCGATCTCTATCCACGGCTCACGCCCCTATCAGGGCTTGTTCAGCCTCGATGGCATGCGTATGAACAATGACCTGGATCCGGTCGATGCCGGCAACGGCGTAACCATGGCCTCGGGCACCTCCAGCGAACAGGGGTTCTACCTGGATAGCCGCCTGATCGATAGCCTGGAAGTTCACGACTCGAACATTTCCGCCCGCTACAGCGGCTTTACCGGCGGTGTGGTAGAGGCGACATCGCGCAGCTGGCGCGGTGGCCAGGCGGGCCAGTTGTACTACCGCCACACCGATGCCGACTGGAACAAAACCTTCACCGACGACAGCCTGGATTTCGACAGCACCAATAACAGCATGTCGCACCCCTCGCGCTTCCAGCCCAGCTACCAGAAAAGTGACTACGGCTTCTGGGGCGAAACCCAACTGGCAGAGAACCTCGGCGTAGTGGTCAGCGCTTCGCGCCGGGACTCGAAGATCCCCATGCGCGACCTTGGCGGGCCGGGATTCGATATCGATGGCGATACACTCGTTGGCTTCAATCACCCGCCAAGCAACCGCCTGCAACGGCGCCAGTCCGACAACCTGTCGAGCAAATTCAGTTGGTACGCCACCCCGGAAACCACCGTGCATTGGACGGTACTGTACTCCGGTTACGAGGAGCAGATGTTCCAGAACACGGTGGCCAACTCCGGCTACCAGAACAGCCATGATGGCCTGGCCAGTATCCTCAAGCTCGAACACATGACCTCACTAGGGCAAATGGAGCTCAATGCCAGCTACCGGCACTTGACCGATATTCGCGACAGTGACACTGACCATCGAGTATCCCTGATCGATTCCAGCGACTGGCGTAATCCCGTTACGTACAACTACGGCGGCCCCGGCAGCCTGAATAGTTATCAGGACACCGTGGAGCTGTCCGGCCAGTTTGCCTTCGACCGCATCTTCGCCGCCGGGCTGGGACATCGCTTCACCCTCGGTGCCGGCGTCAACCAGGTGGATGCCGAGTTCGAGCGTGAGGAAACCTATTACGCGGCCAATTTCGACGCGTACGGCGAATACATCAACCTGCGTCAGATCGATGCCTTCTTTGCCGGCTCAGCAAGCACCCGCTACACCAGCTACCACCTGTTCGCCGAGGACGAGATGGATTGGGGACGCCTGACCGTTCGACCAGGCCTGCGCATGGATCGCGACGACTTCATCGGCAGCAACAATCTGGCGCCGCGGTTGTCGGTGTCCCTGGACGCGTTTGGCAACGGTGCTACGGTGCTCAAGGCTGGCGCCAACCGTTATTACGGCAGTTCCATGCTCACCTACGCCCTGTACGGTGCGCAGAACGGTGGCCTCAAACACTGTTACTTCGATTGCTTCCCGCTGATTGACAACGGCGACGGCACCTGGGACGCAACGCCAGACTATGAAGGCCTGGACAACCTGAAGACGCCTTACAGCGATGAGCTGATGCTCGGCCTGGATCAGCGCTGGGGTAACAGTTTGTGGGCCGTGCAGTACGTCAATCGCAAGCACCGCGATGAAGTGCGCAGTCGTCCCAAGTACCCGGACAGTCGCGCCAGCAACGAGCGCAGCGTCAAGGAATTCGTCAACGACAGCAAGACCGACAGCGACAACGTCTACCTCAGCGTCAGCATGCTCGAGCCTTGGCGTGCCCTGCATGCAGAACACCGTTTCAGCGCCGCGCTGGCCTGGCAGCGCACCCGCAGTGATACCGCTCTGGAGCTGGGCTACAGCGACATTGATATGACCATGAAGCTGGACCCAAGCCAGGTCTGGTACGAAGGCAAGGTGATCAATGCCAAGGACCTGCCGGCCAGCGACTTCAACGCCCCCTGGAAGCTCAACGTGGATTGGCAGGCCGATTGGCAGGCTTACGGCATCACCCTGTTCAACCGGGTGACCTGGGAAAGCAGCCGCGATCAGGTGTACAAGCACGACACCGGCGTAGACGGCTATTACCCGCTGCCTGACAGTGATCTGCGCGTACGTAAATACAGCTCGGCGCGAATCGGTTCACTGTGGCGCTGGGACACCAACGTGCAATGGAAGCCGGCCTTTGCCCATGGCCTGGGCTTTAACGCCCAGGTCAACAACGTGCTCAACAACAAAAACCAGAGCGACACCATGTCGTGGAACGGCGGCACCTACAAGATCTATCAGCCTGGCCGTCAGGTGTGGTTGGGCATGACGTACGACTTCTGAGCCGTCGCGGCCTTGCGGGGCCGCCTCCTTCTTTTGAGGAGCGGCCCAGACCGGGCCGTGGATCCTGATGACAAGACTTCGACAATTCTGGGCCATCACCGGCCCTTTCTGGCGCTCGCGTTCGGCGTGGCCCGCCTGGTTTTTACTGGCCACAGTGATTGCGCTGACGCTGCTTGGCGTGTGGTTCAGCGTGCGCATGAATCAGTGGAACGGCGACTTCTACAACGCCTTGCAAGCGCTCGACGGCGAGGCGCTCTATCCCTTGCTGTACAGCTTTGTCGGCCTGGTTGCTGCGATGATTCTGGTCGTGGTGTATGCCGACTACCTGCGCAAGCACCTGCATATTCGCTGGCGTAACTGGCTGACAGAACATTTGTGCACACGCTGGCTTTCTGCAGAGGGCCAGCACTATCGCCTGCAGCTACAGGACCGCGAGCCGGACAACCCCGACCAGCGCATCGCCGATGATGTGCGGTTGATGGTCGAGCACTCGCTCAAGCTGCTGCTGTCGTTCATCCGTTCGCTGGTTACGCTGGTTTCGTTCGTCAGCATTCTCTGGACCTTGTCGGGTGCCTTCACATTCAGTCTTGCAGGAGAAACCTATCGCCTGCCGGGCTACATGGTCTGGACCTGCCTGGCCTATACCCTGGCCGGGATTGCCGTGACCCATTGGATCGGTGGCGCGCTGCAAGGCCTGAACGTCGGTCAGCAACAGCGTGAGGCGGACTACCGCAGCGCCCTGATCTTTCGCCGTCGCCACGCCGATGCGATTGCAGGGCATCACGGCCAGGAACATGACCGCGAGGCCTTGCGTTCACGTTTCGCTGAAGTGATCGGCAACTGGTACCGCCTGATGCGCGCAGAACGCAACCTGG
This sequence comes from Pseudomonas arcuscaelestis, assembly GCF_016881005.1. Lineage (GTDB taxonomy): Bacteria > Pseudomonadota > Gammaproteobacteria > Pseudomonadales > Pseudomonadaceae > Aquipseudomonas > Aquipseudomonas arcuscaelestis. Next base: position 5,910 of record NZ_JACOPV010000016.1, on the reverse strand, counting down.
CGTTTTTCACCGTCGGTTATCAACAAGCCACCCTGCTGGCGCCGTTCTTCTTTGCCTTGCCCAAATTTTTATCAGGTGAACTACAACTGGGCGGGCTGATGCGTATTCAGTCGGCCTTCGGTCAAGTTGCTGGCGCCTTGAGCTGGTTTATCTACGCCTATCGCGACATTGCCGCGTGGGCCGCGTGTGTCGAGCGCTTGCATGGCTTTGTGGTGATGCTGGATGCACCGTTGCACGCGCCCATGGTTGCCTCCAAACCTTCAGGCAATGCACTGCTGGAAGCCGAGCTGTCGGTCCAGCACAGCGATGGCTCACCGTTGCTGCCCGCACTGACCCTGCGCTTGCAGCCTGGCACCCTGACCTTGCTGAGCGGACGCTCGGGGTTGGGGAAATCAACCTTGCTGCGAACCCTGGCCGGGTTCTGGCCGCACTTTCAAGGCCGATGGCTGATACAGGCTGCGGTGTTCTGGATGCCTCAGGACCCGTACCTGGGAGACGGAACACTGACCGAGTTGCTGACGTATCCGCGCCTGACGGGGGCGTTCAGCGACAGCCAATTGCACTGGGCGCTGGATGAGGTGGGCATGGGCCACTGGCGTGATCAGTTGGCGCACCGAGCTGACTGGTATCAGCGTTTGTCCGGTGGTGAACGCCAGCGCCTGTTAATCGCCCGCCTGCTGCTCAACCACCCTGCACTGTTGCTGCTCGACGAAACCTTCTCGGCGCTCGATCCACCTGCCGCCAGCGCATTGCTGGCGCTGCTGCGCCGGCACTTGCACAGCAGCGCCATCCTGCTGGTCAGCCATCAGCCTCATCTGGCGCTTCAGGCCGACCACGTAATCGACCTGAACGCCGCGACTTACCCCTGCGAGGAACGCTTTGCACATGAACGCTAGACCCATTCTGACGCTGTGTACGCTGCTGTTGCTGACCGCCTGCGGCGCAGCAGTTGTGCCCCAGCACCCCGCGCCTGTACCGAACGAACCCCATCATGCGCTACCCACGCGGCCTGAACTACGCGAGTACCACCTGGCCAACGGCATGCGGGTGATGTTGGTACCACGCGAGTCCGATGGCATGGAACTGCGCCTGTTGATAGCCAGCGGTTCACTGCAGGAAAGCCCGCAACAGCGCGGGTTGTCGCACTTCGTCGAGCACATGGCATTCAAGGGTAGCCAACACTTTCCGGGCAAAGCCGGCCTGGCCGCACTGGAACGCTTGGGCATCAGCCTGGGACCGGATATCAACGCCGCCACCAGCTTCAACAGCACCTTGTACAAAATCTCCCTGGCCGACGCTGCTCCTGAACATGCCGACCTGGCATTGCGCCTGATGGCGGATTGGGCTGCGAACCTGAGCTTCGACCCGGCAGCGTTCGAAGCCGAGCGTGAGGTAATCGTCGAAGAGTGGCGACTACGCCAAGGCGTGGGGCAACGCATCAATCAGCGCATCGATGACTTGCTCTACCAGGACAGCGACTACCAGGACCGCAACCCCATCGGCGACCTGGACGTCATTCGTCATGCGCCCCTTGCGCAGGCACAGGCGTATTACCGCGACTGGTACCAACCCCAGCGCATGACCTTGCTGCTGGTCGGGCGCTTCGACGATGCTCAACTACGTGGCCGCATCGATGCATTGTTCGGCACCCAACCGCGCGGAACTGCAGCACCGTCCAGCACCGCACAGTTTCGTGGCGCGAAGGCGTTGCGCGTGGCTTCGGTGTTTGATGCCGAACAGGGACAGCGTCTTGTGCAGTTGGTATTGCAGCGAAACCTGCCGGCCGCGCTGGACAGCCAGAATGGGCAATGGCGTGATTTGATTGATGCCCTGTGGTTAAGCGTACTCGACGAGCGCCTTGACCTTCTGGTGGAGCAAGGGATGTTCAGCCAGGCGGGGGTTGCCGAGCGCGCCCTATTGCTTGACGCCCGCCGTGGCCAATACCGGATCGTGCTGCACCCGCGTGACCCTAACTACGCTCAGGCCAGCGAGCAGTTGTTCACCGAACTGCAACGCATGGCCACTCAACCGGTTTCTGCGCAGGAGTTGGACGCTGCCAAGCAGCGCCTGGTGGAAAAGCTGGATAACCAGGCTAGCGGCCAACAGCGTTATAGCAATCAGGTGCTGGCCGACACCATGGCCCAGGCCGTGGAGTTCCAGATGCCGCTGTATGACAAGCGTCAGCAACTGCAAATTACCCAGGCCTGGCTACCGAAGATCACCGCCTTGCACCTGCAGGCAGCGGTCAGCGAGCTATTGGCCGAGGCATCACCGCGCCTGGCGCTGGTAGGCCCCAAGAGCGACGCCAAGCAGCACAACGACCAGCACTGGGCGGCACTATGGCAGAAGGCTCTGGCTAGCCAGCCTGAGGCCTTTCCTTACGCTGCGCGGATGCAACAACTGCAACTTGCCACACCGGCGCCAGGAAGCGTGACCGAGCTGTCGCCATTGCCAGCAGTCGCTGCACTGCAGTGGCGCCTGAGCAACGGGCTGAGAGTGATCGTCAAGGCCGATCCAGCCCTTCAGGACAATGTACGCCTGGAGTTGCGCCAGTACGGGGGGACATCTGTCGAGCCCACCGATCAGGCCGGTCTCTCCAACTGGTCCATTAGCCTGGCGGAGCGCAGTGGTTACGGCGAGTACTCGGCACTGCAACTGGCACGACTGGGGCAGGCCAGTCAGGTGCAACTGAAGCCGTTCAGCGAAAGCCTGTTTCACGGTATGCGCGGCACGGCACCTGCGGATCAGTTGGAAACCCTGTTCAAGCTGCTGCGTCTGAAACTCTCGGCGCCCCGTTTCGACAGTGAACGCCTGGAAGAAATGCGCCAACGTTACATCACCAGCCTCGACAGCTTGCCCGCCGAACGACGCTTCATGGATGCCATCAATCGCACCGCTTACAGCAACGGCGAGCGCCTGGTCAGCGATGCCCAGGGACCTTGGCGCACCTTCCAGGCCGCGCAACTGCGCGAGGTATACAGCGAGCTGTTCGCCGTGCGTCAAGGAATGACCTTGGTGATCAGCGGTCCGGTGGATATGGAGCACGTACAGCAGCTGTCACGAACCTGGCTGGCCAGCCTGCCTACAGTCGCAGGCGCAGCTGTGCATTGGCGCGACATTGGGGTGCAGCCGTTGCAGCAGAGCATGCAGCACACATACCCGTGGTCCAGCAGCCCGAAGACGATGGTCAACCTGCTCTATAGCAATCCTGCACAATGGAGCGACCTGAATGTCCAGACATTGGCCCTGGTCGACAAAGTTGCCAACCAGCGCTTGCGCCAGGCCATTCGTGAAGAAGCATCCGGGGTTTATGCCATCGGTTTCAGCCAACTGCTTACACGCTTGCCATCGTCCTACTACCTGGCTCGGCTGAACTTCACCGCCGCCCCCGAACGCGCCGAATCCTTGACCGCACAGGCGCAGAAGGTCGTGAGCCAGCTGGCCGAGCAAGGCGTCAGTCAGAACGAGCTGGACCAGGCCCGCCAGGCCCAGCTCAACGAGCTGACGCAGCAACGTCGTAGCGCTGCCTATTGGACCGAAGCCCTGGTCCAGGTGGCGATGGTGGATGACGACTTCAACAGCCTGGCCGATGCGCCGCAACGTTTACGCGAGCTGGATCTTTCCCACGTCAACGCCCTGTGCAGGAAGCTGCTGGGGCATAACCCCAAGTTGTTCGTTCTGGCCCCAGCCAGCACTGCCCTTCAAGCCGCGGGAACCACCGTCGCCCAGTAACGGGTGCGGTATTGCACTTTTACCGGCAGAACCTGGCCGAGCGTGGCCAGGACCTGTTCGGGATGGCGCAGATCAAAGGCACCGGAAACACGCAACGCTGCGACTTGCGGGTCGCAGTGCAGCCACCCGCCACGGTAACGGTCCAGCTCCCGAATAAAGGATGCCAAGGACATGCTGTCACTGATCAACAAGCCACGGGTCCAGGCGTCGGAGGCAACCGGCAAATCTTCGCGGCGCGTCTGCTGCGTTGAAATCACTAATTGTTCGCCGCCGACAAGCTGCTGCTCCTTGTTGCCGAAGTTGATGCGTAACTGCCCCTGGTAGACACACACCCGTGGCGACTCACCCTGCAGCGCACGAACCGAAAAACGTGCCCGGTCAGCCCACACTCGCGCCTCGGACAATTGCACCTGTATAGGGCCGGACACCACCTGGCGCGAGTCGACCATGATCTCGCCTTTGAGCAATGCAATCCGTGTGCCCTGCCCGCCACTGTCTATATCCAGCGCTGTGGCGGTGTTCAGGGTCAATTGCAGGTGATTGCTCAACTCCAGGTTGCGCAACTCACCAGTGGTGGTGCGGTACCCAGCACTCAGCTCCGGCCATGCCAGACGCTGTCCACTGTAGGCAAGAGCCCCCGCGCCGCCGAGCAACACGCAAAGCTTACCGACGAAGGCGCGACGGGAAGTCGGCGCAGGGGTTGCTCGCAAGGAGTGCAGCAGTAAACGACCCTGGCTACCTGACAGCCGTTGGCCGAGCGTCTCGACGCGTTGCCAGGCCTGGCGATTCTGGCCACTGGCCGCAAGCCAGTCCTGCCAGGAGCTATAGCGAGGGTCACCTTGTTGAGCTTCACGCAACTCAATAAGCCAGTTCAGCGCCTCGCTCAGGCTTTGCCGATCGTCGCGCAGCGCACTCATGCCTCCAGCTCCAATTCCAGTTCCAGGCAGCGCAGCAGCGCGGTGTGCATGTACTTTTTGATAGAGCTGACCGTAACGCCAAGTCGTTCAGCGGCTTCAGCGTATTTGAGACCGTCGACCTGACACAGCAGGAAGGCCTGGCGCACCTTGGTCGGCAAACTGTTCAACATGCGATCCAGTGCATACAACGACTGCAGAATCGAGCAGGTCAACTCAGGCGAAGCCGCCAGTGCCTCAGGCATCTGCTGCATGGTGATCAAGTACGCACGCTCAAGTTCCTTGCGGCGTACTTTGTCGACCATCAAGCCGTGGGCAATGGTCCTGAGAAACGCCCGAGGCTCTCGCACCTCCTCAAGGTTCTTGTGCAACACCTTGACGAAGATGTCATGCGCCAGGTCGGCGGCGTCGCTCGAACACCCCAGACGCTGCTGCAACCACCCCTTGAGCCAGCCGCAGTGATCCTGATAGAGGCTGACGACAACATCCTTGGTATGCATGATCACTTAGACATTAGGAATAATCGCTAATGATAATCATTATTCAAAAGGATTGAAACGCTGAACTGCAGCGTAGTGACGACAGCGCCGCATCCGCTGCCAACTATGCGAAAATACTGGGGCTTATGTTCATATGTGTGGAGATGTACAGTTTTGGTAATGCACTATTCAACCAGCAGCGACTCCGTCGCTTGCGGTCGCAACGGCAATAACCTCAGCAGCACTTCTGAAACCGACAAAGTCGATTGCAAGTCGTGCCAACGTTCTCTGGTCAAAACGCAAGAGGCGCCGGCCAAGACCGCGACCCCCTCATTGGCCGAGCTGCGCAAACAGCGCCAAGCCAGCCTAGTGAAAAAGGCTGCAGCGAGCGCGTTCTGCTTCAAGGCCAACTGGCGTGTACGCCTGGCCGCACAGCCTGATCGCTGCCGCCTGCCTCGTGGCGTAACGCCGCAGGCTTTTGTGTAAGCAATCAGATGCCCAAAACCACTCCCAACGGGGTGGTTTTTTTTGCCTATCGATTTGTCGATTTAACGCCAGCGATATCAACCGCTGGGCGCAGACTTGACCTGCGACTGCGGTGCGTATGGGTATGGGTATCGCGAGGCACGCAAGCCGCCACATTGACGCGGCTTGCGACCGCGGAAAAGACAAAACCCCTACCTGCATGCGCAGATAGGGGTTTCGGAATTTAATCTTGACGATGACCTACTCTCACATGGGGAAACCCCACACTACCATCGGCGATGCATCGTTTCACTACTGAG
>NZ_JACOPV010000015.1 GCF_016881005.1 Pseudomonas arcuscaelestis | reverse complement strand
TTCGTAGCGTCTGCCGTTGAAATAGCATCACCATGATGGTGACGCGCTCCTCGGTACTCAGGTGACTGTATTGGGTAGACATGACAACACCTTACATCAGGTGTTGCACTTGCTCCTTGAGGCCGCCAAGCCCTTCCTGGCCCAGCGAACCGCGCCGGTGCGTTGATCATAAATGACTAGATCCCCATCATCAGAAATTACCAAGCAGTTGTTGTACCAAAATGTCTTATCGGTCGTGTGTGTACTTTCAGCTATCCATAACCTTCCTCTAACAGGGTCATAGAGAAAGCCAGAATTACTCACGACAAAATGTGATATTTCACGCACTTTCTTTTTCTTTATTGTGAGACTAAATGACTGATTTCCATCTGCAACCCAAATCGACCTCCATCTTGCTCCACTACTAAATTACCATCTGCTTTCAATTGAAGCTTAAACCTACCATTTTCAGACAGAAACTGACCGAACACCAGTGTGTGATTTGGCGGTAAAAGCATCGACCCTGAATTTCGAAATGGAACATATTGAACAGACATAGGGAACCTCATCACTTAACGTTGAGGTACCAAATTACAACCTGCCTCGCTACACACTACGATATATATGTAATTTTCTAGCAACACAGGCGAGGAAGCAGATTCCATGTTTGCCACTCTCCCTGAAGTCAAAAGAGCGTTGGATTACCCTTGCCCATATAACAAAAAACCCCACCGAAGTGGGGTTTTTGTTCGTACGCAGTACTTAGATGGCGCCCCGCGTGCGCAGCAACTCCAACACCTGCTTGACGCCCTCTTCCAGACTGACGTTCTGGGTATCGACCACCAGGTCGGCATCCAGCGGCACGTCATACGGGAAGCTTTCGCCCGGGATGTTATCGCCGCCCGCGGCATACAAGCCTTGCGGGTCACGCTCGCGGCAGGCCATCGGTGAGGCCTGGACGTAAACGGTAAGCAAGCGCTCCTTGCCGATCAACGCCTTGGCCTGTTCACGGCCTTCGGCATCCGGGGCAACAAACGCTGCCAGGGTGAGCAAGCCCGCTTCGTTGAACTGACGCGCCACGTGAGCGGCACGCCGCCAGTTCTCGGTACGCCCGGCACGGTCCTGTGGCAGACCTTTGTTCAGGTCGTGGCGCAGGTTCTGGCCATCGAGTACATACACGGCACGGCCCATGTCGAACAGCTTGCGCTCCACGGCATATGCCAGGGTGCTCTTGCCTGCGCCCGACAGGCCGCTGAACAGTACGGTGGCAGGTTGCTGGCCGAAACGCAGGGCGCGCTCGGCGGTATCGACGTGTGCCAGTTTGCCGTGCTGGCCAACAGTGCCGTGTGGCACCACCGGCGGCGCGATGATCATGCCGGCACCTACGGTACCGTTGGTCAGGCGGTCGATAACGATAAAGGCGCCAGTGGTGCGGTTGCTGTCGTAGCCATCGAGCGCGATTGGCGCGTCGAGGCTGACCTTGACCTTGCCGATTTCGTTCAACTGCAGGGCGCTGGCCGCGCCCTGCTCCAGGGTGTTTACATCCACCTTGTGGGAAATGCTGGCAATCGAGCCCGGCACGTAGCTGGTGGCGCGCTTGATGTCGTATTTCTTGCCCGGCAGCATCGGCTCTTCAGCCATCCATACCAGCATCGCCTCGAACTGGTCGGTCACCGACGGGACGTTATCGGCATGCACCAACAGGTCGCCACGGGAAATGTCGATTTCATCTTCCATGGTCAGGGTAACCGCCTGGCCAGGACCGGCGTTCTCCAGTTCACCTTCGAAGGTGACAATGGATTTGACCCGACTGCTCTTGCCCGATGGCAGCACAACGATTTCGTCACCCTTGTGCACCACACCACTGGCCAAGGTGCCAGCAAAGCCGCGGAAGTTCAGGTTCGGACGGTTGACGTACTGCACTGGGAAACGCAGATCGGTGAAGTTGCGGTCGGCCGCCACTTCCACGGTTTCGAGGATTTCCATCAACGCAGGGCCGGTGTACCACGGCGAACGCTCGCTGCGGTTGACCACGTTGTCACCCTTGAGCGCCGACATCGGCACGAAGTGCAGGCTGCTCGGGGCCATGTTGATCGCTTCGGCGAACTTCAGGTAGTCGGCCTTGATGCTCTCGAACACATCTTGGTCGAAGCCCTTGAGGTCCATCTTGTTCACCGCCACGACGATGTGCTTGATGCCCAACAGCGAAGCGATGTAGCTGTGACGACGGGTCTGGGTCTGCACGCCGTAGCGGGCATCGACCAGAATGATCGCCAGGTCGCAGGTGGATGCACCGGTTGCCATGTTGCGGGTGTACTGCTCGTGGCCCGGCGTATCGGCGATGATGAACTTGCGTTTGGCGGTAGAGAAATAGCGGTAGGCAACATCGATGGTGATGCCCTGCTCACGCTCAGCCTGCAGACCGTCCACCAGCAACGCCAGGTCGATATCGTCACCGGTGGTGCCGACTTTCTTCGAATCGCGAGTAATGGCTTCCAGATGGTCTTCATAGATCATCTTCGAGTCGTGCAGCAGGCGCCCGATCAGGGTGCTCTTGCCGTCATCGACGTTGCCGCAGGTCAGGAAGCGCAGCAGTTCTTTACGTTCGTGCTGGGCCAGGTAAGCGAGGATGTCCTCGCTGATCAATTCGGATTGGTGGCTCATTGCGTTCAAGCTCCGAGTCGTAAGCTTCAAGCGGCAAGCTTGTCGGCATACAACTAGTCAGAAATTTTGTTGATCAACCCGCTTGGCGTTCTTCAGCAATACTTGACGGTATTAAAAGCGCGGATGGGGATGATCTTTGAAACCAAGATCACCCGCCCTCTTCAAGCATCTGTAGATCGCAACCGTCAACGCCTTGCTTTTCTGCCTTAAAAGTAACCTTGACGTTTTTTATCTTCCATCGAGCCTGCACCATCGTGGTCGATGACTCGGCCCTGGCGCTCGGAAGTGCGCGTCAGGAGCATTTCCTGAATGATGTCGGTCAGGCTCTCGGCCTCGGACTCGACAGCGCCCGTCAACGGGTAGCAACCAAGGGTGCGGAAACGCACTTTCTTTTTGACGATGCGAGCTTTTTCTTCATCCGAGAGGTGCTCGAGGATGCGCTCGTCGTCGATCATGATCAGGGTACCGTTCTTCTCGATCACTTCACGCTCAGCGGCAAAGTACAGCGGCACGATCGGGATGCCTTCGAGGTAGATGTATTGCCAGATGTCCAGTTCGGTCCAGTTCGACAGCGGGAACACGCGAATCGATTCGCCCTTGTTCACTTTGCCGTTGTAGACGTTCCACAACTCCGGACGCTGGTTCTTCGGGTCCCAGCGGTGCTTGCTGTCACGGAACGAGTAGACACGTTCCTTGGCCCGGGACTTTTCTTCGTCGCGGCGCGCGCCACCGAAAGCGGCATCGAAACCGTACTTGTCGAGTGCCTGCTTGAGGCCCTCGGTCTTCATGATATCGGTGTGCTTGGCACTGCCGTGGGTGAACGGGTTGATGCCCTGGGCAATGCCGTCCGGGTTCACGTGAGTGATCAGCTCCAGGCCCATTTCCTCGACCATCTTGTCGCGGAAGCTGTACATCTCCTGGAATTTCCACTGGGTGTCGACGTGCATCACCGGGAACGGCAACTTGCCCGGGAAGAAGGCTTTGCGCGCCAGATGCAGCATCACGGCCGAATCCTTGCCGATCGAGTACAGCATCACCGGGTTATCGAACTCAGCGGCCACCTCACGAATGATGTGGATGCTTTCCGCCTCCAACTGTTTCAAATGCGTCAGTTTGTCGACCATAACTACTCACGGGAAAACGATCTTATGGACGGCCAGCGGGCCGTGTTCGAGCGGGTCACTCTATCACAGCGCTCGATTATATTTAGACGCCCAACTAGATCGAAACAGTATAAGAATATACCCTGCCGTTTTAGCCTCAGATCGGGTTCGGACAGTCGATGAACAGGTGCTCCAGCGCAAAGCGCCGAGCCAGGTAATCACCCAGTGCCTGCACGCCGTAACGCTCGGTAGCATGGTGCCCGGCAGCGATGAAGCTGATGCCGTTTTCCCGCGCACTGTGGAACGTCTGCTCCGACGCCTCACCACTGAGATACAGATCGACCCCTGCGGCAACCGCCTGGTCGATGTAGCCCTGCCCACCCCCCGTGCACCAGCCCACCCGGCGAATGATGTGCTCGCCCTCGATCACCAACGGCTCGCGGCCCATGACGTCCTGGATCTTGCGGGCAAAGTCGCGCGCCGACATCGGTTCGGCCAACGAGCCGACCAGACCGACCACTCGCGGGTTTTCCGGATCCAGCGGACCTTCGACGGTGATATCGAGCTGGCGCGCCAACTGCACGTTGTTGCCAACCTCGGGGTGCAGGTCCAGGGGCAGGTGATACGACAACAGACTCAGGTCGTTTTTGAGCAGGGTTTTCAAGCGGCGCTGCTTCATGCCGGTGATGCACGGGTTCTCGCCCTTCCAGAAATAACCGTGATGCACCAACACCAGGTCGGCATCGGCTTCGACCGCGGCATCCAGCAAAGCCTGGCTTGCGGTGACACCGCTGACGATGCGGGTGACCTGCGGACGCCCTTCGACCTGCAGGCCATTGGGGCAGTAATCCTGGATTTTTGCACTGCCAAGGTAGCGTTCGGCTTCTTCAACCAGGGTGCTCAGGGCAACAGCCATGAAAAGACTCCTCAATTCAGCAGTTCAGTGCGGCGCAAGGCCCCGTATAATGACCGCCATTATGGGCCGACACCGGGTTTGGGGAAACCAACGGTGGTTGCCTGGGGGCCATAGGCGATATTCATCGCACATAACATTGATTTAACTGTTTGTGCACATCGTGTGCCGCAGTATCATCGCGCGCTTTCGCTCCCATGCAGTTACAGCGGCCCTCTGCCCTCTCCCAGGATTCGTTAAATGTTCAAGGCTTTGCGTTATTTTGGCTGGCCACTGCTGGTCGGTGTGCTGATCGCCCTGCTGATCATCCAGCGCTTTCCGCAATGGGTCGGCCTTCCCAGCCAGGACGTCAACCTGCAGCAGGCGCCACAAACCACGCGCATCATGCAAGGCCCGGTGTCGTACGCTGATGCCGTGAGCATCGCAGCGCCTGCGGTGGCCAACCTCTACACCACCAAAGTGGTCAACAAGACGGCCCACCCGCTGTTCGAAGACCCGCAGTTCCGCCGCTTCTTCGGCGACAACCTGCCCAAGCAACGGCGCTGGGAATCAAGCCTGGGCTCGGCGGTCATCATGAGTCCGGAAGGCTACCTGCTGACCAACAACCATGTAACCTCCGGCGCCGATCAAATCGTGGTGGCGCTCAAGGACGGCCGCGAAACCCTGGCGCGGGTCATCGGTAGCGACCCGGAAACCGATCTCGCCGTGCTCAAGATCGACTTGAAGAACCTGCCATCGATCACCATCGGCCGCTCCGACAACATTCATATCGGTGACGTCGCCCTGGCCATCGGCAACCCTTTCGGCGTGGGGCAGACAGTAACCATGGGCATCATCAGTGCCACTGGTCGTAACCAGTTGGGCCTGAACAACTACGAAGACTTCATTCAGACCGACGCGGCGATCAACCCAGGCAACTCCGGCGGCGCACTGGTCGATGCCAATGGCAACCTGACCGGTATCAACACCGCGATCTTCTCCAAGTCCGGTGGCTCACAAGGCATCGGTTTTGCCATCCCGACCAAACTGGCGCTGGAGGTGATGAAGTCGATCATCGAGCACGGCCAGGTAATCCGCGGCTGGCTGGGTATCGAAGTGCAACCACTGAGCCAGGAGCTGGCTGAGTCGTTCGGCATGCAAGGGCGGCCAGGCATTGTGGTCGCAGGGATCTTCCGCGACGGCCCGGCGCAAAAGGCCGGCTTGCAGTTGGGTGATGTGATTCTGAGCATCAACGGCGAACCGGCCGGTGATGGTCGCCGCTCGATGAATCAGGTGGCGCGGATCAAACCCAATGACAGGGTCGCGATCCAGGTGATGCGCAACGGCAAGGAGTTGAAACTCAACGCCGAGATCGGCCTGCGTCCACCGCCTGCACCGGCGGCCAAAGAAGAACAGTAACCCTGCGCCAGGAGCGGGCTTGCCCCACGATGCGATGCAACTGACAGCTCGCATCGCGGGGCAGGTTCGGTTAGTGCAGGATCTGGCTGAGGAACAGCTTGGTCCGCTCGTTCTGCGGCCGGTCGAAGAAGTCGTCCGGCGCCGCTTGCTCCACAATCTCGCCCTTGTCCATGAAGATCACCCGGTTCGCCACGGTCCGGGCAAAGCCCATTTCATGGGTCACACAAAGCATGGTCATGCCGTCTTCAGCCAGCCCAACCATGGTATCGAGCACTTCCTTGACCATCTCCGGATCGAGCGCCGAGGTCGGTTCGTCGAACAGCATGATCTTTGGCTTCATGCACAGCGCACGAGCAATCGCCACGCGCTGCTGCTGACCACCGGACAGTTGCCCCGGAAACTTGTTGGCCTGCTCCGGAATCCGTACCCGCTCCAGATAGTGCATGGCAATTTCCTCGGCCTTGCGCTTGGGCAGCTTGCGCACCCACATCGGCGCCAACGTGCAGTTCTGCAGGATGGTCAGGTGCGGAAACAGGTTGAAATGCTGGAACACCATGCCGACTTCACGGCGAATCGCTTCGATCTGCTTGAGGTCGTTGGTCAGCTCAACACCATCGACCACGATGCGCCCCTGCTGATGTTCTTCCAGGCGATTGAGGCAGCGGATGGTGGTGGACTTGCCCGAACCCGACGGTCCGCACAGAACGATACGCTCGCCCTGACGCACATTCAGGTTGATGTCCTTGAGCACGTGGAATTGGCCGTACCACTTGTTCACGCCCTGCATCTGAATAATGCCTTCAGGGCTCACAGGCTGTTTGATCGCTTCACTCATGGGAATACTCCTAACGCTTGTGGCCTGTGTCCAGCTTGCGCTCCAGATGCATGGAGTAGCGGGACATACCGAAACAGAAAATCCAGAAAACCAGGGCGGCGAATACATAGCCCTCGGTCGCCATGCCCAGCCAGGCGGGGTCGGCAGCAGCCTGTTTGACGCTGTTGAGCAGGTCGAACAGGCCAATGATGATCACCAGGCTGGTGTCTTTGAACAGGGCAATGAAAGTGTTGACGATGCCGGGAATCACCAGCTTGAGCGCTTGCGGCAAAATCACCAGGCCCATCGCTCGCCAGTAGCCCAGGCCCATCGCCGCAGCCGCTTCGTACTGACCTTTGGGAATGGCCTGCAAGCCGCCGCGTACCACTTCAGCGATGTACGCCGACTGGAACAAGATGACCCCGATCATCGCCCGCAGCAGCTTGTCGAAGCTCATGCCTTCAGGCAGGAACAACGGCAACATGACCGAAGACATGAACAACACGGTGATCAATGGCACGCCGCGCCAGAACTCGATGAAGGTCACACACACCACCTTCACTGCCGGCATTTTCGAGCGCCGACCCAGGGCCAGCAAAATGCCCAGTGGCAAGGCGCCGACAATGCCGACGGTGGCGATCACCAAGGTCAGCATCAAGCCGCCCCATTGGCTGGTCGGCACCGTGGTCAGGCCCAGGTAGCCACCATGTAACAAGGTGTAGGCAACGATTGGATACAGCACCAGGAAGCCAATGCCGTACATCGCCTTGCGTGGAAAGCGCGCGATGAACAACGGTGCAGCGCCGATGACCGCCAGCCATACGGTCAGGTCAACTCGCCAGCGCAATTCGCTCGGGTAGTAACCGTACATGAACTGGCCAAAACGCTGCTGGATGAACACCCAACAGGCGCCTTCCTTGGTGCAGTCGGCCCGAGTAGTACCCACCCAGTTGGCATCGAAAATCGACCATTGCAACATCGGCGGCACGATCAGCCACACCAGGTAAAAGGCAAACAGCGTAAGCAAGGTATTGAGCCAACTGGAAAACAGGTTGGCGCGCATCCAGGCCAGTACGCCGACGGTTTTCACCGGTGGCGGCATATCAGGTTTGAAAACATGGGAAGTCATGCGCGTATCCTCACCGCTCGATCAGCGCAATGCGCTTGTTGTACCAGTTCATCAGCAGGGAAATGCTGATGCTGATAGCCAGATAGACGCTCATGGTGATCGCGATCACCTCGATGGCCTGGCCGGTCTGGTTGAGCACAGTGCCCGCGAACAACGACACCATTTCCGGGTAGCCGATGCCTGCTGCCAGCGAAGAATTCTTCGCCAGGTTGAGGTACTGGCTGGTCAGCGGAGGAATGATGACTCGCAACGCCTGGGGAATGATCACCTTGCGCAGCGTCGGTCCTTCACGAAGCCCCAGGGAACGGGCGGCTTCGGTCTGGCCGAAGCTGACCGAGCGAATACCCGATCGAACGATCTCGGCAATGAATGCTGCGGTGTAGATGGTCAACGCCAGGGTCAGGGCCAGCAGTTCGGGTATCAGTACCCAACCGCCAACAAAGTTGAAGCCCTTGAGCTGCGGCATCTCCCAGTGCACCGGGCTGCCAGCCAGCAGAACGCTGAGCGCAGGAATACCCAAGAGCAGGAACAAACCCACCCAGAACTTGTGAAACGGCTCGCCGCTGGCTTCAAAGCGCCGGTTGGCCAGGCGCACCATTACCACAATGGCAACGACGGCCAGCACCAGGCTGACAACGAATGGCCAGAATCCTTCGGCCATGGAAGCACCCGGCATGTTCAAGCCCCGGTTGCTGATGAAGAACGCGTCATTGAAATTGATGCTTCCCCGCGGTCCCGGCAGGGTCAGGAATACTGCGAAGTACCAGAATAGAATCTGCAGAAGCGGTGGGATGTTACGGAAAGTTTCGACATACACCGTGGCCAGCTTGTTGATCATCCAGTTCGGTGACAACCGGGCCACACCGATGATGAACCCCAACAGGGTCGCCAGGACAATACCGATAAAGGTCACCAGCAGCGTATTGAGCAGGCCAATGACAAATACCCGGGCGTAGCTGTCCTGCTCGGTGTAGGGGATCAGGTGCTGCGCGATACCGAAGCCGGCACTGCGCTCAAGAAAGTCGAAGCCCGAGGTAATGCCCCGGTGCTGCAAATTAGTCTGGGTGTTGTGGAACAGATACCAGCCCAGCCCCACCACAAAAGCGATGGTAAGGATCTGGAAAAGCCACGCACGCACACGTGGATCGCTCAGGGACAAGCCCTTGGGTGCGCCGATTTGATTTTGCATGTAATGCCCCGAAAGAAAGGGAACCGAACAACCTGCGGCAGCCGTTGACTGCCGCAGGCTGCCGCTATCAGCGCACCGGTGGAGCGTACTGAATGCCGCCGTTGTTCCACAGGGCGTTCAGACCGCGATCGATTTGCAGTGGGGTTTCCTTGCCCAGGTTCTTCTCGAAAATTTCACCGTAGTTACCGACCTGCTTGACGATCTGCACGACCCAATCCTTCGGCAGTTTCAGGTCTTTGCCGTACTCGCCATCAGCGCCGAGCATACGGGCCACATCGGGGTTCTTGGTCGACTTGGCTTCGGCTTCGACGTTCTTGGAGTTGATGCCCATTTCCTCGGCATTGAGCATGGCGAACAGCGTCCATTTGACGATGCTGAACCACTCTTCATCGCCTTTACGTACTACAGGGCCGAGCGGCTCCTTGGAGATAGTTTCCGGCAGCACCACGTAGTCGGCAGGCGATGCCAACTTGGAGCGCTGTGCATAGAGCTGCGATTTGTCCGAGGTCAGTACGTCGCAGCGACCGGATTCCAGCGACTTCGCGCTTTCATCGGAGGTATCGAAGGTGATCGGGGTGTACTTCAGGCCGTTGGCGCGGAAGTAGTCAGAGACGTTGAGCTCAGTGGTGGTACCGGCCTGGATGCAGATGGTTGCACCGTCGAGTTCCTTGGCGCTGGATACGCCAAGCTTCTTGTTGACCAGAAAACCAATGCCGTCGTAGTAGGTGACACCGGCGAACACCAGGCCCATGCCAGCATCGCGAGAGCTGGTCCAGGTGGTGTTACGCGAGAGCACATCAACTTCACCCGACTGCAGCGCAGTGAAGCGCTCCTTGGCGTTGAGCTGGCTGAACTTGACCTTTTTAGCGTCGCCGAACACGGCTGCAGCAACCGCGCGGCAGACGTCTGCGTCGATGCCGACAATATTGCCCTTGGCATCAGGTACCGAAAAACCCGGCAAACCATCGCTCACGCCACACTGAACGAAGCCCTTTTTCTGTACTGCGTCCAGGGTTGCACCCGCCTGTGCGAAACCACTGATACCCAGCACGGTAGCAGTGGTAACCACTGCCAGGGTGGATTTCAACATCTTCATTCAAACCTCCAGTTTTGCTCTTGTTGTGTTGAGCCGGTATTGCACCGCACCCTTATGAGGCGCATCCGACCCTTGTTGGCTTGTTATTGGGTCAATTGGCGCAATGCGCTGTTCTGTGACAGCCTTGGGGACCGCTAACGGGTGTTACCGTCCAAAACGTGTAACCTCGCATCAGGAACTTCATAGCAAAGCGCGTACCACACTGAGCAGCTAAAGCGATTCAGTAATCGTCAAGGGGAAAACTTTCACCGTTGCGACAGGTTTTTTCCAGATTCACTCAACGCGCCTTCATTTCACGCACGCAAACAAGAGCGCACGCACTACTTCGGAGCAGTTATGACCCACCCGCTGATTCTCGAGCCCCAAAAAAACGCAGACGCTTGTGTGATCTGGTTGCACGGCCTGGGCGCCGATCGTTACGACTTCATGCCTGTGGCCGAAGCCCTGCAGGAAGTCCTGCTGACCACGCGTTTCGTGATGCCCCAGGCGCCTACCCGACCGGTGACCATCAACGGTGGTTATGAAATGCCCAGTTGGTACGACATCAAGGCCATGACCCCGGCACGCGCGATCGATGAAGACCAGCTGGAGGCATCGACCGTACAGGTAATCGAGTTGATCAAGGCCGAGCAGGCCAAGGGTATCGACCTGGCGCGCATCATCCTTGCCGGCTTCTCCCAAGGGGGTGCGGTGGTGCTGCACACTGCTTATATAAAGTGGCAAGAAGCGTTGGGCGGCGTGATGGCCCTCTCGACCTATGCCCCCACCTTCACCCAGGACCGCCAACTGAGCGCTTGCCAGCAACGCACCCCGGCCCTGTGCCTACACGGTGTCTACGACCCGGTAGTACAGCCGGCAATGGGCCGTAGCGCTTATGAGCACCTCAAGCAGTGGGGCATTAGCGTCAGCTGGAAGGAATACCCCATGGAACATGCCGTGCTGCCCGAGGAAATCAACGATATCGGCGCCTGGCTGATCGAACGCCTGCGGTAAATGCGCACTTCCCTGTAGTTGTCGGTGCAATCCGCTACGCCGCGCCCGATTCTTGCATTACACTGGCCGGCGTACATTCCTTAACCAATTGATGAGATGACCGTGCTCAAAGCACTCAAGAAGATGTTCGGCAAGAGCGAGGTTGAGCAACTCGCCACCGAAACCGCTGCCCCCGTGACGCAGCCACTTGCAGCACCCGAGGCCCCTGCCCCGGCCGCCCCGCTCAAGACCGAGGCCGCCAAACCGGCGCGCGCCGAAAAACCGGCCGAGCCCAAGCCGCGCCGTGAGCGCAAGCCAAAACCTGCAGCCTCCACCTGGAAGCTGGAAGATTTCGTTGTCGAGCCGCAAGAAGGCAAGACCCGTTTCCATGACTTCAAGCTCTCACCCGAGCTGATGCATGCGATCCAAGACCTGGGTTTTCCCTACTGCACGCCAATCCAGGCGCAAGTGCTGGGCTTTACCCTGCGTGGCAAAGACGCTATCGGCCGAGCCCAGACCGGCACCGGCAAGACTGCGGCCTTCCTGATATCGATCATCTCCCAGTTGCAGCAGACGCCACCGCCCAAAGAGCGCTACATGGGCGAGCCGCGGGCACTGATCATCGCCCCAACCCGCGAACTGGTGGTGCAGATCGCCAAGGACGCCGCGGCGCTGACCAAATACACCGGCCTGAACGTGATGACCTTCGTCGGCGGCATGGACTTCGACAAGCAGCTCAAAGCCCTCGAAGCACGCCACTGCGACATCTTGGTTGCCACGCCTGGCCGTCTGCTGGACTTCAACCAGCGCGGTGAAGCCCACCTGGACATGGTCGAGGTGCTGGTACTGGATGAAGCCGACCGTATGCTCGACATGGGTTTCATCCCTCAGGTACGGCAGATCATCCGCCAGACCCCACCCAAGAGCGAACGCCAGACGTTGCTGTTCTCCGCCACCTTCACTGAAGACGTGATGAACCTGGCCAAGCAGTGGACCACTGATCCCGCCATTGTCGAGATCGAGCCGGAAAACGTTGCCAGCGAAACCGTCGAGCAGCACGTCTATGCCGTTGCCGGCAGCGACAAGTACAAGCTGCTGTACAACCTGGTAACCGAGAACAAGTGGGAACGGGTAATGGTCTTTGCCAACCGCAAGGACGAAGTACGCCGCATCGAAGAGCGCCTGGTGCGCGATGGCGTCAACGCCGCCCAGTTGTCGGGTGATGTACCCCAGCACAAGCGCATCAAAACCCTGGAAAACTTCCGCGAAGGGCGCATTACCGTGCTGGTCGCCACCGACGTGGCCGGTCGTGGCATCCACATCGATGGCATCAGCCATGTGATCAACTTCACCCTGCCGGAAGACCCGGACGACTACGTACACCGTATCGGTCGTACCGGCCGTGCAGGCACCAGTGGCGTGTCGATCAGCTTCGCAGGCGAGGATGACTCGTATCAATTGCCAGCGATCGAAGCGTTGCTGGGCCGCAAGATCAAATGCGAAATGCCGCCGACCGAATTGCTCAAATCGGTACCGCGCAAGCATCACTGATCGTTTCGACATTGAATCGCGGGGCTAGCCGCTCCTACTGGGTAGGAGCGGCTAGCCCCGCGCTGCTTTCAAGCGATCAAATGTTGATCAAATGTACAAAGAGTCCATAATAGACAAAACAGTTTATATGGAGTCTCGTATGTCCGCGCCTCTCGTCATCGATCAACCGCTCGCCCGCCAACTACTTGCGCAAGTGGATGTGCCACAGATTCTGCGCAACCTGTTCCGCGACCTCGCCGCCGGGCAAGCCGTACAGCCGCCGCAACAATTGGTCGAGTTCCCTGGCGGCCAGGGCGACTTCATCAACTATGGCGGTGTACTTGCCAATGAGCGGGTATACGGGGTCAAGACTTCACCCTACATCGTGCGCGAACAAGGCTCGCTGGTTACCGCCTGGACCCTGCTGATGTCCATGGACAGTGGCCAGCCGCTGCTGCTGTGCGACGCTGGCGAACTGACCACTGCGCGCACTGCGGCAACCACAGCTGTGGCCGTTGATGCTCTGGCCACCGCCAGCGCCCGGCGCCTGACCCTGATCGGCAGCGGCCCGATAGCCCGCGCCCATCTGCGCTATGTTCGCGCCTTGCGTGAATGGCAGGACATCCGCCTGTACTCACCCAGCCTGGCAAAACAAAGCGCCGAGCAGCGCCAATCGCTGCTCGATCTCGATCCACGCCTGTGCCTTTGCGACAGCCTCGAGCAGGCCGTGGACGATGCCGACGTGATCATGCTGTGCACCTCCTCGGCAACCGCGGTTCTGGATCCGGCAACCTTGAACAAACCGGCGCTGATCACCTCGATCAGCACCAATGCGCTACGTGCCCATGAAGTACCACCGGCCAGCCTGGTCGGCATGGATGTGTACTGCGACTATCGGCTGACCACACCCGGCAGCGCGGGTGAAATGCGCATTGCCGCGGAGCAACATGGCTGGCAACCCGAGGCGATTGTCGGCGATCTGCCACAGCTGCTGAGCAACCAGGCCGCCGCCCCCGACTATCAGCGCCATGCCTTCTTCCGCTCCATTGGCCTGGGCCTTGAAGACATTGCCGTGGCCAACGCCCTGTACCGCCTGCAGCGCGCCGTCTGAGGAGACTGTCATGCAACACGCTGATTTCATCATCATTGGGGCCGGTATCGCGGGTGCGTCCACCGGTTTCTGGCTGTCCAGCCACGGCCGCGTGCTACTGCTTGAGCGCGAGTCGCAGCCTGGGTATCACTCGACCGGCCGCTCGGCAGCGCTCTACACCGCTGCCTATGGCACCCCGCAAGTACGCGCCCTGACCCTGGCCAGCCGGGCGTTTTTCGACCAGCCACCGCCAGGCTTCGCCGAGCATCCGCTCCTGAGTCCACGCGGCGAGATGACCGTCGATCTGACCGGCGACCCCGAAGAACTGCAGCGCCAGTACCTGAGTGCCAAAGCCTGCGTGCCGGACGTTGAACTGCTCGACGCCGACCAGGCCTGCGCGCGCGTGCCGGTGCTGCGCCGTGACAAGGTTCATGGCGCCCTGTACGACCCCAGCGCCAGCGACATCGATACCGACGCCCTGCACCAGGGTTACCTGCGGGGTATTCGCCGCCAGCAAGGTGAAATACACAGTGATTGTGAAGTCCAGCAACTGAGTCGCGACAGTGATGGCCTTTGGCAGGTGAAAACCAGTCGTGGCACCTTCAGCGCACCGGTACTGATCAACGCCGCTGGTGCCTGGGCCGACCACATCGGCGTCCTGGCCGGCGCACAACCGCTTGGCCTGCAACCCAAGCGTCGTGCCGCATTCATATTTGCCGGCCCTGAAGGCATCGACAGCCACGCCTGGCCTATGCTCGTCAGCCTCGACGAGTCGTTCTACATGAAACCCGATGCCGGCATGCTGCTCGGCTCGCCAGCTAATGCCGACCCGGTTGATCCCCACGATGTTCAGGCCGAAGAACTCGACATTGCCATGGGCATCTACCAGATCGAGGAAGCCACGACCCTGAGCATTCGCCGTCCCACCCGCACCTGGGCCGGTCTGCGCAGTTTCGTTGCCGATGGCGACCTGGTGGCCGGCTTCGATCCGCAGGTACCCGGTTTGTTCTGGGTGGCGGCACAAGGCGGCTATGGTATCCAGACGTCTCCGGCGATGGGCCAGGCCAGTGCCGCCCTGGTGCGTGGCGAAGACCTGCCACAAGCCCTGACGGACTTTAACCTCAGCGCGCAGATGCTGTCCCCGCGCCGCCTGCAGGGATGACGCGCCGCCGCGATTGCGGCACACTCGCAGCGCCCTTGCCCCAAGGGCGCTGACACCGCTTGGAGCCTGCCTGAATGTCGACACCTCGCCGCGACCCTGTCCTGGACAACTACCGGGCCATTGCCGATGCCATCGCCACCCTGTTTTTCCCCCATGCCGAGGTGGTGCTGCACGATTTGCGCAGCCAGAAAATCGACTACATCGCCAACAACCTGTCCAAGCGCGAAGTGGGAGATGACGCGGCACTCGAAGACATGCTCGAAACAGGCACCGATGAAACCAATATCGGTCCCTACGAGAAGCTCAACTGGGACGGACAGAAAATCCGCTCGCTGAGCACGGTGCTGCGCGATGAAGCGGGGCGACCACTGGCGGTGCTGTGCATCAACCTGAACATTTCCCTGTTCGAAAATGCCAAGGCTGCACTCGACCTGTTCCTTTCGCCGAGCAAGCTGATTGCTCAGCCCGATGCGCTGTTTCGCGATGACTGGCAGGAACGTATCAATACCTTTCTCAACACCTGGCTACGCCAGCGCCAACTGAGCCTCAACCTGCTGACCCGCGATCACAAGCGCGAGCTGGTCCTGGCCTTGCACGCCGAAGGCGCATTCAAGGGCAAGAGTGCAGCCAACTACGTGGCCAATGTGCTGGGGATGGGGCGCGCGACGGTGTACAAACACCTGAAGGAAATCAAGGCCTGAAAAGCTCCAGGCCTTGATGCCGGCGATCAGTCGCCGTAGATATCCGACTTGAAGTACTTGGACTGGATCTTCTGGTATTCACCATTGGCGCGAATCGCGTCGATGGCACTGTTGAGCTGAGTGACCAGCTCGCCATTACCCTTGCGCACCGCGATCCCGGCACCCTCGCCAACATACTTCGGATCCTTGAGCTCCGGCCCCACGAAGGCATAGGCGGCGCCACGTGGCATCGACAGGAAGTCGTCAAGCGGAATGGTGTCGGCGAAAATCGCATCTACGCGGCCCGATGCCAGGTCCATGTAGATCTCTTCGTTGTTGCTGTAGCGCTTGATGATAATGCCCTTGGGCTCAAGCACCTCGGTGGCGTAACGGTCAGTGGTGGTGGCGCGCTGCACGCCAACAGTCTTGCCCTTGAGGCTGGCGTACTGATCATCCACTTCAGCACCCTTCTTCATGATTAGGCGCGAAGAGGTGAAATAGTACTTGTGGGTAAAGTCCACCGACTTCTTGCGCTCGTCGGTAATGGTCATCGACGACAAGGCCGCGTCAATTTTCTTCACTTTCAACGATGGGATCAGACCATCGAACTCTACCTCGTTCCACACGCACTTGACCTGCATCTGCGCGCACAAGGCATTGCCGATGTCGTAGTCGAAACCGACAATTTCACCCTTGTCGTTCTTTGACGCGAAGGGAGGGTACGCAGCCTCGATACCGATGCGCAGAGTTTTCTCGGCAGCGAACAGGCTACTGCTGGCCAACAGGCTCAGGGCCAGACCGCTGATCAGGGTGAGTTTTTTCATGAGGGTCTCTCTCGCTCGTTATTGGAGGTGTGTTGCAAGACAGAGGGAAAGGAATCAGGCATGCACAAGCCTGGAATTATTTTGTACTTATAATTCCATACTGGACTTTATTGTATTAAAACTCAACAGGCAAAAGCATCGCCAGACAAGCCCACTCCCACCCACGCTCACACTGCCTGGGGTAGTGGGCTTGGCCCGCGAAAATCGTGACTACCAGCGCCCTGCCGCTTCTTCGTCGCTCTGCTTGCCCTCGACCCAGCGCGGGCCGTCACCGGTCTGTTCTTTTTTCCAGAACGGTGCGCGGGTCTTGAGGTAATCCATGATGAAGTTGCAGGCATCGAACGCTGCCTGGCGATGGGCACTGGCGATGCCGACAAAGACTATCGGCTCACCCGGTTCAAGCGCGCCGATACGGTGCAGCACCTCGACCTTGAGCAACGGCCAGCGTTGCTCGGCTTCTACAACGATCTTGGCCAAGGCTTTTTCGGTCATGCCCGGATAGTGCTCGAGGAACATGCCGGCCACATCCTGACCATCGTTGAAGTCACGCACATAACCGACAAAGCCGACCACCGCACCGACGCCCACGTTGGCCGCGTGCATGGCATTGACTTCGGCACCCGGATCAAACGCCTGGTTCTGTACTCGAACGCTCATTTCAGCCTCCGGTCACGGGCGGAAAGAACGCCACGACATCACCCTCGGCCACCGGCTCGTCGAGTTTGCACAAGTCTTCGTTGCGCGCGCACATCAGGTTCTGCTCGGCAAGCACGGCATAGTTGCCGCCCTTGGCAACCAAGGCCTTGCGCACGTCGTCCAACGTTGCAAACGTACCTTCGAGCGTTTCGCCGTCGGCTTCCAGAACTTCGCGGTAACGGGCGAAATACATCACATTGATGTTCATTGCACGTCGTCCGCCTGATAGTGGCCGCTCTTGCCGCCAAGCTTCTCCAGCACCCGCACGCCATCGATGATCATGCCGCGATCAACCGCTTTGCACATGTCATAGATCGTCAGTGCGGCGACGCTGGCAGCCGTCAGCGCTTCCATCTCAACGCCAGTCTGGCCGGCCAGCTTGCAGCGGGCGACGATATAGACCGTATCTGTGCCTTCGGCGCTGAGTTCGACCTTGACGCTGGTGAGCAGCAACGGGTGGCACAGCGGGATCAGGTCGCTGGTTTTCTTCGCGGCCTGGATACCGGCAATTCGTGCCACGGCGAAGACATCACCCTTGGGGTGCTCGCCTTCGACGATCATCTGCAGGGTTTGCGGGAGCATGCGCACCCGCGCTTCAGCCACAGCCTCACGCGAGGTCACGGCTTTTTCAGTGACGTCGACCATATTGGCGCGACCTTGGGAATCGAGATGAGTCAGCACAGCCTTCCTCCTGTTCAGGAGTAAAGAGTGTAAACCCATGGCTGTGGATATCGCAGCGAAAAAAAACCGGGCGGCATGACCGCCCGGTAGTTGCAAGGGTTACAGGTGCGCTTCGGCGTATTCGGCCAGGATCGAACGCGGCACACCCTGCAGGGTGATGTGCACGCCATTGGGGAAGTCCTTGAATCGCTCGGTCAGGTAAGTAAGGCCCGAGCTGGTCGCGGACAGGTAAGGGGTGTCGATCTGCGCCAGGTTACCCAGGCAGATCACCTTGGAGCCGGCACCGGCACGGGTGATGATGGTTTTCATCTGGTGCGGCGTGAGGTTCTGGCATTCGTCGATCAGAATCAGGCTCTGCTGGAAACTGCGACCGCGAATGTAGTTCAGGGATTTGAACTGCAGCGGTACCCGCTCAAGAATGTAGTCGACACTGCCATGGGTGTTTTCATCATCCATGTGCAGTGCTTCAAGGTTGTCGGTAATTGCCCCAAGCCAAGGCTCCATTTTTTCCGCTTCGGTGCCCGGCAGGAAGCCGATCTCCTGGTCAAGCCCCTGCACGCTACGGGTAGCGATGATGCGCCGGTAGCGCTTGCTGACCATGGTTTGCTCGATGGCAGCGGCCAGCGCCAGAATGGTTTTACCCGAACCCGCGGCGCCGGTCAGGTTGACCAGGTGGATATCCGGATCAAGCAGCGCAAACAGTGCCAGGCTCTGATGGATATCCCGCGGCTTGAGGCCCCAGGCTTCCTGGTGCAGCAGTGGTTCCTGGTGCAGGTCGAGCAGGAGCAGCTCGTCTTCCTTGATGCCTTTGATCCAGCCGACAAAGCCCTGCTCGTCGATGATGAACTCGTTGATGTGCACCGCAGGCAGGTTGTCGACCATCTGTACCCGGTGCCAGGTGCGACCGCGCTCCTGGCGGGTCTCGACCTTGCTGACGCGGTCCCAGAATGATCCGGTGACGCTGTGGTAGCCCTTGGAGAGCAGGGATACGTCGTCAACCAGTTGGTCGGTACTGTAGTCCTCGGCCGCGATCCCACAGGCGCGAGCCTTGAGGCGCATGTTGATGTCTTTGGTTACCAGCACCACGTCCAGGTCTTTGCGGCGACTACGCAGCTCAAGCAACTGGTTGATGATGATGTTGTCGTTGAGCGTTTCCGGCAGCAGCCGGTTAGGCTCGTTGCGCGGGCTCATCAGAATAGACAGCAAGCCCTTGGGGCCACTCTTGCCGCGCTGGATCGGTACTCCCTGTTCGACGTCAGCTGGCGAGGCATCGCCCAATGTCTGATCAATCAGGCGGATGGCCTGACGGCATTCGGCGGCGATGGTGTGCTTTCCGGTCTTGAGTTTGTCGAGCTCCTCCAGCACCGTCATCGGTATGGCGACGTGGTGCTCCTCGAAGTTGAGCAATGCGTTTGGATCGTGAATCAGTACATTGGTATCGAGCACATAAAGGATTGGCTGGTTGGAGGAATTGGTGCGTCCTTGATCATCCATACTCGGTCACCTTTGTGGAAGCCATACAACGCAATACCTGGACGGTGCTGCGCCGTGAAGTGGCCGCCGGTTCTCTCCTGGTCCGCGTCGTTACGGGTGGAGAGCTGCCCTCACATAAATGGTGCCCAATGACGCCACCTGTGATGCAGGGTTCGGCGGTCTGTCTTCTTGATACCGCAAAAACCATGACCGGAAAAAGCATTTTTACGTATTTTTGAATTTATTTTTTTTGATGACACTTAGCCCTTGGCGCGAGGTCAAAGCACCGCTAAAGTCATAAATCAGGTCGAGTAAAATTCGCCTCGCCGCCTTTTGCTGAATTGGGCACTTCTCGCCTGATATCAGCCTTTTCCCGCAAAATGCCGGCAATCTTCCCAACCAATTCCACTTTGTGCGGTGTGCTTGAGCAACCAGGTCAGCGCCTCCTGCGCCTTGGGTTGAGCATCGTGAAACTGGATCACTCCGCGTCGCCAGATCAACATCAGGGTCAGCACCCGCTGAGCCGATTGCTCGGCGTTGAGCGACGTCTGATCCTGCGCATCGATGTTCCAGAGCAGCACCTGCAAGCCTTGGTTGGCGAAGAATGCCTGACTGTCGGCACGCCGCTGGCCATAAGGCGGCCTGAACAGCGGCACATATTGATCGGGCAAGTCGGACTGGACGCGAGCCTGACTGCGCAACACCGAGTCCTGCCAACCCTGCCATTGACCGTGAGAGCGATACTGCCAGCCCTGAATTCCTACGCATTGACCTTTGTAGAGCGCGCGCACGTCGGCGAGCGAGGTTTTGTCACGGCGCGACTGCAGGCTGTTGCCCAGCACGAAAAAAGTTGCGCCGAGCTTCTGCCGGCGCAGGTAGTCGGTCAGCGAATCGGTGCCACCACCAACGGCGCTAGGGCCTGAATCGAAAGTCAGCATGAACAGTCTGTCGTTCAGCTCATCACCATTGCGCTCCAGGTGCGAAAAGCGCTCGATCTCGCTGGGGTGCTGCGGGAATAGCGCGGCTTTGCGCAACAGCTCATTCAGGTAGCGCTCATGGAATTGGCGGCTGGGTTCGGCCCAGCCGCCATAGAAGGAATCACCGGCCACTTCGAACTTTGCTGCCTGCTGGCGAAACTCAGTGAGAGTGTCGATGGCATAACAGAACGACGCATCCTGATCGCAGCTCTGCTGGGCCAGATTGAAATTGCGCCACAGCTGCGGCCACAGGCGTGAGCGTAGCTGATTGATCGACTGCAGATTGATCTGCCTGAGGCCCAGGCGTGCCGCAAGGCTTGGCTCGTCCAGGGCTTCACTGATTTCCAGAGCCTTGGCGAAGGCCAGAACCTCAGCCCGCGAGGCAACATCGAAAAGTGCCGGGTTATCGAGTTGTTCTGGCCAGTTCGCGCGGTCGAACGTGGTCGGCGCCACCGGCGCCGCTTGCGCCGTAACACTCAACAGTCCAGCCAGTAGTAGAAAAGCAATGCGCACAATCGGGCTCTCCGGTTTCCTCGCCGCGCACTATAGCGTCAAGCGTCGGGATGGTCTGTGGCTATCAACGCCATAGCTGGAGATCAGCGCCCCCGCCCCGTAGAATCGGCCCCACGAATTAAGGAGCCCGACCGATGCTGACGGTGATTTCCCCCGCCAAGACCCTCGACTACGACACCCCGCCTGTAACCCAGCGCTACACCCAGCCGCAATACCTGGACGACTCCCAGGAGCTGATCGTGCAGTTGCGCGAGCTGTCGCCAGCGCAGATCAGCGAGCTGATGCACCTGTCCGACAAACTTGCCGGCCTCAATGCCGCGCGTTTCGGTTGCTGGAACCCGGCGTTCACCCCAGAAAACGCCAAGCAGGCGCTGCTGGCCTTCAAAGGTGACGTATACACAGGGCTCGACGCCCAAAGCCTGAGCGAAGACGACTTCAGCTATGCCCAGGACCACCTGCGCATGCTCTCCGGGCTGTACGGCCTGCTGCGCCCGTTGGACCTGATGCAACCCTATCGCCTGGAAATGGGCACCAAGCTGGCCAACGCCCGCGGCAAGGACCTGTATGCCTTCTGGGGCACGCGCATCAGCGAATGGTTGAACCAGGCCCTGGCCGAACAAGGCGACGACCTGTTGCTCAACCTGGCCAGCAACGAGTACTTCAGCGCGGTCAAGCGCACGGCCCTCAAGGCGCGGATCATCAACACCGAGTTTCGCGACTTCAAGAACGGCCAGTACAAAATCATCAGCTTCTACGCCAAGAAAGCCCGAGGCATGATGAGCCGCTTCGTGATCCAGGAACGCATCAACGATCCACAGCTGCTCAAGCAGTTCGACGTGCAAGGCTACTACTACAGTGCCGAGCAATCGAAGCCGGATAACCTGGTGTTCCTGCGCGATCATCCGGGCGAGTAAAACCCGCTACAGGCATAGCAAGCTTTTGCACGCGCCCTCACAGCAATTGTGGGGGCGCACCCCCTCAGAAAAGCCATTAAATTGGCGCCGACAAATTGACGAGCATCCGCGATCGCCAATCCAGCTCATACCATTCGTAATTTTTTGACGTTTTGCGAAAATTATTTTTCAGTGCTGGCATAAAAACATCCCCACGCAACTTCATCCTTTATATATAGGGATGAAACTGCCGCGTGCCATCAATATGAAAGTACTGACACTTGAAGAATTATTTAAAAATCTTTCACCTCCGCTGAACCCCTCCCGGAACTTATACGTTCGCATACTGCTCATACCACCCGTAACGATTTTCCATCCTGTTGTGAGAAATGACCTACACCGCTGTTGGGGAAAACCCCAACAACTACCTTGAGTTTCAGTCAGGAGATCCGCGCCCGATAAATTCGTCCTAGTGGTTGATTTCAAAGGATTTATCCACTTGAAAGAGCAAGCACTGCAGTATCTGAACACAGAACTGCAATAAAGACGGCTGCATTAAAGGGCACGTCCACAACTATTGGCTATTGGCTACTAACTTCGAGTACAGGAACATTTTGTACTCCCTATTTATGTGCCTGCGATCGGTGAAGTGACATCTTTTTGCCACAACTCCGTTCGCCCGGAAAACTGTTGGTTAATCAACCCGGTCTGGCTCTGAAAGTTGAGCCGGCAAGATAAACACATGAGGTGATAGCGATGCGTATCAGCATCTTTGGTTTAGGTTATGTAGGTGCAGTCTGTGCTGGCTGCCTGTCCGCACGGGGTCATGAAGTGATTGGCGTGGATGTTTCCAAGACCAAGATCGACCTGATCAACCAGGGCAAATCGCCAATTGTCGAACCCGGGCTGGAAACACTCTTGCAACAAGGCATCGACAAGGGCCGCCTGCGCGGCACCACCGATTTTGCCGCGGCCATCCGCGACAGCGAACTGTCGATGATCTGCGTCGGTACGCCAAGCAAGAAAAACGGCGATCTGGGCCTGGAATACATCGAGTCAGTGTGCCGCGAAATCGGCTATGTGCTACGCGAAAAAGCCACCCGCCACACCATCGTGGTGCGCAGTACCGTACTGCCGGGCACGGTTAAAAACGTGGTAATCCCGATTCTCGAATATTGCTCCGGCAAAAAAGCCGGGGTCGATTTCGGTGTCGCGGTAAACCCTGAGTTCCTGCGTGAAAGTACCGCGATCAAAGACTACGACCAGCCGCCCATGACTGTAATCGGTGAACTGGACAAGGCCAGCGGCGACGTTCTGCAGTCGCTGTACGAAGAACTCGATGCGCCGATCATCCGCAAGGACATCGAAGTGGCCGAGATGATCAAGTACACCTGCAATGTCTGGCACGCCGCGAAGGTGACCTTCGCCAACGAGATTGGCAACATCGCCAAGGCCGTGGGTGTCGATGGTCGCGAAGTGATGGACGTGGTCTGCCAGGACAAGTCGCTGAACCTGTCGCAGTACTACATGCGCCCAGGTTTTGCCTTCGGTGGTTCGTGCCTGCCCAAGGACGTACGCGCCCTCACCTACCGGGCCAGCAGCCTGGACATCAAGGCGCCGCTGCTCAACTCGCTGATGACCAGCAACGACTCACAGGTGCAGAACGCCTTCGACATCATCGAAAGCCACGACAAGCGCAAAGTCGCCCTGCTCGGCCTGAGCTTCAAGGCCGGCACCGATGACCTGCGCGAAAGCCCGCTGGTGGAACTGGCCGAGCGCCTGATCGGCAAGGGCTACGAGTTGAACATCTACGACAGCAACGTCGAGTACGCCCGCGTTCACGGGGCGAACAAGGAGTACATCGAATCGAAGATTCCGCATGTTTCCTCGCTGCTCAATGCCGACTTCGACCAGGTCATCCAGCACGCCGACGTTATCGTGCTGGGCAACCGCGACGAGAAGTTCCGCGCCCTCGCCCAGCAAGCGCCTGAAGGCAAACAGGTCATCGATCTGGTTGGCTTCATGAGCAAGGCCACCTCCCCGGCCACTCGCACCGAAGGTATCTGCTGGTAAACCCGGCAGGCTGCGCAGGGCCTGCGGGCCCTGCACATCACCCTACTCATCTCTGGATACGGATGCAGAACATGCAAAGGCTCAAGCACGGCCTGCTACAGGTCGCCGGTTGGCTGTTCTACGTGAGCTTGCTCATGTTGATCGCCCTGGCCTTGCCCAAGTCCATTTTCGACCCCGACTCGAAGGACTTCATTTTCCTCGTCGGCGCCGTCGGTATCTGGCGTTACTCCATGGGTGCCATTCACTTCGTGCGCGGCATGCTGTTTCTCTATGTGGTCTACCCATTGCTGCGCCGCAAGGTACGCAAGCTGGGCAGCGCCGCCGATCCATCCCATGTCTACCTGATGGTAACCAGCTTTCGCATCGATGCCCTGACCACGGCCCAGGTCTACAGCTCGGTGATCCGCGAGGCCATCGCCTGCGGCTACCCGACCACTGTGGTCTGCTCGCTGGTGGAAATGTCCGACGAACTGCTGGTGAAAAGCCTCTGGGAAAAATTCAATCCGCCCGATCGCGTCACCCTCGATTTCGTGCGCATCGCCGGTACTGGCAAGCGCGACGGCCTGGCCTACGGCTTTCGCGCCATCTCTCGCCACCTGCCGGACGACAACGCGGTGGTTGCGGTGATCGATGGCGACACCGTGCTCGAAGAGGGTGTGGTACGCAAGACCGTGCCCTGGTTCAAGCTGTTCGGCAATGTTGGTGGCCTGACCACCAACGAATTCTGCGAGGTGCGTGGCGGTTACATCATGAGCGAATGGCACAAGCTGCGCTTCGCCCAACGCCATATCAACATGTGCTCGATGGCCCTGTCCAAACGCGTGCTGACCATGACCGGGCGTATGTCGGTGTTCCGCGCCGCCGTGGTCACCAACCCCGAGTTCATCGCCGACGTCGAGAACGACTCCTTGCAGCACTGGCGACTGGGCCGCTTCAAGTTTCTGACCGGTGACGACAAGTCCAGCTGGTTCAGCCTCATGCGCCTGGGCTACGACACGTTCTACGTGCCGGATGCAGCGATCAACACGGTCGAGCACCCACCGGAAAAAAGCTTCATCAAGGCCAGCCGCAAACTCATGTACCGCTGGTACGGCAACAATTTGCGCCAGAACTCGCGGGCCCTGGGCCTGGGCATTCGCCGCCTGGGGCTGTTCACCAGCGTGGTGCTGTTCGACCAGCGTGTATCGATGTGGACCAGCCTGCTCGGCCTGACCGTGGCGGTCATTGCCAGCCTCAAGTTTGGTCCGGCGTTCCTGCTGGTGTACCTGCTGTGGATCGGTATTACGCGCTTGATCCTGACCCTGATGCTGCTGTGCTCTGGCCATTCCATCGGCCCGGCCTACCCGCTGATTCTTTATTACAACCAGATCGTCGGCGCGATCATGAAGATCTACGTGTTCTTCCGCCTCGACAAGCAGTCCTGGACCCGCCAGCCCACTGCACTCAAACGCGACCTCGCCAGCTTTCAACAATGGTTCAACACCTGGTCCTCCCGGACCATGACCTTCTCGGCGGCCAGCATCTTCGTTGCTGTGCTGTTCATGGTCGTGTGAGCCGGAACCCGATTGGATTAAACAGGAACAAATTGCCATGAATACCGCCGTGAACGTCAATGTCGTGCATGAGTCCGAAGCCCAGCGCCAACACGCCCGGGTGCGCATCCCCGCCAAGTTGCGATACCTGGGGAGCAACCGCGAAACCCTGGAGGTGAAGGTCGATGACCTGTCCGCAGGGGGCCTGAGCTTCCATGCCAAACACCCGCTGAAAGTGGGTGAGGTACTGCGCGGCCGCTTGCAGTTCACCGTCGATAAACTCGGCCTGGCGATGGACATCGAGTTCCAGGTGCGCTCCTTTGATTCCTCCAGCGGCCGCACCGGTGTGCAGTTCCAGAACCTGGAACCGCGCGATATCGCCACCTTGCGCCACATCATCACCTCGCACCTGTCGGGCGAGCTGATCACCATGGGCGACGTGCTCAGCACCCTGCAGCGCGACAACTTCACCAAGGCGCGCAAACACAAAGACACCAGCGGCGGCATGAGCGCCTTTGGTCGCCTGCGGGCCGTCACGTTCAGCCTCGGTGTGTTCGTGGTCGGGGTCGCCGCCTTCGGCTTTATCGCCAAGTCTGTGTATGGCCTGTATTTCGTCAGCCACGCCCAGGCCGGCGTGGTCAGCGTGCCGACCACCAACGTCACCATGCCTCGCGACGGCACCGTGCAAAGCCTGATCGAAAGTGGTGGCAATGCAGTCAAAGGCGCCCCGCTCGCCTCGTTCAGCACCAGCATGCTGGACATGCTCAAAGGCCACCTGGACGACCAGCAATTGGAGCCGAGCAAAGTCGAAGAGCTGTTCGGCAAGCAAATGAGCGGCACCCTTACCAGCCCTTGCGACTGTGTGGTCGCCCGCCAACTGGTGGATGACGGCCAGTACGCGAGCAAAGGCCAGGTGATTTTCCAACTGATCCCGCGCACGGCCAATCCAACCATCGAGGCGCGCTTCAGCTATCGCCAGTTCGACGACGTCAAGCCAGGCACCCGAGTCAACTTCCAGATTGCAGGCGACGATCAATGGCGCAGCGGCGAGATCGTCAGCAGCTCCAGCCTGAACAGCGAAGACTTGTCTTCGGACATTCGTGTGCAAATCAAGCCAGAAGGCGCACTGCCTAGCGAACTGGCCGGGCGTCCGGTTGCGGTCGACAGCGACAGCGGTCCATCGCTGGACTGGTTGATCGACAAAGCCGTGGCCCGTGGGCTCTAAGAGGATCCGCCCATGACTCTGACTCACTCCTACCCTTGTGCTGCGTTGGGCCTGGCACTGGCCATCAGCCTGGCCGGTTGTGCAGGGTTGCCCGACCAGCGCCTGGCCAACGAAGCACTCAAGCGCGGCGACACGGCCCTGGCGGAGCAGAACTACCGGCAACTGGCCGACCTCGGTTACAGCGAAGCCCAGGTTGGCCTGGCCGATATTCAGGTAGAAACCCGCGACCCGGCCAAGCTCAAGGAAGCCGAAGCAACCTACCGCGCTGCCGCCGACATTTCGCCCCGCGCCCAGGCGCGCCTGGGGCGGCTGCTGGCCGCCAAGCCAGACGCCTCTGCAGCCGAGCGCCAGGAAGCCGAAACCCTGCTAAAGAAGGCCTTCGCCAACGGTGAGGGCAATACCCTGATTCCGCTGGCGATGCTCTACCTGCAATATCCACAGAGCTTCCCGAGCACTAACGCCCAGCAACAGATCGATCAATGGCGCGCCGCCGGCTACCCGGAAGCGGGCCTCGCGCAGATCCTGCTGTACCGCACCCAGAACACCTACGACCAGCATTTGGATGAAGTTGAGCGGATCTGCAAAGCCGCGCTGACGGCAACCGATATCTGCTATGTCGAATTGGCCACCGTCTACCAGAAACGCGGTCAGGCCGATCAACAGGCTGCGCTGATTGAAAATGTAAAAAGCGCCTACCAGCGCGGCACGATTCCCGCCACGCGGGTCGACAGCGTGGCCCGTGTGCTGGCCGATCGCAGCCTGGGACAGACCGACGAGAAAACCGCCCAGGCGCTGCTCGAACACGTGGCACCGGTAAACCCTGCTTCCTGGGTCAGCCTGGCGCAGTTGCTCTACGACTTTCCCGAACTTGGCGACACTGACAAGTTGATGGAGTACATCGACAAGGGCCGTGCCGCCGAGCAGCCACGGGCAGAGCTTTTGCTTGGTCGCCTGTACTACGAAGGCAAGACCGTGCCGGCCGATGCACACAAAGCCGAAAGCCATTTGCTCAGTGCCGCCAATGCCGGTGAAATCAGCGCCCATTACTACCTGGGCCAACTATATCGCCGCGGCTACCTGGGCAATGTCGACCCACAGAAAGCGGTCGACCACCTGCTCACCGCCGCCCGCGGTGGCCAGCTCAGCGCCGACTACGCCCTGGCCCAGCTGTTCAGTGAAGGCCACGGCATCCGCAAGGACCTGGTCAACGCCTGGGTGTTCAGCCAGTTGGCGCAAGCCAATCCCAGCGAGCAGTCGCAAGCGTTGAGCGCCGAACTCGACCCGCAACTCTCCCCAACGCAAAAAGCCCAGGCCGAGCGCCTGTTGCAGCAAGAGCGCCAGTCCCGTGGCGCCATCGGCCCAGGCGCTGGCGCCTTGGCCCTGCACGCTGTGCAAGCACCTGAACAAGGCGAGGATTCCCTATGACACTCAATCCGTGGATGAAAGCCGGCCTGGGCCTTGGCTTCGCCGTGCTCTGGTCATGCCCGACCCTGGCCGCAATGACTGCCGAAAAGAACTTTGGCCTGGACGTGAAAATCACCGGCCAGTCCGAAGACGACCGTGACCTGGGCACCCGCTCCGGTGGTGACGTCAACGGTCTGGGCCTGGACCTGCGCCCTTGGGTCTACGGCGAACGTGGCAACTGGAGTGCCTTTGCCATGGGCCAGGCGGTAGCGGCCACCGACATTATCGAGACCGATACCCTGCGCCAGTCAGGCGATGAAGCCGAAACCGATACCGGCCGCGCCGATGGTCGCGAGGCAGACAAAAGCTACCTGGCAATGCGCGAGTTTTGGGTCGGCTACAGCGGCCTGACCGCCTACCCCGGCGAGCAACTGCGCTTCGGCCGCCAGCGCCTGCGCAACGACGACGGCATGTGGCGTGACACCAACATCGAAGCGCTGAACTGGACCTTCGACACCACCTTGTTGCGGGCCAACCTCGGCGTGGCCGAACGCTTCAGTGAGTACCGCACCGACCTCACCGAACTGGCCCCTGAAGACAAGGATCGCTTGCACGTCTACGGCGACATTGCCACGCAATGGACACCGGGACACTGGGTTGGCCTGCGTGCTCACCACACCCACGACGACGGCAACCTGAAGAGCCCGGGCGAAACGGTCGATGCGCTGGACAAGACGCGCACCGGCGACCTCACCTGGCTGGGCCTTGAAGCCAACAGCGACGCCTACAACTGGCGCAATCAGAATCGCGTCAACTACTGGGGCAGCGTGACCTGGTTGAGCGGTGATCGCGACAGCCTCAACACCACCACCGTCAACGGCGAGCAAGTGGCCAGCGGCAAGCAGAGTGGCGACGTCAACGCCTGGGCTACCGACCTCGGTATCCGCCTGCGCCTTGATCCCAACTGGCAAGTCGGTGCTGCCTATGCCCGCGGCAGCGGCGGCGGTGGCAGCGACGGTTCAAGCAATTACGAGCAAACCGGCCTGGAAAGCAACCGCTCCAACTTCACCGGCACCCGCTCGCGGGTACACCGCTTCGGCGAAGCGTTTCGCGGTGAACTGGGCAACCTCCAGGCGGCCACCTTGTTCACCTCTTGGCAGTTGCGCGACGACTACGACGCCAGCTTGATCTACCACAAGTTCTGGCGTGTGGACGGCAACCAGAACATCGGCAGCAGCGGTATCAACGCGGTTGTCGAAGACAACGGCATCAACCGTCCGCTGGTCCAGGGTGAGAAAGACCTTGGTCAAGAAATGGACGTAGTGGTCACCAAGTACTTCAAGCAGGGCTTGTTGCCAGCCGCCCTGAGCCAGTCCATCGACGAACCTTCGGCGCTGGTGCGCTTGCGTGCTGGTGTATTCAAGCCGGGCGACGCCTATGGCAAGGAAGCGGACTCCTACATGCACCGCGCCTTCGTCGACGTTATCTGGCGCTTCTGATGCCTGGAGTGCACTGATATGAGCCTTCAATCGAACACCTTCCAGTGCGTGCTGGCCGGCACCTTGCTGCTGGCCAGCAGCATCGCCCTGGCCAACAGCCAGGCACCGACCACGGTGGCCAAGGAACTGCAGCAGGCCAAAACCTACACCGTGAGCAGCGCGCCGATCGAGCCGTTGCAGATTCCCGCGCCGACCCTGCCCGACCTCTCCGGCTACACCGCCGAAGCCGTGCAGAAAAAGATCCAGCGCACCCACAAGGGCAAGGTCACGGTGCGGCGCATGCTGCAGGAAGACGCGCTCAAGGAGTTCATCGGTGGCGACAACAAGATGGCCGAATGGGTAGCGCGTCAACACGGCATCCCCCAGGTAATCTTTGTCGATGACGGTCATGTCGACTTCACCGAGCTGAGCAAGCACGTACCCAAGCAGTACCTGAGTGAAACCGCACCCGGCGTTTACCTGGCGCGCCTGCCCATCGTGGTCGGCGCCAAAGGTGTGCTGGAGATCGATGCCAAGGTCAAGGAACTTCGCCTGTCCCAGGAAGGCGGATCATTCCTGGTCAACGACGGCAAACTGTTCGTCACCGACAGCAAGGTCACCGGCTGGCGCGAGAAGGACAATGGCCCGGCCACGTTCCGCTCCGCCAACGAATTCCGCCCGTTCCTGTTGTCGTGGGGCGGCACCGAAACCTACATCGTCAACACCCAGATGGCCAGCTTCGGCTACGCCAAAAGTAAGTCCTACGGGGTGAGCATTTCCCAGTACACGCCGAACATGGCCAAGCAGATGGGCCGCGCCGAACCCACCGGCTGGATCATCGGCTCGGAATTCAGTGACATGTGGTACGGCTTCTACTGCTACGAAACCAGCGACTTTGTGGTCAAGGACAGCACCTACCGCGACAACATCGTCTATGGCATCGACCCCCACGACCGCTCGCACCGACTGATCATCGCTGGCAACACCGTGCATGGCACCAAGAAGAAGCACGGCATCATCGTTTCCCGTGAGGTCAACGACAGCTGGATCATCAACAACAAGAGCTATGACAACAAGCTTTCGGGCGTGGTGATCGACCGTAACAGCGTCAACAACCTGATCGCCTACAACGAGATCTACCGCAACCATACCGACGGCATCACCCTGTACGAGAGTGGCGACAATCTGATCTGGGGTAACAAGCTGATCAACAACCGCCGCCACGGTATTCGCGTACGCAACAGCGTGAACATCCGCCTGTATGAAAACGTGGCCATGGCCAACGGCCTGGTTGGCGTCTACGGGCACATCAAAGACCTCTCCGACACGGACCGCGACATTGACCTGGACCCCTTCGACACCAAGGTCTCGCTGATCGTCGTCGGTGGCGAACTGGCGGCCAACGGCAGCGGCCCACTGTCTATCGACTCGCCGTTGAGCGTGGAACTGTACCGGGTTTCGATGCTGGCCCCGAGCAAGGCCAGCGGTATCAGTTTTTCCGGTGTGCTGGGTGAACGCCAGGACGAGATCCTCGACCTGATGGTGCGTCAGCAGAAAGCCGTATTGATCGACCCGGTCGAACGCCAGACCGAAATGGCGGATTGAGGAAGCCACGACATGACCCCACATTTGATCAAACTGCTTGGACTCAGTGCTGCGCTCATGGCGATCAGCAATGGCGCCCATGCAGACACCGTAACGGCCCCCACCTTCAGCGCCGAGCCGTGCTGTCAGCTGTGCCCTGAAGCACACGATGCGAGCCGCTACACCACCCGCTACCAGCAGAACTTCACCACCCTGGTACAGGCTCAGGGCGACTGGTTGTTCCGTACTCGCGAAGATCTGCGCACCGAGTTCCAGACCACCCCTGCCGGCTACAAACGCCTGCAGCAAGTGCACGATGCGTTCAAGGCACGCGGTATTGAGCTGGTCGTGGTTTACCAGCCGACCCGCGGCCTGGTGAACCGCAACATGCTCAAGCCAGCGGAAAAAGCCGCGTTCAACTACGAGAAAGCCCTGGGCAATTACCAGGCGATGCTCGCCCGCTTCAGCAAGATGGGCTACAACGTGCCCGACTTGTCGCCGCTGACCAACGAGCAACTGGCCGCGGCCGACCAGGGCAAGGACTTCTACTTCCGTGGCGACCAGCACTGGACGCCGTATGGCGCCGAGCGCGCCGCCAGGATCGTGGCCCAGACCGTGCACAAGATGCCGGCCTTTGCCGATGTGCCAAAGCGCGAATTCGAGAGCCACAAGTCCGGGCGCATGGGCAAGACCGGAACCCTGCACAACGTGGCTGGGCAACTGTGCGGCACCAGCTACGCCGTGCAGTACATGGACCAGTTCAGCACCGAGCCCAAGGGGGAAAGTGGCGGCGACGACCTGTTCGGCGACTCCGGCAACCCGCAGATCACCTTGGTGGGTACCAGCCACAGTGGCAAGAACTACAACTTTTCCGGTTTCCTAGAACAATACATCGGCGCCGACGTACTCAACGTCGCCTTCCCTGGCGGTGGCCTGGAAGGCTCGATGATTCAGTACCTGGGCAGCGACGACTTCAAGAACAACCCACCGAAGATTCTTGTCTGGGAGTTCTCGCCACTGTATCGCCTGGACCAGGAAACCATCTGGCGGCAGATGCTCGCCCTGCTCGACAACGGTTGCGAAGGTAAGCCGGCGCTGATGCACGCCAATGCCACGCTCAAACCGGGCAACAACGAACTGATGGTCAACGGCAAGGGTGGCGTGATCAAGGATCTGGACAACGGCCGCCACCAGTTGGACATCAAGTTTGCAGACACCTCGGTCAAGGTCTTGCAGGCCAAGCTCTGGTACCTCAATGGCCGCCACGAAAACGTGAAAATCGAAAAGCCGGAGACGTCCGATACCGATGGCCGTTTTGCCTTCCAATTGCGCGAGGATGAAGACTGGGCCAGCCAGACCTTGCTTGCAGTGGAGGTCCAGGGCCCGGAAAACGGGACGCAGAAGGTTGAAGCCACACTCTGCAAACGGAGCCGCTCATGAACACACACGCCACACTCAGCCACTCCCACAAGGGCCGGCTCAAGATGCTTGCATTAGCACTGATGCTGGTCGGCCCAGCGGTGCAGGCCGCCGGCCTGGTACCGCCCCAGGGTTACTACGCGGGTATCGAAAAACTCAAGACCGGGCCCAGCGACTACAGGTGCGAAGCCATCCCCAAGCCTTACACCGAAAAGCTGCAGTTTCGCAGCAAGTACGAAGGCTCGGACAAGGCCCGGGCGACCTTGAACAAAGCTTCGGAAAAAGCCTTCCGCGACTCCACCGCGAGCATCACCACGCTTGAGCGCGGGGTCAGCAAGCAGGTGATGCAATACATGCGCGACGGCCGCCCGCAGCAACTCGATTGCACGCTGGACTGGCTGAGCACCTGGGCACGTGCCGACGCGCTGATGTCTACCGACTACAACCACACCGGCAAGTCCATGCGCAAATGGGCGCTGGGCAGCTTGAGTTCGTCCTGGTTGCAACTGAAGTTCTCCAACTCCCAGCCCCTGGCCGCCCACCAGCAGCAAGCCGAGCTGATCGAAAAGTGGTTCGCGCGCCTGGCCGATCAAGTGGTCAAGGACTGGAGCGACTTGCCGCTTGAGAAGATCAACAACCACTCCTACTGGGCCGCCTGGTCGGTCATGGCCACTGCCGTGGCAACCGATCGCCGCGACTTGTTCGACTGGTCGGTAAAAGAGTATCGGGTAGCGGCCAATCAGGTCGATGCCCAGGGCTTCTTGCCCAATGAACTGCACCGCAAACAACGCGCCCTGGCCTATCACAACTATGCCCTGCCGCCACTGGCGATGATCGCAAGTTTCGCCCAAGCCAACGGTGTCGATGTCCGCCCGGAAAACAACGGTGCCCTCAAGCGCCTGGGTGAGCGGGTGCTGTCCGGCGTGAAAGACCCGAGCCCGTTCAAGAGCAAGAGCGGTGAGAAACAGGACATGGGTGACCTGAAAATCGACAGCAAATACGCCTGGCTCGAACCCTGGTGCAGCCTTTACAGCTGCAACGCCGACGCGCTGAAGAAAAAACACGACATGCAACCGTTCAAGAGTTTCCGCCTCGGCGGTGACCTGACCCGGATCTACGAAAAGAAATAACGCATTACCTGTAGGCGCGGGCTTATCCCGTTAAGCACATAAGAGTCTTGCAGCGCATCGCGAGGCAAGCCCGCTCCCACAGGGTTGGTTGACTTGGTTTCCCCGGTGATTTTTCACGGGGGGTTTGGGGGGCTGCTGCCCCGATTGTGGATAACGACAAGGAGAGATCGGGATGGTGTTCTCGTCCAACGTGTTTCTGTTCCTGTTCCTGCCGATCTTTCTCGGCTTGTATTACTTGAGCGGGCAACGCTATCGCAACGCACTGCTGCTGCTGGCCAGCTACCTGTTCTACGCCTGGTGGAGGGTGGACTTCCTCGCGCTGTTTGCCGCGGTTACCTTGTGGAACTACTGGATCGGCCTGAAAGTAGGTGCTGCCGGTGTGCGCACCAAACCGGCCCAACGCTGGCTGCTGCTCGGGGTCATCGTTGACCTGTGCATCCTGGGCTACTTCAAGTACGCCAACTTTGGCGTCGACAGCATCAACGAGATCATGACCTCGTTCGGGCTTGAGCCGTTCATCCTCACGCATGTCCTGCTGCCGATCGGTATCTCCTTCTACATTTTCGAGTCGATCAGCTACATCATCGACGTGTACCGCGGCGACACCCCGGCAACGCGCAACCTGATCGACTTTGCCGCCTTCGTGGCAATTTTCCCGCACCTGATCGCAGGTCCAGTGTTGCGCTTTCGCGACTTGGCCGACCAGTTCAACCACCGCACCCACACCCTCGACAAGTTCTCCGAAGGCTGTACGCGCTTCATGCAGGGCTTTATCAAGAAGGTCTTCATTGCCGACACCCTGGCGGTGGTCGCCGACCATTGCTTTGCCCTGCAGAACCCGACCACAGGCGATGCCTGGCTCGGAGCCCTGGCCTACACCGCACAGCTGTACTTCGACTTTTCCGGCTACAGCGACATGGCCATCGGCTTGGGCCTGATGATGGGGTTCCGTTTCATGGAGAACTTCAAGCAGCCTTACATCAGCCAGTCGATCACCGAGTTCTGGCGGCGCTGGCACATCAGCCTGTCGACTTGGCTGCGCGACTATCTGTACATCACCCTGGGCGGTAATCGCGGCGGCACCTTCGCCACCTATCGCAACCTGTTCCTGACCATGCTGTTGGGTGGCCTGTGGCACGGCGCTAACTTCACCTACATCATCTGGGGTGCCTGGCACGGCATGTGGCTGGCTATCGAGCGAGCCCTGGGCCTGGACACCAACCCGCCGCGATTCAACCCAATCAAATGGGCATTCACCTTCCTCCTGGTGGTGGTCGGCTGGGTGATCTTCCGTGCTGAAAACCTCAACGTGGCCGGGCGTATGTACGGCGCCATGTTCAGCTTCGGTGACTGGCAGTTGTCTGAACTCAACCGCGCCAACCTCACCAGCCTGCAAGTGGCAACCCTGCTGCTGGCCTACGCCACCCTGGCGTTCTTTGGCCTGCGCGACTTCTACCGCAACGCTAAGCCAACGCCCAAGGCCAGCCCGGTGGCAGTCCATGCCGACGGCAGCCTGAGCCTGGATTGGGGGCTGTACGCCACCCGCGCCCTGGTGCTGCTGCTGTTCGTCGCCTCGATCCTCAAACTCTCGGCACAAAGCTACTCGCCGTTTCTCTACTTCCAGTTCTGAGTGAGCCGACCATGACCCGATCATTACGCAAACTCTACTCCGTGTTGTTTCTCGTCCTGCTTTTGGGCCTTGGGGTGTGGTCACTGGGCGGCCTGAGCAGCTTCCAGCGCAC
Organism: Pseudomonas arcuscaelestis; assembly: GCF_016881005.1. Taxonomy (GTDB): domain Bacteria; phylum Pseudomonadota; class Gammaproteobacteria; order Pseudomonadales; family Pseudomonadaceae; genus Aquipseudomonas; species Aquipseudomonas arcuscaelestis. The sequence goes on along the minus strand of NZ_JACOPV010000015.1, from coordinate 152,221 downwards.
GGCACAAATGAGCGTGCTCGACGGCAAGCTGGCCAAGGCCGCCGAAACCCATTACGACGCGCAGTTCCCGCTCAAGCGCATCGGCACCAACCTCTGGGCAGCGCTGGACTTCAAACTGTTCAACGAAGGCCGCCCCGGTGTGGTGCTGGGTCGAGACAACTGGCTGTTCAGCGACGAAGAGTTCAAGCCGGTCGCCAACAGCGACCAGTTCGAACAGGAAAACCTGGCGCTGATTCGCGGCGTGCGCGACACCCTGCAACAGCATGGCGTGCAGTTGGTGCTTGCCATCGTGCCGGCCAAGGCGCGCCTGTACAGCGAGTACATCGGCGAACAGACTCCGGCCAGTCTGCACAACGACCTGTACAACGAGTTCCACGCCCAGGCCCGTCAGGCGGGCGTGTTCGCCCCCGATCTACTGGCTGCACTGCAAAGCGCGAAAAGCCGGGGCCAGGTGTTTTTGCGCACCGACACCCACTGGACGCCGATGGGTGCCGAAGTTGTCGCCCAGCACCTGGCAGAAGCTGTCAGCCGTCAGAACCTGCTCAATGGCGAGCCGCAGCATTACGTTACCGAGCAGCGCCAGAGCGCGCCGTACAAAGGTGACCTGACCAACTTCCTGCCGCTCGACCCACTGTTCAGCAACCTGCTGCCACCACCGGACACCCTGCAAGCGCGCAGCACCCGCCCGGCCGAAGGCGCAAGCGCGAGCAACGATGCGCTGTTCGCCGACAACGAAATCCCCGTGGCGCTGGTCGGCACCAGCTACAGCGCCAACCCCAACTGGAACTTCCTCGGCGCCCTGCAACAAGCGCTGCGCAGTGACGTGGTCAATTACGCCGAAGACGGCCATGGCCCGCTGCTGCCAATGCTCAAGTACCTGCAGGGCGGTGCCTTCAAGGACAGCGCCCCACAGGTGCTGATCTGGGAGTTCCCGGAACGCTATCTGCCAATGAAGAACGACCTCAGCGACTTCGATCCACAGTGGATCGCCCAGCTGAAGAAAACCCGTAATGCCAATCAAGACCTGGCCCTGTCGTCCAATCGGACGGAACACTGAGAGGTAACGCACATGACCACCAAGCACCGTATTGCCAAAGCCTTTGCCCTGACCGCCGGTATGAGCCTGCTTTCACTGCAGGCCTGGGCCGGCGCCGATGCCGCCCTCTATGGCCCGAGCGCGCCGAAAGGTTCGACCTTCGTGCGCATCTACAACGCCGACAACCAAGCGGTCAGCGCCAGCGTCGGCAACACCCAGATCAACGATGTGGGCGCGCAGGCCAGTAGCGACTTCAGCTTCATGCCGCAAGGCGACTACAGCGCCAAGCTCGGTAGCCAGAGCCTGCCGGTCAAGCTCGCCTCCGATCATTACTACACCCTGGTCAACAACGCCTCGGGCAAGCCGCAACTGGTCGAGGAACCGCCGTTCAAGAACAAACAGAAATCCCTGGTACGGGTACAGAACCTCACTGACCAGGCCCTGACCCTGAAAACCGCCGACGGCAAGACCGAAGTGGTCAAGCCGGTGGCCGCCAAGGCCCGTGGCGAGCGCGAGATCAACCCGGTCAAGGTCAGCCTGGCCCTGTATGAAGGCGACAAAAAAGTCAGCGATCTGAAGCCGGTGGCCTTGGAGCGCGGCGAAGCAGCGGTGCTTTACGTCACCGGATCCGGCAGCAATCTGTCGCCTGTCTGGGTCAAGCGCCCGGTATCGACCCGTTAATCAACTGCCTATTTCAATCTTCGGAGAACACTCATGATTCCAGTCATTCTGTCCGGTGGTAGCGGTTCGCGTCTGTGGCCACTGTCGCGCAAGCAATTCCCTAAGCAGTTCCTGGCCCTGACCGGCGAACACACCTTGTTCCAACAAACCATCGAACGCCTGGTGTTCGAAGGCATGGACGCCCCGATGGTGGTCTGCAACAAAGACCACACTTTTATCGTCCAGGAGCAACTGAGCAGCCTGAAACTGCAAACCCAGGCCATCCTGCTTGAGCCCTTCGGGCGTAACACTGCGCCAGCGGTTGCCCTGGCAGCCATGAAACTGATCAACGAAGGCCGTGACGAGCTGATGCTTGTGCTGCCTGCCGACCATGTGATCGACGACCAGAAAGCCCTGCAACGTGCCCTGGCCCTGGCTACCGTCGCCGCAGAGCGTGGCGAAATGGTGCTGTTCGGCGTGCCGGCAACCAAGCCGGAAACCGGTTACGGCTACATCCGTTCCAGCCAGGACGCACTGCTGCCGGAAGGCGTCAGCCGGGTTGCCCAGTTCGTCGAGAAACCTGACGAAAAACGTGCCAAGGAGTTCGTCCAGGCCGGTGGCTACTTCTGGAACAGCGGCATGTTCCTGTTCCGCGCCAGCCGCTTCCTTGAAGAGCTGAAAAAGCACGACCCGGACATCTACGACACCTGCTTGTTGACGCTGGAGCGCAGCCAGGAAAATGACGACACCTTGAACATCGATGACGCCACGTTCGCCTGCTGCCCGGACAACTCCATCGACTATGCCGTGATGGAAAAGACCCAGCGCGCCTGCGTGGTACCGCTCAGTGCCGGCTGGAGCGATGTCGGATGCTGGTCGTCGCTGTGGGATGTGCACGAGAAAGACACCAATGGCAACGTCACCAAAGGTGATGTGGTGGTCCAGGACAGCCACAACTGCATGATCCATGGCAACGGCAAACTGGTTTCGGTGATCGGCCTTGAGAACATCGTGGTGGTCGAGACCAAGGACGCCATGATGATTGCCCACAAGGACAAGGTTCAGGGCGTAAAACAGCTGGTCAACACCCTCAACGAGCAGGGCCGCAGCGAAACCCAGAACCACTGCGAAGTGTATCGCCCGTGGGGCTCCTACGACTCGGTGGACATGGGCGGACGCTTCCAGGTCAAACACATCACGGTCAAGCCCGGGGCCTGCCTGTCGCTGCAAATGCATCACCACCGTGCCGAACACTGGATCGTGGTGTCCGGTACGGCCGAGGTGACCTGTGATGAAAACGTGTTCCTGCTGACCGAAAACCAGTCGACCTACATCCCGATCGCCTCGGTCCATCGCCTGCGCAACCCGGGCAAGATCCCGCTGGAAATCATCGAAGTCCAATCGGGCAGCTACCTGGGCGAAGACGACATCGAGCGCTTCGAAGACATCTACGGTCGCTCGACACCCATCGAGCGGGGCATCTCGATCAAGACCATCGCCCAGTAAAATCATGCCCGGCTCCCACAATTCTCTGTAGGAGCCGGGCATGCCGGCGATGCTTTTGAGGGCGAGCATTTTTGCGGTTAGGATAAAGGCACATCCGCATTCAAGGCTGTGTCCATGCTTATCGGCGCCCTGCTCGTCCTCACCTGGCTGGTTCTGCTGCTGCGCTATCCCGCCAAAGCCCTGCCCATTTCCGTGGCGGCCATTTTCGGCCTCGGCCTGGTGGCGCTGTGGGTGGTCTGGCAGGACAACCGTGAAACCCGCCAACTGGCCCGGCTCGAGCTGCGCCTGAGCTATGCGCCACAAACCTGCCCCGCCGACCGCCCCCTGCGCGTCGAAATGAAAAACGCTAACGAAGTGCCCCTGCAAACCTTGCGCTGGCGCGTCGCGGCCTACGCCCCCGGCGATAGTGTCAACCTCAGCGAAAACACGTACAGCGCACCGCGTTACCGTGGCCCAGGCGCGTTGCAGCCCGGTGCCCAATGGAGTGACTGCCTGCCGCTGCCTGCGTTGCGCGCCGGTTACCGCCCGCAGTCCCTGGAGTTCAGGGCCGAACAACTGCGCGGCAGCTTTTCCAACTAGCGTTCCCGTCTGCCGGCGAGCTGGGTATGATCGAGCTCTCTTCTTCTGCGCTGCGAAGGATCGTCCATGCCCATCGTGCTTATCACCGGTTGCTCCAGCGGCATTGGCCGTGCCCTGGCCGAGCGTTTCAGAGATGCCGGTTATGAAGTCTGGGCAACGGCACGTAAAGCCGACGATGTATCACGCCTGGACATTGCCGGTTTTACCGGACGCCAGCTGGACGTCAACGATGCCCAGGCGCTGCAAGGCTTGAGCGAGGAAATCCAGGCGCTGCATGGCGGCCTCGATATTCTTATCAATAACGCCGGTTACGGCGCCATGGGGCCGTTGCTCGATGGCGGCGTCGAAGCCCTGCAGCGCCAGTTCGAAACCAATGTGTTTGCCCTGGTTGGCGTCACCCGTGCGCTGTTCCCGGCGCTGCGGCGCAATAAAGGCCTGGTGGTGAATATCGGCAGTGTTTCCGGGGTTCTGGTTACTCCCTTCGCGGGTGCCTACTGCGCGTCGAAAGCTGCGGTGCATGCGCTGAGCGATGCCCTGCGCCTGGAGCTGGCGCCCATGGGCATCCGGGTCATGGAAGTGCAGCCAGGCGCCATTGCCACACAGTTTGCCGACAACGCCCAGACTCAGGCCGAGCAGGTGCTGGCAGCCGACTCGCCTTGGTGGCCGCTGCGCGAACAGATCCACGCCCGCGCCCGCGCCTCGCAGGACCGTCCAACATCAGCAGCAGTCTTCGCCCAGGGCCTGTTGGCGGCAGTGGAAAAACAACCCACCCCGTCCCTGGTCCGCCTGGGTAACGGCAGCCATGCCCTGCCACTGCTGGCCCGCTGGCTGCCGCGTTCGCTGCTGGACAAAGTGCTAAAGAAGCGCTTTGGCCTCAATCGTCCGCTGTAACGGCGGCCGTCATCGCCGGGTCGAATGCCTGCCAACCACCGCCCAAGGCCTTGTACAAACCCACCAGGGCCTGTGACACTGCGGCCGAGCTCTCGATCCACTGCTCCTCGCTGGCCAGCAAGGCGCCCTGAACACTGAGCACATTGAGAAAATCCACCGCGCCTTCGACGTATTGCTGCTGCGCCGTCTGCAAGGCAATGCGGTTCTGGCGCACGGCTTCGGCCAACAGGTCGCGGCGCAACTGGCTGGCGTTGTACAGCCGCAGGACATCGTCGATCTCATGCCAGGCGCGCAACACCACTTGCTGATACTGCAACGCGGCTTCCTGCTGCTGGGCCTCGCGCAACTTGAGCACACCTGTCAGGCGCCCACCTTCAAATATCGGCAGGCTCAACTGCGGCCCGATGCCGAATCGGCGCGAATCCCAGCCACCGAAGTCGGACAACTGCATCGACTGAAAGCCGACATTGCCCGACAAGCGAATGCTCGGATAGAAATCAGCCTTGGCCACACCGATACTGGCGGTGGCGGCATGCAATTGAGCTTCGGCCTGGAGGATATCCGGGCGGCGCTGCGCCAGCTCCGAGGGCACGCCAATCGCAAAAGTTTGCTGCGGCGCCGGCATCGCGGCCGGCGTCAGCAATTGGGCCTGCAAGCTGCGCGGTGGCTCGGCAAGCAACAGGCTCAGGGCATTGATCAGTTGCGCCTGACGCTCTTCCAGTGTTGGCAGGCGCGCCTCGATAGACGCCACCTGAGCACTGGCCTGGGCGACGTCCAGCGTGGTGGCGACACCATCACGCAAGCGCATTTGCGACAGGCGCAGGCTATGGCGCGAAACCTCAAGGTTTTCCCGGGTGACCGTCAGGTTGCTCTGCACCGCACGCAATTGAATGTAGTTGCCGGCGGTCTCGGCCAGCAATGACAGCAACACGCCGCGACGGTCATTCTCGGCGACTTCCACCACCGCATCGGCAGCTTCGACCTGACGACGTACCCGCCCCCACAGATCCAGCTCCCAACTGGCGGTCAGGTCACCCTGCCAGAGATTGAACGCCGACTTTCCGCCTTTGCCCGAGGGGTCGCTCAGACCTTGGGCGCTGTTGCGGGCCCGGTTGTAACCGGCGTCCAGGTCCACTGCTGGGGTTTGCTCGGAAGCAATGCTGGTACGCAGCGCACGGCTTTGCAGCAATCGCGCGCTGGCGATCTGTAGGTCGAGGTTGCCTTGCGTGGCGCGCTCGATCAGGGCGCTGAGTTTGGCGTCGTGAAAACTCTCCCACCAACGTTGCTCCAGCGGTTCGGCCTGGGCCTGGCTCGGCGCTGGCGTCTCCTGCAGCGCAGGCCAATGGGCCGGGGCCTTGCTCGAAGGTGGGTTAAAATCGGGGCCTAAGGTACAACCGGCGAGCAGGCTCAGCAGCAAAGGGCACAAGGCGAACGCAGGTTTCATCGGGCGCTGACCTCTTCACCGCCGACGAGCTGGGCGCCGGTATCAATTTTCGCCACCACCGACATGCCAACGCGCAGGCGCTGCAGCAAAGGTTGGTCGGCATCAAAAACAATCTTCACCGGAATCCGCTGCACCACCTTGGTGAAATTACCGGTGGCGTTGTCCGGCTTGACCGCCGCAAAGGTCACACCCGTGGCCGGCGCGATACTCTCGACATGCCCCTTGAGGTATTCGTCGGCAAAGGTATCGACCAGGATCTGCACCGGTTGCCCAGGCTGCACATGGGTCAGTTGGGTTTCCTGAAAGTTGCCGACCACATAAGCATGCTCCAAGGGCACCACCGACAACAGCCGAGCCCCCGGATTGACATAGGCACCGACGCGCACGGCACGCTCGCCAACCATGCCCTCTATGGGGGCGACGATGCGGGTATAGGAAAGATCCAACTGTGCTCGCTCAAGGCTTGCCTGGGCATGCTTGAGCCCACCCTCGGCGCTGTCGACCTGCGCGCTAAGGATATCCACTTGTTTGCGTGTCGCGGCCAACGCTGCTTGCGAATTGGCCAGGCGGGCACGCGCCTGATCCACTCGACTGCGCGCCTGCTGGGCGTTCTGTACGGTGCCGGCGCCCTGCTCGGCCAGACGGCTGTGACGGGTCAGCTCATGATTGGCAAACGCCAGTTCAGCCTGGTCGGCGCTTACCGCCGCCTGTGCCTGGGCGATCAGGGATGCCTGGCGCTCAAGGGTCGCCCGGGCATTGTGCAGTTGGGCGGTGGACACCAACAGTTGCGCCTGGGCCGCCGCCAGTGCGGCCTGATAATCACGGTCGTCGATCAGCGCCAGCACCTGGCCGGCCTTGACCTGCTGGTTGTCTTCAACCAGCACTTGTTTGATAAAACCCGCCACTTTCGGCGCAACCACGGTGTAATCGGCAGATACATAGGCGTCGTTGGTGCTCTGCTCGGTATCGCGGCCCAACAGCATCGGGCCGACGACACCTGCCAGCCCTGCAACCACCAACGCGGCAACAATCAAGGCGGTTTTTCGATGCGTCGTTATCGTCGTCATATCTTTCTCTCAGAACAGGCGCCTAGGCCACCGCACGCGGTGGGTAGATTCGTGTAGGCACAAAAGGAATCAGCAGGATCAGCGCCGCAGCCAGCACCGCCATGCACAGGTAAAGATCAGCCGAGGTCAGCACCAGCGCCTGTTCGTGAATGCGCTTGGCCAACCCCGGCATCTGGCTGTCGACCAACGGCGAATTGCCCAGATTGTCGACCAGCGTGTTGGAATGAAAATGTCGGCGAACCGTGGTCAATGCCTCGAGCACACCCGTGGCGACCACCGAAGCCAGGCCCTTGATGGTGTTGAACCAGGCCGAGGCAAACGGGCCGTCCTGCGGGGTCATGCCACCGGTGGCAAGCATCAGCAAGGGCAATACAGCCATCGGTTGGCCAAAGATGTGCAGCATCTGCAGCAGGTAGAAATTGTCGCGAATCCACTCACTGGTGAGCTGGCTGCCCAACGCGCTGGACAGTGCCAGCATGCCCAGGCCGGTGGCCAGAACCCAGCGACAGTCCACGGCGCGGATGTTGCACAACGCCGCGGTCAATGGCAGCGCCAGCAGTTGCGGCAAGGCCACCAACAGCATCAACGGAGCGGTCTGTGCCGGACGATAACCCTGGATCTGAGCGAGGTAGCTCGATGGGATGAGAATCGCTGCGGTCAGCACGATCAGCACACCAAACAAGGTGACCAGCGCATGGGTGAGATTACGGGTCTTGAGCATCTGCAACTTGAAGAACGGCAACGGCTCGGACCATTCGTTGAGCATGAACAACACCAGCAACACCAGGCCGCCACCCAATAACCAGCAAATCAACGGCGAGCTGAACCAGCCCATGCGATCGCCCAGGGTGAGGCCGATCACCAGCGAGCAGATCGCCGGTAAACCGAGTAACACACCGCGCCAGTCGAACTGCTTGAAGCGCTCCAGGCGCAGCGGGTCCTGCGGCAAGCCCCAGGCGACACAAGCCATGGCCAGCAAGGATGGCAGGATGATCTGCCAGAACGCCCACTGCCAACCGACATACTCGGTCCACAACCCTGCCAGCGGCGTGCCCAGGTTCGGCCCAAAGGTGGCGGTCAGGGCATACCCGGCAAGGCCATAAACCTTGATGCCGGGAGGCAAGAAGCGCAGCGCGACACTCATCAGCATCGGCGGCAAGGCGCCCGACGCAAGCCCCTGCAGGGTGCGCAACAGCATCAGGCTGGACAGATTCGGCGCATAGGGTTGCAACAGCCCAAGCAGCGCAAAGGCACCGATCGCACAGAGGGTGAAGCGCCGCAGGGAAAACGTCGCGGCCATCCACGGCGAAAAGGCCATGGCCGAAACCGACGCCGCGGCATACACCGCGATCAACCAGGCCCCCTCATCGGCACCGATGAACATACCGCCACGAATATCGGCAAGCGACGTTTTGGTCACCATTTCGTTGAGGCCGGCACACAACACGGCCAGCAACACGCCAAGCAATCCGACCACGATGCGCAGGCCGAATGCGCTCGGCGCTGCGGCTCCAGCCACAGGTGGAGGCGCGACAGCAGAGGGCAACGCAGTCAACGAACTCATTACAGACATCTCCGGGGGGAACAGCTACCGGCAGAAGTCTATGAAGCGGCAATGATGACGAAAACTGACATATTGGCAGTTTACGAGTGCAGCAAACGCAATCCGTCGATCACGGGCGCTCGCTGCAGCACGCTTTGAGGGTTTGGCGCAGCCAGCGGTGGGCCGGGTCATTGTCAAAGCGTGGGTGCCAGGCCTGCATTACCGTAACCCGTTCCATCGGCAACGGAATGCGGAACGAGCGCAGCGGCAAGCCCAGCTTGGTCACGCTGGTGAGGATGTTGGCCGGCATCGGCAGCAACAAATCGGACTCCGGCAGGGAAAACATTGCCGAGTGAAAACTTGGCGTGATCAGCGCGACATGGCGCTGCACCTTGTAATTGGCCAGTTCCAGATCAATCGGTCCGTTGGCACGCCCCCGGCGGGACACGCTGATTTGCGGATAGGCGGCAAAGCGCTCTGGGGTGATTTCAGCGTCGAAGATCGGATGTTCCTCGCGCGCCAGGCCGACGTAGATGGTGTTGAACAGGCTCTGCACCTTGATCTCCGGCCCCAGGTCAACGGTGGAACTGACGATCAGGTCGGTGCGCCCATCACGCAGTACCGCATCGTCGTCGCCGCCGCTTTCCGGCACAAAACGCAGCACGGTACGCGGCGCCTGCTCGTGCATGGTACGCAGCAATTGCGCACCGTACAGGGCAATGAACAGGTCATTGGTGCGAATACTGAACACCCGATCCAGGGTGGCCAGCTCAACTTCCTCACGGCTGCGAAATACCAGCCCGGCCTGCTCGACCAGCGCCCGTACCTGATCGTGCAGTGCCAGCGCACGCGGCGTCGGCACCAGCCCGCGCCCGGCGCGCACCAGAATCGGGTCACCAATTGCCTCGCGGATACGTCCCAGGGTTCGACTCATGGCCGCAGGACTCAGGTTCATGCGCCGTGCAGCGCCCACCACACTGCCCTCATCGAGCAACGCGTCGAGGGCGACCAACAGGTTCATATCCGGGATCTGCATTGCCAGGTATCCAAGGGCTGGGGAGGCCTCATGTTACCAGTTCGACAGCCACCTTCGAGTTGCGCTGCACACAACTACACAGTGCACACCAGGCCATTTATCCGCCCTCGCCTTTGGCCAACAATGACCGGCTCGCAACTCGCCCCGTGGAGCCCTGCATGCTCAGCCCCGTCCTGATTGCCATTGATGGTTCCAGCGCCTGCCAAGGGCTGCTGGAACTGGCCCGGCAATACTGCCAGCCCAACCGCCACCGCCTGCATGTACTGCTGGCCATCGACGCAGCCTTCGCGCTCAGCGATGGCCCTGGGGCTATCAGCTTGTACGAGCAACAGGAGTTTCCAGCCGCCACCGAAGAACAGCGCCACGCGGTTGGCGCAGTCCAACGGGCACTGAAAAGCTTGCGCGGCTTTGGCTTCGAAAGTGAAGGCAAGCTGGCCCAGGTCGACCCCGTGGCGGCGATCGTCAGCGAAGCCCAGCGGCTCGATTGTGCGTTGATCCTTATGGGCCATCGCCATATGAATCGACTGGGGCGCTTGCTGGACCCGTCGATCAGCAACAAGGTCATTGACCAAGTGAACTGCCCGGTGCTGGTGGACTCGCGCTAAGCCTGAAGCCCCGCCCCTACAGGCTATTAGCAGGACTGTTTCAGCCTTGGTCCTGCTGCGCCTTGACCACCACGGTGCAGGTGGTCCCCGCCGCCAGCAGGAAGCCTTCCGGCACTTCATCGATGTGAATCCGCACCGGCACTCGCTGGGCCAGGCGCACCCAGTTGAAGGTCGGGTTGACGTCGGCGATCAGCTCGCGGCTTTCCGGGTTATCGCGGTCGTAGATGCCGCGGGAAATACTCTCCACATGCCCCTTGAGCACTTCACCGCTCATCATTTGCAGCTCAGCCTGGTCGCCCACCTTCACATGGGGCAGTTTGGTCTCTTCGAAGAAGCCGTAGACCCAGAACGAATCCTTGTCGACCACCGCCATTTTCGGCTCACCGGTCCGCGCGTAGTCACCGCGATGCACATTGAGGTTGGTGACGTAGCCATCGACTGTAGCGAGGATCGTGGTGCGTTTAAGATCCAGCTCGGCCGCTGCCAGTTGCGCCTGGGCGTGTTGATAATCGGCCAGCGCCGAGTTGGCAATGTTGCTGGCGTCGTCGCGGTTCTCGCGGGAAATCACCAGGTTGTCCATGTCGGCACGCCGATGTGCGTTGACCTTGCGCATCTCCCACGTGGCCTTGCGGGACGCGACCAGGGCCTGGGCCTGCTTGACCGCCACTTGGTAGTGCTCAGGGTCAATCTGCAGCAGCACGTCGCCCTTCTTCACCAACTGGTTGTCGCGCACCGGTACATCAACCACATAGCCCGGCACATCGGCGGCCACGTTGATGATGTCGGCGCGCACCCGTCCGTCACGGGTCCAGGGCGTGTTCATGTAATGCACCCACAGCTGGCGGCCGATAGCCACGGCAGCAGCCAGCACGAGCAAGGTGGCGATCAGGCTGAAAAACTTTTTCATCAACAGGGGTCTCAACGGTAGAGAGTCAGGGCCATGGAACCGAACAGGCAGATAAACAGGCACAGGCGCAGCAGTGCCGGATGCCAGAAAAAGCGATAGCCGTCATAGCTGGCGATAAACCGATCCAGGCCCCAGGCAAGCCCGGCGGCAAACACAAACATCAGGGTCATGGTCGGCATGTAGACGCCATGGAAGGCGATTTCACGGGGCATGGTGCAGTCCTTGGGCCGGAGCCATTGCGGCCAGCGGCGACTGGGGGTCGAGCAGCGAAGTACGGATGAAATGCAGGTAGCTCTGCACCCGACGCAAAGCTGAGGTGTCAAAGTGCCGGGCAAAGGGTTCGTCGGTGGCCTGCACGCGGCTGATAGCGTGGTCGACGGCGATCAGCGCACGCTCGTGATTGCTCGCATTCGGTTGCAGGAACAACCGCGCCAGGGCACGTCCCATCACGCGAATTGCCAGGCGCCAGGACTGCGACTCGGCGTAGCAAGGATGCACCGGCAAAATAGCCTGTTCCTTGCGCAGCTCGATGATCGCGTGGCCGACTTCCAGCACCAGGAACATCCAGCCCAACAACTTGCTTTGCACCTGCGGCTTGCCCACCGCCAGGCCATAGGCCTGGTGCAGCAGGTCGCGGGTGCGGCTTTCGAAGGCCGAGCCCAGGCCACGCAGGCGGCCGCTAATGGCAAACAACACCTGGCTGCGCAGATCGAGCTCCAGCCGGCTCCATAGCCAACGGCTGTTCGGCGGCAGGATGATCGCCCCGGCAGCGGCACACACCAACATGCCGATGACCATGGCGATGTAGTCATTGATAAAGTCGTACGGGTTGTACACGGTCAGGTTGTTCGGCACTGAGCCGGTGGCAAAGAAGATCAGCAAGCCCAGGCCGACACCGGCATAGGCCGGGCGCGAGGCGAGGAAAGCCCCGAGCACGAACACCGGTGCCAGCACCAGGCACAGCAATGCAAAGCCATCGATCCAGGGAAACACAAAGAAGGTTTCGAAAAAGCCGATAAAGGCGCCGATCAAGGTTCCGCAAGCCATCTGGAACGACATGCGCTTGGGGTTCGGTGAAGCGGCCGACAAGCCCACCGTGGCGGCAGCAATCAAGGTCATGATCGCGCCGCTGGGCCAAGCCGTCAGAATCCAGAAGCTGCCCAGCACCAACAAAATAAAGGCTGCACGCAGGCCCGCTGCCAGCGACACCATCCAGTCAGTCTGCGCCACATACGGCTCGTCCCACTGCTCGCGCGCATGGTTGTGCTCGGCCAACGAGGCATGCGTCAGGGCATAGCTGTGCAGGTCGTCGACAAAGCGGTAGAGCAGTTCGTAGGCGGTGTGGAAGTCGAGCAGATCGGACTCGCTCGGCCCTGTCTCGACATAGGCGGCGCGCATGCTGCGCACCCGCTCCGGCAAGCCTTCCTTGTAGGCCGCCAGTTGCTCGGCAAGGCGCGCAGCATCGGCGTTGGTCAGCGCCCGTCCGGCATAGACATCGAGCAGCTCGGTCAACGCCTGCAGGCCCGGTTCAATAGCCGTGGTGATCTGCAGCGGCCCGCGCAGACGCAGGCGTTCGAGCAACTGGTGCAGTGCGTTGAAACGCGTGGTGATGGCCATGAACTCACTGTTCATGCGCCCCAACCGACCGTTGCGTCGGCGCATGTGCGGGTCTTCGAAGGCGGTGACATTGCGCAGGCTTTCCAGGCCCACCGCCTCGGCGATAAAGCGCACGTTGCTGCTTTCGAAACGATCGCGCTGACTGTCACCGCGCAAACCTTCGACGACAAAGCTGGCGAACACACCAAAGCGCTGGTACAGGGCGTTGCGCATTGCCGCACTGGCCGACTGCGGCAGGATCGCGGCGCTGACCAGTGTCGACACCAGAATCCCCAGGGAAATTTCCAGCACCCGCCAAACCGCGGCCATGAACGCGCCGTCGGGGTGTTGCAGCGCCGGCAGGCCGACCATTGCCGCGGTATAGCCCGCCAGCACGAAGCCGTAGGCACGGAAGGTTCGATAACGCATGGCGCCCGCCGAGCACAAGCCCACCCACACCGCCAGGCTTGGTAGGAACAGTTCGGTGTTCTGCGGAAACAGCGCGATCAAGGCGACCATCATCGAGGAGCCGGCCAGGGTCCCGAGCAGGCGCCAGAAGCTCTTGGCAAACACATGCCCGCTCTGCGGCTGCATAACGATGAACACAGTGATCATCGCGGTGCGCGGCTGCGGCAGCTCCAGGCGCATGGCCAGCCACAAAGTGAGGAAGGCAGCGCTCAGGACCTTGAAAATATAGACCCAGGTCACCCCGTCAGTGCGCGCCCATTCAAAGAAGCCACGGCGCCATTCAAGGGAGCCCAGCCAGCGAAACGGCAGTGTCAGAGCGCTCATTCGGCACGGTCCGGCTTGTCGAAGAGCGCCAGGGTCGCCGGGGTTTTCGGCGCCTGTTGTTTATCTTCGCTCGGCACATCGTTGCCGGCGCCCAGACCACCGCCGAGGGCCGTGACCAATTCAGCGTGGGCGGTCAAGCGAGCGGCCTGGACCTGCTGTTGGATCTGCTGCTGGCGAAACAGCAAGGTTTGCGCATTGAGCACATTGAGGTAATCGGTGAGGCCCCGTTGAAAGGCAATCATGGCGATGTCGTAGGTTTTCTGCGCAGAAGCCACCGACTCGGCAGCAAAGTGCTGCTGTTCTTTCATCGACTCGCGACGAATCAACTGATCGGAAATGCCCTTGAGGGCCTCGACCACGGTCTGGTTGTAACGCGCCACGGCCATGTCATAGCCGGCCGATGCCACACCCAACTGCGAGCGCAGGCGACCACCGTCGAACACTGGCAGGCTGATGGCCGGGCCAACGTTGTAGTTGAACTTGCGCCCAGTGAGAAACTCCAGCGCACCACCGCCTGTGGCCATGAAACCCAAGCCGCCGACCAGATCGACATTGGGGAAGAAGCCGGCATGGGCGACATCGATACCGCGCGCCTGGGCCGCGACCTGCCAGCGGCTGGCGACCACATCCGGACGCTGGCCGACCAACTCGGCGGGCATGGCCGAAGGCAGTTTCAACGCCGCCCCCAGGGCCAGTTGCGGACGCTGCAATTGCGCGCCCTCCCCTGGACCTTTACCGGCCAGAGCGGCCAACTGGTTACGCGCCAGGGCGATTTCTTCATGCAGGGCATCGAGCTGACGATGGGTTTCCGGCAGGGGCGTCTGCGCCTGACTGACTTCGAAGTGCGTGCCAATGCCACCGGCCAGGCGCCGTTGCGCCAGGGCTAGAATCTGCTCCTGCTGCTCAAGTTCAGCTTTGACGATGTCGTACTGGGCAAAATGCAGGGACAGTTGGATGTACACCTTGACGATGTTGTTCTGCAGTTCCAACTGCGCCTGGCGCAACTGCGCGGCACTCATGTGGGCCATGTCCACGGCCTGTTCACTGGCATTACGCTCGCGCCCCCACAGGTCCAGGGCGTAACTGAAGCCCAGCGCAGCATTGTTGTCCCAGGTGTTGGCACCGGACAGCGCCCCCGGCCCATAGAACTGGTCTTCGGGCCAATTGTGGCGCTTGAGCGTCGACTCGCCGTTCACTTGCAGTTTCTCGGCAGACTCGACCACGCCGGCCATGGCCTTGGCCTCGCGCACCCGCGCCGCAGCCATGGCCATGCTTGGGCTGTCGTTTACCGCCAGGGCTATCCAGCGGTCCAGCTGTGGATCGCCATAGGCGCGCCACCACTGCTGGTCCGGCCAGTGGGCATCACGGGCGGCCTCGCGGATCGCCTCGTCGGTGGTGAGGGTATTGGCTTGCAGCGTCTTGCTTTGCGGGGCAATGCCCCAAGTTCCGATACAGCCGCTCAAGGTCAAGCTAAGGGCACAGACACTGAGCGCATTCAGCGCTCTGATGATGCGACGCGGCACAGCTGCGAATTCCCGACGTAGAAGGTGGATGACGCTTGGAGACGCAATTCTAGGGGGCGGTTGTGCTGGCGATAAGCGTGTATTACTGCGAATCTTTGTTACGAAAACAGTGATAATCCGGCTTTAGTCTGAAGACCGGCGTGGTTACTTCATGTCACAATTTGTCGTCTACTTTGAGAGCGACCCATGGACACCCTGCAAAATATGCGTGCTTTTAGCTGTGTAGCCCAAGTCGGTAGTTTTACCGCCGCGGCTGTACAACTGGATACAACCACCGCCAACGTCTCACGGGCGGTTTCCAATCTTGAAGCCCATCTGCAAACCCGCCTGCTCAACCGCACCACCCGCCGCATCGCCCTGACCGAAGCTGGCAAGCGCTACCTGATGCGCTGCGAACAGATCCTTACCTATGTCGAGGAAGCCGAAGCCGAGGCCAGCGATGCCCATGCGCGTCCGGCTGGGCAATTGAAAGTGCATTCGATGACCGGCGTCGGCCAGCATTTTGTCATCGATGCCATTGCCCGCTACCGCGAAACCCACCCCGACGTCACCTTCGACCTGACCATGGCCAACCGCGTGCCGGACTTACTCGACGAAGGCTATGACGTCTCCATCGTGCTGGCCAGCGAGCTGCCGGACTCGGGCTTTGTGTCCCAGCGCCTGGGCATCACCTACAGCATCGTCTGCGCATCGCCCGAGTACGTGAAACGCCACGGCGTGGCGCATAAGCCCAGCGACCTGCTCAATCATGCCTGCCTGCGCATGGTGAGCCCGGTGATCCCCCTGGAGAAGTGGCTGTTCGACGGTCCGGAAGGCCAGGAAGTGGTCAACATTACCCAGGCACCGTTTCAGGTGAACTCTGCCGACGCGATGAAAGCCGCAATCCGCAGTGGCATGGGGGTTGGTGTGTTGCCGATCTACTCAGCCATAGACGGGCTGCGTGACGGATCGCTAGTACGGGTAATGCCCGACTACCGCCTGCAGGAATTGAACCTGTACGCGATCTACCCATCGCGCCAATACCTGGATGCGAAGATCAAGACCTGGGTCGAGTACCTGCGCAACTCGCTGCCGGAAATTCTCGCTGCCCACGATGCCGATCTCAAGACTCACGAGTTGCTGATCGCCAACTGAAATCTTGCTGCACAGAGGCGGTGGGGAATGATAGCGTGCTACCCATTCTCCACCGCCAGCAGAGATTTCGCCGATGAAAAAGACCGTCCTTGCCTTCAGCCGCATTACCCCGGCGATGGTCGAACGCCTGCAGCAAGACTTCAACGTAATCGTCCCCAATCCCAAGCTCGGCGACATCAGCGCCCAATTCAACGAAGCCTTGCCCCAGGCCCACGGCCTGATCGGCGTGGGGCGCAAACTCGGTGAAGCGCAACTGGCCAATGCCAGCAAACTGGAAGTGGTGTCGAGTGTGTCGGTGGGCTACGACAACTACGACCTGAACTACTTCAATGAGCGCGGCCTTGCCCTGACCAACACCCCCGACGTACTCACCGAAAGCACGGCAGACCTGGGTTTTGCTTTGCTCATGGGCTGCGCCCGTCGTGTTGCCGAACTGGACGCCTGGACCAAGGCCGGACACTGGCAGGCCACGGTTGGGCCGGCGCAGTTCGGTAGCGATGTACACGGTAAAACGTTGGGGATCGTTGGTCTGGGCAACATTGGTGCGGCCATTGCCCGGCGCGGACGTTTTGGCTTCAATATGCCGATCATCTACAGCGGCAACTCGCGCAAGGCGGCATTGGAGCAGGAACTCGGCGCCCAATTTCGCAGCCTTGACGAGCTATTGGCTGAAGCCGATTTTGTTTGCCTGGTGGTGCCGCTCGGCGCCCAGACCAAGCACCTGATCAGCAGCCGTGAATTGCAGCTGATGAAATCCAGTGCGTTTTTGATCAACGTGTCCCGTGGGCCGGTGGTGGATGAAGCGGCGCTGGTCGAAGCCCTGCGCGACGGCACCATTCGCGGCGCCGGACTGGACGTGTACGAGAAAGAACCGCTGACTGAATCAGCGCTGTTCCAACTGCCCAACGCCCTGACCCTGCCGCACGTCGGCTCCGCCACCGCTGAAACCCGTGAAGCCATGGCCAACCGCGCCATCGACAACCTGCGCAGCGCCCTACTGGGCGAACGTCCACGTGACCTGGTCAATCCGCAGGTGTGGAAATCATCCCCCAGCAACCCTTAAGCGCTAGGCACGGGCAATGCTTTACCTCAAGACAACCGCAGCAGCGGTTGTCTTGGGCTTGGGTTTTCTGAACACCAGCACGTTGCCCAGCATCACCAACACCAGACCAAACAGGGCCGGGGCCGTCCACTGGTACCCCTCATAGAACGCCGAGACATTCAGCGCTACCAGCGGAAACAGCACCGTGCAGTAGGCCGCCCGCTCCGGTCCCATGCGCCCGACCAGGGTCAGGTAGGCGGTAAAGCCGATAACCGACCCCGGAATCACCAGGTACATCAACGAGCCGATGTAGCGTGTAGTCCACTCCATCTCGAATGGAATACCCTTGACCAGACAATACACAGCCAGCATCCCGGCGCCATAGAGCATGCCCCAGGCGTTGGTGGTCATCGGCCGCAAGCCGGCTTTCTGTTGCAGGCTCGAGAGCATGTTGCCCGCCGAGAAACACAAGGTCCCCAGCAGCGCCAAGCCCAGACCGATCAGGGTTTCACGACTGGCGGCATGCCCCGACAGCTCCGGCCAGAACAATAGCCCCAGCCCAGCCAAGCCCAAGGCGCCGCCACCGAGCACGTTGGTGGCGATCTTCTGGCCGAAGAACACCCGCGCATTGAGCGCATTCCACAAGGTCGCGGTAGAGAACACCACGGCGATCAAGCCGCTGGGAATCCACTGGCTGGCCGTCAAAAAACACATGAAATTAACGCAGAACAGGCAAAACCCCTGGGCCAGGCAAATGCTGTGGCCGCGCCAGTTCATCGGTTGCAAACGACGGCTGAGCAGCAAAATGGCAAACAGAATCAGCCCCGCCAGGGCAAACCGATAGACAATCGATACCGGAATCGCGACAACACCCAGTTGTAGTTTCAGGGCGATCCAGGTGGTGCCCCAGATCAGTACGGTCAACAAGTACAACGACAGGTTCATGACAGCGCTCCTCGCATCCAGGCCTTCAGTCTCAGGCCACACCCCGGAGGCGCGCTTGCAGATTCTTGCGCTTTTACCGCGCACGCTGCTGTCAGTCATTGCACAGCAGCGTAGGATAATGCCCAGAGGTATCGATCATGAACGCGCTGGACCAGCTGCAAGTATTCAAAGCCATGCACGAATCACCCCACTCCTGCCTGGAACACAGCGCGGACCTCGGTGATGGCCTGGCTGCAGCCCTATGGAACAACCGCCACGACGCCCGCGACTACGAAGCCCCCAGCCACCACACACTGTCCTGCTATATCGCCGACGGCACCGGCACCTTCCGCCGCGATCAGCCCAGCCACAAAGGCGCACCCGACAAGCTCTGCATCATGCCAGCAGGCTCGGCTTCACACTGGGTGGTGAATGGCTCGATTCGCCTGGCGCACCTGTATATCAGCCAGGAGCAATTCGCCCTCGGCTGCATCAGCCTGCTCGACCGCGAACCCCGCGAACTGCAATTGCAGGAAGCAACGTTTCTTGACGATCCCGAGCAAGCCCAGCGCTTTCGCCAATTGATCGCAATGAACTGGGACGAGCCCGGCGAGCGCCTGCTCACCAGCACCCTGGCCCACGAAATTCTCGATCATGCCGTGCTCAGCCAGGTTGGCCAGCGCCACGGCTTGCGCCTTAAAGGCGGATTGGCCGCCTATCAACGGCGACAAGTAAGCGACTACATCGAAGGCCACCTGGACCAGCCCTTAAGCCTTGGGGAGCTGGCGTCGCGCTGCAATTTGTCCGAATACCACTTTGCGCGGATGTTCCGTGAGAGCTTTGGCCTTCCCCCCCACCAATACCTGCTGGCCCGACGCCTGGCCATGGCCCGGCACCTGCTGCGCTTTGGCGACCTGGCCTTGAGTGAAGTCGCCCTGCAATGCGGTTTTGCCAGCGCCAGCCATTTCAGCAATCGCTTTCGCCAAGCCTTGGGTGCAACACCCGGGGCGTACAGGGCGGCATTCAGGCGCTAGGTTTTTTCTTGAAAGTACAGGCGTAAACCCAGTCGATTTACGCAACTTATAGCGCCCGCAACTTACAACCGCCTGCAACTTGCGAGCTGCAATGTACCTAGTAAAAGTAATAGGTTTTTGTCTGTTATTCGTGGTTTTCGTAACCGTTCAGCGCAAAAAGCCCGTGCCTGGCAATTAATTTGAACCGTTGGTGAACGATTGCGCTCAAGTTTATTGAAGCCAAGCCCTTACCGATTAAGAGCAGTGCGCTTCACCTATGAATTTGACTTTTATCAGGAGATTCACATGGGCTTGTTAAGCAAGATTATGGAAAAACTGGGTATCGGCCGCGATGACAATACCCACACCAATGCCGCTGCACCTGACGTGCAAACGCCCGCAGGCACCCCGTCGACGCCGGTCCCTCCTTCAACTCCAACCTCCACTCCCGCCCCCACAACCACCCAGGGATCAGCGCAATCCACCCACCAGTCTGTCGATGTGGGCGCCAAGCTCGACGCCCTGGCCGCGCAGCACTCGGAAACACTGAACTGGAGAACGTCGATTGTCGATCTGCTCAAGCTGCTCAATATCGACAGCAGCCTGGACAATCGCAAGGAACTGGCCAAAGAGCTCAACTACAGCGGTTCTACCGATGACTCGGCCAGCATGAATGTGTGGCTGCACAAAGCCGTGATGACCAAGCTTGCAGAGAATGGCGGCCAACTTCCTGCCGATCTACATCACTAAAAATCGATGCATTCAAGCGCTGCACAGTTAGACGAAAAGGAGTTTCATCATGATCAGAGACGACAATAACAGCACCGCTGTATACCCCGAGACGCACTTGACCGCTGCTCCGTTGCTTAAACGCATTTCATGGAGTGCGATTCTCGCAGGCGTTGCTTTAGCGATGGTAGCGTCGCTGATTCTGAATCTACTGGGCACCGCCATCGGCTCTGCCTCCATCGACCCCTTGCAGGAGGCCAACCCCCTGGACGGCCTGGGCAAGGGGACTGCCATCTGGGTGGTGGTCAGTGGCATCGTTTCAGTGTTCGTCGGCGCCTGGATTGCCGGGCGCCTGGCGCAACGTGAAGGGGCATTGCACGGGCTGCTCGTGTGGGCGACCACATCATTGGTGTCCCTCTATCTTGTATCCAGTGCTGTAAGCGGGATCGTCAGCAGCGGCCTTAACCTTGCCGGCAGTGGGCTCTCGGCTGCGGGTAGCACCCTTGCCCAGGCCGCGCCGCATATCGGCAACACCGTGCAGGATCAACTGCGCCAACAAGGCATCAACTTTGATTTAAGCGATATCCAGAACGAACTCGAAACCGCCATGCGTCAAACAGGAAAACCTGAACTCAATCCGGAGAACGTAAAAAGAGAAGCACAAGCCACGGAGCAGGATGCGCAACAGACCGCAAAAAACAGCGCGCAAAACCCACAGGCGGCCGATGAGCAACTCAGCGGATTGCTTGACCGCATCAAGGCCAAAGGTGAAAAGGCATGGGATGCCGCTGACCGCGAAGCCATGGTTAACCTGATCAAGGCGCGCACTGGGAAAACCGATGCCGAAGCCAACCAGATGGTCGACCAGGCCCAACAGGCCTATCAACAGGCCTACGCCAAGTATCAAGAGCTCAAGGCAGAAGCTGAGCAAAAGGCTCGCGAAGCTGCAGAAGTTGCCGCCAAGCGTGTTTCCCAAGGCAGCTGGTTGTTGTTGATCACCCTGATCGTTTCTGGCCTGGTAGCTGCGGGTGCCGGCATGATGGGGCGTCGCACCCAACCTGAAACCAAGGTCGTCGCTGCAGTGTAGGCAGGACGCACGACAAAAAATGCCCCGACTCCGGGGCATTTTTTTGCATTGGCGGGATAGACGCCGACGAAAATCGACCGGGCACCTAGTGAGGAAATATGAGCAGTACCGGCCCAAGCACCAGGCTCAACCCCACCAGCCCCAGCAACAAGCGTGGCTGGTAGGGCAATAGAAATACCCACAGGGTCACCCCTGCCATCAACACTGCGAACAACTCCACCAGCCCCATGGCCCAGCCACTGCCCTGCACCGCCAGGTACAGCGCCAGCAGTTGCAGCAACCAGCCAGCGATGCGCAAGGCGCGCAAGCGCGCCGCGCTGGGTGCGCTGGCAAGCAAGTCCTTGTAGTGTTTTTCCATGGCCAGGCACAGGCAGGCAAAACCGGCAAAGCCAAACAGAGTAACGGCCAGCATCAGCTCACCTCGCTTTCAATCAGGTTGGCGCTGGGTGCTTTTGCAGCTTTGGGCGCACGTTTGGCCGCAACCACTGGCGGGCGCCACATTTTGGCTGCCAACCAAGCCAGGAACAGGCCACTGCCCAAGGCCGTCAGGTCGAAACCTGCCATGGCCCAGTCACCCACCGAAACGGAGTGGATCAAGCCCTGGCCTGTGGTGAGCTGATTGAGCAGCGGCAAGCCGGCCCACAGCAACGCCGCCAATCCCAACTGTTCGGCCCAGGCTTTGCGGCCCGGACGCAGCGCCGCATGCAGCACCGACAACGCCCAGAGCAGGAAGAAGCTGTTCACTTCCCAATCGGCCCGGCCTTGCATACCCACCGGGAGCAAACGGTTGGCCCAGAAGAACGCCGCAACGCCCAGCAGCAAACCGCTCATGCTGGCAATGTTCAGCACTTCCACCAAACGCAGCTCGAATGGTTGCGTGCCGCTCTTGGCATGTTTGAGCTGACGCTTGCCCAGCCACAGAACCAGGCCCGTACCAATTACCGCCGTGCCCGCCAGGCCGAAGAAGAAGTACAACCAGCGCATCCATGGGCCGGCAAACATACCCATGTGCAGACCGTACATACCAGCGGAGATCACCACTGGCGTGGACTCCGCTTTGCTGCCGGACTGCTGCGTGCCGTTGACGCCATCAAAGATCCAGCTCTGGCCACGCTGGTAGGCAATACGGTCGCCCCCATGGCGGGAGAAGCGTACGCGGGCATTCTGATCACCCGCGTTCTGCACTTCGATCCAGCCCAGACGCGCGTCCGGTTGTTGTTCGCGAAACTTCTCGTAGAGCGCTGGCAGCGGCATCAATGGCGCCGCGACACCGGCCACCTTGACCTGCTCGGGGGCCCCGAACAGGTCATTGAAAAAGCCCCGGGTGTTGTCGCCATAGCTGGCGATGATGCTCGCCGGCATGACCAGCGACATGAAAATCACCAGGCTGCTGTAGCTGATCATCAAGTGAAATGGCAGCACCAATACGCCAATGGCATTGTGGCCATCAAGCCAGGAACGCTGGCCCTTGCCTGGGCGGAAAGTGAAGAACTCCTTGAAGATCTTCTTGTGCGTAATGATGCCGGTCACCAGGCCCAGTAGCATGATGAAGGCGGCAAAGGTCGACAGCCAGCGGCCCCACGGATGAGGCATTTCCAGCTGGAAATGGAATCGGTAGAAGAAGTCGCCACCGCGCGTTTCGCGGGCCTGCACCTCGGTGCCCGTGACCGGGTCCAGGGTTTTGTCGATGAAGCCGCGCCGCCCGGCACCTTCTGCACGCCAACCGACACTCAGCCCCGGCTCGCGCGCTTCAGGCAAGCGGATGAACCAACTGCCCGCATCGGGTGCATGCTTTTGCAGGTAATTCTGCGCCACAGCCAGGTTTGCCAGCGGGTCCAGAGGACGCGCCTGCACTTCGGGCTGGGCCCAGTGATTGATCTCTTCCTTGAAGTAGGACATGGTCCCGGTCAGGAAAATCGCAAACAGCAACCAGCCGAAGATCAGGCCTGTCCAGGTGTGCAACCAGGCCATGGCCTGGCGAAAGCCCTCTTTCATGAGTTTTTCATCCAGTAGGCCAATCCGTTGACCGCGCCCAGCACCAGGCTTGGCACCAACACCCCCCACCAGGCATGCCAGGCCGTACGGCAGGCAAAGCACCAGAGAAAGGCCACCAGGTAAAACAGGAACGACAGCATCATGCCGCTGATCACTGCCTCAGCCTTGGGCATTGGTGCCAGCAAGGTGATACAGACGCTGGCCATGGCTGCCAGCAGATATCCGCCAAACACGGCAGCCAGGCAGCGTGAGGTCACAGCCAGGCGATAATTCAAGGGCAGCCCGGCGGCTTTGCTTTTCATGGCATCCATCCATTGTGAAGAACCACTAATAATAATGATTTATATTCTCACAAGCAAAGCCACTGGCAGCTTGATCAGAACGACAGGTCGACGCCAACGGTGTAGCGACGGCCGTCCAGCACGGTCTGATACTCCTGGTAGTCCACTTCCTTGTTGAACACGTTGTACACACCGGCCAGCAATTTCACGTTCTTGCTCACCCGATACGTGCCACCGAGGTCGACAAAGGTGTAGGAAGGCGTGCCATCAGACATGGTGGTACGACCCAGGTAGTCAGAGGTTTTGCCGCGATAGTTCATACGCGCCCACGTGCCCAACTGGTCGGTGGCTTGCCAGTCCAAGGTGGCGTTGAACATGTGCCGAGGCATCTGGTTCAGCGCTTTGCCTTTCTGCGGACCACTCTTTTGCTCGGAGGCGGTAAAGGTGTAGTTGGTAGCAAGTTTGACGCTCTGAGTGATGTCCCAGTCCAGCGTTGCTTCTACGCCTTGCATCTGCGCTTCGTCGACGTTCACCCGATCACTGATGAACTTGTACGAAGTACCGCCGATCTGGCACTGGCCCGAAGCATTGCCGGTGCTGTCGGTGCAGCGACGGGTCTCGGTGATCTTGTCTTTGAAGTCGGTGTTGAACACGGTCAGGCCGGTGGAGAAGCCTTCGAGGTTGTCCCAGATGAAACCGATTTCCTGGCTCAGACTTTTCTCCGGCTTGAGGCTGGAATTGCCGACGATGATTGCCGGATCACCACCGCCACCGGTGATCTGACCCCAATCATCCACTGCCGCGCGAATGTCTGGCGAACGATAACCACTGGACACCCCCCCTTTGACAGTCCAGTTCTCGGTCAAGTGATACACCCCGTACAACCGTGGCGACCAATGCGTACCGTAGTTTTCGTCACGGTCCATGCGAATGCCGCCAGTCAGGGCAAAGGCTTCGGTCAAGCGCCACTCATCTTCAGCGAACAACGCCCACGACCAGCGCGTCAGCTGGTTGACGTCGGAGGCTGCGGCCAACTGGTTGCCTTCGTCACTGAGGTCTTCGTACTTGTACTGGCCACCGAAGGTGGTGATGTGCGAGTCGCTGAAATACGACATCTGCGTATTGAGCACGGTGTTTTCCAGCTCCATGCGCCGGCCCGGGTTCTCGACTTTCTCGCGCTGCAGGTAGCTGTCGGTGGTGATGCTTTCCCAGCGCCCGGAATGGCTGATGGCGAAGTTAGTGCGCTCATAATCGCTGAAACTATCAGTGGAGCGCGCCGACCGCCCTTGGTGGGCATAGCGATCCTGTTCGGATTTGCCCGCCTCGAAGGTAATGTCGTTGTGCTCATCAGGGGTGAACGAAAGCTTGGCGGTGCCGCTGTCGGTGCTCTGCTCGTTGAAGCCGTTGACGATGTGGTCTTCGTCGCGACGCGAACGCTGCCCGTAAAGCTGCAGGCCCACGAGGTTCTCGATCAACGGCCCGGAAACGAAAGCGCTGGTGCTGTTGTAGTCGCCCGAATCGGAGCGGTCCTGGAAGGTCGCTTCGGTGCGCACGCCGCCATACCAGGTCGGCGTCACTTTACGGGTGATGATGTTGATCACCCCGCCCATGGCGTCGGAGCCATACAGCGACGACATTGGCCCACGCACCACTTCGATACGCTCGATGGCTTCAAGCGGAGGCATCCAGCCTTGTTCGATACCGGCACCGTCGCTGTTGGGACGGGTTGCCCGCGAGTCCTGGCGCTTGCCATCAACCAGCATCAGCGTGTACTTGGAGGCCATGCCTCGAATACTGATATCACTGGAACTGGCCCCACCGGTAACCACGACACCCGGCACATCCTTCAGCGCGTCGGTGACGTCACGGTACGATTTGTTCTCGATCTGCTCGCGGGTAATCACCGAAATCGATGCCGGCGCATCCTTGATTTGCTGGGAGAACCCAGACGCGGTAACCACGACGTTTTCCAGTTCCAGGGCTTTCTGGTTGGCGGCGCTGGCCTGGGCGGTGTAAATCGAGCAGAGGGTAAGAGCAAGGCAGGATCGAGTGAAAAGCGGGGACACGTGGAGCTCTCCCTGAGATATGTAAAGGTTTGGTAAAGCGTCTTAGGGGGCGAATGCTATTTATTCTCAAATGAGAGTAAAGATTATTTACGTTTTTTACACTTTCACGATGCCTTTGCGCCGCCAGTCAACGATGGATTGCCGAGAAGACCCGGAAAACACTACAATGAGAACAATTCTTATTATGTTGCGCATTCTGGCGCCGGAGAGTTCACGGTGCCCAGCGCCTCTTCCACTTCGCTCGAAGGCCTCTATCACGCCCATCACAACTGGTTGACCGGTTGGTTGCGGCGCCGTCTGGGTTGTCCGGACAACGCCGCGGACCTGGCCCAGGACACCTTCATGCGTTTGTTGCAGGGCCGGGAGACACCGGTGCTCAATGAGCCACGGGCGTTCCTTACCACCGTGGCCAAGCGGGTGTTGTGCAACCACTACCGACGTCAGGAGCTGGAACGCGCCTACTACCAGGCACTGGCGCAGTTACCGGAAGCACTGGCGCCCTCGGAAGAACACCGGGCGATCATTTTCGAAACCCTGCTCGAGCTGGACCGTCTGCTCGATGGCCTGCCTACGCTGGTCAAGCGTGCGTTCCTGCTCGCTCAGGTCGACGGCCTTGGCTACGGTGAAATTGCCGCGCAATTGAACATCTCGCTGGCCACGGTAAAGCGCTATCTGAACAAGGCAGCCATGCGCTGTTACTTCGCCCTGTGAACAGCGCGCATCAGGAATTTTCGCCGCAGGTCGCCGAGCAGGCGGTGCACTGGTTGATCGAGCTACAGGGCGGCGCACTCGACCCGCGCCAGCAGCAGGCCATGCAGCAATGGCTGCAAGCCCATGAAGAGCATCGTCGCGCCTGGGAGCACATCCAGCGGGTCAACCAGCGCCTGCGTGGGTTGTCGTCGCCGCTGGCCCATGCGGCATTGCAGGCACCGCGCTCGGCCAGTCGCCGACGAGCGCTCAAGACCCTGCTGATTCTGGGCGTGGGGGGGGCTGTCGGCTTGACCGTGCAACAGCACAATCCCCTGCCCACCCTGCTTGCCGACTACCGCAGCCCAGTGGGCGAACGTCGTCGTCAGCGATTGGAAGATGGCAGCCAACTGCACCTGAACACGCGCAGCGCCGTTGATGTGCGCTTCGATGCACAACAGCGCCTGGTGCGCCTGCTCGAAGGTGAAATACAGCTCACCGTTGCCGCAGATGTTCGCCCATTGAATTTGCTCACCGACTTCGGCCTGCTGCGGCTCGCCGAAGGTCGCTACAACCTGCGCCAGTTCCCGCACTACAGCCAGCTCAGCGTTCACCAGGGCAGCGCCAGCCTTGCCGGCGATGTGCTCGCAGCCGGTCGTCAGGCGCGTTTCAACGGCCCGCAGTGGCAAGCCCTGCAACTGCTCGACAGCAATGCCGGGGCCTGGGTCGACGGCATGCTGCTGGCGGCGCACATGCGCCTTGGCGATTTTATCGATGAGCTTGGTCGCTACCGACGCGGCCAACTCAACTGCGCGCCCGAGGTTACCGAACTGCTGATTTCCGGCAGCTATCCATTGGCTGACAGCGAGCGAATTCTCGACCTGTTGGAGATCGCCCTGCCGGTGCGCGTACGGCGTTTTACCCGCTACTGGGTGACGGTCGAAGCCCGGGTCTGATTTTTTTCACATTACCTGAGCCGTTTTTTCATCTCGCGTGACAGAGAAGGCAGAACCCTTTGCTTTGACCTTCTCAAGGACCCCTTGCATGCCCCTTCGCCCGAGTCCACTTGCCTACGCTCTTCGTGCCCTGTTGTTCGGTGCAGGCCTTAGCATTATTGCTATCCCTGCCCTGGCTGAGCAGCCCCCAGCTCGCAGCTACCACATCGCGCCGATGTCGCTGGAGAACGCCCTGAACCAGTTTGGTCGAGAAAGCGGTGTGCTCATCTCGTTCGGCTCGCAGGTCACCAGTGGTGTGCAGAGCCCAGGCCTTGAAGGCCAGTACAGCCCCCAACAGGCCCTCGACATCCTCCTGCAAGGCAGTGGCTTGCAAGCCCGTGCCGAAGGTGACAATGCCTTCAGCCTGCAACCACAAGCAGCGCTTGGTACGCCGGTGGAGCTGGGTGTTTCCACCGTCGTCGGCGACTGGCTGGGCGCAGCCCAACAAGACAACGTGTTCGAACATCCCGGCGCCCGTGATGTGATCCGCCGCGAAGAGTTCGAGCGCCAGGGCGCGATCACTGCCCGTGAAGTGCTCAACCGTATTCCTGGCGTCAACGCCCCTGAAAACAACGGCACCGGCAGCCATGACATGGCGTTGAATTTCGGTATTCGTGGCCTCAACCCGCGCCTGGCGTCACGCTCAACGGTGCTGATGGATGGCATTCCGGTACCCTTCGCGCCCTATGGCCAACCGCAGTTGTCGTTCGCCCCGATCAGCATGGGCAACATGGACGCAGTGGATGTGGTACGCGGTGGCGGCGCCGTGCGCTACGGCCCGCAGAACGTTGGCGGTATCGTCAACTTCGTGACCCGGGCGATCCCGGACGCACCTAGTGTCAAGGCCGGTTTCCAGACCCAGACCAGCCCCTCGTCCAGCCATGACGGTTTCAAAACCAGCGCCAACCTGCTTGCGGGCGGCACCAATGACAATGGCCTCGGTGGCGCCCTGCTCTACTCCGGCACCCGTGGTGGCGATTGGCGCGAACACAGCGACACGCAGATCGACGACCTGATTCTCAAGGGCAAATTACAGCTCGACGAGGCCAACAGCCTGCACGCCATGGCCCAGTACTACGAAGGTGAAGCACAGATGCCCGGCGGCCTGAGCGTCGCCGACTACGATGCCGACCCGTACCAGTCGACGCGCCTTCAGGACAAGTTCTGGGGGCGTCGCAGCATGTTCAACTTCGGCTACGACTACAAGGAAGATGCCCGGCAATTCAGCGTCAACAGCTTCTTCACCAAGACCTTGCGCAGCGGTTACCTGAACCAGGGCAGCTTCGTTTCGCTGTCGCCACGCGAGTACTGGGTGCGCGGTATCGAAACCCGCTTCTCGCAAGGTTTTGCCCTCGGCGAGAGCTGGCATGAAGTGGGCGTCGGCTATCGCTACATAAACGAAGCCGGACACGAGCTGCGTTACCGCGAGCCGGTGGCCGCCAACCAACTGCCGACCACTGCCAGCCGCAACGACCGCGACACCCGCGGCAGTACCGAAGCCCACGCAATTTTCCTCGATGACCGCATCGACATCGGCAAGTGGACCATCACCCCAGGCATTCGCTACGAGATGATCGACTCCGAGCAGTCGAACAAACTCAACGGCCAGCGCTACCAGGGTGACTACAACACTGCGCTGCCGGCGCTGAACGTGATGTATCACCTCACCGACAGTTGGAACCTCTACGCCAATACCGAAGGCTCCTTCGGTAGCGTGCAGTACAGCCAGATGCCCAACCGCGTCAGCAGCGGCGAAGTCAAACCGGAAAAAGCCCGTACCTGGGAACTGGGTACGCGCTACGACGATGGCTTGCTGCAAGCGGAAATCGGCGCCTTCCTGATCAACTTCGACAACCAGTACGAAAGCAACCAGACCAACGATTCGGTGATTGCCCGAGGCGAGACGCGTCATCAAGGTATCGAGACCAGCGTGAAGTACGCGCTGGAAGGTTTGAACCCCGCGCTGGCCGGTTTCGACGTGTATGCAACATATGCCTTTGTCGACGCTAAAATCCGCGAAGATGGCGCTAACAAAGGCAATCGCGTGCCCTTCTCCTCTCGGCACAAAGGCACCCTCGGGGTGGGCTACACTGAAGGCCAATGGAAGTTGAACCTGGACAGCACCTACCAGAGCGACCAGTTCGCCGACAACGCCAACACCGCGACTGAAAGCGCCGACGGCAGCAATGGACGCATCCCTGGCTACATGCTGTTCAGCAGCCGCGCGGCGTATGATTTTGGCCCGCAATTGTCGAATCTGAATGTGGCTGTTGGGGTGAAGAATATCTTCAATCACCAGTACTACACGCGCTCGTTCGATGACAACAACAAGGGCAAGTATGTCGGTGAACCCCGTACGGTATACCTGCAGACATCAGTCGCGTTTTGACCCAGCGCATGCAAAAGCCCGGCCGGCGCCGGGTTTTTGCAACAAGAAATTTATCTTTCAAAAGGACTTGAAAAGTTGCGTCAAGTGCCTGACCTTGTAGTCAAGAGGCGATGGTTTCCACAGGCCGAAAAGGCCCCATCGATTCTCTTGCGAGCTAGCTGAATAAGGGATTGAACTATGCAAATCCAAGTCAACAGCGACAACCATATTCAAGGCAACATTCGACTGGAAGAGTGGGTCCGCAGCACAATCGAAAGCACGCTCGAACACTTTGAGGAAGATATCACCCGGGTCGAGGTTCACCTGCGAGACGAGAATGGCGACAAGCCAGGTCCGCACGACAAACGCTGCCAGATGGAGGCACGCCCAAAAGGCCATCAACCGATTTCCGTAAGCCACAAGTCTGCATCGCTCGACCAGGCTGTCGAGGGAGCAGCACTGAAGCTCAACCATGCCCTGGAGCATTTCTACGGCAAGCTGCGCAGCAAACGCGCCGTCACTCAACAAACCGCCGACGAGGCCCAGAATGACGGCTTGCTACAGGAAGAATTCCTGGAAAACGAGCGAGCTCGCAGCATCAACTGAATGACATAACGCAGACGGTAAAAAGGCGAGCCCAGTGGGCTCGCCTTTTTTATGGGCATTGCTCCGAGATCGACGGCATCCCTTTCAGTGCCCCATCGTAGCAAAGCCGCCGCGTTACTTACCCTCTTCGATTTCCTTGCCACTGGCATCGATAGCCTTGGTCGACGGGTACTGGTAAGAGGCATAACGCACCACCAGAATCGCGAATGCCAACAGCAGAATCCCACCACACACATACAGCAAGCCAACATCCGGCGCCTTGTGGTGCGAGACATCGCCGATCAACAGGCGGGTCAGCGCCGTGATCGCCACATACAGCAGGAAGCGAATCGGCATGTGGTTGGTCTTGAAATAGATCCCCACCATCGCGCCAAGCTCGAGGTAGATGAACAACAGAAGAATGTCATCGACACTGATGCCACCCTTGCTGAGCATATCGATGAAGGTCGCGACGGCTGCATAAGCGGTGATCGCACCAATACCGAACAGGGCCAGGTAGTGAAACGCTTCGACGCAGAGATTGCCCAGCGAGTCGGCCGAGCCATGCAGGCCCTTGCGCAGTTTGTCTGCCCATTTGATGTTCACGATTGCGGTTTCCTTGATACGGCTGGGAGGATGATGCGCCACGCGCATGACGCTTTTTCTGCATGCAGTAAAAAGGCCAGGCAGCCTGTTTGAGAAGGCGACCAAACGTCGCAAGGCACAGCCATTGCTGGCTGTGCCTTGCGATTGCAACCGTAGGTGTGGAAAACCGGGTTATTCGAGCGCCGAGGCCGGGCCGAAAAACTCGTAGCGGCTCTGCGCCTCAGGTACGCCCAGGCCCTTGAGGTGACCCTTGACGGTAGCCATGAAGCCTTTCGGGCCGAGGAAGTAGGCGTCTACGTCTCGCTCCTTAGGCAGCCATGCGTTCAACTGTTCGGCAGTCAGCAGGCCGACCGCATCGGCAGGCTCGCTGACGCCATCGTCTTCGGCGTAGCAGTAGAAGCGCTTGACCTGTGGATGACGCGCCGCCAGGCCGTCAACCCAGTCACGGAACGCATGCACCGCACCGTTGCGGGCGCAATGGATGAAGTGCACCAGACGGCCGCTTTCCAGCGCGGCTTCAAGCATCGGCAGCGTCGGGGTAATGCCCACGCCACCGCTGATCAGCACCAAAGGTTTGTCGCTGGCGCTCAAGGTGAACTCGCCCGATGGCGGGAACAGTTTGATGCTGTCGCCCACTGCCATTTGCTCGTGCAGGTAATTGGAGACCTTACCACCGGCTTCGCGCTTGACGCTGATACGGTATTGGCCGGCATCGCTCAAGGCCGACAGCGAATAGTTGCGACGCTGCTCGGTGCCATCGATGATCAGTTGCAGGCCGATGTATTGACCCGGGTCGGCTTTAAGAATCGCGCCGCCATCGACGGGAGCGAAGTAGAAAGAAACGATTTCGCTGCTTTCGTCGACACGCTGCACCAATTTGAAGTCCCGCGCACCGCGCCAGCCGCCAGGGGCTGCTTCTTTCTGCGCATAAACATCGGCTTCGGCGCCGATGAGGATGTCGGCCAGTTGCTGGTAGGCCGCGCCCCAGGCTGCGATAACCTCAGGGGTGGCGATTTCCTTGCCAAGCACTTCTTCGATGGCGCGCAGCAGGCAGCTACCAACGATCGGGTAATGTTCCGGAAGAATCTGCAAGGCCACATGCTTGTTGATGATCTGGCCGACCAAGCCACCGAGCTGTTCGAGTTGGTCGATGTGACGGGCGTACATCAGTACACCATTGGCCAATGCACGTGGCTGGTCACCGCTGGCCTGGTGCGCCTGGTTGAACAGTGGGCGCACTTGTGGGTATTCGCTGAGCATCAATTTGTAGAAGTGAGTCGTCAGTGCTTCGCCACCGCTTTCGAGCAGGGGAACAGTGGCTTTGACGATCGCACGATCCTGGGCATTAAGCATTAAGTGACTCCTGAGCCTATGGCTTCTGATGAATGCTTTAGCTAATTCAGTTTCCGTGCCAACTTTTAAATACTTTAAAATCAACAGCTTAAAAAATATAGAGTCATAAAGACTACAACTGATATATAGTCATTAGGACCAACAGGAGTCTTTATGACCGCAAAATCCCTGCTCACCGCCTTGCTGCCGCTGGTCAGCGATCTGTCCCGCGACTTGCCCGAGCGCGAACGCTACCGACGCCTGCTCGAAGCCATGCGCAGCTTGTTGCCGTGCGATGCTGCCGCGCTTCTGCGCCTGGATGGTGATTGGCTGGTGCCATTGGCAGTCGATGGTTTGAGCACGGACACGCTGGGGCGACGCTTCAAGGTCAACGAACACCCGCGCTTCGAGATCATCCTGAGCAACAACGCCCCTACCCGCTTTGCCAGCGATAGCGAGCTGCCCGACCCTTACGACGGATTGGTCGAAGGCCTGCACCAGCACCTGGAAGTGCACGACTGCATGGGTTGCCCGCTGTTTGTCGATGAACAACCCTGGGGCCTGATCACCCTCGACGCACTTGACCCGGAGCAATTCCAGCAAGTCGAACTGGACGCCCTGCAAGCCTTTGCCAGCCTGGCCGAGGCCACAGTCAATGTTGCCGAACGTATCGCACGCCTGGCGCTGCGCGCCGAGGATGAGCACGAACGCGCCGAGGTGTATCGCCAGGCCAGCGGCCAGCAATACAAGGAACTGATCGGCCAGAGCAAGCTGCACAAGCGTCTGCTGGAAGAGATCCACTTGGTCGGTAGCAGCGACCTGACCGTACTGATTACCGGTGAGACCGGGGTCGGCAAGGAACTGGTGGCGCAGGCTATCCATCAGGCCTCGGGCCGCGCCAACAAACCGATGATCAGCCTCAATTGCGCGGCGTTGCCCGACACTCTGGTAGAGAGCGAACTGTTCGGTCATGTGCGCGGTGCCTTCACCGGTGCAGTCGGCGAACGACGTGGCAAGTTCGAACTGGCCAACGGCGGTACGCTGTTTCTCGATGAAGTCGGCGAGCTGTCGCTGACGGTTCAGGCCAAGCTTCTGCGTGTGCTGCAGAGCGGGCAGCTGCAGCGCCTGGGTTCAGACCAGGAGCACCGCGTCGACGTGCGCCTGATCGCTGCCACCAATCGCGACCTGGCCGATGAAGTGCGGGCCGGCCGTTATCGTGCCGACTTCTATCACCGCCTCAGCGTTTATCCGTTGCAGGTCCCGCCTTTGCGCGAACGCGGGCGTGATGTACTGCTGCTCAGTGGCTACTTTCTCGAACACAATCGTTCGCGCATGGGCCTGGGCAGTTTGCGCCTGAGCGCCGAAGCCCAGGCAGCCCTGCTGGCTTATGACTGGCCAGGAAATGTGCGCGAGCTCGAACACCTGATCGGACGCTCGGCGCTCAAGGCCCTGGGCCAGCACCGTCAGCGCCCGAAAATACTTACCCTCAATGCCACCGACCTGGACCTCAAGCCCGTTGACGCGCCGCCCAGCCAGGAACAGGCGCCGCTCACCGCGACGGCCGACTTGCCGGTGGGTGACCTGCGCCAGGCCCTCGACGTTTATCAGCGCCAGCTGATTCAGGCGTGTCTTGAACGCCATCAGGGCAATTGGGCCAGCGCCGCGCGCGAACTGGGCCTGGACCGGGCCAATCTCGGTCGCCTGGCCAAGCGCCTGGGTCTACGCTGATTCACGCAAGCCATTAAAGCCTGGGGCTGTCGGGTCGATAACCCGGCATATCCCCCGTTCAACCTGACCTGAAGGTACCCATGGCCACGCAAAATGCCCGCGCGGACTCGTTGTCGCTGCTGCTGTTCACCCTGCGCAGCGGCAAGCTGATGGCTATCAACCTGCTCAAGGTCAGTGAAATCATTCCTTGCCCAGCGCTGACCAAGCTGCCCGAGTCGCACCCCAACGTCAAAGGTGTCGCCACCCTGCGCGGCAACTCGCTGTCGGTGATCGACTTGTCCCGGGCGATTGGCGAGCGGCCTCTGGAAGATCCCCAGGGCGGCTGCCTGATCGTTACCGATATCAGTCGCTCCAAGCAGGGCCTGCATGTGCAGGCGGTGAGCAAGATCGTTCATTGCCTGACCACCGACATCAAGCCGCCGCCTTACGGTTCGGGTAGCAAGTCGTTCATCACCGGCGTGACCCGGGTCGACAATACCCTGGTCCAGGTACTGGATATCGAGAAGGTCATTCACGGTATTTCCCCGCCCCCCCGCGAGGTCGCGGGCAGCGAATTGAGCGCCGATGATGCCGCGGTACTGGCCGCCACCAACATTCTGGTTGTCGACGACAGCCTGGTGGCCTTGCAGCAATCGGTGCACACCTTGCGCGGCCTTGGTATCGAGTGCCACACCGCGCGCAGCGCCAAGGATGCGATCAACACCCTGCTCGAGCTGCAAGGCACCGAGCAGGAAATCAACGTGGTGGTCTCGGACATCGAGATGTCCGAAATGGACGGCTACGCCTTCACCCGCACCTTGCGCGAAACCCCAGACTTCAAGCACCTGTACGTGCTGCTGCACACCTCGCTGGACAGCGCGATGAACAGCGAAAAAGCCCGACTCGCCGGGGCCAACGCAGTGCTGACCAAATTCTCTTCACCGGAGCTGACCGACTGCCTGATCGTTGCGGCGCGGGCAGTAGCCTTCGAAGAGCACTGAGATCAATGACAGCGCCGCCAGAACTCGGCAGCCAGGCGGCGCAAGTCTTCGGCAATCGACGCCACATCGCTGGCACTGAGATGGCTTTGCTGGCCAACCTGCACGGTTGATTCGCTGGCCTGGCGAATGGTGATGATGTTGCGGTTGATGCTCTCGCTGACCTGGCTTTGCTGCTCCACTGCCGCTGCAATCTGCAGGCTCATCTCACTGATCTGATTGACCCGCAGGCTGATGCCGTCCAACGCGGTGGCGGCGCGCCGGGCCTGATCGACACTGTGCCCAGCGTGCTCGCTGCTTTGCTGCATCACCTGTACGGCATCGCGCGCGCCGTTCTGCAGCACGCTGATCATGCGCTGAATCTCATGGGTCGATTGCGCCGTGCGCTGCGCCAGGCCGCGTACCTCATCGGCGACCACTGCAAAGCCGCGGCCCTGATCACCCGCCCGGGCAGCCTCGATGGCAGCGTTGAGCGCCAGCAGGTTGGTTTGCTCGGCAATGCCCCGGATCACCTCCACCACCCCCGTAATCTCACTACTGTGGCTCTGCAGGTTGTGGATAACTTCGGTAGCGGCGTCCAGCGAGTTGGCCAATTCCTGAATCGCACTGCGATTGAGGTCGACCAACTGATGCCCTGCACGGGTTTCATCTTCGGCCTGATCGGCCGCCTGCGAGGCTTGCTGGGCGTTGTTGGCGACCTCGGCCACGCTGGCCGCCATTTGATTGATCGCGGTGGCGATTTGATCGGCTTCGCCCTGCTGCTCCAGGCTGGTGCTGTGACTGCTTTGCAGCGACTGCGCCAATGAACCACTGTGCCCGGCCAGGCGTCGCGAGGTATCGCTGATTCGCCCGACCACCGCGCCGAGCTGGCCCTTGAGCATGCGCAGGGCAAAATCGATCTGGCCAATGCCGTCGCGGCGGCCGGTGTACAACTGCTGGCTCAACGGATTGTCGGCAATCGCCTTGGCCTCGGCACACAAACGCTGGAAAGGCTTGAGCACCGCCAGGATTACCAGCGCACTCAGGCCGCTGGCCAACAACACTTGCACTGCCCCTTGCCAGGGCAGCACCGGCAACAACAGGTGGCTGAGCACCGAGGCGAGTACCAGCCCCAAGGTTACGCCCGCCCACAATTGCCAGCCAAGGCCGAGCACCGGTATGCGTTGCCACCAGGCCTTTCGACCGTTGCGCAAATCGCTGTAGCAGCGCTCGGCAGCTTCAACCTGTTCAGCGCTTGGCTTGGTTCGAATCGACTGGTACTCCACTGTTTTCCCTTCGCTGGCGATGGGCGAAACAAAGGCACTGACCCAGTAGTGATCGCCATTTTTACAGCGATTCTTCACCAAGCCCATCCATGACTGACCGCTCTTGAGGGTCTGCCACATCTGTTCGAATGCCTGGGGTGGCATATCGGGGTGACGCACCACATGGTGAGGGCTACCCAGCAGTTCTTCACGGCTGAATCCGCTGATCTTGACGAAGTCGTCATTGGCGTAGGTGATTACGCTTGAAAGCTCAGTGGTAGAAAGGATATTGGCGTCACCGGGATAATCCACATTGCGACCGGTCACAGGCATATTGCTCTTCATCGGAGGCACTCGTTGTTTTTCGGGAGAATCGGCAGGGCGTACGACTTTAGTGACAAACCGGCCGATTTCCTTGATCCAGCTCACGTATTTGGCAATTTGCCATCACCGGCTTTCAGCCAGCTGTCAGCGCTGTCAGTTAGCGGTCACGCTGCTGACCTGATCGAGCCGCTATAAATTAGGCATTGCCCTGGAATTTCACCTATGCGTATTCAGCCTCGCTCTGTTGTGATCTGCGTCGGCCTGTTGGTTCTGGCTGGCATCGGCTTTTGGTTGTTGGCTCGCTCGGGTGAGGAAAAAGTCGCTCACAACCCTGCTGTTCCGGTGCGCGTCGTTGCCGTCAAACAGCAAGACGTGCCACGTTTTGCCAGCGGTATCGGCTCGGTGCTGTCGCTGCACAGCGTGGTGATTCGGCCTCAGGTCGAAGGCGTGTTGACCCGCCTGCTGGTCAAGGAAGGCCAATGGGTCAAGCAAGGTGACTTGCTGGCCACCATCGACGACCGCGCTATTCGCGCCACCCTCGAACAAGCCAAGGCACAATTGGGCCAAAGCCAGGCACAACTGCAGGTTGCCGGTGTCGACCTCAAGCGCTACAAGCTGCTCAGCACCGACAACGGCGTATCGCGCCAAACCCTCGATCAGCAGCAGGCGCTGTTCAATCAACTGCAAGCCACGGTGCTCGGCAATCAGGCCGCAATTGCTGCTGCCCAAGTGCAGTTGTCTTACACCCAGATTCTTTCGCCGGTGACCGGCAGGGTGGGTATTCGCAACGTCGATGAAGGCAATTTTTTGCGCGTGGCCGATACCCAGGGGCTGTTCAGCGTCACCCAGATCGACCCGATCGGGGTGGAGTTTTCCTTGCCACAAAACATGCTGCCGACCTTACAGGGACTGCTCAAGGCGCAACCTGCAGCGGTGGTTCAGGCTTATCTGGAGGGCGATGGTGACAACAGCGGCACCTTGCTTGCCGCGGGCCACCTGACCCTGATCGACAACCAGGTAGCCGCCAACAGCGGAACCATTCGGGTCAAGGCTGAGTTCGCCAACCCCGACGCCCGCCTCTGGCCGGGACAACTGGTCACCCTGAAGCTGCAGACCGCGCTGGAGCAGAACGCATTGGTGGTGCCGCCGCAGGTAGTGCAACGCGGTATCGATGGCCACTACGTCTACAAACTGGTCGGCGACAAGGTCGAAAGCGTGCCGGTCACCGTTGTGTATCAGGACAGCACCCTGAACATCATTGCCGGGGTCGGCAAGGGCGACAAGCTGGTCTCCGATGGTCAATCGCGGCTACGGCCCGGGGCCACCGTAGAAGTGGCGGACCAAACCGCTGCGCCAGAAGAAGTGGCTAAACGTCGGGAGCAGCCATGAAAGCCCGCGGCTCGATTTCGGCCTGGTGCATCGACCGCCCGATTGCGACCCTGCTGCTGACGTTCGCCCTGGTACTGCTCGGCGTTATCGCCTTCCCGCGCCTGCCGATTGCGCCATTGCCCGAAGCCGACTTCCCGACCATTCAGGTCACCGCCCAACTGCCCGGCGCCAGCCCGGAAACCATGGCCTCATCGGTGGCCACGCCCCTGGAAGTACAGTTCAGCGCCATCCCCGGCATGACCCAGATGACCTCCAGCAGCGCCCTGGGATCGACCAACCTGATCCTGCAGTTCAGCCTGGAAAAAAGCATCGACACCGCCGCCCAGGAAGTTCAGGCGGCCATCAACACCGCCACCGCCCGTCTGCCCCAGGACATGCCCAGCCCGCCCACCTGGCGCAAGGTCAACCCTGCCGACAGCCCGGTGCTGATCCTCACGGTCAGCTCGTCGCAAATGCCCGCCAACGAACTGAGCGACTACGCCGAAACCCTTTTGGCCCGGCAACTGAGCCAGATCAACGGCGTCGGCCTGATCAACATCACCGGGCAACTGCGCCCCGCTATTCGCGTGCAGGCCCAGCCGGAAAAACTTGCCGCGTTAGGGCTGACCCTGGCCGACCTGCGCCTGGCTATCCAGCAGACCAGCCTGAACCTGGCCAAAGGTGCGCTGTATGGCGACAGCAGCGTTTCCACCCTGGCGACCAACGATCAGCTGTTTCATCCCGAAGAGTACGCACAACTTATCGTCTCTTACCGTGATGGCGCCCCGGTACACCTGAAGGATGTCGCCAAGGTTATCAACGGCGCCGAGAACGCCTACGTCAAGGCCTGGTCCGGCGAGCAGCAGGGCCTGAACCTGGTGGTGTTTCGCCAGCCTGGCGCCAACATCGTCGAGACCGTCGACGGCATCATGGAGGCCTTGCCACGGCTTGAACAGATGCTGCCGGCAGCGGTCGAGGTCTCGGTGCTCAACGATCGCACGCAGACCATTCGCGCGTCCCTGCATGAAGTGGAAGTAACCTTGCTGATTGCCGTGGCGCTGGTGATCGGGGTGATGGCGCTGTTTCTGCGTCAATGGTCGGCGACCTTGATTGTATCCAGCGTGCTCGCCGTATCGCTGATCGCAAGCTTTGCCCTGATGTACCTGTTCGGTTTCAGCCTCAACAACTTGACCTTGGTTGCCATTGTCATCGCCGTGGGCTTCGTGGTCGATGACGCCATCGTCGTGGTGGAGAATATCCACCGTCATCTGGAAGCCGGCGACAGCAAGCGCGAAGCAGCAATCAAGGGTTCCGGCGAAATCGGCTTTACCGTGGTCTCGATCAGTTTTTCCCTGGTGGCCGCGTTTATTCCGTTGCTGTTCATGGGCGGCGTTGTGGGCCGCTTGTTCAAGGAGTTCGCCCTCACCGCAACCTCGACCATCCTCATTTCGGTGGTGGTCTCGCTGACCCTGGCGCCGACCCTCTGCGCCCTGTTCATGGAGCGCCCCGAACACAAGGAGCAGCACAGAATTACGTTCGGTGAGCGCCTGCTGGCGTGGTACGAGCGCGTGCTGGTCAAGGCCCTGGCGCACCAACGCTTGATGATGGCGATTTTCGCCGTGACCCTGGCCCTGGCCGTAGTCGGTTACGTCGCCATCCCCAAGGGCTTTTTCCCGGTTCAGGACACCGGGTTCATTCTCGGCACCTCCGAGGGCGCAGCCGATATCTCGTATCCCGACATGATCAAAAAGCACCAGGCGCTGGCCAAGGTCATCGAGGCCGACCCGGCAGTACGCGCGTTTTCTCACGCTGTCGGGGTAACCGGCAGCAACCAGACCATCGCCAACGGCCGTTTCTGGATCGCCCTCAAGGACCGAGGCGACCGCGATGTGTCGGCCAGTGAGTTCATCGATCGCTTGCGCCCGAAACTGGCCAAGGTGCCGGGCGTGGTCCTGTACCTGCGCGCCGGCCAGGACATCAACCTGAGTTCCGGACCCACCCGCAGCCAGTATCAGTACGTGCTCAAGAGCAACGACGGCGCGGCGTTGAACGAATGGACGCAGCGCCTTACCGAGCGCCTGAAGGCCAACCCGGCGTTTCGTGACCTGTCCAACGACTTGCAACTGGGTGCCAGCGTTACCCGCATCGATATCGACCGGCGCGCCGCAGCCCGTTTCGGCCTGACCACCACCGACATCGACCAGGCGCTGTATGACGCTTTCGGCCAGCGTCAGATCAGCGAATTCCAGACCGAGACCAACCAGTACAAGGTCATCCTCGAACTCGACGCCCGTCAGCGCGGCAAGGCTGAAAGCCTCAACTATTTCTACCTGCGCTCGCCACTGACCAATGAAATGGTGCCGCTGTCGGTGCTGGCCAACGTCGCGCCGCCGAGCACCGGGCCATTGTCGATCAGCCACGATGGCCTGTTCCCGGCCGCCAACCTGTCATTCAACCTGGCGCCCGGAGTAGCCCTGGGCGATGCCGTGCAGATCCTTGAGCGCACCCAGCGGGAACTGGGCATGCCCGATTCGATCATCGGCAACTTCCAGGGCGCGGCCCAGGCCTTCCAGAGTTCGCTGTCGAGCCAGCCCTGGCTGATCCTCGCGGCGCTGGTGGCGGTGTACATCATTCTCGGCGTGCTCTACGAGAGTTTCGTGCACCCATTGACGATTATCTCCACCCTGCCCTCGGCTGGCCTTGGCGCACTGGCGCTGCTGTGGCTGTCGGGGCAGGACTTCAGCATCATGGGCCTGATCGGCATTGTGCTGTTGATCGGTATCGTCAAGAAAAACGGCATCCTGCTCATCGACTTTGCCCTCGACGCCCAGCGCACCTTGGGGCTAAGCCCGGAAGAGGCGATCCACCAGGCCTGCCTGACGCGCTTTCGACCGATCATGATGACCACCCTCGCCGCCCTGCTCGGTGCCGTGCCCTTGATGTTCGGCATGGGTGCCGGCGCCGAACTGCGCCAGCCCCTGGGGATTGCCGTGGTCGGCGGCTTGCTGGTCAGCCAGGCGCTGACACTGTTCACCACGCCAATCATATACTTGGCCCTGGAGCGTCTGTTCCATCGGCGCAAGGCGCCGCAAAGCATGGCGCAGCCAAATGCCAGTTGAGAACCGATCATGCGTGTGCTGATTATTGAAGACGAAGAAAAAACCGCCGACTACCTGCACCGTGGCTTGAGCGAACAGGGCTTTACCGTGGACCTGGCCCGCGAGGGTATCGATGGCCTGCACATGGCTCTGGAAGGCGACTACGCCGTGATCGTGCTCGACGTCATGCTGCCCGGCCTGGACGGCTACGGGGTACTGCGCGCCCTGCGCGCGCGCAAGCAAACCCCGGTGATCATGCTCACCGCCCGCGAGCGCGTCGAAGACCGCATTCATGGCCTGCGCGAAGGCGCTGACGATTACCTCGGCAAGCCGTTTTCGTTCCTTGAACTGGTGGCCCGCCTGCAAGCCTTGACCCGTCGTAGCACCAGCCAGGAGCCGGTGCAGATTCAGGTCGCAGACCTGTGGGTCGATTTGCTCAGCCGCAAGGCCAGCCGTGCCGGGCAACGCCTGGACCTGACCGCCAAGGAGTTTTCCCTGCTCAGCGTACTGGCCCGGCGGCATGGCGAAATTCTCTCCAAGACAGCCATCGCCGAGTTGGTCTGGGACATCAATTTCGACAGTGATGCCAACGTCGTCGAAGTAGCGATCAAGCGCCTGCGCGCCAAGCTCGACGGGCCATTTGAAACCAAACTGCTGCACACCATCCGAGGCATGGGCTATGTTCTGGAAAACCGTGCCGACTAACTCCATCGCCCTGCGCTTGAGTGCCTTGTTCACCCTGGTGGCGCTCGGCGTGTTCCTGTTGATTGGTAGCGCCCTGTACAAGCAGGTCGACCGCAGCCTGGACTTGCTGCCAGCGGCGGAGCTGGAGGCGCGCCTGAGTGTGCTGGAGTCGTCGCTGACGCGTTACGACACCACCGAACACTGGGCCAAGATCACCAATAAACTCAATCTGCTCAGTGAGGAAGACCGGCGGATCCGCTTCTGGGTAGTGAGCGGCCACAGCACGTTTGAATACGGCCACCCCGACGACAACATCCGCGCCTTCGCCCTCGGGCCGCTGGGCATGCGCGACCTGCGCCTGGCCAACAACCCTTACCCGTACAAAGTGCTGGTCAGCGAGCTGCCGGCCATGGGCGCACGACCACCGATGCGCTTTTTAATCGCCATCGATACCGAAGCCTTCTGGCAGACCCAGCACACCTTACTGGTGGCCATCGTCAGCCTGTCGGTGTTCGGCGTGCTGCTGGCCTCAGTGCTTGGCTACTGGGTCGCGAGGGTGGGGCTGAAACCGCTGCGCACGCTGTCTGCCGAAGCGCAGAAACTTGCGCCACCGCGCCTCAGCGGACGCTTGCAGTTGTCGGACCTGCCACCGGAGGTGGCGCAATTTGCCAGCGCCTTCAACTCCACCCTGGAGCGGGTGGACCAATCCTATACCCGCCTTGAAGCGTTCAATGCCGACGTTGCCCATGAACTGCGTTCACCGTTGACCAACCTGATCGGCCAGACCCAGGTGGCCCTGACCCGTGGACGCAGCGCCGAGCATTACTTTGAAGTGCTGCAGTCCAACCTGGAAGAGCTTGAACGCCTGCGTACCATCATCAACGACATGCTGTTCCTGGCCAGCGCCGACCAGGGCAGCAAGGCCACCGCCCTGACCTGTACCTCGCTGGCCGAAGAAGTGGCCGCGACCCTGGACTACCTCGACTACATCCTTGAAGACGCGCAAGTGCGGGTCGAGGTCAGTGGCGATGCCCAGGCGCACATCGAAAAGGCCCAACTACGCCGGGCGCTTATCAATCTGTTGAACAACGCCGTGCAGCACACCGCCGCCCGTCAGCTTATCCAGGTGCACATCGAGCAGCAGGACGGGCAGATCAGCATCGCCGTGAGCAACCCGGGCCCGGCGATTGACCAGGAGCACCTGCCGATGCTGTTCGAGCGCTTCTACCGGGTGGATGCTGCACGGACCAGTGGTGCTGGGAACCATGGCCTGGGCCTGGCCATCGTCAAGGCCATTGCCCTGATGCATGGCGGTAGCGTGTTTGTACGCAGCCAGGCCGGCGCCAATACCTTCGGGATTGTGCTGCCAGCTTGATTCAACGCGTCGGGGACGACTGTGTCGTTCTTCGACGCCTTGACTGTTGCTTTTAACGCAACAGTACTTCTCGAAAAAGTCACTGTTTCTTGCCTGTGTTTCCGACTAATTTAGTCGGACCTACTTAACACTTGCACCGCAAGAAGGCTGTTTCAAAATGTCCAACAGTATGGGTGTTGCCAGCGTATTCGTCCTGTCTTCCCTGTTATTGTCCCCTCTGGCCATGGCCGAGGAATCCCAGGCGTTTGTCGCTCGCAATGCACAACTTGCCGCCGTCCACGAGCAGGCTCGCGAAGCCTTCGCCGCCGAGCGTGACCAGTCGTCACAGCCAGCAGAACAGACCGCTTCCAAGGTTTCTTCGAGTGACGCAGCAGAGAGCTGATAGACCCCTCGTTTGTCTCTTTGACTCCCTTGGTAACCGCACAGGTGACTTGAGCGCCTGTGCGGTTGTCTTTCAAAGCCGCTAATGATCAGCGGCTTTTTTTTCGCGTGTCGAAAAGTGCCAGTCCGCGGGTGCGTTTGTTCATAACAAGATCACGATTCGCACAATAAAAAATTGCCTTACCGTCACCTCAAGGAGTCCACCCGGTGAACACTGCTTTACGCTTCACACCCCTCTTCGTTGCACTGGCTGCAACGATCCCTTTCAACGCCCAGGCCGATGAGGAAAAAGCCGAAGGTTTTGTCGAAGGGTCCAGCCTTAACGTGCATTCACGCAATTACTACCTGAACCGCAATCAACTGAATCGCGGCGTGCGTGACAACCGGGAATGGGGACAAGGTTTTATCGGCAAGTTCGAGTCGGGCTACACCCAGGGCACGGTCGGCTTCGGCCTTGATGCCCACGCCATGCTCGGCCTGAAACTCGACGGCGGCGCCGGCACCTCCGGCAGCAGCATTCTGCCGATCAATACCCAGGGCGATAAC
This sequence comes from Pseudomonas arcuscaelestis, assembly GCF_016881005.1. GTDB lineage: Bacteria > Pseudomonadota > Gammaproteobacteria > Pseudomonadales > Pseudomonadaceae > Aquipseudomonas > Aquipseudomonas arcuscaelestis. Next base: position 108,467 of record NZ_JACOPV010000015.1, on the reverse strand, counting down.
GAGCCGGGAAAAGCCCCTGATGCGTTTTCGACCGCTGGGGCAGCGCTCAAACTCAAGGCATTCGATACCGAACTCAAGGCCGGCGACTTATTCTTGACCAACCCGGTGATTGCCGGTGGTGAGTCGCGCATGCTGCCGCAAACCTTCCGTGGTGTAAGCCTGACCAACAACAGCGTCGAAGGGCTGATGCTTGAAGCCGGCCAAGCCAGTTTCACCAAGCCGTACAACCAGAGTGGCCACCGCCGCATCGACACCTTCTACGGCGCCTTGCCGGATGATCGCGAAAGCCGCCACCTGAACTGGGCCGGGATGGCCTGGAGCGGTGTGCCGAATCTGACGTCGAGCCTGTACGCCTCCGAACTCAAAGATATCTGGAACCAGTACTACTTCGACCTCGACTACACCTATGAAGTGAATGACCTGCTGAGCCTCAACCCTGGCCTGCACTTCTACCACACCCAGGACACCGGCCAGGCGCTGCTTGGCACCATCGACAACAACACCTACAGCCTGCACTTCACCGTGAACATCGGCTACAACAGCCTTACCGCGGTGTACCAACGGGTCAATGGCAACACCCCGTTCGACTACATCAACCAGGGCGACAGCGTGTTCCTCGACAACTCGCAAATGTACTCGGACTTCAACGGCCCCAACGAGCGCTCGTGGAAGCTCAAGTATGCCTATGACTTCGCCGGCCAGGGCATTCCCGGGCTGACCTCGGTAGTCTCCTATTCGCGCGGTGAGCTGGACCTGACCAAGGTCGACCCCAACAGCGTCGGCTATGGCGAACACTGGTACAACCCCGAAGGCAAAAACGCCCAGCACTGGGAACGGGACGTCGACTTGCAGTACGTTTTCCAGCAAGGCAGCCTCAAGGACCTTTCGGTGCTGCTGCGCTGGGCCAGCCATCGTGGCAGCCAGGGCTATTCGCAGATCGACAATGACGTCGACGAATACCGGGTGATCATCGACTACCCGCTGAACGTATTCTGATACGTTGCCCGTGCTAGAGCTGGCTCTGGCCAGCTCTTTGCGTCGGCTGCCGAGCAAAGCGCTTGTCCGACAATCCTCAGCGCCCTAGAATATTGCCGCCGCGTAATCACGCCGCGACACTTTTGAAGGTCTTCGGCTGCTGCATCAATGACTTTGCCCTCTCGATCCAAGCGATCTGTTCTGTACAAGTCTCATCCGGAGCTGATCCTGAATCTGGGCAGTTGCCTGGCGGTGCTCGCCATTGTGAGTATTGTCAGCTACCTGGTGATGCGTGAGCGCAGCAACATCGAACAAAGCGCGGCCCGCTCGGCAAGCAACATTGTCGAACTGATCGAAAGCGACATCGTGCGCAATGTCGAACTCTACGACCTGTCGCTGCGCAGCTTGATATGGGCGGTGAAGCAGCCGCAGCTGCGCGCCTTGTCGGCCGACATGCGCCAACAGCTGTACTTCAACCAGGCCTTTACCAACTCGGCACGGGGCGACATTCTCTGGCTCGACGCCCAGGGTAATGTGACGGCCGATTCCGCCAGCGTGATACCACGCCAAGCCAATTTCGCTGACAGCAAAGTGTTCCAGGCCCATCGTCAGAATGCAGACCTGGGACTGATTATCAGCCCACCGTTCAAGGCACGCCTGGGCAATCCGGACTGGTGCATCAGCTTCAGCCGTCGCATTGACGGCGCCAACGGGGAGTTTGCCGGCATTGCTGCCGGGGCCTTGCGCCTGTCGTACTTCACCGAGTTGTTCCGGCGCCTGGACATCGGCAATGAAAGCAGCATCAGCTTGATGAACACCGACGGCGTGCTGCTGGCCCGCCAATCAAAAGTCGCCGAAGACACGCTTGTTGGCGTCAACTTCTCCGACCGCCCGAATTTTCAGCGCCTGCGCGCCGACGGCAGCGGCAGCTTTACCAGCTTCTCCGCACGCACCGGCCAATCCAGGCTCTACACCTTTGCACGGGTGGCCGACCTGCCACTGATCGTGGTGGTGGCGCGCTCCGGCAATGAGGTTTTCGAGTCGTGGCGGCGCTCCGTGATACTGGTCGGTGTGGCCACCGGGGTGCTGTGCGTCGGCATTCTTTGGCTGACCTTGTTGTTGGGCCGCGAATTACGTCGACGTCAAAGTGCCGAGCAGGACCTGGCGGAACTGGCAGCTACCGACAGCCTCACCGGCCTTGCCAACCGGCGTCAGCTCGATCAGGTATTGCGTCGCGAATGGGCGCGCGCCCAGCGCAACCACCGGCCATTGGCGGTGTTGATGGTCGATGTGGACCACTTTAAGGCATTCAACGAACGTCATGGTCACCAAGGCGGGGATGAAGCCCTGCGCAAGGTTGCCGATGCGATTGCCCGCAGCATTCGCCGTCCGGCGGATCTGGCAGCCCGCTACGGTGGTGAGGAATTTCTGGTGGTGTTACCGGAAACCGAGCGCCAAGGCGCGCAGGTACTCGCAGAGCGCATACGCCGCAGCGTCGAGGCATTGCCGATGTTTGCCGAAGACACCCAACCGGTTACGGTGAGCATCGGTATTGGCTGCTACACGCCAGGCGCCCAGCAAGATCTGGCGACCTTGCTGGGCAGTGCGGACGATGCGCTTTATTGTGCTAAACGCAACGGTCGCAATCGCGTTGAAACCGCAGATTAAGACTGCGCCCGAGCTCGGTCGCGCAGCACCTTCACCTGATCATGGTTACGCTGCACACCGTGATATTGGCGCTCGACCATCGCATAGACTTCATTGCCAGGCACCATGTGCAACTTGCCGAGTTTTTCCAGCGCATCCTTGTAGGCTTTAAGGGCATGGTCCTCGCCGCGCTCGACTTCGTTGAGCACTGCTTCTTCGTCCTTGCCGGTTAGCGCCGACTTGATATTTACCCAGGTACGGTGCAGGTCACCACTCACGCTGGTAGAGGTTTCCGGATCGCCGCCCAAGGCGCGCACCTGATGCTGCAACTCCGAAGCGGCACTAGCGCATTCCCCTGCGCGCTGCAGGAAGTAAGTTTTAAGCTCAGGATTCTTCACATCCTCAGCAGAGGTTTTGAAGCCTTTCTCACCATCTTTGCTGTACTCGATCAGTTCGTTGAGCACCGAGATAACATCTTTATGGGTATCGGTCATGACACTGCTCCTTTGCATGAGGGAAGATGCATAGAGATAGAGCAGTGTTCGTGCCAGTCTTGATACCAAAAATAAATCTATGCTTATCAAAGACTTATGATTAATTGAACTATCAGAACCCAAGCGTTCTGCATGAACTGGGCTTTGGCCTTCATGCAGATTGCATGTATGTTCGGGCCATCCCTTTGCAGAACTCCATGGCATGAATCCTGAAACGCTCAAACTGCTGGTTACCCGCGAAATGCCGTTCGGCAAATACAAAGGCCGGCTGATCGCCGACCTCCCCGGCCATTACCTGGCCTGGTTCGCTCGCCAGGGCTTTCCCCATGGCGAACTTGGCGGGCTGCTGGCGCTGATGCACGAGATCGACCACAACGGCCTGGGCGATCTGCTGGTGCCCTTGCGCCGCGCCCAGCGAACCTAAACCTTGACCGGTTGCACGGCCAATTCCACCCCTTCGCTGCGCTTGAGCACGGCATAAACCACCGCCGTGAGCAGGCTACCCGCCACAATTGCCAGCAAGTACAGCAAGGCATGGTTGATGGCGTTAGGGATGAGCATAACGAACAACCCGCCATGCGGCGCCATCAGCTTGCAGCCGAAGTACATCGACAACGCGCCAGTCAGTGCGCCCCCGGCAATGCTGGCTGGAATCACCCGCAGCGGATCTTTGGCGGCAAAGGGAATCGCCCCCTCCGAGATGAAGCACAAGCCCAACACAAAAGCGGCCTTGCCCGCTTCGCGTTCGCTCTGGGCGAACTTGCGCCGGGCAATGAAACTAGCAATGCCCAGGCCTATGGGCGGCACCATGCCGGCGGCCATGGTTGCCGCCATCGGTGCATAGCTCTGCGAGGCCAGCAGGCCCACCGAAAACGCATACGCCGCCTTGTTGATCGGGCCGCCCAGATCGACGCACATCATCCCGCCCAGCAGCACGCCGAGCAGAATGGCGTTAGTGGTGCCCATACTGTCGAGAAAGTGCGTAAGGCCTTCGAGCATGCCCGCCACTGGCTTGCCAACCACGTAGATCATCACAAGACCGGTGAACAGACTGGCCAGCAAGGGAATGATCAGAATTGGCTTGAGCGCATCCAGGCTGGTGGGTAAACGCACCCAGCGGCTGATGGCCTTGGCGCTGTAACCGGCCAGAAAGCCTGCGACGATGCCGCCGATAAAGCCGGCGCCCAGGGTACTCGCCAGCAACCCACCGATCATGCCCGGCGCCAGCCCCGGACGGTCGGCAATCGAGTAGGCAATGTAGCCTGCCAGCAACGGCACCATGAGTTTGAACGCCGCCTCGCCGCCGATCTGCATCAACGCAGCGGGCAAGGTACCAGGCTCCTTGAAGGCCTCGATACCGAACACGAATGACAAGGCGATCAACAAACCGCCCGCCACCACCATCGGCAGCATGAACGAAACCCCGGTGAGCAAATGCTTGTACACCCCGGTTTTTTCGCTGCGCGCAGCCGCACTATTGGCGCCTTGCGCCGCCGACTCCTCGCGGCCTTCGGCCAGGGCTTTGTTAAGCGTGGCCTGGGCCTGCTTCAAGGCCACGCCTGTGCCACAGCGATAAATACGCTTACCGGCGAAACGTTCGGTAGGCACCTCGATGTCTGCGGCCAACACCACCACATCGGCCTCGGCAATCGCGGCAGGCGGCAATGGATTGCGCGCACCGACCGAGCCCTGCGTTTCCACGGTCAGTTGGTAACCCAGCTGCTGCGCTGCCTGTTGCAAGGCTTCGGCCGCCATAAAGGTGTGGGCCACGCCGGTTGGGCAGGCGGTGATGGCGACAATTTTTGCGCTGCGTTCGCCAGCCTCGGGCGGGGCATCGGCAAGCGGCTGGTAAACATCTGCCTGCTCCGCCGCCTGGCGCAAAAAGTGCTGAACATCGCTGAGCGCCTGGGCCGGGGTGCTTTGGAACAAGCGCTTTCCGGCAAAGCGTTGCAAATCCAACGGGCCACTGTTGACCACCAGCACCCAGTCTGCAGCAGCAATCACCGCTGCAGACAATTGCTGCTGCGGATTCTGTGGGTCATGCACTTCAACACTGGTGCTCCAGCCCAAACGCTGGGCAGCGGCTGCCAGCAAACGCGCACTGAGCACACTGGAAACCTGGCCGTTTGGGCAAGCGGTGACGATGGCAATGTTCATCTGCAACCCTCTTGTTGTGGCTGGCCCACACGCACGTCGCACTCCAACTGCGCCAGCTGGGCGCGGTCGTTGATGCCAAAACCGATCTGGGTTACCGCCTGGGCGGCAATCGCAGTGGCCAGGCGCAAGGTGTGTTCGCCAGTGGTTGCGCTGAGCAAGCCATGAACCATGCCCGCCAACAGTGAATCACCGGCACCGACCGTGCTGGCCACCTTGACCGTTGGCGGCACCGCGGTAAGCGCCCCGCCTGCCTGGAACCAATTGACCCCATGCTCCCCCTGGGAAACCACAACATGCTCCACACCCTGGGCAAGCAGTTGGCCGGCCGCTGCGTGTTGCTCGGCAAAAGAGTGCACGCTGCTGCCCAGCACTTCACCCAACTCATCGGTATTGGGCTTGACCAGCCAGGGCGCACTTTTCAGCCCTTCTCGCAGGGCTTCACCGCTGCTGTCCAACGCCACCTTCAGGCCCATGGCCTTGAGCTGCGCGAGCAGTTGCTGCAGCCACTGCGGGCTGAGCCCACGCGGCAGACTGCCTGCGACCACCACGGCGTCGTGACCGGGAGCAATGTGGCTGAGCTTGCTCAGCAATTGCTCACAGGCGTGGGCATCCACCTGCGGTCCCGGACCGTTGATATCGGTGACACGACCGTCGGCTTCGACCAGCTTGATGTTGCACCGGGTTTCCCCCGGTACGCGGACAAAGCAGTCGGCAAAGCCACGCCGGGCGATCAGGCTTTCAAAAGGCTGAAGATTATCGGCCCCCAGAAAGCCGCCGACGGTAACGCTGTGGCCAAGGTCCGCCAGCACCTGCGCAACATTCAGGCCCTTGCCCGCCGCATGGCTGTGCTGGGCCTGGCTGCGGTTGACCACACCACTGTGCAGAGTCTCCAGGCTAACCGTGAGATCCAGCGCCGGGTTGAGGGTAAGGGTGAGTATCTTGGCCATTCAGTTTTTCTCCACCAACGCGCGTACGGCGCTGGCACTGCCCTGTAGCAGCGCTTGCTGGGCAAGCTGCCGGGCGTGTTCATAATTCAGTTCACGGACCTGGGCCTTGACCTCGGCAATGCTGCGCGCAGCAATGCTCAGTTCATCGACACCTAACCCCAACAACACTGCAACCGCCTGCGGGTCCGCCGCCAGCTCACCGCACACGCCCACCCACTTGCCATGGGCATGGGCGGCACGCACGGTGATGTCGATCAGTTGCAACACCGCCGGGTGCAAGCCATCGGCCTGGGCCGAAAGGCTGGGGTGACCACGGTCGATGGCCAAGGTGTATTGGGTCAGGTCGTTGGTGCCAATGCTGAAGAAGTCCACCTCGCGGGCCAGCACTGGCGCCAGCAGCGCCGCCGATGGCACCTCGATCATGATGCCGACCTGCAAATCAGTGACGCTGATTTCTTCGCGCAAGCGATCGACCATCGCCTTGGCCTGTTGCCACTCTTCAAGCTGGCCGACCATCGGAAACATGATGCGCAGCGGACGATCATCAGCGGCGCGCAACAACGCCCGTAACTGACTTTCCATTACCTGCGGACGTTGCAGGGTAAGGCGAATACCGCGCACACCGAGAAACGGGTTCTCTTCCTTGGCAATCGGCCAATACGGCAACGGTTTGTCGCCGCCCACATCCAGGGTGCGCACCACCAGTGGCCGTCCCTTCAGCCCATCGAGCACCCGCCGATACTCGGCCTCTTGCAGGGCCTCATCCGGGGCTTGCTGGTGGGCCATGAAAATCAGTTCGGTGCGCAGCAGGCCAACACCTTCGGCGCCGTGATCAACCACGGCATCAATGCCTTTGCTATCGCCAATGTTGGCGAACACTTCGATGGCATGCCCATCGCGGGTGACTGCCGGCTCCAGGCGATGCTCTCGAGCCTGTTGCAAGCGCTGCTCGCGGCGTTCGCGTTCAGCCAGAGCGCGCTGCAACTCATCGGCGGGCGGCGCCACCTGCAGGCGCCCGCGCTGACCATCGAGCAACAACGTGGTGTCCGGAGCAATCAGCAATACCGCATCGCCAGCCCCGACCACCGCCGGAATGCCGAGCGCGCGGGCGACAATTGCGCTATGGGCGGTGGCCCCACCACGCGCGGTAAGAATCGCGGCGACGCGGGTTGGGTCGAGACGGGCAACATCCGACGGTCCCACCTCCTCCATCACCAACACATAAGCTTGCTCTGGCACTGGCGCATCCGCTTCACCACAGAGCTGCGCCAACACCCGCCGACCAATGTCGCGCAGGTCGGCAGCCCGCTCGGCCAGCAAGGCATCGTGCAGGGCTTCCTGCTGACGCGCCGCCGCGTCGATCACGGCCATCCAGGCCGCTGGCGCACTCTCGCCCTGGCGCAGACGCTGATCGACTTCGTCGCTGAGTTCGGGGTCGGCAAGCATTTCCTGGTGGGTGATGAAAATTTCGCCAATGGCCTTGGCCTGGCTGCGCTGAATCAGCGCTTCGATCTCTGCATTGACCGTCGCCAGCGCCTGCTGCAAACGCTGGCGTTCAATTGGCAGCGACTCACCGCGCAGGGGATAGTCGAATTCACGCACGACCTGAATATGCGCCGGGCCACTGGCGATGCCGGGCGCAGCAGCCACGCCCTGAATCACCGCACCCGCCACAGGGGCGAGCAGTTCAGGTTCGGCCAGTGGCGCCGGCACGGCTTCAACCACCGTCGCCAGCGCCTCGACGTCCTCACCCAAGCCTTCCTCGATAGCCGCCTGCAGGGCTGGCAGAGCATCGGCGGCGACACTCGGCTCGGCGATAATCTCCAGCACCTGACCTCGTCGAACGCCGAGGCTGAGCAACTTGCTCAGGCTTTTGGCCGACACGGCCGGCTGGCCGCTGTCGAGCACACGCAGGCGAATTTCGCCCTCAAAGGCCTTGGCCAATTGCGCCAGCACCTTGGCCGGACGCGCGTGCAAGCCATGGGCGTTGGCAAGGCCAATGCGTACGCTCGGCCAGTCGGCTGGCAACTCGCCCCCCAACACTTCCAGCACTGCACGGCTGCTGGTGGCACGGCCCAGTTCCTGACCGCGGCCTTCTATCAACAGCGAGCATAAACGCTCAAGCAACGCCTGATGCGCAGCGCCCAGGCTGGCCAGGCAAAACAGCCCCAGCAGCGGCTGGTCGCGATAACGCAGTGGTTGTTGTGGCGTAACAAACGCCAGCCCTGGCTGACGCACAGCCTGCTCGCTATGCAGCCACCACAAGCCTTCGCCCAGCGGCAGCGGCTCGACCTTGTGCAACACCCCGGCAAAGCTGCCGTTCACACATTCAGCGCGGTGCAACAAACGCGCAGCCCGCCAGACCAGTTCGTCAAAGTCTTCAGCGGGCACGCCCAGGCCAATCATTTGTGCATCCAGGGCCAGTTCCTGCGGGGCGCCTTGCAGCAACTTCAGCAGGGCCTCGGCAGAACTCGCCCGGCGCAACGCCTCGGCCAGATCGGTTTCACCCAGGGCGCGGGTGAGCAGTTGCAGCAAACGCAGGTGTTCATCGGAGCGGGCGGCGATACCGATCGCCAGGTACACCCGATGGCCATCACCCCAGTCCACGCCGTCGGGAAACTGCAACAGGCGCACACCCGTGGTAAAAACCTGGTCGCGGGTTTGCGGGGTGCCGTGGGGAATCGCAATACCTTGGCCAAGAAAGGTCGAGCCCTGCGCCTCGCGGGCTTGCAGGCCGGCCAGGTAACCCTCGGCAACCAGGCCGTCACTGACCAGGTGCTCGGCCAGAAGCTGCAGCGCCGCCGACTTATCCACAGCCGTCTGGCCCATGGATATCTGCTCCACAGTGAGCTCGAGCATGACCTTCTCCTTTACAGCACCAAGTGGGTGCTGAGGTATTGTTGTGAATTTTTCAGCATAGGGCCAGTTGCTCGCGGCCCACGGCAGGCGGTGGTTCGGCAGAAAAGTCGCCTGCTGAAACGTTTAATCTGTAATTGTGAGCACGTTACTCGATAATCTTCGATCAATGAAGCCCCATCTTGTCGGACAATTGCGACAATGGTCGTCTGCGCCGTGAACACAGGATCGGCGACAATTCCCGGTCAGGCTGTGCAAGCAGCCCCGGTATAACAAGGAATTTGCGGTGAAACTCAGCGATATCGCCCGTCTGGCCGGTGTGTCCGTAACCACTGCCAGCTATGTCATCAATGGCAAGGCCGAACAGCAACGTATCAGCAGCAGTACGGTAGAGCGCGTGCGCGCGGTGGTTGAAGCCCATGGCTTCACCCCCAACCCGCAGGCGGCAGGCTTGCGTAGCCGTCACACCAAGACCCTGGGATTCATCCTCCCGGACCTGGAAAACCCCAGCTACGCACGCATTGCCAAGCAGCTGGAACAAGGTGCGCGGGCCAAGGGTTATCAACTGCTGATTGCCAGCAGCGACGACCAGCCAGACAGCGAGCGCCAGTTGCAGCAGCTGTTTCGCGCCCGTCGCTGCGATGCACTGTTCGTTGCCAGCTGCCTGCCGGCCGGTGACGACAGCTATCGCCAGTTGCAGGCCAAGGGTCTGCCGATTATCGCCATCGACCGTAGCCTGGACCCGGAGCACTTCTGCTCGGTGGTCAGCGACGACCGCAACGCCAGCCTGCAACTGACCCGCAGCCTGCTCGCCAGCAAGCCGGCGCACATTGCCCTGATTGGCGCCCGCCCGGAACTGAGCGTCAGCCAGGCACGCGCAGGCGGCTTCGATGAAGCCTTGCAAGGCTTCAACGGCAACGTCAGCCATTACCAAGGCGAAGCCTTCAGCCGCGAATGCGGCCAACGCCTGATGAACCAATTGCTCAGCGAGCTGGGCGGCTTGCCCGATGCCCTGATCACCACCTCCTACGTGCTGCTGCAAGGCGTGTTCGACGTACTGCAAACGCGTCCGGCCGACTCGCGCAGCCTGCAACTGGGCACCTTTGGTGACAACCAGTTGCTCGACTTCCTGCCGCTGCCGGTCAACGCCATGGCCCAGCAGCATGGGGTAATGGCTGAAACCGCACTGAAACTGGCCCTGGCCGCCGTGGAAGAAAAACAGTACGAACCCGGCGTACATGCCGTAAGTCGAACCTTCAAACAGCGAATCATCAAGGCCTGAACATGCGCCTGATCGACACCCACACCCATCTGGATTTTCCAGACTTCGACCCTGACCGTACGGCGCTGTTGGCCAACGCCAGGGCCGCGGGTGTCGAACGCATGGTGGTGCTGGGCGTGTACCAGAACAACTGGCAGCGGGTATGGGAGCTGGTCAGCAGCGACCCCAACCTGTACGCCGCTTTCGGCCTGCACCCGGTGTACCTCGACCAGCATCGCCCGCAACACCTGCAGGAGCTGGGCGACTGGTTGAGCCGCCTGCGTGGCGAGCGCCAACTGTGCGCGGTGGGCGAATTTGGCCTGGACTATTACCTGCCCGAGCTTGACCGCGAGCGCCAGCAGCATTGGTTTGAAGGGCAACTGCAACTGGCCGTCGACTTCAACCTGCCCGCCCTGCTCCACGTGCGGCGCAGTCACGCCGCCGTAATTGCCACCCTCAAACGCTACAAACTCCAGCGCGGCGGCATCATCCATGCGTTTGCCGGCAGCGTTGAGGAGGCCCGCGAATACCACAAGCTTGGCTTCAAACTGGGCCTGGGCGGTGCCGCAACCTGGCCGCAAGCCTTGCGCCTGCACAAAGTGCTGCCGCAACTGGCGCTGGAAAGCCTGGTACTGGAGACCGACGCCCCGGACATGGCCCCGGCAATGTTCGCAGGCCTACGCAACAGCCCGGAGCATTTGCCACACATCGCCGTGGCACTGGCGCAAATAATCGGCATTACGCCGCAGCGCTTGGCCGAGGTGAGTACGCATAATGCGTGTGAGTTGTTCGGTTGGACGCAAGGCTCTCACTTAGGCGCTGGCTTTTCGTAACCCTGGCCGGGCACCGCGCTTCTTGATAATCACCTGCTCTTGCGTGCCTTGGGTCGGGGCACTGATGATTGCGCCTAAGGTCATCCTCATGCCGAAGATGCGCAAAATGCCATTGAGTGTATTGATCGTGGGATTACCCCTGTCAGTTTCCAACTGATAAAGCGCTTTCGTCGACATTTTGCACATAGTGGCAAAAGTCGCCTGATCGAGCCCGGTCACCTCGACGCGCAAGCGACGAATCGAAACCCCCAGGGTTTCCCGGCCGGTTATATTCTGCTGCGTGATGTCCTCAATCAGCCTCTGGCGTTCTTCGATCGAGATGGTTTTCATCGCAGCCCCCATTCACCTAAACGGACATCCAAATTGTTCAAAGGAATTGACTGCGCGGTACGTACACTCTCCGGCATCTCGCTGAGCAGACCAGGAAGCGCACGGAAATCCTCAGCTGCACGCCTTAATCGGCTCATCAGGTAATTCGAGTCGAGCAGGCCATCAAATGAGGCGCACACAGAGTGCCAATCAGGGGCGCCAGCGCGCTCACTCTGCCACTTTGTTACTCGAGTAACGCCTTCAGGATCAAGCACCATCGGTGCCAGGTCATAGATAGGTGCCAGTTGCAGCCGACCCTTGTGATGAAAGATCGATGCATTGCGGCCATGGTTGTCAGAGTTGCCCAAAATTCGGTTGAGCAGATCGCGACGTACGTATTCGAAAACAAGGTCTTCGATCTCATCAGCTTGCTGATTGGCTTTCCACAACTGGCACAGGCGCTTTATCACGTTTTCATGCCTCATAGCAGAGCCAGGCACGGTATTTGCGCACACTGAATAGATCGACTCCATTGCGATGCGCTCTACCTTGCCGTCCTCTACACATCTATCGAAGCGCGGCATCCAAAGACTCGGTTTCTCGGCTTCCTCCAGCGCCAACCCATTGGTTGAGACGGTATCAAGGCCCAGTGCCGCAATCGCCCGATAATAATGGAACTCGGCACGCAGGATGTCTCTGTCGCGCTCGGTGACTTTGTTGCGAGCGAACTTCACCAGCCAGTGACGATAAGCCTGGTTGTCTGCGAGCACTGCATCAGCGTGCAAACCGCCATCCACATCCTCGGTCATGAGCAACTTCGGCGCCTCTCCCTGAGCACCCGTTGCACCGCCCATTGCCGCACCTAGTTCATACGCGTATTCGAGAAAATCGTTGGATCGCTCTACGACGTTTTGCCGAGCAAAGGCTATGTCTCTGGCGGAGTCGATCAGTTCGGCCGACTCTTTGATCCGTAAATGGCCAATGGGCGCCGGCGTGCACCGTTTGAACAGGAACAACTCCATGTCCATTCCCTCAGGCTTCTCGTGCCCGAAACGCGCTTCGAGGGATCTGCGCGCTGCACCGGCGGGGACGATGTCATAGACAAATGCCGGATAGCCGACGGTGTCCGTGTTCGTCCAGCTCAACGGTAGATTCACACTTACCGCGGGCTCGAAAATGGACTCAATGCTTTCGATGAACGCCAGCAAATAGCCTTGGTCATAGGCAGCGGAACAGCGCCCTTCAGCCACACGCGTACCATTTTGAGCGGTAAGAATCAAAGCGTCATGCCATCGTCCCTCTACGTAGGTTTGTAGAGTAAGTTGCTCTGCCATGAGGCCCTCGAAAGTCGGTACTTTAGTACTGCTTAATATAGCGCACCGGTCGTTAGTCGGCAATAAAGTTCTTATTACCTCTATTTTCAACACATAATAGGTAATTTAGTGCTGATTACTGGGATTAACGTGCTCTGCTATCTGGCGTGAAGCGGCAGCAACGCCTGGCTTTACGGTGAGCCAGCAACATTGCCGCGAGGCACGCCCACCACTGCCGGTGCAACATGGCTTCGTACGATCGTATGAGCACCCGGTACTAATTCCTAAAAGCGTCTAATTGTCGCACCGCATGCCCCCGTTGACACTGGCCCACATTCCACTAGCCAGGGGCTCACAATGAAACTAACGCTTACCCCTCCGCTGAAACCCAGCCACTGGATGTCAGCCACCGATCTGCTCGCCAACAGAACAGCCCCACTCACAGGCAACCATGACGCGGATGTGGTGATTATCGGCGGTGGTTTTGTCGGGCTGTGGACGGCCATGACCATCAAGGAGCTTGAACCGGACGCCCGCGTCATGGTGCTTGAACAGCATGTGTGCGGCGGCGGCGCTTCCGGGCGCAATGGTGGTTTCGTCATGTCATGGTGGCCGAAGATCGGCACCCTGCGCGGCTTTTGCAACGAAGAGCAAGCCCTGTTCCTCGGCAACAGTGCCGAGCAAGCCATCACAGAGCTGGGCGAATTCTGCAAACGCCATGGCATCAACGCCCATTTTCAGCAAAGCGGCTGGTTGTGGACGGCAACTACTTCGCAACATATCGACACCTGGAACGGCACCCTCGCAGCCTGCGAACGTTTGGGCGTGCAGCCTTTCGAGCGACTTGATGCCAAGGAAGTAGCGCAGCGCACCGGGTCAGCGGTGCACCTGGCCGGTGTATTCGAGCGTAGCAATGCCACAGTACAGCCCGCGCTGCTGGTCGAAGGCATGCGCCGCGTGGCGTTGGCCATGGGCGTTGAGATTCACGAAGGCACGGGTGTGAGTGACATTGAACCTGGCCAACCCGCCTTGGTGAAAACCGCCCAGGCTAACCTGCGGGCCCGCTCTGTGGTGCTGGCCGTCAACGCCTGGGCGGCAACGATCCCGGCACTGGCGAAGCTGATTGTGCCGGTCAACAGCTCCATCGTGACCACCGAAGCGATGCCACAGCGTTTGGCCGACATCGGCTGGACCGGTGGCGAGGCCATCACCGACTCACAACTGATGGTGGATTACTACCGCACCACCCGCGACGGCCGTATCGCCTTCGGCAAAGGCACTGGCGCTCTGAGTTTCGGTTCAAAAATTGGCGAAGTGTTCAGCGAAGATGCTGCCAGTCTGGCGCTGACCGAGGCCGACCTGCGCCGCACCTACCCCATGCTCGGTAAAGCATCGATTGCCGCGCAATGGTCCGGCCCTATCGACAGAACATACGACAGCTTGCCGGTGTTCGGGCGCTTGAACGCCCACGACAACATTCATTACGGCATTGGCTGGAGCGGTAACGGTGTCGGCCCCAGTCGCCTGGGTGGGCGCATTCTGGCAAGCCTGGCCCTGGGCCGTGCAGACGCCTGGAGCAATTGCCCGCTGGTTGAGCGCAACTGCCGCACCTTTCCGCCCGAGCCTATCCGCTACTGGGGCGGCTCGTTGGTGCGCAACGCCGTCATCCGCAAAGAACGTTCGGAACTGGCCGGCGCTGCGCCTGCCGCCCTGGACCGCTTTCTGGCCAGCCTTGCGCCGGCCGGACTCGAAGACAAAGCCTGAGGACTTCAATCATGTCGATCGTTCGTATTGCCACCCATGCTCCGCTGACCTTTGGCGAGGCAACCGCCCTCGGCGACCCCCTGCACACACCCGTTGCCCAGGCGCGTACCGCAGCACACCAGCAACTGCCCGACGGGCGCGGCACCACGGGGGTTTGGGAATGCAGCCCGGGCAGCTTCCGCCGCCAGGTAGCACAGGCCGAATACAGCTACATCGTTAGCGGCAGTGGCTGCTTCGCACCCGATCAAGGCGAGCCGGTGGTCTTTAGCGCCGGAGACGCCTTGTACTTCCCCGCCAATACCCAAGGCACCTGGACCATTGAGCAAACTGTTCGCAAAACCTACGTAATTCTTGAGTGAGCTGTTGACCGGCCACGCTTCCCACATACAAAACGAGGTAACAATAAGTGGGTGTACAACAACCTATCGAAGCGCCTTCGGGACTGAAGGCCCACGCCCTTGGGCGAATGGAAACCATCGGCATCATCATCGGCACGAACATCGGCGCCGGCGTGCTGAGCATGGCCTTCGCCGCGCGCAAGGTCGGCTACATACCCTTGCTGGCGTGCCTGGCCATCACCTGCCTGTTTTGCATTATCACCATGCTCTACGTGGCCGAAACCTGCCTGCGCACCCGTGAAAACAAACAACTGAGCGGCCTGTCGCGCAAATACCTCGGGCCGTTCGGCGGCTGGCTGATTTTTATTGCCGTGGCCGCCAATAGCTATGGCGCGCTGATCGCCTACATGACCGGCAGCGGCAATATCCTTACCGACTTCTTCGGCCAGTTCGGCCTGAGTCGGCAGATGGGCAGCCTGATCTTCTTTGTCCCCTCAGCCCTGGTGCTGTACCTGGGCCTCAAAGCCCTGGGGGTGGCGGAAAAGCTGATCAGCGCCGGCATGGTGATGATTGTCTGCCTGCTGATTGGCGCGACGGTAATGCATGAAGACACGCAACTCATGCACCTGTGGCAAAGCCAGTGGCAGTACGTGGTGCCGGTGTTCAACCTGGCGGTCTTTGTATTCGGTGCGCAGTTCCTGGTACCTGAACTTGTGCGCGGCAACCTGGACACCCCCAAGCGCCTGCCACGCCTGATCATCGGCGGCATGCTGCTGACCTTCGTGCTGGTGGCCGCTATCCCGGCATCGGTCATTGCCCTGGTGGGCACTGAAAACCTCAGCGAAGTTGCCACCCTCAGTTGGGGCCGTTCGTTGGGCCAGTGGGCCTACTACGTTGCTAACACCTTCGCCCTGCTGGCCATGCTCACCTCGTACTGGGGCCTGGGCGGATGCCTGTTCACCAACATCTTCGATCACTTCCGTCTAGGCGATGAAAGCCATCGCGGCAAACGCCTGATGGTGCTGGCGGTGGTGGCGATTCCACCCTTCATCCTTGCCTATTCGGGTGTCAGCGGCTTCGTCAATGCGCTGTACTTTGCCGGTACCTTCGGCGGCGTGTTGATGGGCATCATTCCGGTACTGCTGCTCAATGCCGCACGCAAGCATGGCGATAAAGAACCTGCGTTCAAATGTGGCTGGTATGCTCATCCAATCATTCAGGTCGGCATCATCGTAATCTTCGCCTTTAGCGGCGTGTATGCGGTGCTGTCCGCCATCGGAATGCTACCTTCCAGCTGGTGATGACGCGACTCACGGGCCGGATGATCCCGGCCCCCTGCGTTACCCACTGGAGCAGCCTGAGCATGTCACTTCACATCCGTGACTTGATTGCCCTCCCCGAGCTCCGCTCTCACCTTTTGAGCGGAGCCGATGGCCTTGAGCGCGAAGTGCGCTGGGCTCACGTTTGCGAATTGCCCGACCCCAGCGAATGGCTGGGAGAAGGCGATGTGCTGATGACCACCGGCCTTGGCGTTCCCGCCGAGCCCCAGGCGCAACGCGAGTATGTGCAACGGCTTGCCGACGCGGGCATCGCCGGCATGATGATTGGCGAGCACATGCAGGCGCCCGACAACCTCGATGCCCTTGCCGACTGCGCCCAGCAATTGGGTTTTCCGGTAATGCTGACCGAGTACGGCGTACCGTTCGCGGCCGTGACCCGAGCAATCATCGATGCCAACCAGAAAGAGGAATACCAGCGCCGCAGCGCGCTGGCACGGGTGTATGAAAGCGCCAGACTGAGCATCACCGGCCTGAGCCTGGCGGCATTGGTTGGGCGTTTGGAAGCCGACATTCAATGTCGCCTGTATGTGCTTGTGCTCGAAACACTCCTGCCCTGGGACGAACAACTCGCCCCCCTGCCCGATACCCAGCGCACCGCGCTGCTTGCCAGCCGCCCCCGACACGGCGAGCAACAACCGATGCTGCGCCGCCACACCTTGCCGCAAGGCGAAGCGCTGAGCATTGAACTGTCGACCGATCAGAGTTGCCTGCTGGTGGTGACCGGCGATCGCTTGCCCGACTATGGCCTGTTGCATCACCTAACCGCGGTGCTTGGCCTGGAAGTACAACGCCGCCAAGCCGAGCGTGAACGCCGTTTGCGACTGGGCTCGGAGTTGATAGATGACCTGCTGCACCAGCGCCTCGGCCACGAGCAGGCCAACCAGAGGCTGCACGAGCAGTTACCCGGCCTGACCTTGGACCAGGCCGTTTTCAGCGTGGCCCGAGCGCCGGGCCTGCACGGCAAAACTGAAACGCTGCTAAGGCTTCTGAACGAGCGATTGCTGGTACGTATTCAGGGTGAAGAACTCATCCTGCTGCACGCCGATGGATTGCAGCCGTTGCTGAGCGAGCAACTTGACCTGAACCTGGGCTCAAGCGCCCCCCTGCAAAGTTTGCAGCGCAGTGCAGAAGCGCTGCGTGAAGCCCTGCTGGCCTGCGCCCACACCCATGCCCAGCGGCGGGTGTGCTGCTTTGCAGAATTGGAAACCGACACCCCCTGGCTGCCGCGCACCCCGGACGAAGCCATGCGTGCTTTCCGCTCGGTGCTGGGCGCGCTGCATGCCTATGACCAAGCACACGGCACTGCCTTGCTTCAGACACTGCAGGTGTTTCTCGAAGAAAACCGCTCGTGGCTGCACGCCGCCAAACGCTTGCATGTGCACAAGCAAACGCTGGTGTATCGCATCCGCCGGATTGAAACGATCAGCGGCCGATCCATGGACAGTACCGCCGACGTGGCGACATTGTGGTTTGCCCTGCAAAGCCGCTGGGTAGTGGCCGATCTGCCGAACACCCCGTAACTAACAGCCAGTACGGACCCAGCCATCGACAGCATCAAAACCAGCCGCGATCATCCTCAAGCTCCGCCCGGCACTGCTTGAGCTGCGCACCGTAAACCTTGGCCTGCTGCTCCACCTTGCGCGCGACCTGCATCAGCCAGGGCTTGGCGCGATAGCTACCGCGACTGAAACCGCCACGGCCCTCGTGGTAGGCCAGGTACTGGTTGTAGGTGTCCCATTTGGAAATCCCCAACTGACGCTGGGTACCTGCGGTGTACCAGCCAATGAACATGACCGCATCATCGAAGTTGTCCCGCGAGCCGCCATTACCCGTACCAGCCTTGTACTCACCCCAGACTGGGTCCTGAGCCTGTGCATAACCATAGGCCGAGCTGACACGCCCCCACGGAATCACCCACAGCAGGTAATCGCGCGGTGGCAGCGCATCGTGGATGTAGCTGCTTTCCTGCTTCATGATCGCCATCGCTACATGTTGCGGCGTACCCCACTGCTTCTGCATCTCTAGCGAATCTTCGTACCAGTCAGGGTACTGGCGATAGATATTGCAGAGGTTGCCCTGATCCCTCGGCGGCGCGGTAGCGCAGCCCGCCAGAATCACCAACATCAGCATGAATGCCCAAAACCGCCCTTGTTTCATCAACCGCCCCAGCAAAAAATGAGGGCTTGGTTGCCCTTCGTATATTGCGCAGAACATGAACTGAGCACGCTCCACTGACCTCCTATGATGGCCCATGCCTAGGGAGGGTCACCTGATCGACGACATTGTTTTGTAACGCCAACTAATGCCACCTACGTAGACCGATAACCATCTTTAGCACAGGATGTCCAACTGCTTAGCGCTTGTTTGCTGTAGGAAACGGTCAGGACTTGTCGATTATCGGCGAGGTTTCGTTCATGGTTTGGCGCTTAATCTTCAGAATTTCCCGATTCCATGTAGTCCATTTCCGAATCATACTTTTGCCGCACTTGTGGCATTGCGATGGCCGTATGAGGGCTCTAGTCTCGGCGGGTCGTTGGTGTTCAACGACCGGTTTTGACAGGCCGTACTCATCGAAGACATGTGCAAGCTTTATGGCAATTGTACGTGGGGCACCTTCGTGTGCGCCGAGTTCTCCGGTGTTCGGTCTGTCAACCCGCGTACAGTTGCCACCCATTTGTTTGACAGCAGATTCGTGGCGGCTCCACTCACCGGGAGGCACCATGTTGAAAATCGTCCCAGATCCACCAAATGCCAACAACCAGTCTCTTGAAGACGTCCTCATCCAAATCTCCGAATACATGGTCTGCGCCCTGGCCATCGCGCAACAAACAGTCCTGCTGCATTCGAGCGCCCCAGGGCAGGTTCTTACCCTGGCCACCATGCACGAAATCGAAAACGCCCAAAACCTGATCGAAGTGGCCTTGAGCAAGGTGCAGTTGAAGCACTGAGTTATGCACAGGCGGGCACCGGCTTTGTTTCGGCAAGGCTGGTTGCTTTGGGGGTGGATGGTTTTCTGAGGAGAGGGATAAATGAGCGAGGCGTCGGTTGACAATAGCAGTTCAGGGTTTAGAACGATAGGTGTCGGGGTGTTTGGTGAGGGGGTAAGCGGCACCGCGGATGATCGACTGTTTCGGGTTGAGCCTGGGCATGATGCTGGGTTTGTTCTGGAACAGGCTGCGCTGCTGATGGGGTGTGTGGGGAAGCTGACTCAGCATGTGATGTTTGAGCAGGACGAAGCGATGCTGTGTGCTGCGCATTATTTGAGTGGGATGGCGAAGGCGCTGGTTGAGGATTTGGCGCATGGGATGGTGTAGGGTCTATTGGAGAATTCTGTACTTGCCCTGGTGCTAGCTTGCGGAGCACCTGGAATTTAATTCAATAATGGAGAGTGCAATGTTCTCGTCCGAGCGACTGAAAGGTATCGATGTCTTTGTCGCAGTCGCTGATTTTGGCAGCTTCACCGCTGCCGCCGAACGACTGAACCTCACAAGCTCGGCGGTAAGCAAAAGCGTGGCACGTTTGGAGAGTCGACTAGGGACTCGTCTTTTCAACCGCACGACGAGAAGTCTGGCTCTTACCGAGGCCGGTGTCGTTTTCTACAGAACGTGCGCATCCGTTTTGACGGATCTCGAAGAAGCTGAGCATGCAATTATCGCCGAGAACAATGAGCCTCATGGCAGGATACGGATCGATCTTCCGGCCTCCTTTGGGCGGCTACACGTTCTTCCCTTGATCATGGACTTTGTGCGCCTTCACCCCAAGCTTCAACCCCACATCTCTTTCACTGATCGCTTCATTGATCCTGTATACGAAGGCATTGATATCGTCGTGCGCATTGGTGGCGCTGATGTTTGGCCGGCAAATCTTGGCCATCAGTATTTCGGCGCTCAGCGCTTGATGTTCTGCGCATCCCCTGAGTACCTCGAACAACATGGCACCCCGCAATGTGAGCGTGATCTCGATAACCACCATTGCGTTGGATATGGGCAAAGCGACGGATTGGTCAGCCCATGGTTCTTTAGAGGGCGTCAGCCGGGAGAAATGGAACGCCGAACTGTCCACACGCGCATTGCAGTGGGCGATGGCGAGGGGGAAGTAGCGGCGGTGCTTGCCGGCTACGGCATAGGCCAATTACCGACGTGGCTCACTCAGCGCCACATTGAGCAGAAAACGCTCGTAGAGGTGCTACCAGATTTATCCACAGATGGCCTGCCGATGAATCTGGTCTGGTTGAAAAGTCGAGAGGGGCAACCCAAGGTTCGAGCGCTACTGGACTATCTACTTCCCAGGTTAACGCCGCACGGCGCACAACCTACAGTACTGCCTTTAGGCTGAATGCATAACGGAGCGGTAATCGCGCACGACAATGCGCCAGCCTGACTCACAGGCGGCGCAGCGAACCAACATGCTCCAATTGCTAAGGGGCAAGCTTGCGAACGATCGGAATCAGCGCCAAAGCGATCACCGCTACTGCGGATGCCACGTAGCCTAGATATTCAACCCCAAGGCTCGGAATTGTCATACCCCCAACAATGGCACCGATACCAATGCCTGCGTTAGCTGCCGATACGTTGGTGGTGCCCGCCAGTGCCTGAGAGTGGGAAACCGAACTCATGACTCGCACCTGGCTTACCGGATAAAGAGCAGTATTGGCGATTCCCCAAAGGCCAAGAGCAGCGCAGAAGATCAGTCCTGCATGTGCGAGTGGCGCAATGGCGGCCATACCAATGCTGAGCAATACCAAAAAGAGCGCAGTGGCCTTGATTGGGGATTTGTCGACGGCCTTACCACCGATCCAGTTACCGACCAGGCCAATTGCGCCAAATGCCATCAGCCACCATCCGACATTCTCTGGCGCCACACCTGCAACTCGCTCAAGAACATCGGCCAGGTAAGTGTAAGCGGTGAACATGGCTGTAAAGACCACCACCGAAAGGAACACATTCGCAAGGAAATAGGGCTCTTTGAAGATGCGTGCTTGCTTGAAAAAATCCACCTTCGCAGTACGAGCGACAGTGGGCATGTACACCGACATCGCAATCGCCATGATCAGCGACAAACCTGCCAGCAACCAAAACGCACCTCTCCAGCCAATCGCATTCGACACAACTGTGCCCACTGGAATACCGAACAGCATTGCCGCCGAGATGCCCAGGTACACTTTCGAGATAGCTTGGCCAGATCGCTGTGGGCCCGCCAGCTGTCCAGCCGTTTCACTGGCCGTTCCCCAGAAAACCGGTAGCGCTAAAGCAGGCACCACACGGGCGACTGCAAGGAGCCAAAAGCTGTCGGATACGGCCGCTAGGGCGTTTGCTGCGGCGAAGATCAACAGGATCGAGATGAATAATTTTTTCCGATCAAGATGAGAAAGCGCAGCCGTCAGGGGTGGGCCAAAGATCATTACTGTGAAGGCAAATAGGGTAACCAACTGCCCTGCTACAGAGATTGAGATACCAAGGTCTCTGGCAAGGGCAGGCAGCAAGCCCACGATCAGAAACTCGGTCGTTACGATGAGAAAGGCCGAAGAGGCCAAGATGGCTATGCTCAGCCCAACCCCCTTCGTGGAAGAAGCGGCTTGGGTAATGGATTCATAGGCAGACATATGCAGGTGCTCAGGTTGGTATGCCTGTCAGTCTATTGGTAATTAATTTTCCTATTTTTGGCAGTTTTTCATTGCACTAGTGACAATTTTTCAGGAATGACGGCGCTTGGTGTCATTTGAGTGGAGCAATGGGCGGATCGTGTTCGAATTGGCTTTTAGATGGGTGTTTCTGGCAAATAGCTCTTAGTTAGGACAGCGATCGGACCATTGCTGCACTTCGCCAATGGCTGCTTCCGACTCAAAGCTGCCCACCGGTTGAGTCCATGCAGCCAAAAGTGGCTAGTCAGCAATGGTCGCGTTCTCCAGCTTCGCTACCCTCGCTGAGGAAAAGCACGCTGCAAAGCAGCCTCAGCTGTCTTTCACGAAATCCTGCTTCGTCCTCCCGCGAACACTCTGCTCAGGGTGTTTCATTGATTGCGCTGATGATTACTATCGTACGGCTTGCCTGTTTGGTGGCTTCAGGTAAGCAACTGGTGCAATAAGCACTACGGAAATGTCGTACCTTACATAGCCACGTCTCATTGTTTTATAGATATTACAGCGCATTTTCCCCTCTCCCCGAGGAGGAATTACTTTAATAACTTCATATCCTCTGTCCCGCCCCCTGGATGCATCTAAGCTCGACGGCGCAGAAACCAGCTCTCCCGTCTCAATCCTGGAAATCACAAGATCCTTCGGTGTAGTTAAGCGCGACCTTAGCCTTGCTTCATAATACAAACCCTTGAGTCCCCGGGCACTCAGAGTCACACACATATCATCCCACTGCGTCTTGAGCGTTTTGCCATCCTTCTTGGGGGGCCACCGCACAAAGCCACCCTCAATAGACCAGACTTCTTTTTTTAGCAAATTTTCACCTTCTGGTCGAAGTCCAGGGGTGTCCGCAGCGAAAACATAGTTAGCCATCGGTGGGAAAGCTGCGGATAATAAACGCGGGTTGATGTTGGCGAGACTCTGTTTTACATACGCCTCTGTATACCATCGAGCCTCGACAAATACTCTGTCTTTGTTGTTCTCCGCGTAGGCTCCATTGAGGACGGCCAAGGAAAAAACGGTTGTAGCAAACACACCGAAGTTCATGTGAGATCCTTTCTGGCTTTGATCTGAGCCGGCCGATATGTAGACAACCGTACGCCAGCAGCAGTTGAGTGAAATTTCCGCAGATTACAGACGCAGTTCCAAGTTCGTCTCGACCGATTTTTGTCTGTCATAACAGGCCGCTCTGGGGCGTTTTCTGCCTTGGGTGACGGGCAGAAAACGACCCATAGCTGACGCTCAGAAATCCACAATCCGTCTCTCTAAAGTGTCTTGGTGAAAGGCTAAAAGATCTTCTCGCGTCGATAGGGACAATGTTTCGTTAGCTTGGTAACGAAGAGTAGATGAACACACACCAAACTGGATAACGATAACGTCTCGTTCCTGCTCACTACGATTAGGTGAACCGCCGTGCAGAGTGCCTGAGTGCAGTGCCAGGCAAGCACCGGGCACTACTTCAGGGCAAAACGCGGCGTCTATAGGGGTGTCGATTTGAATGTGGGAACCAGGAACTACTGCTGTGCCGCCATTGCGAGCAGACATGAACTGAAGCGGTATCAGTAACCGCAAAGTGCGCCCATCATGGCTGGCGAAGTATTTATTTTCAGCGTCCCGATGCCACCCAATGGCGGGACCTATCTCGCTGGGTTTGCGTGTGAGATTGCAGAAGTGAAAGCGCAGATCGCTGGGTGCACACTCGAGTAGTTCGGCGACGCAGGTCCAGATGGACTGCTGGGAGAGTAGTCGCGCAAAACGGGAGTCCAGAGCGAGGAGGTCGCCGATGATGAAGGGCTCGAGCTTCCATCGATCTGGTTCAATGTCTGGATTGCGCTGTGGATGTTGCCGGCTAACGTCGCTAATGGCGACTCCAACAGACAATGCTGTCGGCTCACTGCCCCGATAGCGATCAACCAGATCGGTGACCAGCTCTCGTGTAAACGCCAGTTCTTGTTCACAAATGAGTCTGGGTATTACTGAATATCCATGGGAGGCAAATTTCACAGTCCTTGTGTTCAAAGCAGGCTCCGGTTGCAAGATAGCCGATGTCTCAGGTAGCGCGAGCCTACGGATGTGAAGGTGAGTCGTCCATCTCTGTCTGCTTTTGGCTGTGGATTCAACCGGTCGATGCAACACAACTAAATTCTCCTGAAGCGATCAGTACGGATTGCAAAGATCCGGGCTTTTCTTATAATCGCGATTAATTCACATTCACATCTAGAGCAGGAAGCACTCGGTGTCCTACGCGCACCCTCCCACCACCTTCCATCGCGAAGCGGTTCATGACCTCTACCGGGATCATGCACAGTGGTTACACAGCTGGATCCGCAGACGCCTTGGCGACAATGATCGGGCCGCTGATATTACGCAGGACACGTTCGTACGCCTGATTAGCAGTGCAATCAGGCAGGCACCACGTGAACCACGTAGCTACCTCGCTACTGTGGCCAGGCGTGTGATGATCGACCAACTGCGTAGGCGAAACCTGGAGCAGGCGTACCTGGATTTCCTGGCTCGCCAACCGGCACTGGAGGAGTGTTCCCCCGAAGAGCGCCTGCTCATGCTGGAAACACTCATGCAACTGGATGCCATGCTTGACGGGCTCGGCAACAAGGCGCGCCAGGCTTTTTTATACGTGCAACTCGATGGCTTGACCTATCAGCAGGTGGCCGAGCAACTCGGCATCTCGGTGAGCTCCGTCACGAAGTACATGGCAAAGGCCACCGAGCATTGCCTGCTGTTCGCTTTTGACGCGCAGTTGTGAACCCAGCCAGTCAACGCCAGGCCTTGAAAGAGGCAGCCCAATGGCACGCGAGGCTTTGCGGCAACCCACGTTGCGCAGTTTCCCAGGCACAATGGCAAGCATGGTGTGACGCGGATACCGTGAATGGCTGGGCCTGGATACAGCTGGAGCAGCTCCAGACAAGCTTTCATGGTGTATCCGGCCCCTTGGCACGGCATGCGCTTGCAGCAGGTGCGATCGAACCTGCGCGGCGCAACGTGCTCAAGGGGCTTATGCTCGCGCTCGGCGCCTCCGGGGTTGCCTGGACAGGCTATCGCAATGCCCCCATATGGCTCGCCGATACGCGGACGGAAACGGGCGAGCGTCGTCGGATCACCTTGGACGATGGCACGCGTTTGTCACTCAATACACGCTCTGCGGTAGACATCCAGTACAACACCGAGCAGCGCCTGATTACGCTGCGGGAGGGGGAGATCTTTGTCGAGACGGCAGCCGATCCACGTCCAATGTGGGTCCGCAGCCCCCATGGTGCCATGCGTCCACTGGGTACCCGCTTCGATGTACGACTGTTTCCAGACCACACCAAGTTGGTGGTAGTCGAGCACGCTGTCGAAGTGCGCAACGCTGCGACCCGCCAAGCGGTCAAGGTGAATGCGGGGATGAGCCTGGCCTTCGATAACGGTGTCCTGCCCGAGCCCAGCATCGCCGACCTGGGGATGACCGAGTGGAATATGGGCCGTCTGGTTTTCGATGGTTGGCGTCTCGACCGAGCACTCGCCGAGCTTCAACGCTATCGCCCCGGCTTTCTGCGGTGCAGCGACGATATTGCAGGCTTGCGCCTCTCCGGGGTTTATCCGCTGGACGATAGCGATAGCGTCCTGGCCGCCATCGCACAGGCATTGAAGCTGAAAATCGAGACCCGCACGCGCTACTGGGTAACGCTCACATCGCTCGGATAAAAAATCTGCCGACCATTGTCGGTTTGGCTTCTCTCGTACGAGCTCTTTTACAAAACGCCCTTCCCGGCATTGAAAGGAGCCGTCATGCCGCGCATCGTACACCGCCCCAAAGCACGTCGCACACTCATTACTCCCCTGCTGCTGGGCGGGGCAATGTCAATCCATGCGGGGTTGCTGTACCCCTTGTTCTCACCTGCTGCATCGGCTCATGCCGAACAGGCTGTGCGCGAATACAATATTCCCTCCGGGCCGCTCGGGCCGGCACTCAACAGGTTCGCCAAGGAAGCCGGCGTGTTGCTGTCGTTCAACGCGACACTGACGCAAGGGCTCGAAACAGATGGGTTGAGAGGGCGGCTCAGCGTCGAGCAAGGGTTTGCGCGACTCTTGGCTGACCATTCGCTACACGTACTGCGCATTGAAAACCGTTATGTGCTGACCACCCATGTCGAGTCCGATTCAGCGATGCAGCTGGACGCGACCAGCATTAACGGACAAGGCTTGGGCACGACCACTGAAGGCACCGGTTCCTACACAACTGGCCTCACCAGTACCGCAACCCGGTTGGGACTCTCGCCGCGAGAAACGCCCCAGTCCGTCAGTGTCGTCACGCGCCAGCAGATGGACGACCAGAACATGCAGTCGCTGGAAGACGTTGCCAAGGCCGCGACGGGCATCAGCACGGTCAAAGGGTTCGGCACAGAGCGCCCGCTGTACTACTCACGCGGGTTTCAGGTCGACGACCTGCAGTTCGATGGCCTGCCGAGCAGTGTCACCGAAAGTTTCTCAATGGACGTCATGTCCGTGAACAACATGGCCATCTACGACCGGGTGGAAATCGTCCGGGGCGCAAACGGCCTGATGCAAGGGGCAGGTAACCCGTCTGCGGCGATCAACATGGTGCGCAAGCGACCTACGCGTGATTACCAGCTCAAGGCGGAAATCGGCGCAGGCTCGTGGGACAACTACCGCACCCAGCTCGATGTCGGCGGCCCGCTGAATGCTGAGGGCACTCTGCGTGGCCGCACGGTGCTGATGTACAACACGAAAAACAGCTACCAGGACTACGCTGGCAAGGACAACCAGCTGTTCTACGCCATCGGCGAAGCAGACCTGAGCGACGCGACCACGGTCGCGGTGGGTGCATCCTTCCAGCAGGACAACAACAATGGCTACGACTGGGGTGGTTTGCCCACCCACCTGGACGGTAGCTCGTACAACTTCTCGCGCGCGAAATCGTTCGCCGGCAATTGGGCCTACCTGGACAAGACCAACCGCAACGTCTTCGCCGATATCAAGCACCGCTTCAACGAAGACTGGAACCTCACCGTCGCTACCAACTTGATCTGGTCCAACGCCGACTTTCTCGCACAAGTTGGCTATCACACCAACGAGACGGATTCGACGATGCGGTATTGGCCGAACAGCGCCCGTTACGATGACGAACAGGTCAACCTCGACGCGGCGCTCAACGGCGCATTCACCCTGCTGGGGCGCAAGCATGAAGTGGTGATAGGGACCAACATGCGCCGCGACAGGCTGCAGTACGTCACTGGCTCAGCCAGTGTGAATCCTACAGTCGACATCTTGGACTTCGACACCTCGAAGTTCCCCAAGCCGCAGATAGTGGGCAACCTGACGCACAGCCGACATGTGCGTAAGGACAAGGGGGTCTACGTCGCCACGCGCCTCAATCCGATGGACGATCTGCACGTCATTCTCGGCAGCCGCTTGAGCTGGGTCGACTATGACACCCAAGGTCCGTGGGAAACCGATCGGTTCAAGGAAAATCGCAAGGTCATTCCCTACGGCGGTATCGTCTACGATCTCACGGACAACACCTCGGTCTACGCCAGCTATACCGAGATCTACAAGATGCAAAGCAACTACAGTGTCGACAACAAATTGCTGGAGCCGACGACCGGCAGCAACTACGAGGTCGGCGTGAAGAGCGAGCTGCTCGATGGTCGCTTGAATACCGCCCTCGCGCTGTTCCAGGTGGATCAGACCGGCCTACCACAGGTGGTGCCCGAGGCAGGGCGCGTGTGCGGGCCCTCGCGCGATGCGCGGTGCTACACCAAGGGTGCCAAGGTGCGAAACCGCGGGTTCGATGCAGAGGTTTCAGGTGAATTGATGCCCGGTTGGAATGCGTCGATGGGCTACACCTACAGTCATCCGCAATACGTCGCCGGTAGCAGCAAGGGCGACACCTATGGCACTGAGAACTCGCCACAGCGACTGTTCAAGGCCGCCACCACCTATCAACTGCCCGGCGGGTTCGATCAATGGCGAGTGGGTGCCAACCTCTACCATCAGAGCAAGTTGTACCTGAATGATATTTCCCAGAGCGCCTACAACCTGGTGGACTTGAACACCAACTTCCGGATTGACCAGAACCTGAGCGTTCAACTGAACCTCAACAACATTTTCGACGAGAAGTACTACACCGCGATTTTCAGTCAGAACACTGGCAACTATTACGGTGAACCCCGCAACTTTGCCGTTACGCTGCGCTATGAGAACTAGTCTCTAGCCGGACGTTTCAGAGCGCTCTGAATCGCCCCCCTTGGCAGATACCGTCCAAGGGGCGGCTGTTGGCTTTTAGCCGATCTAAACCAACGGCCGCTTTGGTCCAGGCTGTGTGAAAAGACCTGCGATTGTCTAACCTTCTGATCGTCGGGATCGTAGCGGATCTATGGCTATCTCAATCGGGTTCAGTCCAGCCACCGGCTTGAGCGCGAGACACAGCGCAATGTCGAGCTGATGTGGCTAACGGGCCGGTTAGCTCCCGACTCCAAAACGATTGCCGACTTTCGCCGAGACAACGGTAAAGCCATTCGCTGCGTCTGCCGACAATTCGTAATGCTTTGCCGCAACCTCAATCTTTTCTTCCAGTCGATCGTCGCCATCGACGGTAGCAAATTCAAAGCCGTGAATACCCGCGACCGCAACTTCACCCAGGGCAAGATCAAGGCGCGCATGCAGCAGATCGAGCAGAGCATTGATCGCTATCTTGCGGCGATGGAGTCGGCGGATCGGACAGTGCCGGAAGTGGCCGAAGCCAAGACTGAGCGGTTGAAAGACAAAATCGAAAAGCTGAAACAGCAGATGACGAAGCTTGAGGACATTGAAGCGCAGCTTCACGCCAGCCCAGATCAGCAAATCTCTTTTACCGATCCTGATGCACGCTCAATGGCCACGAGTGGCCGAGGTACTGGCAAGGTTGGCTACAACGTACAGACAGCAGTCGATGACAAACATCATCTGATCATTACCCATGAAGTCACCAATGTTGGCAATGTCCGAACGCAGTTGAGCAATATGGCGAACCAGGCACGCGAAGAAATCGGTACTGAGTCGCTGACAGTGGTAGCCGATCGAGGCTATTACAAAGGTCCGGAAACTCTTGCTTGCGAGCAGGCCGGGATCACAATTTTTGTACCGAAGGCGCTAACATCAAGCAGCAAAGCGAAAGGCCGATTCGGCAAGCAGGACTTTATCTACATCGCTGCATCGGATGAATACCGATGCCCTGCGGATCAGCTATTTAGCCACAGGCATTCTTCGGTGGAAGACGGCATGTTGCTGCACTCCTACTGGTTCTCTGGAGGAACGCTACCCCTTTATCGGCTGGTAGCTGTCGGATTCCGACGCAACGCCATAACGAAAAAACCCGCCAAAAGGCGGGTTTTACGGGGGTTCCAGAGATTTTGGTAGCCTTCGCTGGAACCTGAACTGGTGCCGGAGACAGGAACCGTACCAATGGCTTGAAAGCCTTTATCCATTGGTCGTTATCACTTGCAGCGCCAGCAAATGTACTTACCACTGTACTTTTAAAGCTTCGCTGGCGCCTTCTCTCCGCTGATTGAAGATCACTCTACCCCATCAATTGACGATGAAGAAGTCGACGGAGACTTCTCGGTCAGGGGCTTCATTAAGCGTGACCTCGAATGAGCCAAGAGCGGGAGTGATCTGGGCGCTGTTAGCTGTTGCCCCTTTCGTGGTGACGTTCCCAAACACATGCGAGGAAGCCTTCGCAAGCGAGTTGGTCACGACAACAGAGGTCTGACCAGGGCTGAATTTTATACGGCCAGCCGATTTGTTGATCGTCACAGGGCCAGCAGTAGCTGCTGACTCGCTGTCGATGAAGATCCTTTTGAATGACATGCTTGGCGACCCGAGCGAGGTCTTACCGTTTGTAAGAGGCTTGATGTCTCCATTGAAGGAAGCCTCGTCCATGGTCAACACAAACCCGTACTTTCTCCCGCTGTCATCCCAGACATCGCCATCGGTATCCATGGGGGGAGCGTACTGGAGGTACAACCCTTGAGTGTTCAGCGCCAGCCAGTAGGCGCTTTTGGTTTTCTCGTAGAGCCGGTGGACGCCGTCGGCATAGTCCATGTTAACGGCGAGGTTCATCTCAAAAGAACCGAGAGCACCAACCGAACCTTTTACCGACTGGCCCGACCGTTGAAACTCAATGTAATTCGGAAACGTCGAAAGACTTGTTGCAACAGGACCAGGCTTGGCGCGCAGCATCGATATAGGTGGCTTCTCAAATGCAACGACATCTATAGACGAAGCTTTTATATCGTCAGCATTAACAAACGTTGATGCCAACAAGGAGACTGCAAAAGAAACCAAAGAAATACGTTTCATAATTATCCTTTAAGCCTTGAACCACTTGAAATATCAAGCACTTCCATATCAACAAAAAGCGGATGGTTAGGTGACTCCGAAGTCGGTCCGCTCCCAGGCTGAGCCGTTGTAGACGAACCGCGCGTTTGTCGATGCCGTGTAGTTGACCCCCAGCACCTGGACAGCGCTTGCCCCGCTGGCCCCTGCAAGCCTGATCACGTCAACAATATCGCCAATGCTTCCGGAGGCTGGCAGCACGACTGCCCGCGTTGCCGTCAAAGGGACCTTGAAGATTACGATGGTGTAGGCGTTCGGCTGCAGCGTTACCCCTGTGTCACCTGGATAGATAGTCGAATGGACCTCTTTCCCGTTGATGAACAGGGTACTGCTTCGCGCCGAAATGCTGCTGTAACCAGACACGATGCTGTTCAAGACAAGCTCGTTATCCGCGATATCAACACCACCAGAATTGACCAGGTCGACTGGCGTGGTTACCGCGTTGAACTTGACATTCTGGCGAAGTCTACCACGCGCAGTACTACCAATGACTCCGCCTCCCATTGACGCACCGCCGATCCTCAGCCAGGTATCCGCACTGCGAATTTCACCATGCACGTTATGGTCGAAGTTTTTCGCGGCAAGGATTTGCGTTACAGCCACAAGCGGGTTGGATGCGAGGAAGACCAAAGACTCCTTCACAAGGTCGTTCATAACCGAGACATCAAGTTTTGCGCCGTCTCCCCGGAAGTCGACCAGAACTTGCTGAACGTTCCTGCAGCGCACTTCACCGGTAATCCCCACGTGAGGTGGTGTTGCTGGTGCAGCAGAGGGAGCATCAATGCCAATAGCCGCGCCGCGGTACGCATTCTCCACGTCGATATCAAGCACGCAGCCTTTGGTTGGGTAGTTAACGAAGTACGCATAAGGTCCGGTGCAGCTGAATCCGTGAGACACGCCTTTCGCCCGAACACGAAACCGCACATTCTCGAAAGGAAGCAAGCTGGTATCCAAAGCTTGCAAGCTGCACGCGCTCCCACCATCAACAGATCCGGCTCCCTTGTCGATGAAGGGAAGATCTTTACAGGTCGCTTCGATGTAGATATTCCTACCGCCATGAACAACAGACACACCGTTCGTACCTGACCCAAGCGTCGTCGTGATGAAGCCTTCGATCTGCGGGAACCCGATAATAAAAAAGTTCTCAACACATACCAGGTTGAATACGTCGTTGCCGTTTGCGGACGTGGTTTGGAACTTCGCCAGGGGGCTCGCAACAATCCCAGCAAAGTTGTAGTTCCGGAACGACGCCGATGGAACATCGCCAGTTCGAAAAGGGTATTTCACTGGACCGTTGTCATACACACCAGGGCCAACCTTGAGGCACACACGGTTGGCGAACATGTACGCCTCGATGGCGGCAAACTCAACGTTGTTGAAACCTGACGCGAGAGGTAGCCCCCAGAAAGAAGCGTCAATCATCCCATCGTGCGTCAGATCCCGAACCCATCCACCCAAGCGCATGCCGCCATCGTCAGGACCGGCTGCAGGGTTGTACGTTACCCACCCCTTGCCTTTCCCGTCCCCGGGCAGATAGTTGTTGATGAAGCCTCGATCACCAATAAATCGCCCCGGGGTGGCGCGAAGCTCGGCAACATCATTGAACTGCAGTGGCTGGCGACCAACGAGGGCAGAGCCAAGCAAAGGGTCCGATGTGTTGGCAAGATCCTGAACTGCGTTGACCGAACCATAAGGGCCCATCAACAGGATGTTGGCGGCGTTGTTAAGCGGCCCCTGGCCGGTGGCCAAAACCTCGGTGACAAAGTCGACAACATCCTTCCAGTTCGTCGCCGAAGTTGCGACCCTGTTGGACGAAGCAAGGTTAGCGATCCCGTTGCCCTTGGCGCGATACTGGCCGGCGCCATCGATGTCGAACTGCCCGAGGCGCAACGAACGGTCCGAGTAGCGCATCAGTTGCTTGAGTGCCTGCCAGATTCGGTCGTAGTCGTTGTTTACGGTTTTAGCCAGGAAGTCGCCATTCTCCTGGTAGTCGTTCAGGCGCTCGAACGGAACTTCCAAAGTCAGCAGAATCTGGACGCTGACTGCTGGAGCTATGGAGAACGTCACCGAGCTGGTGGGGTTCCCGACGCCGGACTGGGTGTACCCGGACGTAAGCTTGGTCCCATCAACGTAAACCGCCAGGTCGGAAGCTTGAATCACCAGGAAAGGGACGGTGAAGATGGTAGTAACGCCGTTGCCGACGTAGCGTTGCTCGGTTGGTCCTGCTGGAACTGCCATGGTTGCCCCCTGGTGCTGGCGGGCTAGTAATCGACTTGCACCTCGTGCACGCCCGCATTGGTGCGCCAATGGTCCTGCCGGACCTCTGTCGGTTTCCCGACTATTCGGCCAATGCGTACGGGGGTTTGAGCGATGGCGCCGGCGCCGGAATCGAGGTAGTCGTCGTCCTGATCGGTGAGCGCTGGGTTGAAGTCGCGCATCTGGTCCCACAGTGGGCCACGCAGCACGCTGACATGCGCCCACAGGAACCGAGCCGACAGGGGCGACTCCAGGGCATCGAGGATGCGTTTCTGTTTGTTGGTGCTGCTGTGTTCCTCTCCTACCCCGCAGCCGGTACCTTTGAGCGCTTGCCGCAGGATCGTGGGCACGAAGCCGCCCGGGCCGTTGGTCTCAACCACAACGCGGGTAATCTGGTACTTGATGACCAGGTCACGCACCTGCTTGACCTGGCCGCCTGTGATTTTCTCGGTGCGCTCGTCGAACTCGGCGATCTCGCCTTCCAGCCCCACGCACACCTGCCAATAGAGCTGGCCTCGGGCGTCGGTAAGGATCAGCGAGAACGCCGAGGCGTCCGACTTCACCTTGCCGAGTGAGCAATCCCAGTAAGCCGCAGCACCGACAATCTGGATGTTCCCCAGCCACATGGCGCACTCGCCGTTGGCATAGCGGATCTCTGGCTCGATGTCGTAAGGAATCATGCGGGCCGGATCGAGACGAACCTCGGTCACCGGCTTGCTGTGCAGCTGGTACTGGCTATCCCATTCGTTGATCGTCCGCGTCTTGCGGCGCCGCTTCTG
This sequence comes from Pseudomonas arcuscaelestis, assembly GCF_016881005.1. Lineage (GTDB taxonomy): Bacteria > Pseudomonadota > Gammaproteobacteria > Pseudomonadales > Pseudomonadaceae > Aquipseudomonas > Aquipseudomonas arcuscaelestis. The sequence goes on along the minus strand of NZ_JACOPV010000015.1, from coordinate 75,172 downwards.
CAGCTCCTTCATGTCGAAGCGTTCAGGCCAGGCGCTGCCAGCGTAGAAGTCGACCAGTCCGCCCGGCGGCTCCTTGAATAGAATCCCCTTACCGGTCTTCGTTAGCTGGTAGTCCTTGCCTGGCTCCAGCACACGAGCCAGCTTGCCGATGCCGAAGAAAACCACCTCTGGCACGAATGGCAGGTCGTAGGTGCTGTGCTTGGCGTCCTCAACCCTGTGCTCTTGCGCGAACATCTTGATGGTGAGGCAGTCAGCGCCCATCGCCTCCATCTCGTCGTAGAGGCTGTCGTGCGTGTGCGGCGTTCCTATATAGAGCTGACTCCCGCCCGGTACCAGAATGTGCGTCTGCTCGCCCAACCGGTACCGAAGTTTCTCCCGAGCCTCTGGGGTCTGGATGTTCTTTGGCACTTCCACGTCGTCGTTCTGGCACTCGTCGGCGCGGGCCGAAGTGACGTTCGACAGGATGCCGCGCGCGTACATGGACGAGTTCCGGAAGTCCGCAGCGCCTTCAACCCACCACTGCTCGACCTGGCCCTTGTTGGGCGGCAGCATGTGGCGGGTCAACGGGTGACTGCGGATTACGTTCTGCGTATCACGACTGGTCTTGTACGCGGTACCGTCCGACTCGGACTGGTGGAGAATCCGGAATGTGGGGTCGCGGTAGTACTTCCAAGCGTTGTAGATAGCCAGGATCGTGGACTTGCCGAAGCCGCGAAAGCAACGCAGCACGGCCAGTTCGCCCTTGGTTTCCAGCCACAGCACAGCCCTGATATGGATATCAGGGACTGCCCACTTCCGGCGCTTGGCCCAGATCAGGAAGAAGACTAGGAAGCTGACTTTCTCGACGGGCTTCTCAGGCTCAGTGGACATTCCCGCTCTTCTGCATCCGTTCGATGATGGCCTGTGCTTCACGCTCCGCTGCCGCAATCTCGCCGTCGAGTTCGTCAATCTCTGAGCCTGCATCCGGCGCTGGCTTCTGGCGGTTCAGGATGCCGGCTATGTTCACCGTCTTGAGCAACAGCGTCATGGTCGCCGCGGCGTTCTTCTTGCACCAATACCGATCACCGCGTTCCTGCTGGGTCAGCTCGCCCGGCTTCTTGTCGGCGCCTGGCCAGTTGTGCGGGTCAATCTCATTGATGACAACTTCACCAAGACGCTCGGTCAGCGCCTGCAACCTTACGATCTGATCATCACGCATATCAGCGCTCCCCTACTGCTGCGCCCATGGACGGTGCGCGGTCTGGCGACATCTCGCCCGGTTCCCACCAAAACTCTTGGCCAAAGTCCTTTCTTGCGCGCTGGCGCATCCGACGCATGTAGCCTGGGGAGAAGTACTCCTGCAGTTGGTGAAAGATCATGTGATCGGTCGCGGCCTTGGTGTACCAGAGGTTCGCGGCTGGGGTATGGCTCTTTACCAGTCGCACCAGGTTGCCCCCTGTGCTGTCGACATTGCCGTCAGCCGCGGTGCCCTTGAGCTTGAAGATGGATTCGATATCGCCAGCAATAGGGCCGCCAATAGCCGCCAAGCCAGACTGCCCGCCCTGAGTCTGATCACTGAACAGAAAGTCGCCGTAAAGGCCTAGGGATCCACCCTTGAGGAAGGCGGCAGCACCGAAGCGCAGGCCAGGAACACCAAGCGCACCATCGTCCAGGATGTTCTTGGGGTCACGGCCGCTGGCCACCTCGTTCAACTGAATGGCCATAGCGCCCAGCACCGTGGTACTGGCCATCAACGAAGCCAGATAACCAGCTTTGCCCCAGCCTGTTTCCTGAGCCATGGCGCGATTGAAGTGCCGCATCATCATGGCGATCGAGAAAGATTTGAACTGCCAGAAGCTGCGCTGCAGCTCACCGCCCCAGGTCCCACGCTGCACACCACCATGCATGAACGCCTTTTCCCGGGCGCCTGGCTCGATGATCGCCATGTTGGTTTCATCCAGAACGGTACCCAGCAGCTTGGTGGCTGCCTGGTCCTTGAGACGCTGCGGCGTAGTCTTGAGCTGCTTGGCCAGGCCGGTGAGCTGGGCATCAGGGATGCGGTAGATGCTGCCGGCGGTCAGCACCTCATCGCCAGCGCCGCGCCAGTCCTCGGGCTGAGCCAGCCGCCAGACGGACCAATCAGCATCGGTCACACCCATGGCTTGCAGGCGCTTGGCGTCACCGGCATCCATGCTGGCGAAGTCCTGGAAGCGCCGGGTCATGCTGCCGATGGTGTCCATCATGGTGGCGCCGAATGCGCGTTGAGCGCCGGCCGTCATGGCGTTCATTCCAGAAACCTGCATTACCTTGCTGGCAGCGGCTTGGGAGAACTTGGCGATTCGCCCTGATATCGCCTCAGTGGTGCCCAGGCCGTCAGCTCCCCACCGATTAAGGCTGCCGATCATCTGGTTCAGGCCCAAGCCTGCGCGCTGTGCAAAGCGCCGGTCTGTGGCGTTGGCCGGATTCATCATGCGCAGCTCGTTGGCAAACACCTGCATAACCGGCATGCCGTTGATGGAAGCAGTAAGCCCAAGCGTCCCCTGATCGGTGACAGAGGTAATGACCGCCGAGCCAAGACGACTGGCCACGTTGAGGGCGCGGTAGGTATCAAAGCCATTGGCGATGGCTGCGGAGGCTGGCGGCTCGCGGGTACCGGCCACTTCCTCGTACAAGCTTTCTATGCGTTTGCGTTGCTTCTCGACAGACTCGCGGGCCTTCTCGCCCTTCTTGCCTGGCACGGTCAAGGCCTTGTCCATCTGCGCTTTCTGCCCGGCTTCCAAGAAATAGCGCATCTGGTGGTTAGGGTTGGGCCCCAGGTTCTCGACCAAGGAGATATCGCGGGCTGCTCGATCAATGTGACCAATCAGCAGCTCGAGCAGGTTCTTATCGCCGTAGGCCTGCTGGGCGGCAATGAAGCTTTCGGCATCCTTGTAGTGGATCTGGCGCGACTCGCTGCCCCGGTTGGCGCGCATTCCGTTGCCGGAGACAGCACCAGGCTCAAGCTTGTTCACGCCGCCAGTAGCCAACGTTTCCCAGGCATGCCCAAGGAAGTCGGTCAGTTGCTGGTCATTCATCGGCGTGCCGTCTTCGTTCAGGTACTTGCCACGGTTCGCCCATTTCAGGTGATCGCTGACCCACGTAGCCTGATCGCGGGCAACCTTAACCTGCGAGTGATCGCGCGGCATGGCCCAGTCATCAAGCTTGCCAACGTCGCCACCGGCACGGTTGAAGCGAAGGCGCAGCTGCTCAGTGACGTCTTGGAACGACTTGGCCGCAGCCTTGGCCGCAGCGTTGCCGGAGTCTTCGCCGTGCAGCTCTTTCACCAGCGCCAAGTTGCCAGCGCGGTCCTGGAATAAGCCCATGAACTTGCCCTTGGTAGCGTCGATGACATCGATCATGCGACTTAGGGAATCATCACGGATGGCGCGGGTTGCAGATTCGATGGAAAGGATGCCGCTCTTGCCGTCGCTGGAGAACGCCAGCAGACGGTCGAGGCCTTCGAGTGGCTGTTCTGGAAAGCGCTGCATGTAGCTCTGCACCCGGTCATGCGCAAGGATGGTCAGGGCAACACGCTTCTTCTTGAGGTCAGCTTCGGCCACCAGGTCTTGGGCAGACTTGCGGGCGGCTTCGGTCAACCGGTCGACGGCAGATTTGGATTGCCACTGCGGGTCAGTCTGCGCCAGCTGCTTCATGTTCTGGCGTACCCGGTTTTCGATGCCTTGGATTTCCTGCTGGTTAAGCGTGCGGCCAATCGCCTGCGTGACGGCCTGGATACATTCTGGGCGCATTAGCTTGCTCCTTGGGGAATGGAGCAAGCCTATGGCTTGGAGATAGACGGTTTCCCGACTATTTGGCTACTGCGAGACGCAGTTGTTGCCGCGCCAGTTCCAACTTGTGATGACCCCGTCGGCGATCTCAAATGTTGTTACGCAAGAGAGCTGGACGTTCATGGCTGGAGTACCACCGTACGAGTTGGTGTAAGCCGTGTTTCCGTAGTACGTGGTTTGGTAAGTGGGAGCAGTACCTGGCAGGTACATGTTTCCACCAGACGAGTAAACCAAGAAGCGGTGGCCACCCGTATCGTACGCCTGTTGAGGTGGGCCCCAACTCTGGATCAACGCCAGTTCACTGGAACCGACCCAGCTTTGTAGAACAGCCTCATATTTCCCTGTTGTAGCGCACCCTGATAAAACCAGCGACAGCATCGCCAGCGAAAGCCATTTCATTGTTATTCCTTATGTAGTGATGGCAGATTGCGCATTCAACCCAAACCACGCTGGAGAAAGCAAGCTGCCGCTGCAGCAAAACCACGCGCATCCTGCTGAGCGGCCTTAATTTCGTCGTCGGCCTGCGCCAGCAGTTCGCGGGCAGAGACGGTGACCGGACGGCCCTCGTCATCAAGCGCGCCGGTAGGAAGCCGCATATCATCCATTCGAGCCATGATCTCGTCAGCCAGCTGGATGGTTGGGTCGGAATCGGCCTGGCTGGGGCTGGCCAGATCGGCAGGATCACGCTCCGGTGTCAAAGGTTTCGATCCGGATGTAACGCTTTCTGCCTGTTTTGTCGCGGCTCCAGCCGGTTCTGTAACGCTATCTTGAGTTTTCGTAACGGCCTTGGGTGTGCCGATATCCAGCCCAACCGGCTCAGCTCGAGGCGCCAGCGCATCCTGCTCCGCGATCAAGCGGGCAATCTCCTGGCGGGCAACAGCAGCCAAGTTCATCCGGGCATTACCCTGGGTCACACCGGAAGCCAGAGGCTTGCGCTCGAAGCCCTGCATGATCTGGTCAGCCCGTTCCTCTATGCGCGGCTGCAAACGCTCCGGGGTTTCCCCGCGGGCCAATGCGGCGAGCTCCCCCCGAGCGAGCTCCCCAGTTCGATTCCCGTTTAGGGAACCTTCCAGAGCTGCAACACGATCCGTCAGCTCTTGACGCTCCTGCTCTATCGCCTTACGTGCTGCAGTCTCGGCACCTTTACGGCCCATGCCTTCGTCTTGGAACTCCTTTGCTCGAGCACGGAATGTTTCATCTAGCCCTTCAAGGCTGCGGGACACAGCTGCAAGCTCGGTTCTAACATCGGCCACGTTCGGCAATACACCAACCGCTTCCTGCTCCAGCTCGGCACGAACGATTGGTTCCAGATCCTGGCGAGCAGTGGTAATGGCTTCCTCGCGGGTGGGCGCCTTGGGCGCTGGGGGCTCGTTCCCACGAAGAAAGTCGGCGCTATGAATGCTCTCCGGTACCGCCACAGGCTCGCCGCGACTGAGCTGGCCAATAGCGGTGCGCAACGCCTCCTGATGAGACATAGCCGACCGAGGGTCAACCGGGGCGCCAGGTGCAGCATCAACATCGAAGTGCTGGGTAGTACGCTCAGTGAGGGCGGCATCGACCTGGTCAGTAGTTGGCTTGCGCATACTGGCCCGACCGATGCCGAAGAAGGCAGCGCCAAGAATGGCATCAGTGGCGATGGCGGTACCATCCATCATGCGGTACTGCGCGGCCTGGGTGGTGTAACCACCTTTCTCCAGAACCTCAGCAGTGAGGCCGCGACCAGCCATGCCAAGCCCAACGTTTGCCCCGACAGAGATTGCGGCATCGCCCAGCACTGGACCAACGAACCGTGCAACCGGCAGGATGGCGCCAATCCCAACGGTTCCCGCATCGATCGCGCCCTTGAGAGTTGCCGTTGTCTCGTCGATGCCCTCGGCCATGGCCACCTGTTTGCCGCTGTAGCCCGCAGGCGCACCAGCAGCAACCGCAGCGCCAAGAGGGCCACCGGCAACTGCCCCAGCCACAGTACGCGGCAAGATAGCGGCAGCCTCTCCAAGGATCTGACCAACAACCCCAACCTCGGTGAGATCGGGGCGCAGGTTCATTACCGACTTGGCCGTTTCCTCGCCAATGCGCCGAGCCTCACCCTCGCCGAACTCCTGCTGCGCTTCGACCTGGCCACCTTCGAACTCGGGGAAATAGCCTGCGCCAATCGACAAGTCTGATTCGATAGCAGCGCTACCAAGCTGCATGGCCGTGGTCTGAATCGTACGCCCCGCCTCGATGGCACCACGAAGCAGCCCAGGACCAACTGCACCAAGGGCGCCAGTGAAGGCGCCCGGTGCAAGTTTCTCGGTGGTTCGGTCGTACAGCTGATCCTGACTGGCCACCTCACCCGCATCGACCATTTCATTGAGCCAGCTCATTTAACCCTCACAATCATCGGTTCGTTGGTCTTGGGATCAACCTGGATGCGGTCCGCGTTCATGAGGTAATAGATCCCCTCCTTGCCCGGTACCGGCTCAAGCGGCATATCCTCAAGCTGGCCGATGGGGAACTCGGTTCGCTTGGAAAGGCCTTCCAGTTCAATGTCCACGACCTTGTTGAAGACATGGTCAGTCATTCCATAAGGCTTGATGACCTTGTGACTGGCTCGCTCGGCGATGCCGCCTGTGGCCATTTCAACAGCCTTGTCAGCTGTTTTGCTATCAGGGTCATCGCCTGTCTCGTATCCTTTCCCGGTGGCCATTGCGGTACTGGCGTACAGAGCCTTGAATCCCAGATACGCCTGTTCGCGCTGTTGTGAACCAGGGGTCAGTGATAGACCGACTCGCTCGTCAAATGCGGCAGCCAATTTCGTTTCTTCCGGCATAGGCACAGATTTGTCAGCCAGGATCTTTTGTCCCTGAAGGAGCATTTTGGGAACATCTGTTCCATCTGGCCCCTTGTAACCCTTGAACGTCGCGAAACCCGCCAGCACGGTGACAGGCTGATCAGCAACCAGCGGTTTGATGGATGCCGCGTAATCCGCACCTGTTGGAGCGGACTGGGCCAGGGTGCTGAAAATCGTCAGCTTGGTGCTGTCGTCTGCCTGCGCAAGTACTGCCGCTAGCATGGCCTGTTCGCCCGGTTTCCAAGGGTTGCGCGCTACCTGCGGACCATATGCACTGCGCACCGAGTTCACGATGTCGTACCGCTGGCCAAGCTGCTCTGCCAGCTTTACTTGACCCTCAGGCGTGGCAATGCCGCTGATATCCAGCGGCTCTACGTCTTGCCCGGTGCGCATGGCGTTAAAGGTCAGCGGGTCTTCGCGCATCATCTTGATGTTGTTGTCGACGGCAGTCTGTAGACGGTTCAGGTTGCTGATCGATGCGGGCGACCCGCCAGTCTCTGCCATCTGCCGGCGCTTGCTGTCCAGGTACTGCTGCTGCTCGAGCATTGGCTTGCGAAGTAGGTCCTGCACTTCGTTCATTTCCTGGACGCGGGTGTTGTACTCGCCAGCCATTGAGGTGCCCGCCAAGCTTTCGCGCCAGCGTTGCTGCTCAGCCACCGTGGGTGGAATGCCGGTAGCCGCCTGCCGGTCCATCTGGGCTAGCACGCGCTCGGCCTTCATTTCCCGCATTTCCCCTTGGCGTTGCTGGTGTTCCTTCACCTGGTAGATACGGCCGGTGACGGTATTCAGCAGCTGGTTGCGCTTCTCCGGATCAAGCTTTCCAGCATAGAAGCCGTCAGCTGCGGTGAGGTCGTGCTCGATCTGCTGCAGGTTGCCCAACCCATCACGCGCCGCAACCACCCGCTGAGTGGCCTGGGTGGTCCAGTTCGCATCCTTGGCTTCCTGTTTCCTCGACGCCCACATGTCGCCAAAGGCAAGACGTCCGGCCATATCCACGTCTTCGCTATCAAGGCGGGCGTTGAGCTTGCTGATATCGGCGCCGGGCATGGCTGCCTCTTTGCCTATCAGATCCAAGCGGGTGGCAAGATCGCCCTTGGCAGCATCGGCACGGGCACCAATTGCCAATTTTCGAATGCCGTCCTGGCCTTGCAGTTGCAGGCGTTGCTGGGCCAGACCCATACCTTCACGGGCTGCATCGTCCAGCCCATCCATTTTCAGCGGCTCAAGCTTCGATACGGCGCTTGTGTAGGCTTCTTCAAGCTTGTCATGGCCCAGCGTGCCAAGCCGCACTTGCTCGGCCAGGTCGTTGTTGATGGTGCTGATCTGTGTTTCGCGCTCGAACAGCGCGTTGCTCGCCCTCACTCGGGCAAGGGCTTGGTCTTCCCTCTGCTTGTTGTCCAGCACGTTCATGGCCGTGCGTTGAACCGCATCAGCTACCTGCTGGGCACCGCGCGACTGCAAGCTAGGGTCCATAGTGATGACACGGTTTTGCTGCGCATCAGGCAGCACACGGGCAACGCTTGGGCCAATTGGAATGGTTGCCATCAGCCGTTACCCCCTGCTTGCGACACAGTCCCGTTGCGACCTGCAGCGCTGGCCTTCCACATGCCAACCTGTGCACCAGCGTTGAGGACGCTACCAATGGCCTGCGAATTGGCAGCAGAACGCTGCTGCTTGCCGTACAGAGACATATTGGAAGCATCGGTGTATCCGCGCTTCCGCTGGTTCTCACCATTGAGGATGGTCATTACGGCATCTTCCTCGGCGTTGCCGTAGATCTCTTCGTTGATGTTGAGGGCGGTGCCCTCGCCAACGTCTACGCCTGAAGCGGCTAAAGCGGCCCTGGCCTCTCCAGACTGATTGCGTGCCATCTTGCGGATTCGGTCGGCCTGCACCTTGGCTGCGCTTGCCGCGTTGTCTGCGTCGATCTGCGCTTGCTCCGACTGGGCGTCAGCATTCAGCTGCGCTTGCTTTCCCTGCTGAACCGTTGAGTACACAGAAAAGGCGGTAGAAGCCGCCATGGCCGCCAAGGCCGCGGTTTCAATTCCCATGGCTTACCTCCATCTGGAAAAGAGGGCCCACGTAGTTGAAGCCCATGTGCTTGTACAGCCTGGACGTGCCTTCGACGTTCATGCCGGTGGTGATGCCCATCCGGATCTCCTTGGCGCCCTTGGCCTTGGCCCAGTTTTGGAAGGCCAGAATGAGCTTAAGAGCCGTTAGGCCCTGGCGCTTGGTTGGCTCGATGAACAACGAGTAATCGAAGGCGATCAAGTCGTCACTGAACCACTGTTCGGTGATGGCCCCGGCGAAGCCCCCTATAACCTCGCCCCCTACCTCGGCTATGAATACAACGCCAAGGCCATCAATCAACTGGCCAAGCAGGGTAGATACCTTCTCGGGATTAAACCCGACGCTGGCATAGCTGCTGGTTGCGTGGAGCAGCTGGCCAAGCTCGACCAACCGCGGGATATCGTCATGCTTTGCTGCACGGATCATCATGCACCTCAGTCGTTAATGGTCATCTTCTTGATGACGCTGAGCAGATGGAATGGGAGCGGCTGGTCTTGGATGATCTCTAGGGAGGCTTCGCCGCGCTCCCACCCCAGATTCTCCAGGCGCTTTACGCCGCTGTAGTTTGGTGGTGGCTGATCAAGCACATCCTCACCAAGGTTCCGGAAGCTGATGGTTTGCTGATAACCGCCTGATCCCTTGATCTTGCATCCGGTCGTATTCAGGAAACGCAGCGTGATTTCACCAATGCGCATGCTGTTGCCCTGGGCGGTACCGGTGCTGCCCTGAACCTCTGGAGTCAGGGTCTTAACGCGCGTCACGAATGCCAGACCGATCTGCACGCTCTTGGCTTTGCGGGGCAAAGTTATCTGCCCCCCAGTAACCACCTGCTGCTGCATGGGGACGCCGTCGGCGACGACATCTACAGTCTTGCCCTCCAGGTGGCCAAGGCCAGTCCATATGGTTTGGCCGCCAACGCTGGAGGCTGCAATGCCGTCATCGACCTGGCATCCCTCGACGAAGCGCTCGATGTGCCGAACCGTCTGGCCGTTGATCACCCGGCGAACAACTGCCCATATCTGATCGCCGCCCTCAACAGGAATGGTGGCCACCGATTCGTAAGCCCCATCCGTGGTCTGGCGGGCCCAGCCAATAACGTCCTGATCTCGATCGACAGTCATCGTGGCTAACACGCCATCGGTACGAGGCATGAAAAGGATGCTTTCAGGCTCCTGCTGATACGCCATGGAGACGATGCCAGACTCGGTGATGTGCTCGGAAAGCACCGACATATCCGGGGAGCCGTAAGCGTCGGAGTCGTACTTGTAGGCCATAGCCCGCAGCTTGCGGCCGGCGCGCTGCACGAAGTAGAGCTCGTTACCGATCCGCACCGGGCGAACCCGGTTACATCCATACACCGACTGGTTCTTCACCTGGATGTTGGTCGGGGTGATGGGCTTCTCGATGCCGCCTGTGATGGTGAACTCACCGCCGTAGGTCAGCGCCACCAGGGTCTTGACCTGCGCAAGGTGCAGGATGGGGTTGATCTGATCAGAAGAAACGGTGAAGGACGTGGCGTCGTCATCCTTGGTGCCAAGTTCAAAGTTAAGCGACTCGCCGGTCTTGGACGACCAGACGGTCTGCGGGAAATTCGGCGAGCCAGCGGCATGCAAGCGCTGCTCAAACAGCGTTCCTGTCCCGGGGTATCCGTCGGTATCGTTCCAAACACTTGATTCAAGCGACCAGGAGTTTGCCGGCGCAGCCGTTACAGACGTTGCCGCTACGATGATCTTGGCCGACACAACCTTGGCGTTGGTGAAAATAGTGATTTCCATCAGGCCACTGTTGATCTTGACCAGCTTGCCCACATCACCAGAACGCCACCCGTCATCAGTCAGCGTCATGGTGATAGTCGAACCAACTGGGCTTGAAGCGCTAAGCGTGTTTGGCGTCTGCGGGCTGCCCTTGAGTGACCAGGTGGGGTTAGCCACTCCAGGGAATGCGTTCAAAATTTCCACCGTGACCACGGTTGGACTGGTAAAGGCCGTGACCTTGGCCACGCCAGGGCCTGCCCACACTTCGCGACCAACATCGCCAGCCAGGAAGGCCGGCGCCGATGAGGTCAGCGTGCGTCCGGTACCGACCGTCGCGTCACTCAGGGTCATGCTGGTGGTGAAGTCGATGCCACGCTCGTCGAAGGGCTTGGTCACGAAAGGGGCTACGGCCAAGCTCCACTGGGTATTGGTAATGCGGCGCAGGCGATTGATCGGAACTCCGTTGTGAAAGATGAACATGGTGTCTGCACCCTGCACATACTCGAACTGGGTAAGCATCGCCACGCTGTAAGGGCTTGCCAGCTCAACGCCGGAGTAAGTTCCGTCCGGAAACCAAATGCGCACGTACAGATCGCCAAACTCGCAGATGTAGGCCTGCTGAGTGTTGAACACGTAAGGAATCAGCACCGACTGGCGGTCTGGGTACTTGGCAGCACCGCTGTGCAGTGAGCCATAGCGGCGCATTGCGCCACCGTGCACCACCGGCCAACAGTTCTCCATGATCATCGCGCCGTTCTGATAGCGCGCGATATCGACACGGCCATACATGCGAGGCGAGAGCTCGCCGGCAGTGAAGTTGGTTTGAATCAGGGAGAAGCGCGCCATCAGCGAATCCCCCAACCATTGCCGAAGCGGGATGCCAGCAGGTGTTCATTGCCCAGCATTTGTGGCGGATCTTCCTGTCCATCCACAGCCTTGGCCTGGCGCAACAGGCTTTGAAACTCAGCCTTGCGGCTGTCGCGCTCTGAGGTCGACTGCGTCACCGGATAGGCCAGAACCGCCACCATGGCGCAAGTCATCAGGTCGATGAGGTGGGTATCCCAAGTGGATTCGTTTTCGTTGCGGAACACGTAGCGCAGCTCGAGCACTGACGTGTCAGCAAGGATTCGCCGGGCTTCGACCAGGTAATCAATCTGCATATCCTTGGTCCCGACCTCGAGCACGCGGATGCAGTCAGCCGGCAGTTCGAACGCAGACGGATAGCCGAACGCCGGCGCCTCAGCGAGAGGGGCCAGCACAATGCGCTTGATGCAGCAGTTCCATGGGTGAGCACGCAGCACGCTATCGCGCTGGAAGGGGTAGAGGTTCGCGCACAGCTTGGCCCGGTCAAGGTTGTTCTGGTCGGCGAAGTCGTTGATGGTCTGCGCGCCGAGCATCAGCAACGCGTTGGAGCAGATCGAAACACCGGTTGCCATTGCCATGCCTTGTGTCTCCGGAAAAAAGACCGGGGCCATTAGGCCCCGGCAAGTGAAACGCCATCCATGGCAGCCGCGCTCAGTTCTGCTGGGCGTACTGGGCAACCAGGGTGATGACCTGGCCAGCCTGTAGCGCTGCGCCAGCCACGACCGAGCGGAGCTCGCTCTGGTCGGTTGCATCGCCTGGCTTGACGACAGCAACGTCGAACAGCCCGCCGTTGGCGAAGACTGCTTCGGCAGCTGCGTTACCGGCACTGGTCACTGCGGTAGCAGCGAGGTAGCGCGCCGGCGTTACTGGGTCGCCCAGGTTGAGGGTGGAAGAAGCCGCGCCAGCTGCGAAATACAGCTTGGTGGTCGGCATCAGGCGTGCACCGAAGGGCAAGAAACCCCACGAGATGTACTCGCCAATGCCTGGACCGCCGCTTGCTGGGACGGTGTAAGTGCTGATGAAGACCTGCACGTCACCGCCTTGCAGGTTGGGTTTGGTGAGGGTCTGCGGGTAGGCCGTGCGGGCCGCTGCGAGAGAACCGTTGCCGTTTGCCATGGTGTTGCTCCTGAATGGGGTTGAGGGCGAGAACAGCGAAGACCCTTACGGGTCGTTCGCGGCGATCTCGACGACCTTTTCCTCTTCCACGCGCACGGCGCCCAGGCTCTGCTTGGCGTAGATCCGAACGTTGAAGCCCTTACCCGGGTCCTTGCCAACCTCGGTGGTGATCTCCTTACCCTTGCCCAGCACAACGCCCGATTTGGCCCAGGCATAGACAAAGCGGGTGTTTCCGGTCTTGGCGAAGCGCTCAGACGGAATCCAGCGGAAGCCCATCCAAGTGCCTTTCAAGGTGCCTTCCTGCAGCATCTTGACGGCCATAAAGTCGGCGCTGGTGAGGGTGGTGTCGGCCAGGATGTCGACCAGAGCTTGGGCGTGGTAGCCCATGTAGAGCTCTTCGCCGGCTTCCTCGTCAGCCTCGTTCAGGCGGAAGATCTTCTTCGCCTGGATGATCTTGGCCTTGGTGAGACCAGTGCCGCCCACGGCAATCTTCTGGCTGGCTGGCAGCGGGACAACGATGCCGCCCTGCGTGCTGCGCGAGCCACCACCGAACGCCGAGACAATTACGTCATCCTTGGCGCGGTTCATGCCGGCCACCATGGCCTTGACGTAGTCAGAGGTCGGGTCAACCAACATACGGATCTTGTCCTGGTCATCGACCATATCGCCGTCTTCCCAGTCGTAGAGGTCCACGAACCGGGTCGAATGCGGTTGATCGTTGATCGGGGTATCGCCGTGGCGTTGGGTGCGGCGCTGGGCAGTACGCTGGCCAAGACGGTTCACAGACTTGGACATACCCACGATGTTGGGCTCGATGGTCACCGCGCTTTCGAAACGGGACATGCTTTGTTGAGCGACGTGCTTGAAGTTGTCAGCGAACTGCTGCACGAACGCTTCGGTGATTTGCTGGGACATACAATGCACTCCAATGCAGATTAGGGATGCCTGCCGGTTGTCCGCATGGCGGGCCGGTGTTCCTGGCGTGCATCGGCATTGCTGCGCCTGGGGCTGTCCGGTTGTCTGCGTGCCACCGCAGGCCGGCCCGGTATTGCTACCGGGATGCCTGTGATGGTCGGAGTTGAGGGGTGTCGGTTTCCCGACTATTTGGCGGGAGCGCTTACGCGCCGAGGCGAGAGGACTGCTTGTTGTACCTGGCTGCGTACAGGTCGTTGAGCTTCTGCTGCACCTGCGGACGCTTCGGATCGTGCGGAGCAAGCTCTTCTAACTGCTTGCGAAGATCGGCGGTCTTGACCTCGAAGTCACCCTCGTTGACCACTCCATTGGTGATCAACGTGTCTTCTGCCAGCTCCTTGCCGATGTTGGCGGTGAAGGCGATGAAGTCCGGGTCGTTGCCGTACTTGGCCATCAGGCTCTGGAAGTTGCCCGGCTGTCCTTCAGGGCTGGCAAAGGCTTCGGCTGCACGGTAGGACGAGCGAACACCAGACTGCATGGCCTGGTCATCAGCCCACACGCCCTTGAGCGCCGTGGTGCAGTCTTCCTGGCTAAGCTGAACGCCACCACTGATCAAGCCCGGTGCCGCCTTCATGTACTCGCCGATTACATACTCGACCTGAGCATTGGTCATGCCTTTGGCGTGCGCGCCCTTCAAAAACGACTGAGAGGCCTCATCAGCCTTGAATTCATCCCAGTTGAAACCCTCGACACCTTCCAGCTTGACGGCGTATTCGTCTGCGGACTTGGGCGGCGCATCGCCGGTACCCAGGCGCGTCTCCAGCTGCTTGTAGCCCTCGGCAATCTTCCGCGACGATGCTTCAAGATCAAGGGTGCCATCCTCTTTGTTGATGCGGTGCTTCTCTGGAAGCCAGTCGTTGGGGGCGCCACCGTTGAGCACGGTGCTGGTCTGCTGTGCCGGTGGGGTTGCTACTGGCGGAGTGGCGCCGCCGCTAGGGTCGCCACCCTCGCCGGCCTCTTCGTGCAGGAAGTGGCCAAGGCGATTATGTACAAACAGATTCATACCGAACCCCCAAGCGCTTTAATCCGATTGCCGAGAACTTCCGAATAGACACTCATCGCATCGATCTGGTGATAACGGCGACTGAGCTCATCAGGGCTTAAGGCTTGTTGAGCTTCGTCTGATACCGATTCGCGAAGCTTTTCCAGATTGGAATCGAGCTGTGCCTTTTCAGCGGTCAGAAGCGGCAGGCCTGATTCGTTGGCTTGAACACCATCTGCTGGTGATTGCATGGTCATTCCTCTTGGTTATTAGGGTCATCGACCCCGTTTGCGCGGTTGATGCGGAGCAGGATGTGGTCAAGCACCTCACGGTGCCCGGCCTGCAGGTAGGTCTTGAGCACGGCATCGATGCCGCCCACGGTTACGGCGTTCTTGCTGAAACGCTGAATCAGGTGTTCGAGCACAATCACGCCCTCGGCGTGCTGCTCGAATACCCGCTTGAACATGTCGTCGAGCTGTTCGGGTGTGTACTGGGTCACGCTGCGGCTCCTGGTGCTTGCTTGAGGGCGGCTTGAGCAACGCTCTGCTGCATGGCTGCTTGCTGTTCCTGTTCGAGGGCTGCTTGCTGTGCCTTGGCCCGGTCTTCACGGATGCGCTCGACGTCGGCCTTGTTGCGCATGACGTCGTTGGGCACGCCCAGCGCTTCGCCGCGGAAACGGGCGGCGGCATCGAGGTCGACGTTGTCCATGGCGTCGGGCTGCTGGCCGGTCTTGGCCTGAACCTCTGCCGCCATGGCGCAGCCAGTGACGTATTGGTCAATGGCGCTGACTTCTTCCAGCTTCTGGGCGCGGGCCAGCGGCGACAGGTAACGGACGGTGTAGGGGCGGCCTGCTGCCAGCGACTCAGGCGGCTGGCCCAAGATGCCTGCGCGCATGGCGATGCCGAAGCAACGCTCGATCAGGGGTTGCAGGTACTCGGTCTGTAGACGGCCGTAGACTGGGCCCAGCAGCTGGCGGATCAGGTTCACCCGCACATGCACCTCAGTTGCGGTCATGGCGGGACCGTCCTGGGCCTGGAGCTGGTCGGCCATCATGGTCTTGCGGATAGCGCCTTGCAGGCGGGTGATGCGGCTGTCACTGTAGTTGAAGTTCGAACCGCTCTGCAGCGGCTTCATGCTGTCGACGGAGTTGGCCACGATGATCTTGCGCGGGCCAACCTTGACGGTACGGGGGTTGAGCACGCCGTCGTCTTCCGCGATCCACATACCAGCGATGGCCAGGTCTGCGGCTGCCAAATCCATGCGGACCATTTCATTGAGAGTGCGCGCATCCGGCAGGGCTTCGGCGACTGGGCCGGTGGCATACACGCTGTCTGGAATCATCATCCAGCGCGGAACGACCACAGGCATTTCGTGATAGCCCGACTCACTCACCAGCTTTTTGGCTTCCACCTCGACCTTGCAGGAGGCGATGGGCATGTTCTTGGCCAGGCGCCCACCAACCACGTAGGTGGTACGCGGGTAGATGGCGTGCACGAACTCGACCAGCTCTTGCGGCTTATCCTTGGATAGCTTGCGGGTGTTCTCGCTGACGTTGCCTTCGCCGAACTCGTTGACGGCCTGTTCAGCGGTCAGCTTGTACGAGCGGTAAACGGTGTCGATCTTGCCGCCCGGCGCGGATGCCGAGCAGTACACGCCAGAGATTGGCCACAGGTCGAAGGTGTACCCGCCCCGCTCCCGGTCGCTGTCGATATACAGGGCACACCAGCCAGCGCATACAACGTCGAGAACGCCCTCAAAGGCGGCGGCGTCGAAGTTAGAGGCGTGGATGTTCTCCCAGATGATCTTGGCCGACTCGTCCAGCCAGCGGCGTTCGTCCTCGGTGGCCTTGGCCACGTCCATGCCAAACCACAGGCTGTTAGCTGGGGTCAGTCCAGACTGGACCGACGAGGACAAGGTGCGCGCCGAGTCAGTGGTGGTGCCGTCCAGGATGCGTGCCTTGCGGTTCAACGCCTCCTGGGCGTCCATCATTTCGTTATAGAACCCGTTGCCCCGCATGGGGTAGGTGTGGTCGAAGCAGTCGCGCCAGACCTGCTCATGCGGGTTTCGCAACGACTTCAGCGTGCTGAGGGTCTTGCAGATCTGGTCAGCGTTCATGCCCCGAGGGTCCTTTTTCCTTGCTCAATGACGGTGCCAGCGGCGCCGGCTTGTGAAAGCAGGCTGCTGCGCTGCTTCTTGGCACGGGCTGCAGCGGTTTCCTCGTTCGCCTTCTTGGCGGCCTCGTCGGCTGCTTTCTGGGCTGTTACGGCGGGGTCTTCGGTCTGCACGACCTTGGGCTTGCTTGGCTTTCCACCACACATGGCGTCACTCCTTCGAGTAGTTGGCCGGCAGCTCGGGAACGAGCCAGCCTTCGGGGGTGAGCACGGCAACACCCGGCCTGGTCTGCTCGGGGGCGGTCTGGGTGGTAGTTGCGGCAGGCGCTGCGGCTTCAGGCTCTGGGTCTGCTGGCTTCACGAATGGAGCACCGCCAGCGTTCAGGCGGTCTGCCTCGACCTGGGCGGCTTCCTTGGCACCTTCACCAGTAGCCACGAAGTCGCTGAACCAGTCGCCATGCTCGGCGCCGGTTGGCGTGTAGAAGATGCGATAGCGACCGCCACCGTTGTGTTTGCCGACATACTCCGGCTCTTTCGGCTCGGTGCTGGTCTGCTCGGGGGCGGTCTGGGTGATCGGCTCGCCCGGGGTCTGGACGGTAAGGTTGTCTGGGGCTGGCATGCTGCACTCCTTGGAGATAGGGGGCCCGGCGCATAACCGGGCCTGAGGTTCAGCCGAGCTTGGCGCGGACCAGGTAGTCTTTGGCTTCGAGCAGCTTGCGCAGTCCGGCCGACTTTTCGGCTCCGTCTGGCAGCTGCTGGTCCATCAGCTGCGCCAGCTCGCCGATAGGCTTGCTGACTTCTTGAAGGTGCGGAGGAAGGTGGGCGAACTCGAAGTACTTCATGATCGGGGACATGCTGAAGCCTCATTGGTTGGTAGAGGCCCCAGCATCATGGGGGGAAGGCGTCGGAATCCCGACTATTTGGGAAGTGGGCAGGCGGCGCGCACCGTGTCGATCAGTGCGTTGAGCTGTCTGATTGCGTCGTCTCCGTCTGGTCCGACGGAGATAATTCGTTCAGCAGCCGCTGGGTTAAGTTCGGCTCGCGCTTCTGCAGCATCCACGCCGGGATAGGCATCGGCTCGCACGACGGGGCACTTGGCGAGGACTGACAGCCGGCGCTCACCAGTAGCGACAGCAGCACGAAGATTGGCATTGGTCTGGTTCGCACGTTCGCGCTCCTGGGTGTGTTCGGTGTCGAGGTCTGCGAGCAGCCGCATCGTGTTACGCCGTGACTCGTTGGAGGCTTCCAGCTCTCGCACACGCTCCGTTGAGGCGTCAAGGCTGGCCGTGACATGGTCGAGGCGCCAAAGCGTCAGGATCGAGACGAGAGAGAGCGCGGCGATGATTGCCAGAAGGCACTTAGTCACTTCTGCGCCTCCATACACTTGGCATGGCGTTCAAGCTGCCGTTTCCAGACTCCCCAGCAGCGCTTGTTGCCCGGTGTGCTGCAGTCGTAGCCAGCGGCGTACTTGTACTTGAGCAGGTTGTGGCAGGCCTGGACGTAGTCACCGGCAAGCAGGCTGCGCCGCGGTGAGCCAGCGCTCCAGGTGCCCATGCCGTACTGGCCCACAAAGTCCATGTACAGATGGAACTCGTCCTGGTGCAGCTTGACGCCCGGCAGGCTGGCGGCGAACTCCTTCTCGGCCTGGCTGTTGAGCGTACGGGCCAGCACCTCGGCGCGCTGGCGGGTGATGGTGTCGCCCATCCGGACGCGGGTGCCGTCCTCCCAGCGCGTAGATCCATGACCGATTGTGGGCACGTCGCCTTTGGTGGGGATGACCGCGGTGTCGGTAAAGCCCTCGCTGGCTTTCCACGCGCTGAACCCTGATGCGCTCAGGGTCAGCAGCACCACTGCAATGCGCTGACGGCCATTCATCGCTGACACTGATCCTTGAGCGCCTGGATGCGAGCCTCACTCTCGCGGGCCTCGCGGCGGTCCTTGCGGATCTGGAACCAGGTGTTGACCAGAAAGCCCAGGGCTGCCAGCAACACGCCGATGATGCCGATCCAGTTGGCCTGGGACAGAAAGCCCACCAAGCCGGTACCCGCCCCTGCAAGCATGCCCTTGCTCGCTACGGAAACGCCTACCGCCTCGACTATCCCTTCGGGGTGATTCGCCATACTGCTGCTCCTTACTGGGGCTTTCATGGGCGCCTCCAGGGTGTGGACAAACAAAACCCCGCACGGTGGCGGGGCATCGATGACCACAGGGTCGGTGCAGCTGGGCGTCGGATTCCTGACTATTTGGGCTGACGGTACCCGGCAATCAGGGCTGGAAGCGGGTCAACACCCTCTGCGACGTATACCGAACCAACGAAGCCGCTTGAGCTGTGCATGGGGTGGCGGTGGTAAACCGGGTGGCTGGCGGTTCTGGCCACGTTGGGCGCCGAAATATCGCCCAGAAAGGCCGCGGGCTCCACCGGAACGCACACCTGCACTGTCGGAATGCCAGCCATCACGCTCATCCGTTGCCCATCGCACGGCCCGCCAATCAGCAGAATTTCTTCGTATTTCATCGTTTCGCCCTCAAGGCTTGAAGTGATAGTCCCACGCCGCGCACATGGGCAGCTTGTCCCGGCTTTCGCCAGTGATCTTGCACCAGAGCAGTACCAGGCGCTCGCCCTCGCTGTAACGAGGCTCTGCCCCCTGCTTCCAGCCAATCAGCGTGGTGCGGGCCACGCCTATCTCATCAGCCGCACCCTGAATCGAATACTCACCAGAGCGCAGCACGGTGGTGATGACGCGGAACCAGTCGATGCGCTTGGGCCCCGGACGGGACGGCGGCGGCACGACAGGCACGAACGCGCGAACCGCCACGGAAACCCGGGGCGGCTCGGCGAACAAGGTCAGCTGGTCAGACACCGGCGCTTTCATCGTCTTTCAGCCGTGGCAACCGCTTGCCCTCCAGCACCTGAAGGGCCAGTTCGGAGAATCGCTGCGAGAGCTCGTTGAGCTTTATCTGAGCTTCGCCAGTCGCCTCGCCTGCATCCCGTGCAGCGTGTCCAGCAGCGAGAGCCAGGGTACTGGCATCGGTCAGGTCGATAGTTGGGTTCTTGATGGTCATGACTGATGCTCCTGGTTGGTAATAATTCCGCACTCTCGAAGGTGCCGCTGCACCGCCTTATCCCTAATCGCTTTAATGGCATTGAGCCTGGATAGAACATCGTCGGAGTAAGTGGTGGTCACACGACCTGTCGCTGAGTCCCAGACGACGTCGGGGAGACTGAAAGACAACAGGTCGTGAATGAGGTTGTTGTACGGCTCGCAGATCAGCTGCACTTCACGTTGAATCTGCACTGCCTGCTCTAAGCTCAAGGGCCTGGGTGCAATGGCGCCGCGCCCATACAATTCTTCCCTCACTGGCCACCCCCAAACGCGCACGCACGCGAAGCAGGCTGCGGTTGCGCACTCACCCGCCCCATGATTTCGCTCATTTCAGCGATGACAGACATGAAGCACCCACGGGGGTCGCGCACGTTGTCGAGTTGAAGCGGGTGAATGCTTTGGCGGTAGCCCATCAGGCCTTCGCCTACGATCTGATCGGCGCAGATCACGATTACGCCGTCCTCGCCAATTTTACGGCAGAACCACACTGGCTTGTTCATGCAGCCTCCTCAGAACTCTTGGAACGCCCATCCACCGCCAGACTTCTTGGTCTTGGCAGTGACGGCGATGATCTTGAATGGGTACAGACTGGCGGCGACCTTGGTCTTGACCTTGGCGTCGTCAGTCCAGAAGCCCTTAACTTCGTGGAGCTGCATCTCGCCGTTGGCGAGCATCACCGCAAAGTCCGGGGTGTAGAACGTGTTGTCAGCCAGGCGCAGCTTGATGCCCTCGAACTTGAACCAAGCGATATGGCCAACGAACTGTCGGTCCTTGAGATACTCCCCGTAAGCGGCCTCGGTCTTGTTCATCTCGCCGGTCTTGAGCCGACCGAGAGCCTGTAAGCCACGCTTCATCCCTGCTGCCATCACTTCACCCCCACGATTACAAAGCCAGCGGCCTGGCGGGTCTTGGCGCACTGCTCGTGGTCGCCCTTGTTGCGTGGCTTGCTGCACACGTCGCAGAAGATCGACATCGAGGCGCGTGAGAACGGCTGAAAGCCGTGGGCTGGGCGCTGTTGCGGTTCGTAGTTCATGCGGGCCTCCGGATGCCCATCTTGGCCAGCAGCAGAGCGCGTGCGGCCTTTGGGTCTGTTGGTATGTTCTGTGCGGCCATCAGGTCGCGTGCTTCCTGGTGCGATGCGGCGAGCTGGATTTGTCTTGGTGTCTTGGATTCGTGGCCAATGCCGGTCGGGATCTTTCCATCCAGGGGCTGAGCGTTCTGGGCGCGGCGCTGGACGATGGCGTAGTTGCGTTCGAAACGCTGGTAGAGCGCTTTGTCGGTGGCCTTGGCCTGGCGAAGATCGAAGGTGCCAGTGGCCTCAGCTGCGACCTTCACGGCTTCATGGGTGTACTTGCCCTGCAGAGCCTCATGCCATGCATGCTCAACCGGTGGAAGGTCATCAACGCGGCGGCACAGCTCCAAGAAGTCGCAGGGCGCTGGTGGAAACTTGCACTCAACGACAAGGCGGCGCAGTCCACGGTCAATGGCTTCATCACCCACGCCATCAATGCTTGAGAGCCAGACGCGACGGGCCATTGCTTCGGCTTTCTCGTCGCCATAGTGCTTCTCGTACCAGGCCGGGAAAGTGATCTTCAGCGTTGCGAAGATCCGGCGAACAGCGCGGCGAGCCTGTTGCTCCAGCGGCGAAACGTTGTCGGCCACAGGCTCACCAGTTTGGGTCGGTGAGGATGTCGTGAGCGTTGCGCGTGCGGCTTCGAGTAGTTCGTCCACGGGTTTCATGGGAATAGCCCTCGGTGGATTGCTGGGTACGAGATTGGCGTTTCAGTTGCTGGGCGAGCGCGTGCTCCCACTGGGCCTGTGTCCGGTGGCGGTCAGGATTGGAGATCCAGTAGGAGCGGAATTCGAGGAGTTGGTCTGGGTGAAAGGTCTGCCCGGCCATGCCGTTGCGGTACAGCACGCCAGTGAACGTGGTGGGGTCTGGCTCCCACGCATCGGTCATCGCGAACTTCACGTGCGCGGTATGTGCTGTGTATGTATTAACGGATATCGGAGGTAGGTTGCTGATCAGCGATCCGTCTGATTCTGATCCGGTTGCTGATCCGTCTTCCACTTCGCTGTGGCCCAGTGTTTCCGGGGGCTCTGGCTGCTCCTGCTGTGGTTGCTGATCTGGTTGCTGATCTGGTTGCTGATCGGTTGCTGATCGTTTAGACGAACCATCCCAGTCCGCATTTGGCAGCTGGAAAACGTAGGTTCCAATGGGGGTTATTGCACCAATGGTGATCAGGCGATCAACCAGCGATCTGACCTTCTGCCTGGTGGGGGATCCAGACTCATGACGGCCTCGCGTGGGGGCAATATACAGCTCTTCGCGGAACATTTGTTCGCTGAGCCGACGTTTAGCTCCTGATACTCCAGTTCGATAGTCCATCCACTTACGAATGACGAAGTACAGCTTGAATACGTCCGCTGGCTCGTCGGCCAGTGCTGCGTACTCTTCGTCATTGATCTGGAAGGCAGGCACGGCCTATTCCTCGTCCAGCTGGTCGACGTGCTGGACATGCTCCATCCAACGCTTGGCCTGGTGCAGGATCGCCTCGATGTCGCGCTGGTTGAAACAACGCATCTCCATCGGGACGATCTTCAGGTCCAACACCGCAAGGATCTCTGCGAACTGCTGGAACTTCTCAGGCTTCATGCGGCTGATGGTTGCTTCATCGCAACCGACTGCAAGCGCGACCGGACCATTTCCGACCGATGCAAGCCGTTGCATGAGAACGGCCATGTTCTTGCGAGACCTTACAAGTTGGTCCTGGCTTAATTGGGTCGTCGACATGATCAAGCCGCCACGTCATCTGCCCCGGCAAAGCGCTCGGGATACAGGATGTGGATCTCGGTCAGGTCACCTTCGAAAACCTGGACCAGCTTCTCAGCTAATGCCGTGGATGCCTTCTGTTCGCCACGCTCAACTCGGGAGAGGTTTCCCGAATCGAGGCGGTCGCCCAGCTCCGCAACGCGGGCCGATACATCGGCCAGCGTCCACTTGCGGGACAGTCGTGCTCTTTTCAGCGGGGACATGGGAAATGCCTTCTTGAGGGGTTTCGAAGCAATTCTGCGCACAACGCAGATTTCGTGCAACAAAAATCTGCGCAGGGCGCTTTGCGCACAGCGCAGCAGGATCAGAAAATCAGCAGATGGACATTGGACAAAGCATCAGACAAGCACGTAAGGCCAAGGGATTGACCCTTGAGGCTCTCGCCAACCAGGTTGATACCGACACTGGCAATCTTTCACGCCTTGAACGAGGTAAACAGGGAGCCAGCCAGGAGTTATTAGGAAAAATAATGAAAGTTCTTGATATGGAAGTGGTAAGCCATATCAGGCCACTAGGACCCATCGACAGCTACGCCTTAAACAATTCCATTGAATTGACACCCGAAGAGCATCGAACGCTCTACAAGGGAAACATTGGCAACAAACTCATTTTACCCGCCAGAAGATACCCATTGTTTGGCTGGGAAGAGGCGCTGGTGCGGCATAACAGCGATCACTCAGAGTTCATTGAAGAAGGCACCCTTCTCTATCCGTCAGTTGAAAACGCCAGCACAGAAGGCTTCTGGCTCACGGTCGTGGGTGACTCTATGGCTTCTTCAGGGTGTCCGACGTTTCCCGAGGGAATGCTGATACTGATTCACCCAGCATCAGAGGCTGAGCCCGGAAAATTTTATTTAGTAAAAATGCCAAACGGGCAATTGACGTTTAAGCAATACATTGAAGATGCTGGGGCGCCCTATCTGAGACCTCTAAATCCAGCTTACCGCGTAATACCGCTTGATGGAGAATTTGAAATAGTTGGTCGTGTGATCGACACCAAAATAATAGGACTGTGAGAATGCGCGGAACGACAGAAAACGATGATGAGTTTTTCAAACGGTTCAGGCGAGCTGAATCGCTTGCGGATGAAAAGCAAGGACGCAAGCCTCAAGCGCCGATGCTCTGGCTTGTCTCGTCGTTCTTTGCCGGCTCACTACCAGCGTATTTTTGCCTGCTTATTGCTGGCTACAACGGTGAGCGCCTACAGATCCCTTTGATCTGTGCTGGATTGGTGCTCACCGGTATTGCCTACCTGCTCATAAGGGAGAAGCAGAAGCTTTGGCACAAAGAATTCATGCAGTACATGGAGCGAACCAAGCCTGACTGACCCACTGCTTCCCGACGAGTCCCGCCACAGAGCGGGATTTTTTTTGTCCTCGAAAAATTTTCTGCGCTTGACGCAGATTATTTTCTGCGCATAATGCAAATCATGTTCTGCGCACAACGCAGATTCATGGCAGCGAGCCGAAGCCAATTCGGTACAGGGGAAGCCTCACCCCGGGTGCGCAGCGTCGAGCACCGCATAAACGAGAGCCGACAGCATGCATGGCGTGGTCGGCTGTTGGGCTCTCAGGGCCCCCGAGAAAGCAATCGCCCAGCCGGATGTGGCGTGTAACACCGGCCAGCAGCATCCCTTCGCAACTCCCCGGAGCAACACCATGCCAAGACTCACGCTTGGCGCCTGGCTCTTTGTCATCGGCCTTGTCGCTTGCCTTGGTGGCAGCGTCTGGGCCCTGGCCGGCGCAATCACCTGATTTCACTGGCAGCCCTTCCCGCGAGGGGCTGACGGGAAATCAACCGAGGAACCCACCATGTTCAACAAAACCGCCCGCCAGCTGTTCGATGAACGGCTCAGCAAGGTGCATACAACGCCGCCGGGTGACCTGGTGGCAACCGAAGCCGAACTCAGTTACGCCGCTGGCATGGTCGCCTATGCCCTCTTCTGCGGAGACATAGGCCACGAAGAGCACAACCTGATCAACATGCGCATCGATATGGCCCGCCTGGGTGCTGTTGCCAGGCAGTGCCGACAGCACCGCGCAGAACCGGTGGGCGTATGAGCGCCCACGATCGCTGGCTCGACCCGCCCGATCTGGACGACGAGCCAGAGCCCACCGAAGACGATGCCGACCAGGACGATTATCCGTTCCAGGCCGGTGACTGGCGCTCCGATGAGCGCTGCATCCTGCTGGAGCGCCGCTATGACCAGTAAATGCCGGGCGGTCATCGCCCCAACTATCCCCGGATTGATCAAAGCCCTGCACCGTCAGGGCTTTTTTCTGGTTACCGATCTGCCGCAGCGAATCTCGATCGAGGTCCGCCGCAACATGCTGGTGGTGAAGCTGCCATGACCGCCATTCAACGTCGGCGCCGCCACCTGATCTGGCGCGGCGCCTTCAACTCCCTCCTTGGCTGGAACGGTTGGCTTGCGCTGATCGGGCTGGCTGACGCCATTACCCGATAGGAACCCCGCTCATGAACGATCTTGCAGTCAAACAGACATTCAGCCTGGCCCCGCAGAACCTCGACGAAGCATTGAAGTTCGCTGACTACCTGGCCAATTCCGACATCGTCCCCAAGGACTTCCAGCGCAAGCCGGCCAACATCTTGGTGGCGGTGCAGTGGGGCATGGAGCTGGGCCTGCAACCCATGCAAGCCATGCAAAGCATCGCCGTCATCAACGGACGCCCTGCGCTGTGGGGCGACGCAGTCATCGCCCTGGTGCGCAGCTCGCCCCTCTGTGAGTACGTCGTCGAGACAGATGACGGCGAGACGGCCACCTGCCGGGTGAAGCGCCGTGGCGAGGAAGAGCAGGTGCGCACGTTCAGCATGACTGACGCGAAAGCGGCCGGCCTGGCTGGCAAGCAAGGCCCCTGGAGCCAGTACCCCAAGCGGATGCGGCAGATGCGTGCTCGAGCTTTTGCCCTGCGCGACCTGTTCCCCGATGTTCTGCGTGGCATGGCGGTCGCCGAGGAGGTGCAGGACATCCCGACCGAACGCGAGCTAAACCAGGCGCATGCCCGCAAGGCTGATGAGGTGAAGCAGCTTCCTCCCTACCCCGACAGCAAGCTGGACGAGAACGCGGACAAGTGGCGCGGAATGATCGCGAACAACCGCACCAGTCCTGAGCACCTGCTTAGCACCCTGCTGAGCAAATACACCGTAACCCCTGAGCAGGTCGAGCGTATCCACGCCCTGGCCCCTATTGATGGAGAAGCCACCGATGCAAGTGCATAACGTCCAACAAGGCACGCCCGAGTGGCACGCCCTTCGCTCCAGCTACTTCACCGCTTCGGAGGCGCCCGCGATGATGGGCGCCTCGAAGTACCAGACCCGCACCGATCTGCTGGCCATGAAGAAAACCGGCATCGTCGAAGAGGTCACGCCCCAGCAACAGGCCATCTTCGACCGTGGCCACGCTACCGAAGAGCTGGCACGCCCTCTGGTCGAGGAAATGCTCGGCGAAGAGCTTTACCCCATCGTCGGCACCAGCGGGAACCTGCTGGCCTCGATGGACGGGGCCACGATGCTGGGTGACACGCTCTTCGAGCACAAGCTGTGGAACCAGGGAGTGGTCGCGCAGATCCGCGCCGGCGAATTGCAACCCCACTACTACTGGCAGTTGGAGCAGCAGCTGCTGGTCAGTGGCGCCGAACGCGTGATCTTCGTTTGCTCGGACGGCACGAACACCAACTTCGAGCACCTGGAATACCGGCCCGTTGATGGTCGCCGGGAACAGCTGCTGGCCGGCTGGGCCCAGTTCGAGGAAGACCTGGGCAACTTCGAAGTGAAGGAAGCCAAGGTCGAGGCCATCGGCGCTGCCCCAGATCAGCTGCCGGCCTTGCGCATCGATGTCACCGGCATGGTCACCGCCAGCAACCTAGACGCCTTCAAGGCTCACGCCTTGTCGGTGATCGGCAACATCAACACCGAGCTGTCGACCGACAAGGACTTTGCCGATGCCGACGCCACAGTGAAGTGGTGCGGCGAGGTCGAAGACAAGCTCAAGGCAGCCAAGGAACACGCCTTGAGCCAGACCGAAAGCATCGACGTGCTGTTCAAGGCCATCGATGACATCACAGCGGAAACCCGGCGCAAGCGACTTGAGCTGACTTCGCTGGTCAGGGCACGCAAGGAAAGCATCCGTACCGATATCGTCATGGATGCGGCCAAGGCCTTGAAGGCGCACATCGACCAAATCGACGGCACCCTGGGTGGTCGCATTCGTATGCCGCGCGTTGCTGCTGACTTCGCCGGCGCAATCAAAGGCAAGAAGTCGGTTTCCAGCCTCCAGGAAGCAGCCGACGCCGAACTGGCCCGGGCGAAGATCGAGGCCAGCCGGATAGCCGACGGCATCCGCGTCAACCAGGCGACCATGAACGATCTGGCGAAGGACCATAAGTTCCTGTTCCACGACTTCCAAGAGCTGGTGCTCAAGGCCAATGACGACCTGGTCGCGCTGATCAAGGTTCGAATCGATGAGCATGAGAAGGAACAGGCCGAGCTCAAGCGTCAGCAAGATGAGAAAGCGGAACAGCAACGCCAACAGGAAGAACTGCGGAAGCAACAGGCAGCAGAGCAAGTCGCGCAGCAGTCTGCTCAAGAGCCAGTGCAGGAAAAACCGGTGACGCAACAGGCCGTCGACCCTGCCCCAACTGCCACGCCGATCACCAGCGCAGCGCCAGCAGTCCAGCAATCAACCGACGACGGCCAGCGCATCAAGTTGGGCGATATCGTTGCCCGCTTGGGCTTCGCGCTTACTGCTGACTTCCTTCACACGCTTGGCTTCCTGC
Source organism: Pseudomonas arcuscaelestis (assembly GCF_016881005.1). Taxonomy (GTDB): domain Bacteria; phylum Pseudomonadota; class Gammaproteobacteria; order Pseudomonadales; family Pseudomonadaceae; genus Aquipseudomonas; species Aquipseudomonas arcuscaelestis. Next base: position 47,935 of record NZ_JACOPV010000015.1, on the reverse strand, counting down.
CAGCCGAGGTGAAGGCCGGCGCCAAGCTGTACCGCGCCAGCGACTTCCCACTCATCTGTGCCGCCCTTATCCAGCACATCCAGGCAGTTCAGGCAGAGCGAGCCGCTGCCTGACCAGGAGCGCAGCCCATGGCCAGCCAAACCGTTGAAGAGCTTTACGACCGAGTCGAAGAATTCCAATCCCTGCTTGTCGCCGCCGAGCTTCATGCCGACGGCGCTTGGGAAAACGAGTTCGTCGAAAACCTGCGGGCCCACTTCAAGCGCCACGGCCCGCGCACCCTTTTGAGCGTTCACCAGCAGAAGAAGCTGGAACAGATCGCCAAGTACTGAGGAACCCTCATGAAAGTAGAACACCGCGAAGCAATCGAACGCGCCAAGCTGCACGGCGTTGAACCTATGGTGCTGGCTCATCAGCTGATGGTACATGACCTCGTAGGAGCGGCCCTTTTCGAGTTGCGCAACACCAAAACGCCGTTTGGGCGGCTCAGCGAAGAAGATCAGCAGGAAGTGATTGACAGGATCACTGAGCAGGCCGAAGAGGCCGTCACCACAGCCGTTGGCATTATCAGCTCGCGCAGTGTGTGCACGATCCCATTCAAGGTGGCCGATTCCAAGTTTAAAGAGAAGAGCATCACGGTCACGGGCATAGTGGATGCGCAGGACCCGAACCGGGCTGGGCTGGTCGACCTGTCGGGCAAGTTGGTGATGATGGTGCTTGCGCCGAACGACTACAACGAAGGCAAGGACGGCATCCGGGCAGAGCGTGATCAGCGCGAGCTGCCGCTGAGCGCCGGCGCCATCGCCGAGGCCATGTATCGGGACCGCCGCAACACGCCCATGCAGGAAGATGAGCCAGAAGCTCAGGCAGTTGACCTGGATCCGACACCCCAAACCGCTCCAGCCACTGGCGATGTAGCAATAAGCAAGGAGTTCGGCGACTTCGACTATGACGATGCCAAGCAACTGATCGTGCTCAAGGCCAGCGGCAAGCCCTTCAAGGCCCACTGGGTGCAGAGCCGTCTGGCAGTCAGCAGCGAGCAAGCAACCACCCTCCTGCTGCGTCTGCTCGATGACCAGGTCATCACCGTGGAAACCGAAGGCGAGACGGCGCTCGACCACAGCTACAAGGTCAGCGCCACGCTGGAAGAAGTTGTCGCCTGACCCTGACTTATCCACAGCGAAATATGCATAACCGGCGCCGTAAGGCGCCTTTTTCATGCCCTGAGGAAACCTCCATGTCCGATTTGATCTGCGTTTACGACTCCGAAACCACCGGCTTTCCCCATTGGAAGCTGCCCAGTGACGACCCGCGCCAGCCGCATATCGTCGACATCTGCGCCCTGCTCTACACACCTGAGGGCGAGCTGGTAGACAGCTTCGAAGCCATGGTTCGCCCGGATGGCTGGGACATCCCGAACGAAGTATCGGTAATCCACGGCATCACCAACGAAATGGCGCTCGAGCACGGCATTCCCGAAGCCCTGGCCATCGAGGGCTTTCTTGCCATCCAGCGCCGTGCAGGCCTGCGGGTCGCACACAACGAATCCTTTGACGCACGCATCATGCGCATTGCCTTGAAGCGGTTCAAAGATGCTTGGGTCGCCGAGGACTTCCGCGACGGCGCCAAGTACTGCACCGCGATCATGTCCAAGCCGATCTGCCAGCTGCCGCCCACCGATGCCATGAAGGCAACCAACTTCAAGAACAGCTTCAAGACGCCAACCGTGTCCGAGGCTTTGAAGTTCTTCACCGGAGAAGACCTGGTCGACGCGCACCGCGCCCGTCCGGACGCAGAGGCCTGCGCCCGCGTGTACTTCGCCCTCCAGGCCTACCAGTCGGCGGCCTGAATCATGGGAGCCATTGCCTACTACAACGAGATTGACCCTTACACCGCGCAATGGCTCCGCAACCTGATCAGGGGGGGGCACATTGCTCCCGGCGACGTCGATGAACGATCAATCGAGGACGTACACCCAGATGACCTCAAGCCATACACCCAATGCCACTTCTTCGCCGGTATCGGCGTTTGGTCCTATGCCCTTCGTCGCGCCGGCTGGCCAGATGATCGACCTGTTTGGACCGGTTCCTGTCCGTGCCAACCTTTCTCCTCGGCAGGCCAAGGAGATGGGTTTGATGACAAGCGGCACCTCTGGCCGCACTTTCATTGGCTCATCCAAGAGCGAAAGCCTCCAGAGCTCCTTGGAGAGCAGGTTGCAAGCAAGGACGCAGAGTCTTGGCTCGACCTTGTACAAGCTGACCTGGAAGCCATGGACTATGCCTTCGGGGCTATCGCGTTCCCGTCTGCGGGCGTCGGTGCGCCGCATATCCGAGACAGAACGTACTGGGTGGCCAACGCCACAGGCCAGCGACAGCACAGGCGACGGCCAAGCGGCGCGGGACTGGATAAGCGCTTCGGGCTCGCCGGAGTTTCTGGCAGAGCGATTGGAGCAGACCAGGGGCAAACCGCTGAGCGAACAAGTCTTCACCCTGGCCGGCTGGCCAAGCCCGACCGCCTGCGACTCGAACAGGCATCCGGGCGAGAACTTCACTACGCCGAACATCACCTTGAATCACGCTGCAGTGATCAGCGGATGGCCGACGCCGACCGCTATGGACAGCGAGCAAGCGGGCGGCCAGGGATGCATTGCCAGGGGGAAACGCGGTCACTCGCTGAGCAGCGCGGCCCGGTTAACGGCATGTGGGCAGATGCTGACTGGCTCCACTGCCGGGATGGAAAGTGGCGGCCAGTTGAACCCGGCACATTCCCGCTGGCTCATGGGGCTCCCGGTCGAGTGGGACGACTGCGCGCCTACGGAAACGCCATCAATGCTGAAGCGGCGACGCAATTCATAGCCGCATATCTCGACACACAGAGGTAACACCATGAACCCAATCGCCCAGTCGGCCCTTGACCGGGCCCGCCACCCTACAGCTGCGCCTGTGTTTTCCACCTTGACGGCGCCGACACCAGATAAGCAGCTGCCGATGCCGGTACCGACCGGTCCCATCAACGAGTACATGCGCCAGCAAGCGAGGGCCGATGCCATCGAGACGGTGCATGCCTTGCGCGCCACCTTGGCCAGCCCCAATGGCGTCACGCAGGTTATCAACCAGCTCAAGCGATCAGCGGTCGGCAGGCCCGGAAGCCACGTCGCGGGGATTCTGGACGTGATCAATTTCCTACTGGAGCACGGGCAATGACCGCCCTGCGCCGCAAGGCCGTGATCCGCGGGTGCCCGATGAAGCCGCTCGACTGCAAGAGCCGCTGCGACATCTGCAACAAACCCCGCAACAAGGGCAACCACACCAAATGCAGCGCCGAACGCCAAGCGCGGGCGCAGGAGAAGGGCAATGAACAATAACGACAAGGCCATGGTTACACCGGAAATGCTACGCGCGGCTCAGATCAAGTCAGAGCTTGGCATCTACGTGACAGCCAACTGGGCCGGGGCATATGACGTAATGACCGAGCTCTATCAGGTAATGCATGAAGCCCAGCCAGCCGCCCAGCACCAGGGCGAGCCGGTGGCGCTGCCTGAGCGCAAGAACCATGTGCATCAGGGTCTATCTCATACGGATGCCAAGGCAGACGGCTGGAACGCCTGCCTCGATGAAATCGCAAAACTTGGCCCGCTCTACACCCACGCCGATCCTGGAGAGGTTGAACAGCTCCGAAGCAATCTGCGGCAATGGCTTGACGTAGATGCCGATCGGCTTGAAGTCATGGGCCGGATGTGCGCCAAGCTGGCCGTGCAGGAAACCCTGCTGCGAAAGGTGATCGAGAACGAAGAAGGCTTCACCTTCGATCATGACCTCATGAAAAATATCAAGGCCGCTCTATCCACCAGCGCAGAGCCGATCGTGCCAGAACAAGCCCAGCTCATGGAGGTCGATCTCAACAAAATCCATGGAAGCGTTACTTGCCAGCCTGAAGGTGGCGTGCCGTTTACCGTGAAGTCCGGACCAATGGAAAATCCAATAGATGGTGGTGAAAATTGGAGCCTGACAATCACCGGAGACCTATTAGGATGCCGAATTGTCAGTGAAGACGTTGAGCCAGAATCGGACATGGCGCGGCGCATTGATTTTAGTTGGGGGGGAGGAATTACTGTAGAAGGCCTTCTTCCTGAAGGGACTACTTTCAAGATCCATGGTCCGAGCCGTGATGCTAGCGCGCCGGTTGAGCGCGATGAGCTTCCGCCGTTCGCTCAGAAGGTGCTGAAGAAGCTGCGCCGCACGCAGGCATGCTTCGAGGACAGCCAAGGCACCGATATTGGCCGGGATTGGCTCGATGTTCTGGTGAGGCTTGGGCTTATGAATAGAGTTCAGCGCAGCCCGGCATTGTGGGAGATCAGCGATGCTGGTGACGCACTCTTGGAGGCCCGCGACGCCCTGGAGCGCAAGCCTTCTCTAGAGCGAGCCTTCAATGAGTGGGTCGATAAGTGCCAATGGGCACGCAAGGATGCTGTGGCCAATGAGCTGGGCATGCACCTCGCCGACGTCATCAAGCAGCGTTTCGACAGGATGCGCGCAATCTGCGTCCATCTGCAGGACGACCTTACTGCGCGGGATGAAGAGCTCGACAACCTGCGCATGGACGCCGGCCGTTACCGCTGGCTTCGAGATAAGAGTCAGTCAATCCATCCCTTCTACCTAAGCGTCCCTATATGGTTTTCCGGTATTCGCTTCCGCAAGGAGAATGTTGACGAATCTATCGACTCATCCATGACCGAGGATGTGCAGCCATGAGCCCCGCCACCGTCTTCTGGGCCTGCATTACATCGGCAGCCTTTGCCTTCCTCGTCGGCGTAGTCCTCACCATCTACGCCACAAACCAACGCATCACGCAGGCCGATGAGCAGCACCCACCACCGGCTGGTGAACAGTTCAGCGAAGGACCGGTGCTGGCCAGGCTGCCACGCACCAACACCAACCACATCCGTTACATCTTCTGAGAGGTCACCTATGAACGCTGCAAAAATCCCGGATGACGTTGAGTTCATCAAGATCGCTGAGGTTCGACGCATCACCGGCCTTGGCACCAGCACCATCTATGAGCGGATGCTGGCCAAGGAGTTTCCAGGGCAGGTGAAGCTGGGCCCCAAGGCTGTGGCCTGGATCAAGTCCGAGGTGCAAGCCTGGGTCAAGGAGCGCATCAGCGCTTCCCGCCCTGGCTAGTCCACCATCAGGCTGTCCAGGTAGTCGGCCCATTCCTGCATCATCACCCTGCGCTGCTCCACGAACTCAGCATGGTTGTACGAATCGCCAATGTGCGAGAGCTGAGCATCGATCCACTTCTCGTTGTATCCCATCTCATTCAAGGCGGTAGAGATCGTTCCACGGATTCCGTGGCCGGTAAGCCTCCCCTTGTACCCCATCCGTGAAACGGCTGAATTGACAGTGCCATCACTTATCGGCTTACGCGGGTCATTACGACCCGCGATAAGCAGCCGATATCGGCCAGTCAGCTGGTGCACACGCTTTGCTTCTTCCACGGCCTGCCGCGAAAGCGGTACCAGGTACGGTGGAATCTCCCCGCTTTTCGTTCGAACCCTCTTTTGTAATTGCTTGACGATCCCGGCCGGGATTGACCACAAACCATCCTCGAAGTCGAACTGATCAACTGTTGCGCTCCGGAGCTCTATTGTCCGGACGCCGGTCAGCAACAGCAGCCGGATGGCGCTCCGAACGTACTCGGCGCACTTGAAGTCGCGCAGCACGATCAAGAACTCTTTCAGTTCATCCCGCCGCAGGTATGGGTTGTGCTGAACTGGCGGTTCAGGCTGGGCCACGATGTCCAGGTCAGCCGCCGGGTTCATGTCGAGCAGACCCTCGGCCATCCCGTACCGGAATATCTCGTTGAGCCAGGACCGGCACTTGCGGGCAGAGTTCAGGGCGCCGCGGCGTTCGACCCTGCGCATGGCCGCTAGTACATCGCCGCGCTTCATCTGGGCAATAGGCGTCTTGCCCAGTTCGGGGATCAGGTCCTTGTCCAGGTAGAAGCGCGCCTGCACTGCAGCGCCCTTGCGGGCTGCGGACCAGCGCGGCAACTTGAACTCATGCCAGCGGTTGGCCACCGCCTCAAAGGTATTTTCCTGATGTACTGCCGCTTCTGCCTTCGCTTGCCGGCGCTCGGTTCGCGGGTCAATCCCTTTGGCAACCAGCGACCTGGCCTCGTCCCGGCGCTCCCTCGCATCGCGCAGGCCTATCTCTGGATAGGTACCCAGCGATATGCGCGCCTGCTTGCCGTGCCAGCTGAACCGGAAGTGCCAAGACTTGGTACCGCCTTCGGCGATGTACAGGAACAGGCCGTCCCCGTCCTTGAGCGTGTATGGCTTTTCTTTGGGCTTGGCCTGCCTGGCCGCTGTGTCTGTGATAGGCATTTAGTACATCACCTGAGCACTCGAATCTAGGATGTGCTGGGTAATGTACTAAAAAAGAATGGAATGTACCGGAAGAATTCGGAATGTACCGGACAAAAGAAAACCGCCAAGTGGCGGTTTCTATGGGGTTTCCGGAACCTGCTGGGCCTTCCCGGAAATGTACATGGTGCCGGAGACAGGAATCGAACCTGCGACCTTCGCGTTACGAGTGCGCTGCTCTACCGACTGAGCTACACCGGCGTGGCACCAACGCTACCACTGCCGGGTCGCTTGCGCAATTCACTGTTTAATAACAGGTATTGATCACTTCTGTGCGGCGCTTTCTGCAGGTTTGCAGCCAGCCGGAGCAAGGTCTTCTTCCAGGGTGCTGGTGCAGGCCCAGCCCGCGGCCGAGCGGGTCAGGCTGAGGGTTTTACCAGCGGCGGTGGCCGGGGCGTCGACCAGGGTGCAGACGATGCTGCCCACGCCTGTGGCTGCGGTGCCAGTGGCGGTGATGGTGCAGTTGCTGGTGGTGGCCTGGCCGCCCAGGGCGGTTACGTCGGTGATGTCTTTGCCTTGGTTGATGCGCACGTCAAAGGGGGTTTTCAAGGCGGAGATTTCCACCAGGGCAGCGGTGGCTTTGGTGCGTACCTGGTGGTTGGTGTACATGGGTAAGGCGATGGTCGCCAGGATGCCGATGATTGCTACGACGATCATCAGTTCGATCAAGGTAATGCCGCGTTGCCCTTTCATGGACGTTGTTCCTCGCAATTTCAGTTCCGGTCGGTGGCGTTCAGGGCCGGCCGCCAACAGACGCGCCAGTAGGCCCGAATAGACACCTTTTGTCACCCTGCGCCGGTTATTCGTTGATGCCGGCTCGACTACTCTAGTGAGCAGCGGGCGGCTCTGCTCGCTGCGCCGGTCTCGAAGCTGTTTCGGGGTTTGTGCGGGCCACGCAGCAAGGATGTCGCGATGACCGAAAAAACCTATAGCTACCACTGGCAAGGCACCACGACGCAAGGGGCGCAGGTAAGCGGTGAATGCCGCGAGCGCAGCCCTGCCCTGCTGCGCGCCGGGTTACGTAAACGCGGTATTCGGCCGGTAAGGGTCGAGCGGGTGCGTGCTGGGCTTTGGCGCAGAAGCGGTACGTTGGGTACTGCTGAGTTGTGCCAGTTCAGTCGCCAGCTTGCCAGTTTGATGTGTTCGGGTGTGGCGCTGCTGCAGGCGCTTGAGGTGATCGCCCAAAGCAGCAGTAATGCGGCGCTGATCACGCTGATAGGAGCGCTAAAAGCAGATATTGGCGCCGGTAGCAATCTGGCGGATGCCTTGCGCAAACATCCTCGTTACTTCGATGCGCTGTACTGCAATCTGGTGGCCACCGGCGAGCAGTCCGGCACCCTGGAGCGCGTGCTCGAACACGTTGCCTGCTTGCAGGAGCAACGGCAGGCCATGGGCGCTCGGCTGAGAAAGGCCATGACCTATCCACTGATTGTGCTGCTGACGGGGCTGGGGGTTTCCAGCTTGTTGTTGCTGGAGGTGGTGCCGCAGTTTCAAGCGATGTTCAGTGGTTTTGGTGCCGAGCTGCCGGCGTTTACACGGGGTGTAATCGCCTTGTCTGACTGGTTGGGGCGTTACGTGGGGTGGTTGTTGCTGTGTGCGGTCGCCGGGGTGTGGGGGCTGCGACTGGCTTATAGGCGGCAACCGGGGTTTCGTCTCGGCTGTTTGCGCTTGGCGCTGAGGCTGCCGGTGCTGGGGGCGTTGTTGAGCAACGCGGCATTGGCGCGTTTTGCGCGCACGCTGTCCACGTCGTTTGCCGCCGGGGTGCCATTGGTGGAGGCGTTGGGGCCGGTGGCCGGTGCCTGTGGCAATCCGTTGTATGAGCAAGCGGTGCTGCGCCTGCGCAAGCATCTGGCCGGTGGGCAGTCGTTGAGTGGGGCGATGGCGGGCAGTGAGGTGTTTCCGCGCTTGATGCAACAGATGTGCGCCATTGGCGAGACAGGCGGTACGCTGGACGATATGCTCGCCAGGGTCGCCAGCCATTACGAAAGCGCGGTCGAACGCTCGCTCGACTACCTGGCCAGCCTGCTCGAACCTATGATCGTGTTGATTCTCGGGGTGCTGGTGGGCAGCCTGGTGATCGCCATGTACCTGCCAATCTTTCAGTTGGGTAGTGTGATCTGAACATGGACTTGATGGATACGCTGGCCAGCCAGCCGCTGTTTTATCTGTGCCTTGCCCTGGTTCTGGGGCTGATTGTCGGCAGTTTTCTCAATGTGCTGGTGCATCGCTTGCCGATCATGCTGCAGCAGCAGTGGCAGGCAGAAGCACGCGAGGTGCTGGACTTGCCCAGCGAAGAACCGGCCGAGCGCTACGATCTGATTCTGCCCGCCTCTCACTGTCCGCATTGCGGGCATCGCATTCGCGCCTGGGAAAATATTCCGTTGCTGAGTTATTTGCTGCTGCGCGGACGCTGCAGCAGTTGCCGCAGCGCCATCAGTGTTCGCTATCCGCTAGTGGAGGTGCTGTGTGCGGCGTTGACGGTGTTCGCCGCCTGGCACCTGGGCGTGAGCGTTGCCGCGCTGGCGTTGATGGTGTTCAGTTGGGGGCTGTTGTCGATGAGCCTTATCGACATGCAACATCGACTGTTGCCCGATGCCCTGGTGCTGCCGCTGCTGTGGCTTGGGCTCATCGTTAATGCGTTCGAGCTTTTCGTGCTGCTTGAAGATGCCTTGTGGGGTGCGGTGGTGGGCTACTTGAGCCTGTGGTCGGTGTTCTGGCTGTTCAAGATCATCACCGGCAAGGAAGGCATGGGCTATGGCGATTTCAAGTTACTGGCACTGATCGGCGCCTGGGGCGGCTGGCAGATTTTGCCGCTTACGCTGCTGCTGTCGTCGGTGCTGGGCGCGGTGATCGGACTGATTATGCTGCGTTTCAATGGCGAGAAGGCCAGCACGCCGATCCCCTTTGGTCCTTATCTGGCCATCGCGGGCTGGATCGCACTGCTCTGGGGTGGTCAAATAACCACTTCTTATCTGAAACTCTTTGGAATGTGATGACCACCGCTGCTTTCACTCCGTGGATTCTTGGCCTCACAGGCGGCATCGGCAGCGGCAAGAGCGCTGCCGCCCAGCGCTTTGTCGAACTGGGTGTGCACCTGGTGGATGCCGATCAGGCTGCGCGCTGGGTGGTGGAGCCAGGGCGTCCGGCGTTGGCCAGTATTGTCGAGCGCTTCGGCCCGGGTGTGTTGCTGGAAGATGGGCAACTCGATCGCGCGGCGCTGCGCCAGCTGATTTTCAGCGACCCGGAGCAACGGCGCTGGCTGGAAGCCCTGTTGCATCCGTTGATTGGTCAGGAGATTTTCAGTTACCTGGCCAAGGCTGAGTCGCCTTATGCGGTGTTCGTTTCGCCGCTGATGGTGGAGTCGGGCCAGTTTCAGCGCACCCAACGTTTGCTGGTGATCGATGCGCCGCAGGAGCTGCAAGTTCAGCGCACGCTGTTGCGCGATCAAACCAGCCCCGAGCAGGTGCAGGCCATTCTCAAGGCCCAGGCCAGCCGCGAAGAGCGGCTGCGCCACGCCCACGATGTGCTGGTCAATGACCGCGACCTGAGCTGGCTGCATTCGGAGGTCGACCGCCTGCACAACTTTTACCTGACTTTGCGAGGAGGCCAAGCATGAGCCAACCGATATCCGTTGAATGCCCGACCTGTGGCGCCCCAGTTGAATGGAACGCTGCCAGCACCTTCCGGCCCTTCTGTTCCGATCGCTGCAAGCTGATCGACCTCGGTGCCTGGGCGGCTGAAGAGCATAAAATTCCGGTGGCACCCGACGCTGAAGACGAGCTGTTTTCCGGCGAACTCGACCCCCGCGCCCACCACTGATTCAACGCCCGGGGTCGTCGTCCTTCCAGGGTGCTTGCAGGTAGCGGGTGCGGTTGAAGGTTTCCAGCCACTCCGGGCAAAACACCACCAGTGCGCTGACCACCATGCCGTTGATAAAGGCTTCGGGAAAAATGATCAGCCACAGGTAGCCGATAAAGTCTTCGATCCACTCCGGCATCACAAAGCGCCCGTCGATCCATAGCAGGCCCAGCCCGATCAGCAGGCACAGCAGGGCCGCCAGGGCTGCGGCGAAAAATCCCGAACAGAAGATGTACACGAAGAGGTTTTTCGGCTGCGCGCGCTCCACCAAAATGGCGCACACCTCGGTTACCAGCACCGGCAGGCCGATAAACAGCAAGCCGTTGACGCCCATGGCGGCGAGGTCCTGGCGGCCCATCAAAATGAGCCCGACCTGGGCCAGCAATCCGGCCACAATCGCCAACGGCCAATCCAGCAGCAAGGTGACGGCGGTCAAGCCAATGAAGTGATACGACACGCCGTTGTCGAAATCGCGGCGCACCAGCCACAGCGCAAATAACGCGAACACTGCGCCGAACAGCAAGTGCTGGCGCCGGCTGTCGGTGAACAGCTCCACCCAGCCCGTACGCGCCACCGCCCACAGCAGCAATACACCATAGCCGACCCAACCCAGGGTCAGGCTGAGGTCCGACAGCACTTGAGCATCGATCACGGTATGAAGCCTTCAGCAACGTCTTTGCTGGGAGTCTACACCGCTACGCAGCAGCCTGACGGGCAGCCGTGCGGTGATAGCCACAACGGCAACGGGTGATTTCATGTATACAAAAACAAATAATTCTGCTTACATTATTCGACGCCTACGACATCGGTAATCGCCGCTGCGTATTGCGACGGTTAATGCCATGCAACACCCACAGCAGCTCGAGCTTATCGAGCATCACCCCCAAATGCCGCACGCCACTGACTGCGATGCTAGTTCCAGTAATCGCATCAGCAATGGGTTCGCCATTATCTCGTTCGCCAAGAACGCCGCCCAACGCCTTTTCGACCCCTTGGTTGATGCCCCCACCGAGGGCCATACCCAAGCGGGCGATTATTTGCTGATGCGCCAGGCAATTCACTGATTCGACACCGCACCGGATACCGCGAGCGTTGCTCATGTCGCAGATCGGGTGCCGATTAAAATTCCAGCTGAAAACCAGACTCCACACAGGAGAGGAATCCCCATGCCCAAGACTTTACTGGTCAAGAACGCCGAACTTCTGGTGACCATGGATGGCCAGCGCCGCGAAATCAAACGCGGCGGTATGTTCATCGAAGACAACGTCATCAAGCAGGTCGGCCCAAGCGACGAATTGCCGCAGCACGCCGATGTAATTTTGGACATGACCGGCAAAGTGGTCATTCCAGGCCTGGTCAACACCCACCACCACATGTACCAGAGCCTCACTCGCGTGGTGCCGGCTGCCCAGGACGGCGAGCTGTTCAATTGGCTGAACAACCTCTACCCGATCTGGGCACGGCTGACGCCGGAGATGATCGCGGTGTCGACGCAAACAGCGATGGCCGAGCTGATTCTCTCGGGTTGCACCACCTCCAGCGACCACCTGTATATCTACCCCAACGGCTGCAAGCTCGACGACAGCATTCATGCCGCCGAGGAAATTGGCATGCGCTTTCACGCCGCGCGCGGCAGCATGAGCGTTGGCCGTAGCCAGGGCGGTCTGCCGCCGGATTCGGTGGTAGAGAAAGAAAGCGACATTCTCAAGGAGTCGCAGCGCCTGATCGAGGATTACCACGATGCCAGCCATGGTTCGATGCTGCGCGTGGTGGTTGCGCCCTGCTCGCCGTTTTCGGTAAGCCGTGACCTGATGCGCGAAGCGGCGGTGCTGGCGCGTAACTACGGGGTGTCGATGCACACCCACCTTGCGGAAAACGTCAACGACATCGCCTACAGCCGCGAGAAATTCGGCATGACCCCGGCCGAGTACGCCGAGGACCTGGGTTGGGTCGGCCACGATGTATGGCACGCTCACTGTGTGCAGCTCGACCAGCACGGTATTGAGTTGTTCGCCCGCACCGGCACCGGTGTAGCTCACTGCCCATGCTCGAACATGCGCCTGGCCTCGGGTATCGCGCCAATTCGCAAGATGCGCGACCACGGCGTGCCGGTTGGCCTCGGCGTCGACGGTTCGGCCTCCAACGATGGCGCCAGCATGATCGGTGAAGTGCGCCAGGCCCTGTTGCTGCAACGCGTCGGCTTCGGGCCCGATGCCATGACCGCGCGCGAAGCGCTGGAGATCGCCACCCTGGGCGGTGCCAAGGTCCTCAACCGTAATGATATCGGTGCGCTGAGCCCTGGCATGGTAGCCGACTTCGTCGCTTTCGACCTGGGCCACCTGGCCTATGCCGGCGCGCTTCACGATCCGCTGGCGGCGCTGGTGTTCTGCACCCCCACGCACGTTGATACCAGCGTGATCAACGGCCGTGTGGTGGTCAAGGACGGACGCATCACCACCGTCGACCTGCCGCTGGTGCTGGAGCGCCACAATCAGCTGGCCCGTCAGTTGGTCAGCGGCGAGTAACCCCTCAAGCCGTTGCGCTCCGTATGGGCTGCAACGGCTCGGCCACTGCAATTGATTCACCCCGCAACCCATCGACTGCGACTGAAACCGTGCTGTTAGACGCATCAAAATAACAAAAGCGAGCTACTCACCATGACTTCTACTGCTTCAACTCGTCCCGAAGATGAGAACCTCGGCGTGGGCGCAAACCTGGCCTACGGCCTGCAGCATGTACTGACGATGTATGGAGGAATCATTGCGGTACCGTTGATCATCGGTCAGGCGGCGGGCCTTTCCTCTGCCGAGGTTGGCCTGTTGATCGCTGCTTCGCTGTTCGCCGGTGGCTTGGCTACGTTGCTGCAAACCCTGGGTATTCCTTTCTTCGGCTGTCGTCTCCCGCTGGTTCAGGGCGTGTCGTTCGCCGGCGTCGCGACTATGGTCACGATTATTGGCGGTGACGGCACGGGCGGTTTGTCGGTGGTATTCGGGGCGGTGATCGTGTCGTCGTTGATCGGCCTGCTGATTACGCCGCTGTTTTCGCGCATCATCAAATTCTTTCCGCCGCTGGTGACGGGCATTGTTATTACTACCATCGGCTTGACGCTGATGCCGGTCACGGCGCGCTGGGCCATGGGCGGCAACAGCCAGGCCGCAGACTTTGGCAGCACGGCGAATATTTCTCTGGCGGCATTCACGTTGGTCACCGTGCTGCTGTTGAGCAAGCTGGGCAGTGCCAGTATCTCGCGCCTGTCGATCCTGCTTGCGATTGTCATCGGTACGCTGGCCGCGATGACCCTGGGCATGGCCGACTTTTCCCAGGCGCTTCAAGGCCCGTGGGTAGCAATGCCCGAGGTTCTGCACTTTGGCGCGCCGCAATTTCAAATCGCCGCCATCTTGTCGATGCTGATCGTGATTATCGTGACCATGGTCGAGACCTCTGCAGACATTCTCGCCGTGGGCGAAATCATCGACACCAAGGTCGACTCGAAACGCTTGGGAAACGGCCTGCGGGCAGACATGATTTCCAGTGCCCTGGCGCCGTTGGTAGGTTCCTTCACCCAGAGTGCCTTTGCACAGAACGTTGGCCTGGTGGCCGTAACCGGTGTGAAAAGCCGTTACGTGGTGGCGTCGGCCGGGTTGATTCTGGTAACCCTCGGTTTGCTGCCGGTAATGGGGCGACTGGTCGCCGCCGTTCCCACCGCTGTGCTCGGTGGCGCCGGGCTGGTGCTGTTCGGTACGGTTGCAGCCAGTGGCATTCGCACCTTGGCGCAGGTGGACTATCGCAACAACATGAACCTGATCATCGTCGCCACCTCGATTGGTTTCGGCATGATTCCCATCGCCGCGCCTGGCTTCTATCAGCACTTCCCGGTGTGGTTCGAAACTATCTTCCATTCGGGCATCAGCTCGGCCGCAATCATGGCCATTTTACTCAACCTGTTGTTCAACCACCTGCGTGCCGGCAACTCTGACCAGCAGTCGGTATTCGTCGCCGCCAGCGAGCGCACCTTGCGCTATCGCGATATTGCCGGTCTCAACGAGGGTGATTTTTTCCGCGAGGGCAAGTTGTACGACTGCGAAGGTAAAGAGGTGCCGATTGTGGACACCGATGAGGAGCACGTCGCTGGCTCCGCGCTTGGTAAAAAACGTGTCGAACCGGTGCACTGACCCGCCCTGAAACCAGCAAGCGGCGTTTCGACGTCGCTTTCAGGCCTTATAGTGAATGGTTGCCAAGATGGCCGGTTACGACAGACTTTATTCATGAAGACACAATAGAACGCTAAGCTTGTCCTCATGGATGACTCAGATTACCTGCGCCTGCTAACCATTCAGGCCGAACAAGCCAATGCGTTTTTGTCCAATGCCCGTAAGTGGGAACGTGAGCGTTGGGTATGCCAACGCCTGCTGCAAGGGTTGAACATTCCTTACCGTAGCGAAGACTTCAGCCCCGCCGGGCAAGAGCCACCCGACGTGTTGTTTCGCGATGCGGCGTTCGAGGTTTTTTTCGTGCTCGATGAAGGTCGAAGGCTCAACGATGAGTGGCGCGAGGAGCTGCAACGGCGACGCAGTGCTTTTTCCTTGAGCCAGTTGGTGCGCCGCGAAGCGCGACCACGGCGTATCAGTGCGCAAGAATTACTGCAGCGTTTGGCGCCGACTTTGCGCAAAAAGGCGCATAACTATCAGGAGCGTGGGCTGGATCTGAGCGAACTGGACATCATTGCTTTCGCCAGCCTCAAGCGCGAAGTGCTCGATCTGAACAGCCACTTTCCACCGCCCACCGAATACCTTCGCCAGGGCTGGCGTTCACTCTCGCTGGTGGGGCCGACCTTTGCCCGGGTGTTGTTCGCTCATCCCGATGCGCCGGATTTTTTGCGCGGCAACCTTGGCCGCAGCATTGTTTTCGACGTAGGTATCAGCCTTTGAGATGGCCCCCTGCCAACGCGCAATGGCATAAATTGCGCGGCGGTGATACAAAGCGCAATCATTCGTCATAAAGCTGCTGCGTGGCTGCCCCCTGGGTCCTGTGCAAACAACTACAGTGAACCTGTAGCTTCCAATCAGTCACCAGCGTCTACCTGACGAGGCCCTCATGACCAGCCGCCTGAATCCCGAAGACCAACGTCGTGTCGATCAATACCTGCAAGCACCCCAGCATCAAGTCGAGCGCAAGCCTTTCAGGCCCTGGCTGCTCCTTTGTATGGTGGTGCTGGTGACGATTGGCCTGGGTCTGTTGAGCCGCCTTTTGAGTACCCTGGTGCTATGAGCTGCCTTGCGCTCGCCCAATACGCCCGCCCTGCGCGGCCTATCACTCAATACCCGAATTCCGTAAACCTTATGAGATATCTCCATGACTCACCGTATCGTGATTGTCGGCGGCGGCGCCGGCGGCCTGGAACTGGCGACCCGCCTGGGTAAAACCCTGGGCAAGAAGGGCAGCGCCAGCATTACCCTGGTCGACGCCAACCTGACTCACATCTGGAAGCCGTTGCTGCACGAAGTAGCCGCCGGCTCGCTGAACTCCTCGGAAGACGAACTGAACTACGTGGCCCAGGCCAAGTGGAATCATTTCCAGTTCCAGCTCGGGCGCATGAGTGGCCTGGACCGCGAGACCAAGCAAATCCAGCTCGCCGCAACCCTCGACGAAGAGGGCCGCGAGCTGCTGCCTGCACGCACCTTGGGTTATGACACGCTGGTGATCGCGGTCGGCAGTAACACCAACGATTTCGGTACCCTTGGCGCCGCCCAGAACTGCCTGTTCCTGGATACTCGCAAGCAGGCAGAACGTTTTCATCAGCAACTGCTCAACCACTACCTGCGTGCCCATGCCGGGGATCAGGCGAATGAAACCATCAGCGTGGCTATTGTTGGCGCTGGTGCCACCGGTGTTGAGCTGGCTGCCGAGCTGCACCATGCCGCGCACGAGCTGGCCGCCTATGGCCTGGACCGTATCCAGCCCAAGGACATGCACATCACCTTGATCGAAGCAGGCCCGCGGGTTCTGCCGGCGTTGCCGGAACGTATCAGTGTGCCGGTACACCAGACGCTGGAAAAACTCGGCGTTACCGTCATGACCAATGCGTCGGTCAGCGAAGTTACCGAGACCGAGCTTAAAACCAGCAATGGTGATGTAATTCCGGCCAGCCTCAAAGTGTGGGCGGCGGGTATCAGGGCGCCGGGCTTTCTCAAGGATATCGATGGCCTGGAGACTAACCGGATCAATCAGCTCGTGGTTCGCCCTACCCTGCAGACAACCCTGGATGACGATATCTTTGCCTTCGGCGACTGCGCGGCATGCCCGCAACCGGGTAGCGATCGCAACGTACCGCCACGGGCCCAGGCGGCTCACCAACAGGCATCGATGCTGGCCAAGTCGTTGAAGGCGCGCCTGGAGGGCAAACCCTTGCCGACCTACGCTTACCGTGATTATGGCTCGCTGGTATCGCTGTCGCGCTTCTCGGCAGTGGGTAACCTGATGGGCAACTTGACCGGCAGCGTAATGCTTGAAGGGTGGTTGGCGCGGATGTTCTATGTGTCGCTGTACCGCATGCACCAGATGGCACTGTATGGCACCTTCCGCACCCTGATGCTGATGTTGGGTAGCCGCATTGGCCGTGGCACCGAGCCACGCCTGAAGCTGCACTGATACCTACCTGTGGGCGCCGGCCTTGCCGGCGATGGGGCTGCTGCATGCAGCCCTATTTGATGACTCGATAGGTGCTCTGCACAAAGCCGTTCTCGAAGGTGGTGCTGCGCATGTGCTGCAGCGCCACATCTTTGCTCAGTGCTCCAAACAGCGGAATGCCGTTGCCGAGCAATACGGGAATGCGGGTGATGGTCAGCTCATCTACCCGCCCCTCACGCAAAAAACTCTGCACCACCTGGCCACCATCGAGGTACAGGCTTTTCGCGCCGGTGTCGCGCAGGTGCTCCACCAGGTCGGCAATCGGCCCTGGATGAACTTCAACCCCTGGCGCCGCCCCCAAGGTGCTGCTCAGCACCACCACTCGCTTGTGCGGATACGGCCACTCGCCAAAGGTGAGGACTTTTTCATAGGTATTGCGGCCCATCACCAGGGTATCGACCGACGCCATGTAAGCGGCGTAGCCATGATCGTCGCTGGAGGTGGTAGCGACCATTAGCCAGTCCAGCTCACCGCTCTCACGGGCAATAAAGCCATCGAGGCTGGTGGCGATGTAAACGGATGCCTTGAGGGTCATGGCGCAGCTCCCTGCAAAAGCGAAATAGTAGCAGGCAATTATTCAGGGCTGCAGAAACGAAAAAAGGGCACCTTTTTCAAGGTGCCCTTTTTTCTGAATATGGTCGGGGTAAGGGGATTCGAACTCCTGACATCCTGCTCCCAAAGCAGGCGCGCTACCGGACTGCGCTATACCCCGGTAAAAAAAAAGCACCGATTAAGGCGCCTTTTTTACGGCTGGACGCTAATGGCGTTCCAACCTTTTAAGATCCAAACCCAGCGAACCGGATTCGAAAATGGTGGGTCGTGTAGGATTCGAACCTACGACCAATTGGTTAAAAGCCAACTGCTCTACCAACTGAGCTAACGACCCAAAAATGGTCGGGGTAAGGGGATTCGAACTCCTGACATCCTGCTCCCAAAGCAGGCGCGCTACCGGACTGCGCTATACCCCGGTTTGAAATTTGGCTCCGCGACCAGGACTCGAACCTGGGACCCAATGATTAACAGTCATTTGCTCTACCGACTGAGCTATCGCGGAACTACAACTTCAAGTACTGCAATTTCGAAAACTGTATCACTACCGCTTCGAACTCTTCGACCTTGTGCATCGCTGCGTTCATGTCTCTGAGGCGCGCTATTCTACAACTTTCAAAACCCTTGTCAACCCTTAATTTGCATTCAACTTACTGATTTGCAACTTTTTTTCAGATTCCCAATTTTGCCGGAAACCTGCGGGGTGACATACAGCGGGGCGCACTTTACAAGCAGTTGAGAAAAAATGCAAAGAAAAAAAAGGCCTCGAAATCGAGGCCTTAACTTAACCCACCGAAAAATCAGGCAAAGACGATTTCTTCGCCCTCTACCTTGGCGGTGATTCCGGTGCCAGGCAGGAACTTGCCAGCCAGGATCAACTGCGCCAACGGGTTTTCGATCCAACGCTGGATGGCGCGTTTCAGAGGCCGTGCGCCGTAGACCGGGTCGTAACCGACAGCGATCAGTTTATCCAACGCTTCGTCGCTCAGCTCAAGGCTCAGGTCGCGCTCAGCCAGACGGCTGCGCAGACGGCCCAGCTGGATCTGAGTGATGCCAGCGATCTGATCTCGGCCCAGAGGCTCGAACACCACCACTTCGTCGATCCGGTTGATGAACTCGGGGCGGAAGTGTGAACCCACCGCATCCATCACTGCAGCCCGTTGCGCTTCGCGATCCCCTACCAGCTCCTGGATTTGCGACGAGCCCAGGTTGGAGGTCATCACGATCACGGTATTACGGAAATCTACCGTGCGACCGTGGCTGTCAGTCAGGCGTCCATCTTCAAGCACCTGCAGCAACACGTTGAACACATCCGGATGCGCCTTCTCGACTTCGTCGAGCAGCACAACGGCATAAGGCTTGCGCCGTACCGCTTCGGTCAGGTAGCCACCTTCCTCGTAGCCGACGTAGCCTGGTGGAGCACCGATCAGGCGAGCCACGGAATGTTTCTCCATGAACTCGGACATGTCGATACGCACCATTGCCTCTTCAGTGTCGAACAGGAACTCGGCCAGCGCCTTGCACAGCTCGGTCTTACCTACCCCGGTTGGGCCGAGGAAGAGGAACGAGCCACTTGGCCGGTTCGGGTCGGACAACCCGGCACGCGAACGCCGTACCGCGTTGGAAACCGCAACCACGGCTTCTTCCTGCCCGATCACCCGTTCGTGCAACAGGCTTTCCATTTTCAACAGTTTTTCCCGCTCGCCTTCAAGCATCTTGGACACAGGGATACCGGTCCACTTGGAAACGACTTCGGCAATTTCTTCTTCAGTTACCTTGTTACGCAGCAACTGGTTCTCGGCCTTGCCGTGCTGGTCGACCATCTGCAGGCTGCGCTCCAGATCCGGGATAACCCCGTACTGCAGCTCGGCCATGCGGCTGAGGTCGCCTTTGCGTCGAGCGGTTTCCAGCTCTTGGCGCGACTGTTCGATTTTCTGCTGGATCTGCGCAGAGCCCTGCACTTCGGCTTTTTCCGACGTCCAGATTTCTTCCAGATCGGCGTACTCACGTTCCAGACGGGCAATCTCTTCGGTCAGTTTTTCCAGACGTTTGAGCGCGGCCTCGTCTTCTTCTTTCTTCAGCGCCTGAGATTCAACCTTCAGTTGAATCAAACGGCGCTCCAGGCGATCGAGCACTTCAGGCTTGGAGTCGATCTCCATACGAATGCGGCTGGCCGCTTCGTCTACCAGGTCGATAGCCTTGTCCGGCAATTGCCGGTCGGTAATGTAACGATGGCTGAGCTTGGCCGCGGCAATGATTGCGCCGTCGGTAATCGCCACCTTGTGGTGAACCTCGTAACGCTCCTTGAGGCCACGCAGAATGGCGATGGTGTCCTCCTCGCTCGGCTCCTCTACCAGTACTTTCTGGAAGCGCCGCTCAAGTGCTGCGTCTTTTTCGATGTACTGGCGATACTCGTTCAAGGTTGTAGCACCGACGCAGTGCAGCTCACCACGCGCCAGGGCGGGTTTGAGCATGTTGCCAGCGTCCATGGAGCCTTCGCCTTTACCGGCGCCGACCATGGTGTGCAGCTCGTCGATGAACAGAATGATCTGCCCTTCCTGCTTGGACAGTTCATTGAGCAACCCTTTGAGGCGCTCTTCAAACTCACCGCGGAACTTGGCACCGGCAATCAACGCACCCATATCCAGCGAGAGCAGACGCTTGCCTTTAAGGCCGTCCGGCACTTCACCATTAATGATGCGCTGGGCCAGGCCCTCGGCGATTGCGGTTTTACCCACACCAGGCTCACCGATCAGCACCGGGTTGTTTTTGGTACGACGCTGCAACACCTGAATGGTGCGGCGAATTTCGTCGTCACGGCCAATCACAGGGTCGAGCTTGCCGTCTTCGGCGCGCTTGGTCAGGTCGACGGTGTACTTGTCCAGGGCCTGACGCGACTCTTCAGCGTTCGGGTCGTTGACTGCTTCACCGCCACGCAGGTTGCTGATGGCATTTTCCAGGGCTTTTTTGGTTACGCCCTGGCTCAGCAGCAATTTGCCGAGCTTGCTGTTCTCGTCCATGGCGGCGAGCAGCACCAGTTCACTGGAAATGAACTGGTCGCCCTTCTGCTGGGCCAGGCGGTCAGCCTGGTTGAGCAGGCGCGCCAGGTCCTGCGACATGTTCACGTCGCCGGTAGGGTTCTGGATTTTTGGCAGTTGGTCGAGTTCGTTGCTCAACGCCTTGCGCAGGGCATTAACGTCAAAGCCCACCTGCATCAGCAACGGCTTGATCGAACCACCTTGCTGATCGATCAACGCTTGCAGCAGGTGCGCAGGTTCGATGGCAGGATGGTCCATACCAACAGCCAGGGATTGGGAGTCAGATAACGCCAGTTGTAGCTTGCTGGTCAAACGGTCTATTCGCATAAGTTACCTTCCTTTTTGGGCAGGCCGGAGCGATGGACACACCTGATGAAGATAAACCTGCCAGAGATACCCCATTAGATAAGGGTGATTCTGGAGGATTCAAGCTTAGCGGGGTTGATTCAGGTCAGCGTGGAGCGAGCCAGATCAAAGAGGCAAAGCGACCGCCTTGGGGGGTTCGCCGGTAAGAATAGAAGCGCTGATCGCTGACGGTGCAATAACCCCCGCCATACACCGCTGTTACACCACGGGCTGCCAAACGCAGGCGAGCCAGCATGTAGATATCGGCCATCAGTTTATCCGTACTTGCGCCGGGCACGAAGGCCTGGGCAGTTTCCGGATGAACGGTCGTGAAGGCATCGCGCACTTCCAGACCTACTTCAAAGGCTTGCGGGCCAATAGCCGGGCCCAGCCACACCAGTACGTCTTCCGGGGGCAACGCCAGGCGATCAAGCGTGGCCTCGATGACGCCATTGGCCAGGCCACGCCAGCCCGCATGGGCAGCGGCAACCCGTGTGCCGTCGCGATTGCAGAACAGCAACGGCAAGCAATCGGCGGTCATTACCGTGCAGGCAATGCCTGGAGTGGCGGTCCAGCTGGCATCGGCCTCGGCAATTACGCCCGGGTCGGCATCCGCCACCACTACACCATGCACTTGCTTGAGCCAGGCAGGCTGGATACCGAACTCGGCGGTAAGACGCCGACGGTTCTCGGCGACCGCGTCGGGCGCATCGCCCACATGGTCGCCAAGGTTGAAGCTTTCATACGGAGGCAGGCTAACGCCACCTGCCCGCGTGGTGACGCACGCGCGAACCCCGGCTGGCGCAGGCCAGTTGGGGATCAGCAGTTCGCGCGCCAGCTCACTCATCCTACGAACGCATCGCGGTCTTGCTTGAGCAGCGACAGCAGCCAGACGAAATCGTCTGGAAGCGGCGACTCCCACCCCATGCGCTCACCTGTTGCCGGGTGATCCAGCTCCAGGAAACGTGCATGCAGGGCCTGACGCGGGAACGTCTTGAGCGCCTCGACCATGGTGATGCTCGCCGCGGGCGGAATACGGAAACGTCCGCCGTAGACCGGATCGCCGACCAACGGAAAGTTCACGTGAGCCATGTGCACGCGGATCTGGTGGGTGCGTCCGGTTTCCAGCTTTACCCGTACATGGGTATGGGAACGGAAGCGGTCCAGTACACGGTAATGGCTGACAGCCGGCTTGCCGCCTTCGGTCACGGCCATGCGCTGACGCTGGCCACCATGACGACCGATAGGTGCGTTGATCTTGCCACCTGCAGTGACTACACCAATTACGATGCATTCATAGATGCGGCTGACGCTGCGGCTTTGCAACTGAGTAACCAGTTGTGTCTGCGCCTGGATGGTCTTGGCCACCACCATCAGACCGGTGGTGTCTTTGTCCAGGCGGTGAACGATGCCTGCACGCGGTACGTTGATAATATCCGGCACGTGGTGCAGCAGGGCATTGAGCAAGGTGCCATCGGCGTGGCCAGCGGCCGGGTGAACCACCAGCCCTGCAGGCTTGTTGATTACCAGGATGTGCTCGTCTTCATAGACGATATCCAGCTCGATATCCTGGGCCACCCACTCGCCCTGGGCTTCCTGCTCGGCCTCAAGGGCCAGCATCGCGCCGCCATGGACGATATCGCGTGGACGCAGGACTGCGCCGTCAACCGTCAGGCGCCCCTCCTTGATCCAGGTGGATAGGCGCGAGCGCGAGTGCTCAGCGAACAATTGTGCGGCGACTTGGTCGAGGCGTTGCCCGCCCAATTCGGACGGCACCTCTGCGCTAAGTTGAATGATCTCGGACATGCTCGAATCAGCGGGCGGCACAGCCTTTGGTTTCGACTGCGCGCTTGTGGTTAAATACGACGTCTTTTGCCCCGGGTGTTGCATCGGGGTGCTCATCATAACAGGACGGCCACGCCCAAGACAGCGGCCGTCATAGGGACGCAAGCCGCCATGCAAGTGAAACACCTGCTGCTGATCGCCATCCTCGGACTGACCGCTGCTTGTTCTTCGAAGGAAGTCGTCGACGAAAACCTGAGCGAAGCCGAGCTGTACCAGCAGGCGCAGGCCGATCTGGACAACCACAGCTATACCAGCGCCACCAGCAAGCTCAAGGCTCTGGAATCGCGCTATCCGTTCGGTCGCTACGCCGACCAGGCCCAGCTCGAGCTGATCTACGCGAACTACAAGAACGCCGAGCCCGAAGCTGCCAAGGCGGCCGCCGAACGCTTTATTCGCTTGCACCCACAGCATCCGAACGTCGACTACGCCTACTACCTCAAGGGCCTCACCTCCTTTGACCAGGACCGTGGCCTGCTGGCGCGCTTCCTGCCGCTGGACATGACCAAGCGTGACCCGGGTGCTGCCCGCGACTCCTACAACGAGTTCGCCCAGCTCACCAGCCGCTTCCCTAACAGCCGTTACTCGCCAGACGCCAAGCAGCGCATGATCTACCTGCGCAACCTGCTGGCGGCTTACGAAATTCACGTCGCCGACTACTACCTGAGCCGCCAGGCTTATGTAGCTGCCGCCAACCGTGGTCGTTATGTGGTCGAGAACTTCCAGGAAACCCCATCGGTCGGTGACGGCCTGGCGGTGATGACCGAAGCCTATATGCGTCTGCACCTGGACGAATTGGCCGCCACCAGCCTGGAAACCCTCAAGCTCAACTACCCGGATCACCCAAGCCTGGTGGACGGTCAGTTCGAGCCCAAGCAGGATGAAGCCGACAACCGCTCCTGGCTGTCCAAGGCCACGCTGGGCCTGATCGAAAGCGAAACGCCGCTGCCACCGGGTGAAACCCGTGCCAACCAGGACGTTATCCGCCAGTACGAAGACGCCAAGGAAGCGATTCCAGCCGACCTGCTGCCAAAAGACGGCGACGCCGTGCAGGAAGAAGAACACGAAGCGGAAGGCAATAACGACGACCGCTCCTGGTTCAGCTACATGACCTTCGGCGTGTTTGACTGATCAATCACGCAACAGATAAAGGGAGGCCAGGCCTCCCTTTTTTTATGCCTGAGCCCTAGAATTGAAGCTCTTTATTGATAAAGCTGAACACCATGGTTCGCCTACTTTTTTGGATTGCCCTGATTGCCGCTGCTTTCTGGCTGTGGCGCAAGTTCAAGGCCAGCACTGCTGCCAGGCCTGACAACAGTCTTGAAGACCCGCTGAAAATGGTGCGCTGCGCCCATTGTGGCGTGCACCTGCCCAGCGATCGTGCCTTGCACCGGGGCTCGCAGTGGTATTGCAGCCCGGCGCACCTGGAGCAAGGGCCGGGCGCGCAACGTTAACCCGCCTTATCTGTGGAGCCGGCAGACGCCGGCGCCCACAAGGTCGTGCGCACATACCCATAAGCGACCTTAAGCCCTCATTTGCGACACCCTCCCCCATCCCCCTGTTGACCTATTCGACCAAAGATCATTAAGTACTATTTATCCGCATTAATACGATAAATAGCCTCCATGCTCAAACGCCCGCTCAAGCGCAAACGTCAAAAGCTCTCGGACATGATTGTCGAGTCGGTAAAGCGCTCGATTGTCATCGACGCCCTGCGCCCCGGTGACCGACTACCCACCGAGCGCGAGCTGATGGAGAGCTTTGAATGCTCCAAAGGCACTGCTCGCGAAGCGCTCAAGGCCCTGGAAGTCGAAGGCCTGGTCAACACCCGCACCGGCCCTAGTGGCGGCGCCTACCTTAATGAAGCCGGGACTGAGCCCGCCAGCCGCGCCCTGCGCAACTATCTGCACTTTCAGCAACTCGATGGCGAGCAGGTGTACCAGCTGCGCAAAGTTATTGAGGTGGAGCTGGCTGTAGCGGTAATCGGACGTCTGGACGAAAGCGACTTCGACGCCCTGCAGGCCAACATCAATTGCTGCAGCACTCCGGAAGACAGCGAGCAGGGCCAACGCGAACAGCGTCTGGCCGAACTTGAGTTCCACAATATTCTGGCCCGGCGCTGCCCCAACCCCTTGCTGAGCTTCATGGCAACCTTTCTTAATGATCTGCTGCGCGATCTGGTGGTGCTGAAAAAAGCCTACAAACCCAAGCGCCAGCAGTTCGACGCCGCCAACATCGATTACCACAAGCAACTGCTGGTGGCCCTGCGTGCCGCCGACGAACCCGCCGTACGCCGCCTGATGCACGAGCACATGTGCGATGCCGAACAGCACATGACTGCTCTGGAAGGTGAAGTCGCCCGTAACTTTCTTCTGGAGTTCGACCACCACCACTGATCCCGCTGACCAGAGGCCTGCACACAGGCCCGGCCGCTCCGCTTTGTCATTGCCACTCCTGCCTAATAACCAGAACCAAGGAGTTACCCATGCAAAGACGTACCCTGCTCAAGGCAGGCCTTGCCCTTGGCAGTCTCGGTTGTATCCCTGCCGGGATGCGCCTGGCCTACGCCGAAGAGCCGATTACTTTCTACGGTTTGAAATCGATGTCCGGGGCCTTTGCCAGTTACGGCAAGTACGCCGACATGGGGTCACGCCTGGCCATTTCCGAGCACCCGCAACTGCTTGGCAGGCCGTTGAAGTACAAGGTGATCGATACTGAAGGTAACGCGGGCAAGGCGGTGCGCAAGGTCCAGGAGGCTATCGGCCAGGATCAGGCGCGGTTTTTCCAGGGCTGCACCCTGTCCTCCTCGGCGCTGGCGGTGTCAAAGGAGATCCACAAGGTCGGTGGCGTGTTCATGACCCCGGTGGGGGCCGACGAAATAACCGGCAAGGACTGCAATTCCTCAACCTTCCGCTGGTCGGTACCCACATACGGCGCTATCCGCGAAACGCTGGTGCCAATGATTCGCCAGCTACCGGCCGCCAAGCGCTGGTACACCATCACTCCGCAATACGTATTCGGCGACGCGCTGCTGGAAAACGCCCGCAAGGTGTTCCAGGAGTTCGGTGTCGAACATATCGGCAACAGCTACCACTCGCTGCAGGAACAAGAGTTTTCCGGTTATCTGACCAATGCCATTGCCGCAAAGCCGGATGTGCTGGTGCTGCTCAACTTCGGTAGCCAGTCGTCAAACGCGCTGCGCCAGGCAGTCAACTTCGGCATCAAGGAGCGCATGAAAGTGCTGCTGGTGTGGTCGGCAGGGCTGGATCAGTTCCAGGAGTTGGGCAGCGATGTACTCGAAGGGGTCTATCTGGGGGCGCAGTACTGGCATCAGGTCGACACCCCGCTCAACAAAGCGCTGGTCAAGGCTACGCAAGCGGCCTACGGCATCAACCCCAACTACCCACTGGCCGCCGACTATATCGGCACTCGGGTGATGCTCGAAGCCATTATCAAGACCGGCAGCTTCGACGGCGCCGCCATCGCCAAGACCCTGCAGGGTATGAGCTTCCAAGGGCCGACCGGGGATGAAGTGATTCGTCCCGGCGATCATCAGGTCATGAAGGACTACTACCTGCTGCGCGGCAAGCCGCAGGCGCAGATGCGTGACGAAGATGACCTGGCCGAGGTAATCAGCGCGGGCCGCTCCTTCATCGACGTCGCCACTACCGGTTGCGCCCTGGCCTGACCCCCGGCGCTCGCTACCACACTACTGCAATGCAGCCGTTACGCGCGCTGCAGAGGGTTCGTGCATGCTCAGTCTTTACCTGTTCCAGCTACTCAACGGCCTTGGCCTGGGAATGATTTACTTCCTGATCGCCGTGGGCCTGACCATTATCTTCGGTTTGCTCAACTTCGTTAACTTCGCTCACGGCGCGTTTTTTCTGCTCGGTGCGTACTTGTGCTACACCGTCGTGGCGCTGACCGGCAACTTCTGGGTCGCGCTATTGCTGGCCCCGCTGGCCGTTGCAGCACTGGCCTGGGTGGTCGAGCGATTATTGATCAAACGCATCTACCACTTGCCGCACACCTTTCAGATTCTGGTAACCCTGGGGATTGCACTGATTATCCAGGAGGCTTCAGTACTGATTTGGGGCCCCGTGGGCAAAAGCATCGCCGTACCTCAAGAGTTGCGCGGCGTGCTGATCATTGGCGACTTCATCTATCCCTACTACCGCCTGTTCCTGATTGGCTTCTCCGCCCTGATCGGCCTGGGCCTGTGGCTGTTGCTCGAGCGCACGCGCTTCGGCGCACTGGTGCGGGCCGGTAGCGAAAGCACAGAAACGGTTTCGTTGCTGGGCACCAATATTTTCCGCCTGTTCTCCCTGACCTTTGCCCTCGGCGTTGGCCTGGCCGGCGTCGCGGGCGTGCTGTTTGCGCCACTGCGCGGCGCGCAACCGTTCGTCGGGCCAGAGATTCTGGGTATCGCCTTTGTCGTCGTGGTGATTGGCGGCATGGGTTCGTTCGGCGGCGCGCTGGTTGGCGGCCTGCTGGTTGGGGTAGTGCAAAGCATGATGACCACCTTTTGGCCGCAAGGCGCCAGCTTGATGATCTACGGGGCCATGGCCGCTGTGATTCTGGTGCGTCCATACGGTCTGTTCGGGAGAGCATGAAAATGAGCGATAAAAACCCGTTGCCGTTGGCCAAGGGCCGTTCACCCCTCTTGTTGCTGCTGGTGATCGCCACGCTGATCGGTCTGCCACTGCTGTTGCCATCAACCACCCTGGCCACCGAGATCCTGATATTTGCCCTGGCTGCACTGGCCTGCAACCTGCTGCTGGGCTTCACCGGACTGTTGTCGTTCGGCCAGGGGATTTTTTTCGGTGTGGGCGCCTATGGCGCGGCCCTGTTGATGATCCATTTGCACTGGGGCATGTTCCCGGCCTTGCTTGGCGCGGCGGTGTTTGGCGCGCTGCTGGCACTATTGGTAGGTGCCCTGGCCATTCGCCGCACCGGCATCTACTTCGTCATGCTGACCCTGGCCTTCAGTCAGATGGCGTATTTCCTGGCCTACACCCTCAGCGACTGGACCGGCGGCGACAACGGCCTGCTCGATGTGCCGCGGCCTGATCTGTCGATTGCTGGCCATGTGCTGGTCGACCTGAGCGATCCACGCCACTTCTATGCCTTCGTCGCCGTGCTTTTCCTGCTGATATTCGTGGGCGCACAGCGGGTAATCCGTTCACCGTTCGGCAGCACCCTGCTGGCGATTCGCGAGAACGAAACCCGCGCGGCAGCCATTGGCTATGACACACGCCACTTCAAAATTCTGGTGTTCATGTTGTCCGGCGCCGTTACCGGCATTGCCGGGGCGTTGTACGCGATGCTGCTGCATTTCGCCCCCCTGTCGAACATCGACCTGGTGATGTCGGAAAACATTCTGATCATGACCATTGTCGGCGGTACCGGCTCGCTGTTCGGCTCGCTGCTGGGTGCAGGCTCCATCGTCTTGCTCGGCGATGTGCTCTCGGACCTGTGGCCGCGCTGGCTGATGCTGTTGGGCGTGATTCTGATTCTGGTCGTCGTGTTCATGCGAGGCGGACTGTGGGGCGGCCTGGCCGATCTGGGCAAGCGCTTGTGCTCGTTGCGAAGCGCCGCAAGCAAAACCAAGGAGAACCTGCAATGAGCGATTATCTCTTGGAAACCCGCGGGCTGGAGCTGGCCTACGGGCCGTTTCGCGCGGTGGCCGGTGTTGATCTGAAAGTCACGGCGGGCACCATTCATACGGTGATTGGCCCAAACGGTGCCGGCAAGACCAGCCTCTTTCATTGCCTGACGGGCGAGCGCCAGGCCACGGCCGGCGAGATTCTGTTCGGTGGCCAGAACATCATTCGCAAACCTTCCCATGGCCGAGTGGGACTGGGTATGGCGCGCTCGTTTCAGCTCACCAGCCTGTTCCAGAACTTGAGTGTGCGCGAAAACCTGCGCCTGGCCGCCCAGGGCCGGGATGGCCTGGCCGCATTGAATTTCTGGCGCACGGTAGAGCACAAGCGCAGCCACTGGGACATGGCCGACCAGGTGCTGGAGCGTCTGAAGCTCACCCAGCGCGCCGACACCCTCGCTGGCGAGCTGTCTCACGGGCAGCAGCGGGTATTGGAAGTGGGCATGTCGATCTGCGCCCGCCCCAAGTTGCTGATGCTCGATGAGCCAACATCGGGCATGGGCATCGATGACATTCCGTTGATGACCGATCTGATCAGCGACCTGGGTCGCGACCACACGGTGCTGTTGATCGAGCACAACATGAGCATCGTCATGTCTATCAGCCAACGCATTACGGTGATGAGCCATGGCCAGATCCTGGTCGAAGGCACCCCGGAATTCGTGCGCAACGATGAGCGCGTACGCACCGCCTACCTCGGAGAAGCTGCCTGATGCTGAACGTCGAGAATATTCATTCCTACTACGACAAGAGCCATGTACTCGAGGGTGTTTCGCTGAGCGTTGGCGAGGGTGAGCTTGTGACCTTGCTGGGGCGCAACGGTGCCGGCAAGACCACCACCTTGCGCAGCATCCTCGGCATTGTTCGCCCTCGCCAGGGTCAGATCCACTTCAAGGGCCAGCAACTGGTCGGTCGCGAAATCTTCGAAATTGCTCGCCAGGGCATCGCTCTGGTACCGGAACATCGCGGTGTCTTCCGCCTGCTCAGCGTCGAGGAAAACCTCAAGATCGCGGCGCGCAAGGATAGTCGTTGGCAACTGACAGATGTCTACGCCATGTTTCCACGCCTCAAGGAGCGTCGCAGTAACAACGGCTTTGCCCTGTCAGGGGGTGAACAGCAGATGCTCGCCATCGCCCGCGCTCTGCTCAACGATCCCAAGCTGTTGATTCTTGATGAACCGACCGAAGGCCTGGCTCCAGTCATCGTCGATGAGCTGGTGAAGATCCTGCGACGAATCAAGGAAGAAGGCCTGTCGATTCTGTTGGTGGAACAGAACCTGATGGTTTGCGACGCCCTTGCCGACCGCCACTACGTACTCGAACAAGGCCGCGTGGCTTACCAGGGCAGTGCGGCGCAGTTTCGCGCCGACCCCAGCATCAAAAACCGCTATCTGGCCTTGAGCGCCTGAAAGGAGACTGCCCATGAATACTTCAATCGATCCTACGCAGCACCTGCTCGGCAACGCTCCTTTGGTCAACCGGGACCGACTCTGGCAATCGCTGATGGACTTGGCGCAATTGGGTGCTACCGCCAAAGGTGGCGTCTGTCGGTTGGCGCTGACCGAACTGGATCGTCAGGCGCGAGACCTGTTTGTCAGTTGGTGCGAAGACGCTGGTTGCACTATCAGCGTCGACGCCATCGGTAACATCTTTGCCCGCCGTGCCGGCCGCGACGCGTCGCTGCCTCCTGTGATGACCGGCAGCCATATCGACACTCAACCCACCGGCGGCAAGTTCGACGGTTGCTACGGGGTAATGGCCGGACTTGAAGTGATCCGCACGCTGAACGACTTGGGTATTGAAACCCAGGCACCGCTCGAGGTGGTGGTCTGGACCAACGAGGAAGGATCACGCTTTGCCCCGTGCATGATGGGCTCGGGCGTTTTCGCGGGAAAATTCGACCTGCAGCAAACCCTGGACAAGGTCGATGAGCAAGGGTTGTCGGTGGGTGGCGAGCTTCAGCGTATCGGTTACGCCGGGGAACGTACGCCTGTCGGTCATCCGGTCGGCGCCTATTTCGAAGCGCATATCGAACAAGGGCCGGTGCTGGAAGATCGCCAGACCACCATCGGTGTGGTACAGGGCTGTCTGGGCCAGAAGTGGTTCGACCTGGTGCTTACCGGTGTCGAGGCGCATGCCGGACCGACACCGATGCACCTGCGCAAGGACGCCCTGGTCGGCGCTGCCGAGGTAATCAGTGCCATCAACCGTATTGCTCATGCGCACCAGCCGCATGCGTGCGGCACAGTGGGCTGCCTGAATTTGCACCCGGGGTCGCGCAACGTCATTCCTGGACGAGTAAACATGACCATCGACCTGCGCCACCTCGACCCCGCGCATTTGCAGGCGATGGTCGAGGAAGTCCAGCAGATCATAGAGAGCAGCTGCGCCAAACATGGCTTGAGCTATGAGCTGACACCAACGGCTGACTTCCCGCCATTGTACTTTGCCGCCCAATGCGTCGAGGCCGTTCGCCACGCTGCGGCTGAGCTGGGGCTGAGCCATATGGAGATTGTCAGCGGTGCCGGTCACGATGCGATCTTCCTTGCCGAACTGGGCCCTGCGGGAATGATCTTTGTGCCTTGCGAAGGGGGTATCAGCCACAACGAAATTGAAAACGCTGCGCCACAGGATCTGGCCGACGGCTGCGCGGTGCTGTTGCGCGCCATGCTTACAGCGGCTCAGGGAGGACATTGAGATGAACAAGAAAACCGCCATTGGCGAGCTGACTGCCGTCGAGTTACTGGCGCTGTACCGCAGCCGTGACCTGTCGCCGGTGGATGTCACCGAAGACGTGCTGGCCCGTATTGCCCAACACAACCCGGTAGTTAACGCTTACAGCCACATTGACGAGGAAGGCGCGCGGATCGCCGCGCGCGCCAGCGAAAAACGCTGGCAGCAAGGCGCCCCTTGCGGGGGCCTGGACGGCGTGCCGAGCTCGATCAAAGACCTGACCCTGACCCGTGGCATGCCAACCCGCAAAGGTTCTCGCACCACCAATAGCGAAGGCCCGTGGGACATCGACGCGCCGTTCAGCGCCTTCATGCGTAAGGCCGGTGCTGTGCTTGTCGGCAAAACCACAACCCCGGAGTTCGGCTGGAAGGGCGTCACCGACAACCCGCTCTATGGCATTACCCGCAACCCGTGGAATACCAGCCTCACGGCGGGCGGGTCTTCGGGGGGTGCGGCGGCGGCGGCCGCCTTGAACCTGGGCGTACTGCATCAGGGCAGCGATGCCGGTGGCTCGATCCGTATTCCTTGCGCTTTTACCGGCACGTTCGGGATCAAGCCAACGTTCGGCTATGTGCCCCAATGGCCCGCCAGTGCCATGACCATTCTTTCGCACCTGGGGCCAATGACCCGTACGGTGGAAGATGCGGTGCTGATGCTCGACTGTGTGGCCCACCCAGACCCACGCGACGGCTTGGCGGGTGCCGCACGTCAAGCTGCATGGCTATCCCCGGGGGAAAGTCTCAAGGGCATGCGTATCGCCTACAGCGCCAACTTTGGCTACGTGAACGTAGACCCACAGATTCAAGCGCTGGTGGGTCAGGCGGTTGAGGGTCTCGCCCAGTTGGGCGCACAGGTGGAAGCGGTCGACCCAGGCTTCAGCGACCCTGTGGAAATTTTCAATACGTTGTGGTTCGCAGGAGCCGCTCGGCTGATGGGCCAACTCAGTGCCGAGCAATGCGCACTGGTTGACCCAGGGCTGCTACAGATCGCTGGACTGGGTGCTGGTATCAGCCTGAGCGAGTACACCGAGGCGATGGAGGCCCGGGCGGCATTGGTGGCGCAAATGAACGCCTTCCATCAACGGTATGACGTATTGGTGACGCCAACGCTGCCGCTGACCGCTTTTGAGGCGGGGTATAACGTGCCCCCCGCCTCGGGCTTCAAGCAATGGATGGACTGGACACCGTTCAGCTACCCCTTCAACCTCACCCAGCAACCTGCAGCCTCGGTGCCCTGCGGGTTTACCTCAGCCGGGTTGCCGGTAGGCCTGCAGGTAGTGGCTGCACGCTTTGCCGATGAAAAGGTACTCAAGGTGTGCCAAGTTTTTGAGCGGCACTTCCCAACCCAGCATCTGCAAACACCGATTATTGGCTGAGTCCGTTCACACAAGCCGGCTTGGCGCATAAGGCCGTGGATCGATGATCGGTTCGCGGCCCAGCAGCAGGTCGGCAAACAGCTGGCACGATGCTGGCGCCAACACCAAGCCGTTGCGGTAGTGCCCGCAGTTCAACCACAGGCCTTCCCAGCCCGGCACTTCGCCGATGTAGGGAATACCCTCGGGTGATCCTGGACGCAACCCTGCCCAATGACCCACCGGGGTGACCTCGGCCAACGCTGGAAGCAATTCGATAGCAGATGCCTTCAGGCTTTCCAGCGCTTCGGCGGTTGGGGTCTTGTCGTAGCCGACGTGCTCCAGGGTGCTGCCCACCAGGATGTGCCCGTCGCGGCGAGGAATTGCGTAGCGGCCCCTGGCCAAGACCATGCTGGGCAGAAAATCTTCGGCGCACTTGAACAGAATCATCTGCCCTTTGACCGGCTCCACCGGCAGTTCCAGCCCCAATGGCCGCAACAGATCGCCACTCCAGGCGCCAGCAGTCAGGACCACGCGATCACCGCCAATCGCACCGTCCGTAGTTTGTACGCCGGTAATTTTTTCGCCTTCGCGGATGAATCCAGTGATTTCACAATGCTCGCGCAAGGTTACGTTTGGCAGTGCCTGCAGCGCCGCTTTCAGCGACTTGACCAAACGCGGGTTGCGCACGTTGGCAACACCCGCCATATAGATCGCCCGCTCAAAGCCCGCGCCCAGCACCGGCACGGCGTCATAGGCTGCCGAGATATCCACAGCACTCAGGGGCCGCCCTTCACGCTCGGCCCAAGCCAACGCCTCGGCCTCGTCTTCCAGGTCCAGCCAGTACAGCCCAGTGGTATGCACCTCGGGATCTACCCCGGTGCTGGCAAACAAACGCGCTCCCAACTGTGGATAAAAGTCTTGCGACCAGTGCGCCAGTGCGGTTACGGCTGGGCTGTAGCGCCAGGGGTAGAGCGGCGAAACGATGCCGCCACCGGCCCAGGACGATTCCTGCCCCAGTTCGCCACGATCACACAACACCACCTGTTCGACCTCTGCCGCCAGATTGAACGCCGTCAACAGGCCGATCACTCCGCCACCGACTATCACTACTTGCTTGGTCATCTATCGATCCAATTTCTGAAGTAAATCGCGAAAGGCTTCAGCCTCCCCAACACCCGCCTTCCGTATTCTCGGCGCCTTGGGGATTGCCCCGCCTACCTGCCTGGTCAAGCTCATAGTCACCACACCGATCAGCCATCATCAGGCCGCCGGGAAGGCGGCGTGCCGAAAGGGTGAACGACTCCTTGTCGCGCATGGCATGCAAACTGTAGTGAGCGGTGCCGCTCGCCAGTGAGGCCTGAAGGTCTTCAACGTCGCTGTACTGGCCTGCACGTGAGTAGTGTCGCTCCAGTAGCTGCGCGCTCTCGATCAGCAGGCTGACGATTTCCGTGCGTGCGGATTTTTTCACCAGATCGGAGTAACCGGGGTAGGCAATGCTCGCAAGAATGCCGACCACAGCGATCACAATCAACAGTTCGATCAGACTCAATGCGCGCTGATGCTTCATTTACTTGCTCCTCAATAGACCTGACGCCAGTAGATGCGTCGCCATGGCTGCGGTGCTGGGCCGACAGGCTGCGCAATCACGCTCTCCATCACGCTGCGCGCCGTGCCGAGGCGACTTACCGCAGTGACTCGATACAGGTTTGCCTCCAGCCCTTGTGGCATCTGCCTGGCCTTGGTACTTCGCCCCAGTGACTGAACCAGATAGAAACCACCCGTCGCCGCCTGCCAGTTCAACCCTGAACTCTCCCCCTGCCCCACATACACACCGCTTGAGGTGACGTTGCCAGCTTCGGGTGGTGGCAAGCAAAACGCACACGCTGGCCATGCCTGTACGTGTAGCCTGGACTCCCCCAACTGCAGCACCTGATGGCTCTGCTGGAAAGCTTTCAGGGTACTCAGCAGATTGCGCGACATTCGCTGCTGCTGAATCGCACTGCCCATGGCCGACAATCCGAGCAGGCCCAGCAACAGCATCAGCGTCAGGCTGAGCAATAGAACGAGGCCGCGCTGTCTGGATTTCATAGCAGGTCTACCGGATTACCCAGGGCAACGCTGACGCGATAGGTTTGCGGCCTGACGCGTTGCTGTGGGTCGGTCAAGGTCAAGCTCAGGCGCACGCCTGAGACTGCCAGGGTGCTGGTTCTGAGCAGTTCAAGCTGCAACTCACTAACGCCCTCTACCAGCACGCCGTTGCTCGCCGCGCTGCGCAGGCGAAGCTGGTCTGCTACCAGGCGGTACTCCTGGCGTCGGATGGGTATCGCAAACTGCCCGTCTGCCGGTTTTTTTGCCCCAGCGTGCACCATCGCGTGGGTGACGCAGTCAGTGAGCAGCGTCCAGTCAGGCTCGCCGCTGGTATACACGCTTTCGGCACTTATCAAGCTCAAGCGCAGCAGGCGACCCTGCGCATCACGGCTGACGTGTAGCGGTTGGGCAAATGCTTGTGCCGCCAAGGGATCGAGAAAATCGACAGCGTCGTAACGCAGACAACCGAAAGCCCCTGCCATACGAATGCTTTGGGTCAATCGTTGCAGGGCCAGGCGTCCATCCTCCTGCATTTGCGCAGCCGCCATTTGAGCCTGCCAGGACTGGCTCGCGGCGATGAACAGGCGACTGGCAGCGAGTAACAACAGCATTCCCAGGCTCAGCGCCAGCAACACCTCGAGCATGCTAAAGCCCGACTGCCTGCTCACAACCCCGCTTTCTCGCCAAGCTGCAGGCCATCTGCCCGGGCCTGCTCCTGCAGCGCGTGCTCACCATACGCAGTCTGGGTAGTGCGCAAGGCACTTTCAGTGGCCTGCAATGCGCGCAGTTGCAATCCGGCAGCCGTAAACAAGCCCATCCCGAGCACGACGATTGCCAGTAATACTTCTATCAGCGTCATTCCTTGTTGCTGCCAGCGATCCATGGCCAACCTCCCGAGATTTTTCCACCGCCCCCTGCCAACCCAGCTGACTGGACGCCAGCAAGGCGAGCCCTGAACCTACAGCGAAGCACTTCCAGGGAGGAATGCACGGTGAGGCAACAGGGCGTAACACTGATACAAATTTTGTTCGCATCGGCCCTGCTGGGGCTGCT
Organism: Pseudomonas arcuscaelestis; assembly: GCF_016881005.1. GTDB lineage: Bacteria > Pseudomonadota > Gammaproteobacteria > Pseudomonadales > Pseudomonadaceae > Aquipseudomonas > Aquipseudomonas arcuscaelestis. The sequence goes on along the minus strand of NZ_JACOPV010000015.1, from coordinate 12,306 downwards.
TACACAGGTTGGGGTTCCGGCCTACAGCGCGATGAGCGCCGGGCTACAACGGCAGATGGTCGCCACAGACCTGGCCCAAGCCTTGCGCACGGCGCGCAGTGAAGCGCTGCTGCGCAATAGCGTGGTGCGCCTGCAAGCGCTGGGATCAGACTGGAGTCAGGGCTGGAGGATGGTGGTTGAGCACGACAGCCCGCAGTTACTGCAGCAATGGCATGGCAATGAACGCGTGATTGTCGTCGGCAACCAGCCGGTGGCCCGGCAAGTGAGCTTCAGTGGCCTGGGCGTGCCGCTATTGGATAACGGCGCCTTCCAGGCCGGGACGTTGCATGTGTGCCAACGTCCCGAAGCACTGAGTCACTATCAGGTGGTGCTGTCACGCAGCGGAAGAGTCAGCCTGCGTGATGCGCTGAGCGAGCAGCCGCTTTGCGCGGCTGCGGGGTCAGATCAGTGAGCGAACGCGCAATTCCTTGGGCATCGAAAAGGTGATGTTCTCTTCGCGCCCATCCAGCTCTTCGGCCCCCGTTGCACCCCAGGCACGCAGTTGCTCGATCACGCCGCGCACCAGCACTTCAGGTGCGGAAGCACCGGCAGTGATGCCAATTCGCTCGACACCCTCAAACCAGCTTTTTTGCAGGTCTTCGGCGCCGTCGATCAGGTAGGCCGGCGTTGACATGCGCTCGGCAAGCTCGCGCAAGCGGTTGGAGTTGGAACTGTTGGGGCTGCCCACTACCAGCACCACATCGCATTCGTTGGCCAGTTGTTTGACCGCATCCTGGCGGTTCTGGGTGGCGTAGCAAATGTCGTCCTTGCGCGGGCCGCCGATGTTCGGGAAGCGTGCACGCAGGGCGTCGATAACCCGACCGGTGTCATCCATCGACAGCGTGGTCTGGGTAACGAACGCCAGCTTATCCGGGTTATTGACCTGCAACTGGGCAACATCTTCCTCGTCTTCGACCAGGTAGATCGCACCGCCATTGCTGGCGTCGTACTGGCCCATGGTGCCTTCGACTTCCGGATGGCCTTCGTGGCCGATCAGGATGCATTCGCGGCCGTCGCGGCTGTAGCGCGCTACCTCGATATGCACCTTGGTAACCAGTGGACAGGTCGCATCGAAAACCTTCAGGCCGCGCCCTGCTGCTTCCTGGCGCACAGCCTGGGAAACACCGTGGGCACTGAAGATGACGATGACGTCATCCGGAACCTGATCCAGTTCTTCGACGAAGATCGCCCCGCGTGCGCGCAGGTCTTCGACCACGAATTTGTTGTGCACCACTTCGTGACGTACGTAAATCGGTGGGCCGAAAACTTCCAGCGCGCGATTGACGATCTCAATCGCCCGGTCCACGCCCGCGCAGAAACCGCGGGGGTTGGCGAGTTTGATTTGCATGCTCGGCTCCGGGCTCAAAGCGCTGTGACTTCGAGGATTTGCACCTCGAAGTTCAGGGTTTTGCCGGCCAGTGGATGGTTGAAGTCGATGGTCACCTGGGCCTCATCGAATGCCTTGACCACACCTGGCAGCTCAGCATTGGCAGCATCGTTGAAGATCACCAGCAAACCTTCGGAAAGCACCATGTCGTTGAATTGCGACCGTGGAATGATCTGTACGTTCTGCGGGTTGGGCTGACCAAAAGCGTTTTCCGGCTGGACGGTAACGGTGCGCTTGTCACCGGCCTTGAAGCCGAAGATTGCCGCTTCAAAGCCCGGCAGCAGGTTGCCGTCGCCAACTTTGAACACAGCCGGCGATTTGTCGAACGTGCTATCGACGGTGTCGCCGTTTTCCAGATGCAGTGCGAAGTGCAATTTGACTTCGGTGTTCTGGCCTATGCGGGTCTCAGTCATGGACGGGTTCTCCGGACTTCTTGCTCTTGAACATATCCAGCGCAAGCATTACCGCACCCACGGTAATGGCGCTGTCGGCCACGTTGAAGGCCGGGAAGTAATAACGGTTCTGCCAGTGCACCAGGATGAAATCGACTACATGGCCCAACGCGATACGGTCATACAGGTTGCCCAGCGCGCCACCCAGCACCAGTGCCAGGGCTACGGCCAGCCAGGTCTCGTTGCGCCCCAGGCGCTTGAGCCAGACCACCAGCACTGCACTGACCACCAAGGCGATCAGGGCGAACAGCCAGCGCTGCCAGCCAGAGCTGTCAGCCAGGAAGCTGAACGCTGCACCGGTGTTGTAAGCCAGGGTCCAGCTGAAGTAGTCGGGAATGACCACGATCTGCTGGTACAAGCTCAGCGCGCCTTCGAAATAGAACTTGCTGGCCTGGTCAATGACCAGGACCAGCAGGCTCAACCATAGCCAGCCTAGGCGCCCGAAGCGCCCGACAGCAGGGTTAGGCATAGTGGCGCACCTCGCCCTTGCCGCTGATGTTGTCAGCGCAACGGGCACAGATTTCCGGATGTTCCGGGTTCGCGCCAACGTCGGCACGGAAGTGCCAGCAACGACCGCACTTGGTGTGCGCGGACTTGACCACTTTCAGCTTCAGGCCCGGTACTTCGGTCTCGACTGCATCGGCTGGCGCCTGAACGAATGGCGCAACGCTTGCAGCCGAGGTAATCAGCACGAAACGCAGCTCGTCACCCAGCTTGTTCAGGTCGGCGCTCAGGGCGTCGTCGGCGAACAAGGTCACTTCAGCTTGCAGGTTGCCACCGATGGCCTTGGCCGAACGCTGGTTCTCCAGTTCTTTGTTGACCGCAGTTTTCGCAGCCATCACGCGGTCCCAGTAGGCGCGACCCAGCTCGAAACCTTCCGGCAGCTCGGTCAGACCCTGATACCAGGTGTTGAGCATGACCGACTCGTTGCGCTCGCCTGGCAGGTACTGCCACAGTTCGTCAGCGGTGAAGGCCAGGATCGGCGCGATCCAGCGCACCAGCGCTTCGCTGATGTGGTAAAGCGCGGTCTGGCAGGAACGCCGGGCAACACTGTTGGCACCGGTGGTGTACTGACGGTCCTTGATGATGTCCAGGTAGAAGCCACCCAGCTCCTGCACGCAGAAGTTGTGGATCTTCGAGTAGACGTTCCAGAAGCGGTATTCGCCGTAGTGCTCTTCCAGCTCGCGCTGCAGCAACAGGGTACGGTCGACAGCCCAGCGATCCAGCGCCAGCATGTCTTCAGCTGGCAGCAGGTCACGAGCCGGGTCGAAGCCAGACAGGTTGGAGAGCAGGAACCGTGCGGTGTTGCGGATACGGCGGTAGGCATCGGCGCTGCGCTGCAGGATCTGCTCGGAAACAGCCATTTCGCCGGAGTAGTCGGTAGCCGAGACCCACAAGCGCAGAATGTCGGCACCCAAGGTGTCGTTGACCTTCTGCGGCTCGATGGTGTTACCCAGCGACTTGGACATTTTGCGGCCGTTCTCATCGACGGTGAAGCCGTGAGTGAGCAATTCGCGGTACGGCGCATGGTTGTCGATGGCGCAGCCGGTCAGCAGCGAGGAATGGAACCAGCCACGGTGCTGGTCGGAACCTTCCAGGTACAGGTCGGCACGCGGGCCGGTGTCGTGACCAATGCTGTGCGAGCCACGCAGTACGTGCCAGTGAGTGGTGCCGGAGTCGAACCAGACGTCGAGGGTGTCGCTGATTTTGTCGTACTGATCCGCTTCTTCGCCCAGCAGTTCGGCGGCGTCCAGCTTGAACCAGGCTTCGATGCCTTCTTGTTCGACGCGCTTGGCCACTTCTTCCATCAGCTCGACCGTGCGCGCGTGCAGCTCACCGGTTTGCTTGTTGAGGAAGAACGGAATCGGCACCCCCCAGTTTCGCTGGCGCGAGATGCACCAGTCTGGACGGTTGGCGATCATCGAATGCAGACGCGCCTGGCCCCAGGCCGGAACGAACTTGGTTTCTTCGATGGCTTTGACCGCACGCTTGCGCAGGGTGTCGCCATTGTCAGGCTGCTTGTCCATGCCCACGAACCATTGCGCCGTGGCGCGATAGATCAGCGGGGTCTTGTGGCGCCAGCAGTGCATGTAGCTGTGGCTGATGGTTTCGGTGTGCATCAGTGCACCGACTTCCGACAGCTTCTCGACGATGGCCGGGTTGGCCTTCCAGATAAACTGGCCGCCGAAGAACTCCAGCGTCGGCACATAAACGCCGTTGCTTTGCACTGGGGTCAGAATGTCGTCGTTGACCATGCCGTAGCGCTTGCAGGTAACGAAGTCGTCTTCACCGTAGGCAGGAGCCGAGTGAACCACGCCGGTACCGGCACCCAGCTCAACGTAATCAGCCAGGTAAACCGGCGACAGACGATCGTAGAACGGGTGGCGGAAGTTGATCAGTTCCAGCGCCGAGCCTGGAGCAGTGGCGATCACCGTACCTTCGAGCGCATAGCGCTTGAGGCACGACTCAACCAGCTCTTCAGCCAGAATCAGCAATCTGTCGCCAACATCGACCAGGGCATAGTTGAACTCCGGATGGACGTTCAGTGCCTGGTTGGCCGGGATGGTCCACGCAGTGGTGGTCCAGATCACGATGGCAGCGGGTTTTTCCAGCGAAGCCTGGCCGAACGCAGCAGCCAGTTTGGCTTCATCGGCCACCGGGAAGGCGACGTCGATGGTCTGCGATTTCTTGTCGGCGTATTCGACCTCGGCCTCGGCCAGGGCCGAACCGCAATCGAAGCACCAGTTCACGGGCTTGAGGCCCTTGAATACGAAGCCGTGCTTGACCATCTCGGCCAGGGCACGGATTTCACCGGCCTCGTTGGCAAAGTTCATGGTCTTGTACGGATTGTCCCACTCACCCAGCACACCCAGGCGGATGAACTCGGTCTTCTGCCCTTCGATCTGCTCGGCAGCGTACGCACGGCACAGCTCGCGGGTTTTGTCGGCAGTCAGGTGCTTGCCGTGGGTTACTTCAACCTTGTGCTCGATTGGCAGGCCGTGGCAGTCCCAACCCGGAACGTAAGGGGCATCAAAACCGGACAGGGTTTTGGAGCGGATAATCATGTCCTTGAGAATCTTGTTCAGCGCATGACCGATATGAATCTTGCCGTTGGCATAGGGCGGGCCGTCGTGCAGCACGAACTTCGGGCGATCCTTACCAATTTCACGCAGCTTCTGGTACAGGCCAATGCTGTCCCAGCGCTGCAGAATCTGCGGTTCGCGCTGTGGCAGGCCGGCCTTCATCGGGAAGGCTGTGTCCGGAAGGTTTAGCGTGGCTTTATAGTCGGTCATTTCAGGCTCTTCGTTAGCGGTTGAGCGTGCCAATGGGCACGTGCGGCGGCGATATCCGCATCGATCGCCGACTTCAGCGCCTCCAGGGAGGCGAAACGCTGCTCGTCGCGCAGCTTGTGGTGGAATTCCACCGTCAGGCGCCGGCCATAAAGATCGCCGGCATAATCCAGGAGATGCACTTCCAGGTGGGCACGGCCATCACCTGAAACGGTTGGCCGCACGCCGATGTTGGCGACACCTGGCCAAGCCTTGCCATCGAGTTCGACACTGACCAGATAGACACCGGTCAGCGGTACGCGATGACGCTTGAGCTGTATGTTGGCAGTCGGCGTGCCCAGTTGGCGCGCCAGTTTTTGCCCATGCAACACCGTACCGGTGATGCGGTACGGACGCCCGAGCAGTCGTTCGGCCAGGGGGAAATCCGCCTTGGCCAGCGCTTCACGCACTTGCGTGCTGCTCACCCGCATGCCATCGAGCTCGACGGTTTGCGCCGCTTCAACGGTGAAGCCCTGGCTCAGGCCCGCCTGTTGGAGAAACTCGAAGTCTCCGACGCGGTCGCAACCGAAGCGGAAATCGTCACCCACTTCCAGGTGCTTTACGCCCAGACCGTCGACCAGAATGGTATCGACGAACTCGGCGGCGCTGAGTTTGCTCAAACGCTGGTTGAAAGCCAGGCACAACACCCGGTCCACGCCTTCAGCAGCCAGCAGCGCGACCTTGTCACGCAGGCGGGCCAAGCGGGCCGGCGCGGAGTCCGGAGCAAAGTATTCGCGCGGCTGCGGCTCGAAAATCACCACGCAGCTGGGTACGCCCAGCTCTACCGCACGCTCACGCAGGCGCGCCAGGATTGCCTGGTGACCACGGTGAACACCGTCGAAGTTGCCAATAGTGGCGACACAGCCCCGGTGCAGGGGGCGCAGGTTTTGAAGGCCTCGAACCAGCTGCATAACGCGCTTCTTGCTCATAAAGTGGTCGATTATAACCACACCCGGGCGCTGGTGACAGGCAGCAGCGTAACCCCGAAGCATGGAATAGAAAAAACCGACGTCTGGCCGTGTTCGCGGCTCAATGCAGTGCCTTGCGGGCAAAGTCACGCGGGCGGAAGCCGAACACGAACAAACTGCCGAAATACGTCACCACGCCCGCCAGAATCAGCACGCCCAGGCGCAAAAAGCGCTCAAGCATCTGCCCTTCTGCCCAGGCCGGCATGAAATGCAACCCAACCAACAGCACTGCCGACATCAACAGCACTGCGGCCACCAACTTGGCCAGGAACTTGGCCCAGCCCGGTTGCGGCTCGAACAGATTCTGTTGACGCAACTTCCAGTACAACAAACCGGCGTTCAGACAGGCACCAAGGCTGATGGCCAACGCCAGGCCTGCGTGTTGCAGGTGCGTGATGAAAGCCAGGTTGAACAGCTGGGTGCAGACCAAGGTGAATATCGCGATCTTAACCGGCGTACGAATGTTCTGCTGGGCATAAAAGCCAGGAGCCAGCACTTTCACCAGAATGATCGCCAACAAACCGACCGAGTAAGCGATCAGGGCGCGCTGGGTCATGGCTGCGTCAAAGGCGGAGAACTTGCCGTACTGGAACAGCGCAACGGTCAATGGCTCAGCCAGAATCGCCATCGCCAGGGTACACGGAAGCACCAGCAGGAAACACAGGCGCAGGCCCCAGTCGAGGATTCGTGAATACTCGTGGCGATCACGGTTGGCGTAGGTTTTGGCCAGGGTTGGCAGCAGGATGGTACCCAGGGCCACGCCCAGCACCCCTGAGGGCAGTTCCATCAGGCGGTCGGCGTAATACATCCAGGACACCGAGCCTGCCACCAGGAACGAGGCGAAGATGGTATTGATGATCAACGAGATCTGGCTGACCGATACCCCAAGGATTGCCGGAAGCATCTGCTTGAGTACCCGCCATACCCCCGAGTCACGCAAATTCAGGCGCGGCAGCACCAGCATGCCAATCTTCTTGAGGTGCGGCAGTTGGTACAACAGTTGTGCCAGGCCACCCGCCAATACCCCCCAGGCCAGCGCCATGATCGGTGGGTCGAAGTACGGGGTGAGGAACACGGTGAAGGCAATCATCGCCACGTTCAGCAGGGTGGGCACAAACGCCGGCACCGAGAAACGGTTCCAGGTATTGAGGATCGCCCCGGCCAGCGATGAAAGCGAGATCAGCAGTATATAAGGGAAGGTGACGCGCAGAAGGTCGGTGGTCAGTTGGTATTTTTCACCGTCGTCTACAAAACCAGGCGCCGTAACCCATACCACCCAAGGCGCCGCCAGAATGCCCAGCGCGGTGACCAGGGCCAGCACCAGGGTCAGCAAGCCGCTGACATAGGCAATGAAGGTACGCGTCGCCTCCTCACCCTGCTGAGTCTTGTATTCGGCCAGAATTGGCACGAAAGCCTGGGAAAACGCTCCCTCGGCGAATATTCGTCGCAGCAGGTTGGGCAGTTTGAAGGCGATAAAGAAGGCGTCGGTGGCCACCCCTGCGCCGAACACTCGCGCCAGGATGGTATCGCGCACAAAGCCCAGCACCCGTGAAATCATGGTGATGGAGCTGACGGCGGCCAAGGATTTCAGAAGATTCATTGAAAGTTTTTTACGCCTAAAGATAAAGGGCTGTGCCGCAACGCGCGCAGTTGTGCGATACTCCGCGCCGCAACGCAAGCAGAGCAAAAGCTCCCGAGTTTACAGGTCGTGCCGCAGAAGGGAATCTCTCCCTTGTTCGGAACAACCACTCAGCGGATCCATGCAAGTGCCCTTGACAACCGATCAACTCATCGGCATGATTCGCGGCCTATTTTGTTTGCTATTTACCAAGTCTTTCGAGGAGCTCGACGGTGGCCAACTCACCTTCCGCCAAAAAACGTGCAAAACAGGCTGAGAAGCGTCGCAGCCACAACGCCAGCCTGCGTTCCATGGTTCGTACCTACATCAAGAATGTGGTTAAAGCCATTGACGCAAAAGACGCCGAAAAAGCGCAAGCTGCTTACATCCTGGCTGTTCCAGTTATCGACCGTATGGCCGATAAAGGTATCATCCACAAGAACAAGGCTGCTCGCCATAAAGGCCGTCTGAATGGCCACATCAAGGCACTGAAGCTCGCTGCAGCTGCCTAAGCGACACGCTTGTTAAAAAACCGACCCTAGGGTCGGTTTTTTGTTGCCTGCGATTTGGTATTTTCTGTTGGAGCATTACCAATGCCCCCTACCGAATCTTCGCCAACCGCTCCCGCAGTGATAATCCTGCGGAAGCGGGGGCCAACCATTAGCTGATATTACTTACCGATCTGAATCTTGGGCGCCCACTGCAGCCATTCATCTTCAGACTTATCAAACAATGCGAACGTCTGCTGCGGCCTGGCCGGATTACCCATCTTTTCCCCATCCGGTGTGGCGAAGGCTATGCCACCCTCGATAAGGGTCTCCAGAGACTCTGTACGCACCGTAGCGCCTTTGAATAAGCCAACCTCAAAGCCGAATCCACTGCTGTTCCAGAATCGGCTTCCGCCCCTTACCAGCGCGGCATAGCGCGGTTCGATAAGGATATGGATAAGCACCCGGTCCGCCGTTTGGCCCAGCTCGAAGCCTGTGACTTTGCCAACCGGGATCTCACGATAAGTAACTGGCACCCCTGGCTTGATCGAGCCACGACGCGGGGCACTGAGCACCAACGCCAAGCCCGCTTCACGCGCAGAGAAGTCCGGAGCCTGAGGTAGCGCATTGAACGTGGTCTGCGGCCCGAGACTCTTCGGCGCGGGCTGCACTTCCAAGTACTGCCCTGTCACCAGAGTTTCCAGGTTTGCAGTCTTGACGATGCCCAGAGCCGGTTTGACCACCCAGAATTGCGTACCTTCACGAGCGATTCGCTCTGGCACTTCGGTAATCCGCGCCTTGAGCAGAACAGCTTGCAGGTCACGGGTCAGATCAACCTGCTCGACTTTGCCGACATCCAGCCCCTTGAAGCGAATCGGCGTGCCTACCTTGAGGCCGTCTGCCCGCTCCACGCGAATAGTCACGGTGGTGCCACTGCGATTGGCTGCCTCCTGGTCCGGATGCAGGCGGAAACTAGGAATACGGCGCTTGAGCGGCACATCTGGCGTTGGCGTATCGAACGCAACACCGCCCGCCATCAGGCTCTGCAGCGACTCGCTCTTGATTTGCACGCCCGACAGGCCACCGGTAAGGGTGATACCGCTGGCATTCCAGAAACGCGTCGAGCCGTTGACCAGGTTGGCGTACTCCTTCTCGATATGCACACCGATCAACAGGCGTTTGCTCTTTTTAGAGAACTGGTAGCTCTGTACAGAGCCAACCTTGACTTGACGGTATAGCACCGGACTGCCCACCTCCAGCGAGCCCAGGTTGTCACTGAACAACACCAGATGCAGGCCCGGTGCTTTCAAATCGAGCGGCGGTGCTTTGGCCCGCGCTTCAAACTCGCGCTGCGGAGAGGCGCCCTTCTCCCCCGGACGTATGGCAATGTAGTTACCTTTAACCAATGCCTCCAGCCCCGTGATGCCCGCCAGGGAAATCGAAGGCTTGACCACCCAGAACTGGGTTCCGTCGACCAGATAGTCTTCGGCCAATGGGTCGAGGGTCAGTTCAGCCATTGCGCTGGTGAGATCGGCATCGACTTTCAGGGTTTTCAGCGAGCCGACCTGAATACCCTTGTACATGACCGGGGTACGACCAGCCTGCAGCCCTTCGAAATCGGCCAGCTTGACCTTGATGCGGATACCCGCCTGGGCAGCATCGAAGTCTTCGAACAGGCGAAACGGCAGGCTCGGGTCGGTTGCCGGGCTATCCTTGCGGTGTTCAGGTGTCGCGAATGCAATACCGCCGGCAACGATGCTAGCCAGCGACTCACTGCGTACTTTCACACCCGACAAATTAGCATCGATACTGATGCCGCTAGCGTTCCAGAAACGCGTGTGTTTGCGCACCAGATCGGCATAGGCCGGCTCGATGAACACCTTGATCTCCACCGTGCCCTGGTCATCGGCCAACCGGTAGCTTTTAACTTTACCGACCTGAATCTGCTTGTAGAACACCGGGCTATCGCGGTTGAGCGAACCCAATCGATCCGCCTTGAGGGTCAGGTGCAGCCCAGGCTCGCTATCCGACAGCGGTGGTGCTTCATCCAACGCCTTGAAGCGCTTGCTCGGCTCTCCCTTGCCTGGACTGATGGCAATGTAGTTGCCCGACACCAGCGTCTCAAGACCGGTGATACCGGCCAGGCTGACACTTGGCTTGACCAACCAGAAGCGTGTGCCACTGTTGAGGTGCAGCTCTGCTTCCTTGTTCATTTCAATGGTAGCTACTACACCGGTATTGCTGCCCTCGGCATCCAGTACCAGCTCTTTGACCTTACCCACCGACATGCCCTTGAAGACAACTTCGGTTTTATTGGCAACGATTCCCTCGCCACTTTCGAAGCGAACCTGAATGTTCACCCCCGCATCGCGGTAGGCCTGCCATCCAAGCCAACCGCCAATTACCAAGGCAATCAGGGGCAGTATCCATATAGCCGACCAGTTTGAAGCTGGGCGGGTTTTAGCCGTAGGCAAATCACTCATGGTCGTCATCCGACTCCGTGTTATCCCAAATCAGTCGGGGATCGAAAGTTACTGCAGCGAGCATCGTCAGGATCACCACACTGGCGAAGGCGACGGCGCCCAGATTGGCTTCGATACTGGCGATCCTGCCGAAATTCACCACCGCCACCAGAATGGCGATCACGAAGATGTCCAGCATCGACCAGCGTCCGATAAATTCAATGAAGCGATACATCAATATTCGCTGCCGCGCAGACAAAGGCTGCTTGCGCTGCACCGAATAAAGCAGCAGCCCAATACCCACCAATTTGAAGGTGGGCACCAGAATGCTGGCAATGAACACCACAGCCGCAATCGGCAACATGCCGAACTTAATCAGCGTAATGACACCCGACATGATGGTGTCCGGCTCGCCTTGCCCTAACGTGTTGACCGTCATGATCGGCAGTATGTTGGCCGGAATGTAGAGAATGGCCGAGGTGAGCAGCAACGCCCATGTACGGGTCAGGCTATTGGGCCTACGCGCATGCACAATTGCACCGCAGCGGGTGCAGGTTTGCGAATTACTGTCTGGCTCCTGACGATTAAGCTCGTGGCATTCACCACAAATTAAAATGCCGGCATCAATCGCACGCATGCAGATCTTCCCCCGATAACGCACTCCAGATCTGGTGAGGCGACATCACTACCTCCAACCACACCTGGATCAATAACAGACTGATAAAACAGGCAAGCCCAAGGCCGAGGCTAAGCTCTGCCAGGTCGACCAACTTGACCATCGCAACCAGCACGCCCATGAAGTACACCTCAAGCATGCCCCAATCACGCATGTGGTGATAAATCCGGTACAGCAACAAGCCATAACTGCGTCCGACGTTGAGGCGAATGCTCAATAACACCGCAAGTTGACATAGCAACTTGAGTAACGGGATGGCCATGCTGCAAAGAAACACAACGACCGCCACTTCGGGCATCCCGGTGTTGAACAGCCCCACCACGCCACTCCAGACCGTGTCGTCGGCACTCCGACCCAGTAGATGGAGTTGCATGATAGGTAGGAAATTCGCCGGTATATAGAGCAGCAACGCGGCGAGAACCAATGCCAGGCTACGCTGGACAACATTATGGCGATGAGCGAAAAGCTCGTAGCCGCAGCGCGGACAATGTGCTTTTTCATCCAGCTTTAGCGCAGGCTTGCGCATAAGCAGGTCACACTCGTGACACGCCACCAGTTGATCCAGAGGAAGGTCAACAAGTTGATGGGAATCGACAGGGTCAGACATAGTGAACTTCTGAGTCAACACAAGGCCGGTATTCTAACCGATACACGGTGCTGGGTTCGCGTGGTGAAATCAGCTAGGCGGCAGTCTTGTGGTTTACAAAGGGCAGGAATGAACTTGCCCGTCCTCGCGGGGTGTCAGGGCGAGGGTATTGCAGGGCACGCCCGCCGCCACAGTGGCGGGACTTTCGATCGCGGAAAAGACAAAACCCCTACCTGCATGCGCAGATAGGGGTTTCGGAATTTAATCTTGACGATGACCTACTCTCACATGGGGAAACCCC
>NZ_JACOPV010000014.1 GCF_016881005.1 Pseudomonas arcuscaelestis | reverse complement strand
CCGGGATGGCTCGGTTCGCTCAGACGCCAAACGATCGCGATGCTTCGGAGGCGGTATCTCGTTCAATTTCGTAATTAGCACGCTCCGATTTTTTAACTGACTGTTGCACTTGCTCCTTGAGGCCGCCCTTTGTGCCAGGACGAATACCAAAGCCAAAGCCGTACAAAGAGCTTTTCAATTTTCAAATATTTAAGTGGGATTTTTAAAATTATTTCCTATTGCACATCTGTAGGTGGGGATCCATATCGCATTTGAACTGTCGTTCATGTGATGGGTCGGCTAGGTAGAAAGTTCCGTTGCTGCAACTGGCTAGCGTAACGGTAAAGACTATAACTATGCACTTCATGCTTGGTTTCCTTGTACCGAGAGATACGAGATTATCTCTCGGTACAATCGCTCTGTGTGTATTTGGCGTCCGATAGTCTTGTAGGATAATTATGGTCTGTGCGTGAGGTGCGACGTTCAGTGATTAATAATGCGATGAAGTTGATCCGATCTTTCGTTTCGGCTTTCAAATATGTTTTTCCGAAACCGGTATCACCCGTTTCTCCTTGACTGCCTTGAACGAGAAACTCGAGTAGATCTCCTTCACTCCCGGCAGTGTCTGCAGCACCTCCCTGGCGAACTCGCCGAACGACTCCAGGTCCCGTGCAAGAATTTCCAGCAAGAAGTCATAGCGCCCGGAAATGTTGTGGCAGGCGACGATTTCTGGAATCTCCATCAGCCGCTGCTCGAAGGCGCGCGCCATCTCCTTGGAGTGCGAGTCCATCATGATGCTGACGAACGCCGTTACGCCAAAGCCCAATGCCTTGGGTGAAAGGATGGCTTGATAGCCGGTGATGTAGCCATTCTCTTCGAGCAGTTTGACCCGCCGCCAACAGGGCGATGTGGTCAGCGCGACCTTGTCGGCCAGTTCGGAAACAGTCAGTCGAGCGTTGTCTTGCAAGGCGGCGAGTAATGCGCGGTCGGTACGGTCAATGGCGGTAGGCATAATTTGCCCTCCGTAGCCTGAATTCATTGTTTTTTTGTTAATAACCCTGCCTGGCAGTGGTCATATTTGGAAAAAAATCAGTACCTCAGTGGCATAAGCTTATAACAAATCACAAGAGGCTGTTGTCATGAGCGGCTCCACCAAATTCTCAGGTTTTGCCACCCGCGCCATCCATCACGGCTACGATCCATTGGCCCATCAGGGGTCTTTGGTTCCGCCTGTCTACCACACCGCCACCTTCGCCTTTCCTACCGTCGAATACGGCGCGGCGTGTTTTGCCGGGGAGCAGGGCGGGCACTTTTATACGCGTATTTCCAACCCTACCCTGGCCCTGCTGGAAGAGCGCATGGCTTCTCTGGAAGGGGCAGAGGCCGGGCTGGCACTGGCGTCGGGCATGGGCGCGATCACGGCCACGCTATGGACGCTGTTGCGCCCCGGTGATGAGGTGTTGGTCGGGCGTACCTTGTATGGCTGCACCTTTGCTTTTTTACATCACGGCATCGGCGAGTTTGGGGTCAAGGTCCGACATGTCGACATGACGGACCTGCAGGCAGTCGAGGCGGCGATCAGTGCGCAGACTAAAGTGATCTATTTTGAAACCCCGGCCAACCCGAACATGCAGATGGCCGACATTGCTGCAGTGGCGCAGTTGGCTCACCAACGCGATATCACTGTCGTGGTCGATAACACCTATTGCACACCGTACCTGCAGCGTCCGCTGGAGCTGGGTGCCGACCTGGTGGTGCATTCGGCCACCAAGTACCTCAGCGGCCATGGCGACATCACGGCCGGCCTGGTGGTCGGGCGCAAGGCGCTGGTCGACCGGGTTCGACTCGAAGGTCTCAAGGACATGACCGGTGCGGTGATGTCACCCCAGGATGCAGCCTTGCTGATGCGCGGGATGAAAACCCTGACTTTACGCATGGAGCGCCATTGCAGTAACGCCCAGGCAGTCGCGCAGTATCTGCAGGCGCATTGCGCCGTGGAACTGATCAACTATCCCGGCCTGCCCAACTTCGCGCAATACGAGTTGGCCAAGCGGCAGATGCGTTTGCCCGGCGGCATGATCGCGTTTGAGCTCAAGGGGGGGATCGATGCCGGACGTCGGTTCATGAATGCCCTGCAGCTGTTCAGCCGCGCCGTGAGCCTTGGCGATGCCGAATCCCTCGCCCAGCACCCGGCAAGCATGACTCACTCCAGCTATACCGCCCAAGAGCGTGCCCAGTACGGCATCTCTGAAGGACTGGTACGGCTTTCGGTAGGTCTTGAGGATATCGACGACCTGCTGGCCGATATAGAGCAGGCCCTGAAGGCCTGTGCCTGAGCTGCCAAGGATGAGGTCAATGCAATGGTGGCAATGATGAGCCTTGTACCCGGTGAAGGCGTGCAACGCCGTGGCAGTGATGCGCAGGCCGACAGCGACCCCGGCGAGACTGCCGAGTGGCTTGATGCTCTGGATTCGACCCTGCAGCACTGTGGCCCTGAACGCGCACGATTTTTACTCGAACAGCTTGAAGCGCATGCTCGTGAACTGGGGTTGGAACGTGGTGGCCAACCTTTTTCTGCATATCGCAACACGATATCGGTAGAACACCAGGGCGCCTATCCGGGTGATCTTGAGATGGATGAGCGCATCACCAGCATCCTGCGCTGGAACGCCCTGGCAATGGTGGTCCGGGCCAACCATGCCTACGGCGATCTTGGCGGGCATATTGCCAGTTATGCGTCCGCGGCTGAAATCTTCGAGGTGGGTTTTCAGCATTTCTTCCAAGGTGAATCCGCTGCGCAGCGGCGCAGTGCCGACCTGGTGTTCTTCCAGCCACATTCGGCACCTGGAATTTACGCGCGAGCTTTTCTTGAAGGTCGCTTGAGTGAGGAGCAGTTGGCCAACTACCGTCAGGAAGTGGCCGGCAAGGGCTTGTGTTCGTATCCACATCCCTGGCTCATGCCGGACTTCTGGCAGTTTCCCACAGGGTCCATGGGTATCGGCCCGCTCAATGCGATCTACCAGGCGCGATTCATGCGCTATCTGCATAACCGCCAACTTCTCGATACCAGCACCCGGCATGTCTGGGGTGTATTCGGCGATGGTGAAATGGACGAGCCGGAATCCATCGCTGGCCTGACCCTGGCTGCCCGCGAGCAACTGGATAACCTCACATTTGTAGTCAACTGCAACCTGCAGCGGCTGGACGGCCCGGTGCGTGGCAACGGGCAGATCATTCAGGAACTCGAATCCTTGTTCGCCGGGGCTGGGTGGAATGTGATCAAGGTGCTTTGGGGTACCGAGTGGGATGCGCTGTTTGCTCGCGACTCCCAGCATGTATTGCTGCGCCAGCTGGCAGCCACCCCGGATGGACAGTTCCAGAACCTGGGGGCCAAGGATGGGGTTTACAACGTAGAGCACTTTTTCAATCAGCACCCGGCCTTGCAGAAACTGGTCGAGCACATGAGTTCGGATGAAATCAATGCGCTCAAGCGGGGAGGTCATGATTTTCGCAAGCTGTATGCAGCGTTTGCCGCGGCCAAGGCTTGCAAGGGACGGCCAACCGTCATTCTGGCCAAGACCAAGAAGGGCTATGGCATGAGCACTGCCGGCGAGTCGAGGATGACCGCGCACCAGGCCAAGAAGCTCGATATCCAGGCCTTGCTGGCGTTTCGTGATCGTTTCCACCTGCCGCTCAGTGATAGCCAGGTAGAGCAGTTGCAGTTTTATCGCCCCGCCGATGACAGTGCCGAAATGCGTTACTTGCGCGAGCGTCGCGCTGCCCTCGGCGGGCCATTGCCCGCGCGCCGCAGTGATGTGCCTGCGGTGCCGGTGCCTGCGCTGCAGGCCATGGGTGGTTTCGCCTTGCAGGCCCAAGGCAAGGAAATGTCTACCACCATGGCGGCTGTGCGCATGCTCAGTGCCTGGCTCAAGGCGCCCGAACTGGGGCCGCGGGTCGTGCCTATCGTTGCCGACGAAGCGCGAACCTTTGGTATGGCCAGCCTGTTTCGCCAGATCGGCATCTATTCACCTCAGGGGCAGTGTTATGAGCCTGAAGACGCAGGCTCTCTGCTGTCTTACAAGGAGTCCAGGGACGGACAACTGCTGGAGGAGGGCATCACCGAAGCGGGCGCGATTTCCTCCTGGGTTGCGGCGGCAACTTCCTATGCGGTGCATGGCGAGCCGATGCTGCCGGTGTACATCTACTACTCGATGTTCGGTTTCCAGCGTGTTGGCGACCTGATCTGGGCTGCCGCCGACCAACGTGCCCGCGGCCTGTTGCTAGGAGCTACGGCCGGTCGTACAACCCTGGGCGGCGAAGGGTTGCAGCATCAGGACGGTTCGAGCCTGGTCATGGCTTCAATGGTGCCTAACTGTCGGGCCTGGGAGCCGTGCTTTGCCGGCGAGTTGGCGGTGATTCTCGAGTACGCCTCACGGCGCATGCTCACCGAGCAGCACGACGAGTTCCATTACGTTGCGCTGATGAACGAAAACTATCCACAGCCGTCCCTGCCCGAGCAGGTGCATCAAGAGGTGTTGCGCGGCATGTACCGTTATGTAGAGCAGCGCGTGACCGATGCCAAAGGACAGGTTCGCCTGCTGGGTTCCGGTGCGATTCTGCGCGAAGTGATCGCTGCCAGTGAGTTGCTGGCTGCTGATTGGCAGATAGCAAGTGAGGTGTTCAGCGTTACCAGCTTCAGTGAGCTGGCGCGGGAGGCGCGGGGTATCGAGCGCAGCAGCCGACTGGGGCAGGATGCGGAAAATACCAGCCATCTGCAGCGTTGCCTGCAAGGTAATGTGCCAATCATTGCTGCCACTGACTATGTGCGTGCCTGGCCACAGTTGATTGCCGAGTATGTGCAGGCCCCGTACGTTACCCTGGGCACTGATGGTTTTGGGCGCAGCGACACTCGCCAGCAGTTACGGCGCTTTTTCGAGGTAGATCGCTTCAGTATTGTCCTGGCCAGCCTGCATAGCCTGGTGCGTCAGGGTGGGGTGGAGCGCGGGGTTCTTGATCAGGCGTTGGAGCGCTATGGTCATCGGGACGCAGATGCCCCCTGGCACAGCTGAGGGGTAAACAAGTGTGGGAGCGGATTCATCCGCTCCCACACATTGTCGGTGCTTGGGCTTAGTTGCGCTTTAGCCCGTAGTGCTCATCGAGCATGCCCGGCGAGTTGGGTGCTTTTGGCGCGTAGTCTCGCGGTACTTCGGTATCCTTTGGTGGGGTCAGGCGGTCACGAGGGGCCTGCACCGCTTCAGAGTGCAAAGAGGCCAGCAGACGCTGGCGGGTCAATTCGTCCAGGGCCAGGCGGTTGGCGCCATCGGCCAGATGGTCCTGAACTTCCTGGTAACTTTGGGTCAGTTTCTTGACCAATGCAGCCGTGCTGTTGAAGTGGGTAACCACCTCATTCTGGTAGCTATCGAAACGTTCCTGAATATCATCCAGCTGCCGCTGAGTGCTGCTTGGCGCAGCATTGGGCAGCAAGCGCGCGACCAGGAAACCAACGACAACGCCCACGACGAGGGCCAGGGTCGGCAACAACCAAACTAAGAGCGAGAGTTCCACGAGTCCTTCCTCTATAAACGGCTTTGCTTTACGTTAACGGCTCGGACCTGCGCTGTATACCGCGAACCATCGCAAATATCTCAGACAGAATCATTCAGCTAGACGAGTCGACCCTTTCCGAGGTCACGGAGTTTATCCTTGCTTATCCGCGAAACCCCCGTATTCATCGATGGCCCAGTCGGTCAATTGGAAGCTTTGTATCTGGACGTTGTCGACGCCCGAGGTGTGGTGCTGCTGTGTCACCCGAACCCCGTTCAGGGCGGGACCATGACCAACAAGGTTGTGTCGATGCTCCAGCGTACCGCTCGCGATGCCGGCTATATTACCCTGCGTTTCAACTACCGGGGCGTAGGTGCCAGTGCTGGCAGCCACGACATGGGCAGTGGTGAGGTGGATGATGCCGAGGCGGCAGCAGCCTGGCTGCGGGAAAAACATCCTGATTTACCGCTCACCCTGATGGGGTTTTCCTTCGGTGGTTTTGTTGCGGCCAGCCTGGGCGGCCGTCTCGAAGCGCAAGGCGCACCGCTCAAGCGCCTGTTCATGGTTGCCCCGGCCGTGATGCGTTTGAAAGACCACGACGCTTTACCGCAGGCCTGCGCCTTGAGTGTGATACAGCCAGAAACCGACGAAGTGATCGACCCACAGATCGTCTATGACTGGTCCGCTGCACTGCCACGCCCCCATGAGCTGCTGAAAGTGGCAGAATGCGGACACTTTTTCCACGGCAAGCTCACCGACCTCAAGGATCTGGTGTTGCCGCGCCTTTCGAACTGAAACAAGCCTGATAAGCGATTACCCATGACTACGCGCATCCTTACCGGTATCACCACCACGGGCACGCCTCACCTGGGCAACTACGCCGGTGCCATCCGCCCGGCGATCCTCGCCAGCCGTGAGCCGGGTGTCGACTCGTTCTACTTCCTGGCCGACTACCACGCCTTGATCAAGTGCGATGACCCGCAGCGCATCCAGCGCTCGCGTCTGGAAATCGCCGCGACCTGGCTGGCCGGTGGCCTGGACCCGGAACGTGTGACCTTCTATCGCCAATCCGATATTCCTGAAATCCCTGAACTGACCTGGTTGCTGACTTGCGTCGCGGCCAAAGGCCTGCTCAATCGTGCGCACGCCTACAAGGCTTCGGTGGACAAGAACCTGGAGAGCGGTGAAGACCCGGATGCCGGTATCAGCATGGGCCTGTACAGCTACCCGGTACTGATGGCTGCCGACATCCTCATGTTCAACGCCAACAAGGTGCCGGTCGGTCGCGACCAGATCCAGCACGTGGAAATGGCGCGTGATATCGGCCAGCGCTTCAATCACCTGTTTGGCCAGGGCAAGGAATTCTTCGCCATGCCCGAAGCGCTGATCGAAGAAAGCGTGGCGACGTTGCCGGGCCTGGACGGGCGCAAGATGTCCAAGAGCTACGACAACACCATCCCCTTGTTCACCAGCGCCAAGGACATGAAGGATGCCATCTCGCGCATCGTCACCGATTCCCGCGCGCCGGGCGAAGCCAAGGATCCAGACAACTCGCACCTGTTCACGCTGTTCCAGGCATTCGCAACGCCGACCCAAGCCGACGAGTTCCGCAGCGAGTTGTTGCAGGGGCTGGGTTGGGGGGAAGCCAAGCAGCGTCTGTTCCAGTTGCTCGACAACCAGTTGAGCGAGCCCCGCGAGCGTTATCATCAGCTGATCAGCCGTCCGACAGATCTGGAAGATATTCTGCTGGCCGGCGCTCAGAAAGCCCGCAAGGTTGCCACACCATTCCTTGAGCAACTGCGCGAGGCCGTGGGTTTGCGCTCGTTCCGCAGCATCGAGCAGGGCGTTGCCCAGACCAAGAAAAAAGCCGTCAAGGCAGCGCGCTTTGTCAGCTTCCGTGAAGACGACGGCAGTTTCCGTTTCCGTCTGCTGGCGGCCGATGGTGAGCAACTGCTGCTGTCGCGCAATTTCGCCGATGGCAAAACCGCTGGCGCAATCAGCAAGCAACTGCAGCAGGGCGGCGAGTTGGACGTGCGTAGCGAAGGCCTGGGCTTCAGCCTGTGGCTGGAAGGCGAGTGTGTTGCCGAGGGGCCGCAACTGGCCGACGAAGCCGCTCGCGATGCTGCAATTGAGGGCCTGCGCGCTGCCTTGCAACCTCAGCAGGACTGAACAGTCTGACGCAAGTCTGATTGCCATTCTCCAGGGCCGTCGCTACAGTGACGGCCCGTTTTTGTTACCTTGCTAACGAATTATGACGCCCCTAGAACGATACCAAGCAGATCTGAAACGTCCCGAATTCTTCCATGACGCGGCGCAGGAAACTGCCGTGCGTCATTTGCAGCGCCTGTACGACGATCTGATCGCGGCGCAAAACAACAAGCCGGGCGTGCTCGGCAAGTTGTTTGGCAAGAAAGAGCAGGCACCGGTCAAGGGCTTGTACTTCTGGGGTGGGGTAGGGCGCGGTAAAACCTACCTGGTCGATACGTTCTTCGAAGCGCTGCCGTTCCAGCAGAAAGTGCGCACGCACTTCCACCGCTTCATGAAGCGCGTGCACGAAGAAATGAAAACCCTCAAGGGTGAGAAGAACCCGCTCACCATTATTGCCAAGCGCTTTTCCGATGAGGCGCGGGTGATCTGCTTTGACGAGTTCTTCGTTTCTGACATTACCGACGCGATGATCCTTGGCACCCTGATGGAGGAACTGTTCAAGAACGGCGTAACCCTGGTGGCCACCTCCAACATCGTGCCGGATGGTTTGTACAAGGACGGCCTGCAACGTGCGCGTTTCCTGCCTGCGATCGCCTTGATCAAGCAGAACACCGAAATCGTCAACGTCGATAGCGGCGTCGACTATCGCTTGCGCCACCTGGAGCAGGCCGAGCTGTTCCACTTTCCACTGGACGAAGCTGCCCACGAAAGCCTGCGCAAAAGCTTCCGCGCGCTGACACCAGAGTGCACCCAGGCGGTAGAGAACGACGTACTGATTATCGAGAATCGCGAGATTCGCGCGCTGCGTACCTGTGACGACGTGGCCTGGTTCGACTTCCGCGAATTGTGCGATGGCCCGCGTAGCCAGAACGACTACATCGAGCTAGGCAAGATTTTCCATGCCGTGTTGCTCAGCGACGTCGAGCAGATGAGTGTTGCGACCGACGACATTGCTCGGCGCTTCATCAACATGGTCGATGAATTCTATGACCGCAACGTCAAGCTGATCATCTCGGCTGAAGTAGAACTCAAGGACCTGTACACCGGTGGTCGCCTGACCTTCGAGTTCCAGCGTACCCTCAGCCGTCTGCTGGAAATGCAGTCCCACGAATTCCTCTCCCGCGCACACAAGCCCTGACGCTGCCAGTTATTCGCGGCAAGCGGCAAGTAAAAACGTTTCGCGCCAGGCGCTTGCTCTTACTTGCCGCTTTTACTGTGAAGCGAGCAGCTTTTATCCAGCTTCCTGGACGAACTGTTGCCGATACTGGTTCGGTGACAGTTCGGTGTGTTGCCTGAACAGTCGTGCAAAAAAGCTTGCATCGTCGTAGCCCACTTCATAGCTGATGGTCTTGATGCTTTTGCGCGAGCCCGACAGCAAACCCTTGGCCGTTTCGATCCGTAGCCGTTGCAGGTAGTGCAACGGTTTGTCACCGGTTGCGGTCTGGAAGCGGCGCATGAAGTTACGGATGCTCATGCCATGATTGCGCGCGACGTCTTCGAAGCGGAATTTGTCGGCGAAGTGTTCTTCCAGCCATTGCTGGATCTGCAGGATGATCAGGTCCTGGTGCAGCTTTTGTCCGCCGAAGCCCATGCGCCCTGGGGTGTAGTTGCGCTGCACTTCATAGAGGGTGTCGCGGGCAACCGCCTGGGCCACATTGGCGCCGCAGAATCGTTCGATCAAATAAATGTACAGATCGCAGGCCGAGGTCGTACCGCCAGCACAATAGAGATTGTCGGCGTCGGTCAGGTGCTTGTCCTGGTTCAGGGTGACCTTGGGGAAGCGCTCGGCAAATTGATTGAAGAACCGCCAGTAGGTGGTCGCTTCCTTACCGTCGAGCAGGCCTGACTCGGCCAGCCAGAACACACCACTCGCTTCGCCGCAGAGCACAGCGCCACGGGCGTGTTGTTCGCGCAGCCATGGCAATACCTGGGGGTACCGCTGACAAAGGGTTTCGAAATCGTCCCAGAAGGCCGGGAGGATGATCACGTCGGCTTGCTCCAGCGGGCCGTCAACAGGAATCAGCACATCACTGAAACTACGTGCCGGCAGGCCGTCGGGGCTCACCAGGCGGGTTTCGAATATCGGCTTCAGGCCCAGGCCCAGTTGCTTGCTATAACGCAGGCTGGCCAGGTGGAAGAAATCCTTGGCTTGCATGAGTGTTGCCGCGAAGACGTTGTCGATGGCCAGGATGCTGACGCGCCGCAAGGGCGTTGTAGGTTGGGTAAACATCATTTTCGTTATTCTTATAGGGTAGAGTGGTCAATCACCGGCTGGATCGTCTTATTTTTTGGCCGTTGTGTCTACCCCGGTTCCCGCGCGCTGCACGGGAACCCCTGAAGCGGCTTATGGAGCGGGGTTAGGATGATCCTGGTGAATGGCTTCTATACCTGCCAAAAGCTCATCGCCAAGTGTCAGCGCGAAGCTGTCCAGGTTGCTTTCCAGTTGCTCCAGGGTGGTCGCACCAATGATGTTGCTGGTGACGAATGGCTGGCGGGTAACAAAGGCCAGGGCCATTTGCGCCGGATCCAGGCCGTGGTCACGGGCAAGCTTCACGTAGCGGCTGCAGGCCGCCACCGTCTGCGGGTTGGAGTAGCGCGAGAAGCGACTGAATAGGGTCAGGCGGCTGTTTGCAGGTCGGGCACCGTTCTCGTACTTGCCTGAAAGCATGCCGAAAGCCAGTGGCGAGTAGGCCAGCAAGCCGCATTGCTCGCGAATGGCAATTTCTGCCAGGCCTATTTCGAAACTGCGGTTGAGCAGGTTGTAGGGGTTTTGAATCGACACCGCACGGCTCCAGCCACGGCTCTCGGCCAGTTGCAGGAATTTCATCGTGCCCCATGGCGTTTCGTTGGACAGGCCAATGTGGCGAATCTTGCCGGCTTTTACCTGCTCGTCGAGCACTTCCAGGGTTTCTTCCAGCGGCGTGAAGTGATCCTGGGGCAAGTGCTGGTAACCCAGCTTGCCGAAGAAGTTGGTGCTGCGCTCTGGCCAGTGCAATTGATACAGATCGATCCAGTCGGTTTGCAGGCGCTTGAGGCTGTCGTCCAGGGCCGCAACGATGTGCTGGCGGTTGTGTTTGAGCTGGCCATCACGAATATGACTGATGCCATTGCCGGGGCCTGCAACCTTGCTCGCCAGGATCCAGTCGGCACGATCGCCGCGCGTCTTGAACCAGTTGCCGATGAACTGTTCGGTGGCGGCGCAGGTTTCCGGGCGCGGTGGCACCGGATACATCTCGGCAGTATCGATGAAATTGATGCCGGCCGCCTTGGCGCGCTCGATCTGCAGGAAGGCCTGGGCCTGATCATTCTGCTCGCCCCAGGTCATGGTGCCCAGGCACAAAGCGCTGACATTGAGGTCGGTGCGACCCAGTTGGCGGTAGTCCATTGGCTTCTCCCTGGTAAAAGAAGCATAAAAGCAGGTTGAAATTTTTTCCGCAATCTGGATAATTCAGCCCCTCTCTGCGTGTGGGAGTGATGCCCCGCTCACAGAAGAACCCTGCCGAATATTGGACGCGCTGACCCGAGCCCCCGATAGCGTCCGTGTGCGGCTGTGTCCTTGACTTGTCAAGGTGCGCACTATCCAGTAAGATCTGCCGTCTTATTTTCGCTGGGCGGCCCCTGAGGCTATAAAGAATGAAAACTTTTACTGCTAAACCGGAAACAGTAAAGCGCGACTGGTTCGTAGTTGACGCCGCTGGTCAGACCCTGGGTCGTCTGGCTACCGAAATCGCTAGCCGTCTGCGTGGCAAGCACAAACCAGAATACACTCCTCACGTTGACACCGGCGACTACATCGTCGTCATCAATGCCGAGCAGATCCGTGTTACTGGCGCCAAAGCTTCGGACAAAATGTACTACTCCCACTCCGGCTTCCCGGGCGGTATCAAGGAAATCAACTTCGAGAAGTTGATCGCCAAGGCCCCAGAGCGCGTGATCGAGACCGCGGTTAAAGGCATGCTGCCTAAAAACCCACTGGGTCGCGACATGTACCGTAAGCTGAAAGTCTATGCGGGCGCTGCTCACCCTCATACTGCTCAGCAGCCCCAAGAACTGAAGATTTAACGGAATAGTTCATTATGTCGGCGACTCAAAATTACGGCACTGGCCGTCGCAAGACCGCAACCGCTCGCGTTTTCCTGCGTCCAGGTACCGGTAACATCTCCATCAACAACCGTTCTCTGGACGTGTTCTTCGGTCGTGAAACCGCGCGCATGGTAGTACGCCAGCCGCTGGAACTGACCGAGACCACCGAAAAGTTCGACATCTACGTCACCGTTATCGGTGGTGGTGTCAGCGGCCAGGCCGGTGCAATCCGTCACGGTATCACCCGTGCACTGATGCAATACGACGAAACCCTGCGTAGCGCTCTGCGCAAAGCTGGCTTCGTAACCCGTGACGCTCGTGAAGTCGAGCGTAAGAAAGTGGGTCTGCGTAAAGCACGTAAGCGTCCTCAGTACTCCAAGCGTTAATTCGCTTCGGCGTTCAAAAAAAGCCCGGTTCCTGGTGGAACCGGGCTTTTTTTATGTCTTGAATAAGTATGTTGGTCTTTACTGTGACAACTTGCCGCATAGACGCAAGTCAAGAGCTACAAGGGATTGCGCCTCGGACCCAGGCTAATCACCTTGTCAGAGAAGGGTCTTTTCATTACCATGCGGCAAATTTTTAGCAGTTCAGAAATTACATAGTAGATGCCTGTTGTAACAGGCCATAAAGCTGATGGGAGAGGACTGAATGAGCAATGACGGCGTCAATGCAGGCCGGCGTCGCTTCCTCGTAGCAGCCACATCCGTGGTGGGTGCTGCAGGAGCGGTGGGGGCTGCGGTCCCGTTTGTGGGGTCATGGTTCCCCAGTGCCAAGGCGAAAGCCGCAGGTGCACCGGTGAAGGTCAATATCGCCAAGGTTGAGCCAGGCCAGCAGATGATTGCTGAGTGGCGCGGTCAGCCGGTCTTCATCGTCCGCCGCACCGAAGAGATCCTTGGCAACCTCAAGAAGATCGCTGGTGACCTCTCCGATCCTGAATCCAAGGCATCGGTTCAACCTACCTATGTAAACCCGGAAAACCGCGCCATCAAGCCGGAAATCCTGGTACTGGTCGGTCTGTGCACTCACCTGGGCTGCTCGCCAACCTTCCGTCCCGAGGTCGCTCCGGTCGATCTGGGGCCCAAGTGGGTCGGCGGTTACTTCTGCCCATGCCACGGTTCTCACTACGACCTGGCTGGCCGCGTCTACAAATCCCAGCCGGCGCCGCTCAATCTGCCAGTGCCGCCGCACTCGTATGAGTCGGACGACATCATCATTGTCGGCGTCGATCAGGAGAACGCGTGATGAGTAAGTTCATGGATTGGGTTGACGCCCGCTTCCCCGCGACCAAGATGTGGGAAGACCATCTCAGCAAGTATTACGCTCCGAAGAATTTCAACTTCTTCTATTTTTTCGGCTCCCTGGCACTGCTGGTGCTGGTTAACCAGATCGTCACTGGCGTCTGGCTGACCATGAGCTTTACGCCTTCGGCCGAAGAGGCATTTGCCTCGGTCGAATACATCATGCGTGACGTCGAGTACGGCTGGATCCTGCGCTACCTGCACTCCACCGGCGCCTCTGCGTTCTTCATCGTCGTTTATCTGCACATGTTCCGCGGTCTGCTGTACGGCTCGTACCAGAAGCCACGTGAGCTGGTTTGGGTATTCGGCATGCTGATCTACCTGGCGCTGATGGCCGAAGCCTTCATGGGTTACCTGCTGCCTTGGGGCCAGATGTCCTACTGGGGCGCCCAGGTGATCATCTCGCTGTTCGGTGCGATCCCGGTAATCGGCGATGACCTGACCCAGTGGATCCGTGGTGACTACCTGATTTCCGGTATTACCCTGAACCGCTTCTTCGCCTTGCACGTTGTAGCCCTGCCGATCGTCATTCTTGGCTTGGTGGTGCTGCACATCCTGGCACTGCACGAAGTGGGTTCGAACAACCCTGATGGCGTCGATATCAAGAAGCACAAGGACGAGAACGGTGTGCCACTCGATGGCATCCCATTCCATCCGTACTACACCGTGAAGGACATTGTCGGTGTGGTCGTGTTCCTGTTCGTGTTCTGTGCCGTAGTGTTCTTCTTCCCGGAAATGGGCGGTTACTTCCTGGAGAAGCCTAACTTCGAACAGGCCAACGCCTTCAAGACCCCTGAGCACATTGCCCCGGTCTGGTACTTCACACCTTACTACGCAATTCTGCGCGCGATTCCGGACAAGCTCCTCGGCGTAATCGCCATGGGCGCTGCGATTGCCGTGCTGTTCGTCCTGCCTTGGCTCGACCGCAGCCCGGTCAAGTCCATGCGCTACAAGGGTTGGATGAGCAAGGCCTGGCTGGTGGTGTTCTGCATTTCGTTCGTGATCCTCGGCGTGCTGGGCGTATTGGCGCCTACCCCGGGCCGTACGTTGTTGTCGCAGGTATGCACCTTCCTGTATTTCGCCTACTTCATTCTGATGCCGTTCTACACCAGGCTTGAGAAGACCAAACCGGTTCCGGAAAGGGTGACTGGCTGATGAAAAAGCTATTTGCAGTATTGATTCTGGCAGTGATGCCTTCGTTGACCTTCGCGGCCGAGCACGGCCTGGAACTGGACAAGGTTGATATCGATCTGACCGACAAGGCCGCCATGCAGGACGGTGCGCGCACCTTTGCAAACTATTGCATGGGTTGCCACAGCGCCAAGTTCCAGCGTTACGAGCGGGTCGCGGACGACTTGGGTATTCCTCACGAGCTGATGCTCGAGAAGCTGGTATTCACCGGCGCCAAAATTGGCGACCACATGAAGATCGGCATGAAGCCTGACGACGCCAAGACCTGGTTCGGTGCTGCGCCGCCCGACCTGACCCTGGTTGCCCGCGTACGTGGCACCGACTGGCTGTACACCTACCTGCGCAGCTTCTACGAGGACAAGTCGCGTCCGTACGGGGTGAACAACAAGGTGTTCCCGAACGTCGGTATGCCTAACGTCCTGGTAGGCCTGCAAGGCAATCAGGTAATCGGCTGCAAGCAGGTGCAAACTGTGGTCGATGGCAAGAAGCAGTTCGATCCGTTGACGGGCTCGCCATTGACCCATGAAGCGTGTGACCAGCTGACCGTGGAGCCGAAATCCGGTACCCTGACCGCAGAGCAGTTCGACGAGAAGGTCAAGAACCTGGTGACCTTCCTGGCCTACTCGGCCAACCCGGTCAAACTGGAAAGTCAGCGCATTGGTACCTACGTGCTTCTGTACCTGGCCTTCTTCTTCATATTCGCTTACTTGCTCAAGCGCGAATACTGGAAGGACGTGCACTGATCACGCAGTAATTTCTGCTAGTTGAGCGCGCCCTGGGGGGCCTCTGGATAACAGAGGTTCCCGCAGGGCGCGTTTGCATTTGTAGCTTCTATAATTTCATCTGCGAGGAGGACCACTATGGGCGTGACCAACCGGTTAGCCTGCTACTCCGACCCCGCTGACCATTATTCTCATCGGGTGCGCATCGTTCTCGCCGAGAAGGGTGTCAGCGTCGAGATCATCAATGTCGATCCCGGACGCTTGCCGCCCAAGCTGGTCGAAGTGAACCCCTATGGCGGTGTACCGACCCTGGTCGATCGTGACCTGGCGTTGTACGAATCAACCGTGGTCATGGAGTACCTCGATGAGCGTTACCCGCATCCGCCACTGTTGCCGGTGTATCCAGTCGCACGGGCCAACAGTCGCCTGTTGATCCATCGCATCCAGCGTGATTGGTGCGCGTTGGTTGATTTGATCCTCGATCCGCGCAGCAAGGAAGCCGCTCGCACTCAGGCGCGCAAGGAGCTACGCGAAAGCCTGACGGGTGTGTCACCATTGTTCGCTGACAAGCCTTGTTTCCTCAGTGAGGAGCAAAGTCTGGTTGATTGTTGTCTACTGCCCATACTCTGGCGTTTGCCGGTGTTGGGAATTGAACTGCCGCGGCCGGCCAAGCCGTTGCTCGATTATATGGAGCGACAGTTTGCCCGTGAGGCTTTCCAGGCAAGCCTGTCCGCTGCTGAACGTGAAATGCGCTAGGTTTTAAGGAGCTGTCGATGAACTCCAGTCGCCCCTATTTGGTACGTGCACTCTATGAGTGGATCGTGGACAACGACTGCACCCCACATATGCTTGTCAATGCCGAGTACCCGGCGGTACAAGTGCCCCAGAGCTTCGCCAGTGATGGTCAGATCGTTTTGAACATCTCACCCAGTGCCGTACGTCACCTGCACATGGATAACGACGCTGTGAGCTTCGAGGGGCGTTTTGGCGGCGTTGCCCATACGCTGTTCGTGCCTGCGGGTGCGATCCTCGGTATATACGCCCGTGAGAATGGTCAGGGCATGGTCTTCGAGCTCGAGCCGCCATTGCTTGATGAAGACGAAGACGATGACACTGTCGAGCCGGATGACGATGGCCCACCTGCAGGTGGTCAGCCGCCGCGGCCAACCGGGCGTCCTAGCCTGAAGGTTGTGAAGTAAAAAAAAGGCGATCCAACCGGATCGCCTTTTTTCTGTCTGTTGCCTGCTTACAGGTCAGAGATGGTGCGGACCTGGTCCTTGTTGACGCGGGTCACTTTGCCGTCCAGCTGCTCGAACTCGTAAAAGCCCGAGCTGCGCTCGTAGCGTGGAGCGTCGACAGCCTGGAACTCGCGGCCATCGTTGAGGGTGATGAGGCTAGGGCTGGAGCAACCGGCCAAGGTAGCGAAAGCGCCGATCAGTAGGGTCGACAGCAGGCCGTTTTTCATGGGTTCTTCCTAAGCTAGGTGTAGATAAAAATGGGATCGCCGCGCAATCCTTCGCGAATAAATCCGCAGTGGCCTGTGTGGGCAGGCCACGGTGGTTAGTCGATGTACTCGAACAGCTTGACGATTTTCTGCACGCCCGAAACGCCCTGCACCAGGTTGGTGGCGCGGGTGGCTTCCTGCTGGGTCAGCAGGCCGAGCATGTAGACGATGCCGTTTTCGGTAATGACCTTGATGCGTGAACCGGGAATGTTGCCGTCGGTAAGCATCTGGGTCTTGATTTTAGTGGTCAGCCAAGCATCGTTATTGCGCGCCAGCAACGAGGAGGGCGGCAGGACCTGCAGTTCGTTGTGAACCTTTTTTACTCGCTGGACCTGGCCTGCGGCCTGTTCAGCGAGGCTCTTGAGGTCGGCGCGCGGCGTTTGCCCGGCCAGCAGAACGATGCCGTTGAAGCTGCTGACAACGATGTGCGAGTTTTTGTCCAGGTCAGGGCTGGCCTTGGCCACGTTGACCGCCACCTTGGTTTCGATCAGCGAGTCGTCGATCTTACTGCCGAAGGTGCGGGTGCCGCGATCATCTTCGATCGGTGTATCGCGAGTGGCAGTGAGGACCGAGCTGCAGCCAGTCAGGCTCAGGCACAGGGTCAGGGCCATCAGGCCGAGGCGGTTAGGGGTCATTCTTCACTCCCGAACAATTGGCTGTCGATCAGATCGCAAAGGCAGTGGATCGCCAGCAGGTGGACTTCTTGGATGCGTGCGGTGACGTTGGCCGGTACGCGAATCTCGACGTCTTCAGGCAGCAGCAACGAGGCCATGCCGCCGCCATCGCGTCCGGTCAAAGCTACGACAATCATTTCGCGATCATGTGCGGCCTGGATCGCCTGAATAATGTTCGCCGAGTTACCGCTGGTCGAAATCGCCAGCAGAACGTCACCTGGCTGGCCGAGGGCGCGAATCTGCTTGGAGAAAATTTCGTTGTAGCTGTAGTCGTTGGCAATCGAGGTGATGGTCGAGCTGTCGGTGGTCAGCGCAATCGCCGGCAGGCTCGGGCGCTCACGCTCAAAGCGGTTGAGCAGTTCGGAGGAAAAGTGCTGTGCGTCGCCGGCCGAGCCGCCGTTACCGCAGGCGAGCATCTTGCCCTCGTTGAGCAGGGCGTTGACCATCACCTGACTGGCTTGCTCGATGTGTGGTGCAAGGACT
This sequence comes from Pseudomonas arcuscaelestis, assembly GCF_016881005.1. GTDB lineage: Bacteria > Pseudomonadota > Gammaproteobacteria > Pseudomonadales > Pseudomonadaceae > Aquipseudomonas > Aquipseudomonas arcuscaelestis. The sequence goes on along the minus strand of NZ_JACOPV010000014.1, from coordinate 194,168 downwards.
TCCATCGCCTGTTGCTTGGTGTTGATACTGGCCTGGAAAAGCTGGCGAATTCGGGATTGCATGTCCATCAATAAGACCTTAAGTAGGGCGGCTGGTCGGGCGTGTCGGGACGCTGCAAAAGATCCCGGCACATGACTGTGCGGCCCGCGAAGCAAAGAGCAAAAAAGTTGTAGGGGTAAACGTGCAGGGTCAGGGCGGGCTCAGCATTCGAAGGCGTTTTTCAGCCATTGAAGCGCTTGGCCCGAGTGGCCTCTGCCTTGCACGGCGATCACATCGAAACGGCAGGGGGAGTTGGTCCACTGGGTTTCCTTGTGCAGAAAAGACTCGGCGGCTAGCACCAGTTTGTCCTGCTTGCGCCCGTCGATACTGCCGAGCGCACCGCCGAAGTCCGCGTGCATCCGATAGCGAACCTCGACGAATACTACTGTATCGCTGTCGAGCATGACCAGATCAAGCTCGCCACGTTTGCATCGCCAGTTCTGTGCCAGCAGGCTCAGGCCTTGCCCTCGAAGGTACTCGAGGGCGTGTTGCTCGGCGGCCTGGCCTGCTTGTTGGCGTGAACTGTGAGGCATTAGCGTGGGGTGTCGGGCAGGCGTTTGATTTGTCCGCCGGAAAATTCGGCCCACGGCAGCTGACGCTCGATGCGCTGGTTGGGGTTCATGCTCAGGCTGCCGGAAAGGCCCTCGATGCGGTTATCCGGCAGTGCCTTGAGTTGGCCCAGGCGTGGCGCCAGGCTGTAGGCGTCGATGCCCATGGCATACAGGCGACCGAGGCTGCCGGCAGCTTGAGGCCACTGCGTGACCACTTGCTGGCGCAGGCTGTTGTTGGTATCGAGCAGCCAAGGGGTTTCGCAGAAGCGGACCCCGTTCATGTCGTTGTACTGGTTTACGTCACCGCTGGCGCTGTACAAGTGCGAGGTGGCATAAACCGGAACGTCACCGGCGTACTGGAAGTTGAGGGTTGGCTTGATTTGCTGGCCTTGCTGTGGGGTAGCGGCGAGGAAGAGGAAATCGATGTCCTGGCGGCGCGAAGGCTGGGCCGAAACAGTGCCACCGACAGTGCTCTGCAGGCTTTTTGCGCGGCCTTCGCTCTGGCGCAGTTGGAACAGATCTGCAATTTGCTGGGCCAGCTCTACAGGTTGGCCAATGTGCTCGGCGGCCAGCAGGGTGCCGCCGTTGGCTTCCCAGTCTTGACGGAATGCCTTGAGCACGCGATCACCCCATTCGCCACGCGGTACCAGGGCGACGGCGCGAACCATGCCATCGGCGCGAGCGCGGCGCGATACTTCGCGGGCTTCGTCCTCGGCAGCCAAGCCGAACTGGAACAGCTGTGCCGGGCCGGTCTGTCCGGCTTCGCTGTAGTTCAAGGCAAGCGTGGTGATTGGCAACTGTGGTCGTGCCGCAAGTTGCTTGACCAGGTTTTTTTCCAGTGGGCCTACGACCAATTGTGCGCCGGCTGCCTGTGCCTGACGGTAGAAGTCATCCAGAGAAGTCAGGCGCGAGCTGTCGAATACTTCGATTGCTGGGGGCTTCTGTCCGGCTTGTTGAGCTTGGAAGTGCGCAGCCATGAAACCATCACGCAGGGCGCGGGCCACGCCGGCCAACTGGCCTTCCTGTGGCAGCAGCAAGGCGATCTTGGTCAGGGGTTGGCTGGCCAGTTCCTTGAGCTTGACCAGCGGCAGAGGCAATTGCACTGCGGCTGGGTGCTCTGGATTCTGTTTGCGCCAGTTGTCGATGGCTGCTTGCTGCTGCTCCAGCGTGCCGGCACTTTTTACTGCCAGGGCCAGGCTGGCCCAGCCGGCGAGCGTACCGGTGCCAGTGCTGGCAGCCTGCAATTGATCGCTGGGCAGGGCGGCGACCAGATTCCAGATGGCGTCGTTATTGGCGCTGGCTGCGTCACCGCTGAGCAGTGGTGCCAGGTCGACGCGTGTCTGGGCGGCGGCGAGAGTCTGGCCGTTGGCTTCCAGGACGCTGGCCTGCACGCTGCGTGTGCGGCGTTGTTGTTCGTCCGGTAGCTCACCCAGGCGCCCAAGGCTTGGATGGCTCAGGGCGGTCAGGGCGGCCTTGGGCTGGTTGCGGCTCATGGCCAGCTCAGCGCTCAGTGTGCTGGCGAATATCTGCTGCGCCGGTTTGAGTTGTTCAACCGGCACCTGCTCGAGGATTCGCGCGGCACGTACGTTGTCTTTTTGCCGGTAGGCCAGGTCGGCGGCGCTCAGGCGCAGCAAGGCGGCTTCGTCCGGATTCTTGCTGGTGGCGGCCTGTTCAAGCAGTTGCTCGATGCTGGCGTCCGGGGTGCGTGGCAGTTCGCCGAGGCTCGACGAGGGCGAGCTGGCGCAGGCTGCCAGCAGGGCGGCGAGGCAAAGGGCTGTGAGCAGCCGCAGGCAAGCGATCATGTAATGGTCCTGTTACTCGATCAAATTAACTGGCAATTGTACCCAAGCGTTGGCCGGGGCGCGATGTTGCTGGCGTTAATCCTTCAATATAGGTCGTCACGGACAATGTGTAGGCCGCGCAGGTTACGCATTGTTGCCGTCAGTCGGGCTACAATGGCGCTTTGTTCAAGACGACAGGTATGTGCTGTGACTGATGCTCCAGGGGCTTCCCATTCCACTGCTGGCACGCTTTACGTGGTGGCCACGCCCATCGGCAACCTGGATGACATGAGTGCGCGAGCGCTGAAAGTACTCGGTAGCGTCGCGTTGATTGCGGCCGAAGACACGCGTCATTCCATTCGTTTGCTGCAACACTTTGGTATCAACACGCCGCTGGCAGCCTGCCATGAGCACAACGAGCGCGACGAGGGCAATCGCTTTCTGACGCGTTTGCTGGCCGGGGACAGCGTGGCATTGATCTCCGATGCCGGCACGCCGCTGATTTCTGATCCCGGCTACCACCTCGTGCGCCAGGCGCGTGCAGCGGGTATCGCTGTGGTGCCGGTACCTGGCGCTTGCGCACTGATTGCCGCGCTTTCGGCGGCGGGGCTGCCATCGGATCGCTTCATTTTCGAAGGTTTTCTGCCTGCCAAGGCGGTGGGGCGCCGCGCGCGTCTGACCCAGGTCAAGGAAGAGCCGCGCACCCTGATCTTTTACGAGGCGCCGCATCGAATCCTCGAGTGTCTGCAGGATATGGAGGAGGTATTTGGCGCCGAGCGTCCAGCCTTGCTTGCGCGTGAGCTGACCAAGACGTTCGAAACCCTCAAGGGGCTGCCGCTGGGTGAGCTGCGAGCTTTTGTCGAGGCGGACAGCAACCAGCAGCGCGGCGAGTGCGTGGTGCTGGTCGCCGGCTGGACTGCCCCGGAAGATGAGCAGGCGGTGAGCAGTGAGGCGATGCGCGTGCTGGACCTGTTGCTGGCGGAGATGCCGCTCAAGCGGGCAGCGGCCCTGGCGGCGGAAATCACCGGTGTGCGCAAGAACGTGCTGTACCAGGTAGCCCTGGAAAAACAAAAAGACCGTTAATAGCTTTATGCTACTATTTGTTTTATCGCTTGTTCTTGAGCGTCTCAGCCGTTAACCTTTGCGGCGGAGAGTCGATCGGACAGTCGCTGCCTTCTTTTGTTCCGCAAAAGAGGGGGGAGGAAAGTCCGGGCTCCATAGGGCGGAGTGCCAGGTAATACCTGGGGGGCGTGAGCCTACGGAAAGTGCCACAGAAAATAACCGCCTAAGCACTTCGGTGCCGGTAAGGGTGAAAAGGTGCGGTAAGAGCGCACCGCACGACTGGCAACAGTTCGTGGCTAGGTAAACCCCACTCGGAGCAAGACCAAATAGGGTTCCATATGGCGCGGCCCGCGTTGGAACCGGGTAGGTTGCTAAAGACGTCCAGTGATGGCCGTCGTAGAGGAATGACTGTCCTCGACAGAACCCGGCTTACAGATCGACTCTCCACCTCTTCCTCCCCTGCTTGAATCGATAGCAGATGTGTCTCAGTAATACCAAAAAAATCTTACTCTTAATAAATCACTTTAACTTTGCACGCTATGTGCCTAAGTGACTTTGATTTTTTCTGTCAGAAATCTCTCCATTTTGTACCTCCTTCTTCTTATATCTCGCTAAATCTCCGATCTGTAAGGGATTTCCTTGTAGGCGCGCCTTGACGGTGTGGTAGGCGGATTCCTATAGTGTGCGCAAGTGGCAGAAAGTGGCATGAAGTGGGTTTTCTGATCACAATAAAGCTAACAAGTGGGGAATCGCAGCCGTGTTTCGCGGAGCCAACGCTATCAACCTCGACGCAAAGGGCCGTCTCGCAATGCCGAGCCGGTACCGTGACGAGCTCGATTCGCGTAGTTCCGGGCAATTGATCGTGACCATCGACGCTGTTGATCCTTGCTTGTGTGTGTATCCCCTCGATGAGTGGGAACTGATTGAAGCCAAGTTGCGCGCCTTGCCGTCATTGCGAGAAGAGAACCGTCGCCTGCAGCGTTTGCTGATTGGTAATGCGGTTGATCTGGAGCTTGATGGCAGTGGTCGTTTCCTGGTGCCTCCGCGTTTGCGCGAATACGCCAAGCTCGACAAGAAAGCGATGCTGGTGGGGCAACTGAACAAATTTCAACTGTGGGATGAGGATGCCTGGAACGCAGTTTCGGCAGCCGATCTTGCAGCTATTCAACAACCGGGCGCCATGCCTGAAGAACTGCGTGATTTGATCCTGTGACTATAGATAGCGGCTTTAACCACATCACCGTACTGCTTGACGAAGCCGTCGAGGCTCTCGCCGTACGCGCCGATGGCTGCTATCTGGATGGCACCTTCGGCCGTGGCGGGCATAGCCGCCTGATACTCAGTAAGCTGGGGCCGCAAGGAAAGTTGCTCGGTTTTGACAAAGATCCTCAAGCGATTGCCACCGGGCAAGCGCTGGCGGCCGAAGACGGCCGCTTTGTCATTGTGCAGCGTAGTTTTGCCGAGCTCGGTGATGAGGTTGCGCAGCGCGGCCTGGCCGGCAAGGTAAGCGGCGTGCTGATGGACCTGGGGGTGTCCTCCCCTCAGCTTGATGACCCGGAGCGCGGTTTCAGTTTTCTCAATGACGGTCCGCTGGACATGCGCATGGATCCGAGCCGCGGCATTAGCGCTGCCGAGTTCATCGCGACCGCGCCGGTCGAGGAAATCGCCCGTGTATTCAAGGAATACGGCGAAGAGCGCTTTTCCGGGCGCATGGCCCGTGCGGTAGTCGAGCGTCGTGAGCTGCAGCCATTCACGCGCACGGCAGACCTCGCCGAAGTGCTGAAAGTGGCCAACCCTGCCTGGGAAAAAGGCAAGAACCCTGCAACCCGTGCTTTCCAGGGCTTGCGCATCCATGTCAACAATGAACTGGGTGATCTTGAGGTAGGCCTTGAGGCCGCGCTCGATGCGCTGGAAGTGGGTGGTCGCCTGGTGGTGATCAGCTTCCACTCCCTGGAAGACCGTATCGTCAAGCTGTTCATGCGCAAGCTGGTCAAGGGCGAGGCCGACAATCTGCCACGTAACCTACCTGTGCAACACAAGCATTTCGAGCCTCGAATCAAAGTCCACGGTAAAGCGCAGTTTGCGTCCGAAGCCGAGCTCAAGGCCAATCCTCGTTCGCGCAGCGCTGTGATGCGCGTTGCCGAGAAGCTGCGGTGAGTCGCTTGTTCGCCAAGCCTTTGCCAGGCGGAAGCTTCCTGATGCTTCTGCTGTTTATTGCCGTGCTCGTTTCTTCGGTGGCGGTGTCGTACAGCGCGCATTGGAACCGTCAGTTACTCAACACGCTGTATGGCGAACTCAGCGAGCGCGACAAGGCGCAGGCCGAGTGGGGCCGTTTGATTCTTGAGCAAAGCACCTGGACAGCGCACAGCCGGATTGAAAATCTGGCTAGCGAACAGTTGCAAATGCGTATTCCGGCCGCCAACGAAGTACGGATGGTGGCACCATGATGAAACTTGAGGGGGCGCTCTACCCGTGGCGGTTCCGCGTGGTTATCGCATTGCTGGCAGTAATGGTCGGCGCGATTGCCTGGCGCATTATCGACCTGCAGGTCGTCGACCGTGCCTTCCTCAAGGGACAGGGCGATGCGCGCAGCCTGCGTCATATCCCGATCCCTGCGCACCGCGGGCTTATTACTGACCGCAACGGCGAACCGCTGGCGGTCAGTACCCCGGTCACCACCTTGTGGGCCAACCCCAAGGAGATGCAGGCGACCAAAGAGCGTTGGCCAGCCCTGGCGGAAGCGCTCAAGCAGAGCCCGCAACAGCTGACCCAGCGCCTGGAACAACAGGCCAATAAAGAGTTCATCTACCTGGTTCGAGGCCTGACGCCGGAACAGGGCCAAGTGGTACTCGATCTTAAAGTTCCTGGTGTCTATGGCATCGAGGAATTTCGTCGTTTCTACCCTGCAGGCGATGTTGCCGCACACATGGTTGGTTTTACCGACCTTGATGATCATGGTCGCGAAGGGGTCGAGTTGGCCTACGACGAGTGGCTGGCCGGCGTGCCCGGCAAACGGCAAGTGATCAAGGACCGGCGCGGTCGGCTGATCAAAGACATTCAAGTGACCAAAAACGCCAAGGCCGGAAAGACCTTGGCGTTGTCCATCGACCTGCGCCTGCAGTACCTGGCTACCCGCGAGTTGCGTAACGCAATTGCGGAGCAGGAAGCCAAGGCAGGCAGCCTGGTGATTCTGGATGTGAAGACGGGTGAAGTACTGGCGATGGTCAATCAGCCCACTTACAACCCGAACAACCGCCGCAGCATGTTCCCGGCCGCCATGCGCAATCGGGCGATCATCGACGTGTTCGAGCCCGGCTCCACGGTAAAGCCGTTGTCCATGAGTGCTGCGTTGCAGAGCGGACGCTGGAAGCCGACCGACAAGGTTGAAGTGTATCCAGGCACCTTGCAGCTCGGTCGCTACACCATTCGTGACGTATCGCGCAGTGAGGGCCCGATCCTTGACCTTACCGGCATTCTGATCAACTCCAGTAACGTCGGCATGAGCAAGATCGCCTTCGATATTGGTGGCGAATCGATTTACCGAGTGATGTCGCAGCTGGGCCTGGGTCAGTACACCGGCCTGGGTTTCCCAGGTGAGCGGGTCGGTAACCTGCCGAACCATCGTGAGTGGCGCAAAGCCGAAACCGCAACCCTGTCCTACGGCTACGGCCTGTCGGTGACGGCGCTGCAATTGGTCCACGCCTACGCCGCACTGGCCAACGACGGCAAAATGGTGCCCTTGAGTATCCTCAAGGTCGACAAGACCCCAGAGTCCACGCAAGTGGTGCCGGTGGAAGTCGCCAAGACCATCCAGGGCATGGTCCAGCAGGTAATCGAGGCGCCGCGTGGCGTGTTCCGTGCCCAGGTGCCGTTCTATCACGTAGGTGGCAAGAGTGGTACGGCGCGTAAGGCCACCATCGGTTCCAAAGGCTACACCGAGAATTCCTATCGTTCGTTGTTCGCCGGATTCGGGCCGATGAGCGATCCACGCTATGCGGTGGTCGTGGTCATCGACGAGCCCAGCAAGGGCGGCTACTTCGGTGGCCTGGTTTCGGCCCCGGTGTTCAGTAAAGTCATGTCCGGCACGTTGCGCCTGATGAACATTCCGCCGGACAACCTGCCGGCGGCAACACCACAGCAGCAGGTTGATGCTGCGCCCGCCAAGGGAGGGCGCGGTTGATGACGATGCCATTGAGCAAACTTTTTCCTCAGGCCAGTCGCGATCCATTGATTCGCGAGTTGACGCTGGACAGCCGTAATATTCGTCCAGGCGATCTGTTCCTGGCCGTGCCGGGCGCTCTGGTCGATGGTCGCGAGCATATTGCCGATGCGCTCAAGCGCGGTGCGGCAGCAGTGGCTTATGAAGCTGAAAACGCCACGGTGCTGCCGATCACGGATGCGCCGCTGATTCCGGTCAAGGGCCTGATTGCCCAGCTGTCGGATATCGCTGGACGCTTTTATGGCGAGCCAAGCCGTCAGCTCAATCTGGTAGGGGTCACCGGTACCAACGGTAAGACCAGCGTTACCCAACTGGTAGCCCAGGCACTGGACGCGTTGGGTCAACGTTGCGGCCTGATCGGCACACTGGGAACCGGGTTTTATGGCGAGCTGCAAAGCGGCCGTTTGACTACCCCGGACCCGATTGCCGTGCAGGCGACCCTTAACGACCTGAAGAAGGCTGGGGCGAAGGCCATTGCCATGGAGGTTTCCTCCCATGCCCTGGAGCAGGGACGGGTTGCGGCCTTGGCATTCGATATCGCGGTGATGACCAACCTGTCGCGCGACCACCTCGATTACCACGGCAGCATGCAGGCTTATGAAAATGCCAAGGCGCGTTTGTTTGCCTGGCCCGATCTGCGTTGCCGAGTGGTCAACCTGGATGACGAGTTTGGTCGTCGCCTGGCCCGTGAATACGCCGAATCGCGGCTGATCAGCTACAGCTTGAAAGATAGCGCCGCTTCGCTGTACTGCCGCGAAGCGCATTTCGACGATGATGGCGTACGTGCAGTTATTGTCACCGCCCAGGGTGAACGCACGCTGCGCAGCCGTCTGCTCGGTCGTTTCAATTTGAGCAACATGCTGGCAGCGGTCGGAACCTTGCTGGCGCTTGATTATCCATTGGATGAAATCCTGCAAGTCACCCCCAAGCTGGAAGGGCCGATTGGCCGCATGCAGCGCCTGGGTGGTGGTAGCAAGCCGCTGGTAGTGGTTGATTACGCCCATACCCCTGATGCCCTGGAGCAGGTCCTTCTGGCCCTGCGTCCGCACGCCAAAGGGCAATTGCTGTGCCTGTTCGGTTGCGGTGGCGATCGTGATCGCGGCAAGCGTCCATTGATGGCCGAGGTTGCCGAGCGTCTGGCCGATCGCGTGCTGGTGACCGACGACAACCCCCGCAGCGAAGACCCGCAGCAAATTTTCGCCGACATCCAACCTGGCTTTGCCAAGGCTGAAGCCGTCGAGTTCGTTGCCGGTCGTGGCGCCGCCATTGCTCAATTTATCGCCAGCGCCGGGGTTGACGACGTCATCGTCCTGGCCGGCAAAGGGCACGAGGACTATCAGGAAATCAACGGTCAGCGCCACGACTTTTCTGACCTGGTCGAGGCCGAGAAGGCGCTTGCCGCCTGGGGAGCCGCCAATGCTTAAGCCATTGACCCTCAGCCAGCTCACCCCCGCCCTGCAGGGGCGTCTGATCAGTGCCGATGCGACGTTTACCGGCGTCAGTATCGACAGTCGCGCAATCGTTGCCGGGCAACTGTTCATTGCCCTGGCAGGCCCGCGCTTTGACGGTCATGACTATCTGAATGAAGTGCAGGCCAAGGGCGCCGTTGCGGCCCTGGTCGAGCGTGAAGTGCCCGGCAGCAAGCTGCCGCAGTTGCTGGTTGCCGACTGTCGTTTGGCCCTGGGTCAACTGGGTGCGCTGAACCGCAGTGCATTCGACAAACCTGTCGCCGCCATTACCGGCTCCAGTGGCAAGACCACGGTCAAGGAAATGCTCGCCAGCATTTTGCGCACCCGCGGTTCGGTTCTGGCCACCCGTGGCAACCTCAACAACGACCTTGGCGCGCCGTTGACGCTGCTCGAAATTGCCCCGGAACATACGGCGGCAGTTATCGAGTTGGGCGCTTCGCGTATTGGTGAGATCGCCTATACCGTGGGGCTGACCAAGCCGCAGGTAGCCCTGATCAACAACGCCGGAACCGCACATGTCGGCGAGTTCGGTGGTCCTGAGAAAATTGTCGAAGCCAAGGGCGAGATCCTCGAAGGTTTGGGCCAGGATGGCGTGGCTGTATTGAACCTGGAAGACAAGGCGTTCGGTATCTGGAAACAACGCGCCGGTAATCGTCGCCTGCTGACTTTCGCCTTGAACAACGCCGGCGCGGATTTTCATGCCGCAAACCTCGCTCAGGATGAACGCGGTTGCCCGTCCTTCGATCTGCACAGTCCGCTAGGCGTGGCACGGGTTCAGCTCAATCTGCTGGGCACCCACAACGTTGCCAACGCTCTGGCCGCCGCCGCCGCCGCACATGCCTTTGGTCTGGCGCTGGACGGAATTGTCCAGGGCTTGAACTGCGTGCAGCCGGTCAAGGGCCGCACCGTGGTGCAGATGGCCGCCAACGGCGTACGCGTGATCGATGACACCTATAACGCAAACCCCACCTCTATGTGCGCTGCCGTTGATATACTCGCCGGCTTTTCCGGCCGCACCGTTCTGGTGCTCGGGGATATCGGCGAATTGGGCCAGTGGGCTGAGGAAGGGCATCGGCAGGTAGGCGAGTACGCCAAAGACAAGGTTTCGGCACTCTATGCGGTGGGCCAGAACATGGCTCATGCGGTAGCAGTGTTCGGCACCAATGCCCGACATTTCGCTAATCAAGCGGATCTGATCGACGCCGTTCGCGCCGAACAGGCCACTAATACCACTATTTTGATCAAGGGTTCGCGCAGCGCTGCGATGGAGAACGTCGTGGTGGCATTGTGCGGTTCCAGCGGGGAGAAACATTAATGCTGCTACTGCTGGCTGAGTATCTGCAACAGTTCTACAAAGGCTTCGCGGTCTTCCAGTACCTGTCCCTGCGCGGGATCCTGGGTGTGCTGACCGCGTTGTCTCTGGCCCTATGGTTGGGCCCTTGGATGATTCGTACCCTGCAGATTCGCCAGATTGGTCAATCGGTTCGTAACGACGGCCCGCAATCGCACCTGTCCAAGTCCGGTACCCCTACCATGGGCGGTGCTTTGATTCTTTCGGCTATCGGCATCAGCACCTTGCTGTGGGCCGACCTGACCAACCGTTATGTCTGGGTCGTACTGATTGTCACCCTGTTGTTCGGTGCTATCGGCTGGGTCGACGATTACCGCAAGGTGATCGAGAAGAACTCGCGCGGCCTGCCAAGTCGCTGGAAGTATTTCTGGCAATCGGTGTTCGGCCTGGGTGCAGCGATCTTTCTTTATACGACGGCGCCAAGCAGCGTCGAAACCACGCTGATCGTGCCGATGCTCAAGGATGTCACCATCCCGCTGGGTATTGGCTTCGTGGTGCTGACGTATTTCGTAATCGTAGGTTCGAGCAACGCGGTGAATCTTACCGATGGCCTCGATGGCCTGGCGATCATGCCCACGGTCATGGTTGGCGGCGCCCTGGGCATCTTCTGCTACCTGTCGGGTAACGTGAAATTCGCTGAATACCTGCTGATTCCTTATGTGCCGGGTGCGGGTGAGCTGATTGTCTTCTGTGGCGCGCTGATCGGTGCCGGCCTGGGCTTTCTGTGGTTCAACACCTACCCCGCGCAGGTGTTCATGGGCGACGTAGGCGCTCTGGCGCTCGGCGCGGCGCTGGGCACTATCGCCGTCATCGTGCGTCAGGAAATCGTGCTGTTCATCATGGGCGGTGTGTTCGTCATGGAAACCCTTTCGGTGGTGATCCAGGTGGCCTCCTTCAAGTTGACCGGCAAGCGTGTGTTTCGCATGGCCCCGATCCATCACCACTTTGAACTCAAGGGTTGGCCCGAGCCTCGGGTGATCGTCCGTTTCTGGATTATCACCGTGATACTGGTGCTGATCGGCCTTGCCACCCTGAAACTGAGGTAGAGCGCGTGTCACTGATCGCTTCTGACCACTTCCGCATCGTTGTCGGCCTCGGCAAGAGCGGCATGTCCCTGGTTCGCTTCCTGGCGAACCGGGGCATTGCCTTTGCGGTCGCCGACACCCGTGAGCAACCGCCGGAACTGGAAACCCTGCGCCGGGATTACCCGCAGGTGGAAGTACGCTGCGGTGAACTGGACGTAGAATTTCTCTGCCGTGCCGACGAGCTCTATGTCAGCCCAGGCCTGGCCCTGGCTACCCCGGCGCTGCAGCAAGCGGCTGCCCGTGGCGTGAAGTTGTCGGGCGACATTGAACTGTTTGCGCGTAACGCCAAGGCGCCGATCATCGCGATCAGCGGTTCCAATGCGAAAAGCACGGTGACGACCCTGGTTGGCGAAATGGCTGTTGCCGCAGGCAAGCGTGTGGCGGTCGGTGGCAACCTGGGCACCCCAGCGCTGGACCTGCTCAGCGACGACGTCGAGTTGTACGTGATGGAACTGTCGAGTTTCCAACTGGAAACCACCGACCAGCTCAACGCTGAAGTCGCCACGGTGCTCAATGTCAGCGAAGACCACATGGACCGCTACAGCGGTCTGCCGGCCTACCATCTGGCCAAGCACCGGATCTTCCGTGGTGCACGGCAAGTCGTGGTCAACCGCCAGGATGCCCTGAGTCGTCCGTTGCTGACTGAAGGCCAGCCTTGCTGGACCTTTGGTTTGAATGCACCTGACTTCAAGGCGTTCGGCCTGCGTGAAGAAAACGGCGAAAAATACCTGGCATTCGAGTTCCAGAACCTGATGCCGGTGCGCGAGCTGAAGATTCGCGGTGCGCACAACCAGTCCAATGCCCTGGCAGCATTGGCGCTGGGTCATGCCGTGGGGCTGCCGTTCGATGCCATGTTGGCGAGCCTGCGCAGCTTCGCCGGCCTCGCTCATCGCTGCCAGTGGCTGCGTGAGCGCCAGGGCGTGAGCTGGTACGACGACTCCAAAGCCACCAACGTCGGTGCTGCACTGGCAGCCATCGAAGGTTTGGGCGCAGATATTGACGGCAAATTGGTGCTGGTTGCTGGTGGCGACGGCAAAGGTGCCGACTTCAGTGCCCTGCGAGCGCCGGTTACGGCTCACTGCCGTGCCGTGGTACTGCTCGGGCGTGACGCCGAACTACTGGCCCAGGCGCTGGGTGACGAGGTGCCGCTGATCCGGGTCAAGACCCTGGATGAAGCTGTACAACGATCGGCCGAACTGGCTCAACCAGGCGATGCCGTGCTGCTTTCGCCGGCCTGCGCCAGCCTCGACATGTTCAAGAACTTTGAAGAGCGTGGGCGCCTGTTCGCCCAGGCCGTAGGAGGGCTGGCATGATCTTCGGCATGATCAAGCCCTATCCGTCACCGCTGATCAGCGGTCGCGGCATCGATCTCGATTTCGCCATGCTCGCCGGTTGCCTGGCGCTGCTTGGCCTTGGCCTGGTGATGATCACCTCGGCTTCTTCGGAAGTGGCTGCTGCGCAGACAGGCAATCCGCTTTATCACATGTTCCGCCACCTTGTTTACGTGGCCATTGGCGTTTTCGCCTGCATCGTTACCATGATGGTACCGATTGCCACCTGGCAGAAGATGGGCTTCACCATGCTGGTCGGTGCCTTCGCACTGCTGGTGCTGGTATTGGTGCCAGGCATCGGCCGAGAAGTGAACGGTTCGATGCGCTGGATCGGTTTCAGCTTCTTCAACGTACAGCCATCGGAAATCGCCAAGGTCTTTGTGGTGATCTACCTGGCCGGTTACCTGGTGCGCCGTCAGACCGAGGTGCGCGAAAGTTGGATGGGCTTCTTTAAACCGTTCATCGTGTTGCTGCCAATGGCTGGCCTGCTGCTGATGGAGCCAGACTTCGGCGCCACCGTGGTGATGATGGGCGCGGCTGCGGCGATGCTGTTTCTCGGCGGTGTCGGGTTGTTCCGGTTCAGTTTGATGGTGGTGCTGGCGGTGGGGGCAGTGTTTGTCCTGGTCCAGGCCCAACCTTACCGAATGGCGCGTTTGATCACCTTTACCGACCCTTGGTCCGACCAGTTCGGTTCGGGCTATCAGTTGACCCAGGCGTTGATCGCTTTTGGTCGTGGCGAATGGCTTGGCGTTGGCCTTGGCAACAGCGTGCAGAAGCAGTTCTACCTGCCTGAAGCGCACACTGACTTCGTGTTTTCTGTTTTGGCTGAAGAGCTGGGTGTCGTCGGTTCGCTGGTTACCGTGGCGCTGTTTGTGTTTGTAACCGTGCGCGCTTTGTACATCGGGCTGTGGGCTGAAAAAGCCAAACAGTACTTCGCTGCCTATATGGCCTTTGGCCTGGCGTTTCTGTGGATTGGTCAATTCTTGATCAACATCGGCGTGAACGTTGGTTTGCTGCCGACCAAGGGCTTGACGTTGCCGTTCCTCAGTTATGGCGGTAGCTCGTTGGTGATCTGTTGCGCCTGTGTCGGGCTGTTGCTGCGGATCGAGTGGGAGAGTCGAACCCACCTGGGCAGTGAAGAACACGAATTTGATGAAAGTGACTTTGCCGAGGAGCCCAATCATGGCCGCTGACGGCAAAAATATCCTGATCATGGCGGGAGGCACTGGGGGGCATGTGTTTCCGGCCCTTGCCTGTGCCCGCGAATTTCAGGCGCGCGGTTATACCGTGCATTGGCTCGGTACTCCCCGTGGTATCGAGAACGAGTTGGTGCCTCAGGCAGGGTTGCAACTGCACCTGATCCAGGTCACCGGTCTGCGCGGCAAGGGCAAGTTGTCCCTGCTCAAGGCACCCTTCACCCTGGTAAAGGCTGTGCTGCAGGCCCGGCGCATCATTCGTCAGCTCAAGCCGGTGTGCGTGATCGGCTTTGGTGGTTATGTGACCGGCCCTGGCGGCGTCGCCGCCCGTCTGTGCGGCGTGCCTGTCGTGGTTCACGAGCAGAATGCCCGTGCCGGTACCGCCAATCGGTTGCTGGTGCCGTTGGCCGGCCGAGTCTGCGAAGCTTTCCCTGGAACCTTTGCTGCTTCGGAAAAATTGCGTACCACCGGCAATCCGGTGCGTAGCGAACTGTTCATGGAAACCGCACGCGAACCTTTGGGTGCGCGGCGGCCACGCTTGCTGGTGCTGGGTGGAAGCCTTGGCGCCGAACCGCTGAACAAACTGTTGCCCCAAGCCCTGGCCCAGGTGCCCGCGGACATTCGTCCCGAGGTGTTCCACCAGGCTGGCAAGCAACACGACCAGATTACCGCCGAGCGTTATCGCGAGGCCGGAGTCGAGGCTCAAGTAGAGCCGTTTATCAAGGACATGGCCAAGGCTTACGCCTGGGCCGATCTGGTGGTCTGCCGCGCAGGCGCGCTGACCGTCAGTGAGCTGGCTGCGGCCGGCTTGCCCTCGATGCTGGTGCCATTGCCCCACGCCATCGACGATCACCAGACCCACAACGCCCATTATCTGGCCCGTGAAGGCGCTGCCTTCCTGATGCCACAAGCGACAACTGGCGCAGCGCAACTCGCTGAACGCCTGAACGAGGTGCTGATGCAACCGGAAAAACTCTCCACCATGGCCGCCACTGCTCGGCGCCTGGCAAAACCTGCGGCCACCCGCACCGTGGTCGATATCTGTCTGGAGGTGGCCCATGGTTGAAGCTCAAAAAGCCATGCCTCACCCGGAAATGCGCCGTATTCGTCGTATCCACTTCGTCGGTATCGGCGGCGTGGGTATGTGCGGTATCGCTGAAGTACTGCTGAACCTGGGCTATCAGGTATCGGGTTCGGACCTCAAGACTTCGGCAGTCACCGAGCGCCTGGAGTCCTTTGGTGCCCAGATTTTCATCGGCCACCGTGCCGAGAACGCCGCCAGTGCCGATGTACTGGTCGTTTCCAGTGCCATCAATCCGGCCAACCCGGAAGTCGCCACTGCGCTTGAACGGCGTATCCCGGTCGTACCGCGTGCCGAAATGCTGGCCGAGCTGATGCGCTACCGTCACGGCATCGCCGTCGCCGGTACCCACGGCAAGACCACCACTACCAGCCTGCTGGCTTCGGTGTTTGCCGCTGGGGGCCTGGACCCGACATTCGTTATCGGTGGTCGCCTGAATGCAGCGGGCACCAATGCCCAGCTCGGCACCAGCCGCTATCTGATTGCCGAAGCCGACGAGAGCGATGCCAGTTTCCTGCACCTGCAGCCGCTGGTGGCCGTGGTTACCAACATCGACGCCGACCACATGGCGACCTATGAAGGTGACTTCAATAAGCTCAAGAAAACATTTGTCGAGTTTCTCCACAACCTGCCGTTCTACGGCCTGGCAGTGATGTGCCTGGACGATCCGGTAGTGCGTGAAATTCTGCCGCTGGTCAAGCGTCCGGCGGTTACCTACGGCTTCAGCGAAGAAGCCGACGTGCGTGCCATCAATGTGCGCCAGTCGGGCATGCAGACCCACTTCACTGTGCTGCGTCGTGACCGCGAGCCGTTGGATGTGTCGGTCAACATGCCGGGCAACCACAATGTGCTCAATGCCCTGGCGACCATCGCCATTGCCAGCGACGAAGGCATCAGTGATGAGGCCATTGTTCAAGGGCTCTCCGGCTTCCAAGGGGTAGGGCGACGCTTCCAGGTCTACGGCGATCTGCCGGTGGACGGTGGCAGCGTAATGCTGGTTGACGATTACGGTCACCACCCGACCGAAGTCGCCGCCGTGATCAAGGCTGTACGCGGTGGTTGGCCGGAGCGGCGCCTGGTGATGGTTTACCAGCCGCACCGTTTCAGCCGTACCCGTGACCTGTATGACGATTTCGTCCAGGTCCTGGCTGACGCCAACGTGTTGCTGTTGATGGAAGTCTATCCGGCCGGCGAAGAGCCAATTCCAGGTGCTGACAGTCGTCAGCTGTGCCACAGCATCCGTCAGCGCGGCCAGCTCGACCCTATCTACATCGAGCGTGGCGTTGAGCTGGCACCGCTAGTCAAGCCGCTGTTGCGTGCGGGCGACATCCTGCTGTGCCAAGGCGCCGGTGATATCGGTGGCCTGGCTCCGCAGCTTCTTAAAAGTCCGTTGTTCGCTGGTGCTGTTACCAGTCAGGGGAAGTCGAAATGACTGCTAATGCATACGACAAACTGCATTCGACCATCGCGGTGAAAGACTTCGGTCGCGTGGCTGTTCTCTATGGCGGCAAGAGCGCCGAGCGTGAGGTTTCGCTCAAGTCCGGCGCTGCCGTGATCGAGGCGTTGACCAGCGCAGGCGTCGATGTGGTTGCCATTGACGTGGGTGGCGACCTGCTCAACCGTCTGCAAAACGAAAAGATCGATCGCGCCTTCATCATTCTTCACGGCCGCGGCGGTGAAGACGGCAGCATGCAGGGCTTGCTCGAGTGCCTGGGCATCCCCTACACCGGTAGTGGAATCCTCGCTTCGGCACTGGCGATGGACAAACTGCGCACCAAGCAGGTTTGGCAGAGCCTGGGTATTCCCACCCCACGCCATGCAGTACTGAGCAGCGAAGCTGACTGTATTTCTGCAGGCACGGAACTGGGCTTCCCTTTGATCGTCAAACCGGCCCATGAAGGTTCCAGTATCGGTATGGCGAAAGTGACCAGCGTCGAGGCATTGATCGCCGCTTGGAAAGACGCCGCCACCTACGACTCGCAAGTGTTGGTTGAACAATGGATTCAAGGTCCGGAGTTCACTATCGCGACCCTGCGTGGGCAGGTATTGCCACCCATCGCACTGGGTACGCCACACACCTTTTACGACTACGACGCCAAGTACCTGGCTTCCGATACCCAGTACCGGATTCCTTGTGGCCTGAGCGCGGAAAAGGAACAAGAACTGATCGACCTGACCGCCCGCGCCTGTGATGCCGTTGGTATCGCTGGCTGGGGTCGGCTGGACGTCATGCAGGACGAGCAGGGACGTTTCTGGCTGCTCGAAGTGAACACCGCACCAGGCATGACAGATCACAGCCTGGTCCCCATGGCGGCACGTGCGGCCGGTCTGGACTTCCAGCAGTTGGTGCTGGCGATCCTGGCGGCCAGCGTAGAGGCGCGAGGTTAAGCCCATGCAAGGCGCGATGTTACGTCATCAGCAACCCGCCACCGGCCGCAGCAAGCCGGTGCCGCGTGGTGCCAGCCGGATGGTGGCCAAGGAGCCACTGTCGGCGCGCCTGCCAAAGGCCAATTTCAGCATCTTCAAGCGGCTGCTCTGGCCGGTATTGCTGGTCGCCGCAGGTTTCGGTGCGTATGAGGGTGCGCAGCGCCTGATGCCGTATGCCGACCGGCCGATCACCAAGATCGCCGTACAGGGGGACCTCAGCTACATCAGTCAGCAGGCTGTGCAACAGCGAATCGCCCCGTATGTGGCGGCCAGCTTTTTCACTGTCGACCTGACTAGCATGCGTGCAGAGCTGGAAAAGATGCCCTGGATCGCCCATGCCGAGGTACGCCGGGTGTGGCCCGACGAGGTGGTGATTCGCCTGGAAGAACAGTTGCCAGTAGCGCGTTGGGGTGAAGAAGCCTTGCTCAATAACCAGGGCCAGGCCTTCACACCTCGCGAACTGGCCAACTACGAGCACCTGCCGCAGCTGGTCGGGCCGCAGCGGGCGCAGCAACAAGTGATGCAGCAATATCAGGTACTGAGCCAGATGTTGCGGCCAATGGGCTTTTCGATTGCCCGGCTGGAAGTGCGCGAGCGCGGCAGCTGGTTCCTGACCACTGGCGCCGGTAGTGCCGGGCCTGGAGTCGAGCTGCTGTTGGGGCGCGATCATCTGGTAGAAAAAATGCGCCGTTTCATTGCCATTTACGACAAGACACTAAAAGAACAGATCACGAACATCGCCCGCATCGATCTGCGTTATGCCAATGGCCTTGCTGTTGGCTGGCGGGAACCGATTGCACCGACGACGGCCCAACCCGCCGTTGCGAAGAATTAGAGAGAGGCAGGACCATGGCAAATGCGCATAGCGGCAAAATGATCGTCGGGCTGGATATCGGCACCTCCAAGGTAGTGGCGCTGGTAGGCGAAGTCGCGGCTGACGGCACCCTGGAAATCGTTGGTATCGGTACCCATCCTTCTCGTGGTCTGAAGAAGGGCGTGGTCGTCAATATCGAGTCGACCGTGCAGTCGATCCAGCGGGCAGTGGAGGAAGCCCAACTGATGGCGGGCTGCCGGATCCACTCGGCGTTCGTTGGCGTTGCCGGTAACCACATCCGCAGCCTGAACTCCCACGGCATCGTCGCAATCCGCGACCGTGAAGTCAGTTCGGCCGACCTTGAGCGTGTTCTTGACGCCGCCCAGGCCGTTGCCATTCCTGCCGATCAGCGGGTTCTGCACACCCTGCCGCAGGACTATGTGATCGACAACCAGGAAGGTGTGCGCGAGCCGCTGGGTATGTCGGGTGTGCGCCTGGAAGCCAAAGTCCACGTCGTTACCTGTGCCGTCAATGCCGCGCAGAACATTGAAAAGTGCGTGCGTCGCTGTGGCCTGGAAATCGACGACATCATTCTCGAACAATTGGCCTCGGCCTATTCGGTGCTGACCGATGACGAGAAAGAACTGGGCGTGTGCCTGGTGGACATCGGTGGCGGTACCACTGACATCGCCATCTTCACCGAAGGCGCCATCCGTCACACTGCCGTGATCCCGATTGCTGGCGACCAGGTGACCAACGACATCGCCATGGCGCTGCGTACTCCAACCCAGTATGCCGAAGAGATCAAAATTCGTTATGCCTGCGCCCTGGCCAAATTGGCCGGTGCCGGTGAAACCATCAAGGTGCCAAGCGTCGGTGACCGTCCACCGCGCGAGCTTTCGCGCCAGGCGCTGGCCGAAGTGGTCGAGCCGCGTTACGACGAGCTTTTCACCCTGATCCAGGCCGAACTGCGTCGCAGCGGCTACGAAGACCTGGTGCCTGCGGGCATCGTTCTGACCGGCGGTACCGCGAAGATGGAAGGTGCGGTGGAGCTGGCCGAAGAGATTTTCCACATGCCGGTGCGCCTGGGCGTGCCGCATAGCGTTCGGGGTCTTAGCGACGTAGTACGCAACCCGATCTATTCCACTGGTGTGGGCCTTCTGACCTACGGCCTGCAAAAGCAGTCCGACGGCGTGAGCCTTACCGGTACCAGCAGCAACAACTATGGCGATGAACCAAAGGCACCGGCGCTGGAGCGTTTTACGCGCTGGGTCAAAGGCAACTTTTAAAGTTTCAAAGCAGTAGTAGTAGGCGCAAAAACTAGAGAACTGTAAGGAGAGGGAAAATGTTCGAGCTCGTAGACAACGTCCCGCAAAGCCCGGTCATCAAAGTGATCGGTGTCGGTGGCGGCGGTGGCAACGCCGTCAATCACATGGTCAAGAGCAGCATCGAAGGCGTTGAGTTCATCTGCGCCAACACTGATGCTCAAGCGCTGAAAAACATCGGCGCGCGCACCATTTTGCAACTGGGTACTGGTGTCACCAAGGGACTTGGTGCTGGTGCTAATCCGGAAGTCGGTCGTCAGGCCGCGCTGGAAGACCGTGAGCGCATAGCCGAAGTACTGCAGGGCACCAACATGGTGTTCATCACCACTGGCATGGGTGGCGGTACCGGTACCGGTGCTGCACCGATCATTGCCGAAGTGGCCAAGGAACTGGGTATTCTCACCGTTGCGGTGGTGACCCGTCCGTTCCCGTTCGAAGGCCGCAAGCGCATGCAGATTGCCGATGAGGGCATTCGTGCACTGGCAGACAGCGTTGACTCGCTGATCACCATTCCCAACGAGAAGCTGCTGACCATCCTGGGCAAGGACGCAAGCTTGCTGTCCGCTTTTGCCAAGGCTGACGACGTACTGGCGGGTGCCGTTCGCGGTATCTCCGACATCATCAAGCGCCCGGGCATGATCAACGTCGACTTCGCCGACGTCCGTACCGTAATGAGCGAAATGGGCATGGCGATGATGGGCACTGGCTGCGCCAGCGGTCCTAACCGTGCACGTGAAGCGACGGAAGCGGCTATCCGCAACCCGCTGCTCGAAGACGTCAACCTGCAGGGCGCTCGTGGCATCCTGGTAAACATCACTGCAGGTCCTGACCTGTCGTTGGGTGAATACTCGGACGTTGGTAGCATCATCGAAGCCTTTGCGTCCGATCACGCTATGGTCAAGGTCGGTACTGTTATCGATCCGGACATGCGCGATGAGCTGCACGTAACCGTAGTTGCTACTGGCCTGGGTGCAAAAATCGAGAAGCCGGTCAAGGTCATCGACAATACCCTGCAAACCGCTGCCATGCAGACTGCTGCTCCGGCGCCGGTTCGTCAGGAACAATCGTCGGTCAACTACCGTGACCTGGAGCGCCCGACTGTAATGCGCAACCAGGCGCATGCCGGGGCTGCCGCTGCTGCCAAGCTCAATCCGCAAGACGATCTGGATTACCTGGATATTCCAGCTTTCCTGCGTCGTCAGGCTGATTAATGAAATTTATCAGGGGTATAAGGGTGATTGGTATTCAGCAAAGGCCGGGTCTGGTATTATCCTCAGCCTTTGTTGATACCAGTTCGCAATTTGCGCTGAAGCGGCCAATGCCATGATTAAACAACGCACCCTGAAGAATATTATCCGTGCCACAGGTGTCGGCCTGCACTCTGGGGAAAAGGTTTACCTGACCCTCAAACCTGCTCCTGTGGATACCGGCATCGTATTTCGCCGTGCCGATCTCGACCCCGTGGTGGAAATTCCTGCCCGCGCGGCGAATGTCGGCGAGACCACCATGTCTACGACATTGGTAAACGGTGATACCAAGGTAGACACGGTTGAGCACTTGCTCTCGGCCATGGCTGGCCTGGGCATCGATAACGCCTACGTCGAGCTCTCCGCGTCCGAAGTGCCGATTATGGACGGTAGCGCTGGACCCTTTGTATTCCTGATTCAATCTGCCGGCCTGGAAGAACAGGACGCAGCCAAGAAATTCATTCGTATCCTGCGCGAAGTAACAGTGGAAGACGGCGACAAGCGCGCTACTTTCCTGCCATTCGACGGATTCAAAGTGAGTTTCGAGATCGATTTCGATCACCCGGTGTTCCGTAACCGGACTCAAAGCGCCAGCGTGGACTTTTCCAGCACCTCATTCGTGAAGGAAGTCAGTCGCGCCCGGACCTTCGGGTTCATGAGCGATATCGAGTACCTGCGCAAGCACAACCTCGCGCTCGGCGGCAGTGTGGAAAACGCCATCGTGGTGGACAAGGACGGCGTGCTCAATGAAGACGGCCTTCGTTATGAAGACGAATTCGTCAAGCACAAGATCCTCGACGCCATCGGCGACCTCTACCTGCTGGGCAACAGCCTGATCGGCGAGTTCAAGGGCTACAAGTCCGGACACGCGCTGAACAACCAGCTGCTGCGTAAGCTGATCGAGGAAACAGATGCCTGGGAAGTGGTGACTTTCGAAGATGCCAGTACGGCACCGATCTCTTACATGCGTCCAGTTGCGGCAGTGTAAGTTCGAACACTCTCTCTAGTGAATCAGGCCACCTTCGGGTGGCCTTTTTTATTTATCTTCATGGCATTCCGGGAACTCCACCTGCTGGTTAGGTTGGTAGGGGTTCGAGGCTGCGTGCTTATCCATTCAATGCGCACCGCGGGTGATTACCAAATGGGGCTCGAGTGTCGATGGGCATATCCATTTGATGCAGTGGCACCACTGGCTGGTTTCGCCTTTACGGCGACCCACTTTTGTCGGGGCAAAAGTGGGCAAAACCCCTTGTCCCTGCATTCGGCCCTACGCTGCGCTCCGGGTTCCCTCATTCCACCCTTGCTCCCGCGGGGACCGCGCCGAAGGGCCGTCCTGGCCCTGCGGCGCTCGCCGGCCATCCATGGCCGTCGCCCCACTACGCAAGGGTTCCATTCGGCCTACTGAAGGGACAATTTGTGGCGCCTGCACGATCTGTGTAGGGAGAAGCACAGCAACGGCACCGGCAACAGTGCGGCGCTGGTGTGCAGCTTTTGCTTTTGATCTGGCTCTTCGTACATCGTCAGCCCAGACACCCTGGATCGTCCCTTCAGTAGGCTGAGTGTAGGTATTGCGTAGTCG
The DNA here is from genome assembly GCF_016881005.1 of Pseudomonas arcuscaelestis. Taxonomy (GTDB): domain Bacteria; phylum Pseudomonadota; class Gammaproteobacteria; order Pseudomonadales; family Pseudomonadaceae; genus Aquipseudomonas; species Aquipseudomonas arcuscaelestis. The sequence goes on along the minus strand of NZ_JACOPV010000014.1, from coordinate 171,611 downwards.
GGCGCAGGCCATGGATGGCCTGCGAGCACCGTAGGGCCAGGACGGCCCTTCGGTGCGGTCCCGACGGGAGCAATGCCGGAGCGAAGGGACCCGGAGCGCAGCGCAGGGCCGAATGCAGGGACACACGGTTTTGGTTCCTTTTGCCAAGACAAAAGGGACCCGCCGTAAGGGCGGAAGGGGCCAACAGCGGCGCCGCATTGAATGGATAAGCTCACAGACTCAAATCCCAGCCCAGCCCAGCCCAGCCCCAAGATCATACTCCCGGGATTCCGTGAAGAACCTTTTTATTACTGCGGGTAATCCTGCTCCTACGCCTTGCCTCAGGCGTCCTTGTCCCGCGCATGGCTGGCCAGGCGCTCAAGGGCTGCACGCAGCTTTGGATCACTGATGCCGTCAGCGGTGGCTTGAATGCTTTCTGCAGCGCGCGTGGAAAGGTCGGCAGTGTGTGTGGCCGCTCGGCTCTGGGTCGTCGGTGGCTGAACCTTGAACAATATCCGCGTCAGGCTGACGAATACATCGAGCGTCTGTAACTGGCGTTGCAAGCGCTTTTGCTGGTAGCGCAAGCGCGTGGCCCAATGGCCATCGGTAACGATCAGCAGCAGCGTACCCTCGCGCCATGAAGCGATATGGCAATGCTCGCGCGCTGCCGGTTGCAGTTGGCTGTCGAGCAGTTGCTGCAATTGCGCCAGGCGCTGGGCTTGGTTGAACAAGGCTTTGAGTGGCCGGGCTTCGCGGAGCAAAACGGCGGGCGCGCGGGCCGGCAGGGGACGAAAAGCCATGAAGGGACACCTGAAGTTACAGTACCGGCATCTTATCAGATCCCCCGTCTTGCGCCTCGACCGGGTGCCTGCGACAAAACTTCATGTGGCTGATGGGTTGAAGTTGTGAAAAAAGGCCTTATTGTAAAAAAGCCCCGTCAAAGCGCTGTGCCAGCATTGTGGAAATCCGCCACTTTCCTCACCGTCGTTTCCGGGTAGAATGCTCGTTCGCATGCGGCCATAAGGGCTGCACGGGCGACTCACGGGGCCGCCCTCCATCCCTATGTGTGGAAGATCCTGTCGATATGTTTGCGCCTTTGTTAAAAAAACTTTTTGGAAGCAAGAACGAGCGTGAGGTCAAGCGCCTGCTCAAGGCGGTGCAGTCCGTCAATGCCTTCGAAGAGAAGATGGTGGCCCTCTCCGACGAACAACTGCGCGGAAAAACCGCAGAGTTCAAAGAGCGCCTGGCCAAAGGCGAGACCCTGGACCAATTGCTCCCAGAGGCCTTCGCTGTCGCGCGTGAGGCCGGCAAGCGGGTCATGGGCATGCGCCACTTCGATGTCCAGCTGATCGGCGGCATGGCCTTGCACGAAGGCACTATCGCAGAAATGCGTACTGGTGAAGGCAAGACCTTGGTCGCAACCCTTGGCGTATACCTCAATGCACTGTCCGGCAAGGGCGTGCACGTGGTTACGGTCAACGACTACCTGGCTCGTCGTGACGCCAACTGGATGCGTCCGCTGTATGAGTTCCTCGGTCTGACTGTCGGCGTCGTTACCCCGTTCCAGCCGCCGGAAGAAAAGCGCGCTGCCTATGCTGCCGATATCACCTACGGCACCAACAACGAATTCGGTTTCGACTACCTGCGCGACAACATGGCGTTCAGCATGGAAGAGAAATTCCAGCGCGAGCTGAATTTCGCTGTGATCGACGAAGTCGACTCCATCCTGATCGACGAAGCGCGAACCCCGCTGATCATCTCCGGCCAGGCCGAAGACAGCTCCAAGATGTACGTCGAAATCAACAAGCTGATCCCACGCCTCAAGCAGCACATCGAGGAAGTCGAGGGTGAAGTCACCCAGGAAGGCCATTACAAGATCGATGAGAAGAGCCGTCAGGTTGAACTCAACGAAGCTGGCCACCAGTTCATCGAAGAGATGCTCGCCCAGGTCGGTCTGCTGGCCGAAGGCGAGAGCCTCTACTCGGCGCACAACCTAGGCCTGTTGACGCATGTCTATGCCGGTCTGCGCGCGCACAAGTTGTTCCATCGTAACGTCGAGTACATCGTCCAGGACGGCCAGGTCCTGCTGATCGACGAGCATACCGGTCGTACCATGCCGGGTCGTCGCTTGTCCGAAGGCCTGCACCAGGCTATCGAAGCGAAGGAAAACCTGAACATTCAGGCCGAAAGTCAGACCCTGGCTTCGACCACCTTCCAGAACTACTTCCGTCTCTACAACAAGTTGTCCGGCATGACCGGTACTGCTGATACCGAGGCCTTCGAGTTCGCCCAGATCTACAACCTCAACGTTATGGTCATTCCGCCGAACAAGCCGTTGGCGCGTAAGGACTACAACGACCTGGTGTACCTGACTGCGGAAGAGAAATACGCCGCAATCATTGCCGACATCAAGGAAAGCATGGCCCAGGGGCGTCCGGTGCTGGTAGGTACTGCCACCATCGAGACTTCCGAGCACATGTCCAACCTGCTCCAGAAGGAAGGCATCGATCACAAGGTACTGAACGCCAAGTACCACGAAAAGGAAGCCGAGATCATCGCCCAGGCCGGTCGCCCGGGTGCACTGACTATCGCCACCAACATGGCGGGTCGTGGTACCGACATCCTCTTGGGTGGCAACTGGGAGGTGGAAGTCGCGGCAATGGAGAACCCTACTCCGGAGCAGATTGCGCAGGTCAAGGCCGACTGGCAGAAGCGTCACCAGCAGGTGATCGAGTCTGGCGGCTTGCATGTGATCGCTTCCGAGCGTCACGAATCCCGTCGTATCGACAACCAGCTGCGCGGTCGTTCCGGCCGTCAGGGTGACCCTGGATCCAGCCGTTTCTACCTGTCGCTGGAAGACAGCCTGATGCGCATCTTCGCCTCCGATCGGGTGAAGAACTTCATGAAGGCCCTGGGTATGCAATCGGGCGAGGCCATCGAGCATCGCATGGTTACCAATGCCATCGAAAAAGCCCAGCGCAAGGTCGAGGGCCGCAACTTCGACATTCGTAAGCAACTGCTTGAATTCGACGACGTGGCCAACGAGCAACGTAAAGTTATCTACCACATGCGTAACAGCCTGCTGGCAGCTGACAATATTGGTGACACCATCGCCGAGTTCCGTCAGGAAGTGCTCGACGCTACCGTTGCCCAGCACATCCCGCCGCAATCGCTGCCAGAGCAGTGGGACGTGGCAGGCCTTGAAGCGGCGTTGGCCAGCGATTTCGGGGTGAAGCTACCGATCCAGCAATGGCTCGACGAAGACGATCACCTGTACGAAGAGACCCTGCGCGAGAAGCTCATGAACGAGCTGATGGCGGCGTACAACGAGAAGGAAGAGCAGGCAAGCGCCGAAGCCCTGCGTACCTTCGAGAAGCAGATTCTGTTGCGTGTTCTGGACGACCTGTGGAAAGACCACCTGTCGACCATGGATCACCTGCGTCACGGCATTCACTTGCGTGGCTATGCGCAGAAGAACCCGAAGCAGGAGTACAAGCGCGAGTCCTTCAACCTGTTCCAGGAATTGCTCGAATCGATCAAGCGCGACACTATTCGCGTCCTCTCGCACGTTCAGGTTCGCCGCGAAGATCCTGCCGAAGAAGAAGCTCGCCTGCGTCGCGAAGCAGAAGAACTGGCCGCTCGCATGCAGTTCCAGCACGCCGCAGCCCCTGGTCTGGAGCAAGTCGAGGAGCAGGAAGAGGGCGCTGAAGTTGCCGTCGCCGCTGCCCCGGTACGCAACGATCAGAAGCTGGGCCGCAACGAACTGTGCTGGTGTGGTTCGGGCAAGAAGTTCAAGCACTGCCACGGCCAGATCAACTAAAGTCTTCTACCCGGCAGTCTGCTGATTCACGAACACTACGCCGCGACTGGTACCTTGCCGTCGCGGCGTTGTTCCATCTCAAGCACCGGCATTTCTGGCCCGGTGTACTTTTTCTAGGAGCGCTTACATGGCTGTTGGTCTTGGTCCTTTGCCAACGTTGCACCCGGTTCCAGGCTTTGAACTGGGTATCGCCTCTGCAGGTATCAAGCGCCCGGGGCGCAAGGACGTCGTGGTCATGCGCTGCGCCGAAGGTTCCAGCGTGGCCGGTGTGTTCACCCTCAACGCCTTTTGTGCAGCGCCCGTTATCCTGGCCAAGCAGCGCGTGCAAGGTACCGTGCGTTACTTGCTGACCAACACTGGCAATGCCAACGCCGGTACTGGCGCGCCGGGCCTGGCCGCTGCCGAGCGCACGTGCGCCAAGCTGGCTGAGCTGACCGGTGTCGACGCCAGCGCGGTGTTGCCGTTTTCTACAGGTGTCATCGGTGAGCCGCTGCCGGTCGAGAAAATCGAAGGCGCCCTGCAGGCTGCGCTGGACGATCTGTCGGAAAACAACTGGGCTGAAGCGGCCACAGGCATCATGACCACTGACACCTTGCCAAAAGGTGCCAGCCGTCAGTTCCAGCACGACGGCGTAACCATCACCGTAACCGGCATCAGCAAAGGCGCCGGGATGATTCGTCCGAACATGGCGACCATGCTCGGTTATATCGCCACCGATGCCAAGGTCGCGCCTCAGGTGCTCAAGGACCTGATGCTCGATGGTGCCAACAAGTCGTTCAACCGCATCACCATCGATGGCGATACCTCGACCAACGATTGCTGCATGTTGATTGCCACGGGCAAGGCAGATGTGGCCGAAGTCACCGAAGCCCGTGGTTCGTTGTTCGAGGCGCTTAAAAAGGCGGTGTTCGAAGTGTGCATGGAAGTGGCTCAAGCCATCGTCCGTGACGGCGAAGGTGCTACCAAATTCGTGACTGTCCAGGTCAACGGCGGTGGCAACCATCAGGAATGCCTGGATGTGGGTTACGCCGTTGCGCACTCGCCACTGATCAAGACCGCGTTGTTCGCCTCCGATCCGAACTGGGGCCGCATCCTTGCTGCCGTGGGTCGTGCTGGGGTGCCGGAGCTGGACGTCAGCCTGATCGATGTGTACCTGGGTGATGTGTGCATTGCCAGTAAAGGTGGCCGCGCCGCGACCTACACTGAGGCGCAGGGTTCTGCAGTGATGGCCCAGGAGGAAATCACCATTCGCATCGAGCTGGGCCGTGGCCAGTGCAGCGAAACCATCTGGACCACCGACCTGTCCCACGAGTATGTGAAGATCAACGCCGAATACCGTACGTGACTTAATCGCCGGGCAAGCCTTTTCCCACCGTGGGAGCGGGCTCGCCCGGCGGCAGTCCCCCTCGATGGAGCCGAACATGAACTACCACCTGATCATCGGCGACAAGCTGTACTCTTCCTGGTCGCTGCGCGCCGCCCTGGCCCTTGAGCTGGCCGGCGCAACGTATGAAGAAACCCTGATCAAACTCAACCAGCCCGACACCCGTACACGGCTGCTGGAGTATTCCCCTACCGCCAAGGTTCCGTTGCTCAAATGCGAGCACGGCATCATCGCCGACTCCCTGGCGATTGCCGAGTACTTGGCCGAGCGTCACCCGCACGCCAATCTGTGGCCGACGGATGTTGCTGCCCGTGCACAGGCTCGGTCGGCCTGCGCGCAGATGCACAGCGGCTTTTTCGCCCTGCGTGGCAACATGCCTTTCGATCTGTCCCGGGACGAAGCGCTGGAGAATGTTCCGCTGGACGTTCAGGTAGACATCGATCGCATCGTCGCCCTCTGGTCTGAATGTCGTCTTGCCAGCAAAGAAAGCGGTCCGTTCCTGTTTGGCCAGCCATCGTTGGCCGATGCCTTCTTCGCCCCGATAGCCGTGCGTTTACGTACCTACCGGGCCGAGGTGCCGGCAGACGCGGCAAGTTATATCGAAACCATCTACCAGTGGCCGGCCTTCCAGGCCTGGCAAAAGGCTGGCCTGGCGGAGCGGGAAGGGTGAAACGTATACATGTAGCGGCGGCGGTGATTCGCGGTGCCGACGGTCGTATTCTCATTGCCCGTCGCGCCGATAGCCAACATCAAGGTGGTTTGTGGGAGTTCCCAGGCGGCAAGGTCGAGGATGGCGAGGCTGTCGAGCTGGCGCTTGCCCGCGAGCTGAATGAGGAGCTGGGTATTGTCGTCAGCGCTGCGCGACCGCTGATCAAGGTCAGCCACGACTACAGCGACAAGCAGGTATTGCTTGATGTCTGGGAGGTCACAGGTTTTACCGGTGAGCCCCATGGCGCTGAAGGGCAGCCCCTGCTTTGGGTATCGGCCCGCGAATTGGCGCAATACGATTTTCCTGAAGCCAACCGGCCGATCGTTGCAGCTGCGCGCTTGCCGGCTGAATACCTCATTACCCCGGAAGGCTTGGAAGTGCCGCAGATGTTGCGCGGTATTCAGAAAGCCATCGCTGGCGGGATCAAACTGGTCCAGTTGCGCGCCCCGAACATGTACGACCCCAAGTACCGCGATGTGGCCGTCGACGCTGTAGGCTTGTGTGCGGGCAAGGCGCAACTGATGCTCAAGGGGCCGTTGGAATGGCTGGGGGATTTCCCTGCTGCGGGCTGGCACCTGACTTCGGAGCAACTGCGCAAGTACGCCAGCAAAGGCCGTCCGTTTCCGAAAGAGCGTTGGCTGGCGGCATCGTGTCATAGCGCCGAGGAAATGGCGCTGGCCGAGCAGATGGGAGTGGATTTCGTCACCTTGTCACCGGTGCAGGCGACCCAGACGCATCCCGATGCCCAGCCGCTAGGCTGGGAGCAGGCACAGCAACTGATCGAAGGCTTTAATAAGCCTGTGTATCTGCTCGGTGGTGTAGGTGCTGCCGAGCGGGAGAAGGCCTGGCAGCATGGTGCTCAAGGTGTAGCAGGCATTCGCGCGTTCTGGCCTGAGGTCTGAATCAAGAGCTGCGGCGATGAAAGCTTCAGGGTTTCGCTGCAGCCTGCCAAAGCACTTCGGCTACACCTTGGCGGCGCCCGATCAGGCGCGCCGCCACAAACAGCAGATCCGATAACCGATTGATGTATGCCAGGCCAACCCCGGCCAGTGGCTCGACGCTGTTCAACTGTTGGCAGCGGCGTTCGGCGCTACGCGCCAGACTGCGGCATACATGGGCTTGCGCAATCAATGCCGAGCCACTGGGCAAAATGAAGTTTTCCAGTGGTCCCAGTTCTTCGTTCCAGCGATCGATAGCCGCTTCCAGGCGTTCGACCTCAGCACTGTTGAGCGCCTGATAGCTAGGCATTGCCAACTCGCCACCGAGGTCGAACAAACGGTGTTGGCAGGGTGCCAATACCTCTGCCACTTCGTCCAACCCGTGTTGGTCCAGCCCGGCAAGCAGCACCCCGAGTTGGCTGTTAAGACTGTCGACTTCGCCGATCGCCTCGATACGGGGGTGATCCTTGGGCACCCGACGGCCGTCACCGAGACCAGTTTCGCCTTTGTCACCGGTACGGGTGTAGATCTTCGATAACCGAAAGCCCATGTTCATGTCTCCAATTTGTGTGGCTCGGCCACTGTCGGCACACTGCCAGCCAATGGCAGGCGCAAGGTAAAGCAGGTGCCTTGACCCGGTGCGGATTGCACCTCCATCTGGCCTTTGTGGTTATTGGTGATGATGAAGTACGACACTGACAGGCCCAGCCCCGTGCCCTGACCAATTTCCTTGGTGGTGAAAAAGGGCTCGAAGGTCCGTTTTCGCACAGTCTCCGGCATGCCGACACCGTTATCCTCGACCTGGATCTCTGCCCAGGGTGGATTGAGTCGCGTGCGCAGGATGATCCGTCCTGGTTCGCTGTCGTCTTCGCGCAGGTGTATGGCCTGGGCTGCATTTTTCAGAAGATTGAGCAGCACTTGCTCCAACTCGTTGGCAGTGCAGGGTACCGGGCCCAGATTGGGATCGAACTGACGCACAATCGCTTGTCCCTTGAAGTCGAAGCCGATGGTCAGGTCGAAGTCATTGCCAGCAATTTCTACCGCCTGGTCGATAAGGGCCGGTAAGTCGCAGGGTGCCAGCTGACGGTTGCTGCGGCGGCTGAAGCTGAGCATGTGGGTGACGATTTTTGCGGCGCGGGCACCCGCCTGCTGAATGCCATCGAGCAGCTGCGGTACTTCTCGGCTTTCCAGGTAGCGGTTGACCACAGGAAGATCCACGCCGATTTCGCCCGCTTGCTCCTGGTTTTTCGCCAGGTCCGGCGACAGGCGACGACGGATGTTCTGAACGTTATGCAAAATCGCCCCCAGCGGATTGTTGATCTCATGGGCCATGCCTGCGGCCAGGCCGCCGACCGAGAGCATTTTCTCCGACTGCACCATCATTTCTTCAAGCGACAGGCGTTGGGTGATGTCGTCGATACGGATCACCACGCCGCGTCCACCACCGCCCATCAACGGATAGAAGGTCAGCGCGTAGTGTCGAGCGTCTTCGCCCTTGGTCCAGGTTACTCGCTCGATTTTCGCTACCCGATGCTTCTCGACGCTTTCCTTCAACTGCGGCAGGAACGGCTTGAGGGGCTCGAAGGCAAGGAAGATCGGTTGGTTCAAGGCTTCGTCCAGCGGCGTTCCGGAAAGCACACTGGCCTCCTGGTTCCACTGGGTGACGTAGAGCTGTTCATCGAGGGCGATCAGTGCCGAGGGCATGGAGTCGATGATGCTGTTGAGGTAGTTCTGGAAACCTGTGAGCTTCTTCTCGATCTTGCTGCGTACCTGAACCTCAAGCTCCAACTTGCGGTTGGTGTGACGGGTTTCCTCGGCCAGGCCCTGGGCTTGGTCGTAGGCATCCTGGAATTCGTCGCGGGCCCGCTTGAGCTGCTGTTCACGCGCCTCGATACGCGAGAGCATGGTGTTGAACGCATCGGCCAGGCTACCGATTTCGTCGTCATTGCCGCGTTGCGCGCGCAGTGAGTAGTTTTCTTCGCGGGTCACCTGGCGAGACAGTTGTTCCAGCGAGTTGATCGGCTGGGTGATCAGGCGCTTGATTTGCCGGGCAATGATCATCCACAACAGAATGCTGAATACCAGGATCCCCAGGCTGGCGGTAAGAATGCCGGTGTAGAAGGCCATGGGCAGTTCGCTGCTAGCCACCATCAACAGGTAGCCGGGAGGAGCCCCCGGACGCGTCAGCTTGGTGAGCTGGGTATTGCGAAACTCGGTGAGCCGCCAGTTCTCGATATGCCGAAAGCGCGTGGGCAGGGGCAACAGTTCGCCATGCTGCAGTTGCGCCAGCAGCTTGCCGTCGCTGCCGTACACCGCTGCGGCACGCAATGGGGTATAGCTGTCGAGTTCCTTGAGCAGGGCCTGGGCTTTTTCGGGCGAATCAGCCGCTTGCGAGGCCAGTTGCGGGTTGGCCACCAGGCGACCGATGGTCTGCAGTGCCTGGGGTGCCATGCTTTCCTGGGAAATCCAGTAGGCGGCGCTGATGAAAGTCAGGTTGGCCACCAGCAAAATGGTGATCAGCAGTACCAGCAGGGCGGCCAGCAGTTTTTGCCCGACTGGCAGGTTTTCCAGGCGTTCGCGCAATGTCATGTGTGAGCGGGATCCCGGTGTCAAGGTGAAGGGCAGGGTAACGCTGCGCTCAGTCGCAGGGCAATCCGCGTGCGCTCAAGTGTTCGAGCAGGCGCCGATAGAGGCGCTCCAGGTGCGGCAGCTCAAGGTGGTGCCGGCTGGCAGCGCGGCAAGCGTGACCAAGCAAGTAGTGAATTTCGGTACGGCGGCCCTGTCGCACGTCCTGATACATGGAAGAATAGTTGGCTGCGGTAGCCTTGATCACCCGTTCCACTTCCTCGCTGAGCCCTTGCGCCGCTTCGGTCTGGCCGCAACACCGTAGCAGTTCGGCGAGCTCGGCGCAGAGCGTCGCTACTTCACAATGGTGCTCTTGCAGGCCACCGTTGCGACAGTCATGCAACACGGTCAGCGGGTTGATCGCGCAGTTAAGCGCCAGCTTGCGCCACAGGCGGGTGAGAATGTCTGGCGTCCATTGGTGGGGAATCGCCGCATCCTGAAGGTCATCGAGCCACTCAGGCGCCACTGGATTGGCCTGGTCGCCCAGCCAGTTAAAGCCGTGACCGGCGAAGTTCACTTGCCAGTCAGCCTCGCGGAAGGCCCCTTCGGTGCTGGAGGCAAAAATACAGCGGGCGTGTGGAACCTGATTGGCTACCGCGTCCTGACTGCCGAGGCCATTCTGCAACAAAATCAACTCGGCGCCGTGAACCAGCCGAGGGGCCAGTTGCGCGACCGCCTGCTCGGCATCATAGGCCTTGCAGGCCACCAGCAGTCGGTGGATCGGTGTAGTGTCCTGTACGGTTTGCGCCGGGATTGCATGCAGTTGCGCCTGGCCTTTTTCGATCAGGGTCAGGCCCCCGGTCGCTTGATAGGCTTCAAGACGTGCGCAATCGCGTAGGATCAGGCGGACCGCTTTGCCTGCACGGGCCAGTCGACAAGCCCAGAGGCTGCCCAGACTGCCGGCGCCGAGAATATGCCAGGTGCTGCTCATCAGCGTTTCGCAACCGTTATAATGAGCCGGTATTTTAACCGTCAAACCCTGCGCGCTCCATCGCCCTCTTTCAATAGAGCCGAGAGCGTGCGTTTATTTTTTGGAGAGAAGGTATGCCGTCGTTCGACGTGGTATCGGAACTGGACAAGCACGAAGTCACCAACGCAGTGGAAAACGCGGTCAAGGATCTGGATCGCCGCTATGACCTCAAGGGCAAGGGCAGCTTCGAGTTCAAGGAAAAGGACCTGGCCATCACCCTGACCGCCGAAGCCGAGTTCCAGCTGGAAGCGATGATCGAGATCCTCAAGCTGGCCCTGGTCAAGCGCAAGATCGACGTCCAGTGCCTGGAAGTGAAGGATGCCTACGCGTCGGGCAAGGTAATGAAGCAGGAAGCCACCCTCAAGGAAGGCATCGACAAGGAGCTGGCAAAGAAGATCGTCGCTCACATCAAAGACGCCAAGCTCAAGGTCCAGGCGGCCATCCAGGGCGAGCAGGTACGCGTCACCGGCAAGAAGCGTGACGACCTGCAGGAAGCCATCGCCGCCTTGCGCGCCAAGGAATTCGGCATGCCGCTGCAGTTCAACAACTTCCGCGACTGATTGCGCTGTCTTGGAACCTTGGCGCTGTTTTGGCGTCCGAGGTTCCTGTTGCCGCTGAAACGATTGCGGCGCGATTTTTACAGCTTTTGCCCCTCGGCATCAGGAGAACATTATGGATTTGAGTGCTGAAGTCGATCAGCTGGTCAAAACGTCGCAAACCTGGATCCCCTTGATCATGGAATACGGTAGCCGCCTGTTGCTGGCACTGCTGACCCTGGCCATAGGCTGGTGGGTGATCAACAAGGTGACTTACCGCCTGGGCAAATTGCTGGCATTGCGTAATGCCGACCTGGCACTGCAAGGCTTCATCAGCAGCCTGGTCAACATCATTCTGAAGATTCTGCTGGTGGTCAGCGTTGCCTCGATGATCGGCATCGAGACCACCTCGTTCGTCGCCGCGATCGGTGCTGCGGGTCTGGCCATCGGCCTGGCCTTGCAAGGCAGTCTGGCGAACTTCGCTGGCGGTGTGCTGATTCTGCTGTTCCGTCCATTCCGCCTGGGTGACTGGATCGAAGCCCAGGGCGTTGCCGGTACTGTCGACAGCATCCAGATTTTCCACACCGTGCTGCGTACTGGCGACAACAAGACAGTGATTCTGCCCAACGGCAGCCTGTCCAACGGGATCATTACCAACACCAACCGCCAGCCGACCCGTAAGGTGGTCTTCGATGTAGGTGTCGATTACGAAGCCGATCTGCAAAAGGCCCGTCAGGTGCTGCTGGATCTGGCCAAGGATCCACGTATCCACCAGGACCCGGCTCCACAGGCGGTGGTTTCGCTGCTGGGCGATAGCTCTATCACCCTGTCTCTGCGGGTTTGGGTTAACACTGGCGACTACTGGGATGTGATGTTCATGCTCAACGAGCATGCGCGTGACCGCCTGAAGGCAGAGGGTATCGACATTCCCTTTCCGCAGCGGGTTATCCGTGTAGTGCAGGAAGCTGCTGTGCAGTAACCAACGGCTTGATCGCGGGGCTGGACCGCTGCCACAGTATCCCTGTGGCAGTGGGCTGGTCCCGGGATTACACTTGTTCACGTCTTCGCGCTTTCTGCGTTTCGGTGTTTCTGGCATATAGGCTGGCTTACTTCTGTTTGTCCGGTCTTATCATGCTTACCCCCCTGATCCATATCACCCCATTGCGAGCGTTCTGCTTCGCCATGACCCTGGCGCTGTTCGAGTTGCTGACCTACGTTGCCAGCGATGTGGTGATGCCAGCCATGCCGGTCGTGGTCAGCGATCTGAATGCCAGCCCGGCGTTCATTCCCCATGCGCTGAATTTATACCTGCTCGGCGGCGTGCTGCTGCAATGGCTGATCGGCCCACTTGCGGACCGCTATGGCCGCAGGCCGATGTTGCTGGTGGGTTGTGCCATTTTTGGGGTGACGTGCCTGGCTACCTTCTGGGTGCAGAGCATCGAGCTTTTCAACCTGCTGCGACTGTTGCAGGGAATTGGCCTGGGCTTCGTGGTGACAGTCAGTTATCCGGCCTTGAACGAAGCATTCAGCGAGGCGGACGCGGTGCGGATGATGGCCTTGTTGGCCAATATCGCGCTGCTCTCGCCGTTACTTGGGCCTTTGGTGGGCACCTTGTTACTGGAGTGGGTGTCCTGGCGCTGGTTGTTCGTTATCTTTGGCGCCAGTGCTGTGGTCTCGTGGCTGGCGCTGTATCGGTTTATGCCCGAGACACTTGGTGTGGCGCGCAGTGATGGTACGCGCCTGGCGTTCCAGCCCATTCACCTGAAAACCTTGCTGGCCGGTTACGCCCAACTGCTTGGCAATCGGCGTTTTGTTGCCGGCAGCGCAGCCTTGGGTTTGATTGGCCTGCCACTGATCGGCTGGATCGGACTTTCGCCTGTGCTGCTGATCCACGACGAAGGCTTGAGTACCCTGCATTACGCCTTGTGGCAGTTACCAGTGTTCGGTGGCCTGATTCTCGGCAATCTGGTGATCAATCGTATTGCCGATCGCTATGCACTCACTACCTTGATTCGCGGTGCGCTCTGGCCATTCTTGCTGGGGCTGTTCGCGATGATGCTCGGTACCTGGCTGGTGCCCAGTGTGGCCGCCCTGGTAGCCGGCATGTCGGTGTATGCCCTGGGCCTGGGTATTGCCAACGCGGTGTTGTACCGCATGACGCTGTTTTCCAGCGAGCAGAGCAAGGGATTGGTTTCGGCAATGCTCGGGATGATCACCATTGCCCTGTTGGGTGTGGGCGGTGCCTTGCTGGCAATGATGGGGGCCGGGGCCAGCCTGTTGAGTTTCGCCATGGCTGCCGGGCTGGCCGGGCTGCTGGCGCTATGGCCGCTGAAGATCGTTCTGAGCGCATCCAGCGTATCTTCCGAAGCAGTGCCGGGGTAAACCCGGCAACAGCCTCAGAGGCGGTCAGGGGCGCTGTTCGGCGGCGGTGCTGTCGACCGGTAGCTGTTTGCCGCGGCCTTGCTCCTGATGCCAGTGCAGGGCGATCAGGATCAAGGTCGGCACCCCGAGCAGCGCGGTGATCAGGAAGAAGTCGTGGTAACCGAACTTCTCCACCATGACGCCGGAGTAGCCGCCGATCAGGCGCGGCAACAGCAGCATGATCGAGCTCAGCAGGGCGTATTGGGTGGCCGAGAACTTCAGGTTGGTCAGGCTCGACAGGTAGGCAACAAAGGCCGATGTGGCCAGGCCCGAGCTGAAGTTGTCGAGGGAAATGGTCACCACCAGCATCTGCAAGTTGGGGCCCATGTCTGCCAACATCAGGAACAGGATATTGGTCGCCGCCGATGCTACGCCGCCTATGAACAGAATCGGCAAAATACCGAAACGCACAATCAGCAACCCGCCCATCCCCGCACCGACCAACGTCATGATCAGGCCGAAAATCTTGCTGACACTGGCTATCTGATCCTTGGTGAAACCCTGGTCGATATAAAAAACGTTGGCCATCACGCCCATCACCGTATCGGACATCCGATAGGTCGCGATCAGTCCGAGCAGCAGCAGTGCCTGCCAACGGTAGCGAAGAATGAAGTCATTGACCGGCGTCAGCACCGGGGCCAGGCCGCGGCGACCCATGGACGACAGGCACAGCGTGGTCAAGGTGATGTACAGGATCGCCCGCAGAAAGGCCCGGTCTTCGAGCAGCAGATCGAGCATGCTCATACCATCGAACAGCACGCTGGCGAAGTCAGTGTTGTACAGCTGAGTGAAGGTCGCAGGCACCGAGACCAGCAGCACAATCAGTACAAACACCGATACCAGTTGATGCACCAGCCCGTAGCGGGCGGCCGACAATTGGGTGCGAAGCGGAACGGGCGGCTCGCGCATCAGCAGGGTGGTGATCACCGCAGGCAACATGAGTACGCCGAACAGCACGTAGGTGCCGGTCCAGGCGCTGTGCAGGTAACTGAAACCGGTAGAGCCAAAGCCTTCGGCAAAGAACAAAGCACCGGCTGTGGCGAGCAACGCTGCAACCCGGTAGCCGGCCATGTAACTGGCGGCCAGGGCAGCCTGGCGCTGATCATCGGCGATTTCCAGGCGATAGGCATCGACAGCGATATCTTGTGTGGCAGAGGCAAAGGCGACCAATACGGCCAGGGCAATCAGCCAGGACAAGTGCTTTTGCGGATCGCAGAAACCCATGCCTACCAGGCCGATCACCACCAGAATTTGCGACAACACCAGCCAGGAGCGGCGTCGACCTAGCTTGCCGAGCAATGGCAGGCGCCATTGGTCGAGCAGCGGCGACCAGACCCATTTAAAGGCATAGGCCAAGCCAATCAGGCTGGCATAACCAATGGTTTCGCGGGCTACCCCAGCCTCGCGCAACCATACCGATAGAGTTGAAAACACCAGCATGTAGGGCAAGCCGGCGGCAAAGCCGAGCAGCAACAGCACCAGGGTAGACGGGCTGGCATAGGCAGCGAGCGCAGCGCGCCAGGTTTTACGGGGCATGGGCCAACATCTGCCTCAAGTTTACGAAAACAAAGCGCGCACTCTAACCGCTGTGCTCCATCGGGCGCCAGCCATGGCGTAACATATCCACACGATTATTGTGCAGAGTGACGCCTTCTGCTCGTAGCCGAGCGCGTTGTTCGTCGCCAGAAGGCGTACCCAGAGTCAGGCTCAAGCGCCCACCGGCGCCAAGGACTCTGTGCCACGGCAACTGGGTGTCGGCTGGCAATTGGCTCAACGTTCGCCCGACCCAGCGTGCGGCGCGGCCAAGACCTGCCAATTCGGCGAGTTGTCCATAGCTCACTACCTTGCCGGCTGGTACTTGGCCCAGCACCGAAAAGAGTGCCATTCGTCGGTCCTGTGCACCTTGCGAGGGATCACCAGAGGGCTGATTCATCGCGCCCTCACAGGCATTGGCGCGGAAACTGGCCCGCTCATCGGGCAAACACTCATTGAACTCATCCGCATCAGGTCGGTCTGTCCTTGCTCTATAGGCGGGTATCTGGATAATGCCCGACTTTTTGCAAATCAGAGCCCGTTATTGCTTATGTTTTCTAGAGTCTTGTTGTCCTTCGCTGTTGTTGCCGCCTGTTCTCCAGCTATCGCTGATACCGTCTGGATGAAAAACGGTGACCGGCTCAGCGGCAAGATCAGTGTCTTTGATGGTGGCAAACTGTTGCTGCAAACCGAGTACGGTGGCTCCATCGCTCTGGACTGGAAACAGGTCAAGACGCTGGAAAGCGATCAGGAACTGCTGGTCAAACAGGACGCTTACACCGGTGAGAAAGCCAAGTCGTTGACTGCGGCTGAAGATGGCAAGGTCATCCTCGCCAATGGTGAGACGCCCAAGACAGTAGAGCTGGCCAGTATTCAGCAGATCATGAAACCCAAGCCTGTGCTTGAGGATCTGTCGTGGAAGGGCAATGTCGACCTGGCCATGGACTACAAGCGGGCCGAGTCCGATAGCGATGATTACGACATCGACTTCAAGACCACCGCTCGCCACGGCCGCTGGCGTCATCAAGCGGAAGGTGAATACAACCGCGAGAGCAAGGACGACGTCACCACCACCAACAACTGGAGTGCCGAATACGCACTCGACCGCTTCATAACCGAGAAGTGGTTCTGGCAGGGTCGCCTGGAATACAAGCGTGATCACATCGAAGACCTGGCCCGCCAGCGTACCGTAGGTACCGGCCCTGGTTACCAGTTCTGGGATGACGAACTGGGCGCTTTCTCCCTGGGCTCGCTGGTCAACCGCACCGACTACGAATATGCCGATGGCGGCAAGGACAATTTCTATTCCCTGGCCATGAAGTGGGATTACAACCGCTACCTGATAGGCAAGCGTGTCGAGTTCTTCACCAACGGCGAAGTCGGCAAGCCGCTTGATGGCGTGGCCAACTATGCGCTGGATGCCGAGGTCGGCCTGCGCTACAAGGTCACTGAATGGGCGTCGCTCAACCTCAAGGCCGAGAAAGACGTCATCAGTGGTACCCGTGATAGCGACCTGGACAAGACCCGCTACACCGCAGGCTTTGGTGTGGCCTGGTAAGTCTGCTGGCAACTCCCGGCGATAATGATTATTTTGACGGTTATCCAAAGGGCCGCATCGCACCTGCGGCCCGCCCTCAGAACATTGTCGAATCGGGAGTTACAGCGTGAGCGCAAAAGTCGCACAACAAGCCCGGGAATTGCTGCTCAAGGAATACCGGGGCGTTCTCTCGACCCATTCCAAGTCGATGCCAGGCTTTCCCTTCGGATCGGTAGTGCCGTATTGCCTTGATGCCCAGGGCAACCCGCTGATACTGATTAGCCGCATCGCCCAACACACCCATAACCTGCAGAAAGACCCCAAGTGCTCTTTGCTGGTGGGTGAGCGTGATGCCGAAGACGTGCAAGCAGTCGGGCGTCTGACGGTACTGGCGCAAGCGCGCAGGTTAGAAGAGCCAGCGGCCATCGAAGCTGCTGCCGAACGCTACTATCGCTATTTCCCCGAATCGGCCAACTACCACAAGGCCCATGATTTTGACTTCTGGGTGCTGGAGCCGGTTCGTCACCGTTACATCGGTGGCTTTGGTGCCATTCATTGGGTCGATCACCTGAGCCTGGCCAACCCGTTTGCCGGCAAGGCCGAGCAAAGCATGATCGAGCATATGAACAGCGATCATGCCAGTGCCATAGAGCATTACGTCCAGCTCAGCGGCCTGCCGCGCGAGACGCCAGCGCAGATGGTCGGAATCGACAGTGAAGGCATGCACCTGCGTATTGGGCAAGGCGTACACTGGCTACCGTTCGCGGTACCTTGCAATACGCCGATACAAGTGCGCGAAGCGCTGGTTTTTCTGGCCCGCGCGGATCAATGGCCGGCCCGCGAACGTGCCGAGGCTTGAAAAAGCCATTTCTCGTAACCATTAAAGGTGAACTGCAAGAACTTCTTGCGCAGAGGAACCGTTGATGCGTGCTTTTCTATTGCTGTTTCTGATTTTTCCGGTGCTGGAGTTGTATGTTTTCTTCAAGGTCAGCACCGCGATCGGCTTCTTCCCGGCGCTGCTGCTGATTATCGCGGGCTCCGCCCTGGGTGTGCTGGTGGTGCGGGTGGCCGGTCTTGCTACCGCCCTGCGTGCCCGTGAGAGCCTGCAGCGCGGTGAGTTGCCCGCCGAAGACATGTTCCACGGCCTGATGCTCGCCCTGGGCGGCGGCCTGCTGCTGTTGCCTGGTTTTATCAGCGACGTGATCGGCCTGGTATTTTTGCTGCCGTTCACTCGCCGCCTGCTGGCGCGCAAGATGCGTGAACGCGCCGAGGCCCAGGCAATGCGCCAGCGTGCCTTTGGTGACGACCCATTCGTAAGCCGTCCAGGCCCCGGTGCGCACCCGCGTCAACCGAATGTGATCGAGGGTGAGTACGAACATCGCGATTCTCGTGAGCCCCGCGACCCCCGCGATCTGTAAGCCTGCAAATGTTTGTCCGAACGGCCCCTGATGGGGCCGTTCTGCTGTAGGGGCTTGGAATGCAAAATATTTCATGTTCAAGCCTTGTAATTGATCTTGGCGACCTCATGTAGGGGTTACCGCAAGGTTTCCGGGGATCTGCCCCGGACATAACATGGGTGGTTCGCACTGCGAGCTACGAGCGGCTACGCCGCAAGCATCAACCTGCCGGTGTCTTCACCGGCCGATGAAAACCACAATTAGGAGAGATCGACAATGAAGCTTCGTCCTCTGCATGACCGCGTCGTTATCCGTCGCAGCGAAGAAGAATCGAAAACCGCTGGCGGTATCGTTCTGCCAGGTTCGGCCGCTGAAAAACCTAACCGTGGCGAAATCGTCGCTGTAGGTACCGGTCGCATCCTGGACAACGGTGAAGTGCGTGCGCTGGCCGTGAAAGTGGGTGACAAGGTGGTTTTCGGCCCTTACTCGGGCAGCAACACTGTGAAAGTTGACGGCGAAGACCTGCTGGTAATGGCTGAGAACGAGATTCTCGCTGTTATCGAAGGCTGATTCCGCTGGTTTCCCGTTACTCCAAAGTATTCAAGGATTAAACGATCATGGCTGCTAAAGACGTAAAATTCGGCGACTCCGCCCGCAAAAAAATGCTCGTTGGTGTCAACGTTCTGGCTGACGCTGTAAAAGCGACCCTGGGCCCAAAAGGCCGTAACGTTGTTCTGGCCAAGAGCTTCGGCGCTCCAACCATCACCAAAGACGGTGTTTCGGTTGCCAAAGAAATCGAACTCAAAGACGCTTTCGAGAACATGGGCGCCCAGCTGCTCAAAGACGTTGCCTCCAAGGCCAACGACGAAGCGGGTGACGGCACCACCACCGCCACCGTTCTGGCTCAAGCTATCGTCAGCGAAGGCCTGAAAGCCGTTGCTGCCGGCATGAACCCGATGGACCTCAAGCGCGGTATCGACAAAGCTACCATCGCTATCGTTAAAGAGCTGAAGTCCCTGTCCAAGCCTTGCGCCGATTCCAAGGCCATCGCTCAGGTAGGTACCATCTCTGCCAACTCCGACAACTCCATCGGCGACATCATTGCCGAAGCCATGGAAAAAGTCGGTAAAGAAGGCGTGATCACCGTTGAAGAAGGCTCGGGCCTGGAAAACGAACTGTCTGTCGTTGAAGGCATGCAGTTTGACCGTGGCTACCTGTCTCCTTACTTCGTCAACAAGCCAGACACCATGGTCGCCGAGCTGGATGGCCCTCTGCTGCTGCTGGTTGACAAGAAAATCTCCAACATCCGTGAACTGCTGCCTGTTCTGGAAGCTGTTGCCAAGGCCGGCCGTCCGCTGCTGATCGTGGCTGAAGACGTTGAAGGCGAAGCGCTGGCTACCCTGGTAGTCAACAACATGCGCGGCATCGTCAAGGTTGCAGCCGTCAAGGCACCAGGCTTCGGCGACCGCCGCAAAGCCATGCTGCAGGACATCGCTGTCCTGACTGGCGGTACCGTGATTTCCGAAGAAATCGGCCTGAGCCTGGAATCGGCTACCCTGGAGCACCTGGGCAACGCCAAGCGCGTAACCCTGTCCAAGGAAAACACCACCATCATCGACGGTGCTGGCCAGGAATCGGACATCGAAGCACGCGTCAAGCAGATCCGTGCCCAGATCGAAGAAACCTCTTCGGACTACGACCGTGAAAAACTGCAAGAGCGTCTGGCCAAACTGGCTGGCGGTGTTGCCGTAATCAAGGTCGGTGCTGGTACCGAAGTTGAAATGAAAGAGAAGAAAGCCCGCGTTGAAGACGCCCTGCACGCTACCCGTGCAGCCGTTGAAGAAGGCGTGGTACCTGGCGGTGGTGTTGCACTGGTTCGCTCGCTGCAGGCCATTGCTGACCTTAAAGGCGACAACGAAGACCAGAACGTTGGTATCCAACTGCTGCGTCGCGCTGTTGAGTCCCCACTGCGTCAGATCGTTGCCAACGCTGGCGACGAGCCAAGCGTAGTTGTCGACAAGGTCAAGCAAGGTTCGGGTAACTTCGGTTACAACGCTGCTACCGGTGAGTACGGCGACATGATCGAAATGGGTATCCTGGACCCAGCCAAGGTAACTCGTTCGGCGCTGCAAGCTGCCGCTTCGATCGGTGGCCTGATGATCACTACCGAAGCCATGGTTGCCGATGCTCCTGTTGAAGCTTCTGCTGGCGGCGGTATGCCAGACATGGGCGGCATGGGTGGTATGGGCGGCATGGGCGGCATGATGTAAGCCAGCCTTACCTCGCTACGAAAAGAGCCCCGCTTGATGCGGGGCTTTTTTTTGGTTCACGAAATTCCGAGGGTATGATCTTGGGGTGGGGCGGGGCGGGGCTGGGATTTGAGTCTGTGAGCTTATCCATTCAATGCGGCGCCGCTGTTGGCCCCTTCCGCCCTTACGGCGGGTCCCTTTTGTCTTGGCAAAAGGAACCAAAACCGTGTGTCCCTGCATTCGGCCCTACGCTGCGCTCCGGGTCCCTTCGCTCCGGCATTGCTCCCGTCGGGACCGCACCGAAGGGCCGTCCTGGCCCTACGGTGCTCGCAGGCCATCCATGGCCTGCACCCGACTACGCAATACCTACACTCAGCCTACTGAAGGGACGATCCAGGGTGTCTGGGCTGGCGATGTACGAAGAGCCAGATCAAAAGCAAAAGCTGCACACCAGCACCTCGCTGTTGCCGTTGCCGTTGCCGCTGCTGTGCTTCTACCTACACAAATCGTGCACCCGCCACAAATCGTCCCTTCAGCAGGCCGAATGGAACCCTTGCATAGTGGGGCGACGGCCATGGGTGGCCGGCGAGCGCCGCAGGGCCAGGACGGCCCTTCGGCGCGGTCCCCACAGGAGCAAGGGTGGAATGAGGGAACCCGGAGCGCAGCGTAGGGCCGGATGCAGGGACAGGCCCAACCATCCGCTAGGAGCGGACGTGTCCCCGTGATGCTTCCAGCCAGTAGCCCAGCTATGGATGAGAGAAAATACGGTGCACGCCAAGCCCATCAAGCACTGCATCGATCAATGCCCGAGCAGCTTCTACGTGCTGACCTGCGCCGGAAACGATAGCGCGGTCGTTGAGGGAGAGGTGATCGAGTGCATCGCCGATCGTGGCCTCGGCGCATCGCAGTAGCTGGCAAGCGTGAAGCAGCGCTTCTTCGGCGGGAATGCCTTCGCGGACGTTGAACATTCCGTTGGTGCCGAATGGCGTGTTGGCAGTGCTTGCGGTGGATAAATCAGGGGGATCGGGGACGAGCTTCTTCATGGTTGACCTCTATGATGGAGAGTAGACAACCACGCCTCGCTGCTAAACGAAGGGTGGTAGCTGTACGTGGGTTAGCAGACCGGTCATAGAGGAACCCGGCGCACCCGAAGGCGCCCCACGCACAGCCACCATATCAGCGGTGTGCCGTTAACCTCATATGAGTAGTCGGACTGCTAAATCCGATCGTTGGACATTCCAACGACGACAGCAGCCTAGGCCCAGGAAGGGCCTGGCACAATAAGGCAACGGCGCCGGAAGTATGATTCAGAATAGTCCGACAGAAAACGCCTACAGACTTGCGATTTGTCGCTGCCCGTTGTGAGGTAGGCGCTGTCGCCAATCAGGGGGTGGCTGAATTGGCGCTATCACGGGTCATGTCGCGTTGTCGCTGCGCTGCGCCCACAGCGACAGACGCCGGTTTTCGATACAGCACCCAGTAATAGCAGCCCAAACTGATCAGCCAGCAGAACACGGCAGTCCACACGTTGTGCGAGAAGAAGTGCGCGCCTTGCAGCATGCGCCCAATCGAGAAGACCGTGCCCAGGCCAAAGGCGAACAGCAACGCTGCGCGGGCCAGGCGTGGGTGGCGGTCGCGCAGGGCGAAGAACAGGGCAAACAGGGTGAAGCCCGTTGCCGCATGACCACCCGGCCAGCAACGCCCAGGTTTGTCGGTGGCGGGACGGGTGCTGAGCAGTTCGCTGTAGGTTTCCTTACCGCCGAATTCCTTCAGGCTCCACGGGCATTGCACCGCGGTAACCGCTTTTACCGGGGTAACGAAACTGGTCGACAAGGCCATCGCCAGTACCAGATACCCCAACTCTCGGCGCCAGCCTTTAAGGCGTGACCAAAAAAAGCTTGAGATATAAGCAATGATGGCGCCCACGCTAAGCAGAATGACTGCCTGTTTGGCGCGGTCATGCAGGATGTCTTCGAGGAAGTAGCTGTGGCGCCCTACAAACTGACCCGCCACTGGATCGAATGCCAGTTTGGCCAGGTCCATGTCCAGAGAGGTGAGCTCTAGCAAAACAAGGGTCAGGGCAATGACCAGGGGCCCCCCAAGGGCGATCCACAAATTGAGCGGGCGAGAAGCGGCGGGTAGGGACATGGCAGGTCCAGGCAGGTCGAAGTGGCAATCCGGACCGGCAATTCTCAAGGAGAGGCTATAACTTGTCCGTGAAGACAAAGTGAAAAAATCGTTAGCTTGCAATAAAGTCTCGGCCACCTAGCCGAGCGTGGCTGATGGCCGTAAGCTGCGCCTGCCAAGCAGGCAAATGCCCCGGACGGGAGAAGCTCCATGCGAATTCTATTGGTTGAAGACAACCGCGATATCCTCGCCAATCTGGCCGATTACCTGGGGTTGAAAGGGTATACGGTGGATTGTGCCCAGGATGGACTGTCAGGTTTGCACCTGGCAGCCACTGAACACTATGACTTGATCGTGCTCGACATCATGCTCCCGGGCATTGATGGCTACACCCTGTGCAAGCGCCTGCGTGAAGACGCTCGTCGCGATACGCCAGTGATCATGCTCACCGCTCGCGATCAGCTCGATGACCGCTTGCAGGGCTTTCGCTCCGGCGCCGATGACTACCTGCTCAAGCCCTTCGCGTTGTCGGAGCTGGCGGCCCGTATCGAAGCGGTACTGCGCCGCGCCCAGGGTGGCGGTCGGCGTACGCTGCAGGTCAGTGACCTGATCTACGATCTGGATACCCTGGAGGTTACCCGCGACGCAAAATTGCTCAAGCTCAACCCGGTTGGCTTGAAGCTGCTGGCGGTATTGATGCAGAAGAGCCCGCATGTGCTGCGTCGCGAGGTGTTGGAAGAAGCGTTGTGGGGCGATGATTGCCCTGACAGCGACAGCTTGCGCAGCCACGTACATCAACTACGCCAAGTTATCGACAAGCCTTTCGAGCGTCCTTTGCTGCACACCGTGCATGGCGTCGGTTACCGCTTGGCCGAGGGCCGTGATGGAGTTTAAACAAAGCCTTGCCCAGCGGATCATCATTGCCTTTGCCTTGATGAGTGCGCTGGTGGCTGGCGCGTTCGCATTCGGTATCGTTGCCACTGTGCATCTGGTTGAAGAGCGCCTTATCTCGGCAGTGCTTGGTGGTGACCTGCAGCGTTTGCTGCGCATGGACAGTGTCAATGACTGGAGCCACAGGCCGCGTCCGGACCAGTTGTTCTATTACAGTGGCGGGCGCGACGATTTCGAAATGCCCAAGGACTTGCGCCACTTGAGCCCGGGCTTTCACGAAGTGTTCCGTGAAGAGTTGTCCTATCACGCCATGGTCGAGATCGTGGATGGACGGCGCTATGTTCTGCTGCAGGACCAGAGCGATTTCGAAGAACGTGAGCGCGTGCTGTTCGCCGTTGTGGTGGTGGGCTTTGTCTTGAGCCTGGTGCTGGCCGTGTTTCTGGGCTGGGTGTTGGCGCGACGGGTGATGGCGCCGGTTATTCGCCTGGCGCATCAGGTGCGACACCGGGACCAGTTGCTGGGCCTGGCCCCGCCGCTAGCACCGGACTACGCGGATGACGAAGTCGGGCAACTGGCCGTCGCCTTTGACGACACCCTTGGACGTCTGCGCGATGCCCTGACGCGCGAGCGGTTATTCACCAGTGATGTCAGCCACGAGTTGCGTACACCATTGATGGTGCTGGCCAGCTCGTGCGAGCTGTTGCTGGTCAATCCCAATATCGATACCCGCGCGCGCTCCCAGGTTGAGCGAATCGCCCGCGCCACCGAAGAAATGCAGGAGTTGGTGAAAACCTTCCTGATGTTGGCCCGTGCCCAGCGTGACGAAGGTGCAGTGGCATCGCAGGCGAGTATCAAGGAAGTGGCGGACGATCTGGTTGGCGTCTGGCGTGACACCATCGAGCAGAAAGGGTTGACGTTGCATTACGACGCCCATGCGGGTTCTACCAAACTGTACAACGCCACATTCCTGCAGGCGGTCATGGGTAACTTGCTGCGCAATGCCGCGCATTACACCGACTACGGGTTCATTCGCCTGATTCTGGAACCGGAAGGGTTCAGGGTCGAGGACAGTGGCGTGGGAATCCCGGAAGAACAACGTGAAGCCATGTTCCGTCCTTTTGTTCGTGGCGATGAGCGGCGAGGAGAGGGCCTTGGTCTTGGGCTGTCGCTGGTTCAACGAATTTGTGATGACCAGAACTGGACGGTACGCCTGACCGCGATGGAGCCCCATGGTTGCTGCTTTCATGTGGACCTGAGCCGTGGTCCGGAACGTTCCCTCGAAGATGCGTGAAATGTTCTGTAGCGTTTATCGGCGCAGCTAACGAATTTTTCACACGGGCATAACCTGGCGCTGACGCTTGCCTGCTTAAGGTGGGCGGCATTGGAGTCAGGAGATGCACCATGCGTAGCCCCATCAAACTCGAGTTTTCCGAGAAGTACGACCAGCAACACGCCCAGGAGTACTTTCTCAAGCATCAGGATGGCTTGGCTCGGCGCCTGTCTCACCAGCGGGATGAACAATTGGCCCGTCGCGCGCTGGCCCTGGTTGGTGAACCAGGGTTGGTGCTCGACCTTCCCTGCGGCGCGGGCCGCTTCTGGCCTTTGCTCGCAGAAAAGCCCAATCGCGTGATCATTGGTGCGGACAACTCCGAGGCAATGCTGGAGACCGCCACAAAGTCGCAACCTGCGCATATTGTCGAGCGGGTACGGACCTTGCAGACATCCGCCTTCGCGATCGACTTGCCGGACAACTCGGTCGACAGTATTTTCTGTATGCGTCTGATGCACCATATCGGTGATGCTGCCCATCGGAAAACAATTCTCTCTGAATTTCAACGGGTTACCCGCGATAGCGTAATCTTGTCGCTGTGGGTAGACGGCAATTTCAAAGCCTGGCGGCGCAAAAAGCTCGAAAAAGATCGTTACGCTGAAACCGGAAAGGACAGTTATCAGAATCGCTTTGTGTTACCGGTTGCCACGGTCGAAGAAGAGTTCCAAGCCGCTGGATTCCGAATCCAGGAACGTTTGGACTTTTTGCCGCTCTATGCCATGTGGCGAGTTTATGTATTGCGTAAGGGGTAGTAAGGCATGGCGGTAGGGCGTTCAGAACCAACGGCAGCAAATCGGTTTGACCATTTCTGGCAGCAACAGGGCGAGTGGGTGGAAGAGCCGAACCAGCGCCGTGGTGGGGAAAGCGGTGTGCAGCGGCTCAATGATGAAAATGGCCAAACGCTGTATTCCAAACGCCAGATTGGACATATCTACCGCAGCCTGATGCACCCATTCGGCCGCCCGACGGTATTGCGTGAGTACGATGCAATCAACAGCTTCGCGCAATTGGGCGTGCGCGTCCCGCATGTCGTTTATTGCGGCGTCGAGCGTGATGCGCAGAATCAATGGCGCGCATTGCTGGTAAGCAAGGCGCTGGACGGCTTCGAGGATAGCGACAACTGGTACGCCAGTGGCGCGCGCGAACGTTACAGCGATGCCCTGCATGAGCGCATGCTGCAGGATTTGGCACAGAACCTGGCACGTATGCACCGCGGTCATTGGCAACACGGCTGCCTGTACGGCAAGCATGTGTTCATCAAGGTGATAGGTGAAGGCGATGAGGCCCGCGCCGAAGTGGCGCTGCTCGACCTCGAAAAATGCCGACGACGTATCAGCTGCCATCGCGCAGCGGCCAACGACCTAAAGCAACTGCGCCGCCATTCGTCATTCAATGACGCAGAATGGCGAAAGCTACTCTACTTTTACAAAACGGCGTTTGGCAGCGCAGTCAAAGGTTTAGAGTAATGAAACTAGAAATAGCTCGAGGTTTGTTTCTGGTGGCAGCCCTAGGGGTGGCCACTGCTGCCGTTGCGGCCTGGGAGGAACCTGGACCCGTGGTTTTCAGTCATGCCGCTGCCGAGCAGTGTCCGCTACCGCGGTTGGTCAAGAGTCAGGTAACTGCCAGTCCTGACCATGACCTGCTGCTTTTCCTGTTTGGCATGAGCCAAGGCTTGCGCCCACAAAGCTGACGGAGGGTGCTTAACGCACGCCTGCCTCGCAGCCACGCATGAGCAGTTACAGCGGATCGCGAGGCAGGCTCGCTTGGGTTTTGGCCGGGGCGGTCTGAGGTTTATCCGCTCGTGCCAGCAGGGTGTAGACACACGGCAGGACGAACAGGGTAAACATGGTGCCCACCGACATGCCGGTGGCGATGACAATTCCGATGTCGAAACGACTTACCGCCCCCGCACCGTCCGCCAGAATCAGCGGGAACATCCCGAAGACCATCGCCGCCGTGGTCATCAATACTGGGCGCAAGCGAATTGCAGCCGCTTCCTCCACTGCCTCCCGGGCAGTAAGCCCCTTGCTATCACGTAACTGGTTGGCGAATTCGACGACCAGAATTCCGTGTTTGCTGATCAAGCCGATGAGCGTCACCAAACCGACCTGGGTGTAGATGTTCATGCTCGAGATGCCGAGGAACAGTGGAATCAGGGCCCCGCAGATCGACAAGGGTACGGTGACCAGGATCACCAGTGGATCGCGGAAACTCTCGAACTGCGCTGCCAACACCAGAAAGATGATTGCCAGCGCCAAGCCAAATGTCACCCATAGCGCGCTACCTTCCTGGACGAATTGCCGTGCGGCACCG
The DNA here is from genome assembly GCF_016881005.1 of Pseudomonas arcuscaelestis. GTDB lineage: Bacteria > Pseudomonadota > Gammaproteobacteria > Pseudomonadales > Pseudomonadaceae > Aquipseudomonas > Aquipseudomonas arcuscaelestis. The sequence goes on along the minus strand of NZ_JACOPV010000014.1, from coordinate 144,852 downwards.
GCGTAGTCCACGGCGTAGCCTTGCGGGGCTTCTTCGCGGGCAATGTTGCGCACGGTCTCCAATGCTTCCCCCATGCTGACCATGGGGAAACCCTGGATGATCGCCGAGTTGAGTTGCTGGAACTGGTTGAGCTGGCGGGGCCGCGCACGGTCGTTGATGGTAATCAGGGTCGATAACGGCAACATCTGGCCTTGCTGGCTTTTTACGTAGTAATTACTCAGCCAGTCGGGATTGTCCCGATAGGGGCGTTCGACCTGGGCGATCACCTTGTAGCTGCGACCATCGATGGTAAAGCGGTTGATCTCCGCTTCGCCCAGCAACGTCGCCAGGGTGCCGCCCAGGGCATCCATGGACACCCCCATTTGCGCGGCCTTGGCCCGATCGATTTCAACGACGACCTCCGGCTTGTCAAAGGCCAGGTCAATGTCGAGGAAGGCAAACTTGCCTGAATCCTGGGCGCGCGCCTTGACCCGTTCGGCCACCTCCAGCAACGACTCGTAGTCGTTGGCGGTATTGATCACGAACTGGAATGGCAGGCCTTCACCGGTGCCAGGCAAGGAGGGCAGGTTGAAACCAAAGATCTGCAGGCCGGCAATGCCCTCAAGTTTGCTTTGCACCAGTGGCAACAGTTCCATTTGGGTACGACTGCGCTCGTTCCAGGGTTTGAGTAGGAACCCGCCGATGCCCGACTGCACACCGTTGAAGCCGTTGATCTGGAACGAGGAATAGTACTCGGGGAAGGCCTTGAAGATTTCGATGAACTCATCGGTGTAGGCGTTCAGGTAGTCGAGGTTGGTGGGCTGCGGTGCGGTGGCCATCATGAAAATCACGCCTTGATCTTCATCCGGGGCCAGCTCGTTCTTGGTAAACATCAGGAACACTGGAATCAGGCACAGTACGATTACCGCGAAAACCAGCACCACAGGCCGAGTGTTGAGGGTGGCATGCAGGAGCTTCTGATAGCGCACCTTGAGACCTTCGAACAGCTTGTCGAGGCGGTGTGCCAGGCCGCTGGGGTTTTGTTCGTGGCGCAGGAGCATGGCGCACATCATTGGCGACAGTGTCAGGGCAACAATGCCGGAAATTACCACCGCACCGGCGAGGGTCAGGGCGAATTCCTTGAACAGCGCCCCGGTAAGGCCTTCCAGAAAGCCGATGGGGGCGTACACCGCCGCCAGGGTGATGGTCATCGACACCACCGGCATGGCGATTTCCCTGGCGCCCTCCAGGGCTGCATCGAACGGTGTCTTGCCCTCTTCGATATGCCGATGGATGTTTTCCACCACGACAATGGCATCGTCCACCACCAAACCAATAGCCAGCACCATTGCCAGTAAGGTCAGCAGATTCAGCGAGTAACCCATCAGTTGCATGAAGAACAGCACGCCGATCATCGACAGGGGAATGGTAATGACCGGAATCAATACCGAACGTAAGGCGCCGAGAAACAGAAACACCACGACGATGACGATCAGCACCGCTTCGACCAGGGTTTTCACTACCTCATCGATCGATGCCTGGATGAACAGAGTGGCGTCGTAGGCGATGGACGCCTTGAGGTTGGGTGGCAGCTGGCTTTCCAGCTCCGGCATCAACTTGCGTACTTCCTTGATCACATCCAGCGGGTTGGCGCCGGGGGTGGCCTTGATGCCGATGTACACCGAAGGCGTGCCATCGAAAGAGCTGACGGTGTCGTAATTTTCCGCGCCCATTTCGACGCGCGCCACGTCGCCGAGCAGCACCCGACTGTCGCCGCTGGTCTTGAGTGGAATACTGGCGAAGGCCTCGGCGGTTTTCAGTTCAGTGGTGGCATTGATGCTGGTCACCACGTATTCGCCCTTGACCTCGCCGGCTGCCGAGAGAAAGTTGTAGCGTCGTACGGCATCGGTTACCTCATTAGCGCTCAGGCCGTACCCTGCCAGTTTCACCGGGTCGATCCACAGGCGCATGGCAAACAGCTGGTTGCCGAGGATTTCCGCCTCGGCCATGCCGGGCAGGGTAGCCAGCTTGGGCTGAATCACCCGTGACAGGTAATCGGTGATCTGCGGATTGCTCAACTCGCTGCTGTAGAAACTGATGTACATCAGCGCCGAAGCGTCGGCGGCTTCCTTGCTCAACACCGGGTCTTCGGCATCTTGAGGCAGTTTGTTCTTTACCTCGTTGGCCTTGGCCAGCAGTTCGGTAAACAGGCGGTCGCTGTCTGCGCCAATGCGGGCGTAAATGGAAATAACCGAAAAATTCTGTCGACTCACCGAGGTCATGTAGTCGATGCCCTCGGCACTGGCCAGGCTTTGCTGCATGGGTTGGGTGATATAGCCCTGGATGGTTTCGGCGTTGGCCCCAGGGTAGGCGGTGGTGACTGTGATCAGCGCGTTTTCCATTTGCGGGTACTGACGGATCGGCAATTTGCTCCAGGCCTGAAAGCCCAGTAACACGATCAATAGGCTGACCACGCTGGCCAACACCGGACGTCGGATGAACGGATCGGTAAAAGCCATGATGCATCCTCGATCAGTTGATCCGTGATGGGGTGTTGGGCGCTGGTTGCAGGGTCTTATCCGGGCTGATCGTGATGGAAGCGCCTTGAGTCAGTTTCAGCTGTCCGGCGGTCACCACCTGCTCTCCAGCTTCCAGGCCCTTGATGACCACCACCAGGCCATCGCGACGTTCACCTGTTTCGACGAAGCGCCGCTGGGCGACCAATTCGGGTTGGCCCTCGGCATTTTTCTGCACCTGGCCTTCCTCGTTCTTCTTCGCTACGGCTACATACACCGAGTTGCCATAAAGGGTGTAGGTCACCGCGCTTTCCGGCACCACCACCCGAGGCTGCGGATTGGGCAGCAACACCTGCAGGCTGCTGAACATGCCAGGCAACAGCTTGCCCTCTGGATTGGCCAGGGTGGCGCGAACTTGTACGTTGCGTGTGCTGTCTTCGACTTTGGGGTTGATTGCACTGATTGTGCCGGGGAAGGTTTGCTGAGGATAAGCGGCAACGCTGACCAGCACTTGCTGGCCGATGCTCAGTTTGGGAATGGCCTGCTCGGCGACGAAGAAGTCGACATACAGGCTGCTCAAGTCTTGCAGGGTGGCAATGACGGTGCCGCTGGCCAAGTAGGCACCGATGTCGACCTGGCGAATGCCGATGGTGCCGCTGAATGGCGCGCTGATGCTCTTTTTCGCCAGCGCAGCCTTGAGCTGATCGACCACGGCCTTGTTGCGCTTGTATTGCGCACTCAGGCGGTCGAATTCTCCGCGAGAAATAGCCTGGCTGCCGACCAGTTGGCTACCGCGATTGAAGTCCACCTGGGCCAGGCCCAGGTCGGCCTGGGCGGTGCCAAGCAGCGCGGTCTCAACGTCGCTGTCCAGTTCCAGCAGGGGCTGGCCTTTGCTGACTTTCTGCCCGGATTCAAATTGCAGTTTCTTGACCGTGCCTGCGGTTTCCAGGCTCAAGTCGACGCCTTGCAGGGCGGTGAGGCTGCCAACAGCGGGCAGGCGGTTTTGCCAGGCGCGCTCGCTGGACTCGGTCGCCGCCACGCTGATCGGTGGCTTGGGGGCCGAGAACATCTGGACCTGCTGATAGATGGAGAATGCCTTGTAGCTTCCAAGAACCAGCACGAGTAACAGAACAACACCTAACATGATGAGCATGCGGCGGCGCAGCATAGTCCAGTTCCTTGGATACGAATTATTGTTCGTTTAGCACGACAACGGGCGATCCTGCCCACGTGCGATGTAGCCGAATATTACGCATTTGACCTGGCCTGGGAACCCTGTGTTCCAGGCCCAATGACAGTAAGGCCGATCAGGCCAGGTGCAAGTGGTTGTCCCAGAGCCCGGAAGGTAGCTGCAAGGGTTGGCCGATCAGCTCGCTCTTGCGGCAATCATACAGACGGCAACGGCCCTGACCCGAGGTTACGACGAAACCGTCGGCCACCGCGCCAACACCTGCGCAGTCTGGCATCGGGGCGTCCAGGCGAACCTGGGCGGTATCCAGATCCCAAATGAACAGGCGATTGGCCCGTGGCGCTGTCAAGGCGACCAGGCGCAGCTCACTGTGAATAGCCACGCTGGCAGTGTAGTTGGCCATCGACTGCAGTTGCTGCTCAGGTACGGCAAAAGCCTGAAAAGGCTGCCCCGGCCGTTTGATCGCCAGCAATTGGGCAGTTTCTTCACCCGAGCCCATGAACTGCTGGCCCGCGACGATGGTGCCGTCATTGGCAATCGCCAGGTGGCGCACACTGTTCATTTGTTGCGACAGCACCTCTTTGCTCAGCAGTGTGCCGTTGCGTTGCATCAGCACCAGGCTTGGTTGCATGGCATCCAGGTTCATCTCTACGCGACTTTCGGCCTCGGTACGAATGCCGCCATTGGCGACCACCAGGGTTTCGCCGTCTGGCATCCATGACACCTGGTGAGGACCGATGCCGTGAGTAGAGATTTCACCACTGTGGTGCAGGCGCTCACCGTCAAAGCGGTAGACCCCGAGCACGCCACGACCTGGATCGGTGGTGTCGTTCTCGGTTGCATACAGCCATTCGCCGCTCTTGTGGATAACGGCGTGGCCGTAGAAGTGCCGGTTCGGCTGCGAAGCGATGGTTTGCAGCAAGCGGCCATCGCGCAGGTCGATCAGGTAGCTTTCTGTGCCGGGGCGCCGGGCGACAAACAGGGCAATTGGCTGCTCGGGGTGATTGATGATGTCGTGGCAACGCTGGCCGACCTCGGTGGCGAACACCTGCGTACCATCGAGGCGATAACCGACGGCATAGTGCTTGCCGTCAGCGTCGTCGCGCGCCGAAAGTAACAGCGGGCCGTTGTCCTTGCCGCGAAACAGGGTCCAACCGCCCAGCGTGATGGCGCTGAGCAGGACGCTACCGATTTTCAGAGCCTGGCGTCGCAACATGATCAGTCACCGTCGTTGGCATTGAAGCCCAGCTGAATGCCCAGCGCCTTGGCCAACTCGCCTTCATGCAGGCGGTGGACGACGTTGAGGCTGTCATAGATATCGTTGAGTTGCTGGCGACCGGCTTCGTCTTCAAGCAGTTCGCCCAGCGGCTTCTGTGCGCCGTTCAGCAGTTTCACTGCGTTGGCGTAGGCCGCGTCGATCTTATCGGTCAGGGCTTTCTGGTCCTTGCCCAGCAAGCCGCGCAGCCCCTGGTTGTCGACACCTACCCAAACGGTTTGTGCAGCGCTCAGGCTGGCTTCCAGGCTTTTGAGCGAGGAATGGCTGCGCCAGGCTTCTGCCTGCAAAGGCTGAGGAATGCCTTTGCTCAGGCGGCCCATGGGCGCGCCGAGTTTTTTCTTCAACGAATCCAGTGCGGTAACCTGCGCACGCAGCACATCAGCGATGGCTTCATGGGAGTCGGCGTAACGCTGGTTGGGGAACTTGGTCATCTGCGCGAGCATGCCGTCGGTGTTGTTCCAGCCTTTGAGAATCTCTTCGGCCAGGGCTTTCTGATGTTCACCAATGGCGACCAGCAACGGGCAATAGCGGGCCTTCTGTTCGGCGCTGGCGATGTCTGGCTTGCTGTCGAACAGAATGTACTCGTAGGCGGACAGGCCGCGCACTACCACGCTGGACTTGGCAAGGCTTGCAGCATCGACCGGCTTGTCGGCGCCCACCAGTTGCTCGACCTGACGACCGACCAGGTTTTTCTTGTCGGGCCAGAACTGTACTTGCCAGGCGCGGTTGCCTTCGGCCAATGGGCCGATCAACAGCGGTTGCAGCTCGGCCCAGGCTTTTTGCGCGTGCAGAAAGTCTGCGCGTGCCGTGGCAAGGTCCGACTTGCCTTCACAGTAAGCCAGGGCGCTGACAGCCAGTTGGCGGTCGGCTTCTACCCAGCGGCTGTAGGTCGGCAAGATCACTTGCTTGGCGATGGCCGCAGACGTCACGGCTTGAGGGTCCTGCGGCGAGCAGGCGCCCAAGGCAAGAGCGGCGAGGCTGGTGAACAACAGTTTAGGTCGGAACATGCCCGGCTCCTTGGTCTTAAAGTGAATTCAGGAACGCCAGCAACGCGGTGCGTTGCTCGGCATTGAAGGTCAATACGTGCTGCTTGGCCGCTTCGGCTTCGCCGCCGTGCCACAGCACGGCTTCGAGCAGGTTGCGGGCGCGGCCGTCGTGAAGGAACTGGGTATGGCCACTGACCGTCTCGGTCAGGCCAATGCCCCACAGCGGTGGCGTGCGCCAGTCCTGGCCGCTGGCGGCAAACTCGCTGCGGTTGTCGGCAAGACCAGGGCCCATGTCGTGCAACAGCAAATCGCTGTAAGGGCGAATGAGTTGGTTGGCCAGCTCGGGTTCGGCGGCATCGGCAGCGGTGGTAAAACTTGGGGTATGGCAACTTTGGCAGCCAGCCTGATGGAACAGGTTTTTGCCGGCAAGCACTTGAGGCGAGTCGACGTCCTGACGCGCAGGTACCGCCAGGTTGCGGGTGTAGAAGAGAATCAGGCGAAGAATATTGTCACTGATTTCAGGTTCGCCATTGGCACCGTTGCCATTGGGTGCCTTCAAGCAGTCGACCTGGCTCGGCGTGCAGTCATCCATCGGCCGCAGGCTGGTAGTCAGGCCCATGTCGCCGGAAGCGGCGTGCACGTTCTGCTGATTGATATTGGGTTGTCCGGCCTTCCAGCCAAAGCGACCCAGGACCGTTTTGCCCTGGGCATCGTCCCAAACCTGGTTGGCGCGGCCGCGGATACCGTCACCGTTGCGATCTTCGGGATCGGCATTGGCCAGAATCGCTGCCTCGGGTATGGCTTCGAGCAGGCCCAAGCCAATCATGGGCGGGGCGACCCGGGCGGAAAAGCGTGTATCAGGGTGCATGGGGCCGTAGCCGAGCTGGGTGATCTGTAGTTGCGGCTGGCGCAATTCGACACGGCTACCGTCCTTGAACACAACGGGTACGGGTGTGTATTGGACGCGTACTTTGCCCTCGGGTGCAACGCCCGGCACAGCCATGTCCTGGAGCTGGCCGCCATAGACCGGTTCGGGAACAATCCCCAGTTGTTCGATGACTTTGGCGTACTGCGGCTGGTCAGGAATCGACAGGCGCACCAGCATCGACACCGCATGCTTGGCTGAAGGTCCAGGTGGATGGCCGCGACCGTCCTTGATGTGGCAGTTCTGACAAGCATTGGAATTGAACAGCGGGCCCAGTCCATCACGGGCGGTGGTGGTCGCCGGGGCGATCACCCACGGGTTGCGAAAGAAACTATTGCCGACACTGAAGTCCAGGCGTCGGCTTGGCGCCAGATTGGCCGATGGCATCGAGTAGGCATTCTGGTCGCGCTTGTTGACGGTGGTCTTGCCACCGGCGAAGGCCTCACCGGGTTCAGACTGGGTAAAACGCGGGGCGTCGTCGCAGCCGGCCAGGGTCATGGCCAGAAGCAGGGGGCTGAGACGGAGCAGCAACGAAGACATCAAGAATCCTGAGCTTGAGCTAAAAAACCGGCGTGCAAGCTTAGCAGGCTCAGGAACATGGAATAAGAGGGATTTGCGTTAGCTTGATGAAATCTGTCTTTGTTTACCATGACGCGCAACGCGCCATCGCAGTTGTTACCCGCTTGGCGTCGGCAACAGTGGGGGTGGACGGAAACGAAAAAGCGACCCGAAGGTCGCTTTTTCAGATCCAGCTGCTTGATCAGAATTCGTGATCAGCGGTGTCTGGATTGAGGTTGGTGATGCCCAGCTTGCCAGCGGCTTGTTCGATTGCGCCGGTCTGCTTGACCAGGGAGGCGATTGCGTCGCGTACGATCTGGTTGCCGGCAGTGTTGTCGGCAGCGATCAGTTGATCGTAGTGCTCGCCTTTGAGGGCGTGGTCGACAATCACCTGGATCTTCGCTTCGGTCGCTTCCAGGTCGGCCTTCAGCGTGGCGTCGGTGGCGGGGTCGACTTTGGCTACCAGCGACGACAGGCTAGGGCCGGTCAGCTTGCTGCCATCGGCGCGGGTGTACTCGCCCAGGTAGACGTTACGGATACCCTTGGCATCGTAGAAGTGCGAGTAGTGGGTGTTGTCGCTGAAGCAGTCGTGCTCGTCTTCAGGCGAGTTGGCTTCCAGGGAAACCTTCATACGCTCGCCGGCCAGTTCGCCCAGCGACAAGCTACCCATGCCGAACAGCATTTTGCGCAGGCCGTCGGTGACAGGCTCTGCTTCCAGCGTGGCGCGGTAGTTGGTGGAAACGTTAGGAGCCCAGTTGCCGACCATTTCTTCCAGGTCGCTGACCAGCAGTTGGGTCACAGCCTTCAGGTAGGCACGGCGACGCTCATTGTGACCGCCAGTGGCGCCTGCGCCTTCCAGGTAGTCAGACGCTGGACGAGCACCTGCGCCCGGGCCAGTGCCGTTCAGGTCCTGGCCCCAGAGCAGGAATTCGATAGCGTGGTAGCCGGTAGCGACGTTGGCTTCGGAGCCGCCCAGCTCATTCAGGCTGGCCAGTTTTTCTGGAGTGATTTCCTTGACGTCGAGCTTGTCGTCGCCAACCTGGATCTCGGTGTTGGCGATGATGTTGGCTGAAGCGCCTGGGTTACCCAGTGCGTGCTCGTAGCTGGCGTCGACATAGTCGATCAGGCCTTCGTCCAGGGGCCAGGCGTTAACTTGGCCTTCCCAGTCGTCGATGATGGTGTTACCGAAACGGAATACTTCGCTCTGCAGGTAAGGCACGCGAGAAGCGACCCAGGCAGCTTTGGCCGCCTTGAGGGTTTCGTCGTTCGGCGTGGCGAGGAAAGCGTCGATGGCGGTTTGCAGGGTCTTGGCGGTGCTCAGCGAGTCGCTGTAGACGGCGTGAACGATGTCGGCGTAGTGCTTGACCACAGCCTTGGCAGCTGCCTCGTCGACGGCACCTGCGGTAGCGGCGGCGGCAGCTGGGGCCGGGGCTTGGGCTTGCGGCGCGGCGGCCTTGTCCTTGTCGTCGCCACAACCGGCGAGAGAGATGGCAATGGCCAACAGACTGGCGGTGGCCAGAGGCATACGAATCATGGCGAATTCCTGCGTCGAGAGGTTGGACAGGCGTACCGAGGTACGCAAAACTGCAACATAATGCGAAAGATTTGCATTTTGTGTAAAGAGGCAGCCACGTAAATATTCAAATGCGTGTATCTGCCTGTTCGCTCAATGTCTTCAGGGGCTTAGAGAATCGAAACCTGATTGCGCTGGGCTTGGCGCAGGAAAGCCGTAAGCTCACGGGCTGGCAGCGGCTTGCTGTAGTGGTAGCCCTGACCTTCATGACAGCCCTGGGCAATGATGTAGGCTTCTTGTTCCGCGGTTTCGACGCCTTCGGCGATAACCTGCATGCCCAGGCTCTTGCCCAACTGAATGATGGCGCGAACGATGGTGGCATCGTCGTCATCATCGAACAGGTCCTGGACGAAGCTTTTGTCGATATTGATCTTGTCCAGCGGCAGTGATTTCAGATAGCTGAGCGAGGAATAGCCGGTACCAAAGTCATCAATGGCGATCAGTGCGCCGGAGCGTCGCAGGCTCAGCAAGTGTTGGGCAGCGGTGCTGATGTCTTCCATCAGGCCGGTTTCTGTAACTTCCAGCTCCAGGCTGCGTGGCGGCAGGCGATAGATTTGCAGCAGGTTGTTGACCACCCGCGGCAACTCGTTGTGGTGCAGTTGCACGGTCGAAAGGTTGACCGCCATGCGCAATTCGCTGAAGCCCTGATCGTGCCATTCGCGCAATTGCCGGCACGCCTGGTCGAGCACCCACTCGCCGATGGTAATGATGTTGCCGTTCTGTTCCGCCAGGGGGATGAACTGATCCGGGGGCACCATACCCAACTCCGGATGTTGCCAGCGCAGCAGGGCCTCGACACCGACCACACGATGATCGCGGTAGCTGATCTGTGGCTGGTAAACCAGGTACAGCTGATTGCGCGGCAGGGCTTCGCGCAGGTCCTTTTCCAGTTCACGACGACGGCGCATTTCGCTGTCGACGCTGGCGATGTAGAACTGGTAACGATTGCGCGAGCGGGTTTTGGCCAGGGTCATGGTCTGCTCGGCTTTTTGCAGCAGCTTCTCGGTGCTGTCGCCGTCTTCCGGGAACAAGGTAATGCCGATGGTTGCCCGCAGGCGAATTTCCTGATGGTCGAGGGCGAAGGGTGCCTCCAGGTTATCGAGAATGCTTTGCGCCAGTTCCGCGGCTTCGTAGGGCTGCTCTATGTCTGCCTGGACCAGGGCGAACTGGTCGCCACCCAAGCGTGCGAGGGCGCCAAGACGACCGCTGTGGGCGCGCAAGCGATCGGCCAGGGCGAGCAGCAACTGGTCCCCGGTCTGGTAGCTGAATTGCTCATTGATACCCTTGAAGTCATCCAGGCCAACACACAGCACCGCGACCCGGCGTTGCAGGCGACCGGCGTCAACGAGGATCTTGTCCAATTGCTGTTGAAGTTGCTGGCGGTTGGGCAGGCCGGTGAGAAAGTCGTACTGGGCCATGCGCAACAGGCTGTTCTCCGCCTCGTGGCGCAAATGTGTATTGCGCTCGATCGAGGACAGAAGCTGGTTTGCAGTATTGACCCATACTCCCAGTTCGTTGCGCTCATGCCCCTTGATCAAGGGTAACTGGTGCTGACTGGGGCGGTCGGGATTGATCTGGGTAAGGTGCTCGATGATCTTTGACAGGGGCTTGGTCAACATCCAGTGATACACCAGATACAGGACCAGACCCATGGCCAGGGCGCGAAGCACGCCGGATATGAAGATGATGACCGAATTGACCAGAAAGCCGGCGCCATAGGAGGCCGTGTCGAGGGTAATACTCAGGTCGCCATAATATTCGCTGTAGGGGCCACGGCCGACCAGTTGCGTGGTGAACGTGCGTTCCTGACCGAGGATCAGGTCGGTCAACCAACGCGAAGGCGACTCCTGCAGGGGGCGGTTTTTCTCGGCGAGCATGGTTTCATTGGGGTGGCCAATGGAAGCCATGCGTACGGACTCGTCCTGGAACAACCCTTCTATGACCTGCATGCCCATTTCCTTGTCCAGGCTATAGACCGCCTGGGTGGATGGGTCGCGAAACATGTCGAGAATTCGCTGGGCATCGTTGGCCACTGCCTGACGCGTCTTGTAGGCGTCAAAGACGATCTGCGCACAACTGAGAACGACACCAACCACCAGTGCCGAGAGCAGTACGACCCTGAGCAACTTGACCGATAAGCTGTTTTTGAGTTCCAGCTTCAATGGGGTTTCCTTAATCCATGCGCATGACATCATTTTGCCATCAATTTTGGCAATCCACTATCGGCCGTTGTCACAACCTTCACGTTAAACGCGAAGTGTTTCCTGCAATCTCTTTATCGGATGCCCGGCCGTGCGACTTTAATACTGAAAGTGAACTTTCCAAGAGTTGATGTTAGCGCGGTATCAGCGTGGAGCAAGAGCCAGAGGCTATGTCGAAGTCGAAAAAAAACCCGGACAAGCCGGGTTTTTTTCACTGCGTTCGCTTAAGCGGTGAAGGTCTTGCCTTCGAACTGCTCAGCAACGAACTTCCAGTTGACCAGGTTCCAGAATGCCTCGACATACTTAGGACGCAGGTTGCGGTAGTCGATGTAATAGGCGTGTTCCCAGACGTCGCAAGTCAGCAGCGGGGTGTCGCCGCTGGTCAGCGGGCAGCCGGCGCCGATGGTGCTGGCCAGAGCCAGGGAACCGTCAGCCTTTTTCACCAACCAGCCCCAGCCGGAACCGAAGGTGCCGACCGAAGTCTTGGTGAACTCTTCCTTGAACTTGTCGAAGGAGCCGAAGGCAGCGTTGATGGCTTCAGCCAGCGCACCGGTAGGTTGGCCACCAGCGTTTGGCGCCAGGCAGTTCCAGTAGAAGGTGTGGTTCCAGACCTGAGCGGCGTTGTTGAAGATACCGCCCGAGGAAGACTTGACGATTTCTTCCAGGGTTTTGCCTTCGAACTCGGTGCCTGGGACCAGGTTGTTCAGGTTCACGACATAGGTGTTGTGGTGCTTGTCGTGGTGGAACTCCAAGGTTTCCTTGGAAATGTGCGGCTGCAGGGCGTCGTGTGCATAAGGCAGCGGCGGCAATTCAAAAGCCATGGTGATTCTCCTAATCAGGTCTGATGCGGTGAGCGCAAGGCCGATCACGGGCGGCCGGTGTGCGTCGGGGAGTTTGTACTCTTTGCGACGCAAGGGCTGGATCATAGCACCCGGCCCTGTGCTTAACCACGCAACAAGTGTAGGGGAAAGAGGTTCCAGAGCCTTCGATCCCCGCAGACGAGCGGCAGTCAGGTGAAGATCAACTGGGCCGCCACGGCGAACATCATCACCGCGACCATCAGGTCCAGCAGTCGCCAGGTGCCGGGGCGGGCCAGCCATGGGGCAAGCCAGGCGGCGCCCAGGGCCAGGGTAAAGAACCACAGCAGCGAGGCACTGGCCGCGCCCGCCACGTAGGCACCGGGTACCGTCTGTTGCGCGCCAAGGGAGCCGATCAGCAACACTGTGTCCAGATAAACGTGGGGGTTGAGCAGGGTGACGGCCAAGGCGCTGAGCAGCACCGCCCGGCGCGAGCGCAGACCCTGGCCTTCTTCTTGTTGCAGGCTTTGTTTCGAGCAGGCGCGCAGCAACGCCTTGCTGCCGTACCAGATCAGAAACACGGCGCCACCCCAGCGCGCCACTGCCAGCAAGGTCGGGTTTTGTGCCAACACCGTAGCGAGGCCGAAGACCCCAGCGGCAACCAGCAAGGCATCGCACAGCACACACAGCGCCGCCACCGGCAAATGGTGTTCACGACGCAGACTCTGGGCCAGAACGAAAGCGTTCTGGGTACCGATCGCCATGATCAGGCCGAAGGCGACCAATAGGCCGTTCAGGTAGCTTTGCCACATAGGAAGCGCTCCACAAGCACCGGCAGGAGGCCAGCGCGGAAATCGGAAAGAAGATGCTGGCTATTTTGCAGTCGGCATCTGTATAAGAAAAACAAATAAAGCTGATCTGGCATTAGGAAAAATAATGTTCGATTACAAATTGCTTTCGGCCCTCGCGGCCGTCATCGAACAGGCCGGTTTCGAGCGTGCAGCGCAGGTGCTGGGCTTGTCGCAATCGGCGATCTCGCAGCGCATCAAGCTGCTCGAGGCGCGCGTCGGGCAACCGGTGCTGATCCGCGCCAACCCACCGAGCCCAACCGATGTCGGCCGGCAGTTACTCAACCATGTGCAGCAGGTGCGCTTGCTGGAGCGCGACCTGCAAAGCCAGGTGCCGGCGCTGAACGAGGAGGGCATGCCGGAGCGCTTGCGTATCGCACTGAACGCCGACAGCCTGGCCACCTGGTGGGCGAGTGCGGTGGGAACTTTCTGCGCCGACCAGCAGGTGTTGCTGGATCTGGTGGTGGAGGATCAGGAAGTTGGCCTCAAGCGCATGCGTGCCGGTGAAGTGGCCGCCTGCCTGTGTGGCAGTGAGCGCCCGGTGGCTGGCGCGCGCAGCATTCTGCTGGGGGCCATGCGTTATCGTGCGCTTGCCAGTCCGGCCTTCATGGCGCGTTATTTTGCCGAGGGCTTCGACGCCAAGCGCTTGCCGCGCACCCCGGCGCTGGTCTTCGGGCCGGATGATTTTCTTCAGCACCGCTACTTGGCTACCCTGGGCAGCCAGGATGGCTTTATGCATCACCTGTGTCCTTCTTCCGAAGGCTTCCTGCGCATGACCGAGGCGGGGTTGGGATGGGGGTTGGTGCCCGAGTTGCAGGTACGTGAACAGTTGGCCAGTGGGCGATTGGTAGAAATTTCGGCGGATAAACCCATCGATGTCCCCTTGTACTGGCATCATTGGCGCAACGGCGGGCAACTGCTCGGGCAATTGACCGAGCACTTGCGACAGACCGCAGGGCAGTGGCTGGTGCCCTTGTAGGCGCTGGTAGCGTCAGCAGCATCTGAAAATTGGTTAGGCGGAGTGGTACATGCGAATTCTGGTCACCGGCGCAAGCGGCTTTATTGGCGGGCGCTTTGCGCGCTTTGCCCTGGAGCAGGGTCTTGATGTTCGGGTCAACGGCCGGCGCGCCGAAGGCGTCGAACATCTGGTGCGCCGCGGGGCTCAGTTCATTCCCGGCGACCTGGGCGATGCCGATCTGGCGCGCCGCCTGTGCCAGGGCGTCGATGCTGTGGTGCATTGCGCTGGAGCGGTGGGCAACTGGGGCCGCTACCAGGACTTTTACCAAGGCAACGTGGTAGTTACCGAGAATGTGGTCGAGGCTTGCCTCAAGGAACACGTGCGACGTCTGGTGCACTTGTCGTCACCGTCGATTTACTTCAACGGCCGCTCGCAGTTGAATATCAATGAAGAGCAGGTGCCGCGGCGCTTCCATGATCACTACGGGGCCACCAAGTACCTGGCTGAGCAGAAAGTATTCGGGGCGCAGGAGTTCGGTCTTGAAGTGCTGGCGCTGCGGCCACGTTTCGTTACCGGCGCGGGCGATGTCAGTATTTTCCCGCGGCTGTTGCAGATGCAGCGCAAACGCCGCCTGGCAATTATTGGTAACGGCCTTAACAAGGTCGATTTCACCAGTGTGCAGAATTTAAACGAAGCGTTGCTCAGTGCATTGTTTGCCGATGAACAGGCTCTGGGCCAGGCGTACAACATCAGTAATGGTCATCCACTGCCCGTGTGGGATGTGGTCAACTACGTGATGCGCCAGATGCATTTGCCGCAAGTTACCCGCTATCGCTCCTATGGCCTGGCCTATAGCTTGGCCGCGTTCAATGAGGGGGCTTGCATGCTCTGGCCAGGGCGCCCACAGCCGACCCTGTCGCGTTTGGGGATGCAGGTAATGAGCAAGGACTTCACCCTGGATATCAATCGCGCCCGCCAGTTGCTGGACTACCGACCCACGGTCAGTTTGTGGACGGCCTTGGACGAGTTTTGTGGCTGGTGGAAAGCGCAAGAGCCCCATCGGTGAACCCGCAGGAGGGTTTGCGGTCGATCAGTGCGCCGTGTAAGCGGTTTATACTAATGCCTATTTGCTATTACGGCGGTTGAAGGCTCCCATGCGTAACGATGCTCAAGACAATTTCGACAATGTTCCGACTTTGCGTGCCCAACTGCGCGACGACGATGATTTCGACAGTCTGCCGCCAGACCGCGGTCCGATTGTCGCGGGCGCGCGTAAAGCCCCAAGGGCGGTAAGCACTGGGCCATTGTGGGCATTGCTGGGGGCCTCGGTGATTGCGTTGGCAGGGCTTGGTTGGTGGAGTTTCCAGCAGATCTCGTTGATGGAACAGCAACTGATTGCGACCCAGGAAAGCTTTGCCCGCATCAGCGAAGAAGCGGCAGGACGGCTGCAGGTAATCAGTGGCAAGGTCGATGCCAGTGAGACCAGTGTCACCAGCGGCAGCGAGGCGTTGAAGGTGCAGATCAAGCAACTGCAAGCCAATCTGCTCGAGCAAAAACAGCAGCAACAAGGTGTCGCTGGCCAGGCAGGCGATTTGAGCAAGCGCCTGGAGCAAGTGCTGACCCAGGCCACTGAGCAGCAGGCGGCTTCGGCAGCGGCCACCGCCAAGTTGCAGGAAGAGTTGCAGGCACAGCTTAAGGCTGTGAACGCCGAGTTGGCTGCCTTGAAGGCGGCGCAAGTTGATGGCGGCAAGCTCGACACCCAGATCAAAAGCCTCACTGCCGATATTGCGGCCTTGAAAAAGCAGGGCAATCCGAATACTGCAATCGAGCGTCTGGAGCAGGATTTGTTGGTGCTGCGCAGCGAGCAGGACAACCGCGCGGCAACGCCTGTAGCGGCGGGGGCTTCGGTCGCCGAGTTTGATGCGTTCCGACGTCAGATGAGTCGCAGCATTACGACATTGCAGAGTCAGGTACAGAACCTGCAGCAGCAGATCAACGCTCGGCCGTAGCCGGTGGGGCGTACCGCGTGATCTGCTGCACAGTGGTGGTCAAACCTGAATTACATCCGTGGGTAATCGATGTAACCCACCGGACCTTTGGCGTAGAAGGTTTCCGGGTGCGCTTCGTTCAAGGGTGCATCCGCCGCCAGTCGCGCCGGCAGGTCAGGGTTGGCAATGAACGGGACGCCGAAGGCTACTGCATCGGCTCGACCGCTGGCCAATGATGCGTTGGCGCTGGCTTTGCTGTAGCGCTCGTTGACGATGTAAGGGCCGCCGAAGGCTTCCTTGATCAATGGCCCGATGCTGTCGTCGCCTTCTTTTTCTCGCGAGCAGATGAAGGCAATTTTGCGCTTGCCCAGCTCACGGGCAACGTAGGTGAAGGTTTCTGCGCGATTGGCATCGCCCATGTCATGCAGGTCGGCCCGTGGGGACAGATGAACTCCGACCCGTTGCGCACCCCACACCTCGATCAAGGTATCAGTCACTTCCAGCAGCAAGCGTGCGCGGTTTTCCAGGGAACCGCCGTATTGGTCGGTGCGCAGATTGGTGCTGCTTTGCAGGAACTGATCGAGCAGGTAGCCGTTGGCAGCATGCACTTCCACGCCATCAAACCCTGCGGCCTTGGCGTTCTCGGCGCCAGTGCGATACGCCTCGATGATGTCGGCAATTTCCTCGGTTTCCAGGGCCCGTGGGGTCGGGAAGTCGGCCATCGGACGTACCAGGCTGACGTGGCCTTTAGGCTGGATTGCGCTCGGTGCTACCGGGGCTTCGCCATTAAGGTAGAGCGGGTGCGAGATACGCCCCACATGCCACAGTTGCAGGTAGATCCGCCCACCGGCGCCATGGATGGCTTTGGTCACGCTGGTCCAGCCGCGTACCTGATCGTTGGACCAGATACCCGGGGTATCCGGATAACCGACACCCATTGGTGTTACTGAAGTGGCCTCGCTGAGGATCAGGCCGGCGCTGGCACGTTGTACGTAGTACTCGGCCATCAGTGCATTCGGCACGCGGCCTTCGTCGGCGCGGCAACGGGTCAGCGGGGCCATGATGATGCGGTTCGGCAGCTCAAGGTCGCCGAGGGTGATCGGATCGAAAATAGTCGTCATAGGTACCTCAAGACTGATTAGTGAGTAGCAGGGGCCAGTTCGGTTTTGCCACCGCGCTGGCTGAAGGTGATCAGGGTGACGATGAGCGCGAGTACTGCCAGCGCAGCGGCTGCCAGGGGGACGCGGCTAAGGCCCAGTCCTTGTGCGATGACCGTGCCGCCGACCCAGGCACCGAGGGCGTTGCCCAGGTTGAATGCGCCAATGTTCAGGGTCGATACAAGGTTGGGGGCAGCCTTGCCGAAGGTCACCACGTTGACCTGCAGTGCAGGTACGGCAGCGAAGGCCGCTGTGGCCCAGAGGAACAGGGTGATTTGCGCGGGGATCAACGCGGAGCTTGTCCAGCTCAGTACAGTGGAGATCACGGCCATGCTGGCGAACACGCCAACCAGGGTGGCGGCAAGGCGTTTGTCCGCCAACTTGCCTCCGACAATGTTGCCCAGGGTCAGGCCAACACCAATCAACAGCAGGGTCCAGGTCACGCCGCGTGGCGACACGCCAGTGACATCACCCAGCAGTGGGGCGACATAGGTGAACAGGGCAAACATCGAGGCCGAGAACAGTACGGTCATCGACAGCGACAACCAGATACCTGCGCCCTTGAGGGCGGCCAGTTCGGCGCGCATATCGAGCTTTTCTTCGTCATGGCGAAACGGCAAGAAGCGAATAAGGCCAATCAGTGCGATCACGCCGATTACCGTCACTGCCCAGAACGTCGAGCGCCAACCGTACTCCTGACCCAGGGCGGTGCCCAGCGGCACGCCAAGCACGTTGGCCAGGGTCAAGCCCGTGAACATCAGTGCCACCGCCGAGGCGCGACGATTGGCCGGTACCAGGCTGGCCGCCACCACCGAACCGATACCAAAGAAGGCGCCGTGACACAGGGCGGTGACCACCCGGGCAAACATCAGCAGGTTGTAGTCGCTGGCCACCGCACAGAGTAGGTTGCCGACGATGAACACGCCCATCAGGGCGATCAGCGCAGCTTTGCGCGGTAGCCGCGAGGTGGCCAGGGCCATGAATGGCGCCCCGATTGCCACGCCTAATGCGTAGCCGGTGACCAGCCAGCCTGCGCCGGGAATCGTCACGCCCAGGTCTGCTGCAACATCAGGCAGCAGACCCATGATCACGAACTCGGTGGTACCGATGGCGAAGGCGCTGAGCGCCAGAATTATTAACGAAAGGGGCATTGCAAGGTCCTTGTCAGAGCTCGTGGCTCATCTGCTTGAGAAACGCCTGGATGGTTTCCTCGTTGCGCTTGAAAAAATGCCACTGGCCGATCTTCTGGCTGCTTATAAGACCTGCACGCTGCAAGGTGGCCAGATGGGCCGAGACGGTTGACTGCGACAGGCCGCAGCGTTGGTCGATTTGACCGGCGCAAACACCGTGTTCGGTGCTGTGGTGCTGGTCCGGAAATTGCGCGTCGGGGTCTTTCAGCCAGTTGAGGATTTCTCGCCGTACTGGGTGGGCCAGGGCTTTTATTATTTCGTCGAGATCGAGAGGCATGGTTGGGCTCGTGGTTGTGTAGCGGTATATCGCGATGAGGCGAAATATAAATCGATATTTCGCGATATACAAATATGAAGAGGTTCTTAGCTCAGCTTGAATCGCTATATCGGGTTATAACGATATGGTGGGCACTGGTGCTAAACTGCGCGCATGAACTATCTCGCACACCTACATCTGGGCGGCCAGCAGCCCGAGCAGTTGCTCGGCAGCCTTTATGGCGATTTTGTCAAAGGGCCGTTGGCCGGGCGCTTTTCTGTTTCCTTGGAAGCGGCTATTCGCTTGCACCGGCAGATTGATGTATTCACCGACAGTCATCCCTTGGTACTGCAGTCGCTTGGGCGCTTTCCCCGGGAACGGCGACGGTATGCCGGGATCATCCTTGACGTGTTCTTCGATCATTGTCTGGCGTTGCACTGGCACGACTATGCCGAGCAGCCGTTGGAGCAATTTACCGGCAACGTCTATCAAGTACTGGCAGCGCAAGCGGATTTACCCGGGCGGCTGGCACAGATCGCGCCGTATATGGCGGCGGACGATTGGCTGGGGTCATATCGTGAATTTGCGGTGCTGGAGCAGGTGTTTCGCGGTATCGCTCGGCGCCTGTCTCGCCCGGAGGGCATGGACGGGGCGCTGGAAGAGGTGGACGCGCTGTATGCACCCTTGATGGATGACTTTCGAAGCTTTTACCCCGAGCTACAAGCCTTCGCCGGCAAGGCCCTGTCGCAACGTTAGGCCGCCTTGGCCCGGCGTGGCGTATGGACCGCTGGCTGATCGGTGCCAAACAATGCGGTTTGAATAGCCTGCTGGGCCTTGAACGCCAGCGCAGCACGTTCTTCGCCGCTACTGGCTATCGGCTTTAGCAGGTGGATTTCCACTTCGGCGCACTCATGCTTGAACAAGCGCATCAGGTGCGAAAGCAGATCATCATCGCCAACGAACGGGGCGATCGGGTCGACTTGGCCATCGCGAAGGTAACGCAACGCTACCGGTTGCAGCGGTACTTGGGTGTTGATGGCACTGGCTAACAGGCGGCCATGGAAGGTACGCAGGCTGCGCCCATCCGTGGTGGTGCCCTCCGGGAATATCAACAATGCGCAGTCGTGTTGCAGATGTTGGCTGATTTGGCTGCGCAACAATTGGCTGTCACTGCCACCGCGGCGGATGAACAGGGTCCCGGCCTTGAGCGCCAGCCATCCCGCTACTGGCCAGGTGCGAACTTCCGCTTTAGACAGGAATGACAACGGGGTGAGCATGCCGAGTAGGGGGATATCGGTCCAGGACACATGGTTGCTGACCCAGAGCATCGGTTGTTGTGGCAATTGGCCGAGCACCCGCACCTTGAAGGGCAGGGCATTGCTCAGCGTGCGCATGAACAGTTGTGACCAGCGCTGACGGCGTTCAGCCGAGGCTGGGATGCGCAGGTGTTCGTAGACGGTGAATAACGCGGCCATTCCTAAACCGAACATCACCACCAGCAACACCCGCAGCATGCGTGCGACGACGCGCAGGCGCTGCATCACACCGCTGCCTTGAAGTGGCGGGCATAACGCGGGCATAGCTCATCGCGTTTGAGCAGAATGAACACATCGGCGACCTGGAAGTCTTCATCCCAGCAGGGCTCGCCGCAAATCTTCGCCCCCAGGCGCATGTAGGCTTTGAGCAGTGGCGGCATTTCGGCGATGACGTTCCCGGGTAATGCCAGGCTTGGCAGCGGATTCTTCGGTTCGGCGCGCAGGTTTTCAGTGCACAGGTGGCGTTCGCGCAGGCGCTGCATGATCGCGTGGGCTTGCACACCGCCATCCTGCATGGGAATGCTGGCGCAACCCATCAGGTAGCTGTAGCGCCCCTCATTGAGCACTTCAGCCAATTCGGCCCAGAGCACGGCGATGGTGCCGCCGTTGCGGTAGGCAGGGTCGACGCAGGTGCGACCGAGTTCCAGTATGGGTCCTTGCAGGTGGCCAAGACCATGCAGGCTGAATTCTTCTTCGCTGTAGAAGCGCCCCAGGCTGTTGGCCGCCTGATGGTCGAGCAGGCGAGTGGTGGCAACCAAACGACCGCTGATGAGATCGCGCACACCGATGTGGCGGCAATGAATGTCGTAGTCATCCATGTCCAGACCCAACTCGGCACCCTTGAGCTTGGCGTTGAATTCACCGCTGAAAACGTTGAAACGAAGCGTTTGTGCTTCCTGCAGGGCCGTTGGCCCGACCAGGCGTTCGGCTTGTAGACGGCGTTCAGTGCTGTTGTCGCTAGTGCGAGCGATCCGAGTCATTACGAGTCTCCATAAGCCAGCCATGGGGTTGCGGCCGGTCGGCTTTGTTGTGCAAGCTCAGCCTAGGTAGACGCAGTGTCACCGCCATGAACCTTTGGTGATGCTTGTATGACAGCCCTCAAGGAGCGCTTCGATGACCTGGCTGCAACGACTCAACGACCGACAGCGACATCACTGTTCTGACAACCTGGCCGATAGCTACAGCAGTTTGCTGGCGCGGCTAGGAGCGGTCAGTCCGTTTGAATTGGCCGTGTTGGGGGCGCGCGCCATGCCAACTCCGGGACTGGCCTTTCTGCTCGGTTATCAGGCGGCCTTGCGCGTGCTTTGGCCCAGCGCCCCGGCGAGCCTCGGTGCCTTGTGTGCCAGCGAGCGACGCAGCGTACGGCCGGCGGATATGCAAGTACGCCTGGATGATCTGCGTCTGAGCGGCAGCAAGGACTTCGTCACTGCCGGGCTGGACGCCGAGTGGCTGCTGGTCGCTGCACGCAGCGAGGTCTCTGGCGAGTCACCGCAAGTGAGCCTGGCAGTGGTCTATCCGGGTGAGCCGGGCGTGCGCCTTGAGCCGCTGCCCGCTTTACCCTTGATGCCGGAAGTGGGGCATGCCCGCCTGCACCTGGATCAAGCCTTGTGTGAGCGCTTGGCGGGGGACGGCTGGGACGCTTATGTCAAACCCTTCCGCACCCTTGAAGACCTCTATGTACTCAGCGCCCTGTGCGCCTGGCTGTATGGCGTGGGACAAGACAACGGTTGGCCGCAAGCTTTGCAATTACGTCTTATCGGTCTGCTCGGTGGCTGCGCCGAGGGCAGCCGACAATGCGCCGACGCTACGGCATGCCATTTGTTGCTGGGCGGATTGTTCGCCCAATTCGCCGCGCTCAAGGATGAGATCAACCAGGCCCTGAGCCTATCGACAGGGGAATGGGCTGCGCTGTGGCAGCGTGACCAGGGGTTACTGGAAATCGCTAGCGCCGCGCGGGCCAAGCGCTTGGCCAAAGCCTGGGCTAGCGCCGGGTTGTCATGAATACAAGCTAGTCTCAGCAGTCCCAGGTCTTGAGTGACGCCGCATGTACAAAACGCTGTTGGCTGTGACGCTCAGCCTGTTTCTCACCAGTCACCGGGCGTTTGCCCAGGAAGTCTGGCCCAGCCCTGACTGGAGCGTGGCGGATGACTCCAGCAGTACGCGCTGGCGAGACGTTCAGGCCTATGCGTTTGCCGCGCGTGACGACAGTCATCGTGAAGGTGTGCGTACCGATGCTTTGGTGGTAGTCAAGAAGGGGCGCATTGTTTACGAGCACTATGGCGCGCCAACCACCGCCAATACCCCGCACCTGACCTGGTCCATCAGTAAAAGCGTGTTGGCTACGGTACTGGGCGTTGCGTACGGTGAGGGCCGTTTTCGCCTCAACGACCCGGTGGCTCGGTTTTATCCGCCGATGCAGGCCCACCCTCATGTTCGGCTGGAGGATCTGCTGCATTGGGCCAGTGGCCTGAATTGGCAGGAAAACTACGAATACGCACCGCTGCATTCATCGGTGGTGGCGATGCTCTATACCCGTGGGCGCAGTGACATGGCCGCCTTCACCGCCGCTCGACCCGCAGCCCAAACGCCAGGCCAACGCTTTCTCTATTCCAGTGGTGACAGCAATCTGTTAGCTGCAGCCCTGCGTACAATGCTACCGCCTGGGCATTACGCATCGTACCCCTGGGAAGCTCTGTTCACGCCGCTGGGGATTGAATCAGCCGTGTGGGAGAAAGATCCCAGCGGCACATTTGTCGGTTCATCCTATCTGTATATGAATGCACGCGACCTGGCGCGGATCGGCTTGCTGATGCTGCAAAACGGGCGCTGGCAAGCGCGGCAGGTTGTGCCCCAGGAATGGGTTGCCTTCAATCGCAAGCTGTTCGACAAGGCAGTCGCCGAACCTGGAGAAGCCAATCCTGGCGGGCACTGGTGGCTCAACCAGCCGCTGCCCGGCGGCGCACGGCCCTGGCCGGATGTGCCGGCCGACACCTTCGCGGCCTTGGGTCATTGGGGCCAGGCGCTGTATGTGCTACCGCAGGAGCAGATTGTCGTGGTGCGTTACGCCGATGATCGCGATGGCCGCTTTCAACACAACGAGTTGCTTAAGCGGGTGTTGGCTGCACAGGCCGAGGGGCAACCATGAAGCGCTTGTGGCTGCTGCTCGTGTTGCTCGTTGTGGCCTGGGGGTGGCACGAGCGTCAGGCCTTGGCGGATTTCCCCGGGATTCTCAGCGCCTATTCTGCCAAGGAGTACTGCTCCTGTCGGTTCGTCATGGGTTTCGATACGCCTTACTGCCAGGCCTACGTGCGCCAGTATCTGCCCTTGAGCCGACTTGAGGAAAACACCCAGGCTCGCCAGGTCACTGCTGTGGGGCTCGGCGTTGAACGTCGTGCACTGTGGCGCGGTACCCGCGAAGGCTGCAGCTTGCTGCCGTGAGGGCAGCCGGGTAATGTTGACGACCTCAGTGTTACAGGATCTCTCATGTTCTCTTTGCCTCGTCTGCTACTTGCCCTGCTTGCTGTCGTGAGCCTCTCGGCCAATGCCAATTGGCACCTGGATGGCGAGTCTTCGCGCCTGTCCTTTATCTCCAGCAAAAATGGCGATACCGCCGAAGTTCACCGCTTTTTGGTGTTGCACGGCAAAGTCGACCGTAAGGGCGCCGCCGAGCTGATGATCGAAATGGACTCCAACAACAGTGGCGTGCCATTGCGTGATGAGCGTATGCGTAAGGATTTGTTCGACTATGCGCGCTTCCCGGAAGCCAAGGTCAGGGCCCAGATCGATCTGCGTCCGATCAACGACCTGGCCAATGGCGCTCAGGTCGAGTTGCGCATGCCGTTGACGGTCGAGCTGCATGGCAAGGAACACAGTTACAACGCCTTGTTGCTGGCCACACGCCTGGACGAGCGGCGTTTTCAGGTGGTGACCCTGGAGCCCTTGATGCTACGCGCCGAAGACTTCGATTTGCTCCCAGGCGTGGAGACGCTGCGTAAACTGGCGGGGCTCAAATCGATCAGCCCGTCAGTGCCGGTTAATGCGGTCCTGATCTTCACGGCGCGCTGACATGGCCGGACCGGTCTTCCCTTGGCGAGATGGCAACCGGTTCGAATTATTGATCGATGGCCCTGCGTTTTTTCCGCGCATGCTTACAGCCATCGTACGTGCTGAGCAGCAGGTCGATCTGGAGCTGTACCTGGTAGAGGCGGGTGCCTGCGCCGAGGCCATGGTCCAGGCGTTGATCCAGGCGGCTGAACGCGGCGTGCAAGTGCGCTGCCTGTTCGATGACTATGGGGCGCTGGCCTTCACCTTGAATTTACGTAAGCGCCTGATTGCGGCGGGGGTCGAGTTACGCTGGTATAACCGTCTGAGCTGGCGCCGGGGCGTGCGCAATCTCTACCGGGATCACCGAAAATTGCTGCTGGTCGATCAATCCTGGGCGGTTGTTGGCGGTACCGGTGTTACAGATCAATTCTGGGTGCCGGAACAAGATACCAGCGAGTGGCATGAGGTGATGGTGCAGATGCAGGGGCCGTTGGTGGCCGACTGGCAAATGCTCTTCGATCGCCAATGGCGCGCCAACCTGCGCCGCACGGCCTGGCGACCACCCACGCACTTCGGCCTGCCGCGCCTGCCTCATGTGCCTGATCGTGGCGAGGGTATGGGCCGCGTAGCTTATGCCGATGCCCGCCAGCATCGGGACATTCTGCAATCGCTGGTGCGTGCATTGAACAGCGGTCAAAAGCGTATCTGGCTGGCTACGCCCTACTTCTTGCCGACATGGAAAGTACGTCGCTCCCTGCGACGGGCTGCCGCTAACGGTATCGATGTGCGGCTGCTATTGACCGGCCCACGTACCGATCATCCGTCGGTGCGTTATGCCGGCCATCGTTATTACCCGAGATTGTTACGTGCAGGGGTGAAAATCTACGAATACCAGCCGTGCTTCTTGCACCTGAAAATGGTGCTGGTGGACGACTGGGTGAGTATCGGCTCGTGCAACTTCGATCATTGGAATCTGCGATTCAATCTCGAGGCCAATGTCGAGGCACTTGATCCGCCGCTGACGGCTGCGGTAGCAGCGAGTTTCGAGCGTGACTTTGCGCAAAGCCTGTGTATTGATTTCGCCCATTGGCATGCGCGACCGTTGTGGAAGCGCTTGCAGCAGCGGGTATGGGGGTGGTTGGACCGGTTGGTGGTTAACTTGCTGGATCGGCGTAACTAACCTCGGTGGATTTATATAGCGGGCCAAACGTTACTGACGCATTCAGTGTGTATCCATGCGAGATGAGCTTCACCGCATGCAGCTGGGCGATCTTGGGTTTGCTGCATGGCACGTGGCTAAATCATCCGGGTAACCTGCCTGGTTTTCTCGCCGATTTGCAGGCATCAGCGGCGCAATACGTCTTACCCCATCGGCGACCTGATCGATGGTTTCCTAGAGCGGTCAAGCACCGGCCAGCAAAATACCCGACCCGAAAATGAAAATGCCAGTCAGCTTAACTGACTGGCATTAGGCATTTGCCGGGCTTTTTCACCACAAGTTGCGAATTACTTCACCTCAACCGCCAGACTTTCGGCGATTTTACTCTGCCACAGTGCAGGCCCGGTGATGTGCACCGACTCACCATTGCTGTCGACCGCAACGGTAACGGGCATGTCCTTGACATCGAACTCGTAGATCGCTTCCATTCCCAGTTCGGCGAATGCCAGTACCTTGGACTTCTTGATCGCCTGGGCCACCAAGTAAGCGGCACCACCGACAGCCATCAAGTAAACGGCTTTGTTGTCCTTGATCGCTTCGATGGCGGTAGGGCCACGCTCGGACTTGCCGATCATGCCCAGCAGGCCGGTTTGCTCAAGAATCTGACGCGTGAACTTGTCCATCCGCGTAGCGGTAGTTGGGCCGGCAGGGCCAACCACTTCTTCGCGTACCGGATCAACCGGGCCCACGTAGTAGATGAAACGCCCCTTGAGGTCGACCGGCAGCTCTTCGCCACGGTTGAGCATTTCAACCATGCGCTTGTGCGCAGCGTCACGACCGGTGAGCATCTTGCCGTTGAGCAGGATGGTCTCGCCCGGCTTCCAGCTTTGCACCTCTTCCGGCGTCAGGGTGTCGAGGTTGACACGGCGGGCCGATGGGCCAGCTTCCCAGACGATTTCTGGGTAGGCATCCAGCGATGGCGCCTCAAGATCAGCCGGGCCGGAACCGTCGAGCACGAAGTGGGCGTGACGGGTCGCTGCGCAGTTAGGGATCATGCAGACCGGCAGTGACGCGGCATGGGTTGGGTAATCCATGATCTTGACGTCGAGCACGGTGGTAAGACCGCCCAGGCCCTGGGCACCGATGCCCAGCTGGTTAACTTTCTCGAACAGCTCCAGGCGGATCTCTTCGATACGGTTTTGCGGACCACGGGCCTTGAGCTCGTGAATGTCGATGGATTCCATCAACACTTCCTTGGCCATCACTGCGGCCTTCTCGGCGGTACCGCCGATGCCGATGCCGAGCATACCCGGCGGGCACCAGCCAGCACCCATGGTCGGAACGGTCTTGAGCACCCAGTCGACGATCGAGTCGGACGGGTTGAGCATGGCCATTTTCGACTTGTTCTCGGAGCCGCCGCCTTTGGCCGCCACATCCACTTCTACGGTGTTACCCGGAACGATGGAGTAGTGGATGACCGCAGGGGTGTTGTCCTTGGTGTTCTTGCGAGCGCCTGCCGGGTCGGCAAGGATCGAGGCACGCAGGACGTTTTCCGGCAGGTTGTAGGCGCGACGCACGCCTTCGTTGATCATGTCGTCCAGGCTCATGGTGGCGCCATCCCAGCGCACATCCATACCGACGCGTACGAACACGGTGACGATACCGGTGTCCTGACAGATCGGGCGGTGGCCAGTGGCGCACATGCGCGAGTTGATCAGGATCTGCGCGATGGAGTCACGCGCAGCAGGCGACTCTTCACGCAGATAGGCCTCATGCATGGCCTGAATGAAGTCAACGGGGTGGTAATACGAAATGAACTGCAGGGCGTCGGCAACGCTCTGAATCAGGTCGTCTTGCTTGATCACGGTCATGCAGCGCGCTCCTCTTAAAGACGGGAACATTCAATAAGGTATTCCGACGCGGACAGGCCGAGGTGTCGAAACGACCTTTCACGGCGCGCCGACGGTCTGACTGGCGGCGCAAAAAGGCGCGGCAGTATAGCGCGCATCGGCCATTGGTTCACGTATCAGTGGTCTGACGAAGGTCGGTAACCGCTAGGCATCGTTTTTGCGTAACGCCTGTTTATGCATAAACTGACTGCCTTGAAGGTCCGGGAGACCATTGATGCCTGAATTGCGGGTGGGTGAGCAGCAGTGGACAGTGGCGTCGGGCAGCAATCTGCTCGATGCCCTCAACACTGCAGGTTTTTCAGTGCCGTACAGTTGCCGCGCTGGCAGTTGCCATGCATGTCTGGTGCGCTGCCTGCAAGGCCGGCCGCAGGATGCCCGGCCCGATGCCTTGAGCGCGGACCAACACCGCTTGGGTTGGCGCCTGTCCTGTCAATGTCGGGTCGAAGACGATTTGCAGGTTGCCCTGTTCGATCCGCATCAAGATGGTATCGGCGCAACGCTGATAGCGCACGATTGGTTGAGCCCGACGGTGTTGCGCCTGCGTCTGCAAGCGGAGCGAGCGTTGCGCTACCAGGCAGGTCAGCACCTGGTGTTGTGGAGTGCCAACGGCGTAGCTCGGCCTTATTCATTGGCCAGCCTGCCCGATGAAGAGCGCTTTTTGGAGTTTCATCTGGATTGTCGTCGGCCCGGTGCGTTCTGTGACGCAGCGCGCCAACTGCAGGTTGGGGACGCCTTGCGGCTTGGTGAGTTGCGCGGCGGCGCGTTGCATTACGACCCGGACTGGCAGGAGCGCGCGCTTTGGCTATTGGCTGCAGGTACGGGGTTGGCGCCGTTGTGGGGTATTTTGCGCGAAGCCCTGCGACAGGAACACCACGGACCGATTCGTCTGCTGCACCTGGCACATGATGGCGAGGAGCATTATCAGGCAAGTGCCTTGGCTGAGCTGGCGAACGATCACCCGCAACTGCAAGTGGAGTTGCTCACTGCCCAAGATGTGCCCCAGGCGTTGGCATCGATACGTTTGCAATCACGCCAGACGATTGCGCTGGCCTGCGGTTCTCCCGCCAGCGTCGAGCAGTTTTCCCGGCGACTGTTTCTGGCAGGGTTGCCGCGCAACCAGCTGTTTGCCGATATCTTCATCGGGCATGCATAAAAAAACCGCAGCTCAGGCTGCGGTTTTTTCGTTACCTGGCAGAATCAGACCAGCGAATCGCCAACATGCAGGATCTTCATGCCGTTGGTGCCACCGATGGTGTGGTAGCTGTCGCCTTTGGTCAGGATTACCCAGTCACCAGGCTCCACCAAACCACGCTTGAGCAGCTCATCGACCGCCGCCTGACTGACTTTCTCAGGTGCCAGGGCAGCTGGATCGAAAGCAATCGGGTAGACACCGCGGAACATCGAGGCACGAGCCTGGGTGGCGCGGTGTGGCGACAGGGCGAAGATCGGCACCGAGGAGCGCAGGCGCGACATGATCAGCGGGGTGTAGCCACTTTCGGTGAGGGCGATGATCGCCTTGACGCCAGGGAAGTGGTTGGCCGTGTACATGGCCGCCAGGGCGATGCTTTCGTCACAGCGCTCGAAGCGGGTGTGCAGACGGTGGCTGGACTTCTGGCTGGTAGGGTGCTTTTCAGCACCCTGGCAGATGCGCGCCATGGCCTGGACCGCTTCGATCGGGTAGGCGCCAGCAGCACTTTCGGCCGAGAGCATCACCGCGTCGGTGTTGTCGAGCACGGCGTTCGCCACGTCGGACACTTCAGCACGGGTTGGCATCGGGTTCTGGATCATCGACTCCATCATCTGCGTAGCAACGATGACGGCTTTGTTGTTGCGACGAGCGTGCTGGATGATTTTCTTCTGGATAGCGATCAGCTCGGCGTCGCCGATTTCCACACCCAGGTCACCACGCGCAACCATCACGGCGTCACTGGCAGCGATCAGGCCATCGAGGGTTTCGTCGTCCGCGACCGCTTCGGCGCGTTCGATCTTGGCTACCAGCCAGGCGCTACCGCCAGACTCGTCACGCAGGCGTCGGGCGTATTCCATGTCGCTGGCATCACGCGGGAAGGAAACGGCCAGGTAGTCCAGGTCCATTTCGGCTGCCAGCTTGATGTCGGCTTTGTCTTTTTCCGTCAGGGCCGGGGCGGTCAGGCCACCCCCTCTGCGGTTGATGCCTTTGTGGTCGGACAGCGGGCCACCGATCAGCACCGAGCAGTGCAGAGCATCGCTGGTGGCGGTTTCGACCCGCATCACCACGCGACCATCGTCGAGCAGCAACTCGTCACCGACGCCGCAGTCTTTGACCAGGTCTGGATAGTCGATACCGACGATATCCTGGGTGCCGTCCGTCAGCGGGTGAGCGGTAGAGAACGTAAAGCGATCACCGACTTTCAGTTCGATGCGCTTGTTGGTGAATTTGGCGATACGAATCTTCGGGCCTTGCAGGTCGCCGAGCAGTGCCACGTGGCGGCCCAGGCGTGCAGCGATCTCGCGAATCAGGCGAGCGCGAGCTTTGTGCTCATCGGGCGTGCCATGGGAGAAGTTCAGGCGAGCAACATCCAGACCGGCAAGAATCAGTTGTTCGATAACTTCCGGTGAGTTGCTGGCGGGGCCTAGGGTGGCGACGATTTTGGTACGGCGGATGGTCATGCACAGACTCCTATAGTGAAGCGCAGCGAAAGGCTACTCTGGAATTTCGCTGTAGTCATTGTTCCTTTGCACTACCTTGCCCGTTGGCAGGGGGGCGTTTGAACGGTGTTGTGGTGGTAGGCGCGATGGCGTGAGGGTATGCAACGAAGAGGGCAACAGGCCTTGCTGCTACAGATTTTTGGTTAAAGGTCGATAAACTGCGCAATACAGGAGATTCCCCATGCGAGCCTTGATCGTTATTGCCTTGGCGACCAGTGTCGTCGGCTGCACCCGTTGGTCGATGGACCATCATCTGAACAACGCCTACCGTGCCTATGACCGCGGCAACTGCGAGCAGGTCATGCTCGAGTTGTCGCAAGTAGACCGGACCAGCCGCGCACGGCCATTCATTCACCCCGAAGTGTCGATGCTGCGCGGCCAGTGCCTGGAACGCCAGAAGTTGTATGTTGATGCCGTGCAGACCTATCAGTACCTCATTGCGCGTTATCCGCAGAATGAGTACGCCTATCGCGCCCGTGCCCGCCTGCAGACCTTGGAGCAACTAGGGCACTTTCGCAGCGCCGAGGCCGCAACGACCCGACCGGTGGCCGCTACGCCTTGGCGTTAATACCAAAGTGCTCCGGGACGATTGTGACGCCAGAGTCAGGTTGCGCTAATCTTATGACTGAACCTTACACAAATCAGTAGCACTAGCGCGGCCCTGCTAAAGGGTCTCCGGCAGCGATTGCGATCATGTTTAACGAGCGCCGCATCGAGCGTCACCAGCTCCCTTATTTCCTCAAAGTCTTCAACCGTTTTACCGATCAGCCCATCGGCTACCTGGGTAACGTGTCCGAAGACGGCCTGATGTTGATCAGCCAGTTACCCATGCTGGTCGGTCCGGATTTCGAGTTGCAACTGAAAGTGATTGGCCGCACCGGTGGGGTCCACTTGATCAACCTGACCGCCAGCTGCCTGTGGTGCCATGAAGACGAGACTCCCGGCCACTACGATTCCGGTTTCATGCTGCTGCAGGCACCCGATGAATACCCCAAGCTGGTGCGCGCCCTGCGTAATTATTTCAGTTTCTACCCGTTAGGGGCTTCAGCCTGAGGCTGGCCGTGGCAAGAGAGTAGCCCTAGACTCTGGTCGACCCTATGTTCAGGACGACCCTGTGAGCACCAGCATTTTCTGGCACGACTACGAAACCACCGGTATCAATCCGCGCAATGACCGGCCGCTGCAAGTGGCCGGAGTTCGCACCGATCTCGACCTCAACGAGATAGAAGATCCGATCAATTTCTACTGCCAGCCCAGTGACGACATTCTGCCGCATCCGGCTGCCTGTCTGGTGACCGGCATCACGCCTGCGCAACTGGCCAGTCGCGGTTTGAGCGAAGCCGAATTCATGACGCGTGTGCATGCCGAGCTTTCTCGCCCGGGCACGTGCGGTGCCGGCTATAACAGTTTGCGTTTTGATGACGAAGTGACTCGCTACAGTCTTTACCGCAACTTCTTCGATCCGTATGCCCGCGAGTGGCAGGGCGGGAACAGCCGGTGGGACCTGATCGACGTGGTACGTGCCGCTTATGCGTTGCGACCGGATGGCATCGTCTGGCCCGAGCAAGAAGGACGCGTCAGCTTGCGCCTGGAATTGCTCACCGCAGCCAATGGTATTGATCATGGCCAGGCTCACGAGGCACTGAGCGATGTGCGCGCTACCATCGCGCTGGCGCGATTGATCCGAGAGAAACAACCTAAGCTGTATGACTGGTTGTTTCAATTGCGCAGTAAACAGAAAGTGCTGGACCAGATCCGCTTGCTGCAGCCGCTGGTACATATTTCCGGGCGTTTTTCTGCGGCACGTAATTACCTTGGCGTTGTCCTGCCGCTTGCCTGGCATCCACGTAATCGCAATGCCTTGATTGTCTGTGACCTGGGCATGGACCCGCAGCCCTTGTTGCAGGAGGACGGTGATTCTCTGCGCCAGCGCTTATACACGCGACGTGAAGATCTGACGCAGGGACAATTACCGGTACCGTTGAAGTTAGTGCACATCAACCGATGTCCGGTTGTTGCGCCACTGAATGTTTTGCGTGAGCAAGATAAGCAACGCCTGGATCTGGATATGTCCTTATTCCAAGCGCGGGCATCAAGCTTGATAGCGGCTGAAAGGACTTGGCAAGATAAGTTACAGAATCTTTACCGCGAGGAAGAATTTGCCCCGTGCGAAGATCCCGAGCAGCAGCTGTATGACGGATTTATTGGTGACCGTGACAGGCGTCTGTGCGAGCAAGTGCGAAATGCCGAGCCAAGGCAGTTAGGGCAGGGGCAGTGGATGTTTGATGATGAACGACTGTCCGAGTTGTTGTTTCGTTATCGGGCGCGCAATTTTATCGAGACCTTGAACGATGAAGAATTACAGCGCTGGCAGTTGTTCTGCAAGCAGCGTTTGAGCGACCCACAGTGGGGGGCACCCAATACGGTCGGGGATTTTGAACAGGCTGTAGAGGAGTGCTGGGACAGGGCTGACGCTGCGCAGCGTGAGTTGCTCGGGCAGTGGCGGGCGCACGTCCAAACGCTGAAGCTGCAGTTTGGTTTGTAAACACGGGACGAAAAAAAACGCCAGCGAGCTGGCGTTTTTTTTATGTCAGTGCAAACGAGGTTGCAGTGACCGGCTATTAACCCAGCAGGGTCGCCCAGCCTTCAACCACATCGCCACCCCACTTGGCTTTCCACTCTTTCAGGGTTTTGTGGTTGCCGCCTTTGGTTTCGATGACTTCACCGTTGTGCGGGTTTTTGTATTGCTTGACCTTGCGCGCGCGCTTGGTACCGGTGGTTTTAACAGCGCCGCGAGGTACTTTTACTGATTTTGCTTCTGGGTCGAGCAGCGCAATGATATCGCGCAGCGACTTCTGATACTCACCCATCAGAGTGCGCAGTTTACCTTCGAACTCCAGCTCTTTCTTCAGCTTGTCGTCGTTCGACAGGTTTGCCAGACGCGCTTGCAGTTCTTTGATGGCTTCTTCTGTAGCGCGGTATTCGTTGATCAGGGACATTTGAGGATCCTTGGAAATAGGGAAATCAGGGAGACAGTGGTCCAATAATAGTCAGAGCGTACTGCCAAGTAAACATTTAACTTGGTAATAAATGCGCAGGTGCTTAAATCAATCCAATAATTTGTATTAAGAAAAATTTACAAACTAAGACTTGCAGATAACACTCAACTTGTCGCCACACCGTTCGGTGCGCTGCTTCCGCCAGCCTCGGGCGCTGCAGATAAAGGCGACGGGTTGGACACATTCTCTACTGCAGTTTTTCCGGGCAATCGTTAGAATGAGCGCCTTTGCGAAGTATCTGGAGCCCCTTTCATGCAAACCTACCGGCTGGTGATTGCTTGCCCCGACCGCGTTGGCATCGTCGCCAAAGTCAGTAATTTCCTGGCGTCCTATAACGGCTGGATCAACGAAGCGAGCCATCACTCCGATGAGCAGAGCGGTTGGTTCTTCATGCGTCATGAAATTCGCGCACAAACGCTGCCATTTGGCATCGAGGCGTTTCGCGAAGCGTTTGCACCCATTGCCGAAGAATTCTCGATGGTCTGGCGTATAACCGACACCGATCAGAAGAAGCGCGTGGTGTTGATGGCCAGCCGCGAGTCTCATTGCCTGGCGGACTTGCTGCACCGTTGGCATGCAAAGGAACTGGATTGCGATATTCCTTGCGTGATTTCCAACCATAACGACCTGCGTAGCATGGTCGAATGGCATGGCATTCCGTTTTTTCACGTCCCGGTAGACCCGCAGGACAAGCAACCAGCGTTTGCTGAAGTTTCGCGCCTGGTCAAGGAGCACGCTGCGGATGTTGTGGTGCTGGCGCGCTACATGCAGATCCTGCCGCCGCAACTGTGCCAGGAGTATGCCCAGCAGGTGATCAACATTCACCACAGCTTCCTGCCATCATTTGTCGGTGCCAAGCCTTATCACCAAGCCTCGCTGCGTGGTGTGAAACTGATCGGTGCTACTTGCCACTATGTAACCGAAGAACTGGATGCCGGTCCGATCATCGAGCAGGACGTTGTACGCGTCAGCCACAGCGACAGCATCGAGGACATGGTTCGGTTCGGTCGTGACGTCGAGAAGATGGTGCTGGCCCGTGGCTTGCGCTATCACCTGGAGGACCGCGTACTGGTTCACGGTAATAAAACGGTGGTTTTCAACTAACGCGTTCCATGGAGGTTGCAAAATGGCCGATCCGCTCGACAAGGCAACCTCCAAAGCCCCACCCGTTCTTGGCGAGGGCTGTTTGAGCCGTTACGATCCAGAAGCCCTGGACAGCGAAGATGGCACCGATTTTCCCGGTGCCGCCGAACTCTGGAAGCAGCAATCGGCTAACGACGTGCCCGAGCCTGATTGAAGCGCCAGCGCGCCAGCAAGGGTCTGCCCAGCAGGCACAGGAATACCGGGCCACCAGCAAGCAAGTAGAAGTAATACGTCACCACCCGCCAGATCAGAATTGCAGCCGCCGCTGTAGATTTGCCTACCAGCGGGGTCAACAAGGCTGCCGAGGTCAGTTCTGCGGCACCGGCACCGCCTGGCAACAGGCTGAACTGGCCGGCGCTCAGCGAGAGCATCTGGATCAGAAAACTCAGCATCCATTGCAGGTCCACCCCAAGCCCCTGCAAGGCCAGATACAACACGCTATAGCGCAATCCCCAATGTACGCAGGTCAGGGCGAACACCAGTGCCAGCGTGCGCTTTGGCAGTCGCCAGGTATCGGCCAGCGCGCGAAAAAAGTGCAATACCTTGCACGTCCAGCGGCGTCGGCGCGAGGTTGATACCTTGAGTCTTCGTAGCAGACTGCCGCTCAAGTGCAGCATTGAGCGTCGGTATCCCAGAAGCAGCACAACCCCGGCCAGTACTCCGATCATCAATACGGCGCTGCTGGCGAGCAATCCCTCCAGGTTGCGACTGATGCTGTGAAACACTGAATATCCAGCGATTGCGAGCATGGCGCAGAGAAAAAAGACCAGATCATTGATCTGGTCGGCGGCGAACACAGCGCCACTGCGCGCCGGCCTGATGCGATCCTGAGCCAATAGCGCCATCAAGGCCAGCGGACCGCCGCTGCCACCGGGGGTGGTACAGATGGCGAACTCAGTAGCCATGATTACGCCCAGGCTACGCATCCGCCCCAGTTTTTCGCCCTGGCTGCCCAACAGTAGCCGCAAGCGCATGGCATTGATGACCCAGCACATCAGGATCATACCCAGCAGACCGAGCATCAGGGTGGGAGCAAAGCTGCGCAGGCGTACCAGTAGATCGCTACCGCCAAGCAAGGTCGGCACCAGCAGCGCCATCACCAGGGCCAGAAGCAACCAGAGCAGGCGGTTCACCTGGTCGGCCTGCTGGCGAGCCAGGCGGATTTGGTCAGCGGCGTACGGCCCTGTTGCATCAAGTGCTGCAAGGTTTGTAGCCAGTAGCGGCGGGAAAAGCTGTGGCGCATATCCACCGGGTGTAAGCCCAGGCGTATCACCGGCGCCTGCTGCAAGCGCGAGGCGTGCAGGTCGCAGGCGACCTTGGATAAGCCGCGACGCCAGGCACTGCGGGCGCTCCACACCAGCCCAGGGGCCTGGATGGGAGTGAAGTCTGGCAACCGATACAAGTAGCGAGGGTTACTGGTGAACTGCAAGGGGAGGTTGCGCAGTGCCCGGCGGGTGCCTTCGCTCATCAACCAGGCTGGCGCGACAAACCCTGCCAGGGGCCAGTCGAACTGGCGGAACAACGCCATGCCGGCCTCAAGACGTTCGAGTGCCGCAGCCTGGTCAAGGCTGTAGAACTCGCCTTCGTGTGTGTATATGCGCCGCATGAAATAGTCCCGTACCGAGCGTGGCGGTGGGCTGTCGTCAGCATGGTAGAAACCGTGCAGCACGAGTTCGTCGCCCCGGCGCAGGCGCAGGTCGAGCACGCGTCGAAAGCGGGTGGCCAGTGCCAGCGGATCGCGCTTGTGAAAGTTTGGAACCACCAGCCATGTCATGGGGATATCGCCTAAGGCATCCACAGCCTCTACGAATGGCTGGTAGTCAGGCCAGGTGTGCGGTGCAACGTCATGCAGCACCAGCAGCAGACTTCGCCCGTCTTGGTTAGCCGCGGGCTCAAGCATGGGTTCGTACCTGCAGTTCATGGCCCAGAACGGCGCGGTAGTGGGCCAGCAAACCATTTACAACGCTGTCCCAGGCGTAGTGTTGCTCGACGTGCCGGCGCGCCTGCTGGCCGAGTTGTACCGCCCCTTCTTCGAATACTTCACGCACTGCCTTGGCCATGGCCTGGCCATCGTTGGGGGTGCACAACCGACCAAAACGGTCGTCGACAATTTCTTTGAAGGCGCCTGCTGCCACCGCAATAACCGGAATTGCGCTGGCCATGGCTTCGAGTATGACCAGGCCGAAGGTTTCCTGGTCGCCGGCATGGATCAGGGCATCGGCACTGGCCAGCAAGCGGCCGACTTCGTGGGCCGGGCAGAAGTGGTCGATAACGCTGACGTTGGCCGGTACGTTGGAAGGCATGTGCGAGCCTACCAGCAGCAGGTGGTAGTGCCTGCCAAGGCGTTTCATGCAATCCAGCAGCACGGGAAGGTTTTTTTCCCGCGAGCCACGGCCGGCAAACACCAGTAAGTGGGTGTTGTCGGCGATATGCAGCTGGCGGCGCAGGTCGCTGTCGCGGTGTTGGGGGTTGAAGGTGGCAAGGTCTACGCCCAGGCGCTGTACATGGACATTGCCGACGCCAAGGCCGCGAAGTTTGTTGGCCATTACCAGGCTGGGAGCCAGGACCCGGTCAAAGTTGCCATACAATTTGCTGACATAGGCCTCAACATTGGGGGTGAACCAGTTGCCCATGCGGTTGCTGACCAACAGCGGCAGGTCCGAGTGGTAGAAGCCGATCACCGGTACATCGAGCTGGCGCCGCGCGTCCAGCGCTGCCCAGGCGGTGAGGTAAGGATCGCCGACTTCGATCAGGTCCGGTTGCAGGTCCTGGAGAATGTTGCGCCAGGGGGCCAGGCGCAAGGGAAAGCGGTAGCCGTTTCCAAACGGCAGGGCGGGGGCCGGTACCTGGTAGATACCATTGGCATGCTGGGGGCTGGCACCGGGGATCAACAGGCTGTGACGGACACCGGGGGTGTGGTCCAGGCGGCGATGTTTGGCATCAAGATAAGTACGCACGCCGCCACTGGCCGGGGCGTAGAACATGGTGATGTCAGCGATGTGCACGATCAGCATCCCTCCAAGATCGTCTCCAAGGTGTTTCATCGGCGATTGCTGCTCGCCTGATGACGTACCTAAAGGTGGACCTCTATGAAGGATAGTTTGTTCGATCGCGCTGCGAGGGGAGGGGCAGCGGTGCTCGCCGCTGCCCGAGGGCGGTCAGATGCGGAAGCTGCCGACCAGGTGCTTCAAGCGCGTGGCCTGTTGCTCGAGGTCGGCACAGGCGCGCAGGGTCGACTGCAGGTTTTCCACCCCTTCCTGGTTGAGCATGTTGATCTCATTGATGTCCATATTGATCGAGTCGACCACGGCAGTCTGCTCTTCGGTGGCGGTAGCCACTGACTGGTTCATGCCGTCGATCTCGCCGATGCGCAGGGTTACGCTGCCCAGGCGTTCACCGGCCTGATTGGCGATTTCAACGCTGTCCTGGCTGTGGCGCTGGCTCTGGCCCATGGTGTCGACCGACTCGCGGGCACCCACCTGCAGTTCTTCGATCATGTTCTGTACCTGTTGTGCAGACTCCTGGGTGCGGTGGGCGAGGTTACGCACTTCATCGGCGACCACGGCGAACCCGCGACCGGCTTCACCCGCCCGGGCCGCTTCGATAGCAGCGTTGAGTGCGAGCAGGTTGGTCTGCTGGGAGATGCTGGTGATCACTTCGAGGATCTGGCCAATGTTCACCGTTTTGCTGTTGAGCGTTTCGATATGTGAACTGGAGGTGCAGATCAAATCCGACAGGCGGTTCATCGCAGCAATACTGCGATCGACTACCTGCTGACCTTCTTCAGCCAGATGACGCGCTGAACTTGCTTGCTGCGAGGCCTGGGCAGCGTTGTGGGCAATTTCCTGGGCAGCGGCGCCAAGCTGGTTGATTGCGGCGGCGACACTGTTGGTCCGATTGGATTGCTCGTCGGAGTTGACCATCGAGGAGTTCGAGGCGCTGACCACGCGCAGCGCCACTTCGTTGACCTGTTCGGTGGCCGAAGACACTTCGCGGATCGAGGTGTGAATGCGCTCCACAAAGCGGTTGAACGCGGTGCCGAGGATGCCGAATTCGTCCTGACTGTGCAGGGTCAGGCGCTTGGTTAGATCACCTTCGCCTTCGGCGATGTCTTCCATGGCGCGGGTCATGGTATGCAACGGCTGCAACAGCACACGAATCAACAGGCCGAGCAGACTGATGATGATCACCACCGCAACCAGCGTGGCGATCACCGCTGACGTGCGGAAGGTGCTGAGCATTGCGTAGGCTTTGTCTTTTTCGACGGACAGGCCGATATACCAGTTAGCAGATGGCAGGCCTTTGACCGGGGCGAAGGTCAACAAGCGGGTCTGGCCGTTGATCTGCACCTCACTGAGGTCCTTGGTCAGGCGTGGGGTATTCTGCGGGAACAGGTCTGAAAGCGACTTCATCACCAGGTTCTTGTCCGGGTGAACCAGAATCTTGCCTTGGTCGTTGACCAGGAAGGCATAGCCCATACCGCCAAAGTTCAGCGAGTTGATAATTTCGGTGAGGCCATCAAGTGCCAGGTCGCCGCCGACGACACCGACGTTGCGCGCAGCAGTGGCAACCACCGAAATCACCATTTTGCCCGTGCTGACATCAATATAGGGTTCAGTGAGGATTGGGCCATTGGCGGCCATGCCGTCCTTGTACCAGGGACGCACTCGTGGATCGTAGCCATCAGGCATTTTGGTTTGAGGACGAATGGTGAAGCCACCATTGACGTCACCCAGATAAACAGTCAGAAAACTCGAAACAAGGGCCTGTTGGCCGAGCAAGGTGCCAACATTTTCCGCGCCGGGAAACGCGGCAATGTTCTGTGCCACGTTTTGTACGAGCAGAATACGCCCATCAAACAGGTTTTTAATATTGGTTGATGTGGTATCGCCCATCTCTACCAGATAACGTTCCAGATCTTCACGAATTGCATTGCGCTGCAGGTAATCGTTGTACAAAGTGAAGAGCGTGAAAGCGATCATGACGATCAAAGAAGCGGCCAGAAGGATCTTGTGGCTGAATCGGAGGTTTTTATTCATAACGAGTTTGTCCGCTAAGGTTTGTTATCCGGGTCGTTCGCACAAAGAGCAGTTTGAAAGCAGTGCAGGTCGGCTTTCCTTGTCGGGCTTATCCTGTCTTTCTGATGGTCTATCGCTAATGAGATATCGGCCGATTCGAGCCAAAGCTTAAATAGAGGGTGAAAAAACATGCCTGACTTTTCGCAGTTCATTCTTGGTGCCGATCCGGCCGGTCAACCGGTAGCCCAGGCCATGCGTCTGGCCAACCGTCACGGCCTGGTTGCCGGTGCGACCGGCACCGGCAAGACGGTGACTTTGCAGCATATGGCCGAGGCGTTCAGCGATGCCGGGGTAGCCGTGTTCGCCGCCGACGTCAAAGGTGACCTGTGTGGCTTGGGCGCCATCGGCAACCCTCAGGGCAAAGTTGCAGAGCGCATTGCTGCAATGCCGTGGCTCGAGTATCGGGCGCAGGCCTACCCTGTCAGCCTCTGGGATATTCATGGGCAGACCGGCCATCCCTTGCGCACCACCCTCAGTGAGATGGGACCTTTGTTGCTGGGCAACCTGCTGGAACTGACCGACAGCCAGCAGGCAGCACTTTATGCAGCATTCAAGGTGGCTGATCGCGAAGGTCTGCTGCTGCTCGACATCAAGGATCTCAAGGCGCTTCTGGCGCACCTCAAGGACAACCCGCAGTTGCTGGGCGATGACAGCGCGCTGATGACAACCGGTTCCAGTCAGGCACTGTTAAGGCGCTTGGCTACCCTGGAGCAACAAGGCGCCGAAGCCTTGTTTGGTGAGCCGGCGTTGCAATTGGAGGATCTGCTGCACCCCGATGCCGATGGTCGGGGGCGTATTCACTTGCTCGACGCCAGCCGGCTGGTTCACGAGGCGCCGAAGGTCTATGCGACGTTCTTGTTATGGCTGCTGGCTGAGTTGTTCGAGCAGCTTCCGGAGCGCGGCGATGCCGACAAGCCCTTGCTGGCTCTGTTTTTCGACGAGGCGCATCTGCTTTTCAATGGCACGCCCAAGGCGCTGCAGGATCGCCTGGAGCAAGTGGTTCGCCTGATTCGCTCCAAAGGTGTGGGGGTGTACTTCGTAACCCAGTCGCCAAGCGACTTGCCAGATGATGTTCTGGCCCAGTTGGGCTTGCGGGTTCAGCATGGCCTGCGCGCATTCACTGCCAAGGAGCAGAAGTCCTTGAAGGCTGTGGCTGAAGGCTTTCGTCCCAACCCGGATATCGACACCTTGAGCGTGTTGACGGAGCTTGGGATTGGTGAGGCCTTGGTGGGTACTTTGCAAGAGAAGGGCACACCGGGCATGGTCCAGCGAGTGTTGATTGCCCCGCCTCAGTCGCGGATCGGTCCTTTGAGCGCCGCGGAACGCGCTGCGCTGATCAAGGCATCGCCGTTGGCCGGGCGCTATGACAAGCCGGTGGATCGCGAGTCTGCCTACGAAATGCTCACGGCTCGCAAAGGTGGAGCCGGGGCGCCCGAGCAAGCGCCCGTTGCCGCCGAGGAGAGTTTTACCGACAAGGCCGGAGAGTTTTTGCAGAGCGCGGCCGGACAAGCGATCAAGTCGGCAATGCGCCAGGCAGCCAACCAGTTCGGGCGTCAGTTGGTACGGGGCTTGATGGGGTCGTTACTTGGGGGTAGCAAGCGCCGCTAGCCAGGTCGGGTACAGGGTTGACCCTTTCTGGCGCGTCAACGTTGTCGCAGGCCCAGCCAGTTGGAGCGGGCTGGCCCTGCGATGAGGCGGCGGATAGCAAATACGAAAAAGGCGCCCTAGGGCGCCTTTTTCAATGCGAGCCAGTTCAGACGATGAACTTGGTCGCCAGCCAGAACAAGCCAGCCGACAGGGCCACGGTTGCAGGCAGGGTCAGGACCCAGGCCAGCAGGATGGTCTTGACGGTGCCGCCTTGCAGGCCGCTTTTGTTTGCGACCATGGTACCGGCTACACCCGAGGACAAAACGTGGGTGGTCGATACCGGCAGGCTGAAGATGTTGGCCATGCCGATGGCGCAGGCAGCGGTGATTTGTGCCGACATGCCCTGGGCGTAAGTCATGCCCTGCTTGCCGATTTTTTCACCGATGGTCAGTACGACACGCTTCCAGCCAACCATGGTACCCAGGCCGAGGGCCAGGGCTACCGCGAGGATCACCCAGAACGGGGCGTACTCGGTAGTGGCGGTCAGGTCTTTGCGTAGCTTGTCCAGGTCAGCCTTTTCACGCGCTTGCAGGCCTGGCAGCTTGCCGACTTTCTTGGCAGTGTCGTCCAGGCAGAGAAGGTAACGACGCACTTCAACGCGTTTTTCCGGCGACAGCGAGCGGTACTCGGTTACGCCCTTGAGCGAGTCGAGCAGGGCATTGATAGTTGGCTCGGTTTGCTGCGGATTGCAACTGAACTGCTCTGGCAGGTCACCCGTTTGTGCCTTGCCCAGTGCCAGGAATTCGCCCAGGGTATCCTGGTTGCGCTGGTAGAACTGGTTAAGGTGCAGGGTGGCGTCGCGAGTACGCTCGATCTGGTAGGTGGTGCTGTTCAGGTCGAGAACGAACTGAGCTGGCACGATACCGATCAGTACCAGCATGATCAGGCCGATACCTTTCTGACCATCGTTGGAACCGTGCACGAAGCTTACGGCCATGGCGGAAATCACCAGTACTAGGCGGTTCCAGAAAGGTGGGTGCTTCTTGTCGTCGAGCTTGCGACGCTGTTCAGGCGTTTTGTGCATCTTCGACAGCGGACGCCACCATTTCAGCCCGAGCAGTACCAGCGCAGCCACGGCGAAACCGGCCAGGGGCGAGAGCACCAGGGACATGCCGATATCGATAGCTTTCTGCCAGTTGACCCCATCACCCAACGGGATGTCGCTGATCAGGGCATTGGCCAGGCCAACGCCAAGGATCGAGCCGATCAGGGTGTGCGAGCTGGACGCCGGAATACCGAAGTACCAGGTACCCAGGTTCCAGGCGATGGCGGCGGCGAGCAGAGAGAAAACCATGGCCAATCCATGACCGGTGTTAACGTTGATCAGCAGCTCCAC
This sequence comes from Pseudomonas arcuscaelestis, assembly GCF_016881005.1. Classification (GTDB taxonomy): domain Bacteria; phylum Pseudomonadota; class Gammaproteobacteria; order Pseudomonadales; family Pseudomonadaceae; genus Aquipseudomonas; species Aquipseudomonas arcuscaelestis. The sequence continues at coordinate 103,075 of NZ_JACOPV010000014.1, read as the reverse complement.
CGGCAGCAGGTGGACGATGGCATAGGCCACCCCGACACCGCCGAGCAGCACACCAAGGAAGTTGAACACCCCGGAAAAGAACACCGCCAGGTGTGGGGGCATGGCTTTGGTATAAATGACTGTAGCTACCGCGTTAGCGGTGTCATGAAAGCCATTGATGAACTCGAAGGCGAGTACGAAGGTCAAAGCGAGCAGCAAGCTCACCAGTACCCAAGCATCAAGTCCGCTGAATAAATCGATCATGAAGGTTTTCTGACCCGGTCATAAGGGGGCGCGATTATGCCAGAAATCCCGGTTAATCGATGCACCCGCCGCTGACCGGTCTTGGCCGTTTTGGCGCTTTTTCGGGCAACTATGTAGTGGATAACGCCCGGTAAATAAGCGTTAAATTCGGTAAAAATCGAGAAAATATAAAGGTTTACGCATTTTTTTTGCGCGCATTAAAAATTCAAACGGCCGTATGAAATTTGTGAAATTCCATTTCCGCCTTCTGCACATGCTGTAATGGTCAGCCTTCAGGGACCGTTGTAGGCGCCCGCAATCCGCCTGCTTGAAGCAGGCGGTAAGCGCGACAGCTGCTATGGCTCGTCAGGCTTGAGCTCTTTTTCGATCTTTTGCAGTTCCTGGGCAAATGCCTGGTCCAGGATACTTGCACGTTTACGCCAGGGCTTGCGCTCTGGGTCGGGTTGTGCGGCGTAGGTGGTGACTTCCCCGCCATAAACTTCCTTGTAACGTTGCTCCTGGCGCTCAAGTTCCGCGCGCAGTTCGTCTTTCGTCACAGTGCTACCTGTTGGTTATGAATAAACTCCGGCGTTAACGCGTGCGGGGCTTTGTTAAAGCACACCGTGCACACGGCTACGCGGCCAGAGCGTGATTACTGTCGCAGCAACAGTAGTTCTGAATAGGCAAGTCTATGCGTATAGCAGAATTTTCAAACATGTGGACTTGCATCAGGGCCACACCCGATATGCCTTCTGATCAGCGCAGCGTGAATCCTGCAACTACCTTCCGAGCCAGGCGTGGAACTTGATTATAGCAAGCAAGTTCTATCGTCGTGTAACTCTGTTGTTTCAGTAGTGACAACAAACACCGGCATTTGTTGCGGGTTTGTTAAATAGCTGTGTGGTTTCGCTTGAACGCTTGCCGACAGCAAAAGTTCTTCAGCGATTGTTAACAGATTGCCGTCACGGCCTGGGGAAGGAAAAACGGCCTCGCTTCGTGGGCAAGGCCGTGCCTGGGACTTCTACGGTGGGTACCTGACCAGTCTCTCCAAGAAGCCACATGGTGGCGGTAGAAAGGTATAAGCAATTGAGGGTGGCGGTCAATTGCGATTATCGGTCGATGGTTCGATAATCGCCCCACTGACCGTGTTGTCGAGATGAGCCATGACAGAAGAAACCCCGCCCAAAGCGCCTGGATTGAACGATGAGGTACGCAGTTCGTTTGCGTCCCTAGCGCCCCCCATCGTTGCCTCGCCGGCAAAACGCATACAGGCGTTTACCGGCGATCCGGATTTCATGACCTCTCTGGCCCGTGGGCTGGCGGTGGTTCAGGCGTTCCAGGAGCGCAAGCGTCATTTGACTATCGCGCAGATCAGCCATCGCACGGAAATTCCACGTGCTGCCGTGCGCCGTTGCCTGCACACCTTGATCAAGCTGGGCTACGCCACTACCGATGGACGCACCTATTCACTCCTGCCCAAAGTATTGACCCTTGGTCACGCGTATTTGTCCTCCACGCCACTGGCGGTGTCGGCCCAGCCGTATCTGGATCGAATGAGTGATCAATTGCACGAGGCCTGCAACATGGCCACCCTCGAAGGCGACGACATCCTTTATATAGCTCGCTCGGCCACGGTGCAGCGCTTGATTTCCGTGGATCTTTCGGTCGGAGGGCGGCTGCCGGCCTACTGCACGTCCATGGGCCGCATCCTCCTGGCGGCGCTGGATGATGCAACGCTGCATGAATACCTGGAACATGCCGACCTGCAGGCCAAGACCAGTCGTACCATCCACGATCCGGCGGCGCTGCTTGAGTGCTTGCAGCAGGTACGTCAGCAGGGTTGGTGTGTGGTTGACCAGGAATTGGAGCAAGGCCTGCGTTCAATTGCCGTACCGGTCTACGATGCGTCCGGGCAGGTGCTGGCAGCGTTGAACGTCAGTACCCATGCCGGTCGGGTCAGCCGTTCCGAGCTTGAGCAGCGCTTCCTGCCAATCATGATCGCCGCCAGTCGCGATTTGAGTACCCAGTTGTTTGCCTGACACGGCACGTTCCTGTTCGATAAACGCACAGTGTTGCGTTTACCGAATTGCGCCGCTTTCGGCCTGTTATTAATGTCCTTCGCACACCGATCGGTCTGTCCCGATCGGTTGTGGCGATCACGCGCGCACCCGCACATTCGCGCGCTTCTACTGGATAAAAATAATGAACAGTCCACAAGCTGCTGTCGGAAACTGCCTTGATGTGCAGTCTTTCATCAATACACAACCCCTGTCGCGCTACCAATGGCGCGTGGTGATTCTGTGCTTCCTTATTGTTTTTCTCGATGGTCTGGACACCGCCGCCATGGGCTTCATTGCCCCGGCGCTGTCCCAGGATTGGGGCATCGACCGCGCCAGCCTGGGCCCGGTCATGAGTGCGGCGCTGATTGGCATGGTGTTCGGGGCGCTGGGCTCGGGCCCCCTGGCCGACCGCTTTGGACGCAAGGTGGTGCTGGTGGGGGCGGTGGTGGTGTTCGGCGCTTTCAGTCTGGCATCGGCCTACAGCAGCAATCTCGATCAATTGCTGGTGCTGCGTTTTCTCACCGGCCTGGGGCTTGGCGCCGGTATGCCCAACGCCACCACACTGCTTTCCGAATACACCCCGGAACGACACAAGTCGCTGCTGGTCACCAGTATGTTCTGTGGTTTCAACCTGGGCATGGCCGGCGGTGGGTTCATTTCGGCCAAGCTGATTCCGGCATTCGGCTGGCATAGTTTGCTGCTGATCGGTGGCCTTCTGCCGCTGTTACTTGCCGTGGTCCTGTTGTTCTGGTTACCGGAGTCTGCGCGCTTTCTGGTGGTGCGCAACCGTGGTACCGATAAGGTGCGCAAGACCCTAACGCCGATCGATCCGGCCATTGTCGGCCAGGCATCGAGTTTCAGCGTGCCGGAACAGAACTCGGTGAAGGCTCGCAATGTGTTTGCGGTGATTTTCTCCGGAACCTATAGCGCCGGCACCATATTGTTGTGGCTGACGTATTTCATGGGCCTGGTAATTGTCTACCTGCTCACCAGTTGGTTGCCAACGCTGATGCGCGACAGTGGCGCGAGCATGGAGCAGGCCGCATTTATTGGTGCCTTGTTCCAGTTCGGCGGGGTGCTCAGTGCGGTGGTCGTAGGCTGGGCCATGGACCGCTTCAACCCACACAAGGTTATCGGCACTTTCTATCTGCTGGCAGGGGTATTTGCCTACGCGGTGGGCCAGAGCCTTGGCAACATCACCGTGTTGGCGACGCTGGTGCTGATTGCGGGTATGTGCGTCAACGGTGCGCAATCGGCCATGCCTTCGCTGGCGGCGCGTTTCTATCCGACCCAAGGCCGTGCCACGGGCGTGTCATGGATGCTCGGCATCGGTCGTTTCGGCGCCATTCTAGGTGCCTGGATGGGCGCGACCCTGTTGGGGTTAGGTTGGAACTTCGAACAGGTGCTCACCGCCCTGGTTATCCCGGCAGCGCTGGCCACCCTGGCAGTGATCATCAAAGGCATGGTCAGCCACGCTGACGCAACTTGAGTGGCGGACTGCTTCGGCGAGATTGTTTAGCAGGGTAACAATCGGTTCGATAATCGAACAGTTAGTCGATTATCGGATTGTACCGGCCCCAGCCCCGTCTTAATCTGAAGTCCTACCGGCGCCGCTCCAGGCGCCTTGCACACCGACCTCGACTCAGCATATCCAGGAGTCTGCAATGGCTGAAATTCTCTCGCTCCACGACGCCGTGAAGCAATTCGTCCATGACGGTGACAGCGTCGCCCTCGAAGGCTTTACGCATTTGATTCCGACTGCCGCCGGGCATGAAATCATTCGTCAGGGCAAGAAAGATCTGACCCTGGTACGTATGACTCCTGACCTGATCTACGATCAGCTGATCGGCGCCGGCTGTGCTCGTAAACTGATTTTTTCCTGGGGTGGCAACCCCGGTGTCGGCTCGTTGCACCGTTTGCGCGACGCCGTCGAAAAGCAGTGGCCGCAAGCAATGGAAATCGAAGAGCACAGCCATGCTGACCTGGCCAACGCCTATGTTGCCGGTGCCTCGGGCCTGCCTTTTGCCGTGCTGCGCGCTTATGCCGGCTCCGATCTGCCCAAGGTCAACCCGCTGATCAAGAGCGTGACCTGCCCGTTTACCGGTGAAGTGCTTGCCGCCGTTCCTTCGGTTCGCCCGGATGTCACCGTGATTCACGCACAGAAGGCCGACCGCAAAGGCAACGTGCTGCTCTGGGGCATCCTTGGTGTACAGAAAGAGGCAGCACTGGCGGCCAAGCGTTGCATCGTCACTGTCGAAGAAATTGTCGATGACCTCAAGGCGCCGATGAACGCCTGTGTGCTGCCTACCTGGGCACTTTCGGCGGTCTGTCTGGTGCCTGGCGGTGCGCACCCATCCTACGCGCATGGCTATTACGAGCGAGACAACCGTTTCTATCAGGCCTGGGATCCGATTGCGCGCAATCGCGAGGTCTTCACCGCCTGGATCGACGAATACATTCGCGGCACCGCCGATTTCAACGAATTCAAGGCAAAACTGGCCAGCGCTTCGGAGGCTGCACAATGAGCTACTCCACCAATGAAATGATGACCGTCGCCGCAGCCCGTCGTCTGCGCAATGGTGCCGTGTGCTTCGTGGGCATTGGCCTGCCTTCCAAGGCTGCTAACCTGGCGCGGCTGACGTCTTCTCCGGATGTGGTACTGATCTATGAATCCGGTCCGATTGGCGCCAAGCCAAGCGTATTGCCGCTTTCGATTGGTGACGGTGAACTGGCCGAAACTGCGGACACCGTGGTGCCGACCGGCGAAATCTTTCGGTACTGGCTGCAGGGTGGTCGTATTGATGTGGGTTTTTTGGGCGCCGCTCAAGTGGACCGCTTCGGCAACATCAACACCACGGTAGTCGGTGACTATCATCAGCCTAAAGTGCGCCTGCCAGGTGCCGGTGGCGCGCCGGAGATTGCCGGCTCCGCCAAGCAGGTGTTGATCATCCTCAAGCAGTCCAACCGTGCCTTTGTCGACAAACTCGACTTCATCACCTCGGTGGGCCACGGCGAAGGAGGGGATTCGCGCAAGCGCCTGGGACTGCCTGGCGAAGGGCCGGTGGGAATCATCACTGACCTGTGCATCATGGAACCGGAAGCGGATACCCACGAGTTCGTCGTGACCGCGATCCATCCTGGTGTGACCCGTGAGCAAATTGTAGCGGCCACTGGCTGGGCGATTCGTTTTGCCGATGATGTCCAGATCACCGCCGAACCGACTGAAGTCGAGCTCAGTGCCTTGCGCGACCTGGAAGCGCGCACTGCTGCTGCCCACGGCCAAGCGCCAGGAGAAGCATAATGCGCGAAGTGTTTATCTGCGACGCCATTCGCACTCCCATTGGCCGTTTCGGCGGCGCCCTCGCCGGTGTACGTGCCGATGATCTGGCAGCCGTACCGCTCAAGGCACTGATCGAGCGTAACCCGCAAGTGCAATGGGACCAGGTGGACGAAGTGTTCCTCGGCTGCGCCAACCAGGCCGGTGAAGACAACCGTAACGTTGCGCGTATGGCGCTGTTGCTGGCCGGTTTGCCGGACAGCGTGCCGGGGGTAACCCTCAACCGTCTTTGTGCCTCGGGTATGGACGCGGTAGGCACGGCATTTCGTGCCATTGCTAGCGGCGAAATGGAGCTGGCAATTGCCGGTGGCGTCGAGTCGATGTCCCGCGCTCCATTTGTCATGGGTAAGGCCGACAGCGCCTACTCGCGCAACATGAAGCTGGAGGACACCACCATTGGCTGGCGTTTCATCAATCCGCTGATGAAGGCTCAGTATGGCGTCGATGCCATGCCGCAGACGGCTGACAACGTCGCCGATGATTACCAGGTGTCGCGTGCCGACCAAGATGCCTTCGCGCTGCGCAGCCAGCAGCGAACCGCTGCAGCCCAGGCCGCTGGTTACTTTGCCGAAGAAATCGTGGCTGTGCGTATCGCCCACAAGAAGGGCGATACGGTGGTTGAGCAGGACGAGCATCCTCGGGCCGACACTACCCTTGAAGCCCTGACCCGCCTCAAGCCGGTCAACGGCCCAGACAAAACCGTCACTGCTGGCAACGCTTCGGGCGTTAACGATGGTGCCGCCGCGCTGTTGCTGGCGTCGGCTGATGCGGTGAAAAAGCACGGCTTGACCCCGCGTGCCCGGGTACTGGGAATGGCCAGTGCCGGCGTCGCTCCGCGCGTGATGGGCATTGGTCCAGTGCCCGCAGTGCGCAAGCTGAGCGAGCGTCTCGGTGTGGCAGTCAGTGATTTCGATGTGATTGAGCTGAACGAAGCCTTCGCCAGCCAAGGCTTGGCCGTCCTGCGTGAACTGGGGCTGGCCGACGATGCGCCACAGGTTAATCCCAATGGCGGCGCGATCGCCCTGGGGCACCCGCTGGGCATGAGTGGCGCGCGTCTGATTCTCACGGCCATGCATCAGCTGGAGAAAACCGGCGGCCGCAAAGGCTTGGCAACGATGTGTGTCGGCGTAGGGCAAGGCTTGGCTTTGGCCATCGAGCGGGTGTAATTCAATCACCGGTAAGAGCGTCCCCCACGCAGGGACACCCTTACCGGCGATTGTTCGTGGAACGAGGTGTTACTGATTGTGTCTAGACTTCAGTAACCCTCCAAGAGTGAAATGCCATGACTTCTACCTATTACACGGGTGAAGAGCGCAGCAAGCGTATTTTCGCCATCGTCGGCGCCTCCTCGGGCAATTTGGTGGAATGGTTCGACTTTTATGTCTATGCCTTCTGCGCGATCTATTTTGCCCCGGCCTTTTTTCCTTCAGGCGACCCAACCGTACAGTTGCTCAACACCGCCGGGGTGTTTGCCGCCGGTTTTCTGATGCGGCCCATTGGTGGCTGGCTGTTCGGCAGGGTGGCTGACCGTCATGGCCGCAAGAATTCGATGATGATCTCGGTGCTGATGATGTGCGCAGGTTCCTTGGTCATTGCCTGCTTGCCGACCTACGCCTCTATTGGCGCCTGGGCACCGGCACTGTTGTTGCTGGCGCGGCTGTTCCAGGGCTTGTCGGTGGGCGGCGAATACGGCACCACTGCCACGTACATGAGTGAAGTGGCGCTTCGCGGCCAGCGCGGCTTCTTTGCCTCGTTCCAATACGTGACCCTGATCGGCGGGCAGTTGCTGGCGGTGCTGGTGGTGGTCATCCTCCAACAGGTGCTCAGCGAGGATGAGCTGCGTGCCTGGGGCTGGCGGATTTCATTCGTGGTAGGTGCTGTAGCCGCGGTGATTTCGTTGTTTCTGCGTCGCTCGCTGGAAGAAACCAGCAGTGCCGAAACCCGCAACGACAAAGAGGCTGGCAGTATTTCCGGCTTGTTTCGCAACCATGCGGCGGCCTTTATCACCGTGCTTGGCTACACCGCTGGTGGTTCGTTGATTTTCTACACCTTCACCACCTACATGCAGAAGTACCTGGTGAACACCGCAGGCATGAGCGCCAAGACCGCAAGCTTCATCATGACCGGGGTGCTGTTCTTGTATATGTGTATGCAGCCGTTGTTCGGCATGCTCTCCGACCGCATCGGCCGACGCAATTCGATGTTGCTGTTCGGCGCTTTGGGCACCTTGTTTACGGTGCCGATCCTGATGGCCCTGAAGACGGTCACCAGTCCGTTCCTGGCGTTCGTGCTGATCACCCTGGCGCTGTGCATCGTCAGTTTCTATACCTCGATCAGTGGGCTGGTCAAAGCCGAGATGTTCCCGCCGCAGGTTCGTGCCCTGGGTGTGGGCCTGGCCTACGCGGTGGCCAATGCGATGTTTGGCGGTTCCGCTGAATATGTGGCATTGGGGCTCAAGTCGATCGGGATGGAAAATACCTTTTACTGGTACGTTACCGTCATGATGGCCATTGCTTTTCTGTTCAGTCTGCGTTTGCCCAAGCAGGCCGCCTATCTGCACCACGACCATTGACCTGTTAAGGACTTGTAGATGAACCTGCGACCGGGCAATCAGCTGTTCGATGCCTACTTCACCGCAACCGACATGCGTGAGGTCTTTTCCGATCAGGGTCGAGTGCAGGGCATGCTCGATTTTGAAGCTGCCCTGGCCCGCGCCGAAGCGGCTGTAGGGGTCATTCCGCAACTGGCAGTGGCACCAATCGAGGCTGCCTGTCAGGCCGAGCGCTACGATTTTGTCGCGTTGGCCGAGGCCATTGCTACGGCCGGCAACTCGGCAATTCCATTGGTCAAGGCGCTGGGCAAGGTCATTGCCAGCGATGTCGCCGAGGCCGAGCGCTATGTGCATCTGGGTGCCACCAGTCAGGATGCAATGGATAGCGGGTTGGTCCTGCAACTGCGCCAGGCGCTGGCGCTGATCGAGCGAGACCTGCAGCGCCTCGGCGAATCCTTGGCGTTGCAGGCAGCGGCGCATGCTGATACGCCCCTGGCCGGACGCACCTGGTTGCAACATGCAACGCCGGTCACCCTGGGCATGAAAATCGCCGGGTGGCTGGGGGCCTTGACCCGTCATCGCCAACGCTTGCAGGAGCTCAAGCCACGTTTGCTCACGGTGCAGTTCGGGGGTGCTTCCGGCACCTTGGCGGCGCTTGGCGACAACGCTTTGCCGGTAGCCGAGGAACTGGCTCGACAGCTGGATCTGCAACTACCGGAGCAGCCGTGGCACACCCAGCGCGATCGTTTGGTGGAGTTTGCCTCGGTGCTCGGCCTGATCGCCGGCAGCCTGGGCAAGATGGGGCGCGACATCAGCCTGCTGATGCAGACAGAAGCGGCCGAGGTGTTCGAACCTTCGGCGCCGGGCAAAGGTGGTTCCTCGACCATGCCGCATAAACGTAACCCGGTGGGTGCCGCGGTGCTTATTGGTGCTGCAACGCGGGTGCCGGGCCTGGTGTCCACGTTGTTTGCCGCCATGCCGCAGGAGCACGAACGCAGCCTGGGCTTGTGGCACGCCGAATGGGAAACCCTGCCGGACATTTGTTGCCTGGTCTCGGGTGCATTGCGCCAGGCACAGATCATTGCCGATGGGTTGCAAGTGGATGCCGCGCGCATGCGCCACAACCTCGACCTGACCCAAGGGCTGGTGCTGGCCGAGGCTGTCAGTATTGTCCTGGCGCAACGCCTGGGGCGCGATACCGCCCACCATTTGCTGGAAACCTGCTGCAAGCGTGCAGTAGCTGAACAGCGCCACCTGCGCGCCGTCCTCGGCGACGATCCACAGGTGAGCGCAGAGCTTGGCGCAGACGAACTTGATCGTTTGCTTGATCCGGCCCACTACCTTGGCCAGGCACGTACCTGGGTCGAGCGAACGTTGGCCGAACATCACCGTTTCAATGCTTGAAGGAGGCTGCAGTGGCACAGGTACAACTCGCCGATGGCGCACTAAATTATCAACTCGACGGTCCCGAGGGCGCACCGGTGTTGGTGCTATCCAACTCCCTGGGCACCGACCTGCACATGTGGGATACCCAGGTGCCGGCCTTTGCCGCGCATTTTCGCGTATTGCGCTACGACACCCGTGGTCATGGCGGCTCGCTGATTACCGAAGGGCCCTACAGCATCGAGCAATTGGGTCAGGATGTACTGGCGCTGCTCGACGCCTTGAACATCGACCGTGCGCATTTCTGCGGCCTGTCCATGGGCGGTTTGATCGGGCAATGGTTGGGGATTAATGCTGGTGAGCGCCTTGACCGGTTGATCGTCTGCAACACGGCGGCCAAGATCGGCTCGCCGGACACCTGGAATCCGCGTATCGAAATGGTCTTGCGCGACGGCAAGCAAGCCATGGTCGGCTTGCGTGACGCCTCCATCGAGCGCTGGTTCACGCCCGCCTACTCATCGAGCAATGCCGATCAGGCCAAGCGCATCACCGATATGCTCGCCGCCACCTCGCCGCTAGGTTATGCGGCCAACTGCGGGGCGGTACGTGATGCCGATTTCCGTGATCGTCTGGGCGAGATCAACGTACCGTTGCTGGTGATTTCCGGCAGCCATGATGCCGTCACACCGCCTGCGGGCGGGTTATTCATCCAAGAGAATGTGCAGGGTGCCGAGTACGCCGAGTTCCATGCTGCGCATTTGTCCAATGTCGAAGTCGGCGAGCCGTTCAGCCGTCGGGTAATCGATTTTCTGCTGGCCCGCTGAGGAGCGTTTCGTGGACGAAAAACAACGCTATGAAGAAGGCATGAAGGTGCGTCGTGCGGTGCTTGGCGACGCCCATGTCGATCGCAGCCTGAACAACCTGACGGACTTCAACGGCGAGTTCCAGGAAATGATCACTCGCCACGCCTGGGGAGATATCTGGACTCGCCCGGGTCTGCCACGGCACACCCGCAGCCTGATCACCATTGCCATGCTGATCGGCATGAACCGCAATGACGAGCTCAAGCTGCACCTGCGCGCCGCCGCCAGCAATGGCGTTACCCGCGAGGAGATCAAGGAAGTGTTGATGCAGAGCGCAATCTACTGCGGTATTCCTGCGGCCAACGCGACCTTCCACCTGGCTGAGTCAGTGTGGGATGAATTGGGCGTCGAGTCGCGAGCCGAATAACGCTCACACATCCCCCGGGAGCGGGGCAAACCCGCTCCTACCGGCCAGGCACCAGCGCCACCGGCCCGGCATTGTTTTCGATGGCCTGTTTCAACTCCGGCCGCATTCCCAGCACAAATGCCAGCTCGGCGACCACGAACAATGGCCCGACGATCAGGCCACTGAGGTCATCCACGAAGGCCGGCTTGCGGCCTTCATAGTGATGCCCGACAAACTGGATTATCCAACCGAGCACAAACAGCCCCAGCCCGGCACTCAACCAGACCACGGTGCTCTGCTGCGCCAGCATCTGGCCGGCCCACAGGCACAAGCCCAGCAGCAATGCCATGATCAGACCGAACTGTTGATCCAGGCGCAGGTAGAACCAGCCTGTCAGCAAGGCCACCAGCAAGGCGGGCGACAGCCACACGCCCGCCATGTCCAGGCCAGGCCGCGACAGCAGCACTGTTACGGCGACCACGATCATCGGGATGCCGACGAAATGGGTGGCGATATTGCGCGGGTCACGGTGGTAGGCAGCATACTGGCTGAGGTATTCAACGAGGTTTTTCATTATTGTTCCTCCTGAAGGGTGAGATGAGCATGCCCTGCACACATTCCGACTGTCTGTCGCCTAGCCGACAGAGTTGACCTTCGAGGCGTTATGAGCACCGATCCCACGTGGTACCAGTGCATGATCCAAGGCCACTGGTTCAAGCACCTGCCCTTATCCCTTCAGGATAGCCTGCTGCGGTCGGCCCGCCTGCGAGCGCTGGCTCCGGGGCAGGTGCTGTTCCAGCGCGGTGATGCACCGTGCGGGTTATACGCGGTGCTGTCTGGCAGCATGCGCGTGGGCGCGGTCAGCAGCGAGGGCAAGGAGGCCCTGTTGACCTTGGTGGAGGCACCGCAATGGTTTGGGGAGATAAGCTTGTTCGACGGTCAGCCACGCACCCATGATGCCCAGGCTGAAGGCGGGGTGAATCTGCTCTGGATACCGCAGGCGGCGCTGCTTGCCTTGCTGGCGCAGCAACCTGGGTATTGGCGCGATTTTGCCTTGCTGATGAGCCAGAAGTTGCGCCTGGTGTTTGTCGCACTGGAGCAGCAAAGCCTGTTGGCCGCCGCACCACGCGTGGCCCTCCGGTTGCTGCAGATCGCCGCAGGTTACGGCGAAATGAATGACAGCCGGCGAGTATTGCAGCTGTCACAGGAGCAACTGGCGCTGATGCTGTCGCTGTCGCGCCAGACCACCAACCAGATCCTTAAGTCGTTGCAACAGGACGGGGCGCTGCGGCTGGGGTATGGCGAGATCGAAATTCTCGACCCCGCCCGTCTGCAGGCCTTGGCTAGTCCGGCTGGAACGGTGATTCGCTAAGAATGACCCCGGTTTCCTCGACGTACTTCTGCCACTGTTCCAGCAGCGCCTCGAGCTTGGCCGGTTGTGCCAGGGCCAGGTCGTCGATCTCTCCCGGGTCGTTGTTCAGGTCGTACAACTGCCAGGTGGCCGGGCCCACCGGACCAGGAATGTACACGGCTTTCCATTGACCTTGGCGGATCGCCCGGCGGCCGAACAGCTCCCAGCCGGTGACGGTGTGCTCATCGTGTACCTGTTCGGTTTCACCTGACAGGTAGCCGAGCCATGACTTGCCGCGCAGTGCAGCGACATCGCGTCCATGCCAACGCGTACCGGGATGACGAACGCCGGCGAGGTCGAGCAGGGTCGGGGTGATGTCCATCACCGTGCTGAACTGATGGCTGATTTGCCCCTGGCGTGACAGCGCCGGGTAGTGCACCAGTGCAGGAACCCGGATACCACCCTCACTGGTGAAGGCCTTGTACAGACGTGATGGGGCAGTTGCCGCCTGCGCCCATTGCGGGCCGTACCAAACATAGGAATTGGCGCGCCCGATGTTATCCAGGCTGTTGTCGTAATGCTGATCCAAATAGCTGGCCAGGTGTGGTCCGAATTTTGGGAAGGCTTCAAGCAGTGCGCCTTCTGCGCCATTGTCGGACATGAACAGCACCAGGGTGTTGTCCAACTGCCCCTGATTGCGCAGGTAATCCAGTACCCGGCCAATGTTCCAGTCCATGCGCTCGACCATCGCCGCGTACACCTCCATGGACCGCGCCGAGCGTTGGCGCTGTTCATCGCTGAGCTTCTCCCAGTGATCGTCCACCGGGTGGGCACGGGTGTCGGCCTTGATCAGACCGAGCTGACGCAGTTTTTCCAGACGTTCCTGGCGCAGTACCGCAGGACCTGCATCGTAGCGGCCTTTGTAGCGGGCAACCACTTCGGCGGGCGCCTGTAATGGCCAGTGCGGAGCGGAGAAGGGCAAGTAGGCGAAGAAAGGTCGGCTCTGGTCGCGTTCCTTGAGGTAGTGCAGCAATTTGTCGCCAAAGGCGTCGGAAGAGTAGAAGTCCTCGGGCAATTGTTCGACGAAGGTCTGGTCCTCGATATACAGCGCCGGGGTGGATTTAAGCAGGCGCGGCGTTTGCTCATCATAGGTCGGCTCAAAACCGTAGTGGTTGGCTGCACCCGGCAGCAGCGCGAAGGAACGCTCGAAACCGCGGGCGTGCGGCGCCAGCTCGGCTTTGAGGCCCAGGTGCCACTTGCCACTCATCAGCGTCTGGTAGCCCGCTTCGCGCAGCAGCTCCGGCAGGGCCACCACTCGATCATTGAGATAGCCCTCGTAACCCGGTTTGCCGATCAGCTCTGGGGTCAGGGCTTCGGCCATGGTGCCGATACCGGCAATATGGTGGTCGGTGCCGGTAAGCAGCATCGAGCGGGTGGGCGAGCAGGTTGGCGCCGTGTGGAAGTCGGTCAGGCGCAGGCCGGCATTGGCCAGGGTGTCCAGATTCGGCGTGGCGATTTCACCGCCGAAGGCGCCGAGGTCGGAGAATCCCAGGTCATCGGCAACGATGACCAGAAAGTTGGGGCGTTGGCTCATGGTTGGTTCTCAATAGGCTAGGTAGGAAAGGGGCAGGTTGTGGATGTGTATAGGTGCTGGCGGCAAGTAGCGGTCGTCTGCCGTCAGTTCATGCAGCAGCGCTTCGCGCAGGCGATGAAACTCATAACTGGATCGTTGGCGTGGGTGCGGCAGGTCGACGCTGTTGATGCGTTTGATACGTCCCGGACGTGGCTCCAGCACCACCACCCGGTCGGCCAGGAACAGCGCCTCTTCGACATCGTGGGTGACCAGCAAGGTGGTGATACGGGAGCGTTCGCGGATCGCCAACAGCTCTTCCTGCATCTGTTGACGAGTGAGCGCATCCAGGGCGCCGAAAGGTTCATCGAGCAGCAGGATGCGCGGGCTGGCAACCAGGCCACGGGCGATCGCCACGCGTTGGGCCATCCCCCCGGAAAGCTGGTGCGGATAGGCCAGGCTGAAGTCTTGCAGGCCAACCAGGGCAATGTATTCGGCGATCCGCTGCTCGCGTTCGGGACCTGGCAGGGAGTGATTGACCAGGCCCAAGGCAATGTTTTCGCGCACCGTCAGCCAAGGGAACAATCGATGCTCCTGAAACACGATGCCGCGCTCGCTGCCTATTCCATTTAGGGCCTGGCCGTCGATCAGGATCTGCCCCTGATAATCGTCGTCCAGGCCGATCAGCAGACGCAGCAGGGTGGACTTTCCGCAGCCGCTGGCGCCGACAATGGCCACGAACTCGCCGTCGGCGATCTGCAGGTTGAAGTCTCGGATGGCCTCAAGCTCTCCACCTGCTACGGCGAAGTGTTTCCCGACCTGATTGAAACTGACTAAAGCGGGGGCAATGGCATTCATGCTCGTCTCCAGCGCGTGGCGCGCGATTCGATGTGTTGACCGAGAGCGCCCAACAGCGCGCCGGTGAGGCCGACCAGAAGCATGCCGGCCATGATCAGGTCCATGCGCAGCAGTTGCTGGGCGCCGATCATCAGGCTGCCGATACCGCCACCGGAGGGCATGAAGTATTCGGCACCGATGGTGCCCAGCCAGGCATAGATCAGGCCCACACGCAGGCCAGCGAAGATCCCCGGTGCCGCCCCAGGCAGTACCAGGCGCATCAGCTGTTGCGGCAAATTCAGGTGCAGCACCCGCGCCGCTTCGTCCAGTTGTGGTGAACGGTTGGCAACGCTACGCTGGGTGGCGATGAACAAGGGAAAGAACGCTGCCAGGCCGACAAATACCCATTTGGCCGGCTCTCCAAGACCGAACCAGGCGGTGAGCAATGGCACCCAGGCGAAGATCGCGATCTGCCGCAGGCCGGCAAGGCTGGGCCCGAGCAGGCGTTCGGCGCGGTGCGACAAACCCAACCACAGGCCCAGGGCAAAACCGAGGCCGCCACCGAGCACCAATCCCGCCAGGGCGCGCCCGACACTTACCGCCAGGGCCGCCGTGAGGGTGCCGTCCACGACACCCTTCCAGGCCGTGCCCAGCACCTGCAGCGGTGCCACCAGAATATTACTGTCGACCCATTGCCACTGATTGGCCAACTGCCAGATGAGCAGGAGCGTCAGCGGTAGCAACAGGGCTTGCAGGCGTTCACTGCCCTGCAGAGGTTGGACCCGCAGTTCGGCGCCGGGTGGATGCGGCCAATACACTAGGCGCCGATCCAGCCAGCCGAGGCCACGGTCCATGCCAAAACCAATCAGGCCGATAACTGCGATGCAGACAAAAACGATGTCGAGCATGAACAATTGCCGCGCCCACACCATCAAATAGCCGATGCCCTCGCTGGAGGCGAGCAGCTCAACGGCCAACAGCGAAGACCACCCGGTGGCGAGCGCCAGGCGTACCCCGGCGAGAAAAGCTGGCAACGCGGCGGGCAGGATCAACCGGGTGATCATTAACCGGCGCGGCAGTTTGAGTACCGCAGCTGCTTCGCGCAGGCGGGGTTGCGCGTCACGCACGCCTACCAGAGTATGCAGGGTCACCGGCACGATGATCGCCTTGACCAGCACCACCAGCTTGAGCAACTCGCCAATGCCGAACAGCACCATGAACAATGGCACCCAGGCCAATGTCGGGATCTGCGCAAGGGCATTGAACGTCGGCAGTACCAAGCGCTCGGCACGACGACTGAAACCCAACCAGGCACCCAGCAGTGCTCCGCAGCTGACGCCTGCCAGCAAAGCGATCAGCAGGCGTTGCAGGCTTATAGCCAAATGCGCCCACAGCTCACCATGGGCCAGTTCCTGAGCACTCTGCCAGACCAGGCTCGGGGCTGGCAGGATTTGTTCGCTCATCCACAGGTTGCGACTGGCCAGCCACCACAGCGCAGCCAGACCCAGAGGCAAATACCAGGCCTGCAGACGCGTCCAGTACGCGCTGCCCAAGCCACGCCCCCGCGTCGCCGGTGCAGGCAGGGATAGGCTGGAAAGTGATGCTCGGGCCATGGGCGAACCTCCGTGGATTGGCTATGTTCATATTCCTTTCGGGTATATTTTTTTTAAAATAAATTCGAATAGGCGATAAGAGAGAGCATTTAAAGCAGGCCAAAACGCGCAGATCCAATGCCTTGAAGGCATATTTTTTTTGTCTGTCATGCATGGCCAAGGAAAGGCCCGGCAGTGCTTGTTTATGTTATTAAGTTATTAAAATGTAATTTATTAGTATTTATTTGATCTTTGCAGTTGTGCGTAGCGTGGACGCATCACTACAAGGAGTCGTCCGCCATGAACCTGTCGATCAATCGTGTTTTCAGTTTGTTTGCCGCTCCCGCCCTGGCTGCGGTGGTGGGTTGGCTACCGCCACTGGCGCAGGCCGTTGAGGTCCGCGAAATACGCATCGCCGTACCCGATCTGAGTGCAGGTACCCAGCATTCAGGAGGTGGAATTACCGATGTGTTGCGCACCCAGCAACTGCTGGAAAAAGCCTTCGCTGACGACGGCATCAAGATCCAGTGGAACTACTTCAAGGGGGCGGGACCGGTTATCAACGAAGCCTTTGCCAATGGCCAGGTCGACTTCGCCTACTTGGGCGACCTGGCTGCGATCATCGGCAAAGCCAACGGCGTAGACACGCGTTTGCTGGCTTCTACCGGGCGTGGCATCAAGCACTACCTGGGGGTTTCACCGGGTAGTGGCATCAAGACCCTGCAGGACCTCAAGGGCAAACGCGTGGCAATTTTTCGCGGCACCGCCAGCCAGTTGTCCTTCGATGCCGCCCTGGCTAGCCAGGGCCTGAGCGAGAAGGACTTCAAGATCATCAACCTTGATTTCAATGCCTCGGTTGCCGCCTTGGCGGCCAGGCAAATAGACGCCACCTGGGGCCTGTCTGGCTTGACCGCGCTACAGGAACGCGGGCTCGCCGAGCTGCCGCTCAACACCAGGGACTTGGGCGGTGCGGGGAGTATCCAGGCTGTTCTGGTGGGCTCCGGTGCCTTCGTCGATGCTCACCCGCAACTGGTTCAGCGCTTGCTCGTGGCCCAGCAGCAGGCGGTGCAGTGGTTGAGTGATGAGAACAACAAGCAGGCCTACATTGAGCTGGTTTCGGGGCTGGCGAGCTATCCGCCGGTTATCCTGCAACGTGACTTGCAGGACGAGGCGCTTGAGTTCACCTTCCGCTCCAGCCTCGATCAACCCTTTCTCGACCAGCTTCAAGCCTCTGTCGATCTAGCCGCTGCCCAGCGGCTGATCCGCAAGCCATTCCAGGTGAGCCAGTGGCTGGCCCCCCAGGCTATCCGGCCAGTCCCTGTAGCGCAGGTTGCTGATCGAGGCTGATCAAGGTGTCGATCATTGCCCGCGCCGCTGGCGACAGGCGATAACCGCTGCGGCTGACAATGCCGCAGCGGGCATTGAGGCTGTCGAGGTTGGCCGGCAGATTGCGCCAGTGCAGGCGCACCAGACGGCCCTGCTGGATTTCTTCGGCAAAGGCTTCCTCGGTGCCGATGCCGATGGCATCGCTGTCTAGCACCCGTCTCACCAGAGTCGGTAGGTGCTCGGTGAGTAACTGCGGGGTGAAGTCTGTCTTGCCGCTGAGGTTGGCCAGCAGCTTGCGCACCCCTGGCGGAATCAGCGTAGTGGCTAACGGGTAATCGAACATATCGTTGGTCGATACGCTGTCTTTGGCCAGCAATGGGTGCCCCGGACGGCAGAAAAACAAGCCGCGGCGGGCGGTCAATGGCAAGGTCTGGAAGTTCGGGTCAGCCTCGAACTGGCGGATATCGGCAATGAAAAATTCGATTTCCTCTCGATTCAGCGCGCGACTGAGTTTCTCCCAGTTGTCCACCTCAAGGCGGGTTTGCACTTTTGGGTGGGCCTTGAGAAACCGAGCCAATGCCTGAGGCACCAGGTTCACAGCCGGTGCCGGCCCGCAGCCGAAGTGCAACTCACCAGCATCGAGTTTGGTCATCTGCAGCACTTCGCAACTCAATTGCGCAGCACCCTGGACCAGACGCAAAGCGTGCTGCAATACCACCTGGCCTTCGGGCGTGGGGCGCAACTCCTTGTTGCCGCGATCAACCAGCACACAACCAAACTCGTGTTCCAGGCCTTGGATGCTGCGGCTGAAGGCGGGTTGAGTGATGCCCATGGCATCTGCCGCGCGGACAAAACTGCGGTGTTCAGTAAGGGCGATGAAGTAACGCAGTTGGCGAAGATCCATATGCTTTCCCGGCATTCCAAAAATACGGCGAAGGTATTTGCCGCCACGAAGCCTCAGGTTTTAAATGCAAGCTCTTATTCCGTCAATGAAGCAATTGAATATCTGTTAGAGCTTATTTGCATATTGATAGCGCAAGTGTTTCGCCGGGATTTTTCCGAAAGCAGCCAGATGAGGGTCGTACCATGAGCAATGCCGCACACGCCGTAGCAGCCATCAACCCTGTGTTGGATATTCATCCGGTCGCCGGACGCATCGGCGTCGAGATACGCGGGGTGCAGCTGAGCGCCGACCTGGAACCCGCGGTGATCGACGCGATTCAGGCCGCGCTGGTGGAGCACAAGGTGATCTTCTTCCGTGCTCAGCATCAACTTGACGATCAGGGCCAGGAAGCCTTTGCCCATTTGCTTGGCGAGCCGATCGCGCACCCTACCGTGCCAGTACGCGAAGGCACGCGTTTTCTCCTGGAGCTGGACAGTGAGCGCCGGGCCAATTCGTGGCACACCGACGTGACCTTCGTCGATGCCTATCCCAAGGCGTCAATCCTGCGTTCGGTGGTTGCGCCGCAAGCGGGAGGAGACACGGTGTGGGCCAACACTGCGACTGCCTATCAAGATCTTCCCGCCGAACTCAAAGCCCTGGCCGATCAACTGTGGGCAGTGCACAGCAATGAGTACGATTACGCAGCGGCCAAGCCGAATGTCACGCTGGAGCAGCAGGAAAACTATCGTCGTATCTTCACCTCGACCGTCTACGAAACCGAGCACCCGGTGGTGCGCGTACACCCGGTCAGCGGCGAAAAGCACTTGCTGCTTGGGCACTTCGTCAAACGCCTGAGAGGCTATTCGCAGTTCGACTCCACGCACCTGTTCAACCTGCTGCAAAGCCATGTCACGCGCTTGGAAAACACCGTGCGCTGGCGCTGGCAGGCGGGTGATGTGGCGATCTGGGACAACCGCGCTACCCAGCATTACGCGGTGGATGACTATGGCAGCCAGAACCGGGTAGTGCGCCGTGTGACCTTGCAGGGTGATGTGCCGGTGGGTGTCGCGGGGCAGCGTAGTCGCACCCTTCGCGGGGCGTAAGGATCGCCCGGCATACGTACCGCAGGTGCAGGGGGCAGCGGGAATAAAAAGGTTCTTCACTGAATCCTGTGGGGATGATCTTGGGGCTGGGCTGGGCTGGGCTGGGCTGGGCTGGGCTGGGCTGGGATTTGAGTCTGCGAGCTTATCCATTCAATGCGGCGCCGCTGTTGGCCAATTGCGTAGTCAGTGACACATACGGCCAGGTGCTGATCCATTGGCATGGGCGGTTTGGAGTCACCTTTGCGCCCTTACGGCGCATTCCTTTTGTCTTGGCAAAAGGAATCAAAACCGTCTGTCCCTGCATCCGGCCCTGCGCTGCGCTCCGGGTCCCCTCATTCCACCCTTGCTCCCGTCGGGACCGCACCGAAGGGCCGTCCTGGCCCTACGGTGCTCGCAGGCCATCCATGGCCTGCACCCGACTACGCAATACCTACACTCAGCCTACTGAAGGGACGATCCAGGTGTCTGAACTGGCGATGTGCGAAAAACTAGATCAACATCAAAA
This sequence comes from Pseudomonas arcuscaelestis, assembly GCF_016881005.1. Classification (GTDB taxonomy): domain Bacteria; phylum Pseudomonadota; class Gammaproteobacteria; order Pseudomonadales; family Pseudomonadaceae; genus Aquipseudomonas; species Aquipseudomonas arcuscaelestis. Next base: position 83,146 of record NZ_JACOPV010000014.1, on the reverse strand, counting down.
GCGCCACACCAGCGCCTCGCTGTTGCCGTTGCCGTTGCCGTTGCCGTTGCCGTGCTTCTCCCTACACAAATCGTGCAAACGCCACAAATCGTCCCTTCAGCAGGCCGAATGGAACCCTTGCGTAGTGGGGCGACGGCCATGGATGGCCGGCGAGCGCCGCAGGGCCAGGACGGCCCTTCGGCGCGGTCCCCACGGGAGCAAGGGTGGAATGAGGGAACCCGGAGCGCAGCGTAGGGCCGAATGCAGGGACAAGGGATTTTGCCCACTTTTGCCCCGACAAAAGTGGGTCGCCGTAAAGGCGAAACCAGCCAGTGGTGCCACCACATCAAACGGATATGCCCATCGACACACGAGCCACATTCCGGTACTTACCCGCGAAAGACCAACTGAGTAACTGGTGACCGTAGGGTCGGCAGCGGCGCCGCATTGAATAGATAAGCTCGCAGCCTCAAACCCAACCACCTACCCAGAAACTATAGTTCCCGGAACTCCCTGAAGAACCATAAAAAAGCCCACCGCTGGGGTGGGCTTGATTACGCAACAGATACTCAGCTTTTCGACGAGTCGATCGCCGCGTGCTGCTGGGCCTGAGCGGTTTGCTCGTTCCAGCCGCCACCAAGGGCCTTGTACAGGTTGACCTCACTGATCAGTTGCGACAGACGATCGCTGATCAACGCCTGTTGGGTGTTGAACAGCTGGCGCTGTGCATCGAGGAAAGTCAGGTTGCTGTCGACACCGATACGGTAGCGACGCTCAGCCAGACGGTAGTAGTCCTGGTTGGCGGCGACCAGATCGCGCTGAGCCTGCAACTGATCGTTGAAGGTACGGCGCGCCGCGAGACCATCAGACACTTCCTGGAAAGCGGTCTGGATGGTTTTCTCGTACTTGGCGATGTTGATGTCTTTCTGGATCTTCGAGTAGTCGAGGCTGGCACGCAAGGCACCGGCGTTGAAGATCGGCAGATTGATCTGCGGCTGGAACAGCCAGGTCCCGGAGCCACCCTTGAACAAACCGTCCATGTCTGGGCTCAGGGTACCGGCATTGGCGGTCAGGCTGATGCTCGGGAAGAACGCTGCACGGGCGGCGCCGATGTTGGCATTGGCGGCCTTGAGCAGGTGTTCGGCTTCCTGGATGTCCGGACGACGTTGCAGCAGATCGGACGGCAAGCCTGCGGGCACTTCGGCCAACACGTCGCTGTCCAGGTTTTGTGCTGCAGGCAGATCGGCTGGCAGGCTGGTACCGATCAGTACTGCCAGGCTGTTCGCATCCTGGGCAACCAGGCGTTGGTACTGGGCCAGCTTGACGCGGGCGCCTTCGACCGAGGTGCGTGCCTGACTCAGGTCCAGGGCCGACGCTACACCGACCTCATTGCTGCGCAGGGTTAGTGCGTAGCTCTGCTCGTAGGTCTTGAGGGTTTCTTCGGTCAGCTTCAGCAAGGCCTGGTCGGCCTGCCAGGTGAAGTAGGCGTTGGCGACGCTGGCAACCAGAGCGATCTGGGTGGAGCGGCGAGCCTCTTCACTGGACAGGTAGATTTCCAGTTGCTGTTCAGTGAGGCTGCGAACCCGACCGAACAGGTCGAGTTCATAGGCGCTTACACCGAGCGTGGCCGAATACGAACTGGTGATCTCCGAATCGCCAGTCTGCGTCATGTTGCCGGGCATCCGCTGGCGGCTGCCGCTGCCATTGGCGCTGACTGCCGGGAACAGGTCGGCGCGCTGGATGCGGTACTGGGCCCGGTAGGCATCGATGTTCAGCGCCGCGACCTTGAGGTCGCGGTTGTTGACCAGCGAGGTCTGGATCAGTTGCTGCAGCGCCGGGTCATTGAAAAACTGACGCCAGCCCTGTTCGGCAGCCGCCACATTCGCCGACTCGGTCGGTGAATACGCAGGGCCTTGCGGCCACTGCGCTGCCACCGGCGATTCCGGGGTCTGGTAATCAGGGATCAGCGAGCAGCCGCCAAGTATGAAAGCGGTTACCGCCAGGGACAAAAGGGACTTACTCATTGCCCAGCCTCGTAGCGTGGAGTTTCAGGTTTGGCGTCTTCTTCAGGTTTCTTGCTGCTGAACATCGACGACACAGTTACAAAGAACAGCGGTACCCAGAAGATCGCCAGTACGGTGGCCGTCAGCATCCCGCCGATTACCCCGGTACCGATAGCGTGCTGGCTGCCCGAGCCTGCACCGGTGGAGATAGCCAACGGTACCACGCCGAGAATGAACGCCAGCGACGTCATGATGATCGGCCGCAGACGCATCCGGCAGGCTTCGATCGCCGCATCGGCAAGGCTTCGACCCTGCTCATGCAGTTCCTTGGCGAACTCCACGATCAGAATCGCGTTCTTCGCTGCCAGACCGATGGTGGTCAATAGACCCACCTGGAAGTACACGTCGTTGGACAGACCGCGCAGGCTGGTGGCCAGCAGCGCACCAATGACCCCCAGGGGTACTACGAGCATGACCGCGATTGGAATCGACCAGCTTTCATACAGCGCAGCCAGACATAGGAATACCATTAGCAGCGACAGCGCATACAAGGCTGGCGCCTGGGAACCCGACAGGCGTTCCTCGTACGACAGGCCGGTCCAGGAGTAGCCGATGCCCTTTGGCAGTTGCGCGGCAATGCGCTCAACTTCAAGCATGGCTTCACCGGTACTGTAGCCAGGGGCCGGGGCACCGAGAATTTCCATCGCCTCTACACCGTTGTAGCGCGCAAGTTTCGGCGGACCGTAGATCCATTCGCCTTTGGCGAATGAGGAAAACGGCACCATCTCGCCGACGGCATTGCGCACATACCACTTCTGCAGGTCTTCCGGGCTCATGCGCGATGCCGACTCACCCTGGATGTAGACCTTCTTGACCCGACCGCGGTCGATAAAGTCGTTGACGTAGCTAGCACCCAAGGCAATCGACAGGGTGTTGTTGATCTCGGCAATGGTCACGCCCAGGGCGCTGGCGCGTTCGTCGTCGACGGTCAACTGGTACTGCGGTTCATCGTTCAGGCCGTTTGGACGCACAGCAGAGAGAATCTTGCTTTGTGCCGCCATGCCGAGGAACTGGTTGCGCGCTTCCATCAGCTTTTCGTGTCCGACGCCGGCACGGTCCTGAAGGAACACGTCGAAGCCCGTGGCGTTACCCAACTCAAGTACTGCAGGCGGGGCAAAGGCGAACACCATGGCGTCGCGGAACGTGAAGAAGTGCTGCTGGGCGCGGGCCGCCAGATTGAACACGTTGTTCTCGGCGGAGCGCTCTTCCCATGGCTTGAGCATGATGAAGGCCATGCCCGAGCTTTGGCCGCGACCGGCAAAGTTGAAGCCGTTCACCGTGAACACCGAGGCAACCGTATCGGCTTCCTTGTCCAGCAGGTAGGCGCGCATCTCGTCGATCACCACCTGGGTACGTTCGGCACTGGAGCCCGCCGGCGTTTGCACCTGGGCAAACAGTACGCCTTGGTCTTCCTCGGGAAGGAAGGCCGTCGGGATACGGGTGAACAGCCAGATCATGCCGACCATGATCAGCAGGTAGGCCAGCAGGTACGGTGCCTTGTTTCGCAGGATGTTGCCTACGCCACGTTCATAGCTCTCTACGCTGCGGTCGAAGTTGCGGTTGAACCAGCCGAAGAAACCGCGTTTGGCGACATGATGCTCACCCTTGGCGACTGGCTTGAGCATGGTCGCGCACAGGGCTGGGGTAAAGATCAAGGCAACCAGCACCGAGAGTGCCATAGCAGACACGATGGTGATCGAGAACTGCTTGTAGATCACCCCGGTAGAACCACTGAAGAACGCCATCGGCAGCAGTACGGCGGAAAGCACCATGGCGATACCAACCAGGGCCCCCTGGATCTGGCCCATGGACTTTTTCGTCGCTTCCTTGGGTGACAGGCCTTCTTCGGCCATTACCCGTTCGACGTTCTCCACCACAACAATGGCATCGTCCACCAGCAAGCCGATGGCAAGCACCATGCCGAACATGGTCAGGGTGTTGATACTGAAGCCTGCGGCAGCAAGGATGCCGAAGGTGCCGAGCAGTACCACGGGTACCGTCATGGTGGTGATGATGGTGGCGCGGAAGTTCTGCAGGAACAGGTACATCACCAGGAACACCAGCACGATCGCTTCGATCAGGGTATGGATTACCCCGCTGATCGATTCGGTCACCACTGGCGTGGTGTCATACGGGAACACCGCCTTCATGCCTTCCGGGAAGAACGGTTCCAGCTCGCTGATGGTCTTGCGCAGGGCCTTGGCAGTGTCCAGGGCGTTGGCACCGGTTGCCAGCTTGACCGCCAGGCCCGAGGCCGGCTTGCCGTTGAACTGGGCGCTGACGGCGTAGTTCTCACCGCCAAGACCGACTTCAGCTACGTCTTTGAGACGCACCTGCGAGCCGTCGCGATTGACCTTGAGCAGGATGTTTTCAAACTGCTCGGCAGTCTGCAGACGGGTCTTGCCGATGATGGTGGCGTTGAGCTGGGTACCCGGCAGGGCCGGCAGGCCGCCAAGCTGGCCAGAGGAAATCTGGACGTTCTGCGCCGATACCGCGGTGCGCACATCGACCGGAGTCAGCTGGTACTTGTTCAGCTTGGCCGGATCCAGCCAGATACGCATGGCGTACTGGGCACCGAACACCTGGAAGTCACCGACACCGGCGGTCCGCGAGATAGGGTCCTGCATGTTGGAGACGATGTAGTTGGCCAAGTCGTCCTTGGTCATGCTGCCGTCTTCAGATACCAGACCGATTACCAGAAGGAAGTTTTTCACTGCCTTGGTAACACGGATACCTTGCTGCTGAACCTCTTGCGGCAGCAGTGGCGTTGCCAGGTTCAGCTTGTTCTGCACCTGAACCTGAGCGGTATCGGAGTTGGTCCCCTGTTCGAAGGTCGCGGTAATGGTCATGGTGCCGTCGGAGTTACTCTCCGACGAGACATACCGCAGGTTGTCGATACCGTTGAGCTGCTGCTCGATAACCTGAACCACGGTGTCCTGCACGGTTTGCGCCGAGGCGCCCGGGTAGGTCACGGAGATCGCCACAGCCGGTGGAGCGATGCTGGGGTACTGGTTGATTGGCAACTTCAGGATCGCCAACGCACCGACCAGCATGATCACCAAAGCGATCACCCAGGCAAAGATCGGGCGATCGATAAAAAATCTCGACATGGTTTACTCCCCTTTGGCCCCTGCAGTCGTTGCTTTGGCCTGGGTTGGCTGGGCAGGCTTGACGTTGGTCGCTTCGCTGACCTTGACCTCATCGCCTGGCTTGACGAACTGCAAGCCTTCGGTGATCAGGCGGTCGCCGGCGTTCAGGCCTTTGGCGATCAACCAGTCGCTACCAACGGTACGGCTGGCTTCAAGCTGACGCAGCTCAACCTTGTTTTCCTTATTGACTACAAGCGCGGTTGGCTGGCCCTTGAGGTCGCGGGTTACACCCTGTTGTGGCGCGAGGATGGCTTGAGCGTTAACCCCAGCCTTCAGGCGCGCATGAACGAACATGCCTGGCAGCAGGTTATGCTCAGGGTTCGGGAACACTGCACGCAGCGTCACCGAACCGGTGGTTGGATCGACCGAGACTTCGGAGAACTCCAGGCGACCTTCCTGGCGGTAGGTGCTGCCGTCTTCCAGGGTCAGGGTGACCTTGGCCGCGTTATCGCCAATTTTCTGCAACTGGCCGCTTTCCAGCTCGCGGCGCAGCTTGAGCAACTCGGCCGAGGATTGGGTGACGTCGACGTAGATCGGATCAAGTTGCTGGATCACCGCCATCGCGTCCGCCTGGCCATTGTTGACCAGTGCACCTTCAGTCACCGAGGAACGGCCAATGCGACCGCTCAGTGGTGCCAGGACCTTGGTATAGCGCAAGTCGATCTGGGCGCTGCGCAGTGCTGCTTCAGCTTGCAAACGTTTGGCTTGTGCGTCGTCGTATTCCTGACGGCTCACCGCTTGTTCGGCTACCAGCTGCTTGTAGCGCTCGGACAGCGAACGGGTCGATTGCAAGTTGGCTTGGGCGCTGGCCAGGGTCGCTTCGTACACCGAAGGGTCGATCTGGTACAGCTGCTGGCCTTCCTTGACCTCGCTGCCTTCTTTGAACAGGCGTTTGAGAATGATGCCGTTGACCTGTGGGCGAACTTCGGCGATGCGGTACGCAGTGGTGCGCCCCGGCAGGTCGGAGGTCAGGGTATAGGCTTGAGTCTGGAGAGTAACGATGCCGACCTGAGGAACTTGCGCAACAGGCGCAGCCTCTTCCTTTTTACAGCCGCTGAGCAGTGTTGCCAGGGCGACGGCGGATACCAGAGCGGTAACAGCTGGCTTGAATTGCATGAAGATCCTCGGGTCGCAAGAGCTGAAGACGCTCAAGAATAATGGAAAGGGGGCGCTATGAAATAAATTTGTCTATATGGATTAATAGCTTGCTAAGGAATATACTTACATTCATGGTTGTTTGTAAATACCTTGCGCGTGATGCCAGTGGCTGTCGCAAGCCTTGAAATTAATACTCCGGTAACGCCCAACAGAGGTTGATCCGGCGCAGCTCCCAGGTGCCTATAGACGTATCTGGGTCTTGATGAGGTGGTGATGCCATGGTCCGTCGAACCAAAGAGGAAGCTCAGGAAACCCGCGCGCAAATTCTCGAAGCTGCGGAAAAAGCCTTCTACAAGCGCGGGGTAGCGCGTACCACTCTCGCCGATATCGCCAAGTTGGCCGGGGTGACTCGCGGCGCTATCTACTGGCATTTCAACGACAAGGCGGAACTGGTCGAAGCCATGCTGGAAAGCCTGCACGAGCCCTTGGACGCCTTGGCTCGGGCCAGTGAAAGCGAAGATGAAGTTGATCCTCTGGGCTGCATGCGCAAGCTTCTCGTGCAATTGATGCATCAGATGGTGCTCGACCCGAAAACCCGCCGTATCAACGAAATTCTCCATCATAAATGTGAATTTACCGATGATATGTGCGAAATCCGCCAGCAACGGCAGACGTCGACCTTCGAATGTCATGCCAACATCGCGTTATCACTGGCCAATGCAGTCAGGCGTGGGCAATTGCCCGCTGATATGAACCCGGAGCGCGCTGCGCTGGCGATCTATGCCTATATAGATGGCTTGATACGCCGCTGGCTGCTGTTACCGGAAAGCTTCGACCTGTTGGGTGACGCTGAGCTTTGGGTCGATACCGGGTTGGATATGCTGCGCTTGAGCCCCTCGTTGCGCAAATAAGACTTTGTGAAGGTTTGTGATCAATTGTTGCGGTCAACTTCATAAAGTCCTACATGCGGCCGCGTAATTGTCTGTCAGGCAAAGCCAGCGCGGCGGTTAATCCGAGTAGCGACACTGTTGCACTACCAAGCAGCAGTTGACGGAAGGTCAGCAGCAATTCGGCTTGCAGGGTCGCACTTGGGCCTGCGGCTTTAAGGCTTCCGAGCAGCGCGTCACCGGCGAGGCTCAGACCTCCCTGTTGCAGCATCGCCAGCAGCAGCGCCGACATACACGCAACCCCCATTGCTCCCCCCAGGGAGCGAAACAGGTTGCTGGTGCTGGTCGCTACGCCGATATCCTTTGGTTCTACTGCGCTCTGGGCCGCGACCAGCGAGGTTGGGAACTGCAGGCCCGATGCAATTCCGGTCAGTAGCATGAACACACCGCTGAGCCAGACAGCTTCTGGTGCCGTATAGGCCATGCCGACGATGGCAAACGGCATGAGCAGCGCGCCACCGAGGATCTGCGGTTTGTAGCGACCGGTAAAACTGGTCAGGCGTCCGCCGCAGTAGGCACCGATCGGCAGGCCAATAGCCAGTGGCAGCAGGTGCAATGCGGCGCTGTCGGCACCCGCACCGGTGATGCTCTGGTAGCGCAGGGGCATCAGCATCGTCAGGGAAATAGCCTGAAAACTGGTGAAGAACAGGGTGCACCAACACAGGGTAGCCACTCGGTTGGCGAATAGTTTCAGCGGCAGCAGCGGCTCTTGCGTACGGCGCTCATGCAGGACGAAAGCCAGTAATCCGACGAGGGCGCAGAGCAGCAGAGCGCTGACTGCTGGTGAGTACCAGGGCTGGCCCTGGCCGATCAGGGTGATGCCCAGCAACAAGCTGCTCAGCCCGAAGATCAGCAACGCAGCCCCCATGTAATCGACCTGAACCTGGCGCTGCGGCACCGCCAGGGTTCGCAGCGCGCGGCGGGTCACCCACCATGCCGCCAGTCCCAGCGGCAGGTTCAACCAGAATACCCAGCGCCACGACAAATATTCGGTCAAATAACCACCCAGCACCGGGCCCAGGACGCTGGCCAGGGCATACATACTGCTGAAGTAACCCTGATAGCGACCCCGTTCCCGTGGGGGCACGAAGTCGCCAATGATCGCCTGGCTCACCGAGACCATGCCGCCGGCGCCGATACCCTGGAGTACCCGCGCCAACACCAGTTGCTCCATATTCTGGGCCAGGGCACAGAACAGCGATGCGAGGGTAAACAGCGCGGTGCCGGTAAGAATCATCCGGCGCCTGCCGTACAGATCACCCAGCTTGCCGTAGATCGGCACAGCCACGGTCATGGCTACCATATAGCCGGAAATCACCCAGGCAAGCAGGCCGACATCATTAAATTGGGCGGAGATCGCCGGCATCGACACGGCGACGATGGTCTGGTCCAGGGCACCCAGGAAAATCGCCAGCATCAGCGCTACCAGCACGCTTCGCAGGACCGGTTGCGGGGTATTGAGTTGCGTCACAGGCCAGCTCGAAAGGCAGGGTTATCCCACAGGCTTGAGCTGCGGGAGCAAGTGCTGCCCAGTGTACTCGATAGCTTGCTAAGCGTCTGCCGCGAAGCGCGTGCCACTCTTCACATCTTCTGCCCAGGGCTATCTGAGCGCGCTCAAGGTGGCGGTGTGGGGTACGCAATGGGCCAGGCTGCAACTGGCTGCCGAATACGGCTGGTGACGGGCCTGTTCAACCCGAAAAGCGGCTGCGGCATAGAGCCCCAGCACTGCTGCGATAGCGCAAATGACAGCGCATCTTCTGGACTTGAGGGTCATGACGCTCACCTCCTTTCAGTCGCACACAAGTGCTACCTAAAGCATAGGCCAGCTTTGCCTGGGCTGCCCGTATCAGGGCAGGTCGCGGTCCCATTGTGGTTCGGCGGTGAAGCGCTCGGCGAGGAAGTCGAGCATGCTGCGCAGCGTTGCAGGCATGTGCTTGCGTGAGGTGTAGACCGCATTGAGATTGAGTTCACGCGGGCGGGCGTGGGGCAGCAGGCGCATCAGTTCACCGCTGCGCAAGGCGGCTGCGGCCTGGTAGGTGGGCAGCATGGCAATGCCGACGCCGGTCAGTGCCGCGCGTTGCAAGGTCATCGCTTCATTGGCGCTGATATTGCCCTGCACTGGCACCGCGACGGCTTCGCCCTGTACGTCGAAGTGCCAGAGGCTACGGCCGAAGTAGGAGTGGGTGAGGCAGTTGTGCTGACTCAGGTCCTGTACCTGCAAGGGGGTGGGATGGGTGCGCAAGTAGGCAGGGGATGCGCAGATGACCGAGCGGCACACAGTCAGGCGTCGGGCAATCAGGTAGGGGTCCAGATCGTTGCTTGTGCGGATCGCCAGATCGATGCGCTCATCCACCAAGTTGACCGTGCGATCGAGCATTTGCAGGTCGATCTTTACCCCTGGATAGCGTTTGACGTATTCGGCCACGGCATCGACCAGCTGTGCCTGGCCAAATGAGGTGCTGACGCTGATGCGCAATTCACCGCGTGGCGCCTCGTCCGGGGTGCTGACGGCCGCTTGCAAGTCGCCAGCCAGTTCCAGCATCTGGCGGCAGCGCGGCAAGGTTTCCTGGCCGGCGGCAGTCAGGCTCAAGCGCCGGGTTGTGCGTTGCATCAAGCGCGCACCTACCCAGTCTTCAAGTTCTGCCAGGTAGCGAGAAACAACCGGGCGTGACAGGTCCAGGTGATCGGCAGCCGCCGATTGGCTGCCCAGATCCACGACACTGACGAAGACCCGCATTGCGTTCAGACGATCCATTATTTGCCCGGTTTTAGAAACAAACTATGTCAAAGCATCGCATTTTTTGTATTGGTTTGTGCAACTAAGCTGTTGCCCACTGCCTCTTCTTACGGGATCTACCTTGATGCGTCGTTCATTCTCCTTGTGTGGGCTGCTACTGGCCTGTGTCACCTTCGGTGTCCTGGCCCAGCCCCATGCCGCTGAGCAGCCGCTGCTCCTGGACGTCTACAACCCAGGCGCTGACGCATTGTTTCCGGTCAGCTCGGTGATTGTCAGTGCCAAGCACGACGCCATTCTGGTCGATGCCCAGTTCGGTAAGACACAGGCCGAACAGGTCCTGACCAAGCTTCGCACCGGTGGCAAAAACCTCACCACTATCTATATCAGCCACGGTGATCCGGATTACTACCTCGGCTTGCAGACGCTTACCGATGCCTATCCGCAGGCCAAGGTTGTGGCCTCCGCGGCCACTGTGGCGCATATCAAGCAGACCATGGACGCCAAATTGGCGTACTGGGGGCCGCAGATGGGCACCGACAAACCCGCGCGGTTAGTCGTGCCGCAAGTGCTTGAAGGCAATCAGTTGATGCTCGAAGGCCAGCCACTGCAAGTGCTTGGCCTGGATGGCCCGCAGCCGGATCGCAGTTTTGTCTGGATTCCTTCGATCAAGGCGGTAGTCGGTGGGGTAGTGGTGGCAGACAACCTGCATGTGTGGATGGCCGACACCCAGTCGGCACAGTCCCACAAGGATTGGCTTACAACACTCCAGCGCATCCAATTGCTCAAGCCGCAGGTCGTGGTGCCTGGTCATTACCTGGGCCAGCCCGGCAGGTCGCTTGAAGCGGTCAACTTCACCGCGGATTACATCCGTGCCTTTGACGAAGAAACCGCCAAGGCGGGTAACGCCGCAGAGCTGATTGCTGCGATGAAAAAACGCTACCCGGGCCTGGGTGAAGAAAGTTCGCTGGAGCTCGGCGCCAAGGTCGCCAAGGACGAAATGAAGTGGTAAGTGACATTCAACTCTGACTGGAGATTTTCCATGAGCAAGATCGCAATCATTGGTGCAACGGGTCGTGCCGGTAGCCAATTACTGGAAGAAGCCCTGCGACGGGGACACAGCGTTACCGCGATCGCACGCAACCCGGCCCGGTTGCAGGGGCGTGAAGGGGTTACCACCCTGGCCCTGGATGTCACTGACACGGCTGCAATGGAGCGCGCCCTGGTTGGCCAGGACGTGGTCCTCAGTGCTGTGCATTTTTCCGCCATCAAGCCACAGGCCATCATCGAGCCGGTGAAAAAGGCCGGGGTCAAACGGCTGTTGGTAGTGGGTGGGGCAGGTAGCCTGTTGCTGCCATCGGGCCACAAGGTTATCGACAGTCCAGATTTTCCCGAAGCGTACAAGGCCGAAGCCACGGCCGGTGGGCACTACCTCGATACCCTGCGTCAGGAAAAAGAGTTGGACTGGACCTTCCTTTCGCCATCGGCGGAGTTCGTCGAAGCCGCGCGAGCCGCCCACTATCGTGTCGGCAAGGATCATCTGCTGATCGCTGCCGACGGTAAAAGCTGGATCAGCTTTGCCGACTACGCCATCGCTATGCTTGATGAAGTGGAAAAACCCGCTCACTCGCGCCAGCGTTTCACCGTCGGTTACTGAGGCGTCCGGGCCTGGGACTGCTCGCACAACCAGTCGAGCAGTTCCAGCAAGGCTGTCGAGGTCGAGCCTTGTGGTCGCACCAGGTAGTAGGCCTGACCGGTAGCGACCTTGAGCGGGAACGGCGTAACCAGCCGGCCACAGCTCAGATCATCACCGATCAGCGACCAATCGCCGATAGCTACGCCAGTGCCTTGTGAGGCCATGGACATGGCCATGTCCAAGGTTTCGAAATGCTGGACTTTGCCTTGCCGGGACAGATGTGCACCTGCTGCTGCGAGCCAGGTGTTCCAGTCACGCTGGTCACGTGTCGGGTGCAGCAGCATGTGGTGTTCAAGGTCCGCCAACTGCTGCAAGGGCAAAGGCCCCGCGAGCAATTGCGGCGCGCACACAGGCGTGAGTTGTTCGTCGAACAGCTTAAGGGTGTGCAAGCCATGATTGGGCGCAGCACCGTAGACCACGGCCGCATCGAACATTTCGCGACGAAAGTCCATACCATGCTGCACGGTGGTGGTCAACTCTACCGGCACATCCGGGCGTAGCGCTTGCCATTCCATCAAGCGCGGCAGCAGCCAGCGCATGACACAGGTGGGCGCCTTAAGCTGCAACGTGGTGCTGCGAGCCCCCACTTGCTGCACACCTTCCTCGATCAAGGCGAAAACCTGTTGCACCCGTGGCAACCAATCATGACCTTCGCGGGTCAGGCTCAAGCCTCGGGCCTGGCGCAGGAATAGGGCATAGCCAAGATGATCTTCCAGGCCCGCGATCTGCCGGCTCACTGCCCCCTGGGTAATGTGCAGCAGTTGCGCCGCACGGGTGAAGTTGCAGCACTGGGCAGTGACCAGAAAGGTATGCAGGGCCGGCAGCGGCGGCAGGCGTTTCATGAGAACTCAGCCATGATCTGTAGACATGGCTAGTATGAGCTTTTTTGCATTGTGCCGGTAGCCAGCCAGCGGTCCAATGAAGTCTGTTTTCAGCACAACAACAGGCAGACGAACATGGCAACTTGCGGTGAAGTACTGGTAAAACTTCTTGAAGGCTATGGTGTTGACCATGTCTTTGGAATTCCCGGCGTGCATACCGTGGAACTCTACCGTGGCCTGGCAAGCTCTTCTATCCGGCACATAACCCCGCGTCACGAGCAGGGCGCAGGTTTCATGGCTGATGGCTACGCGCGCACCCGTGGCAAGCCGGGTGTCTGCTTCATCATTACCGGTCCGGGAATGACCAACATCACCACCGCGATGGGCCAGGCCTATGCCGACTCGATTCCGATGCTGGTGATTTCCAGCGTGCAGTCGCGCAACCAGTTGGGGGGTGGACGCGGCAAACTGCATGAGTTGCCGGCCCAGGGCAACTTGGTTGCGGGCGTTGCGGGCTTCTCGCATACCTTGATGAGTGCCGATGATCTGCCGATGGTGTTGGCCCGTGCCTTTGCGGTGTTTGATGGGGCGCGTCCGCGCCCGGTGCATATCGAGATCCCGCTGGATGTCCTGGTTGAAGATGCCGATCACCTATTGAACAGTACGCCTGTGCGTATTTCCCGCGCCGGTGCTGCCCCAGCAGCGGTGGCGCAAATGGCGACACTGTTGGCCAGTGCACGACGCCCGCTGATCCTCGCCGGTGGCGGTGCCATCGAAGCCAGCGTGGAACTGACGCGCCTGGCTGAATATCTGCAGGCGCCGGTGGCGTTGACAATCAACGCCAAGGGTGTGCTGCCCTCCAACCACCCGCTGCAGATCGGTTCGACCCAGTCGCTGGTGGCAACCCGTGAGTTGGTGGCCGAAGCTGACGTGGTGCTGGCAATTGGCACCGAGCTTGCTGAAACCGACTATGACGTGACCTTCAAAGGTGGCTTCGAGATCCCTGGCCGTTTGCTGCGAATCGACATCGATCCGGACCAGACGGTACGCAACTACCCGCCTGAGCTTGCGTTGGTTGCCGACGCTACAGTCGCCACCCAGGCGCTGCTCGTAGCGTTGGCCGATCAGCCAACTCCAGTACGCACAGCGCAGTGGGGCGCCGGCCGCGCGGCACGTTTGCGTGAGCGGCTGTTGGCTGATTGGGATGCGCCAATGCACAGCCAGACCCGCATGCTCAAGACCCTGCTCGAAACCTTGCCCAATGCCGTGTTGGTGGGTGATTCGACCCAACCGGTCTATACCGGCAACCTGACCCTGGACATGGATCATCCACGGCGCTGGTTCAATGCCTCAACCGGCTACGGCACGCTGGGCTATGCCTTGCCGGCAGCCATGGGCGCGTGGTTGGGCAACGCCGAAGCCATTGAGGACCGGGCACCAGTCATTTGCCTGATTGGTGACGGCGGTTTGCAGTTCACCCTGCCGGAACTGGCCAGTGCAACCGAAGCACAGGTGCCGCTAATTGTCGTGCTGTGGAACAACCAGGGCTACGAGGAAATCAAGAAGTACATGGTCAACCGCGCCATCGAGCCAGTGGGCGTGGATATTCATACGCCAGACTTCATCGGTGTGGCCAAGGCCCTGGGCTGTGCCGCCCAGGCTGTGGACGATGTCGAGCAACTGCGTGAGGCGTTGCGCCAGGCGTGTGCCCGCAAGGGCCCGAGCCTGATCGAAATCGATCAGAACCGCTGGATGCAGGTGGTGCCGGCATGATCAAAACTCCAGGTGTCTACATCAACGGTGTCTGGGAGCTGGGCCTACAGCCGCTAACGGTGATAAACCCCAGTAACGAGCAGCAATTGGCCGAAGTGGCGGGCGGTGATGGAGCGGCAGTAGAGCGCGCCACCCTGGCGGCTCGAGCTGCATTTTCAGAATGGTCGACAACGCGCGCAAGCGATCGCGCGGTGGTACTGCGCACAATTGCCGACGGTGTCGAGGCGAGTCGTGAGCGCCTGGTGTTCCTCCAGGCCAGCAACAATGGCAAGCCGCTCGCCGAAGCACACATGGACGTCGACGATGTCATTGCAACGTTCCGCTACTACGCCGAACTCGCCGATCACCTCGATGCCGGGCAGGACTGCCCAGTGGCACTGCCGAGCGAGGATTTTGTAGCGCGGTTGCGGCGCGAGCCGTGCGGTGTGGTCGGCTTGATCGTGCCCTGGAACTTCCCCATGGTGACTACCGCCTGGAAACTGGCCCCGGCCTTGGCGGCTGGCTGCTGCGTGGTGCTCAAGCCTTCAGAGGTTACGCCGTTGGCGGAGCTCGAACTGGCCAACGTGATTGCCCAGGCAGGCTTGCCTGCTGGCGTGTTCAACCTGGTCTGTGGCACCGGAATCGACGTCGGTGCAGCCTTGGCGGCGGACCCGCGTATCGCCAAGGTGTCCTTCACCGGCAGCAATGCGGTGGGGATGCAAGTGATGCAGCGCGCCGCGGAAACCGTCAAGGGCGTTAGCCTGGAGCTGGGCGGCAAGTCATCGTTGCTGGTGCTTGAGGCGGCTGATCTTGATCTGGCTGTTGAGCTGACATGTTTGGGCGGTTTCTTCAATGCCGGGCAAATGTGCTCGGCCACCAGTCGCGTGTTAGTTGCTGAGGCTTTGTACCCGGACTTTATCGCACGTCTGAAATGTCGGGCCGAGGCGATTCGAGTCGGCGACCCGTTCACGGGCGAAAATGAAATGGGTGCACTGGTCAACCAGGCGCAATACCGGCGGGTGCAGAAACATATCGCTGCAGGCCTGGAGGCCGGCGCGCGACTGCTATGCGGTGGCGCGCGCCCATCAGCGCTGTCGAGCGGGTATTACATCAGCCCCACCGTGTTCACCGATGTGCCCTTGGACAGTGCGCTGTGGTGCGAGGAAATCTTCGGTCCGGTGCTTTGTGTACGCCCGGTGGCCGACGAAGCCCAAGCTGTGGCATTGGCCAATGACAGCGAGTTTGGGCTGGTGGCCAGTGTGGTCAGCAATGACTTGATCGCTGCCGAGCGGGTAGCCAATGCGCTTGAGGCTGGGTTGGTGTGGATCAACGCGCCGCAAGTGATCTTCCCGCAGACGGCTTGGGGTGGCTACAAACAAAGCAGCATCGGACGGGAGCTTGGGCCTTGGGGATTGAGCGCCTTCCAGGAAATCAAGCACGTGCTCCGAGCGGTGTAGGCCGGTCCACCCAGCGCCGGCAAGGCCGGTTTCAACTTTGCACAGGGTCATTGCCATTGCCATTGCTGTTGCTGTTGCTGTGCTTCTACCTGCACAAATCGTGCAGACGCCACAAATCGTCCCTTCAGTAGGCCGAATGCAGGGACAAGGGGTTTTGCCCACTTTTGCCCCGACAAAAGTGGGTCGCCGTAAAGGCGAAACCAGCCAGTTGCGCCGCTGCATCAAACGGATATGCCCATCGTCACTCGAGCCTCATTCCGGTGCTCACCTGCGGTCGGCCAACTGTGTAGTCAGTGACACATACAGCCAGACGCCGATCCACTGGCGTGAATAAACCTGACCGCGGCCCATAATGTGTCAACCATGTCTGCGCACACCTGTCAGCGATGTGTCCGGTCTCTACAGGAAGCTGGCTACCACCGACCGGGGCACTGCACTCCTAAAGTGCACTTCGCAAGCGCGCCAAATCCCGTACAGGCGGGGCGCCGTACAAGCGGCTGTACTCCCGGCTGAACTGCGACGGACTTTCATAGCCCACTCGATACCCTGCCACTGCCGCTTCCAGTCCGTCGTTGAGCATCAGCCGGCGAGCCTCCTGCAGGCGCAGTTGCTTCTGGTACTGCAGAGGGCTCATGGAGGTGACGGCCTTGAAGCGGTGATGCAAGGTAGAGCTGCTGAGGTTCACCTCACGGGCCAGATCATCGATGCGTAGCGGACGATCGAAGTGCTGGTTGAGCCATTCGATCGCTTGGCACACGCGGTGGGTCTGGCTGCTGGACATGGCTATTTCATACAGGCGATAACCCTGCGGGCCGCGCAGCAGGCGATAAAGAATTTCCCGCTGGATCAACGGCGCCAGCACAGGGATGTCTTTTGGCGTATCGAGCAGGCGTATCAGGCGCAGCAAGGCATCGAGCAGTAATGGATCGGTGCGCTCTACATACAATCCACGCCCCGAAGGCAGGGCTGGAACACCCATGGGACCGGCCTCGGCAATCAGGTTGTTGATCTGCGCCGGGTCGATGTTCATGCGCACCCCAAGGCTGGGATTCTCGGGACTGGCCTCCAGCAAAACGCCGCTGATTGGCAGTGCCACCGACAACACCATGTAATTCAACGGATCGTAGAGGTAGCGCTCGTCTCCCAGGCATATCTCCTTGCTGCCGTGGGCAAGAATGCACAAGGCCGGCTGCGCCAGGGTCGGCATGGAGCGTACGCTTTCTTCGTATTGCACCAGGAACAAGTCTTCGATAGCCGATTCACCACTGACGCTGCGCGGCGCATGACGGCGAACCAGATCCGCCAGTTCCTGGCGCTGTAGTTCCAGGGCCGGATCCAGTATCGGACGATCAGAGGGAGATGTAGACATCGCGGTACTTCCAGAAAAGGACCTGAGCAGCATAGGTATGTGCAAGCAGCGACGCTAGCCGAATGCTGTCGTCTGCTTGCCTGATCCTGCCGCGCGCAGGATCAGGCAAGCCGACGACAGGAATGACCTAACGGCGCACGCGATGCAGCCCCTAGTCTTGCAACCTGGCAATAACAACTGGCTGCTCTAGGAGAAATGCCCATGACCTCGCCGCAACCGGTCACCCATCTTGCTTTCATTCGTGCCAGCTACGGTCGCTCCGTGGAGCTGGGCGAGCGTTTGCGCCAATTGCTCGAGCCGTCCCGGGAGTGCCCTGGCTGCCTGCACTTCAACCTGCAGCAGTCGCAAGCGGATGCTGATTTGTGGTTGCTCAGCGGCCGGTGGCGCGATCAGCAGGCGATGAGCGGCTACTTCGCTTCGCCCACGCTAGACCTGTTTGGCGAGCTGGTTCAGGCCCAAGTGGTCGCCAGCCTGGACCTGCATACCTTTGGTGAGCCGTCTGCGGGTTAGAATGGCGCTTTCAAGTAACTGATGTGGATTTAAAGCACATGGCACGTAAAGAGTTTGCGCAGTTCGAAGCAGTATCGGCAGCTGTTCGCGGCGAAGAGGGGTACTGTGCTGCGATCGCCGTGAAAGGCCTGGGCGCCACGGGTGCGCCACGGTTTCATAAAGTGCTCGAAGGGCAGACGTTCAAGACAGCCCTGGCCGCCGACGAGGCTGCCTGCGCCGAGCTTGAACGCCTGCAGGGCGTCAGTGACGACGCCGATCTGGTCTGGTAACTCAGCCATTGACCTGCGGGCGGGCCATCTTGAACAGGTTGCCCAGCTCGAAGTAATCAGCCGGGCCGCCTCCACGCAGGATTGGCTGGGCGGCAGCGGTGTCGTAGATGCCGTCCTTGAGCAGGTGTTCGGCAATATGCACCGCCACCACTTCGCCCAGAATCAACCAACTCGGTACCAGTACCTGATCGGCTCGCTGCAGCTGAATGATCTGCGTCACCTTGCATTCGAAGGACACCGGACTTTCCTGCACTCGCGGCACAGCGATAACCTTTGAGGTAACCGGTGTAAGGCCGCTCAAGGCAAATTCATCGACGTCGGCTGCCACCGCTGCGCAGCTCTGGTTCATGGCTTCGGCCAGTGGTCGCGTCGCCAGGTTCCAGGCGAACTCGCCGGTTTTCTCGATATTGTTCAGGCTGTCTTTGCGCCCGACACTGGAGAAACCGATGATGGGCGGAATGTAATTGAAGGCATTGAAGAAGCTGTAAGGTGCCAGGTTCAAGCGACCTTGCTCGTCGTGGGATGAAATCCAGCCGATGGGGCGGGGGCCGACGATGGCGTTGAACGGATCATGAGGCAGGCCGTGGCCGTTTGCGGGTTCGTAGTAGTACATCTGCGCTGGCCTTGCGGCCTTCCCTTGGTGAAAGCGTCTAGTGTGCCAAGGCTTTGTCCGGCTGAAAACGATTAAGCCCGGCCGAAGCCGGGCTGACTGCATCACATCAGGGTTAGCTGATGCGGTGAGCCTGGGTGCGATCAAAGCCATCTTCGGCAAATTTGGCCGCGCCAGTACGGTCAAAACCGTCTTCGGCGAATTTTGCAGCGCCGGTACGATCGAAACCGTCTTCGGCATAACCCGCCGACTGAGTTTGTACGGCACCGAAGTTGTGACCATTGGTGCGATCAAAACCATCTTCAGCAAAAGCGTTGGCAGCCAGTACCGAGAAGGCCAGGGTGAGGATCAATTTGGTTTTCATCGTCGTTGCTCCGGGTGGTGAGAGGTTGTTTGTTTCTATGGGTTCAATTCTACTCCGACAAAATTGATTAAAAAGCGCAAAAAATAGTGCTTAAAAATCAATTTATTCGATGTTTTTACCGGCGTTCCATCCGTCTGCCTCAATGAGTCGGATGGTTGCACCGGTGATGAATACGTTCTCAACCCGGGATTAATACGGCGTTAAAGATAAAAAAAGGGCGTCCACTGCTGGACGCCCTTTTGCGTTACATCAAGCCAAGCCTCAGTCGGTAGTGATCCGCGAATGCTTGCGGGTGTCTTTCATGAACACGTACACCAGCAACGAGCAGGCGATACACGCGGTCACGTACCAGTAGAAACCGGACTCCATGCCTTGGGCCTTGAACCACAGTGCAATGTATTCCGCGGTGCCGCCGAAGATCGATACGGTCAGTGCGTAAGGCAGACCAACACCCAGGGCGCGGATTTCGGTTGGGAACAGTTCAGCTTTGACCACCGCGTTGATCGAGGTGTAGCCACTGACGATGATCAGAGCGGCCATGATCAGGAAGAACGCACCCCACCAGGTTTGGATGGTGTGCAGCGTGGTGAGGATCGGCACAGTGCACAGGGTGCCCAGTACACCGAAAGCGATCAGGATCGGGCGACGACCGATTTTGTCGGACAGACTGCCGACGATCGGTTGCAGGCACATGAACAGGAACAGTGTGGCGGCCGAGATGGTGGTCGAGTCGGAAATGCTCATGCCCACCGTGTTCACCAGGTACTTCTGCATGTAGGTGGTGTAGGTGTAGAAGGCCAGGGTACCGCCCATGGTCAGACCGACCACGGTTGCCAGCTCCTTTGGATGACGCATCAATGTGCGCATCAGGCTTTCCTTGGACTTTTCCTTCTTGGTGAAGGAGGCGGTTTCTTCCATGCCACGACGCAGGTACAGGGCCACGACCGCGCAAAGGGCGCCGATCACGAACGGTACACGCCAGCCCCAGGCATACAGTTGCTCTGTGGTCAGCGTTTGCTGAAGAACGATCAGCACCGCCAGGGCGATGAGCTGGCCAGAGATCAAGGTGACGTACTGGAAGCTGGAGAAGAAGCCACGACGTTCTTTGGTCGCCATCTCACTGAGGTAGGTGGCCGAGGTGCCGTATTCGCCACCCACCGACAAGCCCTGCATCAAGCGCGCTACCACCAGCAGGACTGGGGCGGCTACACCGATGGTTTCATAACCAGGGGTCAGGGCGATTACCAGCGAGCCTGCGCACATCAGCAATACCGAGGCCATCAGTGCTGCCTTGCGTCCCTTGCGGTCGGCGTAGATGCCCATCAGCCAACCGCCGATTGGGCGCATCAGAAAGCCTACGGCAAAGATTGCGGCCGTATTGAGAAGCTGGGCGGTAGAGTCCCCGGCAGGGAAGAAGGCCTTGGCGAAGTACAGGGAAAACGCGGCGTAAACGTACCAGTCGTACCATTCGACCATATTGCCGATTGAACCACTGAAAATGGATTTCAGGCGACTGCGGGTAGTTTTTTCCGTGGCGGGCGCAATGGCCGCCCCGGCTGGCAGGGTGGTGGAGTTATCCATCTAGGGGACCTTCATCGTTATTTTTGTGGAGCGCGCCGAAACGCAACCTGACAGGGCTATAGCAGGAGCTGTGCCAGGTTCTGAAGGGCCGGTCTAGAGGGGTTGGAGCGTGGTGATGAGCGGAAATCCGCTCATAGCAGTCTTGGTGCTAGGCAAGTTTCCGCTTATCGGGGGCTGTCTAAAGGAAGTCTTCGCGCATCAAGCCATGACGCTGCATTTTTTCGTTAAGCGTGCGGCGGGGCAGTTGCAGCTCTTCCATGACCGCCTTGATCTCGCCTTTGTGCCGGCTCAAGGCTGCACGCAGGCACTGCGCCTCGAACGCTTCCTGCTGGGCCGCGAGCGACTGCCCGGATTCGACCGGGGCAATGTTTGGTTCACCCAGGCCAAGGGCATGACGCTCGGCAGCGTTGGCCAGCTCGCGGACGTTGCCGGGCCAGGCGTGGCTGAGCAGTTGGCCTAAATGGGCGCCGCTCAACGCTGGCGCTCTGCGGCCCATGCGCTCCCCGGCCAGACGGGCAAAGTGCTCGAACAGCAAGGGGATGTCTTCGCGCCGCTCGCGTAGCGGTGCCAGGCGCAGTTCTGCCACATTCAGACGGTAAGCCAGATCTTCGCGAAAACGTCCCGCACGCGCTTCTTCGAGCAGGTCCGGCTTGGTCGCGGCGATGATGCGCAAGTTGACCGTGATGCTCTGGTTGGCGCCCAGGCGTTCCAGCTTCTGCTCTTGCAGTACACGTAGCAGCTTGGCTTGCTGGGCCAGAGGCATGCTCTCGATTTCGTCGAGAAACACCGTGCCGCCATTGGCATATTCCAACTTGCCGATGCGCTTGCCCTGCGCTCCGGTGAAGGCACCGCTTTCATGCCCGAACAGTTCGGCCTCGAACAAGGCTTCAGGAATGGCCGCGCAATTGAGTGCAACGAATGGTTTGTCGGCTCGCGGGCCGAAGTCGTGCAGGCAGCGTGCGACTTGCTCTTTGCCGCTACCGGTTTCACCTCGAATCAGTACGTTGACTGGCAGACTGGCCAGGTCCAGCACTTGTTTGCGCAACTGTTGCATGCCTTGCGACATGCCCAGCAGGTTAAGCTCCAGACGTGCCTTGTGGTCGGCCTGTTCATGCAGGCGGCGATTTTCCAGGACCAATTGGCGTTTCTCCAATGCCCGGCGCAGGCTGCCCAACAGGCTTTCCGGACTGAACGGCTTTTCCAGAAAGTCATAGGCGCCATTGCGTATGGCCTCGACCGCCATGGGCACATCGCCGTGCCCGGTCAACAGGATCACTGGCAGATCGGCATCACGCGCCTGAAGCTGATCGAGCAATTGCAGGCCGTCCATTCCAGGCATGCGCACATCACTGAGAATCACCCCAGGGAAGTGTTCAGGCAGTTGCTTGAGGCAGTCGTCGGCGCGGCTGAACAGCTGCACATCGAAACCGGACAGACTCAGCCACTGCTCGACTGCAGTGCGGATACTGGCTTCATCATCGACAACCATTACCGAATTGAACATCAAGGCTCCAGATCGTAAGGCAGCGTAAAACTGAAACAGGCGCCGCCAGGTTGATTGTCTACCTCAAGGCGGCCGCCGGCCTCATGAATAATGCCATAGGAAATCGCCAGGCCCAGGCCCAGCCCGTCACCCACAGGTTTGGTGGTGAAAAACGGGTCGAAGACGCTGTTCAGGTGTTCGGCAGAGATACCTCCGCCACTGTCGAGCACGCTCAGGCGCCAGTGCTCGGCAACGGGTTCGATGCGAATTTCCAGGCGTTTGTAGCTTTTGTCGGCCATGGCGTCCAGGGCGTTGCGCAGCAGGTTGATCAGCACTTGCTCCAGACGAATGGCATCGCCGCGAATCCAGGCCGGGCGGGCCAGGTACTGAGCCACTTCGACCTGTTCGGCACGAATCCGCGCATCCAGCAACTGTAGAGCCTGGTCAACCACGGTGGCCAGGTCCAAACGCTCACGCAGGCCGCTTGGGCTGTTGCGGGCGAAGGTTTTCAAGTGGCCAGTCAATGCAGCCATGCGCTTGAGCATTTGCTCCAGCGGCTCAAGCGCCAGGCGTGCCTCATCGAAACGCTGGTTGTCGAGCAGCAGGCGCAGGGTGGCCAGTTGCATGCGTTGAGTGGTCAGCGGTTGATTGATTTCGTGCGCCAGGGCCGCCGACATCTGGCCCAAGGCCGCCAGCTTGGCTGATTGCACCAGCCCCTCCTGGGCTGTACGCAGCTCGCGGGTACGCTCCTCGACCAAGCGCTTGAGTTCTTCACGGCTGCGCTGGCGCAGGCGTGCGAGGCGCAAACGCTGGCTGACGAACAACAGCGCGAAGACCAGGCTCAGCCACACTGCAGCAGCGGCGAGTGCAGCATTGCGGCCATCGTCGCTGACCTGCGGCTTGCGCAGCAGGTGCAAGGTCCAGCCTTCGGCCTGCAAAGGCAAACTCTCCCAAATATACTCGGTGTTGCCTTCAGGACCCTGAACCCGCATCAGTTGGCTGTTGTCACCAAAGCGGTTGAGTACTTGATGCTGCAACGGTAGCAATTGCTGCTTGTCGTACTGACGTGTAACGGCAAGCTCGGCGCGATCGGCGTTGCTCAGCGGACCAAGATGGCGGTAGCGCCAACCGTCCTGGTTGGCGATGAAGATGATCCCGCGGGCATCACTGACCAGCAGAATGTCGTTGCCTTGGCGCCATTCGCGTTCCAGTTCCGGAAACTCCAGTTTCACCACCATGGCTCCGAGAAAACGCTTGTTTTCATCCTGCACCGCGCTGGAAAGGAAATAACCGGGGACGCCGCTGGTCACGCCAATGGCGTAGAAGCGTCCACTGCCGTGGCTGCGGGTTTGTTGGAAGTACGGACGAAAACCGTAATTGGACCCGACGTAGGTGCTGGGCAAGCGCCAGTTGCTGGCAGCCACGGCAAGGCCGGTCCGGTCGAGCAGCTCCAGGGTCGAGGAGTTGGCGGCGCCATTGATGCGTTCAAGCTTGCGATTGAGGGCATCCTGGACCTGCGCGTTGACCGGGCCTGCGAGTGCGTTGATCAATTCCGGGTCCAGGGCGAGGACCGCAGGCAGGGCACGGTAGCGTTCGATCAAGGTATGCAGCGACGTGGCGTATAAGCCCAATTGCTGGCTGGCACGCCCGGCATCTTCGACCATCGATTGACGCTTGGCATGGTGCATCGCCCAGCCTGCGGTGAGCAGCATGCCGGCAAGGATGAAAAAAATGATCAGGCCCAGACGCAGGGCGCGGTACGAGTAGGGCATGGTGCGAATCCCGGCAGATGGGGAAGGCCTCCTGGCCTTCCCTTGGTGCTTGGCGACGGCTTACAGCAGTTTGAAACGCTGCTGCTCAACGGTTTGCGAGTCCAGGCCGACCTGAACATTGAAGTCGCCGGGTTCAGCTGCCCATTGCAGTTGGCTGTTGTAGAACTTGAGGTCTTGCTCGCTGATCTGGAAGCGTACAGTGCGCTCTTCACCTGCCTTGAGCATGACCTTCTGGAAGTTCTTCAACTCCTTTACCGGGCGGCTCATGGACGCGGCAATGTCCTGCACATACAACTGCACCACGGTTTCGCCATCACGCTTGCCGGTGTTTTTCACGCGTACGCTGGCTTCGAGGGATTGACCCTTTTCCAGGGTCTTGCTCGACAGGGACAGCGCCGAAAGGCTGAAGTCGCTGTAGCTCAGGCCGTAGCCGAAGGGGTAGAGCGGACCATTGGGTTCTTCGAAATACTGCGAGGTGTAGTTGCCAGGTTTGCCTGGGGTAAACGGCCGACCGATGCTCAGATGGTTGTAGTACATCGGGATTTGGCCGACAGAGCGCGGGAAGGTAATCGCCAGCTTGCCCGACGGGTTGTAGTCACCGAACAGAACGTCGGCAATTGCGTTGCCACCTTCGGTGCCGCTGAACCAGGTTTCGAGAATGGCATCGGCCTGTTCACGTTCCCAGCCCAGCGACAGTGGGCGGCCATTCATCAGCACCAATACCAGAGGCTTGCCGGTGGCTTTCAGGGCCTTGATCAACTCGCGCTGAGCCGCAGGAATTTCCAGCGTGGTACGGCTCGACGACTCGTGGGACATGCCACGGGACTCACCGACCACGGCCACCACGACATCCGACTGTTTGGCTGCCTTGACGGCTTCGTCGATCAGTACGGCGGCCGGGCGTGGGTCGTCGACGATTTCCGGAGCATCGAAATTGAGGAAGTTCAGGTAGTCGAGAATGGCTTTGTCATGGGTGATGTTAGAGCCTTTGGCGTAGATCACCTTGGCTTTGTCACCCAGCACTTGGCGCATGCCTTCGCGCACCGTCACGGACTGATGCGGGCGACCGGCAGCGGCCCAACTGCCCATCATGTCGATGGGCGCGTCGGCCAGCGGCCCGACCAAGGCAATGGTGCCGGCCTTTTTCAGTGGCAAGGTTTGCTCGCGGTTTTCCAGCAGTACCAGGCTGCGACGTGCTACATCACGCGCTTCGGCGCGGTGCAGGCGGTTGTCGGCGTAGGTGTCGGCCGGGTCTTCGCTGGCCTTGCCAATGCGTCGGTATGGGTCGGCGAACAGGCCCATGTCGTATTTGGCACCCAGTACTTCACGCACGGCATTGTCGATGTCGGCCTGATTGATCTCACCCGCCTTGAGCAGGCTGGCCAGTTCTTCTCCGTACAGCGAGTCGTTCATGCTCAGGTCGATACCGGCCTTGATCGCAAGCTTTGCAGCCTCACGGCCATCGCTGGCCACGCCGTGGCGAACCAGTTCGGTGATGGCGCCGTGGTCACTGACGGTTACGCCTTTAAAGCCCCAGTCCTTGCGCAGCAGGTCCTGCATCAGCCAGGTATTGGAGGTGGCCGGTACGCCGTTGATCGAGTTCAGGGCAACCATCACCCCGCCAGCGCCAGCATCGATGGCGGCGCGGTAAGGCGGCAGGTAATCGTTGAACATCTTCGTCGGGCTCATGTCGACGGTGTTGTAGTCGCGTCCGCCTTCCACCGCGCCGTACAGGGCAAAATGCTTGACGGCAGCCATCAGGCTGGTGGACTCGGCGGGGCTCTTGCCCTGAAACGACTCGACCATCACCTTGGAAATGCGTGAGACCAGGTAAGTGTCTTCGCCAAAGCCTTCACTGGTGCGGCCCCAGCGCGGGTCGCGGGCGATATCGACCATGGGCGCAAAGGTCATGTCGATACCGTCGGAGGCGGCTTCAAGAGCGGAAACCCGGCCCACCTTGGCGATTGCGTCCATGTCCCAGCTCGACGCCAGGGCCAGGCTGATCGGGAAAATCGTGCGATGGCCGTGGATCACGTCATAGGCGAAGAACATCGGGATCTTCAGACGGCTGCGACCTGCGGCGTCCTGCATCGGACGGTTCTCGGCACGGGTGATCGAGTTGAAGGTGCCGCCAATGCGGCCAGCGGCGATTTCCTTGCGGATCATTTCCCGGGGCATCTCCGGACCGATGCTGATCAAGCGCAATTGGCCGATCTTCTCGTCCAGGGTCATCTGGCCCATGAGATCGGCGATGAATACTTGTTTGTTCTTCAGCCGATCGGCAGATGTGTCGGCAAGGGCCGACTGAGTGGCCAGGCTGACAAGGAGGCCCAGCAAACACAGCTTATTCATTAAGTTCTTTTCTCAAGGCTCATGGCAGTATTCACGGTGATACTGCCCAGCCGAAGTTGGGGAAGCGGCTATTGTTGTAGTTTGCTGGGCATCTTTTAGCCGATTGGGCCGTCACGATCCAGCGGCGGTGACCGATTATGCCTCAAGTACACACGTACACGCTGATCAAGGAGTAAGGCAACTATGCAGGCAATTCAGTTCAAGGGCGCAAAGGTATGGCTGTTGCTGGTACTTAGCAGCCTTCTGGCCGGTTGTGGGATCAACAATATTCCCAACTATGACGAGCAGGTAAAGGCTGCCTGGGCCCAGGTGCAGAACCAGTACCAGCGCCGCGCGGACCTGATTCCCAATCTGGTGGAAACCGTTAAAGGCTATGCCAAGCAGGAACAGGAAACCCTGACTGCAGTGATCGAAGCACGTGCCAAGGCCACGTCGATCCAGGTTGATGCCAGCACCTTGGACGATCCGCAGAAGCTGCAACAATTCCAGCAGGCACAATCGCAACTGACTGGCGCGCTCAGCCGTTTGATGGTGGTATCGGAACGCTATCCGGACCTGAAGTCCAACCAGAACTTTCTGGCCCTGCAATCGCAGCTTGAAGGCACGGAAAACCGTATTGCGGTAGCGCGTAAGGATTTCATTGCTGCGGTGCAGCGCTATAACACCGAGATCCGTACATTTCCCGGGCGCCTGTGGCACAGCGTGATGTACAGCAGCCTGCCGCTGCGAGAGAACTTCGAAGCGACTGCCAGTGATGCCGATAAAGCACCTGAAGTGAAATTCTGATGCGTTTGCTGCAATGGGGGCTGCTGCTGGCGCTGCTGATTGTCACGCCGTTGCGCGCCGAGCCAAGCTTTCCAGCCCTGACGGGCCGTGTTGTGGATAACGCCGGCTTGCTCGACGGCGGCAGCCGCGCGCAGCTTGAACGTATGCTTACCGCTCACGAACAGGCGACTGGCGAACAGGTGGTGGTTGTCACCGTCAAGGACCTGCAAGGGTTGCCCATCGAGGATTTCGGCTACCAGCTCGGGCGTCATTGGGGCATCGGCCAGAAGGGCAAGGACAACGGCGCCCTGTTGATCGTCGCCCCCGCGCAGCGCAAGCTGCGCATCGAAGTTGGCTACGGTCTTGAAGAGCGTCTGACCGATGCCCAGGCCTCGGTGATTATCAACGGCATCATCACGCCGGCGTTTCGCCGTGGCGAGTTCAGCCTGGGCATTGTCCAGGGCACCGCTGCGATCCTCCAGGTATTGGGTGGCAACCCGTTGGCCGAACCGTCACGTGCTCAAGGTGGTGGCGAGGAGCAAGCGCCGGCGTGGGCCGTTGGCTTGTTCGTGCTGATGATTATCCTGGTCTTCGCGGCGCAGTCCCTGGGGCTGGGCGGCGGGCGTGGTGGCCGTGGCGGCATGGGCGGTGGTTTTGGTGGCGGCTACGGCGGTTTTGGCGGTGGACGTGGTGGTGGAGGGGGCTTCAGTGGCGGCGGCGGTGGCTTCGGCGGTGGAGGGTCCTCCGGTGGTTGGTAGAACAGTAATCAAAGAGATTTCCCGCGCATGACATTGCTCACTGAACATGAACAGCGACAGGTAGCCGAAGCGATTGCCCAGGTCGAACGGCATACCGATGCTGAATTGGTCACGGTACTGGCCGCCCGTGCTGACGATTACGCCTATATTCCGCTGCTCTGGGCCAGCTTGCTGGCCTTGCTGGTACCCGGCGCAGTCTATTATCTGGGCGGCTGGTTGAGCGTCAACGGCCTGCTCATCGCGCAATGGCTGACATTTATTGTCTTGTGCCTGCTGTTTCGGCTGCCTGGCGTGACGACCCGGCTGATTCCTCGTTCGGTGCGCCACTGGCGCGCCTCGAACCTGGCCAGACGACAGTTTCTGGAGCAGCAGTTGCACCATACGGTAGGCGGTACCGGGGTACTGATATTCGTCAGTGAGGCCGAACGCTATGTGGAAATCCTCGTCGATGAAGGCATTTCCAGGCACTTGGACAACCAGGTATGGGAGGGCATCGTCCAGCGCTTTACCGAACAGGTTCGTCAAGGCCAGACCGTGCAGGGCTTTGTCGGCTGTATCGAGGCTTGCGGCGAGTTGCTGGCCCGCCATGTGCCAGTGACCCATGCGCGCAACGAACTGCCAAACCGCTTGGTCGTGCTCGGGTGATCTGTAAACGTTGATCGACAAAAGCTGTGCGCAGGCCGGTCATCCACGTAAAATGCCGGCACTGCGCATAGCCGCTCCTTCCGCAATCCGAGGCACCCACCCCTGATGTCCGATTCTTTCACCGCCCAGGCCGCGCCGGATGCGCGTGCGCAGTTTCTGAGCCTGCTCGCCACCAGTCTGGAACAAAATGCCCTGATCAAGCTGGTGCTGGCGCGCCACGTCGGTACTGAAGAAGCCCTGCAACGGGTCATTGCCAAGCCGCTTACGGTGAAGGGCCAAGCGTGCCTGTCCTTGGTCTACCGCTACCAGACCCGCGATATCACCCGTAACTTGCCGAACCAGGAAGCCCTGGCGCTGGTGGCCGAGTTGTTGCCCGCCTCGTTTCGTAACGCGCACCTGTTGAGTCTTAGCGATGAAGCTCAACTTGAGTTCAGCAAGAAGGGCAAGCCGATGCTGCATCGCAAGGCTGTCCAGCAGGAACGCGAGGCGTCTGCCGGCGAACACGATCGGGAGAAAAAACGCTATCTGGAGTTGAGCCGACCGTTCCTGCATCACCTGGGCGTGACCGACAAGCAGCACGCGTTGATCCCGGCGATGTCGCGCAAGTGGAAGCAGATCAACAAGTTCATCGAAGTGTTTTCCCATGCGTTGAATTCAGCGCCGCTGGCGACCGACCAGGCCTTGCGCGTCGCCGACTTCGGTTCGGGCAAGGGCTACCTGACCTTCGCTATCCACGATTACCTGCGTAACACCTTGCAGCGCGAAGCCCAGGTGACGGGTGTCGAGTTGCGCCAGGACATGGTAGACCTGTGCAATGCCGCTGCTGCGCGTCTGGAGCATCCGGGGCTGCTGTTCGAGTGTGGGGATGTGCGCAGCGTGGTGCCCAGTGCCATCGAAGTGATGATTGCCCTGCATGCCTGCGATATCGCTACCGACTATGCGATTCACACCGGAATTCGCTGCGGTGCGGCCATCATCATGTGTTCGCCGTGCTGCCATAAACAAATTCGTCCGCAGATGCACAGCCCGGGTCTGCTCAAACCGATGCTGCAGTACGGACTGCACCTGGGGCAGCAGGCGGAAATGCTCACCGACAGCTTGCGTGCCTTGTATCTGGAAGCCTGTGGCTATGAAACCAAGGTGTTCGAGTTCATCTCGCTGGAGCACACCAACAAGAACAAAATGATCCTGGCGGTGAAGCGCCAGGCGCCGCAGGATCCAACCGCCTTGCTGGAAAAAATCCAGCAGTTGAAGGCGTTCTACGGGGTTCAGGAGCATTGCCTGGAAACCTTGTTGCGGGCCGATGGCCTGATCGCAGCCTGAAGGTCAATCCGCTCCCATGCTGTGGGAGCGGGCTTGCCCTGTGATCAGGCCCGCACGGGTGCTGGATGCACCCGGGTCTTGCGCCCCAGTACCACGGTAGCGATCACGCCTGCGGCAAACACCCAGGTGATGGGTTCTACGTGCTCGCCGAAGAACAACGCCGAAAAGGCAATGGTGAAGAAAATCTGCAGCAACTGGATCTGGCTGACGCGGGCAATCCCACCCATCGCCAGTCCCGCGTACCAGGCAAAGAAACCAATGAACTGCGAAAACAGTGATACGTAGCCAAATGCCCACCAGGCCTTGGCACTCACTGGCCCCTGATGCTGCAGAGCCAGGTAAGCAACAGGGCCGATCAACAACGGGGTCGATAGCACCAACGCCCAGCAGATCACTTGCCAGCCACCCATCTCCCGCGCCAGTCGCCCACCTTCGGCATAGCCCAGGCCACCCACGGCGATGGCCGCCAGCATTAGCAAATCGCCCGCCTGAATTTGTCCGGCACCCATGATCAAGGCGTATACCAGCACCAGTGCGCTGCCCAGCGCCGCACAAGCCCAGAAGGCTTTCGACGGGCGCTCATGGGACAGCCAGGCAGCATAGATGGCCACGCACAGAGGTTGCAGACCGTTGACCAGGGCGCCATGGGACGCCGGCACTGTCTGCATGGCCCAGGCGGAAAACACCGGAAAGCCGAGGATAACGCCCAGCGCTACCAGGCTGAGCCCTTTGATCTGCCGCCAGGTTGGCCATTTCTCTCGCCGCCAAAGCAGCAGGGCCGCGGCCGGAATGGCCGCCAGCAAGGCGCGACCCAGACCGTTGAGCAAAGGATGCACTTCCTGTACGACGATTCGCGTCATGGGCAGGGTCAGACTGAAAATGATGACACCGAGCAGCCCAAGGGCCATCCCGGTGTTTTCGCGGCTGGACATAACAAAAGCCTGTGACAGATGAGTCCTGTCATTGAGCCACAGCCGGCACGGATGATCCGGTTACAGTTGGTCACAAGTTCATCCGTACAGTTTGCTGTCGATCAGAAGAAGCGGGTGATGCTCACCTTGGCGTTGCGACCCTGGCTGTAGGCGTAGGCGCCGCTGAGTTCAGCGCGGTAATCCTGGTTGAACAGGTTGTCGATGGTCAGGTTGACTTCGGTGCCCTTGAGGTATGGCTGCTGGGGCTTCCAATTGGCGAACAGACCGTGGAGCTGGTAATCGTCGTTGGCATAATGATCGTAGTAGCGGTCACCCAGGGAGCTGCCCGGACCTTCGCGGTAATTGTCGCTGGGCAGGCGGTCGGTTTTGCGGATGAACTGTGCCTGCCAGCCCACCTTGGCATCCCAGTTGGGGATCTTCACGCCCAGGGTAGTGATCCATTTTGGCGCCGGAATGTCTTTGGCCCAAACATCCGGCCCCCAAGGGTTGGTGTAGGCACCTTCATGGCGACCGGTGATCCACGAGTACGACAACGAGCCAAAGAGGTAGGTGGAGTCGTAGAAGCTTTCAACCTCGAAACCTTTGATCGTCACGCTTTTGATGTTGCGGTAGTTGGACATCAAGCCTTTGCCGCAGGCCTTGGAGATGCTTTCGCCGTTGACCAATTGCTGCGGGCAGCCGATGCCGGTGGCTTTGAAAATCTCGTCGTCGATCTCGTTGCGGAACAAGGTGGTACGGATCAGCACCATGTCTTGATCGGTGAATACATTCGACAGATTGGTGATGTTGCCGGCGCGCAGGGCGGTCATGCGTTCCGGGTCAAGGTTACGGCTGGAAGCGGTACGGCTGCCCAGCCCCTGGATTTCATACTGCTCATCGAGTACCGGGGCCCGCCATGTTTTGCTGTAGTCGGCAAAAAAGGCCGTGTGTTCGTTGGTCTTCCAGAAAATCGACAGGCGTGGCGACCAACCGCTGTAGGTTTTTTCGCTGTAGTCGTGGCCCAATTTTGGGTTGTTGTAGAACGGCGCGTCGTTTTCCTTGCCCTTGTTGGCAACATGGTCGTAGCGCAGAGAGGGGGTCACAGTGACGTCCCCCAGGGTGATTGCGTCCTGGATGAAGTAACCCTGGCTGTCGACGCTACCGCTGGGCATGAAATTGGGCTGGTAGTGGCCGTTGTTGTACAGCGGGGTGTCGTATTTTGCGCCGGGCATCCACATTTGCGTGTCACGTTCGTGGCGACGTACCTGCAAGCCCGAAGTGAATGCATGTTCCAGGGGGCCTGTGGCAAACAGGCTGACGTTGCGTACATCGAGCATCTGGTCGGTGTATTCGGTGTCCATTTTGCGTCCGCCAGTGGACGGCTGGAAAAACGCGGTGGCGTCGCGCTCGTCGGTTTGTTTGGTATCAGACACCGAATACTTTACCTGCAGGTCAATCAGCGGGTTGTTGATCGGCTGGTATTTGTAGGTGGTCGACCAGGTGGTATCGGTGGTGGTGCGATTGGCCAGGTAGCGCTTGAGCGCGTTGTCATAGCCGAATCTGTCGATGTCGCTCTGGGTCGGCGGAGTGGGGTAGGCGGTGGAGGAAAAAGGCGCCCAACGCTCACTCTGAGAACGCGACCAGGAAAAGCCCAAGGTGTGTTCGTCAGTCAGGTGCATATTGAACTTGAGCAGCCCGCCGTCCAGGTCCAGGGCACTGTTGGGCAGGCGCTGGGGGTTGATCGGGTAGGCGTTGTCGGGGTCCGGCAGGGTACCGGCCAGCTTCATGTCGCCACCGTCACGCTTGGTCAGGTACACCAGCGCGTCCATGCGGCCATCATCAGTGCGCCCGAACAATGCCGAACTATAGACCTGCTGGTGATCGTTGCTGGCGTAGCCGTATTTGAGCATGGCGCCGCTGTTGCGCCCTTCCTGCAACAAGTCCGGGGCATCTTTGGTGGTCATGTTGACACTGCCGCCGAAGCCGCCGTTGCCAGTGAAGATCGAATGTGGGCCTTTCTCCACCTCGATGTTCTTGATCAGCTCCGGCTCGATGAAGATGGTGCCCTGCTGGTAGCGCTCAAAGCCGCTTTTAGTCGCCCCGTCGACCGTCATCGGTACGTCTTCGGCGTCGCCCAGGCCCCAGATATTGATGGTTTGGCCGCCTGGTTTGGCCGAGCCACCCATGTTCACCCCGGGCAGGGTCGATAGCACGCTGGGGATGTTGCTGGGTTGATAGCGGTCGATATCTTCCTGGGTCAGGGTCGAGCGGCCAACGGTGCTGGGGTCAACCTGCAGGCCATCGCCAACAATGCTGACCGCGCCTAGTTGGATGCCATTGTCTGCTGTCGGATCATTGTCGCGCAGTCGTACCACATAGGTGTTTGCGATCTTGACCACGGCGAAGCGACTGTTGTGCAGCAGCAGTTCAATGGCCGCCTGGGCTTCGTAAGGGCCGTTGACGGCAGGGGCTTGCACGCTGCGCAGGAGGGCTTCGTCAAACAGCAATTGCACCTTTGCCTGCTGGGCCAACTGGCTCAACGACACCGCCAGCGGTTGTACCGGTAGGTGCAGCTCGACCGGAGCGGCCTGCGCCTGGAGGCTCAGGGCCAGGCAGGCTGCCAATAGCGATGGACGGGCAGACAACGGTGAAAGTGGACGAAACGCACGCAACATGAAATCCCCCAGAACGGCAACAAATGCCAAAAAGGCCTGCAGTGACTACGCAGACGGGAGGAAGACGTGGCGGCGCTTGAAACCCTCATATGCGAATGAAAAATATTCTCAGTTTTTATTTGCGCTCGATGCGCACGCGGCCGTCGGCCAGGCTGACGGTCTTGACGGGGAGCAGGGCGGGCAGCGCATTGAGCAACGCATCGGGGTCTTCGATATCCAGATTGCCAGAGACCCTATAGCGGCCCAAGGCAGGATCAGCGAGCAGGATTTCAGCAGGGCGATAGAGTGAAAGTTCATCGATCAGGCTGCTCAGTTCGCGATCGCGAAACGTCACATGACCACTGCGCCAGTCGGCAACCTCTTCATTGCTCAAGGTCTGCCAACTGATGCTGCCACGGGCCAGGTTGTAGGTGGCGCGCTGGCGGGCTCCGAGCAGTGTCGGTGGCTGGTGCTCTCCGGGCGTTTCCAGGGCTACCTGACCATGGGCGACGCTAACCACCAGTTCATGTCGACTGCGGCGCAGGTCGAAGCCGGTTCCCACTACCCGCACACGAGCACTGCCGGCGTCGACGAACAAGGGCCGTTCCTTGTCGGCGGCAACATCGATGTAGAACTGGCCCTTGTCCAGATGGATCAGGCGCCGGTCGCCGTCGAAATCAATGCGTACGTGGGTGTGGGCATTGACGCTCAATTGGCTGCCATCAGGCAGTTCGAAGGTTTGCGGCTGCTCGCTGTAGACCGCCACCGTTTGTGTGTAGTGATGGCTAGGCAACCCCAGGTTGCCAGCCAGCAGCGCGCAAAGCACGGCTGCGGCCATCGCCAGCCCTGGGCGCCAATTACGTACTTTGCGCGTAGGCAGAGGCACGGGTTGGTTGAGCGTCTTCAGCGCGGCCAAATCATCCCAGAGCTGGACGAACTGGGTGTAGGCTCGGGCATGTTCGGGCGTCTGCATCCACTGCTCGAACTCTTTGCGCACGGCTCGCGATGGTGTGTTGCGGTTGCGCGTGAACCAGCTGGCCGCCTGGGCATCGACCGAACGCTTATCGATTTCTGGGGGGGTAGTCATTCTGGCTGCTCCATGCCGTCGTCACTGTCCAGGCGTTGTTTGCAATGCAGCAGTGCAGCGGCAATGTGTTTCTCTACCATGCTCACAGAGATGCCCATGCGCTCCCCGATCTGTGCCTGCGTCAGACCTTCGAAACGGTGCAGCATAAGGGCTTCGCGGCGGCGCGGCGAGAGCTCGGCGAGAACACGCTTCAATTGCTCCAGGCGTTGTTGCTGCTGGGCATGGTTCAGCGGGTCATTGCGAGTGTCCAGGGAAGTGACGTCATCGGCCTGAGATTGTTCATCGAGCACGGCGTGACGGACACGTTGGCGGCGCCAGTGATCGTTGAGCAGATTGCGCGCGACCTGGAACAAAAATGCGCGTGGCTGCTCTACCCGCGACCGATCACGATAGCCCAGCCATTGGGCGAACACATCCTGTGTCATGTCGGCGGCATCGCTGGCGTTATCCATGCGCTTGCGCAGGAAATGCAGGATGTCAGCATAAAACCCGCGGCACGTATCATGGCCCAGCGAGTCCGGTTTGGGGCGTTGCATGCAAGCTTTCCAGGGTGGCGCGAAGAAGAAAGCTGCGAATGTTAGCGATAATTATTGTTATTTACCATGATGAAATCGTCCCGCTGTCAGCGCCGCTTGCGCGTCGTCAGTGGAACCGGGATTTCAAGTTCCGGCGCGCCCAGGGGGTGGCTGCTGGCATCGAAGAAGTACAGTGGCAACTGCGCAGTGTCGGCAAAACGCTGGGTGTAATGCTGCTTCTGGCTGATGATCGAGGCTTCGCTCAAGGGGCGGATGGCGATCGCCAGATATGCCGGACGCGCCTCTTTGATAGCGTGCAGCAAGTGTCGGTCGCTGCCATCCAGATGCTGGCCGAACAGGCACAGGCCGCCTTGATGGCCGGCAAGTTCGCCCAGGCACCAAGTAAGGTAGTCGCAACTGCTGATGGCCTTGAGCTTGTCATCGCTGCTGCCTTCATTGACGAACAGTGGTACATCGCCCGGGGTATTTACCGCAAAGCCATCGAGCAACTGACTGCCGCTGGCGCTGCGCTGGCGAGTACTGCCGTCCTGTTGCTTGAGCAGATGCAGGCCGCCGTGTAGATAAAGCACGCGTGTCCCCGGTCTGCGAGTGTGGCGGATATCAAAAACGCCCTCTTCATTGAACAACTGCTGAAAAGCTTCCGGCGTCTGACTGGCGGCCCAATGGCACAGCAAGTCGTAGTTGCTCGAATAGACGCTCTGGTAGTTGCGCAGCTCGCTGTTGATCACGTTCAGCGTCGATTGCGGCAGCAGGCGCCAGGGTACGTGAACGCTACGCACCGCGTGAATCAGTGCTTCCTTGATCGCGTAATAGCGATTCAAAGGCGCTGATGAACTGATCGCCAGGGCGGCATTGACACGTACGGTGGTGTTCAACGCGCTGAGTACCGGCTCGAACAGCTCGGTACCGAGGGATTTGAACAACGCCTGATCAGTCAGGCCGAGCGGTTTGTGACGCACCCGCTGGGCTTCTTCAAACAGGGAGAAGTAAGTGAAAGGTCGCCACAATGCTCGACTGGCGCCGTTGCCCAGGAGCAGACCGCTGCAAGGGTGGCTGGCGATCAGTTCAGGCCAGAGGTGAAGGCTGGCATCGAGGTTGGTGTGGGACATTCGGCATCTCTATGATGTGGCGGCAATCGGCGCGACTTTAGCATGCAACCGGCTTGTCATCAGCGTCGGCGACTATGCTGAATACGCTGCACAACCGAGGGAAGACTATGTTGCTCCAAGGTATCCGCCGCTATTGCTGCCTGGCTCTGTTGCCCCTCGCTGGCTTGAGCGATGCCGGGCAGGGCAAGGTGCTGGCGCACCTGCAGGGCATCGCCCACCCTGCGGTGATTGCCCATCGCGGCGCCTCGTTCGATGCGCCGGAGTCCACGGCGCCGGCCTACCTGTTGGCCCGTGAACTGGGGGCCGATTATCTTGAGTTGGACCTGCAACGTAGTCGCGACGGCGTACTGGTTGCCGTGCACGACGACAATCTGCTGCGTACCAGTGATGTTGCGCAGCGATTTCCCGAGCGCAAAAACAGTCCGGTCAGCGCTTTTACCCTGGCTGAATTGAAGTTGCTCGATGTCGGCAGTTGGTTCAACAACGCCTACCCCGAACGTGCTCGGAGCCGTTTCGTGGGCTTGAAGGTCCAGACGCTCGACGAGGTCATCGATATCGCCGAGGGCGATCCGCGCAGGCAGCCCGGGCTCTATATCGAAACCAAGAAACCCCTGCTGTTTCCAGGCATCGAGGCCCAGCTCAAGGCCCGCCTGCAGGCACGTGGCTGGCTCGACCAGCCCGGTCGGGTGGTGCTGCAAAGCTTTGACCGCAGCAGTCTGGCGTTACTGCAGCAGGAAATGCCACAGGTGCCCAGGGTGCTGTTGTTATGGGTCGGCAACGGCGGTATCGAGCCGGCATCCAAGCAGACCTTTGCTCAATCGGGTGAGTCCGACAAGGCCGCGTTCTATGCCCGACAGCAGCCTGAAAGCAAGGCAGAATTCGAGCGCTGGCTTGACCACGCCAAGGCGGCGGGGGCCATTGGCGTCGGCCCATCGGCGGCGCGCTCGGCCGGTGGGGCGCAGAGCTATGCCGATTTGGTGCAGCCGTGGATGAACCGCCTGAGCCATGACAGGCAGTTGGTGGTGCATGTCTACACTGTTGACGAGGAAGTGGACTTCGCCAAGGTCATGGCTGCTGGGGTGGATGGAATCTTCACCAATCGCAGCGGCAACTTGTTGCGCCACTTATCGCGTCCGGCAGCCTTGAGCGAGGTGCAAATACTCGACAATCAAGGCTATTGAGGATCTGGCCTGGATCCAATAGCTGCCGTAGACTGCGCGCTCTGCGTTCGCTCGGAGCCCCTCGCCCCATGACCTTTTCGCTGCTGTTCGCCGTAATGGCTTCTGGTTTTATCTATGGCATCACCCCGGGTCCGGGCGTGCTCGCAGTGCTGGGTATTGGTGCTTCACGCGGACGCAAGGCCGGCGCGGGTTTTCTCTGTGGTCACTTGCTTGGCGATGTGCTGTGGTGCAGCACTGCGCTGGTCGCTATCGTCGGGGCCCGCCAGATTGGCAGTTCGGTGTTCGATATCCTTGGCCTGCTCAGCGGTCTGTATCTGTTCTGGTTGGGTTGGCGCGCGTTGCGCAGTCGTCCTGGCAGCGGTGACGGTGAGCGCGGCCCGGTGCGCAAGCCGTTCTGGCATGGTGTGGTATTCGGCCTGACCAACCCCAAGGCCTACCCGGTGGCAGTTGCAACCTTCACCGCTTTGCTCTCCAGCCGCGCCGAAGCATTGGACTGGTCGATGCTGCCAATGCTCATCGCACTGAGCTTTGTCGGTGGCCTGCTGGCCTACGTAATTCTTATCGCAGTGGTTGGCGCGCGCCATGTGCGCACGCTCTATACCCGCTACGAACTGTGGATCACCCGGGCTTGCGGCGTTATGTTCATCGGTTTTGCCGTCAATGCCTTGATGCATGCTCTGCCGGGGCTGATGCCGCAACGCTAATGCTGCGGCCCTGCGGTTCAGGTCGGTGTCGACACGGCGCCTTTACGCGTGCGGTTGCGCCACAGTCGGTAGGCACGGATACCCGAGCGCACTGACCCGAACAGCATGCCTTTTTCCATTTCTCGAGCAATGCCCGAGCGCACCAGCATACGGAGAAACTGGCCGCGCGCTCGGGCAATGCCAAAGTGAATACCACGCGCCTGCAAGGTGTCACGCACCTCGCGCAATGCTGAAATGCCGCTGACGTCGATTGAGCTGACCGCTTCGGCGTCGAACAGCACTGCCCGAGGCTCATTTTCCTGCTGCACTGCATCGAGCAGGCGCATCTTGAAGTAGTCGGCATTGAAGAACAGGATCGCGTCATCGAAGCGATACACCACCAGCCCCTTCACTGTGCGTGCTTCCTTGTGCTGACGGATATCCACTTGGCCTTCAACCCCGGGCATCCAGCCAAGTACCGCATCGGTCGGTTGGTAGATGCTGTAGAGCAGGCGCAAGATCGCCAGGGTCACGGCAAAAATGATACCGGGCAGCACACCGAGCCCCAGCACCCCAACGGTTGTCAGTACACACAACCAGAACTCGAAACGGCTGAGTTTGTAGATTTTTCCTAGGGACTTCACATCGATCAGGCCCCAGCCGGCCATCAGCAGTACGGCACCTAGCGCTGCCTGTGGAATCCAGGCCATCGGTGCGGTGAAAAACAACAGGATCAGGGCGATGACCAAGGCGGCGATAATGCCCACCAGTTGGCTTTTGCCCCCGACCATGTCGTTGACCGCCGTGCGCGAGTCGGCGCCGCTGATGGCAAACCCCTGGGAAACACCAGCGGCGATGTTGGTCACCCCCAGTGCCAGGAACTCATGGTTGGCATTGATCGCATAACCGTGCCGAGCCGCGAAGCTACGGGCCGTGAGCATTGCGCTACAGAAGCTCACCGTGGCGATACCCAGGGCATCACGCATCAGGCTTTTCATTTCTTCCAGATTGGTTTGAGGCCAGGCCAGCTCAGGGATGCCCGCGGGGACCGGGCCGAGAATAGCCACGCCGAAGCGATCCAGGCCAAACACGCCGACCACTGCGGTGGCGATAACCACCGTGACCAAAGCGGCAGGCAGGCGCGGATAGCGACGCGGCAACCAGATCAGCAGCGCCAGGCCGGCCATGCCGATAGTGAGCGTCAACCAGCGGATTTCTCCCAAGCGCTCGACCAAGTTGATCAGGCTGAGGATGAAACCATTGCCTTCTATCTGAAAGCCCAGCACCTTGCCTAGCTGTCCGGCCAACAGGCTAAGGCCAATACCGTTCAGGTAGCCGATCAGAATCGGGCGCGAGAAGAAACTGGCAATAAAACCGGCACGTGCCACGCCCGCGGCGATCAACATCAGCCCGACCAGCAGGGTGATGATCACCGATAACTGCGCCAGCCGTGCAGGGTCACCCATCGCCAACGGGGCGATGGCGCCTGCAACCATGGCGCAAGTTGCTGCATCCGGGCCGACCATCAATTGTCTTGAGCTGCCCACCAAGGCATAGACCATCATCGGCAGAATACAGGCGTACAACCCGTATTGCGGTGGCAGCCCGACGATTTGTGCATAGGCGATGGCAATCGGAATCTGGATGGCTGCCACCGACAACCCGGCTTGCAGGTCGGCATGGAACCATTCGCGGCGATAGTGCAAAAGATTGGCCAGGCCTGGGAGCCAGCGAGAGAGCAGCATGAACAGTCCTTTAGAGTGTTTCGCAACAAGGCTGAAGATTCGCAAACGCTCTAATTAAAGCGCATTGCGCGATCCAAAGCTGGCGCCAGATCAAAAGGTTGTGCTGCTCTTGCTCGGGACTAGAAGTTCAGGCGAAGCATCGTGCGCCAGAAATTTTTAACCGGTGATCGCCGGTGTTTGTCCCAATTGCGTTGCCACCACTCATCTTCGTTGCGTACGACCGCTTCGATGTCACTGCCAACGTCCGATCCTGCATGTTGGCGAAACAGCATGGGAAACGCGCAATGCTGTTTGATGCGCTTTTTGAACACCACATCAACTGGCGTGCCGTCGTAAGGTGTGTTGGCTAGCACCTGACATCCTTCGCGCGAAAGAATGTAGGCATGCAGTGCTACAACCTTGCCTCGGGCAATGAATGGGAACCAGGTCAACCACGT
This sequence comes from Pseudomonas arcuscaelestis, assembly GCF_016881005.1. Lineage (GTDB taxonomy): Bacteria > Pseudomonadota > Gammaproteobacteria > Pseudomonadales > Pseudomonadaceae > Aquipseudomonas > Aquipseudomonas arcuscaelestis. The sequence goes on along the minus strand of NZ_JACOPV010000014.1, from coordinate 43,306 downwards.
TCTACCCATGCTGTAGCCCAAGTGCAGGGCCTCAAAGTTTCGAGTACGGATAAAACGATTGATCCAGCGAATCGACGTTGCCTTTAATTCATAAGGCTTTACGTCATCTTCAAAGATCAATATTCGATTCAATCCCTCTTCCAGTGCTTTCTTTGCCAGCGCCTGGTGAGATTCGTAACATCCTTTTACAGGGTCTTGGTTTCTTTCGACGACATGGAATATGACCGGGTTATAAAGCAGACGCCCCAGGGTTTTCCTGAACAACTCGCGTCTGTCCGTCCGTTCTATAAGCGATATGCAGTACACAGCATCTACATCAAACTTTATCTTACTCACCGCGCATTCCTTGAATCACCAACAGCTCCTGAACATGCATGATTTTTATGTGCTGGCTAATTCAACAAGCAGGGGTTGAACGCCAGAAAACTAAAACGCCACGGGCCGGTTCAGCCCATAGGGGATACGGTAATGTCGGACTGACTTGCGCAGACAGGGGCTCAGATCACGTGTTTCTTTCAGAGCAGGGTCTGAAATGACGAGAACAAGAGGGGAGACGTTGATGGGTGTTTCCGTTGACTCTGTAACGGCAAAATATGCTGTTACAGAAAAGGAATTGAACACCTGAAAAAAGCTGGAGCGGGTGAAGGGAATCGAACCCTCGTTATCAGCTTGGGAAGCTGGAGTAATGCCATTATACGACACCCGCTTTCAGGGCTGACTTTTTACCAGAAACACGATGAAGTTTGAAGTGTCGCGCTGTAAAAAAAACGGGTTGGTGGCCGGTAGCACGAGATCTTGCATCTCCTTTTTTGCCGTTGCCACTGATGCAAGAGGCTGTGCTACCCCACCAACACTGTTGTTCAGATCGCCAGGGCATGGTGTTCCTGAGCGTGCTGATAACGTACGCGGGATTCTCGTGCTGTTGGCTTGAGAAAGCTCAGTAATACGTCACGGGTATCGTTGCAGGCCGCCTTGTGCTCCATGTCGAGGAAATGCCCTGTAGCTCGGATCTCGCTGAAATGGCTATTGCGCACGTGCTGGCTGAACTGCCGTGCGTCGTCGATGGTGGTGTATTCATCCCACTCACCGTTCATGAACAATACCGGGATGTCGATCACGCGCGCGCTGCGCAAGGCATTGTCCAGGTCGTGTTCGAGCACCTGGTTGATGTGAAAGTGCATTTGCGCATATTCGTGGTTGTCCAGGCTGCTCACATGCCGGTAGTTGAAGCGCTTGAATAACGAGGGCAGGTGCTTGCCGATGGTGTCGTTAACCAGATTGCCTACCTGATAACGGTCACAGGCGCTGAGGTATTGGCAGCCGCGCTCGAGGTAGTCGCGCATTGGCTCGTTGATTACCGGTGAAAACGAGCTGACAACGGCCTTCTCGATACGCCGTGGTTTATGGGCCAGGGCTAGCAATGTGCAGGCACCTCCCCAGGAAAATGACATCACGTGATCGGCTGCAAAGTGATCGATCAATTCCAGCAGTATCTGCCCTTCGGTTTCCTTGGTCAGCAGCCGCTCGTGCCGGTTGTGAGCCTTGGATTTGCCGGCATAGGGCTGATCGTACAGAACGACGTTGAATTGCGGGTGCAGACTACGAACCGTCTGGGCAAACGAGGCCGTCGTGGCCAACGAGCCATTGATCAGGATGATCGTTTTTTCAGCGGCATCTGCGCGATAGAACTCCGTGTAAACCCGATACTGACCTTGTATATCAAGCACAGCAATTTCTGGCCTCATCTCGTCGACTCCTGGCGCAAAAAGGGTGTTCGCACATGCAAGAATGCGCGTTCTTTATGACAGGTAGGCATGCGCCTTGAAGAGAAACCGAGGGCCCTTGTCGATCCGGTACGCTGGTCGACGGGTATTGTTCTAGGCGGGCAATCTGCCGGACTCCAGTGCTTCGAGGCATTGGTCGCCAGCAAAAAGGCGTCTTGGACTGCGTCTGTGACTGACTGGTCACATGCAGACCGACGATTGGATTCAAGCAGGCACAGGGGCAACTCGCAAGTGCCTTGGGGGCAATTAAAGAAATCTTTCCGCTAGGCGGTCGTTGCTTCAGATGGCGAGGATTTCTTCGGGATAAAGCGCCCTGTATTCACCTGGACGCAAGCCGGGGTCCAGATTCAGCGGGCCCATGGCTTCACGATGCAGGCGCAGTACCTTGTTGTCGAAGTGGCCGAACATGCGCTTTACCTGATGGTAACGGCCTTCGACGATGCTCAGTCGCGCACTGCGCGGGCCGAGCAGGGTCAGCTCGGCGGGCAGGGTGGTGAGGTCTTCAAAGGCGAAGTAGAAGCCTTGGCTGAATTTTTCGATGTAGTGGGGTTCGATGACCTGTTCGGTCTCGACGTAGTAGATCTTCGCCAGCTTGGTTCGCGGCTGGGTCAAGCGCCGTGACCATTGCCCATCGTTGGTCAACAGCATCAGGCCGGTGGTGTTGAAGTCCAGGCGCCCGGCAATGTGCAGCGTGTGCTTGTCTGATTCATCGAGCAAATCCAGCACGGTTCGGTGCTCAGGGTCCTGCGTGGCGCTGACGCAGCCCTGGGGTTTGTGCAGCATCAGGTAGCGTGCCGGCTGCGGGTCCTGGAGCAACTGCTCATCGACCTCGATGCGGCTGAATTCGCGCACTTCCAGCTGTGGATCAGTTACACAGCAACCGTCTACGCGTACCCGTCGCTGCGCCAGCAGCAAGCGTACTTGCTGGCGATTGAAGCAGGGCAGGTTACTGAGAAATCGATCAAGGCGCATACAAGGCACAGGTGCTGGGCGTTGCAGTTTAACTGGCGAGCGCTGCCTTGGCTGCTTTCAGTTGATCCAGTACCTGAGCGCAGGCGGGGCACAAGCAGGCTGTGTTGCGTTGGTCGGCAGGCAACGCTTCGATTATTTCCGGGGCGATGCTTACGCTGTAGCACCAACAGGTTTTGGTTGCCGTACGGGGGTCGGCGAGGCTGCAGCGGTTGCTGGCGCCGCAGGCTGGGCAGCATTTGGGGTCATTCATAGTCGGACCTGAGTATTTCCACGCAGACACGGTTGCGTCCACTTTGCTTGGCGCGGTACAGCGCATGATCAGCGCGAGCGATCACACTGTGCAAGGTGTCGCCAGGCTGCAAGTTGCTCAAGCCGATACTGGTCGTCAGGCGGATCACCTTGTCGGTAAACGTGAATTCCCGTTGTTCGCAGTGCAGACGAATCTTTTCGGCGACCTCTTGAGCATGAGTGGAGTCGGTATCCTTGAGCAACACGATGAACTCTTCGCCACCCCAGCGACAAATAATATCTACCTGGCGCAAACAGTTTTCCAGTACCCGGGCGAACTGGCGCAATACTTCGTCGCCAGCGAGGTGGCCATGGGTGTCATTGAGGATCTTGAAGTGATCAAGATCGATCAACAATGCCACCAGCGCCTTGGTGTCTCGATGCGCTTCACTGAGTGCCTGCGCGGCCAGAAGATCGAAACCGCGACGGTTGGGCAGGCCGGTGAGGCTGTCGCGAGTGGCCAGGGTTTCGATATTGTCCTGATGGCGCTTGACCATGGCATTGAGCAAGGACAACACCACCAGGCCAATAATGGTGCAGATCGCAAGGTTCAGGTACAGCGTCTGGCGGATGTTATCCAGGGCGCCGTCTTCGCGCTTGTCCACGAACAGGTACCAATTCAACTCCGGTACCAGGCGCACATTGAGGAAATGGCTGTTGCCGTTGCGACTGGTGTACTCATGGCTGCCGCCCACCGGCGTGGGCATCTGCTTGAGCAATTCACGCAAGCCGTCCAGCTCATTTAGCGACTGGCCGGTTCGGGCACCGTGGGCTCCGCCCTTGGAGCCGGTCAGCACCACCAGGCCTTGCGGATCGACGAAGTAAACCTGGCGTTGGTACCGCTGCTGGTAGTCGTCGATAAGCCGCACCACAGCTTCGACTGTAAGGCCGATGCCGACAGCACCAATGAAGTTACCGTGGTAGTCGAGTACTCGATAATTGATGAAGACAGTGAGTTTGTCCTGGTTGGCCATGTCCAGGTCGACGTTGATTTCGTAAGGGGTGGGCATTTCCTTTACCCGGTAGTACCAGACGTCGCGAGGTTCCTGCGGATCGATTTTCTTCAAGACGCCTTTTTGCGCCTGATAGTAATTGCCGCTAGCACTGGAGACGAAAAATGCGGTGTAGGCGCGGTACTGGGTCATGACCTCGTTGAGATAGCGAGATATCTGCGCTTTGTCTTGCTCACCCGCCAGCGTCCAGTCCCGCAGGAAGGTATCGTGAGCCATCATCGAGGAAATCAGGATTGGTCTTACCAGGTCCTTCTGGATTTCCGAGTAGACAGTATCCGAAGTCAACGGCAGTTCGGTGTTGACGATGCTGTCGCGAATCGCACTGCGTGAAGCGAAATAGCTCAGCAGTGATGTGGCCAAAAAGCCGCTGCCGAGCAGTAACAGCAAGGTCAGAATTAGCGAGCGCTGCGAAAACAAGGCGGAGCGTGGCAATTTACAATCCCTTGATGTAGGCCAATGCCGTTCATTCTAGTGGCAGCACTGGAAAATAACTGGACAATTATCAAGGGTATTGGCGTTGTTTCAAATTATTTCTGCGGGAGCACCGGCGCCGCTTTTGATGGTCTTAATGTTTGTCGATGAATGCTTGCCGATCGACGCCGACCAGCGCCGCTGGGATGGGCAGTTTCGCGGTCCGGGAGGCCGCTATGTATCGCCGACTTTTGCTTATTGCCGTGCTGAGTTTGCTGACCGCCGCATGTGTCCCTTATGGAGGTAATGGTTACTACCATCGTACAGAAGTCTATACCGCCGATCGTTATGGCTATCCCGGCCATTACCGGCCTTCCTACCCGTACAACCGTGGCTATTATGTGGTGCCGCAGCAGCGTTATTACTCACCACCCCCTCAGCATTACCGGCCAACGCCGCATTACTATCGCTCGCCGCCGCAGTATTACCGACCGGCACCGGATCACTACTACAAGCCTTATCCAGGCCGAGGGCACGATCGTTATCGCCAGGGCGCTTCACGCCATGAACGAAACCGTGATGGTCGAGCCAATGGCAACTGGCACCGCTAGATAGTTCAGCCCAGGTCCGCCAATGGGTGGCGGCCTTCCCACACTTTAGCGAAATGCGCATTGACCACCGCCGCTGGCACCTTGGCAATGTCCGCCCAGTGCCAGCGCGGCTGTTGATCTTTGTCGACCAGCCGGGCGCGCACGCCTTCGGCGAATTCGGGGTGGCGACAACAATTCAGGCTCATGCTGTATTCCATCTGGAACACCTGGGCCAGCGACAGATGCCGTGCTCGCTGAATTTGCTGCCAGACCAGGTGGGCGGTCAGCGGGGAACCTTCGAGCATGGTTTGTGCAGCTTTTGCCAGCAGCGGATCGTTATGGCCCCGCAGCGTGGCAATGGCGCGCCAGGCACAGATTGGGTCAGCGACGTCGAGCAGTGCGTCGATCTGCTGGCGTCGAGGCAGCCACTGGGCTGGCGGCATGTCAGCCTGGGCCCTGTGTTCCTGGGCCTTGAGCAGGCTGTTCAATTGCAACGCGGTCTGTTCCTGCCAGTTCAATTGGAGCAGGTCATCGATCAGTTCCTCCTGCTGATTTTCCCCCAGTAATCGATCAGCCAGGCCCAGGTCCAAGGCATCGCGGGCATTCAGAGCGACACCCGTCATGCCCAGGAACAGCCCGAGTTTTCCGGGGAGGCGGGCAAGAAACCAGCTGGCACCTACGTCCGGGTACAAGCCGATACTGATTTCAGGCATGGCCAGGCGGCTGCTCGGCGTCACGATGCGCACGTTGGCGCCTTGTAACAGGCCCATGCCGCCGCCCAGCACGTGACCATGACCCCAGCACAGCACAGGTTTGGGGTAAGTGTGCAGGCGATAGTCCAAGCGATACTCTGCTTCAAAAAAGTTTGCTGCCAGGGTCGGAACAGTCCCCGGCTGATCGCGACAAGCCTGCATCAGGCTGCGAACATCGCCACCGGCGCAAAACGCCTTGGTGCCTGCACCGCGCAACAACACGCAGACAATCTCCGGGTTGTCGGCCCATCGGGCCAGTTGCTGGTCGAGCACGTCGATCATCGGCAATGACAAGGCATTGAGCGCCTTGGCTGCATCCAGAGTGGCGATGCCGATTCGTGCGCCATCGACGCCGGTGAGTTCTTCGCACTGAACTGCCATGGGCGACCTCATTGGTTTTATCCGGACAAGTATGGTCGGTGCCGGCGAAACTGCCGGTCGCCGGTCGGATCGATTGACAAGCGCGGGCAGCTTTCCTAGTGTCGCGCCATTGTTTACGGATGGCCCCATGACTGACGACGATCGCATCAAACTTGAACCCAGCTGGAAAGAGGCGCTGCGTGCTGAATTCGAGCAACCCTACATGCACCAACTGCGTGAGTTTTTGCGCGAGGAGCATGCGGCAGGCAAGGAAATCTATCCGCCGGGTCCGTTGATTTTCAATGCACTTAATTCCACACCACTGGATCAGGTAAAGGTGGTGATCCTCGGCCAGGACCCCTATCACGGTCCGGGGCAAGCGCATGGCCTGTGTTTTTCGGTACAACCGGGTATTGCAACGCCGCCCTCGTTGGTCAATATCTATAAGGAATTGCACCGCGACCTCAACATTGAGATCCCCAAGCACGGTTGCCTGCAACATTGGGCGAATCAGGGTGTATTGCTGCTCAACACCACCATGACCGTGGAGCGCGCCAATGCTGCCTCCCACGCCAAAAAAGGCTGGGAATTCTTCACTGATCGCATCATTGAGCTGGTTAGCGAGCACCAGCCCAATACCGTGTTCCTGCTGTGGGGCGCGCATGCACAGAGCAAGCAGAAATTGATCGATGGCACCAAGCACCTGGTGCTCAAGTCAGTGCATCCGTCGCCGTTGTCTGCTTACCGTGGGTTCCTTGGTTGCGGGCATTTCAGCCGTACCAACAAGTTCCTCGAACAACATGGCCTGACGCCGGTGGAATGGGCGTTGCCGCCGTTGTAAGTAAAAAAAGGAAGCCTTAGCTTCCTTTTTTGCTGTCTGGCCCGGCTGTAGAGTGCTCGCCGATCCAATGGCGGAACAGCGGCTCGGCCAGAAACAGCACAAACAGTAAGCGCATCACCTGTAGCGCGGTCACCAGAGGTACAGAAAGCTGCAGCGTTTCGGCGGTCAGGCTCATTTCTGCAATGCCACCGGGCATCATCCCCAGAGTCAGCGAGCGCAGGTCCAACTGCGTCAATTGGCTCAACACCCAGGCTGCAACAGCAGCGATCAGCATGCTCAGGGCGGTGGCAATCAGTGTGCGCCCAAGAAACGAGGGCGCGCGGCGAAAGAAGGCTCGGTTGAAATGGCAACCCAGCCCACTGCCGATCAGCCATTGCCCCATCTGACTGGCACCGTCGGGGAGCGCGATCTGCAGGTTGGCGCCGACGCTGGCAATGGCCGCCACCAATAGTGGTCCAAACAGCCAGGGATTGGGCTGTTTCAAACGCTGCCATAACCATGCTACAACAATCCCCACAGGGCAGATCAGTGCCAGCCAACCCCAGCTGACACTACCGGCATGGGTGAGCACCACACCGTCACCGAGCAGGTATTTGAACAGCGCCGGTACACACAGCACCACGGCCAGCACACGCAGGCTTTGTGCCGCAGCCACCTGGCTGAGCACCGCGCCATTGCGCGCACCGAGGTTGACCATTTCTCCCGAGCCGCCGGGCATGCTGGAAAAGAACGCCGTGGCGCGGTCTTCGCCGGTACGGCGCAACAGCCAGATGCCAACCACGCTGGACACACTGGTGATCAATGCACCGCAGAAGATCAGGCCGAAATTGCTCGCCACCTGTTCGACCACGGCGGGGGTGAAATGCAGGCCGATGCCGATGCCGATAATCCATTGCCCGCATTTGCGCCCGCCCGGAATTTCGCTCAACTGCCAAGGGGTCAGGCAGCGCACCAGGATGATCGCCAACAACGAGCCGACCATCCAAGGCAGTGGCCAGCCAACCTGGCTGGCGATGTAACCGCCAGCCAGGCCAACCAGTCCAGTCGCCCAATACAGCTTCAACGGCCCATTAGACATCAGCCAGGGCACGACGCTGGATGCTGCGCTTGCGCCAGATTCGCAGCAGTGGCAGAAGCATCATGGTGATGGTCAATGCCCATACGCTCATGCTGATCGGGCTGGACCAAAGAATGTCCAGGGCACCATTGGAAATCGACAGGGCGCGGCGCAGGTTCTGCTCCATCAACCCACCGAGAATGAAGCCCAGCAAGATCGGCGACAGGGGGAAATCCAGCTTGCGCAGGATGTAACCGAAAATACCGATGCCGATCATCAGGAACAGGTCGAAGGTGGTTGCATGCACGGCGTACACGCCAATCGCGGTAATGATCGCGATGATTGGCACCAGGGCCCAGTTCGGCACCGCAAGAATGCGGGTGAAAATGCGGATCATCGGGATATTGAGGATCACCAGCATGATGTTGGCGATAAACAGCGAGGCGATCAGGCCCCAGACAATATCGGGTTGCTGGGCGAACAGCATTGGCCCGGGGGTGATGTTGTACAGGGTCAAGGCGCCGATCATCACCGCGGTAGTGCCTGAGCCAGGAACGCCGAGAGTCAGCATGGGCACCAGGGCGCCGCAGCACGATGCACCGATGGCGGTTTCCGGAGCAGCCAGCCCCCGCTTGTCACCTTTGCCAAAGGTACCACTGGCACCGGCGATGCGCTTCTCGGTCATGTAGGCTACGGCGCTGGCCAGGGTCGCACCGGCACCTGGCAATACGCCCATGATAAAGCCGAGCACACCGCAGCGAATATTGACCACGAATACCGACGCCGCTTCCTTGAAGTTGAACAGCATGCGTCCGGTGGCCTTCACTGCTTCGTGGCCGTGATGGGTTTTTTCCAGCAGCAGAAGGATTTCGCTGATGGAGAATAAACCCAACACCAGCACGACAAATTGAATACCGTCAGCCAGGTGCACACTGTCGCCGGTGAATCGGTAGACGCCACTGTTGGCATCGATGCCGACGCTGGACAGGAACAGACCGATCAATGCGGCGATGAAGGTCTTGAGGGGACGATCACCGGCCATACCCCCCAAACAGACAATGGCAAACACCATCAGTACAAAGTATTCCGCAGGTCCGAAGGCGATCGCCCATTTCGCCAGCAAGGGTGCGAACAGCACCATGCCGCACGTGGCGATGAACGCGCCGATGAACGAACTCCAGGCCGACAGCGACAGTGCCACCCCGGCCAGACCTTGGCGGGCCATGGGGTAGCCGTCGAGGGTGGTCATTACAGTCGACGCTTCACCGGGGATGTTGAGCAGGATCGAGCTGATGCGTCCGCCGTACTCGCAACCCAGGTACACCGCGGCCAGCAGAATCAGTGCTGATTCCGGTGGTAGGCCAAGGGCAAAGGCGATAGGGATCAGCAAAGCCACGCCATTGATCGGGCCCAGGCCCGGCAACAGGCCCACCACGGTGCCAATCAAGGTGCCGGCCAATGCCGTAACCAGGTTGTACGGGCTCAGGGCGACGCCGAAGCCCTGGCCTAGATAGCTGAGAGTATCCATGTCAATTCTCCAGAACGTCGAGTAGGCCCAAGGGCAGTGGGACATCCATGACCCGGTCGAACAACCAGTACAGAGCGATCGTCATTAGGCCGATGATCATCACGCTGGGTAGCCATCGTCCGCCGTAAAGACGGGCCATTGGTACGCCAATCAGTACGCCACTGAGAATGAAACCGAGCGGCTCGAAAGTGGCAGCAAAGACCAGCAGCAAGCCCACGCACAGCGCAATCTTGTTGAGGGTCTCGCGGTCCAGTTCTGGCTCGTCGTCTTTATGCACGATGGGTGTGGGTCGAAAGGCGAGGTACAGAAGGCCAAGGGCCATCAAGCCGAGCATCAGCAGCGGATAAGCGCGGGGGCCGACCGGTTCATAGGAAAAAGCTGCCTGATACGGCCAGGCCATCACGGCCAGGGCGGCGCATAGCGCCAGCAGAATCAGGGCGAAGACGCGTTGCAGGATCATGTCGTCTGTCCTCAATGAGGTTCACAAACAGTCATCGGTTGTGTCGGAGCGCCGTTATCCAGAGGCAAAGGGCAAAGCCTTCCCCGTCGGGGCCGCAGGTGCAGCCCTTGGTGGTTGAATCCGCTCCAATAGGGGAATGACAGGCTTACTGGATCAGCCCGAATTCCTTGGCCAGGGCCTTGTAATCAGCCACCTGTTTTTTCACATAGGTGTCCAACTCGGCGCCGGTCATGGCAAAGGGGAACAGTTCGCGCTGGTCACGCAGCTTGGCGAACTCTTCGGAGGCCAGCAGTTTGTCGAACGAAGCTTTCCACCAGTCGTACTCTTCATCCGTGACTTTTGGCCCCAGATAGAAGCCGCGCACCACCGGCCAGACGATGTCGTAGCCTTGCTCCTTGGCGGTAGGAATGTTCTTCATTTCCGGCTCGTCCAGCCGGGTTTCGGCGAACACTGCCAACAGACGCATGTCACCACTCTGGATATGCGGCATGGAGTCGGAGATGTCGGTACTGCCGACCTGGATGTGCCCACCCAACAGCGCCGTGGCAATTTCGCCACCGCCTTCAAGGGCGACATAACGAAGATCGCGCGGGTTGATACCGGCGGCTTTGGCGATCAGCGCGGTCTGCATCCAGTCCTGGCTGCCGACGGTACCGCCAGAGCCGATCACCACTTTGCTCGGATCTTTTTTCAGCGCCGCTACCAGGTCATCGAGGGTTTTGTAGGGCGAGTCGTTTTTCACCGCGATGGCGCCATAACTGGTGCCGACCGCCGCCAACCAGCGCACGGCATTTTCGTCAAAGCGGCCGAACTTGCCCTGGGCCAGATTGAGCAGCGAACCGCTGGACCAGGCCACCAGGGTGCCGGCGTCCGCAGGACGCTGGGCAACCACTGCGTTGTAGGCGACCGCGCCGACACCGCCGGGCATGTAGGTCACGCGCATGGGTTTGCTGAGAATCTTCTCGTTGACCAGGGCGCTTTGCACCAACTTGCAGGTCAGGTCGAAGCCACCGCCGGGCGAGGCGGGGGCAATACATTCCGGGCGTTTCGGTTCGGCTGCCAGGGCTTGGCCGGCGAGCATCAAGCAGGCGGTGGCGAGGGCAATGCGGCGCAGTGAAAAGGTCATCGTCGATCTCCGTGAGCGTTATTGTTATCGGGGATTACCACAGTGCAAGGCTGTAACTCACCAGCAGTCTTACCTCGTCCGCATCACGGGCAAAGTTCGAACGGAATGTTGCGTTGCGCAGGCGCACGGCGACGTTTTTCAGAGCGCCACTTTGCACCACATACTTGAATTCGGTATTGCGCTCCCATTCCTTGCCTTCACCGCCATCGGCCAGGCTGACATTATCGCCGCTGATGTAGCGGGTCATGAAGGTCAGGCCAGGGATTCCCAGTTTGGCAAAGTCGTAGTCGTAACGGGCTTGCCAGGAGCGCTCGTCGGCGCCGGCAAAGTCGTTGATCTGGACGAAGTTGACCAGGTAAGGATCAGCGCCGTCGACATAAGGGAAGGCGGTATCGCCTGACAGGTGCTGGTAGCCGGCACTGAGCTTGTGGCCCAGAAGGCTGTAGCTGAGCATGCCGTTGAGCGCAGTGTTGTCGATCGCACCGCCGCGGGCCTGACCTTGGTCATCACTGAAGGCCATGCGCAGGTCGGCGCCAAACGTGCCCGGCCCCCAAGGCTGACTGGCGAGCATGCCGACGAAGTGCTGGCGGTAGACATCGTCGAGCTGAGCCCAATGGTAGCTACCGGTAATCTTGTCGGTGAACTTGTAATCCAGGCCAGCCATGTCGAAGTGGTTGCCGGCAACAGTGCCTAGAAAGCGACTGTTCTTGTTATTCAGGGCGATGTCCTGATTGTCGGTACTGTCGCGATCCTTGGCTTTTTCCAGGCGGCCGCCTGTAAACGTCAGGTTCTTGATTTCGCCTGAGGTCAGCAGACCGCCTTCAAAGGTTTGCGGCAGGATACGACCGTCGTTTGGCTGCAAAGTGGGCAGCTCGGGCATCAAGGTGCCGACTTTGAGTTCGGTGGCGGAAATCTTGACCTTGCCGGTCAGGCCAAGCTTGGAATATTCATCGGCTGCGCGACCGTTGTCGTGGGTGGGCAGCAAACCGCTGCCTGCGCGGTCGGGGCTGGAGTCGAGCTTGATGCCGAGCATGCCAAGGGCATCCAGGCCAAAGCCTACAGTGCCATCGGTATAGCCGGACTCAAAGTTGAGCATGAAGCCCTGGGCCCACTCATCACGCTTGGACTGTTGGGCACTGGTGCCATCGCGAAAGTCGCGATTGAAATACATGTTGCGGGTTTCGAAGGTTGCCTTGCTGTCATCGAAGAAGGCGGCTTGACTCATTGGCGCGACGCCGGCAAGGGCGAGGGCGCTGACAACGGCGGACTGGCGGGTAGGCAAACGGCGGGTAGGCACATGGGCCTGTGGCTGCATGGACAGCATCGTCGAGTAACTCCGTTTTTGTTCTTATTAGTTCGAACTTCAAGGTTCGGTTGTACGGCAAGCAGAGTGAGCCGTGAGAGGATGCTAGGGGCTGAACCTTTCACTAACCTTTCAACTGCTTTTCATCGTTACCAAGGCTTCACAGGCGAGCAGTCGGCTGTACACTCCGCGCCATTGACCTGGACCTGACAGGAGAAAAAACAATGCGTGTGCTGCTTGTAGAAGATCATCTGCAGCTAGCTGAGAGCGTGGCCCAGGCGCTCAAGAGCACGGGGCTGACAGTGGACGTGCTGCATGATGGCGTGGCTGCTGACCTGGCGTTGGCCAGCGAGGAATATGCAGTGGCGGTGCTCGATGTGGGGCTGCCGCGCATGGACGGCTTCGAGGTGCTCGCACGCCTGCGTGCACGCGGCAAGACCGTACCGGTGTTGATGTTGACAGCACGCAGTGACGTCAAGGATCGGGTTCACGGCTTGAACCTGGGCGCCGATGACTACCTGGCCAAGCCGTTCGAGCTCACTGAGCTTGAAGCGCGGGTCAAGGCCTTGCTGCGTCGTAGCGTACTCGGTGGCGAGCGCCAGCAACGCTGCGGGCCGCTGGTCTATGACCTCGATACTCGGCGCTTCACCCTCGATGATGATCTGCTGACCTTGACCTCGCGCGAGCAGGCGGTGCTCGAAGCCTTGATTGCGCGTCCTGGGCGGGTGATGAGCAAAGAGCAACTGGCCGCCCAGGTGTTCGGCCTGGATGAGGAAGCCAGCGCCGATGCCATCGAGATTTACATCCATCGCCTGCGCAAGAAGCTCGATGGTCATGCCGTCGTCATCGTCACCTTCAGGGGGCTCGGTTACCTGCTCGAGCACCGCGATGCGTGACAGTGGCAGCCTGCGCGGGCGCTTGGTATGGAACCTGGCGCTGCTGCTGGTGGTGTTGATGCTCGCCAGCGGGCTCAGTGCCTACTGGAACGGTCGCGAAGCTGCCGACACTGCCTATGATCGAACCCTGCTGGCTTCGGCGCGCACCATCGCTGCCGGCTTGTCACAGCGCGATGGCACGCTCAGCGCCGATGTGCCCTATGTGGCCCTGGATACTTTTGCCTACGACAGCGCCGGCCGTATCTACTACCAGGTCAATGACATTCATCAGCGCCTGATCTCCGGCTATGAAAACCTCCCCGCGCCACCACCCGGCACGCCACGCACCGATGACTACCCGGCGCTGGCTCGGTTCTACAATGCGCGCTACTTGGGGCAGGATGTGCGCGTAGTCAGTCTGCTCAAGGCCGTCAGTGAGCCGAACATGAATGGCATGGCCGAAATTCGTGTGGCAGAAACCGAAGAGGCGCGGGTGCGCATGGCCCGTAGTCTGATGGCCGATACCTTGCTGCGTCTGGGCATGCTGGCACTCGGCGCATTGATGCTGGTGTGGTTTGCCGTAAGCGCTGCATTGCGTCCGTTGGAGCGCTTGCGTGGCGCCGTCGAGGAGCGTCAGCCCGACGACCTGCGCGCCTTGCCGCTGGTCGAGGTGCAGCGTGAGCTGAGCCCACTGGTGCGCGCCTTGAACCACTTTACCGAGCGGCTACGTGAACAGTTCGAGCGTCAGGCGCAGTTTATTGCCGAGGCCGCTCATGAACTGCGCACCCCTCTTGCGGCCCTCAAGGCCCGGGTTGAGTTGGGCCTGCGCTCGAATGAGCCGCAGGTCTGGCGCGATACCCTGGAGTCTGCGGTTCAAGGCACGGACCGCCTGACTCACCTGGCCAATCAGTTGTTGTCGCTGGCGCGAGTGGAAAACGGTGCACGGGCGATAGCCGAAGGCGGCGCGCAACTGCTGGACCTCAGTCAACTGGCACGGGAACTGGGGATGGCGATGGCGCCGCTGGCCTACGCTCGCGGGGTGGCGCTGGCCTTGGAGGCTGAAGCCCCGGTGCATGTGCGTGGCGAGCCGACGTTACTCAATGAGTTGCTCAGCAACCTGGTGGACAATGCCTTGGCTCATACACCCAAGGGCGGCAATGTAATCTTGCGGGTCTACGCGCCGGGAGTGCTGGAAGTCGAGGACGATGGCCCGGGGATTCCAGAGGATGAGCGTGAGCGGGTGTTTGAGCGCTTCTACCGCCGCAATGCGCAAGGGACCGGCCTGGGCCTGGCGATTGTCGGAGAAATCTGCCGCGCCCATTTGGCGAAAATCAGCCTTCACGATGGCGACGGAGGCGGGTTGAAAGTGCGCGTCAGTTTTACCGGCGATTAACGAAACATTGCCCGGGCCTGGAGCAGGTCGCTGGCCACCAGTTCGGTGCCGGTAGGCAGCCCCAGGTGGCGGTAGGCCGGAAGGGCTGCCAAGGGTCGAGACTTGCCGGGGCCAGCGCTCAGTGCCCGGGCAATCTGGACAATATCAACGTAATCGACCCGATCACTACCGCGATCCAGGTTGAGAACCTGCCCAGGCAGCTTCACCAGTTGTTCGGGAAACTCCCAACTGCTCAGAATCTTGTCGCCGAGTGCCGGATGGATCTGGTCGATGACATAGTTCAGGCATACCGGGTCAGAGAGCAGTTCGTTGTGCTCTTCGGCATAGATCAGGATGGGCAGCACACCGATCTGGTGAACAAGCCCCGCGAGGGCGCCCTGGTCAGGCTTGAGTTGGGTGTAGCGCAAGCAGAGTTCGTAACTGATACCTGCCACTTCCAGGCTACTGGCCCAGATTTCGCGCATTTTTTGTTCTACCACCTCAGAACGGGCGTGGAAGATCTGCTCGATCACCAGACCCACGGCCAGGTTGCAGCTGTAGTTGATGCCGAGGCGGGTAATGGCCGTCTGCAAGTCAGTCACTTCGACTGTGGCGCGCAGCAGTGGGCTATTTACTACCTTGATCAGGCGAGCAGTAAGGGCAGTGTCGCGGCCGATGACTTTACTCAAGGCGCTGACGCTGATCTCGCTGTCTTCGGCGGCCTCGCGAATGCTCAAGGCGACCTCGGGTAAGGTCGGCAACACCAGGTCATCGTTGTCGATGGCGGCCAGCAACTGGGCCTGGACCGTCTCGGCCAGCTTGTTCATGGTGACTCTCTAACGCAATTCAAATGGGCCCCGGCGTTCTACCGTCGGGACGAGGCCGGCTCAGCGCTGGATTTCGCGGTCACGATCCAGCTCATAGGGCAGGGACAGCAGGTCCAGACTCGGGCCTTCCGGGCTGCCCAGGTGCAGGTTATTGTCTTGCACAGCGTCAGCGGTCAGCACCGCCAGGAGCTCGATTCCGTCTGTGCTGCGTGCCGCCAGCACCACTTCACCTACCGAGGAGCCGTGGGTAGGCGAAAAAATCTCGGTACCGGGCTCGGGCACGTTCTCGCCAGCCAAGCTCACCCGGTATTGGCGTCGCTTGAGTTTGCCCAGGTATTGCATGCGGGCGACGATTTCCTGACCGGTGTAGCAGCCTTTCTTGAAGCTGACGCCGCCGACGGCCTGCAGGTTGATCATCTGCGGAATGAACAGCTCGCGAGTCTGGGCCATGACCTGGCCGATTCCTGCGCGAATCTGCCCCAACAACCAGTCATTCAGCGTTGCCTGTGAAAGCTTGGCGGCTAACTGTGCATGTACCTGTTCTGCTTGCTCGGCGGGTACCCATAGCTCGATGCGCCCGGTCGACACGGCAATGGCAATCAGCCCGTTGTGGCGGCTTATGCCATCAATCTGTGCAGGTACTTCGATGCCCAGATCTTGCAGGGCCCGTTCACCCTCCTGTAAGCCGAAGCGAACCCAGGCGTCGCTGTCATCAGTCAGTTTGGCTTTGGAGAACACTGCGTACTTTTTCAGGTCGGCAAGTTGTGGCTCGAGCAGCTCACGGGCCATGGCCAGCAGAAAGCCGTCGGCGTCAGGAAGAATGCGAAAGCTCGACTGCATTCGGCCCTTGACCATGCAACGCGCACCCAGGCTGCTGGTACTGTCGTTGAGGTAGTTAATGTTGCAGGTCAGTTGGCCTTGCAGGAACTTGCCAGCGTCCGAGCCGCGGACGGCGAGGATGCCTTCGTGGGAGAGCGTGCAGAAAAAAGCGGAATCGGCCATGAGTCATCGCAGGGTAGTAAGACTGAGGGCCATGATAGAGCGCTGTTGGCAAAATAGGTAGTTGAGGGTACGCCTCGATGATTATTTGCTCACATGTCCGGACCAACGTCTCGTGTTTCCCGGCTGCTGGCTCTGTATACTGGCGGCCTATTTTAGGAGGGCTCCATGGTCGAACAAACTGAACTCAATCGGCTCTTTTGGCACAGCCGGCGCGGCATGCTCGAGCTGGACGTATTGCTGGTGCCTTTCAGTGCCGAGGTTTACCCGACTTTGAGCCAGGAAGATCGTGACTTGTACAAGCGCCTGCTCAGTTGTGAAGACCAGGACATGTTCGGCTGGTTCATGGAGCGCAGCGAGTCCGAGGATCCAGAACTGCAGCGTATGGTTCGCATCATCCTGGATCGTGTCCAGCCCAAGTGAACGCTTCGAGGGTCGCTGGCAAGGCTCGAAAAGCCTGCTGGCGGCCTACCTGATCAGCCTGCTGCTGGCTTTGCTTGGGTTGAGCCTGCTGGAAATTCCGTGGTGGCAAAGAGTTGGCGGTAGCGTCGTGTGCCTGTTGCACGCCGGATGGACCATTCCCCGACGAATCTTGCTAAGTCACCCTCAATCAGTCAGCGGATTGCGCTGCGACCGTGACGGCTGGCACCTGTTCAACCGAGCCCAAGGTTGGCAAAAAGTGCAGTTACGTCCCGATAGCCTGGCGCTACCGGGTTTGATTGTGCTGCGCTATCGCCCTTCGGGTCAGCGCTGGAGCCAGGGGCTGTGCATTACCTATGACGCGCTGGAGCCGGTGCAACACCGGCGCCTGCGCGTGCGCCTGAAGTTCAGTCGCCGTAGGTGGGTGGCTGCAGAATAGTGTCGCGTGCTTCGTCAAGCATGCCTGGGTAGTCCAGGGTGTAATGCAGACCTCGGCTTTCCTTGCGCTGCATGGCGCAGCGAATCATCAACTCGGCCACCTGGGCCAGGTTGCGCAGCTCGATAAGGTCACGGCTTACCTTGTAGTTGCTGTAGAACTCGACGTGATGAGGCTAAACCCAATGGATACAGGGGTTTCAGCCGATGACCATCAATCCACGCTCCCAAACTGGGACAAACCTGTTACAAACTGCCCTCGCCAAGCCATACCACTATCGCCGGTCTGGTCGCTATTACCTTCGCCTTCGCCCTCAAGGCACCACTACAGGCTTCTTCACGCTGTCACTCAGGACCACCGACAAGGCCACCGCTATGACGATCTCGCAGGAAATCCTCTCGACCCTCAAGGCGTACCACTTCGATAACCCAGCGGCCACTTGGGAGGAACTCCGTGAGCGTCTCATTGAGATCGCTGAGTCATGCCTGACGATGGCCCACGGCGATAGCTCGCTGGTCGCCTACGAGATGATCCATGACGAGCACCATGAGGCTCTCCGTGAGGCAAGCGCGAAGCTGCCCCTGAGCGTTAATCAGCAAAGGGCAGTAGGTAAGGCGCTGGAGATCATCGAAGCCGCTCAGGAGCGACTGAAGGGGAGGCCGGGAAAGCTGGTCGAGATCGTTAGGGACCTCAAGGGTGAATCTTGTGGCACGCCAGTGGCCCTGTCTCCGTCCCTATCTGTATTACCGTCTGAGCCGTTGACCTTCAAGGCCCTCTCTGCGTTGTACATGGATGAGCACAAGGAATATGCGGGGGCCAAAACCGTACGAGACACAACGTCTGATTGTAAGACCATCTCCGAAATCCTCGGTGACTTGGACATGAAGAACCACACACGGGAGGACATGAAGAACCTCAGGGCAAAGCTCCTTGAGGGCCGCACTGCCTCTACCGTGAAGAAGATTCTGACCCGGCTATCTACTGTGATGAAGTGGGCAGTGAATAATGACTATCTCACCAAGGCGCTCACTGAGGGTCTGAAGCCAACCAAGGGCGCTGAAAGCTCCCGTAAGGCGTTCTCTCAGGATCAGGTGAAGGCACTTATGGCTTACGCTAAGGCCCTGCCAGTGGACGCATGGCAGCGCTGGGCGTTGTCCCTTGGGGTCATCGCTGGGACTCGTATCGAGGAACTCAGGCAGCTAACGAAGGCCGATGTTAAGCAGATCGGGGATGTTTGGGTCATCGACATCAATAGGAACGATGGCAAAACAGCCAAGACCAAGAATGCGCTTCGTGTCATCCCGTTGACCGATGGCGCCTACGGCTTCGACCTGAAGGCTTTCCTTGAGTTTGTCCAAGGGGCTGACTCTCGGTTGTTCAGCTTGGGCGCTGGGCGATTCTCCGAGCTGCTCAATGGTCTGATCCGTGATGTCTTGGGCGTGAAGGCTGACCGGACGCAAACCTTCCATTCGCTACGGCACTCTCTGGCTGGTGCCTTGAAGGCCGCTGAGATTCCTGTAGGCACCGCTGAGTCCATCTTGGGGCACGCTTCGGGGTCGATCAGCTATGACGTTTATGGGGCGGGGAGTGCCGTGGAGGTGGGGCGGATGGCTGACGCTTTGGGGAAAGCCTTCTCGATAGCCAAGTGATATCATCAAGGTTTCGAATGGAGGCGCTATGAGAAACCTTGATCTTTATGGAATCCAAAAGGTAAACAGTGAGTTGCACCAGCGAGCTTTGGTAGTTGACCGAATTACTTCGCTTGGTGAAAAGACGGCTCGCATCATGGCATGGCAGTGCTTCATCCAAGATCAGATTCAATTGGATGACAGTAATGAGCGGACTGCCAATCTTGCACGTATTAAGCATGGAGAGGCTATTGCGGCTTTCTGGGAAACCGGCGATCAAATGGATATTGATTCCAATACTTTCGTCTCTCACTTTTTCGATGAGCTGGGAGTCATCAATAAGAAAGTCACCAAGAAAGGTGTACAGATCGTATTCTACATATTCGTTGCGCTCGGTTTGTTCGGCCTCTATAAAATTTTCTTCTGATTTGAAAAGCGCAATTTCATGGGCATCGAGCTGGATGTCCTCGTGGGCCACCCTGAATACGAGCTTCTGTTCATGGCGACTCAGGTAGCCCGTGCCGCTGGTCTCACCTATCCATCCCAGTCCGCCAAGGACTTCGCAAAGTCTCGGCACGCTGCTGGTGGGTTCATCACACTGGGGTCGATTCAGGGTCAGATAGTAAATTTTACTACCTGTCCTCCGTGCGATTCGATTGGCCGCAAGCTCAAGGAGGGCGCTCTGATGTTCTCCGAGCCGACCCTCTACAAGATGCTCCTTCGGGGCCACTCCGAGGCCACTGAGCCCTTCCGCAAGTGGGTCTTCGAGGAAGTCCTCCCGACCATCCGCAAGACCGGCCAGTACAACGCTGCTGAGTCGAGTGACCCGATTGCCGTGGGCATCATGGGTGGCGATGTCGCAAAACCCCTCACTATGGCTGCACTCCCGCAGCGGCCACAGGAGGACCACAAACATGACCAGCTACGACCCAGCCCAGCACGAGGCGATCACCACCGCTGCACTCTCCGTTCCCAAGCGTGGCCGGGGCCGGCCCACCAAGATCATCGCCAACTTATTCTATGGCTTCATCGGGCCGACCACCGACTACGGTCAATATCCCCACTTCGCAATGGACATCCTTGAGGGCATCGCAAGGCTTGACTGGCATGACCGCCCAATCGGCTCTGGTGGCTCGTCCAAACCTCTGTCCGTGAAGCGACTTGTTGCCATCCTTGCTGAACTCGAAGTCGTCTCAGCGGCCAACGTTATGGCTCAGTACCGGCTGGGTCTCCGACAAGCGCAGCGGTATGTGAAGGCAATTGAACTGGCAATGCCGTACCTGCTCAAGAGTCGCCCCGATGAGCTGACCCATGAGATGCGCTATGGCTTCCTGAAGACCAGCCGCGTCAACGAGTGGGAAGACCCAGGCGAACCGCCAAGTCCTGAAGTTCTCGCCAAGCTGCACCACGACCTGAGAACGCTGGGCGCTGAGGCTGCCTGAATAAATGCCGCATACTTAAAAGAAAACTCAACGAGACCCAAGCGGCCAACGGAATCGACCAGCTCATCGACCAGTCCAGAGGGGAGGGGTAATAGCAATTACACCCCTCATCTTTCATTCATCGAAAGGACATCATTTAGATCAACTCGAAGGAGACCTCTCACCATGACCAGCATCATCTGTCCAGCTAACTCACGACTCTCCGATCAGGACATAAGCACATTGTCCTTGGTCTTCCCTCGACCTGCTCGAATTCAGCTCATCGAGTTACGTCGAATCCTCAATGACCACCGTTCAAACTTCAGGACCTATAAGGAAGGACGGGTCACTTTCAACATGGATGGTCTGGCCCAACGGGTCCTCGCTAAGTGCCCCGCCAAGACGCTCGACCGTTTGAACCAGCTACTTGAACAAGGGTTGTGTCTACAAGCTATCGCCTCGACCCACTTGAGGATTCCATTGGGTGGCTCAGAGGGGATCTCACTCATAACTTGAAGGCGTCCGTCAAGCTGTCGTTAAAAACCCTCACTATGGCCAAGACAGGAAGGCCACCAACAAAATTAATTTCCCTCCGTCCTCGCACAACAGCCGTCGCCACGGTTGATCTACCCGATGCCCTTCAGGCCCGCCATGTCCTGATCCGTCATCAACACCACTCAAATCAAGAACTCATTCGTCAGCCTTGGAAGGCGCCCACGCGGCTCTCTCCTTGCCGTCTTGTCGTGCGCGTCTATGGCGCCAAGGCTGAGCGAATGGGTCGTATACAGGAGACCCATCCCATGCAAATCACCATCACCAAAGTCCTGAAGAACGAAGTGACCATTTGCGGCCAAACCCAGACCCGTGAGTACGTCGAGAACATCATGCTGCCCATGCTGGTCGCCCAGTGCGGCACCGTGAAGGGCCGTCAATTCGAGATCGTTAAGACCTTCGATGAGGCTGGTCTGTCACTCCAGGCGATTCCCGATGTCGCCCGAGAGTACCGCCAAGACCAGTACCAGAAGGCCCAAGAGAAGGCCCGTAAGCAAGCTGAGGCTGACGCCCATGCTGAGCGCTGCCGTGAGCATACGCCCCGAGAGATCGCCCAAGCGAAGCATGATCGAGAGGCCCGAGCCGCTGCCATTCGTGAGCATAGCGCCCGTGTCCGAGCAGCCTCCCGTGCCAATAGCGGTGGCTGGTAATCACGCCAGTCCCGACACCACTTCATTCAATTATTCAGGAGACAACAGCCATGACTAAGCCATTTCAGTACACCAAACCTTCGACCTACTCCACCGCCATCGTCGATGAGCACACCGGGTCGATTCGATTCAACACTGCCGATGTCCGTCCAGAAACCCAAGCGGCCACCGATGTGTCCGTCTATGTGGAAGCCCTTGTGGAGGCCGCTGAGGACTATCTAAACGGCGATGAGTGGCGAGAGGAAGCCATGGAGAGAACCCCTTGTGAGTTCCGTCCGGCTGGCTCTGAGGCGACTGGGCAACAAATCATCACCATGGCTGACCGCTCCGTCACCTTCGATCCTCGCAAGAACTGGGACAACCAGACTGTCGAGAAGGGTGAGGTGCTGGCAGGGTCGATCATCTTCACCGAGGCAACCGACACGGCATTGGTCATCAGCCACCGCGCCACCATCCTCGACCACAATCTAATGGCGGGTTTCACTGTCCAGTCCATGGAGCAGACCGCTGACAAGATGCTTCGTGACATCGAGCTGAGTGCAGCCGGTAAGGTCGCTGCCATCTTGGCGACGGCCCCAAGCACCGAGAGCGTCTCTGAGGCCAAGCCCACTGGCAAGCCTGTCGAGATCGCTGAGGACCTCATTGACCTCCTGACGACCCACATTAACCAGACTGTGGGCACCTCGCTGAGTGACTTCGTGGTCCTGCTGCCAGTGTCTCTGGTGGCCGTGCTGGAGCGTGCCGCTCAACGTGCTGGTCAGGACTCTATTGAGGACCTCATCGGCGCAGGCGTGCAGCCTTACACTGGCACCGACCATGGCATCTTCATGTTGCCCAAGCTGTTCACCTCGCTGAGCTACCGTGAGCGCCAAGATGGCAACATCTGGCGTATCGAAGCGACCCGCAACCCGAACGCCCAAGGCTGGGACATCGAGATCATGGCTGTGGTGGACATCATCGCCAATGGCATGGTCAAGGTGAAGATCGACGATTCTGGCCTTCAGACCGTCCCTGTGGCGTTCCCGCTGGTCACTAACGTGAAGCTGACCACCGAGTAATCCAGTAGTAGCCCCGTAAGGCCGGACCTAAAGAGGGACCGGCAGGGGACGTGGGTCCAAATCTGGACCGACCTATCTGCCCACGCACGGGCATTCAATCCACAGTTCTTCTGTTCGCCCTTTGAGGCCACGCCAGCACCCTTGTCGGGGTCTGTGGGCTGGTCCGTGGGTGCGACTCAGAGGGCGAACAAAAGGAAATCGACAATGAACATGACCAACACCATCACCCTCGAAAGCATCTCCAAGGCTGGATCAGTATCCCAAACGACCCTCAACGGCCTACCGGCAATGACCTCGCTGGAGATCGCAGAGATCACCGGGAAGACTCACAAGAACGTCCTGCGCGACATCTCCAAGATGGCTAAAGCGCTGGAATCTCGTGGCTCAGATTTGAGCTGCCAGATTATCAGCACCCAATACACTGATGGCCGGGGCAAGACCCAGCCGTTGACCATCCTTGATAAGCGTCGAACCTTCGTTCTGCTGTCTCGATATTCATGGGAGCTGTCAGACCTAATCATGGGCCGCTGGCTTGAACTGGAGGGCTCAGGGTTTGAACGTGTATCGGTACAGGCTGCTGTGGTTCACCTGCTCGAACGAGAGAAGGACAATTATCGAATCGCAATGAGGGACATCAGGACCGCTGCAAGGCGCCTCAAGGCCCGCTGAGGTCGTTAATTGATACTTCCTCAAACGAAGCGTGACGGGCTATGCTCAATAGCTAAGTTGCCCACAAAAAGGTCCCGCGATGAGTGTCACGCTGTGCTACACCTATAAGGGCAAGCGGGTAGTCACTAAGGTGCCTGTCGAGTCTCTGACACCACATGCGGCGCTATGCTATGCCTTGCTTCAATCAGGCGCTTCTAATGACCAATCTCAAGGGAGTTGGCCGCATACCTATGAGCGCCTCCTTGAGGTAGCCCTGCAACACGAACTCAAAGACGTTCGCTTCCACAAGTCACTCTAAACCCTCAAGGAGAACCCCATGGACCACCTACAGGCCCTCTACTGGGTCTGTCTGGCCGTTCAACTGGGGTTCTGGTTGTGGTCTCGCCGACCCTCTTGAGAATCTGACAGAAAAATCTGAAAGGTCACCATTACAAGACTTCCCGCGCAGGCTCCCCCGTATGCCCTCGCATGGGTGCCTGTGGGCGCGTTAAGGACCCTCGCAGGCAGGCGATAAGGACCCCAGCGATGGGACAAAGATGCGCCAAAGCTGTTACAAACCGGGGCCTTACCGTGCTACGCTGAGGCTTCCTAACGTGCCTCATTTGTCGGGTGTAAGGATCGTATCCTTTGCCTCTGGCAGCATCTCTGGATAGTCCAGCGTGTAGTGCAGACCCCGAGATTCCTTGCGTCCCATGGCTGACCGAATCATCAGCTCCGCGACCTGGGCCAGGTTCCTCAGTTCAATCAGGTCTCTGCTTACTCGGTAGTTGCTATAGAACTCGTCGATTTCGTCGAGCAGCAGTCGCACTCGGTGTTCTGCACGTTGCAAGCGCTTGCTGGTTCGCACAATTCCCACGTAGTCCCACATGAAGCGCCGTAGCTCGTCCCAGTTGTGCGCGATGATCACGTCCTCATCCGAATCGGTAACCTGGCTGGCGTCCCAGCCCGGCAGTTGCCGAGGCATGTTCACCTGCTCCAGGTGCGATTCGATGTCATTGGCAGCGGCACGCCCATAGACGAAACACTCGAGCAGCGAGTTGCTGGCCATGCGATTGGCGCCATGCAGCCCGGTGAAGCTGGTTTCGCCGATGGCGTAGAGACCGGGGACATCGGTATGGCCGCGATCGTCCACCATCACGCCGCCACAGGTGTAGTGGGCAGCAGGTACCACGGGGATTGGTTGGCGGGTGATATCGATGCCGAAGGTCAGGCAGCGCTCGTAAACAGTAGGGAAGTGGCTCTTGATGAAGTCTTCGGGTTTGTGACTGATGTCGAGGTAGACGCAATCCACACCCAGGCGCTTCATTTCGTGGTCGATGGCGCGAGCGACGATATCGCGTGGCGCCAGCTCTTCGCGGGGGTCGAAGCGGGGCATGAAGCGCTCGCCATTGGGCAGCCGCAACAGCGCCCCTTCACCGCGAAGGGCTTCGGTCACCAGGAAGCTCTTGGCCTGGGGGTGATAAAGGCAGGTAGGGTGAAACTGATTGAACTCAAGGTTTGCCACCCGGCAACCCGCGCGCCAGGCCATGGCGATACCGTCGCCACAGGCTCCGTCCGGGTTGCTGGTGTACAGGTAGACCTTGGCGGCACCGCCGGTCGCGAGCACCGTGAAGCGTGCACCAAATGTATCGACCTCCCCGGTGTTGCGATTCAATACATAGGCACCCAGGCAACGATCACCGTCCTGGCCAAGGCGTCGCTCGGTGATCAGGTCAACCGCTACTCGCTGCTCCAGCAGTTCGATGTTGGGTCTTTGCTTTGCCTGGGCCAGCAGCGTGGTGAAAATCGCAGCGCCGGTGGCATCGGCGGCGTGAATGATGCGCCGGTGGCTGTGGCCGCCTTCGCGGGTCAGGTGGAACTCGAAACCACCATCGTCAACGCTGGCGTGTTCGTCGCGGGTGAACGGTACGCCTTGGTCAATCAGCCACTGGATCGCTTCGCGGCTGTGCTCGACAGTGAAGCGCACGGCATCTTCGTGGCACAAGCCACCACCGGCATTGAGGGTATCTTCGACGTGGGACTGGATCGTGTCGGTGTCGTCCAGTACCGCGGCGACCCCGCCTTGGGCCCAGAAGGTCGAGCCGTTGGCGAGATCGCCCTTGCTCAGCACGGCAACGCGCAGGTGCCCGGGAAGGTTCAGCGCTAGGCTCAGACCGGCGGCGCCGCTGCCGATCACGAGGACATCATGTTGGAGTTGTTGGCTCATGTCAGGACACTAGTATCTGAAGGGGGGGATCGGCACAATAGTCAGGCGCTTATGGCATTGTGAAACTATCGTTAATCTGGATCGGCTGTCTTTATATCAGCCCCGGTGCCCAGATTTCCAATGGCGCTTGCTAGGAGCTGGCAGCTTTTTGTGGGAACTTTCCACGTTGTGTGGATATCCATAGAAGGTTGTCCGCACACCACAATGCCGTGGCGACGCATGGCAGTAGCCCATAATTAAGGTACTGTTGGCGTATTCGAAACCCGATTATCGACGCAGCCGGCCGTGTCCGTGCGGCGTTTTTCGTGCGGGCCGACCAAGGGCCGCAGGAAACTTGCTTGGAGGGGAGAACTTTTGCGAAAAGCCCGAGTCTATGGTTGCAAGCCTGAACGATGCTTCTCGCAACGCTCCCTCAAGTTCATTGAGGAGTGTTCATGCTAACCCAGGAAGAGGATCAGCAGCTTGTCGAGCGCGTGCAGCGTGGCGACAGGCGAGCGTTTGATCTGTTGGTGCTGAAGTATCAGCACAAGATTCTCGGGTTGATCGTGCGTTTTGTACACGACACCCATGAAGCCCAGGATGTGGCGCAGGAAGCCTTCATCAAGGCTTACCGGGCGCTTGGAAATTTTCGCGGGGACAGTGCTTTTTATACCTGGCTGTACCGCATTGCCATCAACACGGCAAAGAACTATCTGGTGTCACGCGGTAGGCGTCCACCGGACAGCGATGTGAGTTCCGAGGATGCGGAATTTTACGACGGCGATCATGGCCTCAAGGATCTGGAGTCCCCCGAGCGTGCGTTGTTGCGAGATGAGATCGAAGGCACCGTCCATCGGACCATTCAGCAACTGCCAGAAGATTTACGTACGGCGTTAACTTTACGTGAATTTGATGGTCTGAGTTACGAGGACATTGCCAGCGTCATGCAGTGTCCGGTGGGTACCGTGCGCTCTCGAATTTTCCGCGCTCGGGAGGCCATAGACAAAGCCCTGCAGCCCTTGTTGCAGGAAACCTGAGACAGCGGCGACAGCCAAGAGAGGAACCGCCATGAGTCGTGAAGCTTTGCAGGAATCGCTGTCCGCGGTGATGGATAACGAAGCGGATGAACTTGAGTTACGTCGGGTGTTGAACGCCGTCGACGATGCTGAAACCCGTGCCACTTGGTCGCGTTACCAGGTAGCTCGTGCGGCAATGCACAAGGAACTGGTGCTGCCACAGCTGGATATTGCCGCCGCCGTTTCGGCTGCGCTGGCTGATGAAGATGTGCCGGTCAAGGTCAATCGCGGCCCTTGGCGCAGTCTGACTCGCCTGGCTGTAGCCGCCTCGGTGACCGTCGCAGTGCTGGCAGGTGTGCGCCTGTATAACCAGGATGACATCAACGGTGCTCAGTTGGCTGCCCAGCAACCCGCTCAGCAAGGCCTGATCGCGCCACAAGTTCAAGGCCCCGCCGTGCTGGCAGGCTATAGTGAAAGTGCAGAACAGCCAGGCCCTATGGCCAATGGCGTGCTGCAAGGGCAATCCGGCTGGCATGACCAGCGTCTGCCCGGCTATCTGCGTCAGCATGCTCAGGAAGCAGCCCTGAAGGGTACCGAGAGCGCTCTGCCGTATGCTCGCGCTGCCAGCCTGGAAAACCGTTAAGTAAGGAGGATCATGCGCGCGCTACCTCTCATACCGCTGTTGCTGGGTGGCTGGCTGATTCTGCCGGCCCATGCGGCGAACTCCTCCCCGGAGGCGGGCGACTGGCTGAAAAAGCTGGCGCAGGCAGAGCAACAGCAGAGCTATCAGGGTACTTTCGTTTACGAGCGAAACGGCAGCTTCTCCACCCACGACATCTGGCATCGCGTCCAGGACGGCAAGGTCAGCGAGCGGCTGCTTCAGCTCGATGGCTCGGCCCAGGAAGTCGTGCGTGTCGATGGGCATACCAAGTGCGTAAGCGGCTCCCTGGTGTCAGGTGTTGCCAATGCACCGGAGTCAACGGCGCGAGTGCTTGACCCTCTCAAACTGATGAGCTGGTACGACCTTGGGGTCTCTGGCAAGTCTCGAGTAGCGGGACGTGAGGCGGTCATTGTCTCGCTAACGCCCCGTGATCAGCATCGGTATGGATTTGAGTTGCACCTGGACAAACAAACCGGGCTGCCGCTCAAGTCATTGATGCTTGATGACAAGGGGCGTTTGCTTGAGCGCTTCCAATTTACCCGACTGGACACTCGGAACGCCCCGACCGATGACGAACTCAAGGCGGGCGAACAGTGCAAGCCTGTAGCGCAGGTCGCTGCGCAGGCCGTACAACCTGCCGCGGGATGGCGCTGGGATTGGTTGCCGCCAGGCTTTGAACTCATCGACAGTGCCCAGCGTAAAGATCCTGAAGGCAAGGGCGCTGTGAGCAGCATGATGTTCGATGATGGTCTGACGCGCTTCTCGGTTTTTGTCGAGGCCTTGAATGGCGGCTCTGCAGCGGATATCCGTACCCAGTTGGGTCCTACCGTGGCGGTATCGCGCCGCTTGACTACACCTGCCGGTGAGATGATGGTAACCGTCGTGGGCGAAATTCCGATCGGCACCGCCGAGCGTATCGCCTTGTCGATGCGACCTCAGGACACCCAGGCAAAAAAATGAACAGCAAGTGCACTGCTGACCGGGCGAGGATTGCTTGGCTGACATGATTGGCAAGCTTTGCAGTTTGCAAAAAACTCAGAATTTATCTATAGGTCAGGCCTTTCGGGGTCTGGCCTTTCCTGCTTCTGCAGGGCCCTACTGCTAACCACGCTCGATGTGACGGGAGCCGTATGTCAATACCACGCTTGAAAACCTACCTATCGTTGTTCGCCGCCGTGCTGATGCTCGGTCAGGTGGCCACCGCTGCCCAGGCCGAAGCCCTTCCGGACTTCACGACCCTGGTGGAGCAGGCCTCGCCTGCGGTGGTCAACATCAGTACCAAACAAAAACTGCCGGATCGCAAGTACGCGGCTGGCCAGATGCCGGACATCGAAGGCCTGCCGCCGATGTTCCGCGAATTTTTCGAGCGTAACATGCCGCAGCAGCCGCGCTCCCCGCGTGGTGATCGCCAGCGTGAAGCGCAGTCGCTGGGTTCTGGCTTCATTATTTCCAACGACGGTTACGTGCTGACCAATAACCATGTGGTAGCCGACGCCGACGAAATCATCGTCCGTCTTTCCGATCGCAGCGAGCTGCAAGCCAAGCTGGTTGGCACTGACCCCCGCACCGACGTGGCATTGCTCAAAGTTGAAGGGAAAAACCTGCCAACCGTCAAGCTGGGTGACTCCGAGAAGCTCAAGGTGGGGGAGTGGGTACTGGCTATCGGCTCGCCTTTCGGTTTCGATCATTCGGTGACCAAGGGCATCGTCAGTGCCAAGGGACGTACCTTGCCTAACGACACGTATGTGCCGTTCATCCAGACCGACGTGGCGATCAATCCGGGTAACTCCGGTGGCCCGCTGTTCAACATGAACGGTGAGGTGGTGGGTATCAACTCGCAGATATTCACCCGCTCGGGTGGTTTCATGGGCCTGTCGTTCGCCATTCCTATCGATGTGGCAATTGATGTATCCAACCAGTTGAAGAAAGACGGCAAGGTCAGCCGCGGCTGGCTTGGTGTGGTGATCCAGGAGGTCAACAAAGACCTGGCTGAGTCCTTCGGCCTGGACAAACCCGCTGGCGCCCTGGTTGCCCAGGTTCTGGAAGATGGTCCGGCAGCCAAGGGTGGGCTACAGGTCGGTGACGTGATCCTGAGCATGAACGGTCAGCCGATCGTCATGTCGGCAGACTTGCCACACCTGGTTGGCAGCCTGAAAGATGGTGCCAAGGCCAAGCTCGACATTATTCGCAACGGCAAACGTCAAAGCCTGGATATCACTGTGGGCGCGCTGCCTGAAGATGATGCCGACATTACTGCCAGTGCCAACGGTGGCGTTGAGCGCAGCAGCAATCGTCTCGGTGTTTCGGTGGCCGATCTGACCGCTGAGCAAAAGAAAACCCTGGAACTCAAAGGTGGCGTTGTCATCAAGGAAGTTCAGGATGGTCCAGCGGCCATGATTGGCCTGCGTCCGGGTGACGTCATCAGTCACTTGAACAACCAGGCGATCCTTTCGGCCAAGCAGTTCACTGAAATTGCCAAGGAACTGCCTAAGAACCGTTCTGTGTCCATGCGCGTACTGCGTCAAGGTCGGGCAAGCTTCATCACCTTCAAGCTGGCTGAGTAAGCCGGGTTGAGTGGAAGAGGGCGGCTTAGGCCGCCCTTTTTTGTTTGGCTGGGTATTTCTCGTCGGGCAAACCCGCTTGCGCCGGTTTGCCACCGAGCCGTGGGGCGCGAGCTTGCCCCGCGATTAGGCGATATGGAATCTCCCATAACCTTTCAGCTTCAGGTACAATTCCCGGCTATTTTTCGGTGGGCGTCCGGCCCGCAGCCTTATTGAGTGTTGACCCGTGAGTGATTTGAGTCATATCCGCAATTTCTCCATCATCGCCCACATTGACCATGGCAAGTCGACGCTGGCCGACCGTTTCATCCAAATGTGCGGTGGTTTGTCCGCGCGTGAAATGGAGGCCCAGGTACTCGATTCCATGGACCTGGAGCGTGAGCGCGGTATTACCATCAAGGCCCACAGCGTTACCCTGCATTACAAGGCGCGGGACGGCAAAACCTATCAGCTGAACTTCATTGACACCCCAGGCCACGTCGACTTCACCTATGAAGTCAGCCGTTCCCTGGCTGCGTGCGAAGGCGCGTTGCTGGTCGTCGACGCCGGCCAGGGGGTTGAAGCCCAATCGGTTGCCAACTGCTACACCGCCATCGAGCAGGGCCTTGAGGTCATGCCGGTGCTGAACAAGATGGACCTGCCGCAGGCTGACCCGGACAAGGTCAAAGACGAGATCGAGAAGATCATCGGCATTGACGCTACCGACGCCGTGGCCTGCAGTGCCAAGAGCGGCATGGGTGTGGACGAGGTGCTTGAGCGACTGGTGCAAACCATTCCCGCGCCTACCGGTGATATCGAAGCACCGCTGCAGGCGCTGATCATCGACTCCTGGTTCGACAACTACCTGGGCGTTGTTTCCCTCGTGCGTGTACGTCAGGGTCGCGTGAAAAAAGGCGACAAGATCCTGGTCAAGTCCACCGGCAAGGTACACCTGGTCGACAGCGTAGGTGTGTTCAATCCGAAGCATACCGCCACCGCTGACCTCAAGGCAGGTGAAGTAGGCTTTATCATCGCGAGCATCAAGGACATTGGAGGGGCGCCAGTAGGTGACACCCTGACCTTGAGTTCTACGCCCGATGTTGAAGTGCTGCCAGGGTTCAAACGTATCCAGCCTCAGGTCTATGCCGGCCTGTTCCCGGTCAGCTCCGAAGATTTCGAAGATTTCCGTGATGCGCTGCAAAAGCTGACCCTGAACGACTCGTCGCTGCAATACCTGCCTGAAAGCTCCGATGCACTGGGCTTCGGTTTCCGTTGCGGGTTCCTCGGCATGCTGCACATGGAAATCATCCAGGAGCGCCTGGAGCGCGAGTACGACCTGGATCTGATCACCACTGCGCCGAGCGTAATTTTCGAGGTCAAACTCAAGACCGGCGAAACCATTTATGTCGATAACCCGTCGAAGCTGCCGGATGTGTCTTCGGTAGAGGATTTCCGTGAGCCGATCGTAGCCGCCACTATCCTTGTGCCTCAAGAGCACCTGGGCAACGTCATTACCCTGTGTATCGAGAAGCGGGGCGTGCAGCGCGACATGCAGTTCCTCGGCTCGCAGGTGCAAGTTCGCTATGACCTGCCGATGAACGAAGTGGTATTGGACTTCTTCGACCGTTTGAAATCCACCAGCCGCGGCTATGCTTCGCTGGACTACCATTTCGACCGCTACCAGTCGGCCAACCTGGTCAAGCTCGATGTACTGATCAACGGTGACAAGGTAGATGCCCTCGCCTTGATCGTGCACCGCGACAATGCGCACTACAAGGGCCGCGCATTGACAGAGAAGATGAAGGAACTGATTCCTCGGCAGATGTTCGACGTGGCAATCCAGGCCGCCATTGGCGGGCAGATTGTGGCGCGAACCACTGTCAAGGCGCTCAGAAAGAACGTGCTGGCCAAATGCTACGGTGGTGACGTAAGCCGTAAGCGCAAGCTGTTGGAAAAGCAGAAGGCCGGTAAGAAACGCATGAAACAGGTCGGCAACGTGGAAATCCCACAAGAAGCCTTCCTCGCCGTGCTCAGGTTGGAATAATTAGGTCCTATGTCGCTAAATTTCCCGCTGTTGCTAGTCATCGCCGTTGCCGTCTGCGGTCTGTTGGCCCTGGTCGATCTGCTGTTCCTGGCTCCGCGCCGGCGTTCGGCGATCGCCAACTATCAGGGCAGCGTCAGCCAGCCAGAAATGGCAGTGGTCGAGCAATTGAACAAGGAACCGTTGCTGGTTGAGTACGGCAAGTCGTTCTTCCCGGTTCTGTTCATCGTCCTGGTGCTGCGTTCGTTCCTGGTCGAGCCTTTTCAGATCCCTTCGGGATCGATGAAGCCGACCCTGGAAGTGGGCGATTTCATCCTGGTGAACAAGTTCTCCTATGGGATTCGTCTGCCAGTGATCGACAAGAAGGTCATCGAGGTGGGTGACCCGCAGCGTGGCGATGTAATGGTGTTTCGCTATCCGAGCGATCCGAACGTCAACTACATCAAGCGTGTAGTTGGCTTGCCGGGTGATCAGATCCGCTACACCAGCGACAAGAAGCTGTTCGTCAATGGTCAGCCAATTGCCGAACGATTGGTAGGGACCGAGCCAGGCACCTTGGGCAGCGCTGAGCTGTACAAGGAAAAGCTAGGCGAGGCCGAGCACCTGATCCGCAAGGAAATGAGCCGCTACCGCATGCCGCCTGATCAGCAGTGGACAGTCCCGGCCGGCCACTACTTCATGATGGGCGACAACCGCGACAACTCCAACGACAGCCGCTACTGGGATGATCCCAATATTCCCAAGGCGCTGCATGGCATGGTCCCGGATCAGAACATCGTCGGCAAGGCCTTCGCGGTCTGGATGAGCTGGCCAGAGCCAAAACTCAGCCACTTCCCGAATCTTTCGCGAGTAGGTCTGATCAAGTAACACCACAACGGCGCTGTCCTTAGACAGCGCCGAATGCATTTCTGGCATAGGCTGTGTGCATGGGGATTTGTTGTCTTCCCGTACCAAACGAGCCAGTAGGCATGAGCCAAATAGTCTTTCAGGATGTTGATTTGAACAAAGCGTTGAATATCGACCACGAACTGCGCGTGGGTACACTGTGAGCGTTCCTTTGAGCCGCCTCGAGCGCCAGCTCGGTTACACCTTCAAGAACCAGGAGCTGATGCTGCTGGCCCTGACGCACCGCAGTTTTGCCGGGCGCAACAATGAACGCCTCGAGTTTCTCGGCGATGCGATCCTGAACTTCGTCGCGGGTGAGGCGCTGTTCGAGCGCTTCCCCCAGGCGCGTGAAGGCCAGTTGTCGCGCTTGCGAGCGCGATTGGTCAAGGGTGAAACCCTGGCTGTTCTGGCTCGGGGTTTTGACCTGGGTGAGTACCTGCGGCTGGGCTCCGGTGAACTGAAAAGCGGAGGGTTTCGCCGCGAATCGATCCTGGCTGATGCCCTTGAGGCGTTGATCGGTGCAATCTACCTGGATTCGGACATGCAGACCGCCCGCGAGCGCGTTCTGGCCTGGCTGACCGGTGAGTTCGAGAGCCTGACCCTGGTCGATACCAACAAGGACCCGAAAACCCGTCTGCAGGAATTCTTGCAGTCGCGGGCCTGTGAACTGCCGCGATACGAAGTGGTAGATATTCAAGGTGAGCCTCATTGCCGGACGTTTTTCGTCGAATGCGAAGTGACCCTTTTGACAGAAAAAAGCCGTGGGCAAGGTGTGAGTCGGCGTATTGCCGAACAAGTGGCGGCCGCCGCAGCACTGATCGCCCTGGGCGTGGAGAATGGCAATGACTGATACAAACACCACCCGCTGCGGCTATGTCGCTATTGTTGGCCGTCCAAACGTTGGCAAGTCGACACTACTCAACCACATCCTTGGTCAGAAACTGGCGATCACCTCGCGCAAGCCCCAGACCACTCGGCACAACATGCTGGGAATCAAGACCGAAGGTGATATCCAGGCGATCTACGTCGATACCCCTGGTATGCACAAGAGCAACGAAAAGGCGCTCAACCGCTACATGAATAAAACTGCATCGGCAGCCTTGAAGGATGTCGATGTGGTGATTTTTGTCGTCGACCGTACCAAATGGACCGACGAGGACCAGCTGGTCCTCGAACGCGTTCAATATGTGCAGGGCCCGGTGATCCTGGCGATCAACAAGACCGACCGGATCGAAGAAAAGGCCGAATTGATTCCTCACTTGCAATGGCTGCAGGAACAACTGCCGAACGCCGAAATCGTGCCGATTTCCGCGCAGCAAGGCCATAATCTTGAAGCGTTGGAAGGCTTGATCGCCAAACACCTGCCGGAAAATGATCACTTCTTTCCGGAAGATCAGATCACTGACCGCAGCAGTCGCTTCCTTGCTGCTGAACTGGTACGTGAAAAAATCATGCGCCAGTTGGGCGCCGAACTGCCGTACCAGATCACGGTGGAAATCGAAGAGTTCAAGCAACAGGGCAAGATCCTGCACATCCATGCACTGATCCTGGTCGAGCGCGATGGCCAGAAAAAGATCATCATTGGCGACAAGGGTGAGCGTATCAAGCGCATCGGCTCCGAGGCGCGCAAGGACATGGAAGTGTTGTTCGACGCCAAAGTCATGCTCAACCTCTGGGTCAAGGTCAAAGGCGGATGGTCCGATGACGAGCGCGCCCTGCGTTCGCTGGGCTACGGCGACCTTTGATCGCATCAGACCCGGTAGCAGCCGCTGTCGGGTCACATTCTTCCTGAAGCGTACGCATGGAACTGCCAGACGGCCAACCGGCCTACGTACTGCATAGCCGAGCCTACCGAGAGACCAGTGCGCTGGTGGACTTTCTCACTCCGCAAGGGCGTCTGCGTGCAGTACTTCGTCGTGCCCGAGGTAAGGCTGGCAGTCAGGCCCGGCCGTTCGTACCGCTCGAGGTCGAGTTTCGTGGACGCGGTGAGTTGAAGACTGTCGGCCGCCTGGACAGTGTCGGCGTGGCCGCCTGGCTCAGTGGCGATGCCTTGTTCAGCGGTCTGTATCTCAACGAATTGTTGATTCGCCTGCTACCGGCCGAAGACCCGCACCCTGCCTTGTTCGAGCATTATGCCGCAACTCTGCCAGCGCTGGCTGCCGGGCGTCCGCTGGAACCTCTGCTGCGCGCTTTCGAATGGCGCCTGCTGGATGAGTTGGGTTATGCCTTCGCCCTGGATCAGGACGTCAATGGTGAGCCATTGGTTATTGATGGTTTGTACCGTCTGCAGGTGGACGCGGGGCTTGAACGGGTATACCTGCTGCAACCAGGTTTATTCCGGGGCGAGGAGCTTATCGCCATGGCCGAAGCTGCCTGGCATGTTCCCGGCGCCTTGAGCGCCGCCAAGCGTTTGATGCGCCAGGCCCTGGCCGTACATTTGGGCGCAAAGCCGCTGGTCAGTCGGGAACTGTTTCGCAAGCGCTGAGCACGTCGTATGCTGTCAGGCTAAATCATCAGGAGAGCCTCTTCGTGACTCAAAGCAACCGCATGCTCCTCGGCGTGAACATCGACCACGTGGCGACCCTGCGCCAGGCGCGTGGGACGCGCTATCCCGATCCGGTCAAGGCCGCGCTGGACGCCGAAGAGGCAGGTGCAGACGGCATCACCGTGCACTTGCGCGAAGACCGTCGGCATATTCAGGAGCGCGACGTATTGGTGCTCAAGGACGTGCTGCAGACGCGCATGAACTTCGAAATGGGCGTCACCGAAGAAATGATGGTATTCGCTGAGCGCATCCGTCCTGCACACATCTGCCTGGTACCAGAAACTCGTCAGGAGTTGACCACCGAGGGTGGCCTGGACGTGGCGGGTCAGGAAGCAAGGATCAAGGCGGCAGTAGAGCGCCTGTCGCGCATGGGCTCGGAGGTCTCGCTGTTCATCGACGCCGATGAGCGTCAGATTGAGGCCTCGCGCCGTGTAGGCGCGCCTGCCATCGAATTGCACACCGGTCGCTATGCCGATGCCCAAACCCCGACTGAAGTTGCCGAGGAGCTCAAGCGCGTCGCCGATGGCGTGGCTTTTGGCTTGGGCCAGGGCCTGATCGTCAACGCCGGCCATGGTTTGCATTACCATAACGTTGAAGCCGTTGCTGCGATCAAGGGTATCAACGAGTTGAACATTGGTCATGCGCTGGTCGCACATGCGCTGTTCGTTGGTTTCAAGTCTGCAGTCGCGGAGATGAAAGCGCTGATCATGGCAGCTAGCCGCCACTGATAGTGCACAGCGGATGTAAAGGCGGCCAGTTTGCTGACCTGTGAAAGCATACCGACACCCGCGAGCCGTTCGGTGTCGGATATGCCTGATACATCGAGTACGCTGGATTGGCTGCCGCTTGCGCCAGATTACGCAGCAAGCCGGTTTACACCGGGGCAGCATTTCAACCTGCTTGCGCACCCGGAAAAATCAGGCTGAATCGAGTCATACCATTGAGTTCACTGCTCACCTCAACCCGGCCCCCATGCGCGTGCATGATCGACTTCACGATCGCCAGGCCCAACCCGGTGCCACCCTCAAGGCGAGAACGTCCGGAGCCGACGCGGTAAAAGCGCTCGAATAAATGTGGCAGATGCGCCTGCTCGATGCCAGACCCGCGGTTTTCGACCCACATGTATACTTCGTCACCGTGTCGCTCAATCCCAATTTCAACCTGTTGCCCCTGTGGGCTATGGCGGATGGCGTTGCTCAACACGTTCGAAAGTGCCCGTTGCACCATCAGCCGATCAGCCATGATGGTGCCCCAGCCATGCACCTGCAGGCTGATATCTTTTTGTTCACTACTGAACTCGAACAACTCACTGACGCGCTTGGCTTCATCGGCCAGGCTGACCGCTTTTAGCGGAATTTGACTGTCAGGCTGGCTGACGTGGGCGAGAAACAGCATGTCATTGATGATGCGGTTCAGACGGGTCAGTTCTTCAATGCTGGCTTCCAGTACGTCCTTGTATTGCTCGATAGGGCGCTCACGGGCCAAGGTCACCTGAGCCTTGCCCAGGAGGTTACCGATGGGGGTACGCAGTTCATGAGCCAGATCGTCCGAGAACTGGGAAAGCTGCTGCACGCCGCCATCCAGGCGATCGAGCATGATGTTCATGGTGCTGGCCAATTCGCTGAGTTCATGGGGCAAGTCCTTCACTGGTAGGCGTAATGCCAACTGCTGAGCCGACACTTGTTCGGCGATCTGGCGGAAGCGACGAAGCGGAACAAGACCTCGCTGCACCACCACCCAGGCACCAAAGCCAATCAGGAGTACCAGTAACGGCAGGGCAAACAGTGTCGAGCGCAAATAGGCCAGCAATAGGTTGTGGTCGTCGGCCAAATTGACCGTCAACAGCACATGCACTAGCGTCCCGTCATTGAGGCGCATCAGCCGCGAGGCTGTCAGCAAATGATTGTCATTGCTGTCACGCCATTGGTTGAAGTTCAGATGGGGATGTATAGGAATCTGCATCAGCGCTTCGGCATCCAGCCCCGGCCCCAGGCTAAGCAAGGCCGAGTGGCGACCGGTCAGGGCGATCACGCTCAGGCTCAAGTTGTCATGCCCCATCACTACATCCAGCAGTGGATGGGCCGAGGTTTGCAGGTCGCCGGACTTCAGGTCGATGCTCAGGCCGTGCTCTATCTGGGTCATTTTCGCGGTCAGGCTTTTGCGTGCCCGACTGTCCAGTTCGTGGTCCAGGGCGAGCACAGCCAGGCAGGCCAACAGCAGCACCAACGCGGCGCCCATCAGGCTGACACTCATGCCCAGGCGCAGGGACAACCTGGCTGGCTTCATTCGCGCGCCTCGAGTACATAGCCGACGCCTCGCAGGGTATGGATCAGTTTGTCCTCGAAGGGATCGTCGATCTTGGCTCGCAAGCGGCGAATCGAGACTTCGACGACATTGGTGTCGCAATCGAAATTCATGTCCCAGACCAAAGAGATGATCTGTGTGCGAGATAGCACCTCGCCGCTTTGACGCATCAGTAAATGCAACAGCGCAAACTCTTTGGCCGTCAGATCGATACGCTGCCCGCCGCGGTACGCGCGATGGCGGCCCGGATCGAGTTCCAGGTCGGCGACTTTCAAGGTGCTGGGTTGCAGGCTCTGATCGTTACGTCGCAACAGGCTGCGAATACGTGCGAGCAGTTCGGGGAACTCGAATGGTTTGAGTAAATAGTCGTCGGCCCCCAGGTCCAGGCCTTTGACGCGATCAGACAGGCGACCATGTGCCGTCAGCATCATGATGCGGGTACTGGAGTCGGTGCGAAGGTGCTTCAGCACTGTCCAACCATCGAGCACAGGCAGGTTAACGTCGAGGATGATCAGGTCGTAGGCGTGCTGGCGGGCCATGTGCAAACCGTCGGCTCCGGTATAGGCGCAATCGACGATATAGCCGTTTTCACTTAATCCCTGTTGCAAGTAATCGGCGGTGCGAAGCTCGTCCTCGATAATCAATAAACGCATGAAATGACTCGATGTTGAGAAAGGTGATGAGTTTCAACCCTGAAGTAGCTGTAGGGTCAAGAGCGGGCGGGCATCGAGCGGCGGATACTAAGCCATCTTTTGCTGGATTTCGGCTGAATTACAGAATTGTAATTTTCGACGTTTTACTGTGGTTGCAGAGGGGCGCCACCGGGGTGGTTTCTTTCAACACTGTAATTTGCGCCTCACCTTGCTGTTAGCTTGCCTTTCGTAAGATTGAACCGTACTGAAATTCAATCACGAGGTGAGCAACATGAGCCTGATCAAGTATGCGCTGATGGCTGTTCTGGCCCTGGGCAGTGGCGCCGCACTGGCCGAAGGCGGCGCAGAACGCTCGAAACAGTTCTGGGAAAAATTCCGTCTGAGTCAGGAGCAGATTCACGGCGACAAGGATCAGGCGATCGCCAAATCCGCTGCGAAGCAGCGCGAAAACGCTCAGCAGCAAGTGGTCAAAGAGTAGCTCCATTCACCTTCGAAGCTCCCCAGCTCCTTTGGAAAAAAGGTGAATATTAGGCGCCCTTGTGGGCGCCTTTTTTTACTTACGCGCCACCAGCACTGCGCGACGCGGCGCGGGCAGGCCTTCAACAGTACGGCCGTGGTCGGCTGGGTCGAGGAAGTCGCTGAGCGACTGATAACGCATCCACTCGGTACTGCGCTGTTCTTCAACGCTGGTGACGCTCACATCCACGCAGCGTACATCGCTGAAGCCGGCGCGGCGCAACCAGCGTTCCAGGGCGGGTACCGAAGGTAAAAACCAGACATTGCGCATTTGCGCGTAGCGGTCTTCGGGCACCAGGACCTGATTCTCATCGCCTTCGATCACCAGCGTTTCCAGTACCAGTTCGCCGCCTTTTACCAGGCAATCCTTCAGTGCCAACAGGTGTTCGATGGGGGAGCGGCGGTGATAGAAAACACCCATGGAAAATACCGTGTCGAAACCTTCCAGATTGGCTGGCAGATCTTCCAGAGCGAAAGGCAAATGCCAGGCAGGAAGGTCAGGCAGGTACCGCTGCACGGCCTGGAACTGGCAGAAGAACAGCCAGTTGGGGTCGACGCCAATCACACTGTCGGCGCCGGCACCGAGCATGCGCCACTGGTAATAACCATTGCCGCAGCCGACATCCAGAATTCGTTTGCCCTTGAGATCCAGATGCGGAGCAACGCGCGACCATTTCCAGTCCGAACGCCACTCGGTGTCTACATGTACACCGAACAGGTCAAATGGCCCTTTGCGCCAGGGCGATAACCCCATAAGGGCCTGGCGCATACGATCGCGAGTGTCCTGGTCGCACTCGCAATCCAGGTTCAGACCGTTGAGCAAGTCCACTGTGCTTGGCTGCAACGCCGGAAGCGCATCCAGGGCATTCTGCCAGCGCTCCAGGTCGCCATGGCCCTTGTCCATCTTGGCGTCCAACTGTGCTTGCAGGCCTTGCGACCATTGTGCGAGAGGGGTGCCCGCCAAACGGCGAACCAACGGGGATAGATCAATCATGGCAGGGCAATCAACGAGGCAAAATTAAGGCATTGGAACCAAGGCACTACCTTGGAGAAACCGGCCGCCAGCAGGCGCTGGCGATGTTCTTCAAGGCTGTCGGGCTTCATCACGTTCTCAATGGCGCTGCGTTTCTGGGCTATTTCCAGTTCGCTGTAGCCATTGGCGCGCTTGAATGCAACATGCAGGTCGGTGAGCAAGGCGTGCTCTTGGGTATCGTCAAAGCGCAGCTTCTCGGAAAGAATCAGTGCGCCACCAGGTAGCAGTGAGGCGCGGATACGAGCCAGTAGTTCCAGGCGCTGTTCAGGTGCAATGAACTGCAAGGTGAAGTTCATTGCCACCACCGAAGCGGGCTGGAACTTGAGCGCGAGAATGTCACCCTCGATTACTTCTACCGGCAACAGCTCCTGGAACATCGAGTCTTGGGCAGTGAGGTATTGGCGGCAGCGCTCAACCATAGCGGCGGAGTTGTCTATCGCGATAACCCGGCAGCCGTCGCTACGGACATGCCGACGCAGCGCCTGGGTCACGGCGCCCAGCGAGCTGCCCAGGTCATACAGGGCTGTGTTCGGCTGAGCGAATTGTGCAGCCAACACCCCAAGGTTCTCGACAATGGTCGGGTAACCCGGCACTGAGCGCTTGATCATGTCCGGGAACACTCGCACCACGTCTTCGTTGAAGGCGAAGTCGGGTACCTGGCCAAGCGGCTGGGCGAATAGACGGTCAGGTTCTTTGCTCACGAGGACAATCCAGGTATTGGGCAGTAAAAGGCGGGCATTTTAGCCAAACTTGCAGTCAGATGCATGACTTGGCTGACCAGTGCCTTTACTTCACGCTGATTGCACAGTCAAAGGTCTGCGCCGGGCGTACTTCAGGCGCCCAGGGTTGCTGATAGACCAGTATCAAATGACCCTCTCCCGTGGCTTGAGCCTGAAAGCGCCATAGCGATTGCCCGGCGCTACCCACGACCCCGGCGTCTTCCGGGTGACTGTAAACCTCGGGCCCCAGGCTTCTCAATATTCCTGTAGCTGGATTCTGTACCAGCCAGCGATAGCCGGTGCTGGGGTTGCTGGGCAGGGTGAGCGTGAGCGTCTGGTTGGTCTCCAGATGCACGGGGCATTGGCTGGCTTTCTCGAGCACCAGGTTGTCATGCTTGCCGGGTGTTTGTGTGCACGCTGCCAGCAAAAGTGGCAGGCCAAGGACGAGCAGCTTTCTGTTGATCTTCATCGACAATCCATTCTTTCGGGCCGGTATCGGCGTTTTAGGAAAATCTGCCCTCTGCTCGGCAGTGTCAGTTGCGTAATAGGTTGCTCCCTGGCCGGTTTGGCCTATCACCAAGGATGCAAATATGGACATTGCAACAGACAGCTCAAACGAAAACCAGGACCTTGCTCAGCGCTTGCCAGGCAATCTCATTCAGGGGATGGAAGGGCGTGATGGCCCTGATAACGGCGGGCTTGTGCTCACCCGCGAGCATATTGAGACCCTTAGCCAGTATGCCAACCATGTGTTCAGCCTGCCTAGCACCAGTGATACCGTGATTGATTGGTTGGGATACGACACGATCAGTGAATCCGGCTTAATGCCGGACAGTATGCTCGACTTGAATCTGAAATTGCAGGAGCACGGACGTAGCTGGATCGACCTGTCGGATGTCAGTAAAAACCTGGGCGCTCAGTTGGCTTCCACTGCTAATAGCATCAACAGTGGGGGGAAATTCATACTGAACTTTATCGATAAACGCATCGATGCGGGTCACAGCAAAGATAAATGGGAGTCCATCGAATTCCACGAGGGGGTGAAACTTAGTCCGAGTGATAAGATCAAGGTTGAGACCTTGGTGGAGTTCATGGACATCCTGCGAAAAGACGTAACGAAATTTGCTGAAAGTGTCGGAAAGGTCCAGGCGCAGACAAAAAACTTTCGTGACGTAGCGTTACTAACCCTTGCACCGTTGGTCATGCAAAAAATTCAAGCTGTGCAGCGTCGTCAGTCCAGCGATGAAGTCGAATATCTACGGAATGAGTTGGATGCTCTCGATAAGGAAATTGTACGGCTTGGCAATGAGTATGACCAATATGTTAAAGCGGCCATTGCTGGAGTCGCCGCCGGACCCCTGGGCGCTGTAATTACGGGTTCGATCTATGGTTCGAAAGCAGAGAAAGTACGCAAGGAACGTAACAAGCGTCAAAGCGATCGTGGTGAAATAAGCGATCGCCTGAAAGCTGAAATTCGACTCGAGGGACTTCTTGAACACTTGCATACGCAAATGGGGCAGTTAGAGGCTCGATTAGGCGATGTAATGACTTCATCCGAACATTTGCACACGGCATGGGGTTTGATTGGTTCCTATATCGATACTTCGATTGATATTCTAAAAAGAATAGAAACCGATCAGCAGCTTTTTGCATTTTCTTTTAATTTTGAAGGTTTTATTGGTCAGTGGGGCAGTATTGAGGTCCACGCTGTGCGTATGAATACTGTATTTGCTGATGCTATATCAAAAAAATAAGGATATTTTTATGAATGATAACCTCGTGCCACTCAATGCCGATCTGAAACACCCTGATATGGGAAAAATTCTGGCAGCAGCACCTGCCTACACTCGACTTTGGCAGGAAAATACTGTGGGTTTTCTCTCTTTATTGCATGAGTCGATGGAGCGCCACAGCAAAGGGATTAAACAGCACGTTGACGGTTTTTCAGCAAACGCCTCAGCGCTTCGGGTAACTGTTGATGCTCAAGGTTTAGCGAAGCTGATCGTCAGGCTTGAAAGTACTGATGATCCTGAAGAGAAAGAATTCTACGTGAATGCGCTTAATACGTCCGCGCGTGATGCAGGCAACAAACTTGAAACGTTGCTCAAAGGCGTGGTCGATGGAGCCAGATCGATCGGCAGCCTCCCTGTTTATGATGCGAGTCGCGAGATAAACGATTATAAGGCAGCACTGGAGAAAGCTACCACTGAAGTACAAGCCTACGCAGCCAGGCTAAATAGCAAACAGCACGATCTCCGCGAGTTGGAAGGTGCAATTGAAGCATTTGAATCCAACGGACTGGATTCATTGTTTGAGGGGAAATTACCGACGGTCGATCAGGTCAAAGAGTTAGTCAGCAACGGTGCAACACCTGCTGCGGCACTCGGTGCCATCGAGAAAGTGCTGGAGGTCGTTGGTAAACTTGCCGATGGTGTTCAGAAAGGAATGCACTATTCGCAGCTTCAAGATCAGCGCCGGGAATGGGCAGAGCAAATCAAGCAGCTTGGCGATGAACAAAGGGAAGCAACCCAGCGTACCACGCAGGTACAGGGATACTTGAGCGCGCTTGACGAGTATTTGTTGCTAGGTGAAATTCGTCAGCAGTGGCTGGACGAAAACAGGAAGATCGGCCTTCAACTGGATGGTGTTCGCACGCAACTGCTTGCGCTAAAACTTACCGATATCGAGGGGGCGGCCTCAAGGAGCAAGTGCAACACCTGATGTAAGGTGTTGTCATGTCTACCCAATACAGTCACCTGAGTACCGAGGAGCGCGTCACCATCATGGTGATGCTATTTCAACGGCAGACGCTACGA
>NZ_JACOPV010000013.1:182852-216279 GCF_016881005.1 Pseudomonas arcuscaelestis | reverse complement strand
CCGACTGCTGGTACATGGCCTTGTAGGTCGCCTCATCAGTCAGGGTATTGGCCGCAACCTCGGGACGAACGGGATACAGGGGAGCCGCACTCATCTTTATCTACCTCGGTGTAATAGTTGTTTTTGTATGACCTCGTTGTAACTGTACCAGACCTGACTGGCCATTCGACGTTGGTAGTACCGCCAAGACCTTTTGCGCCCACGCAATCAGCCGCAGGCTCAAGACCGGGCCTCGGCGCATATAAAAATAATTCCAAAGGCAGCCAACGGCGTGATTGTTACAGTTTTCGCCAACAGTGTTTATCAAAACGCCATCTGTTTAACGGCCATGGCCCCACCTAAAATTCACCTCGCCAGCAACGGCATCGAGATTAACTTCTTGTTACAGCCCCCACGAAGGCCGTTAATCCCGAGATAACCCAGATAGTTGAACTTTAGTTGTACACGCGACGCCACAAGCGTCGCGCACCCTCTTACGACCTTAGACAGGTAAAATGAAAATGAAAGCTTTACTGGCATTGGTACTCGGCAGTGTTTGCACCGCGGCAATCGCCGACGAAGTTGCAAACGGTGGCGCCGAGCAGATTCCGGTTGAACAGTACAGTTACTCGCAGCACCTGGACATCGCTAAAGTTATCTCCATGAGCGAAGTGCCTAACGTCTGCGAAGTGGTTCCAGCGCGTATGACCTATGAGGACTCGCAGGGCCAACGACATATTCTTGAGTACCGTGTAATGGGCAACGGCTGCTCGAATGGATAATCAGTAGTTACTGCTCGCCGCGCCTTGATCGCTTCGGACCGAGGCGCGCGGCTCAAGTTAACCTGCTCTTAATAATTACCACGCACTCCCCTTCCCAAACATCCTCGCAATTAATCGCGCTTACTCTACCGACTTGCCAACACCATGTTCGCGCAACTTGTTGGCTATCGTTGTATGAGAAACGCCGAGCCGCTTACCCAAAGCCCGACTGCTGGTGAACTCGCCCATTAACTGTTCGAGCACTGCCTTTTCAAAGCGTCCGACAATATCCCCCAAACTTCCTTCCAGGGAAAACTCGCCCAGCGGCTGGCGCGTGCCATAGTCTGGCAAGCGGATATGCTCGCTCTTGACCAATCCGCCATCACACAAGGACACCGCCTGAAACAGTACGTTTTCCAACTGGCGCACGTTCCCCGGCCAGTGATACTGACTCAGACGTTCCATGGCTGCCGGCGCCAGGCGCGGCAACGAACACCCAATTTGCCGACTCGCCTGGTCGAGGAAATGCTCGACCAGAGGTGGCAAGCCATC
This sequence comes from Pseudomonas arcuscaelestis, assembly GCF_016881005.1. Taxonomy (GTDB): domain Bacteria; phylum Pseudomonadota; class Gammaproteobacteria; order Pseudomonadales; family Pseudomonadaceae; genus Aquipseudomonas; species Aquipseudomonas arcuscaelestis. The sequence goes on along the minus strand of NZ_JACOPV010000013.1, from coordinate 214,987 downwards.
AAGGCACTCACGCAGCGGTGGAATATGCAGGGAGAGCACGTTCAATCGATGGTAAAGGTCCTGGCGGAACTCACCCCGGGCACACAGTTCCGACAGATCGACCTGGGTTGCGCAGATCACCCGCACATCCAGGTAAACCTCTTCGTCGCTACCCACCCGGCGAAAGCAGCCATCCTGCAAGAAGCGCAGCAACTTGACCTGCAACCGCGGGCTCATTTCACCTACGCCATCGAGAAACAGGGTTCCGCCTGCGGTCAGTTCCAACAGGCCTAACTTGCCTTCGGCACGCGCCCCTTCGAATGCGCCTGGGCCGTAACCGAACAATTCGGTTTCGGCCATGGACTCCGGCAGGCCAGCACAATTGAGCGCCATCAATGGCGCCTGGCCACGTGGGCTGGCCAGGTGGCAGGCCCGCGCCAGCAGCTCCTTGCCAGTGCCGGTTTCACCCTCGATCAGTAAGGGCGCATCCAGCGGTGCCATGCGCCGCGCCTCACGCACAACCGCAGCCATCACCCGTGAGCTTTGGAAGATGCTGTCGAAGCCGCGCAGCTCCTGCTTGCGAACATTATAGATACGCTCACCGATGCGATCTGCCCGGTGCAAGGTCAACACTGCTCCCGCCAGCGCCTCACTGTCATCGTGCTCGGACTGCAGAGGTGCGATGTCTGCGAGGAACACGTCACCCTTGACCTTCACACGCAAGCCGTTGATACGCGACTTGTTGGCACGCACCAGCTCCGGGAGGTCAAAATCCTCGGCATAACGCGACAACGGAATGCCGGGGACCTCATCCACCCTCACCCCGAGCAACTGCGCCGCTGCACGGTTGGCGGCGACGATGGAGCCACCCATATCGATCGACAACACCGGAAAATCCAACGCACCGAGCAACGCATTGAGTTCCATATGCCGCCGCTCGCTCGGCATCAGGCCCACGCGCTTGACCCCGAACACACCGGTAATCGACTCGAATTTGGGGCGCAGGGCCTGGAACTGCAGGTTTATCAGGTTCGGGCAATGCAGATAGATGGCATTGCCATGCTCGCCCCCTACCTCGCCGCGTGCGACGTTGATTCCGTACTCCACCAGCAGGTTGAGAATGTCGCGCAGAATGCCGATGCGGTTCTGGCAATGCACTTTGATACGCATGAAATGTCCTAGAGATAGGTCTGGGGCGAGCCTGGCGCAGCTACCCGGCCCACCTATTTACGCATTCAGAAGAATTTCCGTAAAGATTACGTGACAAGAATGGGCTTATAGAGGGATATCACCCCCCTATTTTTCAGCCACTTGTCATTTTTGTAAAGTTATCGTTACAAAAACGTTCAACTCTGCGATCTGAACAACCGCTCTGGCCGGTGCAAAGCACTACGTCACGGGTTATCTCTTATGCAACGGCTTGATCACATAACAAAAAAGGCCCTCAGCAGGAGAGCAGTATGAAACAGACGCAATACGTGGCTCGAGAGCCCGATGCGCAAGGGTTTATCGACTATCCGCAGCATGAACATGCGGTGTGGAACACCTTGATTACCCGCCAACTGAAAGTGATCGAAGGCCGGGCGTGCCAGGAATACCTGGACGGCATCGAACAGTTGGGCCTGCCGCACGACCGCATCCCGCAGCTGGGCGAGATCAACAAAGTGCTGGCTGCCACCACTGGCTGGCAAGTTGCCCGTGTACCTGCACTCATTCCTTTCCAGACCTTTTTTGAACTGCTGGCCAGCAAACGCTTTCCAGTGGCGACGTTCATTCGCACCGAAGAAGAACTCGACTACCTGCAAGAGCCGGATATTTTCCACGAAATTTTTGGTCACTGCCCGCTCCTGACCAATCCCTGGTTCGCCGAGTTCACCCACACCTACGGCAAGCTCGGCCTGAGCGCGACCAAGGAAGAGCGCGTGTACCTGGCGCGACTTTACTGGATGACCATCGAATTCGGTCTGGTCGACACCCCGCAGGGCCGCAAGATTTATGGCGGCGGCATCCTGTCCTCGCCAAAAGAGACTGTCTACAGCCTGTCCGATGAGCCCGAGCACCAGCCTTTCAATCCGCTGGAAGCCATGCGTACGCCTTATCGTATCGACATCCTGCAGCCGCTGTATTTTGCCCTGCCAAACCTCAAGCGCCTGTTCGACCTGGCCCACGAAGACATCATGGGCATGGTCCATACCGCGATGAAGATGGGCCTGCACGCACCGAAATTTCCACCTAAGGTTGCTGCCTGAGCAACCTTGCAAACCAATAACAAACCACTTGCGGAAAACCTTATGAACGCCTTGAACAAAGCCCACTGCGAAGCCTGCCGTGCCGATGCGCCCCAGGTCAGCGACGAAGAACTGCCGGTACTGATCAAGCAGATCCCGGATTGGAACATCGAAGTCCGTGACGGCATCATGCAGCTGGAAAAAATCTTCCTGTTCAAGAATTTCAAACACGCACTGGCCTTTACCAACGCAGTCGGCGAAATCTCCGAAGCTGAAGGCCATCACCCAGGTCTGCTGACCGAATGGGGCAAAGTCACTGTTACCTGGTGGAGCCACTCAATCAAAGGCCTGCACCGCAACGACTTCATCATGGCCGCGCGCACCGACGAGGTCGCCCAGAACGCAGAAGGTCGCAAATAATGCACTTCAGCGCGATTGAGCGCGTACCTGGCGATCCGATCCTGGGGCTGATGGAGGCATACGCCAACGACAGCAACCAGCATAAGTTCGACCTGGGGGTGGGTGTATTCAAGGACGCCCAAGGGCTCACGCCTATTCCTTCGGCCGTCAAACTCGCCGAACAGCGCTTGCTCGACACGCAACAGAGCAAAAGCTACGTCGGCGGTCACGGCGATGCCGACTTCGGCCGCCTGATCGCTGAGTTGGTACTGGGTAGCGATTCGGCGGTGCTGGCCAGCAAGCGCGCTGGTGCCACTCAAACTCCCGGCGGTACAGGCGCATTGCGCCTTGCGGCTGAATTTATCGCGCATTGCCTACCGGGTCGCGGCATTTGGCTAAGCGATCCGACCTGGCCCATCCACGAGACCATTTTCGCCGGCGCCGGCCTCAAGGTCAGTCATTATCCTTATGTGGGTACGGACAACCGCCTCAACGTAAGCGCGATGCTTGCCACACTTGAATCCGTACCCAAGGGCGATGTGGTGTTGCTGCATGCGTGCTGCCACAACCCGACCGGCTTCGACCTTGCCCAGGACGACTGGCGTGCGGTACTGGAAGTGGTGCGCCGCCGCGAACTGCTGCCACTGATCGACTTCGCCTATCAAGGTTTCGGTGACGGACTGGAAGAAGATGCCTGGGCAGTACGGCTGTTTGCCAGCGAGCTGCCTGAACTGCTGATCACCAGTTCCTGCTCGAAAAACTTCGGACTTTACCGCGATCGTACCGGCGCCCTCCTGGTGTGCAGCCATGAAGCCGAAAAGCTGCAGGATGTTCGCAGTCAATTGGCGCTGCTGGCGCGCAACCTTTGGTCGACGCCACCGGATCACGGCGCTGCGGTAGTGGCGCAGATACTGGGAGATCCTGCACTCAAGCAGCTGTGGGTTGAAGAAGTCGAGGCCATGCGCCAGCGCATCGCTCAATTGCGCGCGGGACTGGTCGAAGCGTTAGCCCCTCACGGCCTGAGCGACCGTTTTGCGCACATCGCTGCGCAACGCGGAATGTTCTCCTACACCGGGCTGTCTCCAGAGCAGGTCAAGCAACTGCGTGAGCGACACAGCGTGTACATGGTCGGCACCGGCCGGGCCAACATCGCTGGCGCCGATGCAACACGTCTCGGGGCACTGGCTGCGGCCATCGCTGACGTTTGCCGGTGAATTGATCGCGGGGCAAGTCCGCTCCCACAGGCGATCAGTCTGGAGGGGCGGGCTGGCCCCGCGATTACCATCAGGCAGGAAAATTCATACTGTCACGCAGACTCCTGTATCCTGCACGAGCTATCAATAAGCCATGCGCGCCTTGCGCAGCCTTTCCACACACTTGCGAGGAACGACGAGATGCATGAGATCCCGAACTTTCCCTTCCCAAGCCTGAACCCAGAAGAGCAGACACCTGCCACTCACAGCGCCGAACCAGCCCAGGCTGATCACGACGGCGACGAAAACCCCAGCGCCGACCAGGAATAACAGCGCAACAATCAGACTGTGTGAAAACGGCTGTTCCAGGAGCTCTTCCTCAATACGTTTTCACACTGTCAAGAAACGCCCCGCCCCTTCAATAATCGACCTTTCCACGCCCAGCCTTGATTGCGCCGCGCTTATTCTTGGTGTCCAGACGCCGAGTTTTCGAGCCCAGGGTCGGCCGCGTCGGACGGCGCGCCTTTTCTACCTTCACTGCTGCCAGAATCAACTCGCGCAAGCGCTCCAGGGCATCCGTGCGGTTTTGCTCCTGCGTGCGATATTGCTGGGCCTTGATGATGATGACCCCATCACGGGTAATGCGGCTATCGCGTAACGCCAGCAAGCGTTCCTTGTAGAACGGGGGCAGAGAGGAAGCCTGGCTATCGAAGCGCAGGTGCATGGCACTGGAAACCTTGTTGACGTTCTGCCCGCCAGCGCCCTGGGCACGAATGGCGGTCAGTTCGATTTCCTGGTCGGGAATCTGCACGTTATTGGAAATGATCAACATATGTCACAAGCCTGAATAGGCCTTGAGGATACCGCAAAAACAAAAAGCCCGGCGCAAGGGCCGGGCTCTTTCAACACACACTGCACCTTACTTGGTAACAGCACCTGCGTCCGCTACCGCACGGGTACGGCGGTTACTCTTGAGGCCGTAGCAGGCAAACATCACCACCAGCCACACAGGAATCGCATACACCGACATCTGGATGCCCGGGATTTGCAGCATGATGCCCAGAATCAGCACCACGAAGGCCAGACAGATGTAGTTGCCATAGGGATACCACAGCGCCTTGAATAGCGGCTTCTGGCCAGTCTTGTTCATGTGCTGGCGGAACTTCAGGTGCGAGTAGCTGATCATCGCCCAGTTGATCACCAGGGCAGCCACCACCAGCGACATCAACAACTCCAGCGCATGCTGCGGAATGAAGTAGTTGAGCAGTACCGCCACCAGCGTGACTGCCGCCGACGCCAGGATCGAACGCACCGGTACACCGCGCTTGTCGATCTTCGCCAGGCCCGCCGGCGCATCACCCTGCTCGGCCATGCCGTAGAGCATGCGGGCGTTGCAGTAAGTGCCGCTGTTGTACACCGACAGCGCTGCAGTCAGTACCACGAAGTTGAGGATATGCGCAGCAACATCGCTACCCAGCAGCGAGAACACCTGAACGAATGGGCTGGCGCCATAGGTGCCACCAGAAGCGTCAAGACTGGAGACCAGGCTGTCCCACGGCGTCAGCGACAGCAGCACAATCAGGGCACCGATGTAAAAAATCAGAATGCGGTAGATCACCTGGTTGATCGCTTTCGGGATCACGGTTTTCGGCTTATCGGCTTCAGCTGCGGTGAAACCAAGCATTTCCAGGCCGCCAAAGGAGAACATGATGATCGCCAACGCCATGACCAGACCGCTCACCCCATTGGGGAAGAAGCCGCCATGCTCCCACAAGTTGCTGACCGACGCCTGTGGACCACCGCTGCCACTGACCAGCATGTAGCTACCCAGGGCGATCATACCGACAATGGCAATGACCTTGATGATCGCGAACCAGAACTCCGCCTCGCCAAACACCTTGACGTTGGCCAGGTTGATTGCGTTGATCAGAATGAAGAACGCCGCTGCCGATGCCCAGGTCGGGATCTCCGGCCACCAGTAATGAACGTACTTGCCAACGGCCGTGAGCTCAGACATCCCCACCAGGATGTACAACACCCAGCAGTTCCAGCCCGAGAGGAAGCCTGCGAAACCACCCCAGTACTTGTGCGCAAAGTGACTGAACGACCCGGCCACCGGCTCTTCAACGATCATTTCACCGAGCTGGCGCATGATCATGAACGCGATGAAGCCACAGATCGCATAGCCCAGAATCATCGACGGGCCCGCCGATTTCATCACCCCGGCCGATCCCAGGAACAGCCCTGTACCGATTGCACCACCCAAGGCGATCAATTGGATATGGCGATTTTTCAGGCCGCGTTTCAGCTCGCCTGAATGCGAATTTGGTCCACTCATGAACGAAGTCACCTGCTTGTTTTTATCTGTGACGAAATCGGACCCACCGCGCTCGTGGCGCAGCGGAATTAACAAGGTGGTTACCTTGAGGATCTTGGACAACTGCCGCCTACCCAGGGCAAAAGCCGGGAGTGAATCAGCCGGGTGTCAGCAAGAGTGCGCGGTACGCATTGGGGTCACAGGTAAAACGCGGCGCATTGTATACCCCTGTAGACGCGCAGGGGTCAACACGTTGCGTAATTGTCTGATGACAAAACGCACCGTTCCTGAGGAAGGCGTGAAGCCTGGGGGAGTAATCGGCGTACATGGCGCCTCCATTTGTTCTTATTAAGTGCCCGGCTCTGCGGCCCGGCTTTGCACACGGCAATGCCCATATCTCAGCGCCCCCACGGCCTGCAGGCAAGTCCTTGACGTAGACGTAAAACGCGCTGGCACGGGTGTTTCGGCAATTTTTTTTTACAGCTTCGCCAATTCGTACAAACCTCAATAACGACCAGCTCACTTTGTAACGCTTTATTTACAATCTGGTTCAAAAACTTTCCAACACTTGCACAGATGACGGTAACCCGAGGATATTTCAGACAAAAAAAAGCCAACCCGAAGGTTGGCTTTTTCTGACACTCGACCTTTACGGGCGAGGCTTGTTGCGGGTGCTGCCCGGACGCTTGGGTGCCGGCTTGCCGCGCTTGTTCATGTCACTCGGGCGCTCAGCCACGGTGCTACGACCACGACCGGTGTCCTTGCGTGGCGCTTCACCACGGGGCTGACGAGCAGGACGCTCGGCCTCACCAACACGCGGCTGACGCGCAGGACGTTCGGCTTCACCACCACGCGGTTGACGCGCAGGACGTTCGGCTTCACCACCACGAGGCTGGCGTGCTGGACGCTCTGCCGATGCACCATCCTGTGCAGGACGCAGTGTACGAACACGCTCACCACGCCCCATCGGACGGGTCGACTTGCGCTGCAGCCGCTCAAGCTTGTCTTTGCTCTTGTGGTTCAAGGTTGGCATTGCCACGGGGGTCAGCCCCACTTCGGCGGCCAAAATGTCCACTTCTTGCTGACTCATTTCACGCCAGCGGCCCATCGGCAGGTCGGAATTGAGGAATACCGGTCCAAATCGTACGCGCTTCAGGCGACTTACCACCAAGCCCTGGGACTCCCACAGGCGACGAACTTCGCGGTTGCGACCTTCCATCACCACGCAGTGGTACCAGTGGTTGAAACCTTCACCGCCTGGGGCTTCCTTGATGTCGGTAAAACGAGCCGGGCCGTCTTCAAGCACGACACCCGCCTTGAGGCGAGCGATCATGTCTTCGTCGACTTCACCACGCACCCGTACCGCATATTCACGGTCCATCTCATAGGATGGGTGCATCAAGCGATTGGCCAACTCACCGTCGGTGGTGAACATCAACAGACCGGTGGTATTGATGTCCAGGCGGCCGATATTGATCCAACGGCCTTCCTTCGGACGTGGCAAACGGTCGAACACGGTCGGACGGCCTTCGGGGTCGTCACGGGTGCAGATCTCGCCATCGGGCTTGTTGTACATGATCACCCGGCGCACAGTCTCGGCAGACTCTTCACGCTTGATCACGCGGCCGTCGACGGAAATCGCGTCATGCAGATCGACACGTTGGCCCAAGGTGGCATTAACGCCGTTGACCTTGATTCGGCCTTGACCGATCCAGGCCTCTACATCGCGACGCGAGCCCACGCCGATACGCGCGAGAACTTTTTGCAGTTTCTCGCCTGACGGCGGCAATGGCTGGGTTTCCTGCAGGTCTTTATCACTCATCTGGGCACCTCCCGGTGTAAGATTTGAAACTGTTTAGGCGAACAAGCGCCAAAAAGGTCGCGAATCATACGCTGATCGCGCGGCGAACGCACCTGAGACTAGCCGAAATTCTCACGCACACCGCTTAATTCTGCTCAAAGGCGAGATTACTGCCTCGGTGTTTCAGCTTCCGGATCCCGCGCTGGGGTCTCTTCAGCCGCCGACTCTTCGTCAAGCAGGTCGTCAAAGTCGGTCTTGAGCCCCTCCTCCATGGAGTCAAGCTCAACCAGCAGCGTGCGGAAGCTGGTTTCTTCCTTGGGCGCGGGCGGCTCGGCGCTCTCATCGGCAAGGGCCTGCAAATGGGCCGGCACTGGCGCATCATCCAGTTCTAAAACAGGCTCTGGCTCCATCTCGCGCAAATCGGCCAAAGCCGGCAAGTCATCGAGATTTTTTAGGTTGAAGTGATCGAGAAAGGCCTTGGTGGTGGCGAACATCGCCGGCTTGCCCGGCACTTCACGGTAACCAACGATACGAATCCACTCGCGTTCGAGCAGGGTCTTGACGATATTGGTGTTGACCGCCACGCCACGCACGTCTTCGATTTCGCCACGGGTAATGGGCTGGCGATAAGCAATCAGCGCCATGGTTTCCAGTAACGCACGGGAATAACGCTGCGGGCGCTCCTCCCACAGCCGACCCACCCAGGGGGCATAATCTTCGCGAATCTGCAGGCGGTAGCCTGAAGCCACCTCCTTGAGTTCAAAGGCCCGGCCGTTGCAGGACTTGCGCAGCACTTCCAGGGCTTTCTTGAATACAGAAGGCTCAGGGCGTTCAGCCTCTTCAAATAGCTCGAACAAGCGCTCCAGCGATTGTGGTTTTCCAGAGGCCAGTAAAAAGGCCTCAAGCAGAGGCGCCAGGTCGCGCGGATCGTTCAGATTCATGGCGTTGTTCGTTGTCACTCGGCCCGGGCGCGGACGTGGATCGGCGCAAAAGGCTCATTTTGCACCAGTTCGATCAAGGATTCCTTCACCAACTCAAGAATTGCCATAAAAGTTACGACCACACCCAACTTGCCTTCCTCGGCAGTGAACAGCTCGACAAACGGAACAAAGCCTCCACCTTTGAGGCGCTCCAGCACATCGCTCATGCGCTCACGGGTGGACAATGCTTCACGACTCACCTGGTGGCTCTCGAACAAATCTCCCCTGCGCAGCACTTCAGCCATCGACAGCAGCAGTTCTTCCAGGCTGACCTCGGGCAGAAGCTTGCGAACCTTGGCCTGTGGTGCATCCAGGCGCGGCACAATGATCTCGCGCCCGACTCGACTCAAACCATCAATACCCTCGGCTGCGGCCTTGAAGCGCTCGTACTCCTGCAAGCGGCGAATCAACTCGGCACGCGGGTCACCCTCTTCTTCCTCGATGTCGACAGATCTCGGCAACAGCATGCGCGACTTGATCTCGGCCAGCATCGCCGCCATCACCAGGTATTCCGCGGCCAGCTCCAGGCGCACGGTTTTCATCAACTCGACATACCCCATGTACTGGCGAGTGATTTCTGCCACCGGAATATCGAGGATATCGACGTTCTGTTTGCGAATCAGGTAGAGCAACAGGTCCAAGGGGCCCTCGAACGCTTCGAGAAACACTTCCAGCGCGTCCGGCGGAATGTATAGATCCACCGGCATTTCGGTCATGGCTTCGCCATACACCAATACCAGTGGCAGTTCCTGTTGGGCGCCCGCTTGTGGATCGATACTTGGCTCAGGGATGGAGGACTGGCTCACGCTTCGACCATAAAGGGGGTCGGATCGCCGCAACCAACTCGAATGACTTCAGGCTCATCACCGGCCAGGTTGATCACCGTGGACGCTTTGAGGTCACCAAAGCCACCATCGATGATCAGGTCGACGTGATGTTCCAGGGCCTGGCGGATCTCATAAGGATCGGTCATCGGCTCATCTTCGCCGGGCATGATCAGGCTCACGCTCATCAACGGCTCCCCCAGCTCTGCCAGCAACGCCAGGGCAATCGGGTTGGATGGCACCCGCATACCGATGGTCCGGCGCTTTTCATGGAGCAGCAGGCGTGGCACTTCGCGCGTGGCGTTGAGAATGAAGGTATAGGGCCCCGGCACATGGGCCTTGATCAGACGGAAAATCGACGTGTCGATCTTGGCAAACACACCCATTTGCGAAAGGTCGCAGCAAATCAGTGTGAAATTGTGGTTCTTGTCCAGCTGTCGCAGGCGTCGAACGCGTTCTACCGCATTCTTGTCGCCGATCTGACAGCCCATGGCATAGGAGGAGTCGGTCGGATAGATGACCACCCCACCCTTGCGAATGATTTCGACGGCCTGTTTGATAAGGCGCGGTTGCGGGTTTTCCGCATGAATCTGGAAAAACTGACTCACATTCTCTTCCTGTTCAGACGGCCGCGATAGGCTGCTCATGTTTGAAACGACGCCACAAAGGTGGCAGGTCCTCTGGCAATGGCCGATAGACACCGATCTCGCCCCAGGTGCCAGGGCCATGGAAGTCACTGCCAGCACTTGCCAGCAGACCGAACTCACGCGCCAGGATGGACATTGTGCCCACCTGTTCGGCCGGCATCATCCCATTGACCACTTCCAGTGCCTGCCCGCCTGCTTGAATATAGTCGGCAATTAGCCGGCGGCGCTTACTACGTGTCAATTCGTAGTGCATTGGATGCGCCAGACTCACCCAGGCATCGGACCTGCGCAGGGTCTCGACAGTCTCGTCCAGGGTCGGCCAGTGCAGTTTGACGTCACCCAGCTTGCCCGCCCCCAACCACTTGCGGAACGCTTCGCCGCGGTCTTTGACGTAGCCTGCGCGCACCAGAAAGTCGGCGAAGTGCGGGCGTGCGGGTGCATTTCCACTGTCTCCCAACTCCTGTTGAATAGCCCGTGCGCCCTCTAGCGCCCCAGGCATACCCTTAGCCGATAGCCGCCGGTCGATTTCTTCGGAGCGCAGCCAGCGCCCACGATGGAGCGACTCGACGGCTTCAAGCAACGGCGCGGCGTCCAAGGCAAAGTTGTAACCCAGCACATGGATGGTTGCGCCGCCCCAGGTGCACGACAACTCGATGCCGCTGATCCACTGCATGTCTAGGGCCTGCATGGCGGCACGCGCCTCCAACTGGCCCTCGAGGGTGTCATGGTCGGTCAGCGAGAGCATCCGCACGCCTTGCTCATGGGCCCGGGCAACCAGTGCCGTCGGCGACAAGGCGCCGTCAGAGGCCGTACTGTGGCAGTGCAGATCAACATTCATAGGTGGCGCTTTCGCTGTCATTGATGTTTGTTATTATGCCGTCACATCCTGCTTCTGGCTGCCACTGTGAAACAATTCATCGATTTCATCCCGTTGCTCCTGTTCTTCATCGTCTTCAAACTCGATCCTCGTACCGTCGAATTTGCCGGTCACAGTTTCGAAATCGGAGGTATCTTCAGTGCCACGGCCATGCTGATCATCAGCTCGGTTGTGGTCTACGGCGCGCTTTTCATTCGCCAGCGCAAGCTGGAAAAAGGCCAATGGCTGACCTTGCTCGCCTGCCTGGTATTCGGCGGCCTGACCTTGGCGTTCCATAGCGAAACCTTCCTCAAGTGGAAGGCGCCGGTAGTCAACTGGCTGTTCGCCCTGGCGTTTACCGGTAGCCACTTCATTGGTGACCGGGTGCTGATCAAGCGCATCATGGGCCACGCCATCAGCCTGCCGGAAAACGTCTGGTCGCGCCTGAACGTCGCCTGGATCGCGTTTTTCCTGTTCTGCGGTGCAGCCAACCTGTTCGTTGCCTTCACCTTCCAGGACATCTGGGTCGACTTCAAAGTCTTCGGCAGCCTGGGCATGACTGTACTGTTCCTGGTCGGCCAAGGCCTGTATCTGTCCCGTCATATACATGACAGCGACACCACCACTCCGCCAACTACTCCTAAGGACTGACATGCTCTACGCCATCATTGCCAGCGACGTTGCCGACTCCCTGGAAAAGCGCCTGGCTGCCCGCCCTGCGCATATCGACCGCCTGCAGCAACTCAAGGAACAAGGCCGTGTGGTACTGGCCGGCCCGCACCCTGCCATCGACAGTAACGACCCGGGTGCAGCGGGCTTTACGGGCAGCCTGATCGTTGCCGAGTTCGACTCCCTGAGCGCCGCCCAGGCCTGGGCCGATGCCGACCCGTATATCGCCGCAGGCGTGTATGCCAACGTCATCGTCAAACCGTTCAAACAAGTTTTGCCGTAAGCCGCTTCAAGCGGTGCGCCACTGCGCGCACCGCCTTCCCGCCTTTTACTGATGCAGCTGCTCATTATTCTTATCTACCAGCCGACAACCTGCTGAATCGACAAGAATCAGGAGTTCCAATGCGTCAAGGTCCGTTGCCCCTGCTGCTGTGCCTGTTGTTGCTGACCCCGCTCACCCAGGCCGAAGAGCCCAATGCACCAAGCACCCCGCTGTCACTGAGTGCCGGCAGCCAGATAACCGAATTGCAACAGCGCCTGCAGGAAAGCGAACGCCTGCGCGAAACGCTGACCCAGCAACTGCACAATGCCGACAGCGAACGTGAGAGCGCGCAACTAGCTCGACTGCGCCAGGAGAACCAGCGCCTCAAGCTGAGCCTCAAGGAACTCCAGGCCAAGGCCCCGGAACGCCTGATCACCGACCAGCAACAATGGTTCGTGATTGGTGGAGGAGTTGCCCTCTTGGCTGCACTCTGCGGTATCTTTGCCAGCGGCGGACACAGAAAGCGTCGGCAATGGTTGAATTGAGTGAGTCATGAGCGAGCTGTTACTGATTGATGATGACCAGGAACTCTGCGAGCTGCTCGGCAGCTGGCTGACCCAGGAAGGTTTCTCCGTACGGGCCTGTCACGACGGCCAAAGCGCCCGTCGCGCCTTGGCTGAACAAGCGCCCGCAGCGGTGGTGCTGGACGTCATGCTGCCCGACGGCAGTGGCCTGGAACTGCTCAAGCAACTACGTAGCGAGCACACCGAGCTACCGGTGGTGATGCTTTCTGCCCGCGGCGAACCCCTGGACCGTATCCTGGGCCTGGAGCTGGGCGCCGATGACTATCTGGCCAAGCCCTGCGACCCCCGCGAGCTTACCGCCCGCCTCCGTGCAGTACTGCGCCGAAGCCATCCCAACGCCACGCCCAGCCAGATCGAAATTGGTGACCTGAGCTTCAGCCCGGCGCGTGGCGTGGTCAGCATCGATCAGCAGGACTTGACCCTGACCCTGTCCGAAAGCCGCATTCTTGAAGCGCTGCTACGCCAGCCAGGCGAGCCGCTGGACAAGCAGGAGCTGGCGCAGATCGCCCTGGGTCGCAAGCTGACCCTGTACGATCGCAGCCTGGACATGCACGTCAGCAACCTGCGCAAGAAAATCGGCCCTCACCCGGACGGTCGCCCACGCATCATTGCGTTGCGCAGCCGTGGTTACTACTACAGCCTGTAATGTCAGTACGGCGCTCAATCATCTTTACTCAAGCTTTACCGTTGCCTGACCGCCGTTGACCTTGATCTCCCTAGACTGGGCACATCCGGTAACTACCGGCCTCAGATAGGAGAGACACCATGCGCAAGACCCTTATCGCCCTGATGTTCGCTGCTGCACTGCCGACCGTTGCCATGGCCATGCCAGAAGGCGGCCCACGCCACGGCGACCACCATCGCGGTGGAGCGCCTTACGCCCAGCTGGACTTGAGCCGTGAACAACGCCAGCAGATCGGCAAGCTGATGGGCGAGCAGATGAAAAGTCGCCATGAAATCACCCAACGCTACTTGGAAAAACTTCCAGCCGCCGATCAGAAAGCGCTGAAAGACGAGCTGCAAAGCAAAAAAGACAAGACCCAGGCTGAAATCCGCGCCCTGCTCAAGCCTGATCAGCAGAAGAAATTCGATGAGCTGAAAAAAGACCGGGACCAACGTCGTGCCGAATGGAGCGAGTTCAAAGCCTGGAAAGCTGAAAAAGCCACCAAGGCCCAGTAAGCTTACAGCCACCCGCCCGGCTTGCCTCTGTGCAAGCCGGGCTTTTTGCCGTTGAAGGAGCCTCCCTTGCGTTCATTGTTCTGGCGCATCCTGGCCAGTTTCTGGCTGGCCATTGCCCTGGTCGCCGGCCTGTCGATTCTGCTCGGGCACATGTTGAACCAGGACGCCTGGATTCTCAGTCGCCACCCGGGCCTCAATACCCTGGCCAAGACCTGGACCCAACGCTACGAACAAAAGGGCCCCGAGAGCGCCCAGCACTTTCTGGAACATCGCAAGCGCCACTACAACATTGATGTTCAAGTGCTCAATGAGAGTGGCGACGCGGTGGTTCCAGGCACCTTCCCACGGCGTGCCGCAGCCTTCGAAGCACGGCGCCACAACGACGATCGACGCTTGCCCTGGCGGCGCCTGACCGAGGAGTACACCAGCCCCGAGACTGGCGAAACGTACCTGTTGATCTACCGCATTCCCCATCCCGAGCTGGATGCCTGGCACCGTGATAGCCTGCTCTGGCCATTGAGTGCGTTGGGCATTGCCTTGGTGGTCTTGACCCTGTTCAGCCTGTTGGTAACGCTGTCCATAACCCGTCCGCTCAGCCGTTTGCGCGGGGCCGTGCATGACCTGGGGCAAACCACCTATCAACAGAACAGCCTGGCGCGCCTGGCCAGTCGTCGCGATGAGTTCGGCGTGTTGGCCAATGACTTCAACCGCATGGGATCACGCCTGCAGAGCATGATCGCCAGCCAGCGCCAATTGCTGCGCGATGTGTCCCACGAGCTGCGCTCGCCGCTGGCGCGCTTGCGCATTGCCCTGGCCCTTGCTGAGCGGGCCGAACCTGAACAACGCGAAGCGTTATGGCCCCGCCTGACGCGGGAGTGCGACCGCCTGGAAGCACTGATCAGTGAAATTCTGGTGCTGGCGCGAGTGGACGCCGAACAATCGCGTGCCGAACCGGTGGACCTTGACGCACTGCTGCAGTCTCTGCACAAGGATGCTCAACTCAGCGCGCCGGAACAGGACATCCAACTGCAGCTTGAACCAGGGTTGAGCCTGCAGGGCTGGCCAACGCTGATCGAGCGCGCGGTGGACAACCTGCTGCGTAATGCCGTGCGCTTCAACCCGCAAGGGCAAGCGATTGAAATCTCGGCCTGGCGTGACAACGACCGCATTGTGATAAGCGTGCGCGATCACGGCCCAGGCGTGGCCGAAGAATACCTTGCGCAATTGGGCGAGCCGTTCTTCCGCGCTCCCGGCCAGAGCGCTGCCGGCCATGGCCTGGGGCTGGCCATTGCGCGCAAGGCCGCGGAACGCCACGGTGGAAGTCTGACCCTGGAAAATCATCCACAGGGTGGTTTTATAGCCAGACTGGAGCTCAGTGCCTGATTTGAAACGCGCCCGTGCCTGCACAATTGCAAAACGCAATCTGCCTGCAGGCGCGGGCTTGCGCCGCGATGGCACTAGTCTTATCCCCAGGCAGACACGAAATCAGCCGTCGCCAGCACCGGCGCGGTACGTGGCTCGGACTGCGCAGTGCCCAGGTACAGGAAGGCGATGATCTCTTCGTTGTCAGCCAGCCCAAGCCCCTTGGCTACATGCTTGCTGTAGGACAGCTCGCCCGTTCGCCAAACAGCACCGATACCTTGGGCATGGGCCGCCAACAAAATGCCGTGGGCTGCGCAGCCAGCGGCCAGGCGTTGTTCCGAGGCAGGCACCTTGAAGTGATCCTGCAGGCGCGCAATTACCACCACCAGCAGCGGTGCGCGCATTGGCATGGCGCGAGCCTTGTCCAGCGCCGCTTCAGTGGCGTCACCCTCGGCCTTCACCGCTTCGGCCAGCAACGCTCCCAGTTTTTCACGCCCCTCGCCCTCTACCGTCAAGAAGCGCCACGGCCGCAATTGACCGTGGTCCGGCGCCCGCAAGGCCGCCTGAAACAAGCCCTCGCGCTGGGCAGCATTAGGTGCGGGTTCCATCAGCCGTGGTACAGAAACACGGTTGAGCAATGCGTCGAGAGCCTCCATCGGCTACCCCCTAAAGAGAAATGTGCAGCTATTCTAGCGTTTACTTAAAAAGGGCCATAGGTAGAATGGCGCCCTTCCGTTTCGAGTCAGAGCAGATCACATGGCGTTGCCGACCTTAAGGATCATTGGATTTGTCATCGGCATCTTCCTGATCACCCTGGCGATCAGCATGGTTGTGCCAATGGCCACCCTGGTGATCTTTGATCGCACTGGCGACCTGCCGTCGTTCCTGTGGGCCAGCATGATCACCTTTATCGCCGGCCTTGCCCTGGTGATCCAGGGGCGCCCAGAGCATGTGCACTTGCGTCCGCGCGACATGTATCTGCTTACAGTCAGCAGTTGGCTGGTGGTGTGTATCTTCGCCGCGCTACCGTTCCTGCTCACTCAACACATCAGCTATACCGACGCGTTCTTCGAGAGCATGTCCGGTATTACTGCGACCGGCGCCACGGTGCTCAGCGGCCTGGACACTATGTCGCCAGGCATTCTGATGTGGCGTTCGCTCCTGCACTGGCTCGGCGGCATCGGCTTTATCGCCATGGCGGTAGCCATTTTGCCACTGCTGCGCATCGGTGGCATGCGCCTGTTCCAGACCGAGTCCTCGGACCGTTCCGAAAAAGTCATGCCGCGCTCGCACATGGTTGCCAAGTCCATCGTTGCCGTCTACATAGGCTTCACGGCCTTGGGGGGGCTTGCGTTCTGGTTTGCCGGGATGAGCGTATTCGATGCCATCAACCACGCCATGTCGGCGATTTCCACTGGCGGTTTCTCTACCTCCGACCAATCCCTGGCCAAGTGGCACCAGCCGGCGGTGCATTGGGTTGCCGTGGTGGTGATGATTTTCGGCAGTATGCCGTTTGCTCTTTACGTCGCAACCCTGCGCGGCAATCGCAAGGCGCTGATCAAGGACCAGCAGGTCCAGGGCCTTCTGGCCATGCTGCTGGTTACCTGGCTGGTATTGGGCACCTGGTACTGGGCTACCACTAATCTGCACTGGCTGGATGCTTTGCGCCACGTGGCGCTGAACGTCACCTCGGTTGTGACCACAACCGGCTTTGCCCTGGGCGACTACAGCCTGTGGGGCAATTTCTCGCTGATGCTGTTCTTCTACCTTGGCTTCGTCGGTGGCTGCTCGGGCTCGACTGCCGGCGGTATAAAGATTTTTCGCTTCCAGGTTGCCTACATCCTGCTCAAGGCCAACCTTAATCAACTCATTCACCCTCGCGCAGTGATCAAGCAGAAGTACAACGGTCACCGTCTGGATGAAGAGATTGTGCGCTCGATCCTGACCTTCTCATTCTTCTTTGCCATCACCATCTGCGTGATCGCCCTGCTCCTGTCATTGCTTGGCGTAGACTGGATGACCGCGTTGACCGGCGCTGCCAGTACCGTCTCTGGGGTGGGTCCGGGATTGGGTGAAACCATTGGCCCGGCCGGCAACTTTGCGACGTTGCCGGATGCGGCCAAATGGATCCTGGCGTTCGGGATGCTGCTGGGGCGCCTGGAGATTATTACGGTGTTGGTGCTGTGTATGCCGGCGTTCTGGCGTCACTGACCAAAGCCTCTACCTCATCGGGGGCTGGCGCAGCGCCTGTACGTTGCGCAATTTGTGTCCGATACTCGCCGGGGGTAACGTCGAACCACCGACGAAACGCTCGGAAGAAGTTGCTTGGATCGGCAAAACCCAACAGGTAGGCAGTTTCCAGCAGTGTCATGTTCGGCTGGGCCAGGTACTGCTCGGCCAACTCTCGACGGGTGTCATCAAGAAGGGTCTGAAAGCTGGTGCCTTCGTCCTGCAGGCGCCGCTGCAAGGTACGCTGGGATAGATGCAGGGCCTGAGCCACCGTCTCGCGCTTGGGCTCTCCTTGCGGCAACACTCGGCACAGCACCTGGCGTGCGCGATGGGTGACGCGGCTTTCGGAAAAGCGTGCCAGGTACTCACCGGCAAACCGGTCATGCAACACCGCCATGGCTTCGTTGGCCGTCGGTAAAGGCGCCTCCATGTCGGCCCGCTCGAATATCAATGCATCATGAGCCGCCCCAAATACCAGGGGTGCATGAAAAGCCATCTTGTAGGGCGTCAGATCGACTGGCTGCGGCCCCTGGACCAATACCCGCCGCGGTTGAATCACCCGCCCACTCAACCAGCCGCATAGCGACAGGGCGCAGGCCAGGGAGGCTTCAGCGCTGTGCCGGGTAGGTGGAAGATGATCACCGTGGACCGTGAGAATCAACGCGTAACCGTCTGGCTCCAGGCGAAAGCTCAGATCGGAACTCTCGGCAATGATGCGCTGGAAGCGTACCAAGCGCTCAAACCCTTCGGCCAGGGTACGGCTCGACATCAAGGCGTAGCCGACCACATGAAAGGATGCCGGACGAACCACCCGGGCCATGTTCAGGCCGATGGCCTGATTGCCGGAAAGATCGACGGCCATTTGCCACAAACGGGTCATGGAGTCTTGGGTAAAACGTGCGTCGGGGTCATCCAGGGCGGCAAAATCCAGGCCGAGTTGTTTGAACATTGCACGACAATCCAGCCCTTCGAGCTCGAGTGCCTTGACGATCCCTGATGCCCAGCTTGCTGAAGTGGTTCTCTCGCTCATGGCTGGCTTCTTATGTTCGAACTGACCGCTCCTGCGGTGAACTCAAAGGATACTCAATTGGCGCCCATTGTCACTGCGCGATGGTTTTACTCACTCTAGACTCAGTTCAGGCTCCACGCCGTGTATCTTCACCGTATCGAGAGTTGCAGGAGCTACGACGTGAACAATCCTCAGCAATTTCGCAGTTTTGCCGAGTTTTATCCCTATTACCTGGACGAGCACAGCCACCCTACCTGCCGGCGCCTGCACTTCGTTGGCACCAGCCTGGTCATCGCCCTGCTCGCTTACACAATTGCCAGTGGCAAGTGGATTGTGCTGCTGGCGATTCCGCTCGCCGGCTACGGATTTGCCTGGGTTGGCCACTTCTTTTTCGAGGGCAACCGCCCGGCTACCTTCAGGCATCCGCTGTACAGCCTGATAGGCGACTTCGCCATGTACCGCGACATGCTGCGCGGTAAGGTCTCGTTCTGATTTCGGCCCACAAGGTCAGAATTGCGTCCTGCGCGGACACTGCTCCGATCATTGGTCAAGGTACAGTGAGGCGCATAGCCCACTCTTTGGAACGCCGATGACCGAGCAGGCCCGCTTCACGCACATGCAAGATGGCACTCAGCAGGACTGGGCAATCATAGCCAGCGATTTCAGGGCTTATGCCAGCCAACTCGCCGACCGGATACTCGCTCACCTGCGGCTGCTCGATGGTGATTTCGGCGGTTTCCCCATCGATCGCCTCAGTCACTCCCTGCAAACCGCTACCCTCGCCTGGCATGATGGGCGTGACGAAGAATATGTGATCTGCGCGCTGCTTCATGACATCGGCGATACGCTAGGCAGCTATAACCATCCTGATATCGCTGCGGCCATCCTCAAGCCTTTCGTCAGCCCGGAAAACCTCTGGATGGTAGAAAAGCATGGGGTATTCCAGGGCTATTACTTCTTCCATCACCTGGGTATGGACCGGCATCTGCGTGAGCAATTCGAGGATCACCCGCAGTACCAACAAACCATCGAGTTTTGCGCACGCTACGACGCCGCCGCGTTTGACCCCCACTACGACAGCCTGCCGCTGAGCTTTTTCGAACCGATGCTCAGGCGTCTGTTTGCCCAGCCGCGGCAATCACTCTACAAAGCAGCGCTGCAATCGATGAACAGCGACGCCTGAGCTTGTACACTGCCGATACCGCGTAGAGGACACGGCAATGAACAGCGGCTCGATACTTTCCCTGCGTCACTACAGTGACGACCTGATCGCCCACACCCATGAGCACCCCCAACTGGTGTTCGGCCTGCGTGGGCAACTGGACTTCGAACTCGATGGTCAGGGCGCGCGCATCCAACGCCACGGGTTGATCGTGGTGCCTGCAGGCACCCACCACACCTGCGGCAGTGTTGCCGGTAGCCACTGCCTAGTCCTTGACGTGCCTGGCGATGCCTGGCTCAACAGCAGCATGGGCGAGCAAGTCTCGGCAAGCCAGCGACTGCTGGAGCATCGTGGCTCGCTCGAGCTGGACAACCACCAGCAGCAACTGGTCGACTGGCTGGCTGCGGGCCCGGTAACCGATCCACTGATTGCCCAACAGGGTGCGGTGCTTTTGCTTGCCAGCCTGAACGGTTCCTCGCGCCCGGCTATTGTGCGAAAGCAGCTTCCCTTTGCCCGCTTTGATGCGCATATAGAAAAGAACGCCGCGTACCCGTTGCAGGTAGCCGATCTTGCCCGTCTCGCCGGGCTTTCAAGTGCTCGACTGCATGCCCGCTTCATCGCCGAAGCGTCAATGACTCCGATGGACTATATTCGCCAACGCCGCCTGCTCAAGGCGCGCCAACTGCTACGCACCAGCGCCCGGCCGATCGGCGAGATCGCCGCGCAGGTCGGCTATGGCTCGCAAAGCGCCTTCTCCGCCGCCGTCCTGCAAGCCTTCGGCTGTTCACCCAGAGCCTTGCGCCAAGAGCCTGGCGACAATTGACGCGAGCCCGACAACAGACACCGAGCGTAGCGCCCTCGTAGACTGGGGTCGAATACTGGCAAGGGCCAGCCCCCACAATTTCAGCGCAATACTGCTGTCCTCAGCCAGGCGCATAGGAAAACCATGAACCACCGCAGCGCCCTTGGCGCCTTGCATATCGGCGCACTGTTCTTCGGCTTGACTGGCGTATTCGGCAAGCTGGCCCAGGCGGGCCCATCGATAATTGTCTTTGGCCGCGCCGCGTTCGCCGTGCTGGCCCTCGCCATCTTCGCCCGCATTGCCAAAAAGGCCTGGCAACCACTGCAACGCCAGGACTGGTGCCGCCTGCTGTTGGGGGGCGTGTTGCTCGCAGGTCACTGGGTAAGCTTCTTCATTGCAGTGAAGGTGGCCGGGGTAGCTATCGCCACCCTGGGTTTCGCCAGTTTCCCAGCCTTTACCGTAATTCTTGAAGGGCTGCTGTTCCGGGAGCGGGTGCGCAGCAATGAAATCATCCTGGTGTTGCTGGTGAGCGTCGGCCTGGTGTTGGTCACCCCGGAATTCGATCTCGCCAGTCAGGCCACCGGTGGGCTGCTCTGGTCCTTGCTGTCAGGATTGCTGTTCTCGCTGCTATCACTGACCAATCGCGCCGCCAGCGGACGTATTCCGGCCGTGCAGGCGGCTATGTGCCAGAACGCGGTGGTCGCGCTGTGCCTTCTTCCTGTAGCAGCTCCGGCGCTTGCCGGCGTCTCGGCGATCGATTGGCTGTGGATCGCTTTGCTCGGGGTGTTCTGTACCGGTGTCGCCCACAGCTTGTTCGTCGCCAGCCTGGCCGTCATCAAGGCCCGCACTGCCGCTGTGGTATTCGCCCTGGAGCCGGTTTACGGCATTGCCCTGGCCTGGTTGATATTCGCCGAAGCACCGACCCCGCGAATGCTGCTGGGCGGCGTGCTGATCATTCTTGCGATCGTTGTCTCCAGTCGCCTTGCAGCCAGCAACCAACGCGACAAGTCAGTTGCCGCTCAAGGCTGATCAGGGGCGATCATTGTGGCCAAGGTCGCGCTGCGGATCGATCTGATCACGCACCCGCTGCTTGAGCACCTTGGCTTCAGGAAAACCACCATCGGCCTTGCGCTCCCATATCTGCACGCCGTCACAGGTAATGCGAAATGCACCACCGCTGGCGGGTTCGAGCGCGACCCGGGCAAGGTCGTCACTGAACGTGCTGAGCAGTTCCTGGGCTAACCAGGCGGCACGCAACAGCCACTGGCACTGAGTGCAATAGGTAATAACGACTTCGGCTTTACGCGCATTCATGGGGGAACGGTTTCCTGACAGGCGGTCACGCTTATACTAGCGGTCTTTCGCCTTCGCTCCGAGAGCCATGATGCACCGCTTGCTGTTGAGTCTTTTGCTGATTGTTGTTTCCCTCCCGCTTATGGCTGCCGAACCCCCGCGCCCGAAAGTGGGCCTGGTACTGTCTGGCGGTGCCGCCCGTGGCCTGGCCCATATCGGTGTACTCAAGGCGCTGGAGGAACAAGGGATCAAAGTCGATGCCATTGCCGGTACCAGCATGGGCGCGGTAGTGGGTGGGCTGTACGCCTCGGGGTACAAGGTCGACGAGCTGGAAAAGCTCGCCTTGAATATCGACTGGAAGCAGGCGCTGTCCGACGCGCCGCCGCGTAAAGACGTACCGTTTCGGCGCAAGCAGGATGACCGCGACTTTTTGGTCAAACAGAAACTCAGCTTCCGCGACGATGGCAGCCTTGGCCTGCCACTGGGGGTGATCCAGGGACAGAACCTGGCACTGCTGCTGGAAAGCATGCTTGCCCACACCAGTGATACTCGCGATTTCGACAAGTTACCTATTCCTTTTCGGGCAGTAGCTACCGACATCGCCAGCGGCGAAAAAGTGGTGTTCCGCCGCGGCCACCTGCCTCAGGTCATTCGCGCCAGCATGTCGATTCCCGCCGTGTTCGCCCCAGTAGAACTGGACGGCCGACTGTTGGTCGATGGCGGCATGGTCGACAACATCCCGGTGGATGTCGCACGCGAGATGGGCGTGGACGTCGCGATTGTCGTCGATATCGGTACCCCACTACGAACTCGCAAGCAACTGGCGACGGTGGTCGACGTACTCAATCAGTCGATCACCCTGATGACTCGGCGCAACTCCGAAGAACAACTGGCAACCTTGCGCCGTGATGACATTCTGATCGAGCCACCGTTGGCCAGTTTCGGCGTTACCGACTTTGGCCGCGCCGAAGAAATGATCGAAGCGGGCTACCGTGCCGCCCGCGCCCTGGATACGCGCCTGGCGGCACTCAAACGTCCTGATAACAATGATGAAGAACTGAATGTCGCCCGCTCACCCAGCCAGCGCACACCGGTCATTACCTCGATCAAGATAGAAAACGACTCGAAAGTAAGCGATGACGTAATCCGTTTCTACATTCGCCAGCCCATTGACCAGCCCCTTGAACTAGGGCGCCTGCAGACCGACATGGGCACCCTCTATGGCTTGGACTACTTCGACCGCGTGCAGTACCGGGTAGTGCACAAAGGCAATGACAACACCCTGGTAATCAATGCCCGTGGGCGCCGTGGAGGTACTGACTACCTGCGATTGGGTTTGAACCTGTCCGATGACATGCGCGGCGACAGCGCCTTCAATATCGGTGCCAGCTACCGGGTGAACGGTATCAACCGCCTGGGTGCCGAGTGGCTGACCCGGGCGCAGATCGGCGACCAACAAGAACTGTACAGCGAGTTCTACCAACCACTGGATGCCGGTTCGCGGTACTTCGTCGCCCCCTATATCGATCTGGGCTCGCAGAACATTGAAGCAACCCTGGAGGACGATCCTGTGGCCGAGTACCGCCTGGAGCGCTACGGATTCGGCCTGAACCTGGGGCGTCAGATCGGTACCAGCGGTGAAGTGCGCTTCGGTGTAGGCCAGGCCTGGGGCAATGCTGATGTGCGCATCGGCGATCAGGATTTGCCGCACTTCAGCTTCAACGAAGGTTTCTATGAGCTGAAGTATTCATTCGACACACTGGACAATGTCTACTTCCCGCACAGCGGTGAAGACATCAGCCTGACCTTGCGCCAGTTCGAGCCCGACCTTGGGTCAGACCAACGTTACCGGCAGTGGAACTTCAAACTGGACAAGGCGCTGAGCAGCGGCGCCAACACTTGGGTACTGGGCACTCAATATGGAAGGACCCTGGATGACGCCGAGGTGGTGACTTCAAGCTTTGTGCTCGGTGGCGCCAGGCAATTGTCAGGCTTTCGCCAGGACTCGGTGTCCGGGCAGAACATGAGCCTGATGCGCATGGTCTATTACCGCAGACTGACGCCCCGCGCTTACCTGCCACTGGACTTTCCGCTGTATATAGGAGGGTCGCTGGAGCGTGGCAAGGTGTGGAACAACGACAACGAATTCGACAGTGGTTACATAAATGCCGCCAGTATCTTTGTCGGCTTCGAAACGCCGTTGGGCCCGTTGAACTTCAGTTACGGGGCCAACAGCGAAAATCAGAAGGCGTTGTACCTCAACCTGGGCCACACCTTCTGAAGTCGTTCAGGTTTTTTCCAGATTGGCGAGAATGCGCGCGTGGACCTTCATGCACACGCGCATGTCTTCTTCGTCGACACCGATGAATAACTCGGCGCGCAAGGCGTTGGCAATGGTTTCGATCTGATCGATCAACGGTTTGGCGGGCGGGCACAAGTGGATTTTCTTCGCCCGGCGGTCTTCCAGTACCGCCTGGCGACGAACCAGACCCTGGGATTCCAGACTGTCAAGCAGGCGCGCCAATGTCGGACCTTCTACACCCACGCTTTGGGCCAGCTCACGCTGGGTAGGCGCCTCGTCGAAACGAGCCAGGTGGAGCAATACCAGCCAGCGAGCCTGGGACAGATTCAGTCCCGCCAGGCGTCGATCCAGCTCGGCGCGCCAACCTCTGGACATATGCGCCAGCTGCATTCCGAAGCGGTGTTGATCGGTCAACGGCATAGAAAACTCATCATCAGAACTAATTATTAGTCAGCTAACCATGCTCCTGCGCAACAGGCAAGGCTCCTCAAGGTTCAATCTGTCTGACAATCGTTATAAAAGATGACAAAACCCCGTTTACATCTCGAATTCTGCCGCCAACGCCGCGCGAACGCAGTACAAAACCCCTTCTGGCACACGACTGCCGAACTGTTCGGCAATGGCGGAGACGGGCGGCAATTCACCCTCGCCATCAAGGAAGGCATCCTGAACTTCGGCCAGCAGATCGTCAGGCAAGTCCAGGGCTTGCTCCAGTGACAATTGCTGGCGGCCAATGGCCTCGGCCAGCATGCTGTAGACATTCTTTTCGCTGCAATTGAGCTGCCCGGCGATTTGCGCAGGGGTCATGCCGGCACGCGCCAGACTGGTCAGCTCATGACGCAAGTCAGTGACCTGCGGCGGGGCTTCGGCTGCCCCCCCCAATACTTCGAGGAAGGCTTCGCCGTAGCGCTCCAACTTGCGCGCACCCACGCCACTGACCTGGGCCATTTCGCTAAGGCTTGAAGGTTGGCTGCGCAGCATTTCCAGCAAGGTGGAGTCCGGGAAGATGACATAAGGCGGCACACCGTGCTCCTCGGCCAGCTTGCGCCGCAATGCCCGCAGCGCTTCCCATTGCTCGCGCTCGTCGCCACGTACCAACTGACTGGCCGGACTGCCGCCACTGCCGCTGCCCTTGCTGCTGGTCTGCGGCTTGAGATCACGGCGCAGTTCCAGACTTACCTCGCCGCGCAACAGCGGCCGGCAACTGTCGGACAAGCGCAAGCCACCGTAACCTTCCAGGTCGATATCGGCCAACCCGCGAGCCACCAACTGACGAAACAATGAGCGCCATTCACTTTCGGAACGGGCCTTGCCAACGCCATAAACGGCGAGTTTCTCGTGGCCGAAGCTGCGGACTTTTTCGTTGTCCCGACCCAACAACACATCAACCAGGTGACCTACACCATAACGCTGTCCGGTGCGATACACCGCCGAAAGGGCTTGGCGAGCAGGTTCAGTGGCATCCCAGGTTTGCACGCCGTCGATGCAGTTGTCGCAATGGCCGCAGGGCTGCGGCAATTCCTCGTCAAAATAGTTGAGCAGGATCTGCCGGCGACAACGCGTTTCCTCGCACAGCGCGAGCATGGCATCGAGCTTGTGCTGCTCGATACGCTTGTGGCGCTCGTCACCCTCGGAGTTCTGTAACATCTGCTTGAGCATGACCATGTCTTGCAGACCATAGGCCATCCAGGCATCGGCTGGCAGACCGTCACGGCCGGCGCGACCGGTTTCCTGATAGTAGGCTTCCAGCGACTTGGGCAGGTCCAGGTGGGCAACGAAGCGCACGTTGGGTTTGTCGATACCCATGCCGAAGGCAATCGTGGCAACCATGATCAGGCCTTCCTCGTTAAGGAAGCGGCGCTGGTTGGCAGCTCGCGTTTCGGCCGGCAGGCCGGCGTGGTAAGGCAGCGCCGGAAAGCCCTGGTCGCAAAGGTAGGCGGCAACATCGTCGACTTTTTTGCGCGACAGGCAGTAGACGATACCGGCGTTACCGCGACGCTCGCCGAGGAACGCCAGCAACTGCTTGCGCGGCTGCTCCTTGGGCACGATGCGGTAGAAAATATTGGGCCGGTCGAAGCTCGAGAGAAAGCGCTCGGCGTTCTGCAAGTGCAGCCGCGTGACGATTTCTTCGCGAGTGCGCATGTCCGCAGTTGCGGTAAGGGCAATACGCGGCACATTGGGGAACAGCTCCGCCAACTGCCCCAGTTGCAGGTATTCCGGACGGAAGTCATGGCCCCATTGCGATACGCAGTGGGCTTCGTCAATCGCGAACAGGGCAATATCCAGCGTGCGCAGAAAGTCCAGCATGCGTTGTTGCACCAGACGCTCCGGCGCCAGGTAGAGCATTTTTATTTCGCCTCGGCGAATACGCCCGGCAAGCTCACGCTGTTGCTCGGCACTCAAGGTGGAATTGAGCGAAGCCGCCGCCACACCCAGCTCATCGAGCGTGGCCACTTGGTCTTCCATCAACGCAATCAGCGGTGAAACCACCACCGCCAGCCCCGGACGCAGGAGTGCCGGCACCTGGAAGCAAAGGGACTTGCCGCCCCCGGTGGGCATCAGTACCAGCGCATCGCCACCTTTGGCCACACGTTCGATGATCGCCCCCTGGCGCCCTCGAAAGCTGTCATAGCCGAAGATGTCCTTGAGGACGCGCTGAGCCTGTTCGAGCATAGAAACTCCATAAATCGCAGAACCATCCTGGCCACAGGCTGGATGAAAATCTTCCCCGCCACACCTGAAAATGCGTAAGCGGCTTTTGCCTGACCCGCGCATCAGCCGGTGGCCAGATACAAAAGCCGGGCATTATACCCGAGCGTCGGCCTGCACAGGGTGCTCTGCGATAGGCGTCATCCTTTGCCTCGTAGCGGCCGCAAGATGCTAGAATTCGATCATCGTTTATTCCCAAGGTAGCCCTGTAATGTCCTTCGCCGAGCAATTGACCCGCCTGCAAGCCTTCCTCGACGCCGACGAACTGCACGAAGAAGCACTGGACTACGTTGCCGCACACGGCTACTTGACCGCATTGTCGATTGGTACCGAAGCGGTTCCTGATCGCGAATGGATTGACGCCTTGTTCGCTGAAGAGCCTCGTTACAAAGACGATGCCCAGCGTGAAGAGATCGAATCCACCCTGATCCAGCTCAAGGCGCACATCGCACGCCAGTTGGCCAGCGACGAAGACTTCGAGCTGCCGTGCGACCTGGACCTGGGCGATGACCCAGACGATTCCGACCTGCGTGGCTGGTGCATCGGCTTCATGGAAGGCGTATTCATGCGTGAAGAGGCCTGGTTCGAAACCGCCGAAGAAGAAGTCAGCGAAATGCTGCTGCCGATCATGGTGGGGTCGGGTTTGTTCGATGAGCAACCTGAATTCGCCGATATCGCCAGCGATGCCAACCTGATGGATGACATGATCGTGCAGATCCCAGAGGCCCTGACCGCCCTTTACCTGCTGCAGCACGCGCCTGACGAGAAGCCTGCACCGGCACTGCTCAAGCCTCGCCACCACTGAGTTGACGTAAATGCGCTACCTGCTGCTGGCCATCGGCTGGCTCAGCGTCGCGTTGGGAGTGATCGGCATTTTCCTGCCTGTGTTGCCGACCACTCCATTTCTGCTGCTGGCGGCCGCTTGTTTTGCGCGCAGCTCGCCTCGATTTCACCATTGGCTGGTCAATCATCCCCAGCTGGGGCCGTGGATTCGCGATTACCTCAGTGGTGAAGGCATTCCCCTCAAAGGCAAGGTCTATGCAATTGGCTTGATGTGGCTGAGCATTGGCGTGTCCTGCTATCTAGTGCCGTTGATCTGGGCACGCGGGTTCATGCTGACCAGCGCTGTACTAGTCAGCATTTATATCTTGCGTCAGAAAACACTGCGCCGCCCCTCCTGAGGCTCATACGACCGGGGGCTGGAGTAAGCCCAGCCCCCAGACGCACGCCTCAGACCGTATCCACCTTCAACGAATGATCATTGAGCATTCCGTTGATGATGGTCGCGGTGTCCTGCCCGGCAGCAATCACCCCACCCGCCCCCGCTGTCACCCCGTAATGCTCCGCCAGGTTGACCCCTGCCAGATCGATGGTCTGGGTCGGTGCAGCCCCCGCTACCGCGCTGACCTCGATGGTAGACACCACCCCGGAACCACTGCCAGTGACCTTGAAATGCAAGTAGTCATCCAGTGACGCCGAAGTGGCGTTCTCGCCCTGGAGCAACTGCGACAGATCAAGCCGATCAGCGCCTGGAGTGAAGTCGGTCACCACATCTCGTCCGGTGTTACCCTGCTGCCACAGGAAGATATCGTTGCCGCTGCCGCCGCTCAGGGTGTCGTTGCCGGCTCCGCCGATCAACACATCATTGCCGCCACCGCCAATCAACGTGTCGTTGCCCAGGCCACCGATAAGCAAGTTGGCGTTGCCGTCACCGGTCAGGTGGTCGTTGTAGTCAGAGCCGATCAGGTTTTCCATACCGGTCAAGATATCGGTGCCTGCCCCTCCGGTGTTCTGCGCGCCAGCGCTGGCCAGGCTGACAGTTACGCCACTGCCGGCACCAGCGTAACTGGCGGTATCGATTCCAGCGCCGCCATTGAGCTGGTCATTGCCGGCTCCACCGATCAACAAGTCATTGCCATCGCCACCGTTGAGAATGTCGTTGCCATCGCCACCGATCAACACATCGTTGCCGGCACCGGCATTGAGGGTGTCGTGGCCGCTGCCGCCGAGCAATGTGTCATCGCCATTGGTGCCGGTCAGCGTGCTACCGCTCTGGTAGGAAATATCCACGTTGCCCGTTGCACTACCGCCATGCCCGTCACTGACTGTGTAGGTACCGTTATAGGTCTGGTTTTCGGCATTGGCGTAGTCGACCGTCATGGTCAGGCCATAGTTTTCAGATCCATTGACTTTACTTCCCGAGGGGTTGGACAGGTTGGTTACATGGATGCTGTACACCCCGTCGTGATCAGCAGTAAAGCCGTGACCATTGGCAACGGTTTGATAGTTGCCGTTTTCATCCTTCCACTCCATCAGGATGTTGCCGAGCGGCCGGTCGTGATCAAGTTTTAGCGACTCACCTTTCTTCAAAGAAACAGTCAGCACATCCTCAGCATTGGCACCACTGGAGAGCGATCCCAGCCACCCATTGACCAGCAATGCCGCGGTGGTGGTGTTCGCTGCCGTGCGGAACGAGCTGCGCGCTACATCCCTGAACTGGGCGGAGCTTGCGGTGAAGCTGAACGTCGCTGTGCCATTACCCACTGTGAAGCCAGCACCCTTGGCTGCCCAGTCGGTGTTGAAGGTGATCGGCGAGGCCGTGAGTGTATCGTTGTTGGCGTCGCTGTCATTGGCCAGCAGCGCTTCAGCCGGCAAAGTAATGGTACTGGAAAGAATGTTGGTGATGATGTGGTCGGCACCCGCCACCGGTGCGGCGTTGGAATAGACATTGACGACCAGGTTAGCGCTGCTCAGGTCTCCGTCGGTGTCACTGGCGGTGAAGCCGATGGTTTCGGTCACCGTAACACCGGTGTCTTTTGGAGGTGTGTAGGTGAATTCGCCGGTATCCATATCGACCAGCAAAGTTGCGCCATGCACGGTCTTGATGTTGAAGGTGTTGGTTGCGCTGTCGAAGCTGCCGCGATCAACGCCACCGGCGGCGCTATAGCTACCGTTGCCACCATTGGCTTTCGGATCATAGGTGTAGGTCGTGCCATCGACCAGCAGCGCTTTGATAAAGCCACCATCGGCACCAAAAACCCCGCCACTCATCAAGCTGCCGGTAATAGGTGCACCCTGTACCGTTCCTGACAGTACCTGATTCAACACATTGAGGTCGGTGACCACCACCGCGTTGGTATCGGTGTGCGTGCTGCCGTCATAGGCCAGGGGGTTGAGGTTATCGACATCGACCCCAGAACCCAGGCCGATGGAGTACGACTTGATACCATGGCTGTCGAGGAAATTCTTCCAGGAAATCTCATCGGCCTGCCCGATGCCTTGTGAAGCTGTCGATGGGTTGCCGTCGGAGAAGAAATAACCGACGTTCTGCGCTCCGGTCAAACTGCCAGCGTTGGCGAATGCCGACTTCGCTACCGCTACTGCCTGGTCGTAGTTGGTGCCGCCCCCCGCGGCCAGCCCGGCAACCAGTTGCTTGGCCTCGGCGACCGACACCCATACACCGGAGGGGTCCGATGCACTGGAACTGAATGTGACGATCTGAACTTTGACATCACCCATTTCGTCGTACTTGTCGAGCAAGGTGCTGATGGCATCCTTGGCCAGTTGCAGGCGTGTCTTGCCGGGAACACCCGAGCGATCGTTCATGCTCCCCGATACGTCAATGATCAGCAGCAGGTTGGAGTCCACCTGCCCTGGCGTCACCGAACGATCGGCACCGACCACTGCGGGCACATCGTCAACGATATTTACATCAAGGGTTGCATGGGCAGTGCTGCCATCCTTGTCGGTTGCGCTGACATCAATGGCTTCATTGAGGCTGTTGGTGCCATTGCCATTGGCATGGCTTTCATTGTCTTGCAGGGTGTACGAGTAACTCACAACACCCGTTGTCGGATTGAACCCAGTGATGGTCAGAGCGTTGCCCAGCGGCGTCGTGCCAGACTGCGGGAAGCCAACGGCATTGCCGCCGGAAACGACGGTGATACCGCCCACCGTTAGGGTTTGCAGGCCATCAGCAGCCGTTACGATGAAGCTGCCGGTGTGTGTCAATGCAGCCTGATCCGGGCTGCTGCCGTCACTGAGGTTTTTTTCGTAGACCGTGAACTCACCACCATCAACATCCAGGCCACTGATGACAACCGGCTGATCCTGGCTACTGACGTCAATCTTCAATGTCGCGCTGCTGGTATCACCGTCGGCATCCTTCAAGGTGTAGGTAAAGGTCTCGATGGCAGTGCCGCCGCCGTGCAGGTTGATGAAATCCGGGTCGGAAGAATTCAGCGTGTAGGTGTAGGAGCCATCGGCAGCCAGCACCAATTTGCCGTAGGTCCCCTCGATGGTTTGTGGAGTAATTGGACCGCTGGCGATACGGTCGGCGCCTTGGGTGTCGTTATCCAGCACGTTGCCGGTCAGGGTCAGGTGGGCTTCGGTCGCGGTGACGGCGTTGGTATCGTCAACCGCAAGGGGCACATCGTCGACAATATTGACGTCGACGTTGGCCTTGGCGGTGCTGCCGTCGGTATCGACTGCCACTACTTCCAGGCTTTCGAGGATGTTGTTGGCGCCATTGCCGCTCTGATGTGTGCTGGTGTTTTCCAGCGTATAGCTTGCCGTTACGACACCCGTGCTTGGATCGTAGCTGTGGATGGTGAAGGCATTACCCATCGGCGTCGTGCCATGCTGCGGAAAGCCAGCGACCACACCGCCACTGACAATGCTCAAGCCACCAATGGTCAGTGATTGCAGACCATCCGGGGCGATAACCGTGAAGGTGCCGCCCTTGGTCAGCTCACCTGGATTCGGGCTACTGCCCTCGGTGAGGTTCTTCTCGTAGAAGGTCAACTCGCCGCCACAAATATCCAGGCCTTTGATCACCACCAGGTCGTCGATATTGGTGACGTTGAACACCAATTTGGCGCTGCTGCTGTCGCCGTCGGCATCCTTCAAGGTGTAGGTAAAGGTCTCGATGGCAGTGCCGCCGCCGTGCAGGTTGATGAAATCCGGGTCGGAAGAATTCAGCGTGTAGGTGTAGGAGCCATCGGCGGCCAGCACCAGCTTGCCGTAGGTCCCTTCGATGGTTTGCGGGGTGATCGGGCCGCTGGCGATGCGGTCAGCGCCCTGGGTGTCGTTATCCAGCACGTTGCCGGTCAGGGTCAGGTGGGCTTCGGTCGCGGTGACGGCGTTGGTATCGTCAACCGCAAGGGGCACATCGTCGACAATGTTGACGTCGACGTTGGCCTTGGCGGTGCTGCCATCGGTATCGACTGCCACCACTTCCAGGCTTTCGAGGATGTTGTTGGCGCCATTGCCGCTCTGATGTGTGCTGGTGTTTTCCAGCGTATAGCTGGCCGTTACGACACCTGTGTTTGGATCGTAGCTGTGGATGGT
>NZ_JACOPV010000013.1:0-182753 GCF_016881005.1 Pseudomonas arcuscaelestis | reverse complement strand
CTGGGTTCGGGCTACTGCCCTCGGTGAGGTTCTTCTCGTAGAAGGTCAACTCGCCGCCACAGATATCCAGGCCTTTGATCACCACCGGGTCGTCGATGTTGGTGACGTTGAACACCAATTTGGCGCTGCTGCTGTCGCCGTCGGCATCCTTCAAGGTGTAGGTAAAGGTCTCGATGGCAGTGCCGCCGCCGTGCAGGTTGATGAAATCCGGGGCGGCGGTATTCAGCGTGTAGGTGTAGGAGCCATCGGCAGCCAGCACCAATTTGCCGTAGGTCCCCTCGATGATTTGTGGAGTAATTGGACCGCTGGCGATACGGTCGGCGCCTTGGGTGTCGTTATCCAGCACGTTGCCGGTCAGGGTCAGGTGGGCTTCGGTCGCGGTGACGGCGTTGGTATCGTCAACCGCAAGGGGCACATCGTCGACAATATTGACGTCGACGTTGGCCTTGGCGGTGCTGCCATCGGTGTCGACTGCCACCACTTCCAGGCTTTCGAGGATGTTGTTGGCGCCATTGCCGCTCTGATGTGTGCTGGTGTTTTCCAGCGTATAGCTGGCCGTTACGACACCTGTGTTTGGATCGTAGCTGTGGATGGTGAAGCCGTTACCCATCGGCGTCGTGCCATGCTGCGGGAAGCCAGCGACCACACCGCCACTGACAATGCTCAAGCCACCAATGGTCAGCGATTGCAGGCCATCCGGGGCGATAACCGTGAAGGTGCCGCCCTTGGTCAACTCTCCTGGGTTCGGGCTACTGCCCTCGGTGAGGTTCTTCTCGTAGAAGGTCAACTCGCCGCCACAGATATCCAGGCCTTTGATCACCACTGGGTCGTCGATGTTGGTGACGTTGAACACCAATTTGGCGCTGCTGCTGTCGCCGTCGGCATCCTTCAAGGTGTAGGTAAAGGTCTCGATGGCAGTGCCGCCGCCGTGCAGGTTGATGAAATCCGGGTCGGAAGAATTCAGCGTGTAGGTGTAGGAACCATCGGCGGCCAGCACCAATTTACCGTAGGTCCCCTCGATGGTTTGCGGGGTGATCGGGCCGCTGGCGATGCGGTCAGCGCCCTGGGTGTCGTTATCCAGCACGTTGCCGGTCAGGGTCAATTGCGCTTCGGTCGCCGTGACGGTGTTGCTGTCATCGACCGCTTTCGGCGCGTCGTCGATGATGTTGACGTCGATTTTTCCAGTAGCGCTGCTGCCATCCGTGTCGGTGGCGACCACGCTGAAGCTCTCACCTAGGCTGGTGCCATTGCCTGCGGTGTGCGCCTCATTGCCCACCAAGGTATAGGTGTAAGAAACCACACCCGTGCTGGCGTTATAGCCGGTAATGGTCAACGTGTTGCCTTCCGGCGTAACAGCCGACTGTGGGAAGCCTGCCGCAGCACCGTTGGTAACCACGGCAATGCCGCCCACAGTCAGGGTTTGCAAACCGTCCGGAGCAGTCACGGTGAAGCTGCCGCCCTGGGTCAGCGCGGCGCCATCGGGGCTGCTGCCGTCGACAAGGTTTTTCTCGAAGACGGTCAGTTCACCACCTTCGACGTTCAGGCCATTGAGCGTTACCGAGTCATTGAGGTTGGTGACGTTCAGCACCAGGTTGGCGCTCGACGTGTCGCCGTCGGCATCCTTCAAGGTGTAGGTAAAGGTCTCGACGCCCGTTCCGCCGCCGTGCAGCTTGATGAAATCCGGGTCGGAAGAATTCAGCGTATAGGTGTAGGAACCATCGGCTGCTAACACCAGTTTGCCGTAGGTCCCTTCAATGGTTTGCGGAGTAATCGGACCGCTAGCGATGCGGTCGGCACCCTGGGTGTCGTTGGTGAGCACGTTGCCGGTCAGGGTCAATTGCGCTTCGGTCGCGGTGACGGTGTTGCTGTCATCGACCGCTTTCGGCGCATCGTCGATGATGTTGACGTCGATTTTTCCAGTAGCGCTGCTGCCATCCGTGTCGGTGGCGACCACGCTGAAGCTCTCACCTAGGCTGGTGCCATTGCCTGCGATGTGCGCCTCATTGCCCACCAAGGTATAGGTGTAAGAAACCACACCCGTGCTGGCGTTATAGCCGGTGATGGTCAACGTGTTGCCTTCCGGCGTAACAGCCGACTGTGGGAAGCCTGCCGCAGCACCGTTGGTGACCACAGCAATGCCGCCCACAGTCAGGGTTTGCAAACCGTCCGGAGCAGTCACGGTGAAGCTGCCGCCCTGGGTCAGCGCAGTGCCATCAGGGCTGCTGCCGTCGACAAGGTTTTTCTCGAAGACGGTCAGTTCGCCGCCTTCGACGTTCAGGCCATTGAGCGTTACCGAGTCATTGAGGTTGGTGACGTTCAGCACCAGGTTGGCGGTCGACGTGTCGCCATCGGCATCCTTCAAGGTGTAGGTAAAGGTTTCGACGCCCGTTCCGCCACCGTGCAGGTTGATGAAGTCCGGGTCGGAAGAATTTAGCGTGTAGGTGTAAGAGCCATCGGCGGCCAACACCAGTTTGCCGTAGACCCCCTCGATGGTTTGTGGGGTAATCGGACCGCTGGCGATGCGGTCGGCACCCTGGGTGTCGTTGGTGAGCACGTTGCCGGTCAGGGTCAATTGCGCTTCGGTCGCCGTGACGGTGTTGCTGTCATCGACCGCTTTCGGCGCATCGTCGATGATGTTGACGTCGATTTTTCCAGTAGCGCTGCTGCCATCCGTGTCGGTGGCGACCACGCTGAAGCTCTCACCTAGGCTGGTGCCATTGCCTGCGATGTGCGCCTCATTGCCCACCAAGGTATAGGTGTAAGAAACCACACCCGTGCTGGCGTTATAGCCGGTGATGGTCAACGTGTTGCCTTCCGGCGTGACCGCCGATTGTGGGAAGCCAGCTGCGGCACCGTTGGTGACCACAGCAATGCCGCCCACAGTCAGGGTTTGCAAACCGTCCGGAGCCGTCACGGTGAAGCTGCCGCCCTGGGTCAGCGCAGTGCCATCAGGGCTGCTGCCGTCGACAAGGTTTTTCTCGAAGACGGTCAGTTCGGCGCCTTCGACGTTCAGGCCATTGAGCGTTACCGAGTCATTGAGGTTGGTGACGTTCAGCACCAGATTGGCGCTCGACGTGTCGCCGTCGGCATCCTTCAAGGTGTAGGTAAAGGTCTCGACGCCCGTTCCACCACCGTGCAAGTTGATGAAGTCCGGGTCGGAAGAATTCAGCGTGTAGGTGTACGAGCCATCGGCTGCCAGCACCAGCTTGCCGTAGGTCCCTTCAATGGTTTGTGGGGTAATCGGACCACTGGCGATGCGGTCAGCGCCCTGGGTGTCGTTGGTGAGCACGTTGCCGGTCAAGGTCAATTGCGCTTCGGTCGCGGTGTCGGTGTTGCTGTCATCGACCGCTTTCGGCACATCATCGACGATGTTGATGTCCAGCGAGCCGCTGGCCACATCGCCATCGGTATCGCTGACAGATACGGTGATGCTCTCCCCCAGCCCATTGGTCCCAGCGCCATTGGCGTGGGACTCGGCGCCCGTCAGGGTATAGCTGTAACTGACAACACCGGTCGCGGCATCGTACCCGGTGATGGTTAGAACGTTCCCAAGCCCGGTGACAATGGATTGGCCCACGCCGGTCACCGCACCCGCAGTGACGACGTTGATACCACCGACATTCAGATTGAACACCCCATCTGCAGCCACCACGGTAAAACTGCCGTTCTGGGTGAGCGCCACTGGATCGCTGGCCGATCCTTGCGCCAAATTGGCTTCGTTAAGCGACAATTCGCCGCCGCCAACGTCCAGGCCGTCGAGAATAACCGGATGGTCTACCTCAGGAACGAGCGGCGGCGGAATGTCGTCGTTGTTGTTATTGAGCACACCGACATCCAGATCCCGGAGTTCGGCAAAACCGTTGAAGCCTGCAGTAGGGAAGCCAATGGTCGGATCAACTCGACCGGCCACCTCATTGAGCATGACAAAGGAGTGCCCGCCACCCACGGCGCCAGCAGCTCCGCCACTACCCGGACCGGCGGCAGTTGGATCAGCGTCCTGGCTCGGGTCAGCACCCGCAGCGATGGCCTGCTGGAGCTTTTCCACGTCTGTCAGTTCAGCCTGGCTAGGCGCCAGCGCTTCTGGCGCATCAACATGGGGGGCCTGATTGGCCAACAGTTGAGGCGTAAGCTCAAGGCTACTGTCACGACCCAAGGTCAATTCGGCGCCGTTTTGCAGATGAACGGCGATCGCTCCAGCGGCTCCCGTTTCCAACTGCTCGCCGGCAAACAGCCGGTCACCTTCGACAAGCGCCCGACGAGTACCGTCGTTGGCGACTGCGAAGACCTCTCCGACTACTTTGCTGACAACACCGATTAACTTGGCCATGAGCGCTCTCCTATGCTGCAGAACAGTTTTTCGCAGGAAAGCACTCTGAATCTCGCGTGGTCGGCCTGTTGCGCCTGCTTGGAGTCATTACTCGACAAGCGCTAAAGGCGAAGGCTGATTTTCAATGAAATCAACACCTTCGCGTGACAGACACACAGTGAACGTGGAATCAATCTGGCAAACCGGCAAATGCCAAAAAATTGTCGCCAAATCTGATTTTCCTCCATCCCCTCGCTACATCCGTGCCCTTTGCTGCAAAAAAAATTGAACTAATTGCCGACGCCCGAAAAATGCACCCCAGCGGGGAGTACACGGGCCGCCTGATATGAACAATGTCGTGGATTCCTTAGATCGCATAAGTTTTTTTTCGCATAACCCTTATGAAAAATTCTTCTTAGCTATCCTTATAAATGTTCTTAGCTCTCATGTTACAAGTTTGAAACGGATTGCAGTCAAAATTCCGTCATTTTTTTGACGGCAGCAATACATAAATTAGAAATCAGGGAGAAGTACCCCATGCGCGTTTTGACCCCCATCACCGGCGCGATTCTTTTGGCTATGGCCTCTGCCAATGCCCTGGCGATGTCGATTACGGAAGCTGTTCAAAGCGCCGTGGACCAACATCCTGAAATCAACGCAAGCCGTAACAGCCGGTTATCCGCAGACGAAGACGTCAACGTTGCCAAAGGTGGCTGGTACCCTCGCGTTGATCTGGTTGCAGGCTATGGTCGGCAGAAATCCGACAACACCAATACCCGCGGTTTCAACGCCGACGGCTCACGTGATCACAACAAGGAAACACTGAATTACACCCAATCGGATCTGCGCTTGCGGCAGATGTTGTTTGACGGCTTCAACACCCCGAACGAAGTCGGCCGCACTGAAGCTGTGGTCAACTCGCGCGCCTACTACACCCAGGCAACCGCCCAGAGTGTTGGCCTGCGCGCCATCGAGGTGTACCTGGAAGTGCTCAAGCGGCGCGAACTGGTGACCTTGGCCACCAACAACCTCCAGGCACACTTGCGCGTCAACGACCAGATTGGCTTGCGCAGTGAGCGTGGCGTGGGCAGCATCGCTGACCGTGATCAGTCCACGGCGCGTCGCGCTCTGGCAGAAAACAACCTGTACACCGCCGAAGTCGACCTGGCCGATGCCGAAGCCAACTTCTACAGCGTTATCGGACGCGTCCCCGATGAGCTCGAAACACCGGTCACCATCAAGGGAGAAATGCCAGCAACCCTGCCGGATGCACGCCAGGACATGCTTGAGCACAACCCCTACTTGAAGTCGGCCCAGGCCGACGTGCAAGCCGCCGAGCAGCAGTACGAAGTGGCCAAGTCGCCGTTTTATCCACGCTTGGACGCAGTGCTGGCCACCGGTGCCAACAACAACACCGCAGGCCAGGTCGGTCACGATAACAACGACTGGCAAGCCGGTGTCGAGCTCAGCTACAACCTGTTCCGCGGCGGCAGCGACAAAGCCCGCCTGCAGTCGGACGCACACAAGATCAACCAGGCAATGGACATCCGCAACAACGCGCTGCGAACCCTCAACGAGGACTTGGCGCTGTCGTGGAACGCCATGACCAACGCCCGCAAGCAAACCCCTACCGCACGTGAATACGCAGACACCACAACGCGAGTACGCGCTGCCTACCAGGACCAGTTCGGACTTGGCCAACGCACCCTGCTTGACCTGCTCGACAGTGAAAACGAGCTGTACAACGCCAACCGCCGGTACACCGAAGTGCGCTATGTCGAAGAGTTCTCGATGTACCGGGTTCTGGCCAACATGGGTGAACTGCTGAACAAACAGCGAATTTCTCTGCCCCCTGAAGCCATTGCCGCGAGTGAAGTGAGGAGCGAAGCCCGTTTGCCTGATATGCGCTAATCCTCAAACCGCTGCAGGAGTAGGCCATTGTGACCAGCATGCAACCTGCGAGCTCGGCAGCGGATCCGCGCCAGAGTTTCGATGACCCGTTACTCGATGGATTGCTGATTCTCTGCAAGCTCCATGGTTGCACGCTAAGCCGTGCCGGCCTGAGCGCCGGGCTGCCGCTGGCGCAACAGCGGCTGAGTGCTGATCTGCTGCCACGCGCTGCCGCGCGTGCCGGCTTGCAGGCACGTGTGCTGCGCCGAGAGTTGAACGCGATTTCTGCGCTCAATCTACCGGTGCTGCTGCTTCTAACGGACGGTCGTTGCGCCGTGCTGCGACGCTGGGGCGAAAATGATCAGGCGTTGATCCTGCCCAGCGAGGCTGAAGGCGGCGAGCAATGGGTAAGCCGCGAGGAACTGGCTCAGGCCTACAGCGGCGAAGTCTTGTTTGCCCGCCCCCGGCATGAACTCGAAGACCTGCGCACCCCCTTGATGCCACGGGTCAATGCCTGGTTCCGCGACACCTTGAAACTGTCTCGCTGGCTTTACAGCGATGCGGTGTTGGCCAGCCTGTTGATCAACCTGCTGGGGCTCATGGTGCCGCTGTTTGTCATGCAGACCTATGATCGGGTGGTGCCCAACCAGGCTATCTCGACCTTGTGGGTGCTGGTGGCTGGCCTGCTTATCGGCACCCTGTTCGAGCTGATCCTGCGGGTAGTGCGTGCTCATCTTTTGGACCAGGCCGGGAAAAAGACCGACCTGATTCTTTCGGCGACCTTGTTCGAGCGCATCACTGGCATGTCGATGAAAGCGCGCCCTGCCACTATTGGTGGCTTTGCTCAAAGCATCCACGACTTCCAGGGGCTGCGCGAATTTCTCACCGCGGTAACCCTTACCAGCGTCATCGACCTGCCGTTCGTGGTGCTGATGCTGGTGGTGATCGGCCTGCTGGGAGGCTGGCTGGTGGTGATCCCCCTGATCGCCTTTCCAGTGACCATTATCTTTGCCCTGCTCATCCAGGTACGCCTGCGCGATACCGTGGAAAAAAGCCTGGCCTTGGGCGCAGTACGCCAGGCCCTGCTGATCGAAACCCTCGGCGGTCTGGAAACGCTCAAAGCCTGCAGCGCCGAGAGCGAGCGTCAATACCAATGGGAAAGCACCCACGGAGCCCTGACCCGACTCGACGCCCACGCCCGCAACCTGTCGGCTCTGGCCACCAACGGCACCCTGTTCATCCAGCAGTTTTGCGGCATGGCGACGATTGTTGCCGGTGTCTACAGCATCATCGCCGGGAATCTCAGTGTCGGCGCACTGGTTGCAAGCTACATGCTCGGCAGCCGTGTATTGGCGCCGCTGGGGCAGATTGCCGGGTTGATCACGCGCTACCAGCAGGCGCAACTGACCATGCGTAGCACCGACGCCTTGATGGCCTTGCCGCAGGAACGCCAGATCGGCCAACAACCGCTGGAGCGAACCCAGTTACACGGTGCGCTTGAAGTCAGCCATGTCAGCTTCCGCTACGCCGGTCAGAACGCCCCTGCCCTCAATGCGGTAAGTTTCACCGTAAAGCCGGGTGAACGCATCGGCATCATCGGCCGTAGCGGCTCGGGCAAAAGCACCCTGGCGCGCTTGCTGATGGGCTTCTACACCCCTGATGAAGGGCAGATCCTGCTCGACAATCTCGACCTGCGCCAACTCGACATTGCCGACCTGCGCACCCAGATCGGCTACGTCGCCCATGATTTGCCACTGCTGGCCGGTAGCCTGCGCGACAACCTCACCCTCGGTGCCCGCTACATCAGCGATGCGCGCATGCTCGAAGTGGCCGAGCTGACTGGCGTCAGCGACCTGGCACGCCAGCATCCGCAAGGTTTCGACCGCCCTGTGGGTGAGCGTGGCCAGTTGCTCTCCGGCGGGCAACGCCAGGCGGTGCTGCTGGCCCGGGCAATGCTGCTGGAGCCGCCCATCATGATTCTCGACGAGCCCACCAGCCACATGGATAACGCCAGCGAAGACCAACTGCGCCAACGTCTGCATGGCTGGGTCCAGGGCAAGACCTTGCTGTTGGTTACCCACCGCACCTCGATGCTCAGTCTGGTTGACCGGCTGCTGGTCCTGGACAACGGCAAGGTCGTGGCCGACGGGCCCAAGGAGGCGGTTATCGATGCACTGCGCAAAGGCCGGGTGGGTTCGGCCATCTAGGGAGTTCAGTCATGTCTATCAGCCAAGGCTTGCGCAGTTACTTTCAGAGTTTCGGCAAGACTGCAGAGCGCGACTATATGCCGGATCTGGCCGGCGCCACGCTGCAGGATTCGCCGCGTCTGTCGCGAATCACTGTAT
The DNA here is from genome assembly GCF_016881005.1 of Pseudomonas arcuscaelestis. Classification (GTDB taxonomy): domain Bacteria; phylum Pseudomonadota; class Gammaproteobacteria; order Pseudomonadales; family Pseudomonadaceae; genus Aquipseudomonas; species Aquipseudomonas arcuscaelestis. Next base: position 174,212 of record NZ_JACOPV010000013.1, on the reverse strand, counting down.
GGCTGGCTTTCGCCTTGTTACTGACAGCCCTGACCTGGGCCTGGTTCGCGGTGCTCGACGAAGTCACCATGGGCGAAGGCAAAGCGATTCCGTCGAGCAAGATTCAGGTCATCCAGAACCTAGAAGGCGGTATTGTCACTGAAATTTTTGTTCGCGAAGGCCAGGTGGTGAACAAGGGCGATACCTTGCTGCGCCTGGACGACACCCGTTTCAAATCCAACAAGGGTGAAAGTGAAGCAGACCGCTATGCCCTGACCGCCCAGGTCGAGCGATTGTCTGCCGAAGCCGAGGGCCGCCCGTTCCAGGTGTCTGAGGAAGTACTCAACAAGGCACCTCAGGTCGCCGAGGACGAATTGTCGCTGTACCAGTCCCGGCAACGACGCCTGACCAGCGAGCAGCAGACGCTCAGTGAACAACTCCGGCAGAAAACCCAGGAACTGGCAGAGTTTCGTTCCAAGGCCGAACAATACCGCTCGGCGCTGGCCCTGCTGCAACAGGAACTGAATATGTCCACGCCCCTGGTGGGCACTGGCGCCATTTCACCCGTGGAGATTCTTCGCCTTAAACGTAGCACCGTGGAAGCCCGTGGCTCGCTGAACGCGACCACGCTGGCCATTCCCCGCGCAGAGGCTGCGGTTGCGGAAATGAAAAGCAAAATTGAAGAGTCGGAAGCAGCTTTTCGCTCGGAAGCGGCCAAGGAACTCAACGAAAAACGCACCGACCTGTCGAAAATTACCGCTTCAAGCATCGCCATTGATGACCGCGTCTCGCGTACTACTGTGGTCTCGCCAGTGCATGGCATCATCAAACTGCTCAAGATCAACACCATCGGTGGCGTCGTGCAGCCGGGCAGCGATCTGGTAGAGATCGTGCCCCTGGAGGACAACCTGCTGATCGAGGCGAAGGTACGCCCACAGGACGTTGCCTTCCTGCACCCGGGACAACAGGCAATGGTCAAGTTCAGCGCCTATGACTACACCATCTATGGCGGGCTTAAGGCCAAGCTGGAACTGATCAGCGCCGATACCGTGACTGATGACAAGGGCAACTCCTTCTACCTGATCCAGGTGCGCACCGACAAAAACCACCTGGGCGGCGACAGCAAACCCTTGTTGATCATTCCCGGGATGACGGCCACTGTGGACATCATCACGGGACACAAGAGCGTGCTCGACTACCTGCTCAAACCGGTGCTCAAGGCACGAACCGAAGCCATGCGCGAACGCTAAGGCTGTGGTGGAGCAACTGTCTTTTGTGGCCGCAGTACTGCTACTCGCGGGGCAATCGCACCCTTACTGCTTGAGGTGATTGCGCTGGTACGTCTCTGCACCCATTGCCGCAATCTGCCCCTCGATCAGGGCCTCGAACGGCTTGAGCAGCGCATCGAAACAGGCCGGAGCCTCAAGTACATTCAAGGCCTGTACTACTGCCTCCAATGTCGAAAGCGCACCGTCTGCCGGCGCTTTGCGCAAGCGGTAGCGCGAAGGTTGGACCCCGGCCAATGTCACCCGTGGCAGCGTCGCCAGTTGTGGATTGAGGTGCAAAAGCTTGCTTGCCTTACGCCATGTGCCATCGGGTACAACCAGTAACCACGGACGTTGATCGGCGATATCGGTATAGGCCATCAAAGGCTGCGCATCGTCACCCGGAAACAGCAACCCACTGCGGTATCCCGGTACGTCGATCAACTCGGCCAGATCTTCGAACACCTCCCCCACCCGCAAGTGAGCATTACGCAACCCAAGTGCTGCCAGTTTCGCCGTATTGAGAGCGTGACGCACTTCACTGGGATGCTGCAGCACCAGCACACGCGTGCGGCTGTCGAGCGACGGAATCAACGCGCAAAGGCAATGGGTCTGGGGGCGCAGGCAGCGCTCGCAGTGAATTCTGGACATCGGGTTCTCCTGAGCCGACAAAGTGTGCCAGCAGTCCCGGTAAAAACCCACTTCCCTGTAGAGAAACGAAGATCTTCAGCGATTGAAGCGCTCGGTCACGCCGGGGTCAACTGTGCCTTGAGCAAATCGCGGAAGGTCTGGATCAAGGGTTCCCGGCTGCGCCCCCGTCGAATGATCATGGAAAAAGGCGCCTGATAACCGAACGTCGCGGGTGACAATACGCGCAAATCACCCTTGTCGGCCCACGCCTGGGCGTAATGCTCGGGTAAATAACCGATGTAGGCGCCGGATAACACCAGGATCAGTTGCGCCTCCATGCTTTCCACCGTTGCAGCACTGTGCTTGAAGCCATGGCGCGCGAGTTCCGCCTGGCTCCAGTAGCCGCGCCCGACCATACGCTGCTGGGTAATCACCTGTTCGGGAATGCGCCGCTCGTTGAACAGCGGGTGACGGTTGCTGCAGTACAACCAGTGTTGTTCGCGGTACAACGGTTGATAGACCAGCCCGCTCATGCGTGTGGAGAACGCGCCGATCGCAAGATCCAGGCGGTTGTCCTGGACGCCCAGTTGCAGCTCATAGGGGCTGGACACTGACAGGTGCAAATGCACCGCGGGATGTTCCTGGCTATAGGCACCGATGGCCTCAGCCAACGGCAAGGCCCGATCGCCTACCGTCGAGTCGATAACCCCCAGGTTCAGCGTGCCGCGCAGTTCACCCTTGAGGGCTGCGGCGTACTGCTCGAACCCATCCATTTCTGCCAGCAGGCGCAAGGTTTCCTGATGAAACAGCTCACCTTTGCTGGTCAGGCTGAAGCCTCCACGGCCGCGATGGCACAGAACAATCCCCAGCGCTGCCTCCAGTTGACTCATGTAGGTGCTGATGGCTGACGTGGACAGGTTGAGCTCGCGCTGTGCATTGGCGAAGCCTTGATGGCGCACAACACTGACAAAGATGCGCAGAAGTTTCAGGTCAGGCAGTGCAGAAGCCATGGTTGCTAGCACTCAGGAAGATGGCAGTAGGAAAAGTCTAACCAGATTACCGGCATTAGTTTAGAAAAACCTGAACTAAGTATTTGTCTGTAGCGATTCACTTTGCCCACTACCTTTTGCAGACTCTGCGGCAATGCACCTGCTTGCCAGCGTTCCAGGGTTTAAATTGCCCCGGCAAGACAGGTTCAAACAACTAGAACAATCGAACCGATGAGGCCCGACCGTGGACAAAATTCTTCACCAACCACTGGGCGGCAACGAAATGCCGCGCTTCGGCGGCATCGCCACCATGCTCCGTCTCCCTCACCTGCAAAGTGCCGAAGGCCTTGATGCCGCGTTCATCGGCATTCCCCTGGACATTGGCACTTCGCTGCGCTCCGGCACCCGCTTCGGCCCACGGCAGATCCGTGCCGAATCGGTGATGATCCGCCCCTACAACATGGCCACTGGCGCTGCCCCGTTCGATTCCCTGTCGGTTGCCGATATCGGTGACGTGGCGATCAACACCTTCAATCTGCTCGACGCTGTACGAATCATCGAAGAAGCCTACGACGAGATCCTCGAACACAACGTCATCCCCATGACCATGGGTGGCGATCACACCATCACCCTGCCGATCCTGCGGGCTATCCACAAGAAGCATGGCAAGGTTGGCCTGGTGCACATCGATGCTCACGCTGACGTCAACGACCACATGTTCGGCGAGAAAATCGCCCATGGCACCACCTTCCGCCGCGCCGTCGAAGAAGGCCTGCTGGACTGTGATCGTGTGGTACAGATAGGCTTGCGCGCCCAGGGTTATACCGCTGAAGACTTCAACTGGAGCCGCAAGCAGGGCTTTCGTGTCGTCCAGGCCGAAGAGTGCTGGCATAAGTCCCTGGCGCCACTGATGGCCGAGGTTCGCGAGAAAGTGGGCGATGGTCCGGTTTATCTGAGCTTCGACATCGACGGCATCGACCCGGCCTGGGCGCCTGGCACCGGCACCCCTGAAATCGGCGGCCTGACCACCATCCAGGCCATGGAAATCATCCGTGGTTGCCAGGGTCTGGACCTGATTGGCTGTGACCTTGTGGAAGTCTCCCCACCCTACGACACCACCGGCAATACCTCGTTGCTCGGTGCCAACCTGCTGTACGAAATGCTCTGTGTCCTGCCGGGCGTCGCTCACCGCTGATCGACAGGCACAAGGAGCTACAACCAGGCAGGAGCCATGATCGCCGGGCCGCACAAGCGGCCTGCGCAGTAGACGAATGACCGGCGCCGGGCTTGCCTGGCGCCAGGATCGATCTCACCATAATAAAGATAATCGGAGACACCCATGGCCTTAGACTTATTCGTTGTCTTGATCTATGCGGCCGGCATGCTCGGGCTGGGCTGGTACGGCATGCGCAAAGCAAAAACCCATGAAGACTACCTGGTAGCTGGACGTAACCTGGGCCCAAGCCTGTATATGGGCACCATGGCGGCTACCGTTTTGGGCGGTGCCTCGACCGTAGGCACAGTAAAACTGGGCTACGTCTACGGCATCTCGGGGTTCTGGCTGTGTGCAGCCCTGGGCCTGGGTATCATCGCGTTGAACCTGTTCCTGGCCAAACCGCTGCTGCGCTTGAAAATCTTTACCGTGACTCAGGTACTGGAGCAGCGCTACAACCCTATGGCTCGCCAAGCCAGCGCCGTGATCATGCTCGCCTATGCGCTGATGATCGCCGTGACCTCGACCCTGGCCATGGGTACCGTGCTGCAAGTGTTATTCGAATTGCCGTTCTGGACCGCGATTCTTCTGGGCGGCGGCGTCGTGGTGGTGTACTCCACTGTTGGCGGCATGTGGTCGCTGACCCTGACCGACATCGTCCAGTTCGTGATCAAGACTGTAGGCCTGATGTTTGTCCTGTTGCCGATCTGCCTGTACCGCGTGGGTGGCTGGGATGAACTGGTAGCCAAGCTGCCGGCATCAAGTTTCAGCCTGACCACCATCGGCTGGGACACCATCATCACCTACTTCCTGATCTACTTCTTTGGCATTCTGATCGGCCAGGATATCTGGCAACGGGTGTTCACTGCGCGTGACGAAAAAGTCGCCAAGCGCGCCGGTACCACTGCGGGTATCTACTGCGTAATCTACGGCCTGGTGTGTGCAACCATCGGCATGGCCGCCCATGTCCTGCTGCCGGATCTGAGCAACGCCAACAACGCCTTTGCCGCCATCGTCAAATCCGCATTGCCTGACGGCATCCGCGGCCTGGTGATTGCCGCTGCCCTGGCGGCCATGATGTCCACAGCCAGTGCTGGCCTGCTGGCAGCTTCGACCGTACTGACCGAAGACCTGCTGCCCAAGCTGCGCGGTGGCAAGCAGTCGAGCCTGGCGATCAACCGCCTGTTCACCTGCCTAACCGGTATTGCCGTACTGGGTATCGCCCTGGTAGTCGAAGACGTGATCAGTGCACTGACCCTCGCCTACAACCTGTTGGTCGGCGGTATGTTGGTACCACTGATCGGTGCAATCTACTGGAAGCGTGCGACCACTGCGGGTGCAATCACCAGTATGACCCTGGGCTTCGTCACGGCCCTGGCATTCATGATCAAAGATGGGATGGATGCCAACACGCCGATCTACTACAGCCTGTCGGTAGCATTGATCAGCTTTGTGGTAGTAAGTGTGATGTCTCGCCGTCCGGCGGGTGCGGTCAATCTGGCCTGAGCCTGACCAACGGTGGCCGTCGCATCAAGCTGATGCGGCGGCCCAAGCCTGACGCTAGCGACGAGGCTGGCGTTTGCGCTGCTCTTCATCGGTAGGGATCGGCACCGGCTGCAATGGCGGTGGAATCAAACCCAGAGCCGCTGCCAGGTCATGAAGCCAATTGAACAGATTATTTCTCATAAATCCCCCTCACGGGTCAGCCTGCACGGCGTTTCAATCCTGCGATGCTTCATACAGATCATAGTCCTATGTCTTACATTACGCATGCTCTTGGACTACAACTTGGGTCGATGTTGACCTTAATCAAGCCCTAACCGCCCGTTCCGCCACCGTTGCAACTGTTTCTCCTTGTTGCAAATCGATCCACGCACTCAAATTTGCGCCGCACATCCCCTTGCGCCACATCAGCCAAGTGGTCGCCTGATCGAAAGGCGCCTGCAAGCGATGCGCCGTCACACGCTCACGTCCGGGCAAACTATCGAGCATCGACTGGGCCATCAATGCCACCCCTGCTCCGGCAATCACGCACGCCAACATACTGGGATACGACTCAATCTCCATGACTCGACCCATGGCAGCATGGTCGTGGGCGTACCAGGCCTCAAGGCGCATACGGTAGGAACAGCCCTGGCGAAAGGTGAATACGGCCTGCCCGGCCACATCCTGGGCGCTGAGCACCTGCGGATGATCAGGGTCGGTAATCAGCACCAGGGTTTCATCGCACAATGGCACGCCATCCAGCCCGGCCAGTGCCAGCGGGCCGTCCACCAAGGCAGCATCCAGTCGACCATTGACCAGCCCTTCAAGCAGCTCGCCACTGGGCGCTGCCTGCACTTGCAGGTTCACCGCAGGATAAGCCTTGTGATAGCGCGCCAGCAGCGCTGGTAGCTGTATCGCTGCCGTGCTGTACATGGTGCCAAGGGCAAAATTGCCCGCCGGTTGCCCGCCCTGCACGGCCGCAAACGCCTCATCTCGCAGCGCCAGCATGCGCCCGGTGTAATCGAGCAGCACCTTGCCGGCCGGGGACAATTGCAGGCGTTGGCGTTGACGACGGAACAGTTCGACCCCCAACTGTTCTTCCAGTTGGCGCAGGCGGGTGGAAAGGTTCGACGGCACGCGGTGCAAGCGCTCCGCTGCGCGGGTTATCGACCCCTCTTCGGCGACTGCCTGGAAGATACGCAACTGACTGAGCTCCACGAGTTATTCTCCATAACAGAACAAGTTACTCATAATTATTCAATTTTACTGAAAGTCAATCACCCTTAGCCTGATGGTCATTGCTTCCCCTTTAAGGACAACGACCATGTCTGCACATATCCGCCTGCTGGCCAGCGCCGTGGCCCTGATGATGGCCATGGGCATCGGCCGCTTCGCTCTCACCCCGCAATTACCGCACCTGATTGGCGAGGGCCAGATTACCCTGACCGCCGCCGGCCTGATCGCCGCCGCCAATTACCTGGGCTACTTGCTAGGCGCACTGGATGCAATGTTTGCCCGCCGCCCTCGTCAAGTGAGCGCCCGCCTGCAGGGTGGCTTGTGGCTGTGTGTGCTGTTGACCCTGGCCTCGTTCTGGGCCATCGGTTTCTGGAGCCACTTGGTGCTGCGTTTCGGCACAGGCGTGGCCAGTGCCTGGGTACTGGTGATGCTCACCACACTCAGCCAGCAAGTGGCCGCCGCCAGTAATCAACCCAGGCTCGGCGCCCTGGTGTTTGCCGGGCCAGGTCTGGGCATCGCCCTCACCGGCCTGCTGGCGCTGCTTGCCAACCTTTACGGGCTGGGCGCCGCTTCGCTGTGGCTGGTCTACGCTAGTGCTGCGCTGGCAATGTTGCTGGCAGTGGTGCCTTTTCTGCCTCGACCACAAGCCGCACCGGCGCCCACGGCCCCTCAAGCAGCGTGTCAGCCAAGCCAAGGGATCACACGCCTGGGTCTTATCTATGCGCTTAACGGAATCGGCTACATCATTCCAGCCACGTTCATGTCGCAGATGGCCAGCGCCCGCCTGCACGGGCATTGGCTGGCAGACCTGTTCTGGCCAGGGTTCGGTCTGGCGGCGGCGTTGGGTGTGGTGCTTACAAGCTTGCGCCGCCCAGGTTGGGGCAGTACATCACGCTGGTTGATGGCCACGCTCTGGCTGCAGGCCGCGGGTGTGTTTGCCTGCCTGCTGGGCAATGGCCTGGGGCTGGCCATGGGCGTATTGCTCTGTGGCATGCCGTTTCTGGCATGCATGCTGCTGGTAATGCAGCGCCTGCGTGAATTGTCGCCCCAGGGCTATCAGCGCAACACTGGTCTTCTGACCGCCTGTTTCGCGTTAGGCCAACTCAGTGGCCCGTTGCTGGCTGCGCTAAGCAATCAGTTCGCCGCCAGCCTGCAGCCTGCGCTGGTTATCGCCGGCAGCGGCCTGCTGTTGGCTGGCGCGCTGCTCTGGCGAGCGCCACCTACCCCAGTAGGCTGCGCAAACGCCGGCGCACCCACTGCTCAGCACTGACCATAGTGACACCCAGCAAAACCATCACGGCGCCAAGCACGAAATTCAGGCTCAGAGGCTCACCCAGAAGCACCACACCAAAGGTCACCCCGAATAACGGGGTGATAAAGGAAAATACCGCCAGGTTCGACGCCAGATAACGCCGCAACAACCAGAACCAGGTCAGGTAGCTGAAGAACGACACGATCAACCCCTGGAACAACAAGCTACCGATCGACAGCGGGGTGAAATGAACATCGGTGACCTGTCCACTCACGACAGCGATAAACAGCAAACCAATGAAGCCTACCGCCAATTGATAGAACAAGGTCAGGGTTGCGGGCGCCTCGGACAACCGCGAAGCGCGCACAACCACAGTGGTCGCCCCCCAGGCCAGGCCGGCCAGCACACCAAACGCGTCACCCAAGAGCATGCGACTGTCCATATCCGACAGCGATACACCACCGGCAAAGGCATAGGCGATCCCGGCAAAGGACAGGACAATGCCCAACCATTGCAAGGGTCGCAACCGCTCACTGGGCAACAACAGGTGCAAGCCCAGGGCGGTAAAGACTGGCGCGGTATAAAGAAACACTGACATGTGCGCCGCCGAGGTCAGTTTCAGCCCTTCGGCGATGAACAAGAACTCCACCCCGAACAGTGCGCCGGCCAGCAGCCCGCCTCGCCAGGTGTGCGCAACCTGATCCCAGCCGCCACGAAAACAGATCAACAGGCCCACCAGTACCGCTGCCATGCCGGAACGCAGGGCTTGCTGCATGACCGGCGCGATATCCGGCGCGGCCATTTTGATCATCACCTGCTGGATGCCCCAGATCAGGCACAACACCAGCATTACTTGCAGAGCAAAGGCATCGGTATTACGGCGGGTGGCGCTCATTGCGGGCACCCGCTATTGGCGAAGGGCATGGCAGACTCTCGGCAGCTGTGGATCCAACGCCAATTATCAGCGGCCCAAGGTCTTCATTACCAGCCTTGTATGCACTCAGGCGATTTGCGCTTTTGACGCCAAAGCGTCGAAGGTCGCTTCATCCAGTGCATCCTCCTGCTGATCGAGCACCTCGCGCGGGTGATCGTTGCCCGGAATACTGCTGTCGATCAGGCTCAGCAGGCGCGACCCGCGAGCGGTGAGGACAAAATTCTCGCCATTGCCACCCTCTTCCTCGGGACGACTTTCGATGTAGCCGCGCTCAAACAGCAACTTTTCATACTCGCAGGCGCGCGTCTTCAGATGATCCAGGTCGCCCGACATCTGACCCTTGGCGGCCAGGTCCGCAGCATGTTGTTCCGCGTAGGGACGCGGCGTAAAGCTATGACCGGCGCCATTCTGCACTTCGTGCAACAAACGTTCGATCAAGTCCCAGTCGTAGTTACTCATCGGCATGGCCTCACTCAAGGATGTGTATGGTTGTGACCGACACCAATGGCAGCGGTTCGACTGAACTTTGCGCGTACGCTGGCGCTCAACCACACAACCACGCCAAGGGAGCTGTGCCGATGAAAACCCTGTTGAACATTGCCGCCGCCGCTAGCCTGTTGCTGGCCTTGCCCAGCTGGGCATGCACACTTGAAGAAGCCACGCAAAAGCGTGAGGAATTGGCCAAGGAGGTCACGCGACTGACGGAGCAAAATCCGCAGAAGGCCAAGGAGATCAATGACGAGCTGCAAGGCATGAAGCTGGACAGCGCCAGCAAGGACCTGCCCGACAAATGCCAGCTGATCGATAAGCGGCTGCTAGAGCTGAGGTCAGCAGAGAAGAAGGTTTGAAGCCGGAGTGTGTGCAGGCGTCGGCGGTGCCGGCGAGCGCGCCCGATGTACGCGATGCCCGGCTCTACCGGGCATCGCCAGCAAGGCTGACGCCTACCTGAAGCTAGCCTTTACTCGGCAGCCGGTGCCGGCTTGCGGCGCTTCAGCGGCGCCAGGCCGTCAGCGCTTGCCAGTGGTGCGTTAGGCTTTGGCTTGGCGGTTGGTTTGCGCTTGGCTACAACCTTCTTGTCGCCTTTTTTGTCGGTCTTTTTCTTTTTCACGCCTGCGGCCTTGCCAGACGCCTTGACCTTTTTCGGCCCGGTATAGGTGCCTTTGACTTCCTTGATGACCCGGCGCTCGAAGCTCTGCTTCAGGTAGCGCTCGATGCTCGACATCAGGTTCCAGTCGCCATGACAGATCAACGACACCGCCAGACCTTCGTTACCGGCACGACCGGTACGACCGATGCGGTGCACGTACTCGTCGCCGCTGCGTGGCATGTCGAAGTTGATCACCAGATCCAGACCGTCCACGTCCAGGCCACGGGCCGCCACATCAGTGGCAACCAGTACCTTGGCACCGCCCTGCTTCAGGCGTTCGATGGCAAGCTTGCGATCTTTCTGGTCTTTGTCGCCGTGCAGGACGAAAGCCTTGATGTCCTTGGCTACCAGGTGGCCGTAGATACGGTCGGCCATGACCCTGGTGTTGGTAAAGATGATTGCCTTTTGATAGGTCTCGTTAGCCAGCAGCCATTGGACAATCTGCTCTTTGTGCTGGTTGTGGTCGGCCGTGATGATCTGCTGACGGGTGCCGTCGTTGAGCTGGCTGACGGTGTTGAGCATCAGGTGCTCGGGGTCCTTGAGCACTTTGCCGATCATGTCGCGCAGGCCCGCACCACCGGTGGTGGCGGAGAACAGCAGGGTTTGCTCACGGTTCGGGCACTCGCCGCACAGGCGCTCGACGTCTTCGGAGAAGCCCATGTCGAGCATGCGGTCGGCTTCGTCGAGAATCACTACCTGCACATGCTCAAGCTTGAGGTTGCCGGCATTCAGTTGCTCGAGCATACGGCCTGGAGTACCGACCAGGATGTCCGGCACCTTGCGCAGCATTGCAGCCTGTTCCTTGAAATCTTCACCACCGGTGATCATGCCGGCCTTGATGAAGGTGAACTGGGCAAAACGCTCAATTTCCTTGAGGGTCTGCTGGGCCAGCTCGCGAGTTGGCAGCAGCACCAGGGCGCGGATCTCGACGCGCTTTTGCTTCAGGTCAACCAGGCGGTTGAGTACAGGCAGTACAAATGCAGCAGTCTTGCCACTACCGGTTTTCGCCGTTACGCGCAGGTCACGCCCCTGCAAAGCCAGGGGAATAGCGGCCGCCTGCACGGGAGTCGGCTCTACGAAGTTCAGTGCAGCAACGGCTTTGAGCAGGCGTTCGTGCAGGGCGAATTGGGAAAACACGGGTGTACCTCGGGCTTGAGCAGAAATTCAGCCGTATAGGGTAACGTTTTCCAGCGCCTACGCCGAATTTCTTTTGGCATTGATGCACCTTTCCGGGCTCTAATAACCCCTCATTTTCAATTCGGACACGTCAACTACCGCATGGCTATTGAACAGTTCTGGCAAAACGCCCTCGATCTCTGGGGCACTCTCGATCAACATCCCGTGCTGCATGCAGGCCTAGGACTGACCATTTTGCTGGTCATCGCCCTGGTTCTCGGACGAGTGGCACGCTTTCTGATTCTTCACGCCGTCAAGCTGCTAGGCCGACAACCGGCCCTGCATTGGATGCACGACCTGCTGCACAACAAGGTTTTCCATCGCCTGGCGCAGATGACACCGTCGCTGGTTGTGCAGTTCGGACTCAAACTGGTGCCGGAGCTAAGCGCCACCAGCCAGCATTTCCTCGGCAACGTAGCGCTGGCCTTCACCATCCTGTTTCTGGTGCTGGCGATCAGTGCCCTGCTCGATGCCCTGCTGGACATCTACGCCCGCACTGAATACGCCCGTACACGCTCAATCAAGGGCTACGTGCAGTTGGCGAAGATGGTCTTGTTCATATTTGGCACCATCGTCATTGTCGCCACCTTGATCGACCGTTCGCCGCTGCTGCTGTTGTCGGGCCTGGGGGCGATGTCGGCGGTGATCCTGTTGGTATACAAGGACACCTTGCTGTCGTTCGTCGCCAGCGTACAACTGACCAGCAACGACATGCTGCGCGTCGGCGACTGGATCGAAATGCCGCAAGTCGGAGCCGACGGCGACGTGGTGGATATGACCCTGCATACCGTCAAGGTGCAGAACTTCGACAAGACCATCGTCTCCATCCCCACCTGGCGCTTGATGTCCGAGTCGTTCAAGAACTGGCGCGGCATGCAGCAGTCCGGCGGCCGACGTATCAAGCGCAGCCTGTTCATCGACGCCGGCGGCGTGCGTTTCCTGAACAACGCCGAAGAGGAACGCCTGAGCCAGGTTCGGCTGTTGTCCGACTACATCACCCGCAAGCGTGCCGAACTCAAGGCCTGGAACGAAGCACAGGGCAATGTCGCCGAACTGTCGGCCAACCGTCGGCGCATGACCAATATCGGCACCTTCCGCGCCTACGCCCTGGCCTACCTGCAGAGCCACCCGGAAATCCAGCCGAACATGACCTGCATGGTCCGCCAAATGGCCACCACCGCCCAGGGCGTGCCGCTGGAAATCTACTGCTTCACCCGCACCACCGCATGGGCTGACTACGAGCGCATCCAGGGCGACATCTTCGACTACCTGTTGGCGGTGATGCCGGAGTTCGGCCTGAGCCTGTACCAGCAGCCTAGCGGCAACGACCTGCGTGCCGGCCTGCTACCGTCTTCCCAACCCAGCCTGCAACGGACGCTGAGTGCCGAGACGGCCGAGCCATAGGGACGCCAGAATCACCGCCCCGCCGATGAACAACCTGCCCAGGGGCTCGTGCTGATTCCAGATCAGCAAGTTGAGCAACAGCCCCACCGGCACATGCAGGTTGTTCATCACCGCCAGGGTCGCGCCGGAAACCAGGCACGCGCCCTTGTTCCACCAGTACAAGCCCAACGCGGTCGGGCACAGCCCCAAAAACACCAGCACCAGCCATTGCACATCGGTGCTTGGCAGGTGCTGGCTGTTGCCGAACGCCAGAAACGCCGGCAACACCACCAACAAGGCCCCCAGGTAGAAGTAACCGAAACGTCGGTAATGCGGCAGGTCGCTGGGATTGCGAGCGATCAGGTGACGGTACAGTACCTGACCGGCGGCATAGGTGAAGTTGGCCAACTGCAGCAGCAAAAAGCCCATGAAAAAGTCCGGGCTGATCCGATCAAAACGAATCACCGCCGCGCCCGCCACGGCCACCAGAGCCGCCACCAGCGCCCAGGGATTGAAGCGACGGTTCAAGGCATCTTCAATCAGGGTCACATGCAGCGGCGTGAGAATGGTGAACAGCAAGACTTCCGGCACCGTAAGCACCCGGAAGCTCAAGTACAGACAAACGTAGGTGATGCCGTATTGCAGCGCGCCAATCAACAGCATCGAGCGCATGAAGCGCGGCTCGACCTGACGCCAGCGAGTCAATGGCAAAAATACCACTCCAGCCAGCACCACCCGCGCCAACACGGCGAAATAGCTATCAACGTGGCCAGCCAGGTACTCACCGATCAGACTAAAAGAAAACGCCTGGATCAGTGCAACGATCAATAAATAGCCCATGGGTGCCCCTTGCAGTAGAGGCGGCGACCTTAGCCGTTCGCGATATCTGCGGCAACTGCCGGACAGCACACATAAAAAAGATCTTCACGCAATCCCGCGGACTATAACCCCCTGGTTGGGTTGGGGTTTGAGGCTGCTAGCTCATCCATTCAACGCTCTTGATCTTGATCTTCATGCACGTCAGCTCAGGCGCCGCAGAGTGCGACTTCAGCAGGCCGAGTGGAGGCACCTGTAGGGGCGGTGCGCAGCACCTTCGGCGTGAGCCGAAGACGCGAGACGTAGACTTGGCGTAGCAAGTCGTAGGCCGCGTGGCCCTGGAAGGTGCCGTAGCGAGGGGACCCGAAGCGCAGCGTAGGGCCGTATGCAGGAGCGAGCGGTTTTGGTTCCTTTTGCCAAGACAAAAGGGACCCGCCGTAAGGGCGGAAGGGGCCAACAGCGGCGCCGCATTGAATGGATAAGCCCCAAATCAAATCAAATCCCAGCCCAGCCCAGCCCAGCCCAGCCCAGCCCAGCCCAGCCCCAAGATCATACTCCTTGGGATTGCGTAAAGAACCACAAAAAAGCCCGGTCATTGACCGGGCAGGTACACCCAAAGGAGCAACAGGTGTCAGGCGGGAAAATTCAGTTCGATCAGGCCACTGCAGCCAGCTGGGCCTTGGCCTGATTCAGGCCTTTCTCGTGGAAGTCCCCCCCCAGGTTCAGGCCCTCGGCGTGAATGAAGGTCACATCGTGAATACCGATAAACGCCATCACCTGACGCAGGTATGGTTCCTGATGATCGCTCGTGGCCCCGGCATGAATACCGCCGCGGGCAGTGAGAACGTAGGCCTTTTTACCGGTGAGCAGGCCCTGAGGACCGGTTTCGGTGTACTTGAAGGTAACGCCAGCGCGCAGCACGTGGTCCAGCCAGGCCTTCAAGGTGCTCGGAATGGTGAAGTTGTACATCGGTGCAGCCAGCACCAGCACGTCGGCGGCCAACACCTCATCGGTCAACTCGTTGGAGCGAGCCAGCGCTTGCAATTCATCTGCGTTACGTTGGTCCTCCGGCTTCATCCAGCCGCCCAACAGGTTGGCATCCAGATGCGGTACCGGGTTCACGGCCAGATCACGCAGGGTGATCTGATCGGCTGGATGGGCGGCTTGCCACTGGCTGACAAAATCAGCGGTCAGTTGCCGCGAGATCGAACCCTGCTGACGGGCGCTGCTTTCAATAACGAGTACACGGGACATGGGTTGCCTCCATCGGCGAATGCGGTAAGTCAATGGAGGTAAGATTAAGCAGTAACCGATCGATTAAAAAGCGTAAAATCTGGGTGCAATCTATCAGTTAATTTGTTTTATTGTGCCAGTGCACTACCCTCAACCACAGCAATGGCTATTGCGGTTTGCAACTGAGGTCGATGCGCAGCTTGATGATCTTGCGGTTGAATTTGGCGGTGACGTCCTTGCTCTGCTTGGCTTCCACCATCACCCGACGCACCCGCGGAGCCTCCGGGCCGTTGCGAAAACGCACCGTGCATTGGGCGGCAACGTCGCCATAGTTGTTCAAGGTCATCGAGCCCATGTCGTAGTCGGTGTCATAGGTGTTGTAGTCGAGTTTGACGCCCTCGAGATTCTTTTCTACCTCGATTGGGTATGCCATCGCAGTGAGTGGAAGCAGGGCCAGCAATAAAGCACAACATTTCTTCATACGACGCTCTCCATGAAAGAGCGCCAGCTTAGGACAACAGGAGCCGAAGATGAAAGCGCCACGCGTTACCCTGGATCAGTGGCGAACCCTGCAAGCGGTGGTCGACCACGGTGGCTTTGCCCAGGCGGCCGAAGCGCTGCATCGCTCGCAATCGTCCGTGAGCTACACCGTCGCACGCATGCAGGATCAGCTAGGCGTGCCGCTGCTGCGCATCGATGGTCGCAAAGCCGTGCTCACCGAGGCGGGTAACGTCCTGCTGCGCCGGTCTCGGCAACTGGTCAAGCAGGCCAGCCAGCTCGAAGACCTTGCCCATCACATGGAGCAAGGCTGGGAAGCCGAAGTCCGCCTGGTTGTGGATGCGGCCTACCCCAATGCCCGCCTGGTCCGTGCCTTGAGCGCCTTCATGCCGCAAAGCCGTGGCTGTCGCGTACGTTTGCGTGAAGAAGTACTGTCGGGCGTTGAAGAAGTGCTGCATGAGGGCATCGCTGACCTTGCCATCAGCGGCTTCAATATTTCCGGGTACTTGGGCACCGAGCTCAGTTCTGTGGAGTTCGTCGCGGTCGCCCACCCCGAGCACAGCCTGCACCGACTGGGTCGCGAGCTGAGTTTCCAGGACTTGGAAAGCCAACTGCAAGTGGTCATCCGTGATTCGGGCCGGGCGCAACCGCGCGATGTCGGCTGGCTCGGCGCTGAACAGCGCTGGACAGTTGGCAGCCTGGCGACCGCCTCGACATTCGTCAGCAGTGGCTTGGGCTTTGCCTGGCTACCCCGTCACTTGATCGAACGCGAGTTGCGAGACGGCGTGCTCAAACCGCTGCCACTGGATCAGGGTGGCAGTCGCCATCCACTGTTCTACCTTTATTCCAACAAGGACAAACCCTTGGGGCCGGCCACGCAAATTCTCATCGACTTGCTGCGCAATTTCGATACCGCGCCACTGGACGTGCCCTTCGCCGCCCCCGCCCAAGCCTGACAGGAATCACGCCCATGGCCTATTTCGAACACGAAGGTTGCTCGCTGCACTACGAGGAATACGGCCAGGGCGAGCCACTGGTATTGCTGCACGGCTTGGGTTCCAGCTGCCAGGATTGGGAAATGCAGGTGCCCGCGCTTGCTCGCCATTACCGGGTGATCCTGATGGACATCCGTGGTCATGGCCGTTCCGACAAGCCGCACGAACGCTACAGCATCGCCAGCTTCAGCGCCGACCTGCTGGCCCTGCTCGAACAACTGCAGACCGGCCCGGTACACCTGGTAGGGCTGTCCATGGGCGGCATGGTCGGTTTTCAGTTCGCGGTTGATCACCCTGAGTGGCTGCGCAGCCTGTGCATCGTCAACAGCGCACCAGAGGTAAAGCGGCGCAGCCGCCAGGACTGGCTCTGGTGGGCCAAGCGCTGGGCGCTGGCCCGGGTGCTCAGCCTTAAAGCGATTGGCAAAGGGCTGGCGGCGCGATTGTTCCCCAAACCGGAGCAGGCGGACCTGCGCCGCAAGATGGCTCAGCGCTGGGCGACAAACGACAAGCGTGCCTATCTGGCCAGCTTCGATGCCATTGTCGGTTGGGGTGTCAGCGAACGCCTGGGGCAGATCCGCTGTCCTACGCTGGTCATAAGCGCCGACCAGGATTACACCCCGGTACACCTCAAGGAGCGTTATGTGCGCCTGATACCTCAGGCGCGACTGGCGGTCATCGAAGATTCCCGGCACGCTACGCCGCTGGATCAACCCCATGTATTCAATCAGATGCTGCTGCAATTTCTGGCAGCGTCGACCACCCCTCAAGGAACATTGAGCCCATGCTGAAAAAACTCCTGCTCGCCACCTGCTCGGTCGTCTTCGCCACCAGCCTGATGGCGGCCGATAAAGCGCCCCATGTACTGCTCGACACCAGCTTTGGCCAGATTGAAGTAGAACTGGATCCGGTCAAGGCGCCCATCAGCAGCAAGAACTTTCTGGAGTACGTGGACAGCGGCTTCTACAACAACACCATCTTCCACCGGGTGATTCCGGGCTTCATGGTTCAGGGGGGTGGCTTCACCGAGCAGATGTCGCAAAAGGAAACCAAGTCGCCGATCAGGAACGAAGCCAGCAACGGCCTGCACAACACGCGCGGCACCCTGTCGATGGCCCGCACATCGAACCCGAACTCGGCTACCAGCCAGTTTTTCATCAACGTCGCCGACAACGCCTTCCTCGATCCGGGCCGTGATGCCGGTTACGCAGTTTTCGCCAAAGTGGTCAAAGGTATGGATGTGGTCGATCAGATCGTCAATTCGCCCACCACCGTCAAGCGCGGTATGCGTGATGTACCGGTCGATCCGGTCTTCATCAAGTCGGCCAAGCGCATCGACTGACCCCGAGCCTCACAGGGACGTGAGCCAAGGCCTGAGGGTCTATGAACAGGAGTTAAGGTTTTCATGCTGTTCCGCCGCTTCGAAAGGCTGATCGATATATTTCGTGAAGCACCCAGCGCTGCGCCGCCCAGTACAGTGCTGCCCTTCTACCTGTACTACCTGCGCCAGGTATGGCCCAGTTTTGCCGCGCTGCTGGTGGTTGGCCTGATCGGTGCGCTGATCGAAGTGGCGCTGTTCAGTTACCTGAGTCGAATTATCGATCTGACCCAGGGCACCCCCAACGTCAACTTCTTCAGCGAGCATGCCAACGAGCTGATCTGGATGCTGGTGGTAGCTCTTCTTCTGCGGCCAGTGTTCGTCGGTCTGCACGATCTGTTGGTGCACCAGACCATCAGCCCCGGCATGACCAGCATGATCCGCTGGCAAAACCACACGTATGTGCTCAAGCAGAGCCTGAATTTCTTCCAGAGCGATTTTGCCGGTCGTATTGCCCAGCGCATCATGCAGACCGGCAACTCCCTTCGCGACTCCGCCGTACAAGCGGTTGATGCCCTGTGGCATGTATTGATCTATGCCATCAGCTCGCTGGTGCTGTTTGCGGAGGCGGACTGGCGCCTGATGCTGCCGCTGATCAGCTGGATCGCCTGCTATATCGGCGCGCTCTACTATTTCGTACCCAGGGTCAAAGCCCGCGCCGTTATTTCTTCGGATGCGCGCTCCAAACTGATGGGCCGCATCGTCGACGGCTATACCAACATCGCCACGCTCAAACTCTTTGCCCACACCGACTTCGAGCAACAATACGCACGCGAAGCGATCCGCGAACAAACCGAAAAAACCCAACTGGCTGCCCGTGTGGTAACCAGCATGGATGTGGTCATCACCAGCCTCAATGGCCTGTTGATCGTTACCACCACGGGGCTTGCCCTGTGGCTGTGGACGCAGTCACTGATCACGGTCGGCGCCATTGCCCTGGCCACTGGCCTGGTCATTCGTATCGTCAACATGTCGGGTTGGATCATGTGGGTGGTCAACGGCATCTTCGAAAATATCGGCATGGTCCAAGATGGCTTGCAGACCATCGCCCAGCCGGTAAGCGTGACCGACAAACCCGGCGCTCCGGCGCTCAAAGTCGAACGCGGCGCAGTCAAGTTCGAGAACGTCGGTTTCCACTATGGCAAAGGCAATCGGATTATCGACGACCTGAACCTGGACATCCGCCCTGGCGAAAAAATCGGCCTGATCGGCCCGTCCGGTGCCGGTAAGTCGACCTTGGTCAATCTGCTGCTACGCCTGTACGACCTTGATAACGGATGTATCCTGATCGACGGCCAGGACATTGCCCAAGTGTCCCAGGCCAGCCTGCGCGCCCAGATCGGCATGATCACCCAGGACACCTCACTGCTGCACCGCTCGATCCGCGAGAACCTGTTGTACGGGCGCCCGGATGCCAGCGAAGAAGAACTCTGGGAAGCCGTGCGCCGCGCCCGTGCTGATGAGTTCATCCCGCAATTATCCGATGCCCAGGGGCGTACGGGATTCGATGCACACGTGGGTGAGCGAGGGGTCAAACTCTCCGGCGGCCAGCGTCAGCGCATTGCGATCGCCAGGGTATTGCTCAAAAACGCGCCGATTCTGATCATGGACGAAGCCACGTCAGCGCTGGACTCGGAAGTCGAAGCCGCCATCCAGGAAAGCCTCGAGACGCTGATGCAGGGCAAGACAGTGATCGCCATTGCCCACCGGCTTTCGACCATCGCCCGCATGGATCGCCTGGTCGTGCTGGAAAAAGGCCGCATCGCCGAGATGGGCAGCCATACCGAACTGCTGGCGCACCAAGGCTTGTACGCACGCTTGTGGCATCACCAGACCGGTGGATTTGTCGGCATCGATTGAATCGCCTGCCGACCAGTGCTTTCCCGTTATCCGGCCTGCCGATAAGGCAGTGCCGTGCGTGCCTCTTCGGCATAGGCCAGCACCCCTGCCCGCTCCTGGTGGAGAAACGCCTCCACGGCGCGGCGCAACCCCGGGTGCAACAGGTAATGCCATGAGCGTGTAATCACAGGCTCGAACCCACGAATCAGCTTGTGCTCGCCCTGCGCCCCCGCATCAAATCGCTGCAAGCCTTCAGCAATGGCAAAGTCCATGCCCTGGTAGAAGCAGGTTTCGAAATGCAGCCGGTCAAACTCATCAAGGCACCCCCAGTAACGACCATAGAGACTGTCACCCCCAACCAGGCTGAAGGCCATGGCTACGTCACGCCCTGCCTGGCGGGCCATGACCACACGAATTACCGCGGGCATACGCTCGGCCAACAAACTGAAGAATGACCGGGTCAGGTACGGCGCACGACGCCGCACCGCATAGGTGTTGGCATAACAGGCAAAAACAAAATCCCACTGCGCTTCACTCAGCTCATCGCCCCGGTACCAGCGAAACTCGATACCCTGCCCCGCAACCTGCTCACGCTCCTTGCGCATCTGTTTGCGCTTGCGTGAACTGAGGTTGTCGAGAAAATCCTGAAAGTCGCGGTAGCCCTGGTTGCGCCAGTGAAACTGGCACCCCAGGCGCTCCATCCAGCCTTCGCGGCCGTGCATCACCGCGTTCCCCACATCGTCGGTAAAGTTGATATGCGCGCCGGACAACCCCAACCCGGGCAAATCTTCGGCAAGCTGCTCAACAAGTTCAGCCGCGACGCGAGGATCGCCAAGCAGGCGTGGGCCACACACAGGCGAGAACGGCACGGCGCACAGCAGTTTCGGGTAATAGGCGATGCCCGCCCGCTCACAGGCATCTGCCCAACCGTGATCGAACACGTACTCCCCGAAAGAATGCGACTTCACATAGCACGGCATAGCGGCCTGCAGGTGGCCAGAAGCATCGGCAAACACCCGATGGACCGGTATCCAGCCCGTGTGCCTGCTGACACTGCCGCTGTCCTCCAAGCTGCTCAGGAAAGCGTGACGCAAAAAAGGCTGCTCGCCCGGCACCAGGGCATCCCAGGTGGCAGGTGTGAGCTCGGCAAGCTGTGACAGGATATGGATAGGCATTGCTGCAGTCTGCCTCGTCGCACCGACGAAAAAAAGCCCCGCGAGTGCGGGGCTGAAGATCTAACGGATAAGGAGCGGTGTTGCTTAGAACACGTATTGCGCGCGCATTACGAAGCCGTCGCCACTGTCGTCGCCGGCAGCGTTCTGAGCGTTGTCGACTTTGGCTTTGACATAGACGCCGCTGAGCTTGATCGACTCGTTGGCGTACCAGTTCAGGCCCACGTTGTGCACCTTGGCTTCGACATCGCCAATGTCGGCAAATGCGCCGTTGTCATCATCGACGCTCAGGTGGTCATAGCGGTAGAACAGCTCCCAGGCACCGATCTGCTTGTTCGACGGCTTGATCGCGTCGAACTTGCCAAGCTTGTAGCCACGCGCTTCACCGGTGAGGGTGTAAGCCAATTGACCGTAGTAACCTTCAGACTTGATGTCGCTGAACGCATCGTCATCGGCCTGGGTGTCACGCTTGATGTATTCACCTTGCACCGAGAATGGGCCCATGGCCCATGCAGCTTCCAGGTTCCAGGCCTTGTCGGTGTCAAATGCACCGGCTGGGGTATTGTTGGCACCCCCCAGAACCAGGCGATTGCCGTTGCTGCCCGCATCCTGACCACCATCGGTGCTCACACCACGCATGCCCAGGCGGCTGCGGATACGACCATCAAAGGCAGTATCGGAAAGATCGCGCTGGGCGTAGTTGATACCGAAGTGCAGGACGTTGCCGGCTTCGTGCATCGGCGCGAAGACACCGCGCAGGTTGAACTGCTTGGTGCTGTCGCCATCCTGGTCCTGGTTGGTGGCGTCCTTGGCGAACACACCTACCGAACCGTACAGCGAGTCACCGGCGTTACCGGATGCCTGCAGGCCCATACCGCCGTTGTGCGCGTTGGCCCAGTCGACCAGATCATAAGCAGCGGTACGCTCCTGGGCGGTTACCCACTTGGAGCTGGTGGCTTTTTCCAGACCGAACTCGGGGTCGAAACGGCCCACCTTGATCGAAACTGGCTTGAAGCCGTTGTAGGCCAAAGAGGCTTCGTCGAAGTAGCCGTCTTCGGAACGGTTGTCGCCGCCGGAGTTGTGCGAGAAGTCGTAAGCAATCTGGTAGGCCCAGTCGGTGTACAACACACCGCCCAGTTCCAGGTAGGCGCGACGGAAGTAACCGGCGTCGGCAGTGTTGCCGTTGTTGGTGTAGAAACCGTCAAAACGGCTGTAGTCAGCCTGGATTCGACCGCCCAGCTTGAAGCTGAATTCCTTGTCGGTGGTAGCGACCTCGAGGCCACCTTTGGTCTTGACTACGATATCGGCGCCGTCGGTAGTCACGGTACCCGCGAAAGCCTGGGCGGTAACGGCCATTGCCAAGGCGCTGGCTGCGAAACCTGCGAAGTGCTTACGGATCATCGAAGAAGCTCCCCTACTTTATGGTCTTGATAATGTTGGAAAAACACGCGGCTTTGGCCACTTGTGCTGGGGAGGAATCTTGGCGGGGAGGTGTGTCAGATCAGTGGCTTTTATATAAATCTTTTATGACAGGGGAACTTTTTACTTCGAATGCGAATAAGCCGAAAAGCCCCGTTGCAGAGCCTTCAAGCAGGTTTTTCAGGGGCCGTCGTGAGGTGGGCGTGCTTTCGTCATCTGCTGGACGATTTCATCAACATCGTCTACCGGCGCCTCCGGCATAGCCTTGATCGTCGCTTGGGTCACCCGCATCTGCCTGAGGAATCGCCGGCAGTTCCGGCAAAACAGCAGGTGCTGACGAGCCAGCAGCTTTTCACCGAGGCTGAGTTGCCCGTCGAGGTAATCGCTTGAGCAGGCGACCAGTTCCTTGCAGCTCAGCATTGGCCCGTCTCCTCGAAGTGTTCCAGGGTGGCAAAGACCTTCAATCTTGCCCGGTGCAGCAGCACGCGGACATTGGAGAGCGAGATACCGAGAAGATTACAAATCTCTTCGAGTGGCAATCCCTGACGTTCACGCAGGATCAGAACGCTGCTTTGCAACTGCGACAGACTGAGCAAGGTGTGCTCAAGGCATTCACGCAGTTCATCCTGACTGAGCAGTGCCTCCGGGGAGTCTTCGTGCCACGAGGAAGGCGCGGTCAACCAATGACCATCGCTGGCGAAGCGTGCATCGCCGACAGTGCCATGCGGGGAAGGCAAGTCATCGAGCAGCACCTCGCGGCGATTTTGTTTGTATCGGTTTTTGGCCGCGTTTGCGGTGATGGTCAGCAACCAGGTTTTCAGACTGGAACGGCGCTGAAAGCCTGGCAGGCCACGCACCACCGCCAGCCAGGCATCCTGCACCGCTTCATCGGCCTGACGGCTGCCTAGAATGGCATAGGCCACGGCGCGCATGGCGCCCTGATACGTTGTTACCAGCTCCTTGAATGCCTGTTGATCGGCGAGCAACAGGCGCTCAAGCAAGCGTGCTTCATTATCGGCCGACATCGCCACCTCATTCTGGACGTGCGCAATTGACGTCGAAACGTGCGGCTTGTTACATCAGACTCAGCGCTTGCGCAGAATCACGCTGCCGATCGAGTAGCCAGCACCGAAGGAACTGAGCACACCCAGGGATCCTTTAGCCAAGTCATCCTGGTACTTGTGCAACGCAATTACTGAACCTGCCGAGCTGGTGTTCGCGTAGGTGTCGAGAATCACCGGTGCTTCTTCTTCCTGCGCTTCGCGGCCGAGCAGGCGCTTGACGATCAGGTGGTTCATGCTCAGATTGGCCTGGTGCAGCCAGAAACGTTTGACGTCATTCACGTCGATGGCGTTTTCCGCCAGATGCTGAGCGATCAGTTCAGCGACCATCGGGCAGACCTCACGGAACACCTTGCGGCCTTCCTGGACAAACAGTTTGTCCGGGGAATCGATGCCCTCTTCGGCAGCGCGATTGAGGAAGCCGAAGTTGTTGCGGATATTGTTGGAAAACTGCGTCAGCAGTTTGGTGCTGACAATATCGAACTGGTGCGCAGAGGTTGCCAGGTCGGCGCGTTCCACCAACACCGCAGTCGCCGCATCACCAAAGATGAAGTGGCTGTCACGGTCGCGGAAGTTCAGGTGACCGGTGCAAATCTCCGGACTGATGACCAGTACCGCACGAGCCTGGCCCAACTGCACGCTGTTACAGGCAGTCTGAATACCAAAAGTGGCCGAGGAGCAGGCGACGTTCATGTCGAAGCCAAAGCCGTTGATACCCAGAGCTTGCTGCACTTCGATGGCAACGGCCGGATACGGGCGCTGCAAGTTGGAGCAGGCAACGATCACCGCGTCGACATCGGCAGCGCTGCGGCCGGCGCGTTGCAATGCCTGTTCGGCTGCTTTTACAGCCATTTCGCAGAGGATCGACGGCTCTTCGTTGGAGCGTTCCGGCAAGCGTGGCTTCATGCGCTGGGGATCGAGAATCCCTGCCTTGTCCATGACAAAACGGCTCTTGATACCCGAGGCCTTTTCGATGAACGCGGCGTCGGACGGAGCCAGCGCCTGCACTTCACCGCGTTCGATGGCTTGAGCATTGTCGGCGTTGAACTGCTGCACATAAGCGTTGAAAGACTCCACCAGCTCTTCGTTGGAAATGCTGTTGGCCGGGGTGTACAGGCCGGTGCCGCTGATGACGACGTTATGCACGGTCGTTCCTCTGTTCAGGGGCCGATGCCTGACGGGCACCGGCCTGTTCAATTCGCTTGGCTGGCACTAACGTACCAACTCTTGCACATAATTATCCCGGCACGCGGGACCGCTGCAGGGCACCACATTCGGTAAGCGCTGCTGCCGGCAACAATGACACGGCAGCGGCGAATATCGGCCAAGTGTGCCACAACTCCTGGGGTTTAGGCTTCTACCTGACTCCACTGCTTGCTGAGTCTTTTGTCAGAAACCGGCACCTTGGTGCCCAACTGCTGGGCAAAAAGTGAAACCCGGTACTCTTCCAGCCACCAGCGGTACACCGTCAGCTGTTCATCACGCTTGCCTTCCTGAGCGTGCTTGTCAGCGCGGGCCTTGTACTGCGCCCACAAGTTGCTCAGTTCGCCACTCCAGACCCGGTCCTTCTGCACCTGCGAGCCAAGTTTTTCCAGGCGCAATTCAACCGCCTTGAGGTAGCGCGGCAGCTCCTTGAGCCACACCCCTGGGGTTTCGCGGACAAAGCCCGGATAAACCAGGTTGCTCAACTGCTGTTTGATGTCGTTGAGCGCCACAGCCTGGGCCAGATCGATCTTGCCCTTGAAGCGCTTTTGCAGGCCATGCCAGAGCTTGAGGATCTCCAGGGTCAGGCGGGCCAACCGCTCCGCGTGCTCGGTCCAGCTACCGCGCTTGCGTTCGGCCAGCGAGGCCAAGCCCGCGCCATCGCGAGGCAAGTTGCTTTCTCCTTCCAGAATGCAGCTGTCGAGGCTGGCCAGAAGGATATCCTCCACCAACGCGTCGACGCGCCCCAACTCGCGATACAACAAGCCCAGTTCGGTCAGACCGGGAAGCTTGCCACGCAAAAACTTGGCCGGCTCTGCCAGTTGTTGCAAAAGCAGGCGCTGCAAGGCGCGACGGTGCTGGAACTCGGCTTCGGCGAGGGTTGAGAAGCGTCCTTCCTTGACCGTCCCGTTTTCTTCCACCAACGCCGGATAAACCGTCATGGAAAGACCGGCAATCTTTTGCTGGACGGTTTCGGCAACCTGAGCAAAGGCCTTGGCCTGGACCGGTTGCTGGCTTTTTTCGGTCTGCGGCACAGCCAGTGCAGCCTGACTGGCAGCCGCAAAGCGTGCGGTCAGTTCGGTCAGGTCGCGACCTTCACCAAGAAACTTGCCGTGGGCATCGACCACTTCCAGGTTCATCTTCAGGTGATTGTCCACCTGCCCGGCGGCTTCAGCCCAGGCTTCATCGCTGACCCGAGCCCCGGTCATGCGCAACAATTCACGTCCCAGGGTCTGAGGCAACGAGCCTTCGGCAAAGGTCATGCGTTGCAGGGCGGCCTTGACGAAGTCTGGCACCGGCACGAAGTTCTTGCGCAATGCTTTGGGCAGGTTACGCACCAGGGCAATGCATTTGGCTTCGAGCAAACCCGGCACCAACCACTCCAGGCGTTCGCCCGGCAGGCTTGGCAACAATGGCGCCGGCACCCGCACGGTGACACCATCTCGAGGATGATTGGGCTCGAAGTGATAACTCAGCGCCAGGCTCAAGTCGCCCAGGCGCAAGGTATCTGGATACTGCGCGGCAGTAACTTCACTGGCTTCACGTGCCAGCACGTCTTCTTCGCGCATGATCAGCAGTTGCGGATCTTTCTGGCTGTTGACCCGATACCAACTGTCGAAAGTTGCGGTCTGGTGAATCTCGGCAGGCAGACGCTCTTCATAAAAGCCGTAGAGGGTTTCTTCATCGGCCAGAATGTCGCGGCGCCGGGCCTTGGCTTCAAGCTCGTCAAGTTGCTCGAGCAACTTGCGATTGGCACTCAGGCATTTGGCTTTCGATTGAATTTCGCCACCTACCAGTGCTTCACGAATGAACAACTCTCGTGACATCACCGGGTCGATCGGACCGAAGTGCACCGGACGACGACCGACCACGATCAGGCCATAGAGCGTCACCTGTTCAAAAGCTACCACCTGGCCGCGTTTCTTTTCCCAGTGCGGTTCGAAATGGTTCTTCTTGATCAAGTGGGTTGCCAGCGGTTCGATCCAGTCCGGCTCGATCTTGGCCACCATACGCGCATACAACTTGGTGGTTTCTACCAGCTCAGCGGTCATGATCCACTGTGGGCGCTTCTTGCCCAGGCCCGAAGAGGGATGTACCCAGAAGCGTCGTTGGCGAGCCCCCAGATAATCGCCGTCTTCGGTTTTATGGCCGACCTGGCTGAGCAAGCCGGACAGAATCGCCTTGTGCAACTTCTGGTAATCGGCCGGTTCTTTATTGACGCTCAATTGCAGTTCACGGCAAATCAGGCTCAGTTGCCGGTGAGCATCACGCCATTCACGCAAGCGCAGATAGTTGAGGAAGTTCTTCCGACACCAGTTACGCAGCGGACTGGCAGTCAGGGCCTGGCGTTGCTCTTCAAAGCCACGCCAAAGGCTGAGCAATGCGGCGAAGTCGGAGTCGGCGTCCTTCCATTGCGCATGCGCCTGGTCGGCGGCCTGCTGACGCTCCGGTGGACGCTCGCGTGGGTCTTGCACCGACAAGGCGCTGGCGACAATCAACAACTCGTTGAGGCTGCCCTGCTTGGCACCTTCGAGCAGCATCCGCCCCAGGCGTGGATCGACCGGCAGGCGTGCCAACTGGCGCCCCAGGGGGGTCAACTGGTTCTCACGGTTTACTGCGGAGAGTTCCTGCAACAGGTTGAAGCCATCGCTGATGGCCTTGCCGTCAGGTGGCTCGATAAACGGGAAGGCGTCGATCTCACCCAGGCGCAGGTGCAGCATCTGCAGGATCACTGCAGCCAGGTTGGTGCGCAGAATTTCAGGGTCGGTAAATTCCGGCCGCGCGTTGAAATCTTCTTCGCTGTACAGGCGTACGCAAATACCCGGCTCGACCCGGCCACAACGGCCCTTGCGCTGATTGGCGCTGGCCTGCGACACCGCCTCGATCGGCAGGCGCTGAACCTTGGCGCGGTAGCTGTAGCGGCTGATCCGCGCTGTACCGCTGTCGATCACGTAACGGATACCCGGCACCGTCAACGACGTTTCCGCAACGTTGGTGGCGAGCACCACGCGTCGCCCCGGATGGGACTGGAAAATCTTCTGCTGCTCGGCCGGCGACAAGCGCGCATACAACGGCAAGATTTCGGTGTGGCGCAATTGCGCCTTGCGCAGCATTTCGGCGGCATCGCGGATCTCGCGCTCACCGGGCAGGAATACCAACACATCGCCCGGCCCCTTGCCTTGGCCACGCTCAAAGCTGGCGATCTCGTCGAGTGTGGCGAGAATCGCCTGGTCAACGGTCAGGTCATCTTCTACTTGATTACCTTCCTCGTCCTGCTCGCTGGTCAGCGGTCGGTACCAGGTGTCCACCGGATAAGTACGCCCCGAGACCTCGATGATCGGCGCATCGTTAAAATGCTTGGAGAAGCGTTCAAGGTCGATGGTCGCCGAAGTGATGATGACCTTCAGGTCCGGACGCCGTGGCAGCAAGGTCTTCAAGTAACCGAGCAGGAAGTCGATGTTCAGGCTGCGTTCATGGGCTTCGTCAACAATGATGGTGTCGTAGCGCTCAAGAAAACGGTCGTGCTGGGTTTCGGCAAGAAGAATACCGTCGGTCATCAGTTTGACCAGGGTATTGGCGTCGCTCTGGTCTTCAAAGCGCACCTGGTAACCCACCAGCGCGCCCAGCGGCGTACCCAATTCCTCGGCCACACGCGCGGCGACGCTGCGCGCCGCAATACGCCGGGGCTGTGTGTGGGCAATCAGACCATGCTGGCCACGTCCGAGCTCCAGGCAAATCTTCGGTAACTGAGTGGTTTTACCCGAGCCGGTTTCGCCGGCAATGATCAGCACCTGATGCTTGGCCAGGACCTTCATGATTTCGTCACGCTTGGCCGCAATCGGCAGGCTGTCGTCGTAACGGATGCTCGGCACGCTGGCTTTACGCGCCGCGACCTGTGCGCAGGACGCCTGGACCTTCTCCACCCACTGAGCCAGCCTGGCCTCGTCCGGGCGTTTGCGTATTTCGTGCAGTTGCCGGCGCAGGCGATGACGCTCGGCAATCATTGCATGGTCGAGGTTTTTCAACAGTTGATCGATAGCGTGGTCAGTCATGGGCGCTTTTTAGTCGTGCAGGTGAGCCTGCTTTTTCATGATCGGCATAGGAAGGGCTGCGATTGTCGCAGATTTGCCCCCGCTCGGCACGGTCAGGGTGGCGCGATGATTGTTTAGCGCTAGGCAAACTGAAGGTATACAAAGGCTGATTTAATGAACCTTCGCTGGCATGGGAGTATCGCGGCATGACTTCGCCCCTGTGTAAGCCCCGTTCGCTGTTGCGCCCTTCGTTTCCGAAGGTACGGGCTCGCTCTGGGGAAAACCCGCTGGTTCACATTATTCTCGCCTTCTGGGCCTTGTGGCACTGCCGCCATGCCCGCCCACCAGATAACGCTCTCGCCTTAGACTGATTTCATCGGCCAGCCTTGGCCTACCTGTCTTTGACTGTCGCCCCATAGCGGAAACAGTCCTGTGCGCCTGATGGCGCTAGCGAGAACTGCATGCAATTTGCCTCCATCGAGCAAGCCCGAACATTCCTGGCACAAAACCCGGATATCGAGATGATCGAACTGTTCATTCTTGATGCCAACGGCGTGCCACGCGGCAAGCTGCTACACCGTGAAGAGCTGTTAGCGGTGTATGAAAGCGGCCGACCACTGCCCAGCACCATCCTCGGCTTGACCCTCAATGGCGACGATGTGGAAAACTCCGGGTTGGTCTGGGATGTGGGTGATATCGACTGTCGCGCCTACCCTCTGAAAGACAGCCTGGTGCGTTTACCCTGGCGGCAGATTCCCACCGCAGCGGTGCAGGTCAGCATGCACCCTAGCGAAGGCATGCCGGCTACCATCGCCGATCCGCGCCATCTACTGGTCAAGGTGATCGATGCGCTCAAGGCCGAGGGTTACCACCCGGTGATGGCCTGTGAGCTGGAGTTCTACCTGCTCGATCAGAAGCGTGACCATCAGGGACGTCCGCAACCCGCCCTGGACAGCGATGGCGCACGCCCACGCGGCACGCAAGTGTACGGCCTGCGCGAACTGGAACAGATCGAGCCGTTCCTTGCCGACCTCTATAGTGCTTGCAAGGCCCAAGGTATTCCGGCGCGCACAGCGATTTCCGAATACGCCCCAGGCCAGGTCGAAATCACCCTGGAGCATGGCGATGCCTTGCTGGCCATGGATCAGGCTGTTCGCTACAAGCGCCTGGTAAAAGGTGTGGCTCACAAGCACGGCATGCAGGCCTGCTTCATGGCCAAACCGTTCGATCACCTCGCCGGGACCGGCATGCACATGCATGTGAGTCTGGCCGACGCTGAAGGCAACAACCTTTACGCCAGCGACGACAAGGCCGGTACACCACTGCTGCGCCAGTCGGTGGCCGGTATGCTCAAGCACCTGCTCGATTCGCTGCTGCTGTTCTGCCCCAATGCCAACTCCTATCGCCGCTTCCAGGCCAATAGCTACGCACCGCTGGCGCCGACCTGGGGCGTCGACAACCGCACCGTAAGCATGCGCGTGCCAGGCGGCCCAGCCAACAGCCGTCATATTGAGCACCGCATCTGTGGCGCCGACGCCAACCCTTACCTGGCCGCAGCCGCCATTCTCGCCAGCCTGCACAGCGGCATTCGTCAGCAGCTCGACCCGGGCGCCCCGGTCGAAGGCAATGGCTACGCCCAGGCCAAGGAACTGCTACCTACCGAATGGCTCGCCTCGCTCAAGGCGCTGGAAGCGTCGGAGTGGGCGCGTGAAGCATTCGGCGAAGCGTTTCTGGGTGTGTACCTGGCGGTCAAGCGTGCCGAGTACCGACAGTTCATGGCCGAAGTCGGCGAACAGGACTGGCGTTGGTATCTGACCCAGGCCTGAGCCCTTTTATTTTTGCGCCAAGGATTTTTTATGAATGCAGCCGTGAACACCAGCACCGCCCAGCGCAGTGCCTCCTATTACACCGCCAGTCTCAACGACACCACCCAGTACCCGACGCTCAAAGGTACCGTGAAGGTCGATGTCGTAATCATTGGTGGCGGCTTCACTGGCGTTGCCAGCGCCGTCGAACTGGCCGAGCGCGGCCTCAAGGTTGCCATTGTCGAGACCAACCGCATTGGTTGGGGCGCCAGCGGGCGCAACGGCGGCCAGGTCACTGGCAGCCTTTCCGGTGACGAGGCAATGCGCAAGCAGATGCGCGAAAAGCTTGGCGACGACGTCGATGACTTCATCTGGCAACTGCGCTGGCGCGGCCACCAGATCATCGAGCAGCGGGTCGCGCGCTACGGGATTGAATGCGACCTCAAGCACGGTCATTTGCATGCGGCAATGAAAGCTTCGCACATGAAAGAACTGCAGGCCTTTGAGGCCGAAGCCCAGCGCCGCGGCATGGGTGATCAGGTGCAATTGCTCGATCGGCATGCGGTCAGCAAACACCTGCAAAGCCCGCTGTACATTGGCGCCTTGAAGAACCTGCGCAACCTGCACCTGCATCCGCTCAACCTGTGCCTGGGCGAAGCCCGTGCAGCCCACAGCCTTGGTGCATTGATCTTCGAAAACTCCGAAGTACTGGAGATCGTCCACGGCGATCACCCGGCAGTGGTAACGGCGCAGGGACGCGTCGAAGCCAAGCAGATCCTGTTAGCCGGTGATGTCTACCACAAACTGGAAAAGCGTCAGCTCAAGGGCAAGATATTCCCGGCCATGGGCGGCATCGTGACCACCGCCCCACTCGGGGAGTTGGCAGCACAAATCAACCCTCAGGACCTGGCGGTTTATGACTGCCGCTTTGTTCTCGACTATTACCGTATGACGGCTGACGGTCGCCTGCTGTTCGGGGGTGGCGCCAACTATTCAGGTCGTGACTCGCGTGACATTGCCGGCGAGCTGCGTCCCTGCATCGAGCGCACCTTCCCGGCATTGAAAGGGGTGCCACTGGAGTTCCAGTGGAGTTGCGCCATGGGCATCGTGGTCAACCGTATTCCGCAGCTGGGCAAGCTCTCGGACAACGTCTGGTATTGCCAGGGCTATTCCGGACACGGCATTGCCACCAGCCACATCATGGGTGAAATCATGGCTGAGGCACTGACCGGCACGCTGGAGAAGTTCGATACCTTTGCCGGCTGCAAACACATCAAAGTGCCGATGGGCGATGTGCTGGGCAATCCGTTGCTGGCGGCAGGCATGTGGTACTACCAAATGCTCGAGAAATTGCGCTGAAACCAAGGCAAAACGAGAAAGGGCCGCAAAGCGGCCCTTTTTTCCGGCAACGCCGGTTGCTGTGACAGGATCGTTATCAGGCGATCTTCTTCAGACCGAGCTTTTTCAGCTCCTCATCACGCAGTTCACGGCGCAGGATCTTACCGACGTTAGTGGTCGGCAACGCATCCCGGAACTCGATGAAGCGCGGCACCTTGTAGCCAGTGACATTGGCACGCATGTGCGCCATCACCTGCTCTTTGGTCAACGTGACACCTGGCCGTACGACAATGAACAGCTTGATCACCTCACCGGACTTCTCGTCAGGCACACCGATAGCGGCACACTGAAGCACACCCGGCAGTGCCACCAGCACATCTTCGAGCTCGTTGGGATAGACGTTGAATCCGGACACCAGAATCATGTCTTTCTTGCGGTCGACGATACGCAGGTAACCATCGGGTTGGATCAGGGCAATGTCACCGGTTTTCAACCAGCCTTCACTGTCGAGAATCTCGTTGGTGGCTTCCAGTCGCTGCCAGTAGCCCTTCATCACCTGCGGGCCTTTGACACACAGCTCACCCACTTCACCTAACGGCAGCTCGACACCGGCGTCATCGACGATCTTGCACAGGGTTGAAGGTACCGGAATGCCAATGGTGCCGACCTTGTTGTGCTCGGCAGGATTGACTGTCGCCACAGGGCTGGTTTCGGTCATGCCATAGCCTTCGCAAATGGCGCAACCGGTTACCGCTTTCCAGCGCTCGGCAACACTCATCTGCAGGGCCATACCACCGGACAGGGTGATTTTCAGTGCCGAGAAGTCCAGCTTGCGGAAATTTTCGTTGTTGCTAAGGGCAACGAACAGCGTGTTCAGACCGACAAAACCACTGAACTTCCACTTCGACAGCTCCTTGACCATCGCCGGCAAATCGCGCGGGTTGCTGATCAGGATGTTGTGGTTGCCAATCAGCATCATTGCCATGCAATGAAAGGTAAAGGCGTAAATGTGATAAAGCGGCAACGGGGTAATCAGAATCTCGCAACCTTCATTGAGGTTGGAGCCCATCAACGCCCGGCACTGCAGCATATTTGCCATCAGGTTACGGTGTGTAAGCATCGCCCCTTTGGCAACGCCGGTGGTACCACCGGTGTACTGCAACACGGCAACATCATTGCGGTCAGGATTCGCTTCCTGCACCGGTTTGCCGGCGCCCTGACGCAACACGTCAACGAACTTGACCGCCTTCGGCAAATGATAGGCCGGGACCATTTTCTTGACGTACTTGATCACGCTGTTGATCAACAGACGTTTTACCGGTGGCAGCATATCGGCCACTTCGGTGACAATAACGTGTTTGATCTGGGTCTTGGGCACTACCTTTTCAGCCAGGTGCGCCATGTTGGCCAAACACACCAGCGCCTTGGCGCCGGAGTCGTTGAACTGGTGCTCCAATTCCCGTGCGGTATACAACGGGTTGGTGTTGACCACGATCAGGCCCGCACGCAAAGCGCCGAACACAGCAACCGGATACTGAAGCACATTGGGCAGTTGAACGGCGATGCGATCACCGGGTTGCAAGTCCGTGTTTAGCTGAAGGTAAGCGGCAAACGCCCCCGACTGCTCGTACAGTTCGCCGTAGGTGATGGTTTTGCCCAGGTTGCTAAAGGCTGGCTTGTCAGCAAAGCGTTGGCAGGACTGTTTCAATACTGCCTGGATATTCGGGTACTCATCCGGATTGATTTGCGTAGCAATCCCGGCTGGGTACTTATCCTTCCAAAAGTTTTCGATCATGGAAGCCCACTCCTCCAGCACCAGCGAATTCTTCACCGCAGTCGATGCGATTATTATTGATATAAGATTACGGTTTATTGCAAACCAGAAAATCACAAGCGGGCCGAGATTAGCAGCTTTGCAAACGGTCGACTAGAGCTAAAGAAGCCCAAACAGTCACAAAAATGACTCTTGATAACTCAATGGTCATTTTTAGAGTAAAAAGACTAAAGCTCGAAAAATCAAGCAGCAAGCTGCAAGCCGAACGGGTCGGCTCGGCGTGCATCACTTGCCGCTCGTAGCCGGCAGACTGTAGTTGCCGTCAGGCTATGTCGCGCAGTTCGCGTCGCAGGATCTTGCCCACTGCCGTCATCGGCAGCGAGTCACGCAGCACGATTTGCTTGGGTACTTTGTAGCCGGTGAAATTGGCTTTGCAGAAGGCCTTGAGCTCTTCAACGGTGACACCACCGTCACGCGGTACTACGAAGAGTTTCACCGCTTCCCCCGAACGCTCGTCAGGTACGCCGATCACCGCGCAGTTGACCACCTGTGGGTGGCTCATGACCACTTCTTCGATCTCGTTCGGGTACACGTTGAAGCCCGAAACAATGATCATGTCCTTCTTGCGATCGACAATCCGGGTAAAGCCATCCGGATCGATCACGGCAATATCCCCGGTCTTGAACCAGCCATCGCTGTCCAGTGCTTCGGCAGTGGCCTGTGGCTGTTCCCAGTAGCCTTTCATTACTTGCGGGCCCTTGATACACAGCTCGCCGCGCTCCCCCAGCGGTTGTTCGACTCCCTCATCGTCGATGACCTTGAATGCCGTGTCCGGCATTGGAATGCCGACAGTGCCGAGGCGTGCCAGCTTGCCATAGGGGTTGGCGCTGGCCACAGGCGAAGTTTCGGTCAAGCCGTACCCTTCGACAATGCGACAGCCCGTAAGACTTTCCCAACGTTCAGCGGTGGCGGTGACCAGGGCCGTGCCACCTGAATTGGTGACTTTCAGGGCAGAGAAGTCGAGGTTCTTAAACTCCGGGTGATTCATCAGCGCCACGAACAGGGTGTTCAGGCCAAGCAGCCCGGAAAACTTCCACTTTTTCAGTTCTTTGATGAACCCTGGAATATCTCGAGGGTTGGTGATCAGCACGTTGTGATTACCGGTGGCCATCATGCACATGCAATTCGCGGTGAAGGCATAGATATGATAGAGCGGCAACGGTGCAATCATCACCTCTTGCCCCTCCTTGATCAGCCGTTGACCGTCCTCTCCATGCTGCGAGAAACACGCCAGCACCTGAAGCATGTTGGCGACCAGGTTGCCATGGGTCAGCATCGCGCCCTTGGCAAGGCCGGTGGTGCCGCCGGTGTACTGCAGTACGGCGATATCCTCAAGGCTCAGCGACACGCGTTTGGGTATAACCCCCCGGCCTTGGCCGAGCGCGGTCTTGAACGATACAGCCTGAGGCAGATGGTAATCAGGCACCATCTTCTTGACCTTGGCCACGATGGTGTTGACCAGCCATCCCTTGGCCGTCGGCAGCATGTCGCCCATCTTCGCCTCGATGAGGAATTCGATGCCGGTATCGGGCAGCACTTCCTGCACCAGTTTGCCGAACATATTCAGGTACACCAGTGCCCGGGCGCCGGAATCCTTGAACTGGTGGCGCATTTCACGCGCGGTATACAGCGGGTTGGTGTTAACCACGATCAGTCCGGCGCGCAAGGCACCGAACACGGCAATGGGGTACTGCAGCACGTTGGGCATCTGCACGGCGATGCGGTCGCCCGGTTCCAGATCGGTGTGTTGCTGCAGGTAAGCGGCGAAGGCTGCGGAGTGCCGTTCCAGCTCGGCATACGTCAGGGTTACCCCCAGGTTGCTGAACGCAGGACGGTCAGCGAATTTCTTGCAAGAGCGCTCAAATACTTCGACCACAGACTTGTAAGTATTCATGTCGATACTCGACGGAACACCTGCAGGACGTTTGTCATTCCAGAAATCAGCTTGCATTTATTCTTGTCCTCATACCTTGGCCGCTCCGGTCCTCTGTCTGCTTGACGAGAGGATGTTGTGCCGACGGTAGCAGGTATGCCGCAGGTGGCAAATATGCCAAGCACTGTCATTAACATTATGAATCTTGTTTATTGCGACCTCTCGATTGTGCGCTTGAGTTATACACTGAGCTGATTCATTCACCTGTGCGCACAAGGACTCGCCATGCACCACGATGCGTTCTGGCTACCGGCCAGCGATCACTGCAGCCTTTATGTTTACCAATGGCTGCCGAGCACGCCCATCAAGGCCGTCGTGTTGCTGGCCCACGGCATGGCCGAGCATGCCGGTCGCTATCAGCGCCTAGGCCAGGCCCTGAGTGCTGCAGGTTATGCCCTGATTGCCCATGACCAACGCGGTCATGGCCGTACCGCCGAACTCGGAACCCAGGGGCTGTTCGCTCACCACAATGGCTGGAGCGCCGTGGTCAACGATCTCGGGCTGCTCAACCAGCACATCGGCCAGCAATTCCCTGGCACCCCTGTGTTTCTTTTGGGCCACAGTATGGGCAGCTACATTGCCCAAGCGTATCTGATCCACCACGGCGCCAGCCTGCAAGGTGCGATTCTCAGTGGCTCGAATTTCCAGCCACCGGCGCTGTACCGCGCGGCCTGCATGATCGCGCGGCTGGAGGCCTGGCGCCAGGGACCACTGGGTCACAGCGCATTGATCGAATGGTTGTCCTTTGGCTCGTTCAACAAAGCGTTCAAACCCACTCGCACAGCCTTCGACTGGCTCAGTCGCGACACAGCCGAAGTCGACCGCTACATTGCCGACCCGTTGTGCGGCTTTCGCTGCACCAACCGGCTATGGATCGACCTGCTGATGGGGCTTGAACAAATCAGCCAACCGGCCAACCTCAAACAGATCGATCCGAACCTGCCGATCCTGGTCATGGGCGGGGAATGTGATCCGGTCAGTGCCGGCAAGCGTCTCAAGGATCTGGCCGGTGCCTTGCGCTTGGCCGGCAACCAGCATGTTCAGTTGCAGCTCTATCCAAAAGCGCGACATGAACTGCTCAACGAAACCAACCGTGACGAGGTCACGGCCGCGATCATTGACTGGTGTGAGCACGCGTTGGCCCTGTGCCGCCCTGCCCGCAGTGAATAATGGCCGTTTCCACACCCTCAGCAGGAACCGAATCGATGTCCCAGGTCACCAACACTCCTTACGAAGCCCTTGAAGTCGGCCAGACCGCCAGTTACAGCAAGACCGTCGAAGAACGTGACATCCAGCTGTTCGCAGCGATGTCCGGTGACCACAACCCCGTCCACCTGGATGCCGAGTTCGCGGCCAAGAGCATGTTCAAGGAGCGTATCGCCCACGGCATGTTCAGCGGTGCACTGATCAGCGCCGCAGTTGCCTGCGAACTGCCTGGCCCGGGCACCATTTATTTGGGACAGACCATGAGCTTCCAGAAGCCGGTCAAGTTTGGCGACACCCTGACCGTACGCCTGGAAATCCTGGAAAAGCTGCCCAAGTTCAAAGTGCGCATCGCCACGCGGGTGTTCAATCAGAATGACGAATTGGTCGTCGATGGCGAGGCTGAGATCCTCGCGCCGCGTAAACAACAGACAGTGGAATTGGTCAGCCCGCCGCCAATCACCATCGGCTAAACCTCACAACTGGCTCAAGCGGCGTTCGATAAAACGCCGCTCGGCACCTTGTTGGGTTAGGTTCAGCGCGGTTTGATAGGCCGCGCGCGCTTGATCCACGCGCCCCAGTTGCCGACAGAGTTCAGCACGGGCGCAATGGGCCAGGTGATAGTCCTGCAACTGGCCGCGCGTCAGAATCGCGTCCACCGCCAGTAACCCCGCCTGGGGGCCATCGCGTGACGCCAAGGCAGCGGCACGATTGAGTTCCACCACAGGCGATGGCCAGCCCCGCAGCAATACATCGTAAAGGCCGACAATTTCTTCCCAGTCGGTTTGTTCTGCGCTAGCCGCTTCAGCATGCACCGCAGCAATTGCAGCTTGCAGGCTATACACCCCGAAGTGGCGCGTTCGCAATGCCTGCTGCACCAACTCGCTGCCTTCGGCGATCAATGCGCGATTCCAAAGACTGCGATCCTGTTCATCGAGCAAAATCAATTCGCCCTTGTCGTCACTGCGCGCGTCCTGCCGCGAAGCCTGCAGCAACATCAACGCCAGCAACCCCAGCACTTCCGGGTCTGGCAGCAATTGCTGCAACAGCCGCCCCAGGCGAATCGCTTCATCACTGAGGTCGTTGCGCATCAGGTTGTCGCCCGAGGACGCCGAGTAGCCTTCGTTGAACACCAGATAAATGACCCTCAGCACACTGTCCAGGCGCTCCGGCAATTCGTTCAGCGCCGGCACTTGATAGGGAATCTGCGCATCACGGATCTTCGCCTTGGCACGCACGATGCGCTGGGCAATAGTGGCCGGGCTCTGTAGAAAGGCCCGGGCGATTTCCTCGGTGGTCAGGTCGCAGACCTCACGCAAGGTCAGTGGCACCTGGGCATCGGCGGCCAACGCCGGATGACAACAGGTAAAGATCAGGCGCAGGCGATCGTCTTCCAGCTCCTCGTCGTCTTTCACCTCATCCTCCTGCTGCGCCTCCAACGCGATCATCAACTGCGCCTGGGTGCGGTCGAAGCGGGCGCGCCGACGCAACCCGTCGATAGCCTTGAAGCGTCCGGTGGACACCAGCCAGGCCCTTGGACTGGCGGGTATTCCATCGCGCTGCCAACGTTCGACAGCAACAAAAAAAGCTTCGTGCATGGCCTCCTCAGCCAGATCGAAATCTCCCAGCAAGCGAATTAACGTGGCCAGAATACGCCGCGACTCGCGCTGGTAAACCGACTCGACCTCAGCCTGCACTTGGGCCTGCGTTGCCATCAGTCCGGCATCTGCGTGGTCACCAATGCCACCAGTCGGTCCAAGCTTTCACCCCACCCACGATGAAAACCCATTTCTTCATGGGCCAAGCAATCGGCGGCGTTCCAGTGCCAGGCGCGTGCGGTGTACTGGGTTTTGCCTTGAACATCCTCGAAGGTCACTACCGCCGTCATGAATGCCTTGCTCGACGGCACCCAGCCGGGTCCGAAAGCATCAGTGAAAACAATTCGCTCAGGTGCAAGAATTTCCAGGAACACCCCCTGATTGGGATACTCGGCACCGTCTGGCGCCTGCATCACCGTGCGAAACAACCCGCCTACCCACAACTGCATTTCACACACCGGGGTAATCATGCCGTTCGGCCCCCACCATTGGGCCAACAACTGCGGGTCAGTCCAGGCCCGGAACACTTTTCTACGCGGAGCATCAATCAATCGGCTGAGGGACAGCTCATACTGCGCAGCCCCTGGAGGGTGAAGGCTCATCTTGTTGTTCTCCTTCGACTCAAGGTTGCAACTCGCGGATCGGCCTCACTTCGACACTGCCAACTCTGGCGGCAGGAATGCCCCTGGCAATGTTCAGGGCTTCATTCAGGTCACGGGCATCGACCAGATAGAAGCCCGCAAGTTGTTCTTTGGTTTCGGCAAACGGCCCGTCGGTCAGACTCATATGCCCCCCCCGGACACGCACGGTGGTGGCAGTCTGCACGGGCTTGAGCGCCTCGGCGGCGAGCATCCGCCCACTGCCCTGGATCGCTTCGGCATACGCCATACACTCGGCATCGGCGGGGCTGTCGGGCAAGCTGTGCAGCAGACCTTCTTCACAATAGACCAGGCATAGGTATTTCATCGTCTTCTCCTGCGCAAATGCCAACATGGCTGCAAGTCGCGCCGCTGCAACAGGCACCCTTGGACACGATTTCGTCAGCGTTCAACTTAAGGCTTGAGCGAGAACAACGCGGCGCCGGTCTCCATATCGAAAGGTGCCGACCAATGCTCATGAACGACCATCCACTGACCATCAATGCGCTTGTATCCGGCGCTGACACGCATGTAGCAGCTCTTGTCCTCACCACTCTCGTCGCTGGCTGGGCCACAGCGGTTCAGCCAGTGGGCAAAGGCCAGGTCGGCGCTGGCATGAACCTGCAGTTGCTCCATCTCGAAGATCATGTCGCCGGGACAGTGTTCCATGCAGGCTTGCCAGTGGGCGCGGTAAGCTGCCTTGCCTTTGAATTGCAATTCTTTCACGGCATCAAAAGCAACGATATCTTCGGCATATGGGGCGGTAATGGCGGGAATGTCGCGCGCACGAACGGCAGGTATCCAGCGCTCGATGAGTTGGCGTACTTCGTTTTCAGCAGTGCTGCTCATGGTCCTATCCTCACAGATTCGATAAGTGTCAGGCGCC
Source organism: Pseudomonas arcuscaelestis (assembly GCF_016881005.1). Classification (GTDB taxonomy): domain Bacteria; phylum Pseudomonadota; class Gammaproteobacteria; order Pseudomonadales; family Pseudomonadaceae; genus Aquipseudomonas; species Aquipseudomonas arcuscaelestis. Next base: position 134,646 of record NZ_JACOPV010000013.1, on the reverse strand, counting down.
GAGCAAATCGGTGCGTTCACAGATGGTCGAATGGCTGCTGGAAAAATCGACAACGATGCAGGAAAACTTTTGCGCCGGGAAAACGCGGTGCCTGGAAACCACAAGGAGCCCCTTGCGGGGCTCCTGATGGATGTCATGGAAGGAATCCACTGTTGGCCGAGCGCTTGGCGCGTTTGGCGGCACGTTTTTCATCAATGCTTTTGAGGGGCTTTTTCTTGGCCATTTTCTTTGCATCCAGACCTTTCATCTCGACGATCCTCCGGCCTGTCGGCGCCTGCAAATGGGCACCCCGAATGATTATAGACCCGCTGTGGCGGCAGGCACGGCGAGGATGAATTCCCGATAGCCGGAAACAATTACATAGACGGCGAAGTAACAGAAAATCGCCGCTGAAAGCAGATACGACCACGTCAGCAGTCGATTACCCAATAACCGTCCACCGTGACTGGCGATCAAGCACAGCGACAGGCACCAGAGGAGCCCTGCCGCAAAGAAACCGGACAGAAACAGGCCAGCCTCAAGCAGACTGCCACCACCGGAACGAGAGATCAGCACCCCGCCTACAGCCGCAAACCAGAGGATCGCCGTCGGTGATGACATGGCCAGGAAAATCCCGCGCAGAAACTCACGCCAGGACGACTCCACGACCACTTGCCCCGCTTGTACCTGGCCGTCACCGCGCCAAGCGGCCAACAGCATCTTCACGGCAAACCATACCAGCAACAGTGATCCGCCCAACCACAGCACCCAGCGCACCGTCTCAAATTGCAGTAATACGGTCATCCCAACCAGCGCAGCCACTGCGTAGATAAGATCACCAACGCACGTGCCCAACCCCAACCAGAAGCCCTGGAAGAACCCGCGCTGCATGGCCAGGGTAATCATGGCGATATTGGCAATGCCAATATCGAGGCATAAGGAAAGACTGAGAAGAAATCCATTGGAGAAAGGCATGGGGCATTCCATAGGCAGCGTTGAAGGCAGGCGCTATTAAAGCGGAAACACGCGCGCTGTACTGGAAAAACTACCTTGCCTTTACCCCGGCAGACCTGGGGCACGCGCCAGTACCCGGTGAGAACCTGCACGCCCACATACAGCGCCAATGCTTCAACGTCTGCAATTTTTTCAGTCGCCTGCCAAGACCTGTGCATAACGTTGCCGGTCGATATTGGCGCCACTCAAGATTACCGCCACTTTGCGTCCTTGCTGGCGATCGCGCTCCTGGATCAGAGCAGCGAGGCCGGCAGCACCAGCGCCTTCGGCGGTGTTATGGGTATCTTCGTGATAGATGCGCATTGCCTGAGCGACTTCGTCATCGCTCACCCGTACGATGCGCGCGGCATGCTGGTAAACCAGATTGAAGGCTTCGGGCACTGGAATTCGGCACGCCATACCGTCGGCAAAGGTATCGGCGGTCGCGGTGGTAACGATGCGCCCCTGCTCGAAACTCGAGGCAAAAGCATCGGCCGCGCTGGAGACCACGCCCACGATTTCGGTACTCAACCCCAGCAGATTACGCGCCTGAATAAGCCCACAGATTCCCGAACCCATGCCGATCGGCACATAGACACAATCCAGGTTGTGCACGGCTTCGAACAATTCCAGGGCATAGGTGGCCACCCCGCGAACGAGTTGCGGATGGAATGACGGCACCATTTCATAGTCATGCAACTGTGCCTGACGGGCTGCTTCTTCCCGGGACTGATCAAAATCGACACCGTATTCGATCAACTCAGCCCCCAACGCACGCATCGCCGCGTTTTTTTCTCGAGAGTTGCCCTGGGGCACCACGATGATAATCGGTAACCCGGCCTTGCGCGCCGCCAGGGCCATGCTCTGCCCATGATTGCCGCGAGTGGCAGTGACCAAGCCGCGAACCTGTGGCTTCTGGGCCTGCAGCCATTGCACATAGAGCAGTCCACCGCGCACTTTGAAAGCACCGGTCGGGGCGTGGTTTTCGTGTTTGACCCAGACTTCACAACCCAGCCGCTGCGCCAACCGGGGCCAGGCGTATTGGGCAGTGGCAGGCACGCTGGCATGTACCAGGCGGGCAGCTTCACGCAAGTCATTCAGGTCGAACATGGAACACCTCGGCAACAGTAGGTTTGACCTGATCCTAGCGCCGGGCCATTGTATGGGTAAAACCTTATATTGCATGGCCAACAATAAATGTGGACGCCTACCCTCCCCACCACTGAACAACCCCGTTATCTGGCTTTGGTCGAGGCCATAGCCGACGCCATCGAGCGTGGCGAGCTGAAAGTCGGCGAACGCCTGCCGCCACAGCGGCGTCTGGCCTGGGCCCTGGGGCTGAACCCGAGTACCACCCAACAGGCGTACCGTGAAGCAGCCGTTCGCCATCTGGTCAGTGGTGAAGTGGGTCGCGGCACCTATGTGCTGGCGGGCAGCAAAGAAGCAACGCTGTTTCATCTCAAGCAAAAAGACCTGCAGCCAAGCCTGATCGATCTGTCCACCAACGTCCCGGTGATCGATCCAGACAACCAGGATATTGAGCGCACCTTGCAGGCACTGTTGCACGAGGGCACGGTTCGCGGCCTGGAACATTATCTGAACGCCGAAGCGCTGCTGATGGCTCGCGCCCATGGAGCAACCTGGCTAGCCAATCGGGGACTGCACCTGAACGCCAGCCAATTGCTGTTATGCGGCGGCGCTCAACAAGGCCTGTTCAGTGTTCTGTTATCGCTCTGCCAGGCGGGAGAACCCGTGCTGGTGGAAGCGCTGACAGCTCCGGGTATCAAGGCCGCGTGCCGGCAATTGCGTTTGCCGTTGCATGGCATCGCCCAGGACCACGAAGGCATTCTGCCTGACGACCTGGACCGCGTCGCCCGCGCCACCGGTGCACGGCTCGTAGTACTCACCCCCAGCCTGCAAAACCCCACGGGCGCCGCCATGAGCCGCGAACGTCAGCAGGCGATTGTGCAGGTCATCCAGCGCCATGACCTGCTGTTGGTCGAGGATGATGTGTATGGTGCACTGACCGATCAGCCGCCCCTATGGCCGTTGCTGGGTTCGCAGGGAATATTGATAACCAGCCTGTCAAAGACAGTCGGGGCGGGGCTACGCCTGGGTTGGATCGTCGCTGACTCGCTGTTGCTGGCCAGGATCGACCCGCACGCCCAGGCAACACACTGGCAGGTATCGCCGCTGAATTTGCAGATAGCCTGTCGCTGGATCAGTGACGGCACTGCACATCGGCGCCTGGCCTGGCAACGTGCCGAGACACAACAGCGCTGGCGCCTGGCGCGCAGAATTCTGGGTGCTGACAGGCTCTATGGCCAGGCGCCCTCGCCGCATGTCTGGGTAAACTGCTCGGTGCCTGCACAAACGCTGGTGCAACGCTGTCGGGCCAACGCGGTGGAAGTGGTGCCTGCAGAAGTATTTGCCGTAAAGCAGAGCGAACTGCCGGCGGTGCGCATCAGCCTTTCGGCCGCCAGCAGCCGCGCTGAACTGAAACAGGCTCTGGAGCGGGTGGCCCAAGCCATGGAGGCGACATGAACACGATATTCACTGAGGCCGAGCAGTTTCTGCGCACGCTGGATTCGAAATGGGACGCGCATGTCCAGGACATTGGTCCATGCCTGCATCAGCCACGCCCGGAGCGAGACCCGTACCAGGCACTGGTACGCGCCATTGCCTACCAGCAACTGCACGTGAAGGCGGGCGATGCCATCCTCGGGCGCTTTCTTGCGCTGTATCCAGGCAGTGATTTCCCCAGCCCCGAGCAAGTACTGGCCACGCCAGCCGAGCAACTGCGGGCGTGCGGCTTCTCGGGGAGCAAGTTGGTTACCATCCAGGGCATTGCCCAGGCGCGCCAGCAAGGTGTGGTTCCAGACCATGAGCAGGCACTGACAATGACCGATGAAGCGCTGATCGAGCGCCTGGTCAGTTTGCGCGGTGTCGGCCGCTGGACCGTGGAAATGCTGTTGATCTATACCCTGGAACGTATGGACATCCTGCCCGTCGATGACTTCGGCGTGCGTGAAGGTTACCGTCGCCTGCAAGGTCTGGACGCGCAGCCGAGCCGCCGGCAAATGCTCGAACTGGGTGAGCAATGGCGCCCCTACCGCACGGTCGCTGCCTGGTACCTGTGGCGCGTGCCCAATCCGCGAGTTTGAACGCAAGAGCCGGAGTTTCTTCCTCCAACGACCGTCCTAACCTGAGCACATCCCTACTGATCAAGAGATTCCCGGTATGAGCCAAGGTAAATCCTCCATCAGCGAATCCGATCCACGCTGGCAAGCTATGCTCGCCCGCGACCCGGCGGCCGACGGTGAGTTTGTCTATGCCGTGCGCACCACCGGTGTGTACTGCCGCCCCAGCAGCAGCTCGCGCCTGCCGCGTATCGACAACGTCGAGTTCTTCGACACCCCGGCGCAAGCTGAAGCGGCGGGTTACCGACCTAGCAAACGAAAGGTTGGCGACCAGACGCTGATGGCCGAGCAACATCGGGCGAAGGTTACTCAAGCCTGCCAATTGATCGAGGACGCCGAATCGATACCCAGCCTCAATCAGTTGGCCGAACAACTGAGCATGAGCCCTTTTCACCTGCATCGTGTGTTCAAAACCATCACAGGGGTCACGCCCAAGGCCTACGCCTCGGCTCACCGCGCAGACAAAGTGCGCAATCAGTTGCAGCACTCCAGCACCATAACCGACGCCTTGTACCAAGCCGGCTTCAATTCCAACAGCCGCTTCTACGAGTCGAGCAACGCACGCCTGGGCATGACCCCGGGGTCTTACCGCAATGGCGGGGCCAATACCGATATTCGTTTTGCCCTCGGCCAGTGCACATTGGGGGCGATTCTGGTGGCGCAAAGCGCACGCGGTATCTGTGCGATTCTCCTGGGCGACGACCCACAGGCCTTGCTGCAGGATCTGCAGGACAAATTCCCCAAGGCAAATCTGCTCGGCGGTGATAGCGAGTTTGAATCTCTGGTGGCCAGGGTGGTGGGATTGATCGAGGCGCCCGGAATCGGCCTGGATTTGCCCCTGGACTTGCGCGGTACAGCCTTTCAAGAGCGCGTCTGGCAAGCACTGCGCACGATCCCGGCCGGGGCAACGGCAAGCTACGCTGAAATAGCCCAGCGTATCGGCGCACCCAAAGCGGTACGTGCGGTGGCCCAAGCATGCGCTGCCAATGCCCTCGCCGTGGCCATCCCCTGTCACCGGGTGGTGCGCAGTGACGGTAACCTTTCCGGTTACCGCTGGGGCGTCGAACGAAAGCGTCAGCTATTGGAGCGCGAAAAACCGTAAAATGGTAATACGCTTGAGCTGGGCTCAGCCGTTGCTGCAACCATTACCCATGGCGCGGTATTCGAGGGTGTGGCGCTGACCCTGGTGATCTTCATAAACCATGGTTGCCGGCACCACTTCACAAACGTTGGGAATGGTCGACAAGCTGATAACCTTGGCAATATCCAAGTTGGTCGAATAATCATACTGCTCAACTACCGGCTGTACATTGGCGACTTTAACTTCATCAGCCAAGGCGAAAGAAGACATACCGACAAGGGCAAGAACAAGTAAACTTTTCATAATAATAAGCCTGCAAAGCAATCAAACTAATCGATTGACTTCATTGGCCAACAGGGGCGCGGAGAAGTTGTTACATCTACACATTGACATAACACGAAGTACCGGTCCCGCTGCTACTTTTTTGTCGGGACAAACATAGTTTACAAGTTGGCCAATAGGGTTAAATCCCTAAGCCGGACAATCACTGTTACCAAAACCGTAACAATCCACTTAAATGTTCACCCTCGACAGGTGAACGTTGTCCCTGTAAAAGCCCAAGCCAGAGCCTTGCGCTGGACGATTGCCGTGACCACTTTACGCTACTGTCAGCTGTCCGCCCTTGAGCGGCCATTACTGAATAAATTCTATAAAAACCAGGGTTCGTCCATGCGCGCCGCTGCTCAAGGGCAATTATGGGTGGCCCGTGGCGAAGACATCGTCGCAGCGATGTGCCTGACGCCGGTTTCAGGCGGTTTGTGGCTGACCGGACTTTGGGTCGCGCTTGAACATAGAGCACAAGGGATCGCTCAACAGTTGATTGGAACGGCCACGCAAGACGCGCAAGGAATGACTTGGTTGTTCTGCCACCCCGAACTTGTAGCCTTCTATCAGCGACAAGGCTTCGACCTGTGCATTGACCTGCCCGCCGCACTGGCTGAGCGCCTGGCTCGTTACCAGCGCAGCAAACAGCTGTTAGCCATGGCCCGGGTTCAATCGTCGCTGGCAGGATCCAGGCCGGGAAACAGCACGTCGGTGTAACCGAACTTATTGAAGTCATGAATACGTGACGGATATAACCGCCCGATCAAGTGATCGCACTCATGCTGCACCACTCGGGCATGGAAACCTTCCGCGACCCTATCGATTACCTGGCCCTGAGGATCAATCCCCTGGTAGCGAATGCGTCGAAAGCGCGGCACCACACCCCGTAGGCCCGGAACCGAAAGACACCCTTCCCAACCGTCTTCCACCTCGGTGTCCAAAGGCGTGATCAACGGATTGAGGAGGATGGTCTGGGGAACGGGCTCGGCGTCGGGATAGCGTTCGCTACGCTCAAAACCAAAAATGACCAATTGCAGGTCGATACCAATTTGCGGGGCGGCGAGGCCAACGCCACCCACATGGCGCATGGTCTCGAACATGTCAGCAATCAACTGTTCGAGCTCAGCACTGGCAAGCAGTTGCTCAGGCACCGGTGGAGCGATACGCAGCAAGCGCTCGTCGCCCATTTTCAGAATGTCACGAATCATGGGAAGTACGTCTCACGGGTTCATCTTGCGAAGTAGCCGAGTGATCGAGCGAATGATCGCGACCCAACCCGGAAACATGCTTTTTATCATGTTCTTGGACGTTCTCTCCGGCCTCTTTCTCACCGGTATCCTTGCCCTCGACGGACATATGTTCAATGACCGCATTCATTTCCGCCCCCAACAACAACACCGCGGCGGAAATATAGAAGTACAACAGAAGAACAATAATCGCACCGATACTGCCGTACATGGCGTTGTAGTCAGCGAAAGTTTTGACGTAATAGCCGAACCCCAACGAAGCGATGATCCATACCACCACCGCCAGTACCGAGCCTGGGGTAATAAAACGAAACTCCTGTTTTACATCGGGCATTACGTAATAGATCAACGCCACCGCCACCATCATCAAAATGATGATTGCCGGCCAACGCAGGATCGTCCACAAGGTCACGATGAACTCCTGCATGCCGACCTGCGAGGCGATCCACTCCATCACTTGCGGCCCGAGCACCATCAATGCTGCGGCGGCCAGCAACATACCCGCGATTCCCACGGTGTAGACCACCGACAGTGGAATGCGCTTCCACACCGGGCGGCCTTCGACCACATCGTAAGCGGCATTCATCGCACTCATCATCAAGCGCACACCTGCAGATGCCGTCCATAAAGCAATCACGATACCCACCGAAAGCAAGCCACCTTTGGACTGCTGCAGTTGGTCAATGACTGGATTGACCTGCTCCAATGCCTGTGGTGGCAATACCATCTCTGACTGCAGACGCAGCCAGGAAAAAAAGTCAGGCAAGTGCAGAAAGCCGATCAAAGCGATCAGGAACAACAGGAAGGGAAACAGCGAGAACAACATCTGATAAGCAAGGGCCGAGGCATAGGTCGACATCTCGTCGTCGAGAAATTCCTTAACGGTGCGTACCAGCACTCGATGCAACGGCAAGCCGCGCAAGGCGGGAAAAATCATAGCGTCTCCTTTCGCCGCTCGAAAATCATGGGCACGGCGCCTCAATAAGCTTTGCACTGAAGTCTAAACGACGATTGGCCCAACGTTGTGATTGATTGGCGTAGATAGCACAACGGCCATCTCAGGATGGCCGTCGCGTAACCTTGCCTACAGCAATCAAGGCTTTTTCACTGCGTCCTTGACCTCTCCGACCTTTTGTTGAACCTCGCCTTTGCGCTCCTGCATCTCACCTTCTGCGCGCATACGATCATTGTCGGTTGCCTTGCCAACGCCTTGCTTGATGTTGCCAACTGCTTCGTTGGCCATGCCTTTGACTTTGTCTTTGGTGCCACTCATGAGAGTTCTCCTGAAGGGGAAAAACGGGTTGTCAGAGTCGACAGTCAGTGGACCAACGGCTGTGTTCAGGAGTTTCAATTATTTGTTGGGCGCTGGTTCAATCGTTACGCCGCTTTATGTTTCGCCGCGTTGCCAGCACAATAGTCGACCTTTCAAGCGTCACCCGTAGGAACCTGCATGAAACTCGACAAACCCGCCGCCATCGCCCGTCGCAACCTGGAGCTGGGAAAACCGGTGCTCTCCAGCGACAACAGCCTATTCGCCGTGCTCGACAGCAAGCGCAGCCTGTGGTGGTTCGATGTGCCGGTGAAGCTGGTGCTGCGCAAAGGGGCGGCCGACTGGGTCAACCTGCTGCTGCATACACCCGAAACCGACGAGCTGCAGCACTTGAAGGTGCCGGTGAACTTTCTGAAGGCCCATCTGGAAAAAATGGAAGTGCGCCACCCCGGCAAGCGGCGCTCCACCATCAGTCTGGCACTGAGCGCCGATCGCGACTCGCTGCTCCAGGACATTCGTCAAGGCGGCGAAAACCTGAACTTTGCAGGCTTTCGCCAGGCCTGATCAGACCAGTTCGATGCGGTCGGCGTGAATGACGATGTGGCCATCCTTGTACAAGGCACCGATGGCCTTCTTGAAGTTGCCCTTGCTGACCCCGAACATATCGCTGATCACCTGCGGATCGCTCTTGTCGCTGACCGGCAGCACGCCATTGGCGTCCTTGAGTTTGGCCAGGATCTTGTCGTTCAAGCTGTTGGCCAGGTCCTGGCCAATCGGCTGCAAGCTCAAGGCTATTTTGCCGTCGCTGCGCATTTCCTTGATATAGCCCTTCTCTTGCTTGCCCGAACGCATGTACTTGAACACTTCGTTCTTGTGGATCAGGCCCCAGTGCTTGTTGTTGATGATTGCCTTGAAACCCATCGGGGTTTCTTCGACCACCAGCAAATCAACTTCCTGGCCTTCCTTATAGGTAGCCGGCACTTTATCCAGATAACGGTCCAGACGCGCGGTCGCGGTGATACGGCGAGTGCGCTTGTCCAGGTAGGCGTGCACCACGCAGTATTCGCCGGCTTTCATCTGGCGTTTTTCTTCGGAATACGGCATCAACAGGTCTTTGGGCAGGCCCCAATCGAGGAAAATGCCGATGCTGTTGATTTCCTTGACCTTCAGGCTCGCGAACTCGCCGACCTGTAGCTTGGTCTTTTCCGTGGTAGCGATCAGCTTGTCTTCACTGTCCAGATAGACGAAGACGTTCAACCAATCTTCGACCTCGGTGGGCGTGTCTTTCGGGATGTAGCGGTTGGGCAAGAGGATCTCACCATCCGCGCCGCCGTCCAGGTACAGGCCGAAGTCTGTGTATTTGACGATTTGCAAACTGTTGTAACGCCCAACTAAAGCCATTTCCGGAAATCCTCTTTGCGAGCCAGGCATTCTACACCCAACCGGCAAAAGGAACCGCAATGAGCCAAGCTGTTCTATAAAGACACGCAAGCCACTGCAAGGATTCGCTCATGTACGCCTGCCTGCATAAGTACCTGCGCCCCTGCCTGCTGCTACTCGCTCCTGCCCTCTTGGTAGTGGCGTGTAGCCGCATCGACCTGGCCTATCGCAACCTTGATGTACTGGTGCCTTGGTCGCTCAACGACTACCTGGACATGAACCGCCAGCAAAAGACCTGGCTCAACCAGCGCCTCAAACAGCACCTGGCCTGGCACTGTCGCACGCAACTGCCCGGGTACCTGACCTGGATCGATGAAGTCCGACAAATGGTCGCTGATGATCAGGTCACCGACGCGCAACTGCAATTGCGCACCCAAGAAGCCAAGCAGGCCATTGCCAAAGTTGCGGACCAGATCACCCCCTCCGCCGCGCAACTGCTAAGTGCCATGGACGACGATCAAGTACGCGAAATGCGCCAGGCGTTCAGCGACGACATCCGCGAACGCCAGGCCAAATTCGTCAAAACACCCCTTGCCCGTCAAATCGAAGCACGTAGCGAACGCATGGAAAAGCGCCTTACCCCCTGGCTGGGTGAACTCACTGCGCAGCAACAACTGCGGATAGTGACCTGGTCGCAGAGCCTGGGCGAACAGAACCGCCAGTGGATTGCCAATCGAGCGAACTGGCAGGCGCACTTCAGCGGACTCATGGAGCAGCGTAAAAGCGCCAATTTCGAGCCCCAGCTCGAGCAACTACTGAAAAATCGCGAAAGCCTCTGGACCCCCGAATACCGCGTGGCCTACCAACGTACAGAACAAGCCGCCCGGCAGTTGCTGGTTGACCTGATCGCCCAGAGCACTCCCCAGCAACGCCAACACCTGGAACAACGGCTGAGCCAGGTGCAAAAAGACTTAAGCGACCTCAAATGCCTGAAAAGCTAAACAGCAAGCCCGCTACCACTGTGTTCCCCGCGGGCTTGAGCTCAACACTCCCGGGCCTTGCGCCGATACGGGAACACATCAATCACTTTTCCCCCGCGAATCGCTTCCTGCAGACTTTTCCAATAGTCAGCGTCATACAACTCGCCATGCAACTGACTGAAAAGCCGCCGCTGGCCACTATCGGCGAACAAAAACGGGGGAAACTCCTCGGGGAACACATCGTGCGGCCCAATCGAATACCACGGCTCACCGGACATCTCATCCTCGGGATACCGCGCTGGCGGGATGTATCGAAAATTCACCTCAGTCAGAAAGCAAATCTCGTCATAGTCATAGAACACCACGCGACCATGCCGAGTAACGCCAAAATTCTTCAGCAACATATCGCCGGGAAAAATATTCGCTGCCGCCAGTTGCTTGATCGCCAGACCATAATCTTCCAACGCCTCGCGCACCTGAGCGTCGTTGGCATTCTCCAGATAAAGATTGAGCGGCGTCATACGCCGTTCCGTCCAACAGTGCCGAACTAGCACGGTGTCACCTTCAACTTGCACCGTAGAGGGCGCCACTTCCAAAAGCTCCGCCAGGCACTCAGGCTCAAACTTGCTCAACGGGAAACGGAAATCGGAAAACTCCTGGGTATCGGCCATACGTCCGACCCGATCGACACTTTTCACCAGCCGGTACTTCTCGATCACCGTCGCCCGGTCGACACTCTTGGACGGCGAAAAGCGGTCCTTGATGATTTTGAACACGGTATTGAAGCCCGGCAGCGTAAATACGCTCATCACCATGCCGCGCACACCCGGCGCCATGATGAAACGGTCATCGGTATTGGCCAGGTGATTGATCAGCGCACGATAGAACTCCGACTTGCCGTGCTTGTAGAAGCCGATAGAGGTATAGAGTTCGGCAACATGCTTGCCCGGCAGGATGCGTTTTAGAAAGCCGACAAAGTCGGCGGGCACCGGAACATCCACCATGAAATACGAACGGGTAAAGGAAAAGATGATCGACACTTCCGCTTCGTCGGTGATCAGTGCATCGATTTCGATGCCATGACCCTCGCGGTGCAACAAAGGAATCACCAGTGGCCACTGCTCATCCTGTGTGTACAGGCGTCCGACCAGGTAGGCGCCTTTGTTGCGATACAACACCGGAGAAAACAGTTCCACCGCCAGCGCCGGGTCCTTGCACACCCAATCCGGCAAATTCTCGCGCAACTGTCCTTCCAACCGAGCCAGGTCACCTTGAAGGTCGCCATACGCCACGTCGAAACAGTAATCGTCAAAGACTTGCGCCAGCACACTGCTCAAGCTGCCTTGCGGATGATAGGTGCGCGTTTGCGCGGCCCGTTCGTGGCTGCGCAATGATGGCCGGGTGGTGTGAATGAACATGCAGCCGTCGCTGATCAGGTCATGGCTGAACAGACTGCAGAAAATCGAGTTGTACCAGGTTTCCGAGAGCTCATCGTCCAGGCGCGGATCGATCAAGCCTATATAAGCACTTTTGACCAGCGGCCACTGGGCGACATCCAACAACACCTCAGGATCAAACGCCTTGTGCAGCCAGTCACTGACCTCGCTGACCTTTTCCTCATAGAGATTGATACGCGCCGCCGAAGCACTCTGGATCTGCTGCCACTGCGCCTGCTCGAAGCGAGCGCGGGCACCGACGGTGATCTGGCGAAAATGCTCACGGTAATCGTCGAAGCCATCGAGGATCATCCGCGCGATATCGGCGGCCGGCCAGTGCTGGGGCATACATCGAACCTCTGCAGGAATGTCAAAGCTTGAGCTTAGCCAGTCGCCGTAGGCAGGGAAAGCCTGACGATACGGGTGTATCGGCCAAACTCGCCGACCCACAAGTTTCAGTACAGCAACTACTAGCTGAGCGTCCTTCATTGAACTTTTTGAATTTGGGAATCGCCCCACAGCCAGCCGCTAACGCTCCACGTTATAGTACCGGGAAGAACAAGGCCAAAATAAGCGTTAGGCGTGATTATGATTTTATGTATCGAAGGCTTTTTTCCTGATGGCCACGAAAATGAATTCGTGCAGTTTGAACTCGACGTAGAACCAGAATTCACCCAAGCCGTGCTTGAAGTGGTTGGCTGGGCGTCCCTTCAAGCGGGTGTAAAAGATGGTGTCGTAGATCTAACTCCAACACAAATTACGCAGATCGAGGCGATACTTGATAAAACCATACCGCGAGACCTTGATGTCTGCATAAGTGTGATGGCGTAGTTATCGACGGGCTTTATCCCTGAAAAGGGCATAATGAAGCCCGGCGACACAGACGTGTCGGCCAATCTCACCGCCTCAAGAATTCCAGCGCAAGAAAGGGAGAGAGCCAAACTCGGGTTCTGGCGTAAACTCGCGCCCCGCCTCAAAGGACCTGGAGAGCCCATGAGCCCCATCGCCATCACCCGCCTGCTGATACTCGCCGCTGTCTGGGGTGCAAGCTTTCTGTTCATGCGCATCATTGCCCCAGTGCTCGGCACGCTGCCTACGGCGTTTTTCCGGGTCTCCATCGCTTGCCTGGGTCTGGTGGTGATACTCGCCCTACTGCGCGTGCGCTGGAATTTCAACGGCAAGCTAGGCGCCTGCCTGGTACTGGGCATGGTCAACTCGGGGATACCGGCGACCCTGTACTCGGTTGCCGCCCAGGTGCTGCCAGCCGGTTATTCGGCAATTTTCAACGCGACAACACCGTTGATGGGCGTGTTGATTGGCGCATTGTTCTTCCGCGAGCCAATGACCCTGGCCAAGCTCAGCGGTATTTTCCTGGGCCTGTTCGGGGTCGGTATTCTCAGCGGCGCTGGGCCGGTGGAGTTCGACTACAAGCTGATGCAAGGCGCTCTTTCGTGCCTGGCAGCCACCACGTGCTACGGCTTTGCCGGGTTTCTCGCCCGGCGCTGGCTCGACCAGCAGGGCGGCCTGGACAGTCGTCTGTCGGCGCTGGGCAGCATGATGGGCGCGACCTTATTGCTGTTACCGCTGTTCGCCTACAACGTGATGACCGAGCCTCCGGCGAGCTGGGGCGGTTGGCAGGTGTGGCTGTCGTTGCTGGGCCTGGGTCTGCTGTGTACCGCGTTTGCCTACATTCTTTACTTTCGCCTGCTCAGCGAAATCGGGCCGGTCAAGGCCACTACCGTCACCTTCATGATCCCGGCGTTCGGGGTGCTCTGGGGCGCCTGGCTGCTGGATGAGCCCTTGTCGATGGCGCACTTGTATGGCGGTGTGTTGATCGCGTTGGCGTTGTGGCTGGTGCTCAAGCCCGCCAAGGCTCACTGAACATATCACTCGCGTAGTGGCCGTCTCTTCGGCCCCTTCGCCGTGGTTTCACCTACGAAACCATTAGCTAAAATCCGTTACCGAAAAAGCCCTTTCTTATTGCATCAGCAATCGCCCAGCGCAATTGCTGTGCAATTTCGTGCCATATAGAAAACCTTGTTTCATATATAAAACAATTTACTTTTTGCTTACTTTGTATAAGTCATTAATAAATAAGTATTTTTTAAATAAAACACGATGACAAGTCACTTGGCATTGTTCATGCACTAAACCGCGTATCACCTATAAAACAGACCAGAGAGCTTCCCCAATGGCTGTGAAAGAGATGTACGCAATCACCCCTCAATGGAATTCGCCACGCTCCAGGGAAGACCTGGAGCCGACCGAAATCGAATTTCGCAATGTCGGCAAATGTTTCCCAGCCAAAGGCAAGTCCGAGGCGCCCTTCGCCATTCGCGAGGTGAATTTCAAGATTCGTCGCGGTGAGGTGGTCTCGATCATCGGCCCGTCCGGCTGTGGCAAAAGCACCATCCTCAACATGGGCTCGGGCCTCTACCGCCCCAGCGAAGGCGAAGTCTTCGTCGGGGGTGAAGCCGTGGTCGGACCGGTGCGCAAGGTCGCCTTCATGTTGCAAAAGGATTTGCTGATGCCGTGGCGCAGCATTCGCCGCAACATCGAGCTGGGCCTGGAAATCCAGGGCATGCCCGCAGCCCAACGCCAGACCATTGCTGAAGATCTGCTCAACCGCTGCCATCTGCAAGGCTTTGCCGACCACTACCCGTTCCAGCTGTCGGGCGGCATGCGCCAGCGTGCAGCGCTGGCCCGAACCCTGGCGGTCGATCCGCAGGTGTTGTTCCTCGATGAGCCGTTCTCGGCCCTCGATGCGCAAACCAAGATGATCCTCCAGCAGGATCTGGCAAAGATGCTCTACGCAGAGAAAAAAACTGCGCTGTTTATCACGCATGACCTGGTCGAGGCGATTGCCATGTCCGACCGTCTGCTGGTCATGAGTGCCCGCCCCGGCACCATCATCGAAGAGATCGATATCGACCTGCCGTTTCGCGACAACCCGCTTGAACGCCGCAAGTTACCGGAGATCGGCCCCCTGGCTGGGCGCCTGATGGAACTGCTGAAAGTCGGCGAAGACACCGAATTGCATTGATCAACGCCTCACGGCCCATCAACCGATTAAGGAGTACGCATGTTCAAGTCCCTGCAACGCCTTGCGCAGACTTCGCTCGTTACCCTGGGGCTTGCTCTGGCAGTGTCTGCCCAGGCAGAGCCGACCAAGGTTACTTACCTGCTGCCCGCGCCCCCCAACTCCCCGGCCTTTGCGCCGTGGATCATTGCCAAGGAAAAGGGCTATTACAGTGCCAGGGACCTGGACCTGACCTTTATCGCCGCCAAGGGCGGTGTGGATGTCGCCAAACAGATCGGCGCCGGCAATGCCATGCTCGGTGGCGCCATCGGTGACACTCCGATTGTGGTTCGTGCCAACGGTATTCCGGTACGCGCCGTGGCCGTGCTCGGTGCCGGCGGTGTGACCATGATCGCCACTAATGCCGGTGAGAACATTCAGTCGGTCAAGGACCTCAAGGGCAAGACCCTGACCGTGATGTCGTACTCCGACACGACCTACTACGCCCTCCTCGCATCCTTGCGCAAAGCTGGCTTGAGTAAAACCGACGTCGACATCCAGGCCGCCGGCCCCTCGGGCGTCTGGCAGCTGTTCTCGGCAAACAAGGCGCAGGCCATGGCCGGTGTACCGGACTGGGTGGTCAATGCCGAAGAGGCCGGGCTAAAGATCAACCTGATTCCTCAGGAACAGATTTTCGAAAGCATGGCCCAGGCCATCCTGGCTTCCGATGACGCCATCAAGCATCAGCCAAAGATTGTCGCAGGCGTTGTCCAGGCCACCCTGCAGGGCATGCACGACATCATTCAGGACCCGAAAGCTGCGGCTGCGACGTTCGCCAAAGCCGTCCCGGCCTACGCCGGCAAGGAAGCGGCGCTGGAGAAAACCTTCCGCCTCTACGTCGAGCATGTCTACGCCAATCAGCCCGTGCTCGGCCGAATCGATCCCGCACGACTGGACACGGTACGCAAGTTCTATGTCAGCGAAGGCATCGTCGCCAGAGAACCCAAGCTCGACGAGCTCTACAGCAACCAGTTCATCGAAACCACCACGGCCGCGCAATAAGCCTGGATGTATAAAAAGGTATTAGCCCGATGAGAAATCTCAACACCTCCGTGCTCGGCAGCATTGCCTTGCTGATCCTGTTCCTGCTGACCTGGCAATGGGGTCCTGGCCTGCTCGGCATGCCCGAGTTCGTCATGCCGCAACTGACTCGGGTCGCGCAAGAAAGCGTGGTCATGTGGCAGTCCAGCGCGCTGCTCGAGCACACCCTGATCACTGCCTTCGAAATCATCGTCGGCTTTGGCCTCGGCGCCCTGCTCGGGGTTGCCATCGGTGTTTCGCTTGGCCTGTCGCCATCGGCCGAAGCCATGCTCTCGCCTTACATCCTGGCGTTGCAGATCGCGCCGAAAGTGGCCTTCGCCCCGCTGTTCGTGATGTGGCTGGGCTACACCATCTATCCGAAGATTCTCATCGCCATTCTGATCGTGTTCTTCCCGGTGATGATCAACGTGCTGTCGGCCATCCGCACCGTAGACCCGGACATGATCAACCTGGTACGCACCATGAGCGCCAGCCGCTGGCAGATTTTCCGCCTAGTGGAGTTTCCTTCGGCCATGGCCGCGCTGTTCTCCGGCCTGCGCATTGCTTCGACCCTGGCAGTGATCGGCGTCACCGTCGGTGAGCTGGTCGGCGGCAATCAGGGCCTGGGCTTCCTGCTGGTAGACGCTGAGGGCCAGGGCAACACCGCCGGGGTTTTCGTCGCCATTGTCATGCTTACCCTGATCGGCGTGCTGGCCTATGGCGCCGTGGTCTGGGCCGAGAAGCGTGTCCTTCACTACTTGCCCAAAGCCATGCTGAGTACCCAATGATGAGCCCATTCAACACCATGCTTGAAGGCCGTCGCGTGCTCGTTACCGGTGGTGCTCGCGGCCTCGGTTACGCCTTCGCCCAGGCCATCGGCCAGGCGGGTGCACGGGTGGTGATCGCCGACATCCTTGCCGAGCGCGTGCAGCAGGCTGCCTGCGAGCTGCGCGAGCAAGGCTTGCAGGTCAGCGGCGTCACCCTCGATTTAGGCAACCCCGATTCGATCACCGCTTGCGTCACCCAAGCCACTGCCGAACTCGGCGGCTTGGACGGCCTGGTCAATAACGCATCGATTACCAACTCCGGGGGCAAGACCTGCGAGCAGCTGGATATCGAAACCTGGGACCAGGTGATGCAGGTGAATGTACGCGGTACCTGGTTGATGACCCGCGCCTGCCTGCCTGCCCTGCGTGCCAGCGGCAAAGGTGCGGTGATCAACCTGGCCTCCGACACGCCGTTGTGGGGAGCACCAAACCTGCTGGCTTACGTCGCCAGCAAGGGCGCAATCATCGCCATGACCCGCAGCCTTGCCCGTGAACTTGGCAGCGACAACATCACCGTCAACGCCATTGCCCCTGGCCTGGTGCTGGTGGAGGCCACCGCTTACGTACCCGAGGCGCGCCATCGGCTGTACACCGAACAACGGGCCATTCAACGCCCACAACTGCCAGAAGACGTCAGTGGCGCCGTGCTGTTCGCCCTGTCCGATCTGTCTCGCTTCATCACTGGACAAACCCTGCCGGTCAACGGCGGGTTCGTCATGCCCTGACCAAGGAGAAATTCATGACCGACCTTTGCGTTCAAAACGACGCGCCAAAGACCTGGGAACAACCTGCAGGCACCGACCTGGCAGGCTGGATGCAAACCCGCATCGCCCGCTATGAAACCCGCAAGTACGACTGGGATGCGCTGAAGTTCCAGGCCGACTTCGATCCCAAGTTCCGTCGTGCCCAAATGCGCTACGTGGGCACCGGTGGCACCGGGGTCAACACCGACATGAACACTATCGCCTCGGAGAACTTTACCTTTTCGACCATGGTCATCCCGGCCGGCCATGAAGGCCCACCGCACATTCATACCGACGTCGAGGAAGTGTTCTTCGTGTTGCGCGGCAAGCTGAAAGTGATCATCGAGAAAGATGGCGAGCGCTACGAAACCATCCTCACCGACCGCGACCTGATTTCGGTACCGCCAGGGGTCTACCGCGAAGAGATCAACATCGGTGACGAAGATGCGCTGATGTGCGTGATGCTCGGGGCGAAAAAGCCGGTCACGCCAACCTATCCGCCAGCGCACCCGCTGGCCTCGATCAAGCGCGGGTAAGGCTATGTTGCACGCCACCGACACTCCGACCCTCGCGCTGCACGCCCAGTTGGAGCAACACTTCCCGCTGCGCCTGGTGCAACTGAACGAGCGCACGCAAGCGATACGTGAAGCAGGACAGGGTCCGGCCATCGTTCTTTTGCATGGCATCGGTTCAGGGGCCGCGTCCTGGCTGCAGGTGGCCGTGCAATTGAGTGGCAAAGCACGGGTAATCGCCTGGGACGCACCCGGTTATGGGCAATCCAGCCCGTTGCATGACCCGGCACCCAAGGCACCGGACTACGCCCGGCGCCTGCGCCAGTTGCTCGATGCACTGGACATCGAACGCTGTGTGCTGGTCGGTCACTCTCTGGGCGCCATCACCGCTGCAGCGCTTGCCAGCAACGCCCCCGAACGGGTCAGCCGCCTGGTGCTGCTCAGCCCGGCGCAGGGCTACGGTGACCCGGCACGCGCGGCGCAGGCCGATGAGGTCCGCAGCAAGCGCTTGCAGGCGCTGGAGCAACTGGGCATCGCCACGCTCGCCGAACAACGCAGCGCACACATGCTTTCGGCAGCGGCCAGCAGCGATGCGCGCGCCTGGGTGCAATGGAATATGGCCCGCCTGCTGCCCCAAGGCTACCGCCAGGCCATCGAACTGTTGTGTGGCGACCAACTGCTGCGCTACGCGAACCATGCTGTGCCTTGTGAAGTGCACTGCGGGGCCGCCGACAGCATCACCACCGCCGCCGATTGCAACGCCTTGGCCGACACCCTGGGCGCTGCGTTTCATCTGATCGCCGCGGCCGGCCACGCCAGCCCGATCGAACAACCCGAGGCCGTGGCAACCCTGCTTGCCCAGGCACTCGACGTCTCACTGACAGGTACTGCGCTATGAATGATTCGGATCTGTTGAAAGACAACCAGGATAAATACATCGTCCCCGGCCTTGAGCGCGGCCTGTTGCTGCTGTGCGAGTTCAGCCGGCAGAACCGTACTCTGACGGCACCGGAGCTGGCACGCCGCCTGGAACTGCCGCGCTCGACCATCTTCCGCCTGCTGACCACCTTGGAAACCATGGGTTTCGTAACCCGTAGTGGCAACGAATATCGCTTGGGCATGTCGGTGCTGCGCCTGGGCTTCGAATACCTCGCGTCGCTGGAACTGACCGAGTTGGGTCAACCGCTGCTGGCACGCCTGTGCGACCACCTTAACTATCCGAGCAACCTGGTGGTGCGTGACGGTCGCTCGATT
The DNA here is from genome assembly GCF_016881005.1 of Pseudomonas arcuscaelestis. Taxonomy (GTDB): domain Bacteria; phylum Pseudomonadota; class Gammaproteobacteria; order Pseudomonadales; family Pseudomonadaceae; genus Aquipseudomonas; species Aquipseudomonas arcuscaelestis. Next base: position 115,321 of record NZ_JACOPV010000013.1, on the reverse strand, counting down.
GTTTATGTGGCCAAGGTCTCGCCGCCGTCGGTGTTCTCCAGCGCGGTCAACGTCGGCACTCGCCTGCCCGCCCACGCAACGGTGCTCGGGCGCATCCTGCTGGAAGACTTGAGCCTGGCCGAACTACGCGATCTGTACCCGGAAGAACACCTCGAACAGCACTCGCCGTGCACGCCGAAAACCGTGCTGGAACTGTTCGATCTGGTGCAGAGCGACCGTCAGCGCGGCTTTGTCAGCGGTGAAGGTTTCTTCGAGTCGTCGATCTCGACCATCGCTGCGCCGGTTCGTGATCACAGCGGCAAAGTCGTTGCCGCCATGGGGGTAACCATCCCTACCGCGCAAGTTGGGCACATCAACTTCGATGGCCTGCTTGGTCACGTGCGCGGCAGCGCCGATGAGCTCTCACGCCTGCTCAACTACACGCCCCATGCCGGTGGCCGTGTCACTGCGCTGATGAGGGATTGAAATGAGCAACCTTTATCAACTGCAAGGGCGTACCGCAATTGTTACCGGCGGCTCTTCCGGGATTGGTCTGGCCTGTGTCGAGCAACTGCTCGAAGCCGGCGCCGCGGTGGCTTTCTGTGGCCGCGACCAGGAACGACTGGACAGCGCACTGGCACGCCTGCGCGAACGCTTTCCCCAAGCACGTCTGCTGGCCCAGGTTTGCGATGTGCTTGACGCCGAATCGGTCAAGGCCTTCGCCGCCGCCAGCCTGGCCGCGCTCGGCCCGGCGCAGGTATTGATCAACAACGCCGGACAAGGTCGGGTGTCTACCTTCGCCGACACCACCGATGAGGCCTGGAGCGAAGAGCTGCAGCTTAAATTCTTCTCGGTGATCTATCCGGTTCGCGCCTTCCTGCCACAGTTGCAAGCGCAGCGCGACGCCTCGATCGTCTGCGTCAATTCCCTGCTGGCCAGCCAGCCGGAGCCGCACATGGTCGCTACCTCGGCAGCACGTGCCGGGCTGAAGAATCTGGTGCGCTCGATGGCCACTGAATTTGCCGAAAAGGGCATCCGGGTCAACGGCATTCTCATTGGCCTGGTTGAGTCCGGCCAGTGGCGGCGGCGCTTCGAAGCCCGCGAAGAACGCGAGCTCGACTGGTCGCAATGGACCGCACAACTGGCACAACGCAAACACATTCCCCTGGGTCGTCTGGGTCTGCCCAAAGAAGCAGCCCAGGCCGTCCTGTTCCTGGCTTCGCCCCTGTCGGCTTACACCACTGGCAGCCATATCGATGTTTCTGGAGGCCTGTCCCGCCATGCGTAATGAAAACACTGTGACCGTTGGCGCTGCCATCACCGCATTTCTTGAGCAATGCGAGGTCAAAGCCGCCTTCGGGGTGATCTCGATTCACAACATGCCGATCCTCGACGCCTTCGCCGTGCGTGGCAACATTCGTTTTGTCATGGCCCGTGGTGAAGCCGGGGCCACCAACATGGCCGACGCCTACGCCCGTACCACCGGGAGCCTCGGCGTATGCCTGACCTCAACCGGTACCGCCGCCGGCAATGCCGCCGGCGCCCTGGTCGAAGCACTCACCGCAGGCACGCCGCTGCTGCATATCACCGGCCAGATCGAAACCCCGTACCTGGACCAGGACTTCGCCTATATCCACGAAGCCCGCGACCAACTGACCATGCTCAAGGCCGTGTCCAAGGCAGCCTTTCGCGTGCGGAGTGTGGAAACCGCGCTAAGTACCCTGAAGCTGGCCGTCCAAACCGCCCTAACGGCGCCCACCGGTCCGGTCAGCGTGGAAATTCCAATCGACATCCAGTCGACCTTTATCCCGATGCCCACCGATCTCTCGCCGCTGCCGATTCCGCTCGCGGTGCCTGCGCCCGAAGCGCTGGATCTGGTCGCCGAACGCCTGGCCAGTGCGACCCGCCCCCTGCTGTGGCTCGGCGGCGGCGCCCGTCATGCCGGGGCGCAGGTTAAGCGCTTGCTCGACATGGGTGTCGGTGTAATCACCTCGACCCAAGGCCGCGGCGTAGTCAACGAGGACGACGAGCGCTGCCTGGGTGCCTTCTCGCAGAACAAACTGGTGGAAGGCTTCCTGCAGACGTGCGATGCCCTGGTCGTGGCCGGCTCGCGCCTGCGCAGCAACGAAACCTTCAAATACGCCTTGAAGCTGCCCCGTACCACCCTGCGCATTGACGCCAACCCAGCCATCGAAGGTCGCAGCTACTCAAGCGAGCTGTTCATTTGCGGTGACTCCGCCCTGGCACTTGAGGGCCTGGCTGATCGTCTGCAAGGACGCTTGAATATCGACCCAACGTTCATTGATGAACTCAAGGCAGTGCGCGCCCAATCCCGCACGCAACTGGTAGCAGACCTGGGCCCTTACTCGGCCATGGTCGAGCAGTTGCAGGCGCTGACCGGTCGCAACTTCTCCTGGGTACGCGACGTGACCCTGTCCAACAGCATCTGGGGCAACCGCTTGCTCAATCTGTACCACCCGCTGGCAGGCGTACATGCCTTGGGCGGTGGTATCGGCCAGGGGCTGGCCATGGGCATCGGCGCCGCCGTTGCCGCGGCAGAAACCGACCCGCAACGCAAAGTGTTTGCCCTGGCCGGCGACGGTGGCTTCATCCTCAATCTGGGTGAACTGGCCACCTTGGTGCAGGAAAAAGCCAATGTGGTAATCCTGCTGATGAACGATCAACGCTACGGCGTGATTCGCAACATTCAGGACGCCATCTACGGCGCCCGCCACGCCTATGTCGAGCTGCACACCCCGGACTACACCAAGCTTGCCGAGTCTATTGGCCTGCGCCATGGCCTGGTCAGCGACCTGCAAGACTTTGGCCCGGTACTCGACAACGCCCTGAGCCAGGGGGGGCCTTTCCTGCTGGAGGTCGACATGCTCAGCGTCGGCGGTTTCGCCACCCAGTTTGCCGGCCCGCCCAACAGCGAAACCAAAGCCCAGAAAGCCACGGCCTGAGGACCAGCACATGCTCAATATCACCATGATCGGCTGCGGCGCCATTGGCGTTGCCGTACTGGAGTTACTGGAGAACGACACACAGATGCGCGTCGAGCATGTGATCGCCTCGGCGGGCTCTGAAGCGCTGGTGCAACAGCGCCTGGCGGCATTCAAATACCCTCCACAGGTGCTCACCGCGCTGCCCGCCGACGCCCGCCCAGACCTGTTGGTCGAGTGCGCCGGGCATATGGCCATCGAAGAGCACGTGTTGCCGGCTCTCGAACGAGGGATCGCCTGCCTGATTGTGTCGGTGGGTGCGCTTTCGCAGGTGGGTCTGGTCGAACGCCTGGAGGCGGCCGCGGCCCGTGGCAACACCCGGATAGAGCTGCTGCCCGGCGCCATTGGTGGCATCGATGCACTGTCGGCGGCCAAGGTCGGCGGCCTGGATTCGGTCGACTACACCGGTCGCAAACCGGCCAAGGCATGGAAGAACACCCCTGCCGAACAGGTTTGCGACCTGGAAAAAATTGATCAGGCCACGGTGATCTTCCAGGGCAGCGCCCGTGAAGCGGCGCGCTTGTATCCCAAGAACGCCAACGTCGCCGCCACCCTGTCGCTGGCCGGGCTGGGCCTGGACCGCACCCGCGTGACGCTGATCGCCGATCCGCTGAGCGAAGAAAACGTCCACCACTTCGAGGCCCGCGGCGCCTTTGGTGGTTTCGAGATGAGCCTGCGCGGCAAGCCGTTGCAAGCCAACCCGAAGACTTCGGCGCTGACGGTGTACAGCGTGGTCCGTGCCCTGGGCAATCACGCTCATGCCATTTCCATCTAGGGGAACATCGATGACGCTGGAACAGACTTTACCCATTTGCATCGCCGGCACCTGGCGTCTGGGTGGCGGTGAGCGCTATGCCACGCGCTACCCAGCAACGGGTGAACCCGTGGCGTGGCTCAACGCCGCCAGCCTCGAGGACGTCGAGCAAGCCGTGCAAGGCGCACACCAGGCCTTCCTGCACAGCGGCTGGGCACAGCGCAAACCCCATGAGCGTGCTGGCGTGCTGTACCGCATTGGCGAACTGATCCGCCAGCGCAGCGAAGAGCTGGCCCAACTGCAGCGCCAGGACAATGGCAAACCGATCAACGAAACTCGCGCGCTGGTGGCCAGCGCTGCCGGCACCTTCCAGTTTTTTGCCGCAGCCTGCGAAACCCTGGAAGAAACCATCACCCCATCGCGCGGCGATTTTGTCAGCATGAGCGTCTACGAACCCATGGGCGTGGTCGCCGCGATCACCCCCTGGAATTCGCCGATCGCCAGCGAAGCACAGAAGGTTGCCCCGGCGCTGGCGGCGGGCAATGCGGTGGTCATCAAGCCTGCAGAAATCACCCCGCTGCTGGCCCTGCAACTGGCCCGGATCTGCGAAGACGCAGGTTTGCCCAAGGGTCTGATCAGTGTACTGCCGGGTAAAGGTTCGGTACTTGGCGACGCCTTGACCCAGCACCCGCTGATCAAGCGTGTGTCGTTCACCGGCGGCACCCGAACCGGCAAGCACATCGCCCATATTGCCGCCGACAAAATGATGCCGGTGTCGCTGGAGCTGGGCGGCAAATCGCCGACCATCGTCCTCGATGATGCCGATCTGGACCACGCCGTGGCCGGCGTGTTGTATGGCATCTTCAGCTCATCGGGCGAGGCCTGCATCGCCGGTTCCCGACTGTTCGTCGCCCGTGCCCTGTATGCGCCTTTCATGCAGCGCCTGGTCGAAGGCGCAGCGCGCCTGCGCTTGGGTGATCCGGCGGACGAAAGCACCCAGATGGGGCCCTTGATCAGCGCCGGGCATCGCGAGTCGGTAGAGCGTTACGTGGCCCTTGGCCTAGCTGAAGGCGGGCGCCTGCTGCTGGGCGGCCAGCGTCCTGCAGGAGGCATTTACGATCAGGGCTATTTTTATCCGCCGACCATTCTCGAAGGCCTGAGCAATGACCAACAGACCTGCCAGGAAGAAATCTTTGGCCCGGTGCTGGTGGCGATGCCCTTCGACAACGAAGAGCAATTGATCGAGCAAGCCAACGACAGCCTGTACGCCCTCGCCGCCGGGATCTGGAGCCGTGACTACAAACGCGCCTGGGCCCTGGGACGCAAAATTCAGGCGGGCACCGTATGGATCAACACCTACAAGCAATTCTCCATTTCCACCCCCTTCGGTGGTTGGCGTGACAGCGGCCTGGGCCGCGAAAAAGGCCGCCTGGGAATCCTGCAGTACATGGAACAAAAGAGCCTCTATTGGGGCATGAACGAACAACCCCTGGCCTGGGCCGCAGCGGAGGCAACGTCATGAGTGTTTTAGGTATCGATGAAGTCACCTACGGCGTCGAGGACCTCGACACCTGCGTACGTTTTTTCAGCGACTGGGGGCTGACAAAGATCAGCGAAGCAGCCGACCAGGTGGTCTTCGAAACGCTTAATGGCTGCCGGGTGGTGCTGGCAGACATCAACAAGGCCGACCTACCGCCCGCCATCGAGCCGGGCTCCACCGTTCGGGAAGTGGTCTGGGGCGTGGAAAGCGAAACTGACCTGGCCGTGTACAGCCAGCGCATCGCCAATGACCCAGGCTTTGTCGAAGGCAACGGGCGTATCGGCTGCACCGACCCCAACGGCTTGGCGATTCGCCTGCAGGTTACGCGCAAACGTGCCCTGGACATCGAATGCAGCGGCCACAACACCTGGCAGAGCAAAGGCCGAATCAACAAGCCGGCGCCGGTCTACGAGCGTGCCACGCCTATCGAAGTGGGCCACGTGGTGTTCTTCGTCAAAGACGTGAATAGCTGCGAAGCCTTCTACCACGAACGCTTCGGCTTCCAGGCCTCGGACCGTTATCCCAACCGTGGCGCTTTCCTGCGTACCGCCGAGGAAGGCGGTCACCACGACCTGTTCATGCTGCAACTGCCAGCACCCAGGGCAGGCCTGAACCATGTGGCGTTCACCGTGCGCGACCTGCATGAAGTATTCGGTGGTGGCATGCACATCTCTCGCAGCGGCTGGGCTACCGAAATCGGCCCGGGGCGTCACCCGGTTTCCTCGGCGTTCTTCTGGTACTTCAAGAACCCGGCTGGCGCGCTGGTCGAGTATTACGCCGATGAAGACCAGTTGACCGCTGAGTGGCAACCCCGCGAGTTCGAGCCGGGACCGACCGTCTTCGCCGAGTGGGCAATCGCCGGTGGCATCGATGGCAACACCCGACGCCAGCAGCATGTCGAGGCGCCGCAAGGCAAGTTTCTTACCGACAAACCGAAACCTTGAACAGGAGTCGCCCATGTCTTCGTTGAACATCGCTATCAACGGTGCCGGAATCGGCGGCCTCACCGCCGCTATTGCCCTACGCCAGGCCGGTCATCAGGTCACCGTCTTCGAGCAGTCCAAGGCCTTTCTGCGGGTCGGTGCCGACATCAACCTGACCCCCAACGCCGTCCGAGCCCTCGATGGCCTGGGCATTGGCGCGGCGGTGCGTGTTCCGGCCGCACGCCCCACACACCGCATCAGTCGCCTGTGGGACAGCGGCGAGGAAACCTCGCGCCTGGAGATGGCCGAAGCTGCCGAAAGCCAGTACGGCGCACCGCAACTGACGATCCACCGCGCCGACTTGCTGGCGGCGCTGGCTGAGGTATTTCCACTACAGAACGTGCAGTTCGGCAAGCGTGCCGAGCAGGTGCGCCAAGATGCCAGCGGCATCGAACTGCACTTCAAAGATGGCAGCCAGCATCGCACAGACCTGTTGATCGGCGCCGACGGTATTCATTCGGTGGTGCGCAACGCGCTGTTTGGCGAGGAGCAACCGCGTTTCACTGGCGTGGTTGCCTATCGAGCCGTGGTTCCGGCCAGCCGTGTGGCCCACGTCCCGAACATTCAAGCTTTTACCAAATGGTGGGGACCAAACCCTCAAAGCCAGATTGTCACGTTCCCGCTGAACCAGGGCCGCGACATCTTCATTTTCGCCACCACAGCCCAGGACAGTTGGCATCTGGAGTCATGGACCACTGCGGGCGACGCCGCCGAATTGCGCAGTCACTATCAGGGCTTCCATCCCGATGCCCGCGCCTTGCTCGATGCCTGCGATGAAGTGCTCAAGACCGCACTGTATGAGCGTGATCCCCTGCCGTTCTGGTCGCAAGGGGCAATTACCCTGTTGGGTGACGCTTGCCACCCGATGATGCCATTCATGGCCCAAGGAGCCGGTCAGGCCATCGAGGATGCCGTGGTCCTGGCCCGTCATCTTCACGGTGTGACCGATGCTGCACAAATAGCCCCGGCCTTGCAGGGCTACCAACAGGCGCGTCTTGAGCGCACCAGCCAGATCCAGATCGGTTCGCGCGGCAACCAATGGCTCAAGGCCGGTGGCAATGCCGACTGGGTCTACGGCTACGACGCCTGGACCGTGCCGACCACCCATGCCGCGTGAGCCCTGGCCGATGAGCGAATCGATGCTGCTGACCGTGCTGCTCAAGCACGACCAGTCGAAGAACCTGGAGCAGATCCAGGCGCATATGAAAGCCATGGGCTGGTGGGAAAGCTTCCCGCCGCAAGGCGTCGAAGTGGTGTCCTGGACCGTGGCCATGGGCTTGGGCCAGATCGTCACCCTGCGCTTGCCGCCGAACTTGCTGAGTAAGGTCAATGTAGAGCTGGAGCGCGCCGCCTGGGGCGTGTTCCGCACCGAATGCTATCCCACGTACGACTTTGTCCCGGTCCGCGAAATGATCCGCGAACGGGTCCGCAATGGAGGTCAATGACATGAGCAACACCGAACGGTACCTGGACCCACACCAGGCGCGCAAACGGCCCAACACCCAGTTCGAAGAGCTGCTTGGCGACTCCATCGAGCGCGCCTACGGCAATGGCGTGACGCAACTGCCCGAGCTGCTCGCGCACCTCAATCTGGCCGGGCCACCGTGCCCGCTGACCAGTGGCGAATGGACCGAAGACTCCTACAAAACCCTGATGGCACGGCTGGGCGCATGACCCGCCGGAGGTAAGAACAAGATGAATATGCAATTCACCGTCGACCCTGTTGAGAATCACCTGGCCAATGGCCTCAAAGACCTCTGGTTCCCGGTCCTGCCGTCGGACCTGCTCGGCGAAAAGCCGGTATCGGTACGGCGCCTGGGCTACAAGATCGCCTTGTGGCGCGATAACGATGGCAGCGTACACGCCCTGGAAGACCACTGTCCGCACCGCGGCGCGCCGCTTTCCCAGGGCCCGGTGCTGGGTGACCGTCTGCAGTGCCCGTACCACGGCGTTGAAGTGCGCTGCGACGGTACCGTGACCAAGGTCCCTGGCAGCCCCGGTTGCAAGCTCGAAGGCAGCCGCCCTACCCGTATGTTCCACACCCACGAAGCGGCCGGTGCGATCTTCCTGTTCAACGCCACCGATCCACATCTGCAAAACCCACCCGCGCTGGTACTGCCTGAGCAGTTGACCTCGCCCGAGTGGAGCAGCTTCCTCTGCTACACCGAATGGAAAGGCGACTATCGCTACGTGCTCGACAACGTCATGGACCCGATGCACGGCACTTACCTGCACAAAATGTCGCACTCAATGAGCGAAGGCGAAGCTACCGCCAAATTCGTCACTCGCGACACCGACCAGGGTTTCGTCTTCGAGAAGGAAGGCCAGCGCGGGGTCAACTTCGACTGGACCGAATTCCTCGACAACGGTTGTCATTGGCTGCGTCTGGAAATTCCGTATCCAAAGACCGGTGGCCCAGGCGGTAACTTCACCATCATCGGCAGCTATACCCCGAGCAGTCGCAACTTGTCTGCAGTGTTCCACTGGCGCGCCCGGCCGTTGACCGGCTGGCAGCGTGACACCTGGCGCTTCCTCTACAAGAACCGCCTGGAAGCACGCCACTGGGCCGTACTGGAACAGGACCGGGTGTTGCTGGAGTTCATGGAAGCCGATGCCAATCAGCGTGAAAACCTCTACCAGCATGACCTGGGTGTGGTGCGCCTGCGCCGCTACCTCAAGGGCCAGGCCAAGGAGCAATTGGCGCTGATCGAAGCGAAGCAGCTGTCATGAGCCAGGCCGTGCAGCGTATTCAGGCACAGTCTGTGGGCGAGCTGGCTACGGCCAGTTGGTCCAACGCCCTGCTGCTCGGCAATGAACTGGTGATGTCCGGCATGACCGGGCATCCCGCCACTCGACTTGCAGCTGAAGCCGGAGCGCCACTGGATGCCTATGCACAGACCCTGGTGGTGCTGAACAAGGTGCGGGCTTTGGTGGAGGCTGCGGGCGGGCATATCGGCAATATCTACCGGATGACCCTGTACCTCACCCGGATCGCCGACAAAGACGAAGTCGGTCGCGCACGCCGCGACTTCTTCGCAGGATTTGCTTGCTACCCCACCTCCACCCTGGTCGAAGTGAGCGCCCTGGTATTTCCGGAACTGGTGGTGGAAATCGAAGCCAGCGCCCGGCTCGACATTGACATGCGCACTGCGCCAACGAGGTGAATGATGTCCAACTCCTCTACTGTTACAGCGCTGGTGCATACCCTGCGCCATGAAGCCGAAGGTATCATCAGCGTCGAACTGCGCCCTTGGGGCGATACCGTATTCGCGCCATTCGAAGCCGGCTCGCACATCGACCTGCACCTACCCAACGGCCTGGTACGCAGTTACTCGCTGCTCAATTCGCCAACGGACCAGGGCCGCTATGTGGTTGGCATTTTGCGCGATCGCAACAGCCGTGGCGGTTCGGCCTTCGTACACGAACAGCTACGCGTCGGCTCGCAACTGAACATTTCGCAGCCACGCAACAATTTTGCCCTCAACCCGCACGCCAGCCACAACGTGCTGGTGGCGGGTGGCATCGGCATCACCCCGATCTACTGCATGTTTCGCCAGTTGCTGGCGTTGGGTAAATCCGCCGAGTTGATCTACTGCGCCCGCTCACGCAAGGAAGCGGCGCTGCTGGAACAACTGAGCGGCCTCGATGCCAAGGTGATTTATCACTTCAACGACGAGAAAGGCACCGTGCCAGATCTCGGCCGTTATCTCGCCGACCAGCCACGTGATACGCACTTTTACTGCTGCGGCCCGACACCGATGCTCGATGCCTTCGAAAGCACCTGCGAAAACCTGGGTTATCCCCATGCTCATATCGAACGCTTCGCCGCTGCCGAACTGCCGCCGGCCGACGACGCCCAGGACAGCTACAGCGTCGAACTGAAAAAGTCCGGCAAAACCTTGAACATCGAACCGGGGCTGAACCTGCTCGATGTGCTTCTGGAAGCGGGATGCGACATTGAATACAGCTGCCGCGAAGGGGTATGCGGGTCATGCGAAACCCGCGTGCTGGAAGGTGATATCGACCACCGCGACGGGGTGCTGACCAAGGCTGAACGCGCGGCAAACAAATCGATGATGGTCTGTGTATCGGGCTGCAAGAGTCGGCGCATGGTCCTCGATTTGTAATCGCTGAAACTTTACGCGCACGATTGACCGGCACCGATGTGCCGGTTTTTTTTGCCCCTGTGCGGGATATATCGCGTACTCAGGGGGATTAAAATAGCCAGCTAATTATCCACTCGTAAAACAAACCACGCGCCACTAACGCGCGTTGTGCAATTAAACCGCACTGCAATTGCACACGCCTGTTACTTCATTCCCACCCCGTTCCACCCACGATACAAACCCAGCCGTTTCAAATATAAATAATTGTTTTATATGGAATTTATCAGGTTTTTCAGTATTTACCCGCACTGGCACAGTTCCTGCTCTTGCTCTATCGCGTTCAAACATAAAACAACGTACCACCGATAAAACAATAAATACCCAACGCCGCCAGCCAACTGTATACCAGCGCTGTTTTTCGTTTAACGCCTTGTTCAAGGCAACGGACAACTGTCGCCCACAGAAATGGCTCAACCTTGCAGGGCATGATATGAACAAGTACGTGGTAAGCCTGGGCCTGATCCTCAGTAGTTGTGCAAGTTTCGCCTCCGAACCCGGTCCGGCCGCCCCCGATCAGCCACCTGCGGCAAAAAAGCCGTTCCCACACATTGCCTGGCGCAGTGACGACGGACAAAGCTCATTGGATATCGGCGGTGCCCTGCGGGTGAACTACAGGGATGAACATTGGGACACCACAGAGAACAATGGCCGTTTTCTTTTCGATACCTTCCGTATCGATGTCCAGGCCACCCACAAGCAATTGTTCAGTGATGTCGGCTACTGGTTTCAGGACGACGGCAAACGCTCTATCGACCGCGGCTACGTGGGTTATCGGTTTACCCCTAATGCCAACCTTCAAGTTGGTGCGCCGTTCAAACCCTTTGGCCTGGAACCTTACCCACAGTTTGGCTGGAGCTATCACATTCCGTTTTTCATGGGCTACGGCGTGAGTGCCGGCACGGGTCTCAAATACAGCTACAAGGACAAGGACTGGGATCTGCAGCTAGGCTACTTTCCGCGCATGCTGCCTAGCGGCATTCGCTACTCACCGGAAGTCGGTCGCTACTCCGACCTGAACGACAACGCCGTGCCTTTCACCCAATCGCGCCAAGACAACGAAAAGCGCAATCAGGTAAACGCCAGGGTTGCCCGGACCTTTACCGGGGATGGCTGGAAAACCGAAATCGGCGCCTCGCTGGCCGCCGCGCAACTCTACAACGCCACCACCGACGACAATGGCGACTACTGGGCAGGTGGCGTCCACGCTATCGTCAACGCTGGCCCATGGACAGTCACCAGCCAGGCCATCCGCTACGAATATGACCCGAAAAATCCAGACGGTGTCAGTGACGATTCTGTGTTGATGGGCGGCAACGGCCTGACGCCGGCCTTCCTGATCGCGTCCAAGGCAACCATCGCGTCGGTCAACATCGGCTACGACATCTTTACGCCAAGCCTGGGGCAGTTGAAGAAGATCAAGCTGTACAACGACTACAGCCGAATGATGAAAGATAAAAGCGGCTGGGACGACTCGCAGATGTTCACCGTCGGTGCGCAGTTCCTGGCCATGCCAGTCATGGCCTGGCTCGACCTGACCTGGGCGAAGAACGCCAACCCCTTCGGTGGCGCGGAAAATGGCACCGGCTGGACCAGCACCAGCTCCATCGGCAGCAACGACTGGTATTACCGCACCAACATCAACATTGGCTACTACTTCTGAAGCGCAAGCCGCCCGGGCAAGGCGCCGGGCGGCTGGCAACACTAGTCGGTGCGCAGCGGCGTAACAGCTGGCGCTGGCTTGCGGAACACAAACAGCAGGCCGATCACGATCAGCCCCATGCCCAACAGGCTCAGCGCTGCCAGGCGGTTACCGAAGATCAGGTAGTCCATCACTGCAGTCACCGCGGGCACCAGGTAGAACAGACTGGTGACGTTGACCAGGTTGCCACGAGCAATCAGCCGGTACAGCAGTAACGTCGCCAGCAGCGAAACCACCAGCCCCATCCACAGCAAGGCGCCGACAAAGCTGCCAGTCATCTCGACATGCAAGGGTTGCAGGGGGGCGAACAGTGCGCACATCAGTAGTCCGGCAACGTACTGTAAAGGCAGGGTCCCCATTGGATTATGGGTAATGCGCTTCTGCATGATCGAACCTAAGGTCATGCTTGCCAATGCCAGCAAGGCGAACAGCATGCCGAGCAGAGAAATACCACCCAGACCGATGCCCTGGTAGACCACCATGATCAAGCCGCTCAAGCCCAACCCCAGGCCGAACAGCCGGCTCCAGGAACGCTGACGCTCCATCAGTACCACAGTGAGGATCGGCTGCACGCCCATCACTGTCGCCATGATGCCGGGTGTCACGTGGGTATTGAGCGCCAGCAAGTAGAAAATTTGATACGCGCCGAGCAGCACAGCGCCGGTCACCAGCGCCTGCAGCACTGCCGAGCGCCCTCGCGGCCAGCGCAGCCCGAGCATCGGTGCGAGCATCAACAAACCACATAACGCCAGCGCCGAGCGCATGAGCAAGAAGGCAAAGGGACTGGCATGGGCCAGGCCCAACTTGGAGACAATCGCCCCGCTACTCCAGAGCAGGACGAACACACTGGTGGTGGCCGCCGAGGCCACGGATTCTTTCGAGAGAGCAAACATGAATGCCACCTGTATTCGGGCAAATAAGCCGAACGGTGCTGCCCGATGCGGGCAGCCGACCGTAATCAGTAGGGTGCAGGTGTGGGGGATGCAGCGCTTGGCCGCTTAGCCCAGCACGACCACGCCTGGTGGTGCGAGAACGCACACAACCACGCGACTGACAGGTGGTGGGTAGTGACTGATCATGGCCGGCTGCTGACGCCCACGCACGACTACCACCGCGTTGGGCGCGGAAGCGAATACGGTGCTGAGGGGGGAAGCTGACATGAGCAGGTCTTCGGTGAGATGAAGTTGGCAGACTATAGACCAGCCTATTTCCGTCTGGCAAGCAGGCTGGTTTACATATGCCAGGCGTGAGCCCTGCCAGCGATCAGGCCAGGGCTCACACCGTGCAAGACATCAGAACAACCAGCGATACAACAGGTAGGCAACCACCACTGCCAACACCGGGCGCAACACGCGGTAAGCCTTGGGGTTGGCTCGCTTGAACTGTTTGACCCGAGCGCTGATCACGTTGCTGAAGCGCTTGCTCCAGGCATAGGCCTGGTTGATCCCGCCTACGCGCTCGTCATCGGTGTTCTGCGGTGCGGTAGCGCGGCCAAGGAAGGCGCTTACCTTGCGGTTGATGCGGGTCATCAGCGGGCTGTTGAGCGGACGCTCGACATCGCAAAACAGAATTACCCGGGTGGTCTCGGTTTCGTTCTTCACCCAGTGCACGTAGGTTTCATCGAACATCACGTCTTCACCATCGCGCCAGGCATAGGCCTGGCCATCGACGTAAATCCGGCAATTGTCGGAGTTGGGCGTCGACAGGCCCAGGTGATAGCGCAACGAACCGGCAAACGGGTCACGGTGCGGGTTCAGGTGGCTGCCACCCGGCAGCAGGGCAAACATCGCGCCCTTGACGTTGGGGATGCTGTTGACCAGCTCGACGGTCTTGGGGCACAGCGCTTCAGCAGACGGCAGCGCTTTGTCGTACCACTTCAAGTAAAAGCGTTTCCAGCCCTTCTTGAAGAAGGAACCAAAGCCTGCGTCGTTATCTTTTTCGGCGGCGCGGATGTAACCCTCGTCGAACAGGTGCATGGCCTCTTCGCGGATAACTTCCCAGTTGTCCTTGAGCACATCGAGCTCGGGAAAGCGCGTACGGTCCAGGTAAGGTTTGGAAGGCACCCCGGAAAACAGGTACATCAAGGCGTTATAAGGAGCGAACAGCGCCGAATGGTTGACGAACTGGCGCAACATTGGCAAACGCGCCTTGCCGCGCAGGTGAACATACAATGTGCTGCCGAAAAACAGCAGCAACACACCTGCCTTGGCGACAAAGGAAAAGGTCATGCAACACTCCTTGGAATTTCGATCTGATCATCGCTGCCAGATTAATCGGGCATCATAAACTGATCCGGTCCTGGTAAAAACAACCACTGCCAGCATTCACTGTTAAGGATTGTGCAATAAACACCGGCGCAATTAATTGCGCCGGGTCAGCGTGGACGGGCTTATTGCTGGGTTTCCTGATCGGTGAACAGATCACTGAAAAGCATGCTCGACAGGTAGCGCTCTCCGGAGTCGGGGAGGATAACGACGATGGTCTTGCCTTGCATCTCGGGCTTTTCCGCGAGGCGCACGGCGGCGGCCATGGCTGCGCCCGAGGAAATTCCGCACAGGATGCCCTCTTCCTGCATCAGGCGCAGGGCCATGGCCTTGGACTCCTCATCGCTGACCAACTCGACCAGGTCGACCATGGCCAGATCAAGGTTCTTCGGTACGAAACCTGCGCCAATGCCCTGGATCTTGTGCGGGCTGGGCTTGATTTCTTCGCCGGCCAGGGCCTGGGTGATCACGGGCGAGACCATCGGTTCAACCGCTACCGAAATAATGGCTTTGCCCTGAGTCTGCTTGATGTAGCGCGAAATCCCGGTAAGGGTGCCACCGGTACCAACCCCGGAAACCAGCACATCGACGGCACCGTCGGTATCGTTCCAGATTTCCGGGCCTGTGGTCTTTTCGTGGATTGCCGGGTTGGCCGGGTTTTCGAACTGGCCGGGCAAGAAGTAGGTCGCCGGGTCGCTGGCAACGATTTCTGCGGCTTTCTCAATAGCGCCTTTCATGCCTTTGGCCGGCTCGGTCAGTACCAATTCAGCACCCAGCGCCTTGAGAACCTTACGTCGCTCGATGCTCATCGAAGCCGGCATGGTCAGCATCAGCTTGTAGCCACGCGCCGCAGCAACGAAGGCCAGGCCAATACCTGTGTTGCCCGAGGTCGGCTCGACGATGGTCATGCCGGTCTTGAGCTTACCGCTGCTTTCAGCGTCCCAGATCATGTTTGCGCCGATCCGGCATTTGACCGAATAGCCTGGGTTGCGCCCTTCCGTCTTGGCCAGGATGGTCACGCCGCGCGGGGCGATGCGATTGATCTGCACCAGCGGCGTGTTGCCGATGGAATGCGCGTTGTCAGCAAAGATACGGCTCATCGCGGGGTCCTTTTTGCACCGGAGGGAAAACCTCAAGGGTAAGCCCGCCAGCCCGGTGCGTCCATAACTGCGAACCCCTGGGGCTGCCCGCAGTCAACCGATCAATACCCCTGACCGGAACCATCGTCGATGAAACCTCGCTACCGTTGGCCCCTATGGGGATTATTGAGCATTGCCCTGCTGTTGCTGATCCTGCATTTGAGCCTGCCGGTGCTGGTACGCAATTACCTCAACGACAAACTTGCCGACATGGGAGACTACCGCGGGCACGTCACCGACGTTGATCTTGCCTGGTGGCGCGGTGCCTACAAGATCAACGGCCTGACCATCGTCAAGACCACCGGCAAGGTACCTGTGCCGTTCCTCCAGGCCCCCGTGATCGACCTCTCGGTCAGCTGGCGCTCGCTGTGGTACGAGCATGCGGTCGTCGCCGAAGTGGTGTTCCTACGCCCCGAACTGAACTTCGTTGACGGCGGTTCCCGGCAAGCATCGCAGACCGGGCGCGGTACCGACTGGCGTCAGCAGTTGGAAAAGCTGCTGCCTATTACCTTGAACGAGGTGCGTATCGACAACGGCACCCTGACCTTCAACAACTTTACTTCCAAGCCACCGGTCGATCTGAAGGCCACCCATCTGGATGCCAGTATCCGTAACCTGACCAATGTCGAAGATCTCAAGGGCCGGCGCGATGCGCGCTTCAATGGCAAGGCCCGGCTGCTGGGCGATGCACAGGTGCAAAGCAGTGCCACGTTCGACCCGTTCAGTGACTTCGACGACTTCCAGTTTCGCCTGCGTGCCACGGGCATCCAACTGCGCAAGCTCAACGACTTTGCCAGTGCCTACGGCAAGTTCGACTTCAATGCCGGACACGGCGACCTGGTCATCGAGACTGAAGCGCAGAACGGTCGCCTTACCGGTTACATCAAGCCCCTGCTGCGTGATGTCGACGTGTTCAACTGGCAGCAGGATGTAAAAAACGAAGACAAAGGCTTTTTCCGCTCGATCTGGGAAGCATTGGTAGGCGGCACCGAAACGGTGCTGAAAAACCAGCGCAAGAACCAATTCGCTACTCGTGTAGAACTGAGCGGCAGCGTGCATAAAAGCGATATCAGTGCCTTTGAAGCGTTCCTGCAGATTCTGCGCAACGGCTTTGTCCAGGCCTTTAATGCACGCTACGAGCAAGCGCCTCCCCAGTCTGACCAAGTCAACAAGTGACGGGCTATTCAGAGACTGAATGGACCGTCTGCGTTCCCAGTCGACCAGAGCCCGCGTTATAGTCGTGCATGACAATTTTTCTGCCAGGGGCCATGCACCCCGGCGCTACGTTAGAGGATCGGTTCATGAAGTTCGAAGGCACCAGCACATACGTCGCCACAAACGACCTGAAACTGGCAGTCAACGCGGCAATCACCCTGGAGCGGCCACTGCTGGTCAAGGGTGAACCCGGTACCGGCAAGACCATGCTCGCCGAACAGTTGGCCGAGTCCTTTGGCGCCAAACTGATCACCTGGCACATCAAATCGACCACCAAGGCCCACCAGGGGCTCTATGAGTACGACGCGGTAAGCCGCCTGCGCGACTCGCAATTGGGTGTCGACAAGGTACACGACGTACGCAACTACCTGAAAAAGGGCAAGCTCTGGGAAGCCTTCGAAGCCGAGGAGCGAGTCATTCTGCTGATCGACGAAATCGACAAGGCCGACATCGAGTTCCCCAACGACCTGTTGCAAGAACTGGATAAGATGGAGTTCTACGTTTACGAGACCGACGAAACGATCAAGGCCAAGCACCGTCCGATCATCATCATTACCTCGAACAACGAAAAAGAGCTGCCCGACGCCTTCCTGCGCCGCTGCTTCTTCCATTACATCGCCTTCCCCGACCGCGACACCCTGCAGCAGATCGTCGATGTCCATTACCCGAACATCAAGAAGGACCTGGTCAGCGAAGCGCTGGACGTGTTCTTCGACGTGCGCAAGGTGCCGGGCCTGAAGAAAAAGCCGTCCACCTCCGAACTGGTTGACTGGCTGAAGCTGCTGATGGCCGACAACATTGGCGAAGCCGTGTTGCGTGAACGCGATCCGACCAAGGCTATCCCGCCATTGGCCGGTGCCCTGGTTAAAAACGAACAGGATGTGCAACTGCTCGAGCGCCTGGCCTTCATGAGCCGTCGCGGTAACCGCTGAGCCAGGGGGCAATAGCCATGTTGCTCAATCTGTTCAATGAAATGCGCGCAGCTAAGGTGCCGGTGTCGGTACGTGAGCTGCTTGATTTGATCAATGCGCTCAAGCAGCGGGTCACCTTTGCCGACATGGACGAGTTCTACTTCCTGTCGCGGGCGATCCTGGTCAAGGACGAGCGTCATTTCGACAAGTTCGACCGCGCGTTCTCTGCTTACTTCAAGGGCCTTGAGAACCTTAACCAGCATCTGGAAGCACTGATTCCGGAAGATTGGTTGCGCAAGGAATTCGAACGCTCGCTGACCGATGAAGAACGCGCCCAGATCCAGTCCCTGGGTGGCCTGGACAAGCTCATCGAAGAGTTCAAGAAGCGCCTTGAAGAGCAAAAGGAACGTCATGCCGGTGGCAACAAGTGGATCGGCACCGGTGGTACCAGCCCGTTTGGCTCAGGCGGGTACAACCCCGAAGGCATTCGGGTCGGCGATGCTGGCAAGCGTCAAGGCAAGGCGGTCAAGGTCTGGGATCAGCGCGAGTACAAGAACCTCGACGATCAGGTCGAACTGGGCACGCGTAACATCAAGCTGGCACTGCGCCGCTTGCGCAAGTTTGCGCGCCAGGGTGCAGCCGAAGAACTGGACATCGACGGCACCATCGACCACACCGCGCGCGACGCTGGCCTGCTCAATATCCAGATGCGTCCGGAACGGCGCAACAGCGTCAAGTTGCTGTTGTTGTTCGATATTGGCGGTTCGATGGATGCTCACGTAAAAATCTGCGAAGAGCTGTTCTCGGCCTGCAAGACCGAATTCAAGCACTTGGAGTATTACTACTTCCACAACTTCGTTTATGAGTCGGTGTGGAAGAACAACATGCGCCGCACTTCCGAACGCACCTCGACCATGGACCTGCTGCACAAATACGGCGCTGATTACAAAGTGGTGTTCGTCGGCGATGCGGCAATGGCCCCCTACGAAATCACCCAGCCGGGCGGTAGCGTCGAGCATTGGAACGAAGAAGCCGGATACGTGTGGATGCAGCGTTTCATGGAGAAGTACAAGAAACTCATCTGGATCAACCCGTATCCCAAGGACACCTGGGGCTACACCACCTCGACCAACATCGTTCGCGAGCTGGTTGAAGACCGGATGTTCCCATTGACCTTGCGGGGGCTGGAAGAGGGAATGCGGTTCTTGTCCAAGTAGCGCTTTTCGCCGGGCAAGCCCGCTCTTGGCGGAGCGCGCTTGCCTAGCGATCCATCATCCTGCAAATCTCTCGATGAACGCCCGCTGTTCCTGCCAAGCCGTCTCCTGCACCACTGGCCGGAATCTCACTACGTTCCCTGGCAGCATCTGCGCCAGGCGTGCCAGCGCCAACGGCGTCAACGCTCCCAAACGCGGATAGCCGCCAATGGTCTGGCGATCATTGAGCAACACAATCGGCTGGCCATCCGGCGGCACCTGCACCGCGCCCAGCGCAATACCTTCGGAAATCATAGGCGCCCCTTGATACTGCAAGACAGGGCCGAGCAAGCGCATACCCATGCGGTCGGCGCGATTGTCCAGGGTCCAGTCACGGTTGAAGGCCTCGAACAGACTCGTGCCGCTGAAGTCGCCAATCTGGGCGCCCAGTAGTAGATCCAAGCTGTTGTTGCTGAACTGCGGACGCAATGCCAGCGGCACCTCTCGCCCGCCACACGGCTGGCTGCTGTAACTCAATTGCTGCCCCTTGGCCAACGGTGAGCCCAGACCATCAAGACCGCCCAGCGCCTCACGCACCACGCTGGCACAACTGCCCAGGACCTGTACAGCGTCGAACCCACCCGGTGCGGCGAGGTAGGCGCGAGCCCCCTGCAAGGGCTGGTTCAGGCGCAGACGCTGACCTTGCGCCAAGGTGAAGCTGGACCAGGGCTTGAGCGGCTGGCCATCAATGCGCGCATCCAGATCTGCCCCTGCAAGTGCCAGGTGGCAATCCTGCTCAGCCACCAGGCTGAAACCACCCAAGGTAACTTCCACTACCGCAGCATCGGCAGCATTGCCCAACAGCCAGTTGGCCCAACGCATCGACACCCAATCCAGCGCCCCGCCTTGGGTCACGCCCAGATGTCGCACACCAAAGCGTCCGGCGTCCTGCAACAGGCACAGCGCGGTGCTGGCCTCGATCGACAAGCGGCTCATGCCGACATCTCCTGCGGGGTATCGTCGCCGCCCAGGTTGATAAAGGTGCCGCGATCCACCGCCACGAATCGCACCCGATCGCCCGGCTGCAGCAGGCTGTAGCCTTGGCGCTGACGGTCAAAGAGTGTGCTCGGGGTGCGGCCGATCAGGTTCCAGCCTCCAGGCGACACCGCAGGGTAAGCAGCGGTCTGGCGCTCGGCGATCCCCACGCTGCCTGCCGCCACGCGCTTGCGTGGGGTGGACAAGCGCGGCGCCGCCAGCGCCTCTTCAACCAGGCCCATGAACGCAAACCCCGGGGCGAAGCCCAAGGCGAACACCTGATACTCGCGCTCACTGTGACGACGCACGATGTCGGCCACCGAGGTATTGCAGCGCGCCGCCAACAGGCTCAACTCCGGCCCGACACTGAGGTCGTACCACACTGGAATTTCGTGCAGGCTGCCACCGCTGCCATTATCGGGTTGCAGGTTTTCCAGCGCTTCGCGAATCAGGATTCGGGCCTGCTGCGGCGACAGTTGCATGAGGTCGAAATGCACCATCACGGTTGTATAGGACGGCACCAGATCGATCAGCTGTGCGCCGAATACAGCCCGCAAGCGCTGACTCGCTGCCAGCATCCAGGGCATGTTGGTCTCATCGATAGCGTCGAACAATCGCACCATCAGGCAGTCAATGGCCGCCGTTTCAATGCGCTGTTTCATGAGTTCACCAGGCTATCGAGCGCTTCACGAATCTGCTGCACCGCCGCCACCGAACTTTCGTTGTCGCCATGCACGCACAGCGTATGCGCGTGCAGGCGCAATTCGCTGCCGTCCACGGCGATCAGCGGCTCGCCTCGAGCCAGGCGCAAGGCCTGATCGACAATCAGCGCCGGGTCATGATGCACAGCGCCCGGCAAGCGCCGCGACAGCAAGTGCCCGGCGGCATCATAGCCACGGTCGGCGAAGGCCTCGAACCACAAGGTCACGCCGTACTCATCACCCAAGGCCTGGGCAGCACTGTTGTCAGCCGTGGCCATGAGCATCAACGGTAAGTCCCGACCGTAACTGCTCACCGCCTCAAGCACCGCGCGCAGCTTGAGCGGGTCGGCCATCATGTCTGTATACAGCGCACCGTGGGGCTTCACGTAGGCTACGCGGGTACCCTGGGTGCGACAGATGCCATCGAGTGCACCGATCTGGTAATGCAGCAGGTCACGGATTTCTTCGGCACTGCAGGCCATGGAACGACGACCGAAGCCTGCCAGGTCCTGATAGGCCGGATGGGCACCAATGCTTACGTTGCTGGCAACAGCCAAGGCCACCGTTTTGCGCATGATGCCCGGATCACCGGCATGGAAACCGCAGGCGATATTGGCACAGTCGACAAAGGGCATGACCTGGGCATCCAGGCCCATGGTCCAACTGCCGAAACTTTCACCCATATCGCAATTCAGTAGTAGGCGGCTCACGTCTGTAACTCCTTCAGGCTTGGCCTTAATGGGCTTCAAGTTCTTTGCCGCGCGTTTCCGGCAGGCTCAACGCTGCCAGAATTACCACTCCGTAGGACACCGCGGCAAATGCGCCGATACCCAGGCCCAGCGGTATCTTCTGGCTGAGCATACCAATGAGCAGCGGGAAGAACGCCGCCAGGGCGCGCCCGATGTTGTAGCAAAAGCCCTGGCCCGAGCCGCGGATACGAGTAGGGAAGAGTTCGGTGAGAAACGCCCCCATGCCGCTGAAAATGCCCGAGGCGAAGAAGCCCAGGGGGAAGCCAAGCCAGAGCATGACGCCATCGCTGACCTGCATCTGGGTGTACAGCAGCACGATGATGAATGAACCCACGGCGAACAGGATGAAGTTCTTTTTGCGCCCCAGCAGGTCAGTGAGGTAGGCGCTGATTACATAGCCTATGTAGGAACCGAAGATCACCATGGCCAGGTAGCCACCCGTGCCGAGTACGCTCAGGCCGCGTTCGTTCTTGAGGAAGGTCGGCAGCCACGAGGTGATGGCGTAGTACCCGCCCAAGGCACCCGTTGTCAGCAACGAAGCGCGAAGGGTGGTGAAAAGCATGCCGGGAGCAAAAATTTCATAGAAATGCGACGGTGCCTCGGTTTTTTCCGCCGCCTTGGCCTGGCGGTAGACTTCCGGGTCCTTGACCAGGCGACGGACGAAAATCACGAACACCGCTGGCACAATTCCCAACAGGAACAGGGCCCGCCAAGCATCCTCAGGGGGTAGCAGGGTGAACAAAACCGCATAGAGAATCGCCGTCAGGCCCCAGCCAATGGCCCAGCCCGATTGCACCATGCCCACCGCCTTGCCGCGGTCCTTGGCGCGAATGACTTCACCGATCAACACGGCGCCGGCGGTCCACTCACCACCAAAACCGAAGCCCATCAGGGTGCGAGCGATCAATAGCTGTTCGTAGTTCTGGGCGAAACCACAGAGAAAAGTGAAGAAGGCGAACCACAGCACGGTCAGTTGCAGGGTACGCACCCGGCCGATACGGTCGGAAAGAATGCCGGCGATCCAGCCACCGAGGGCCGAAGCGATCAGTGTGCTGGTATGAATCAAGCCGGCTTCGGCCGTGGTGATCCCCCACAGTGCAATCAGGGTGGGAACGACAAAGCTGAGCATCTGCGTGTCCATGCCATCCAGGCCATAACCGATCTTGCAGCTCCAGAAGGTGCGGCGTTCCTGCTTGTTGATGTTGCGGTACCAATCGAAAGGTCCCGCCACGGATCTGGATTTGGCCTGTTGCTGCACGCCCGATGGGTTCATGGTTGCCTCAGCTTGTTGGTATTGTTTTAAAGGCGGCGATCTGCGTCGCAACCATGCCGATATTTTTTGACCCTGGCGCCGTTACGTCCAACGAGAAAAACCAGCGGTCTGGCATAAGAAAAAATTGATCAGTGAGCGCACCATGAACCTCAAGTTCCTCGAAACCTTTGTCTGGGTGGCCCGACTCAAGAGCTTTCGCCTGACCGCCGAGAAGCTCTTCACCACCCAGGCGTCGATCTCCAGCCGTATTGCTGCGCTGGAGGCGGATCTGGGGGTCAAGTTGCTGCTGCGCGATTCGCGTGGGGTCAGCCTTACGCCTGAAGGCAGCAAGGTGCTCGAGTACGCCGAACAGATGCTCGACACCGCCAAGGCGCTCAAGCAATCGCTGGACAGCGACCGGGCGAAGGTCGGACGCGTACGCCTGGGTGTCATGGATACGGTGATCCATACCTGGATGAGCCCGCTGGTGTCGGAACTGATGGAGCGCTACCCGCAGGTGGAAATCGAACTGGTCGCCGATACCGCGCTCAACTTGCGCGAACAGCTGCAAAAAGGCTTCCTCGATGTCATTCTGCAAACCGACCTGCTGCGTCAGGAATCGATCCGTAGCCTGGACCTGGCGCGCTACCCCATGGGTTGGATCGTTGCCACCCAGTCCATCTACAACCGCGACTTTGCATCGCTTGCCGAGCTTGCTCGCGAGCGAATCGTGACCTTCTCGAAAAACTCCCGTCCGCATCAAGAAGTGCTTAGCCTGCTCCAGGCCGAAGGCGTCAGTGCGCCTCGCTTGAACTGCGTGAATTCGGTGGCGGCCATTACCCGCTTGCTGCGTGACGGCTTCGGCATCGGTGCCCTCCCCCCGGCGCTGGTCAGCGAGGAATTGGCGCGCGGGGAACTGACCCAACTGCCGCTGGCGCAACAGCCGCCTAGCCTGGAGCTGGTGGTGGCCTGGCAGACCGGGGTCGAGCTGGTTGATGAAGTGGTAGCGCTATGTCGCAATGTGCTTGAACGCTATGCCGCCAATGCCGGCCCTGAGCGTATCAAGCTGGTTTAGCGCCAGCTCTCGGCAACCGGCTTGCGCCGCCCACCAAGTGCTACCCAACCGATCAGCAACAACAGGCTTTCCACCAACAGCGCCAGCAGCAATGCGCAGCTCAGCCCCCATGCCAGCGCTTCGGGGGCGAGGAGAATCTGGTAGCTGTAGCCTTTGAGGGTTTCTTCACGCAACTGGCTGTCGGCGTTGACCAGCACGTGCCAGGTTCGCTCCAGCCAGCCGTTCTGCAGCATCTGCCATTCGTGCTCGAACACGCGATTGCGGATCAACAGGCTTTCGATGCTGTTGGCATCACTGTTGAACACCGGATCATCACTGCTACGGTAGTGGCGAACCAACGCCTGCAAATCGCCATTGAAAAAACGCTGGGCCGTTGCCTGGAACCCCTTGAGGCCCTCGCGGGACTCAAGCAGGTGCGCGTCGACCCGCTGGCTATAGTCGTTGATCAAGCCAGGAACCTGCACCCCCACCAGCAAACCGAAGGTAAACAGCATTAACCGCAGGTAACTTCTGAACATGGGCTATTCCTTAGCGTTGTCCCTGGGCCAGGCACTCGCCTTGGCGCCACAATGCCCATTGACCGGGTTCATAGCGCTGCCAGGTCTCGTTCTCGGTCAACGCCTCGGTAGCAATCACCGTTACCACGTCATTGGGGGTGGTTTCGGCCTGGAAGTCGACAATCATGTCGACGTCCTTGAGCCGCGCCGGCCCGAACGGGGCGCGTCGGGTGATATGCACAAGCTTGGTCGAGCAAAAGCAAAACAGCCAGTCGCCATCACTGAGCAGGCAATTGAACACACCCTTGCCACGGTATTCGGCGCAGGCTTGGACCAGCACCGGCAGAAGCATTTCGACCTCGACCGGTTCCGGGAAGGCTTCGCGGATGC
Source organism: Pseudomonas arcuscaelestis (assembly GCF_016881005.1). GTDB lineage: Bacteria > Pseudomonadota > Gammaproteobacteria > Pseudomonadales > Pseudomonadaceae > Aquipseudomonas > Aquipseudomonas arcuscaelestis. The sequence goes on along the minus strand of NZ_JACOPV010000013.1, from coordinate 90,777 downwards.
GGTTGAGCAAGTCGCAGAACGCCGCTTCGCTGTCGGTATCGCCAATCGGTCGGTAGAAGCTGGTCGAGCCCTGAAACTGACCCAACTGGCCGTTATGGGCAAAGCACCAATTGCGCCCCCATAGCTCACGCACAAAGGGGTGGGTATTGGACAGGCACACCTTGCCGACATTGGCCTGGCGAATGTGGCCAATCACCACCTCGCTCTTGATCGGATAACGCTGGACCAGATTGGCCACTTCCGACTCGCAGCTTGCCGCCGGGTCCTGGAACAGGCGCAGGCCACGGCCTTCGTAGAAGCCGATGCCCCAACCGTCGCGATGTGGACCGGTGCGGCCACCGCGCTGCATCAGCCCGGTAAAGCTGAAAACAATATCGGTCGGCACATTGGCGCTCATGCCCAATAGTTCACACATGCTTGGCTGCTCCGGGGCAAATCCTACAAGCGCGGCTCAACCCGCGAACGATTGCCGCCCAGTGGTGCTTCGGGCGGAGTGCGATAACGGTCGCGGTTGTCGGCGGCGAATGCCTCACCGGGCCCAGCGTCCTCGGCATCGCGCTTGGCTGCCGCTTCAGCTTGCTCACGTCGGGCTTTGGCGCGTTTTTCCAGCGGCCAACGCACCACCACGAATACCCCGTACAGCGCGAAAGCGATCATGCCGTACATGGCAAGGTCAGCCGCGGCGCGCAAGACGTTGTTGCCGACCTTGAACAGCAAGTCGAGGGCAGTGATGGCAATGGCCGGGGCAAATTTTTCTTTGACCGGGTCAATGATGGTCGGGGTCAGCAGCAGCACTGCCATCAATACCCGCAGGGGTTCGCGCAGCCAACGCCACATCCAGCGGGTTAGGCGAAAGCCCACCGCCAGGCAACCCAGGGCGGCCAGGGCGTAAAGGCCCCAGGCGAGCAGATAGTCGTTCTCGGTCATAGTGTCCGTGGCAAGCTAGGCAAATAGACGCTTATGATAAACACATTTCAGCGCGCAGGCGCCCCCCAGCCAAGAGATCCCCGCATGTCCGCAGACGCCACAGCTCCCCACGCCCCGATTGCCCGCAAGGCCGAAGGCGCTGATCCGTACGCCTGGCTTCAGGAACGCGACAGCGCAGAAGTCATCGACTACTTGAACGCCGAGAACGCCTACCAGCAAGCTCAACTGGCCGACCAAGCCCCCCTGCGCGAACAGCTGTTCGAAGAAATCAAAGGCCGGATCCTGGAAACCGACCTGTCGCTGCCTTCGCCCTGGGGCCCCTGGCTTTACTACAGCCGCACCACTGCCGGCGAAGAGTACCCACGTCATTACCGTTGCCCGCGTCCGGCCGATGACTCCAACACGGTCGATGAAAACCACGAAGAACTGCTACTGGACCCCAACCAACTGGCCAATGGCGGGTTTCTGACCCTTGGCGCCTTCAATGTCAGCCCCGATCACCAGCGCCTGGCCTACAGCCTCGATACCACGGGTGATGAAATCTACACCCTGTATGTCAAGGACCTGCTCAGCGGCACTATCGAGCAACTGCCGTTCGATGACTGCGACGGCAGCATGACCTGGGCCAACGACAGCCAGACGCTGTTCTTTGCCGAATTGGACGACACCCACCGCCCGCATAAACTGCTGCGTCATCGTCTTGGGCGTGAAGGCTGTCAGGTGGTGTACGAAGAAGATGACGGACGCTTCTTCCTGCACTGCTACCGGGCCAGCTCCGAACGCCAGTTGATCCTGCTGCTCAACAGCAAGACCACCAGTGAAGCCTGGGTGCTGGACGCCGAACGGCCGGAAGATGCCTTTACCTGCCTGGCACCACGGGTCGAAGGTCACGAATACTTCCCCGACCACGGTCAATTCGAGGGCCAGTGGCGCTGGTTTATTCGCACCAACCAGGACGGCATCAACTTCGCCCTGTACCAGGCTGCGAGCGATCAAGTGCCTGTCCGCGATCAGTGGCAACGGCTGGTAGCGCACCGCGACACGGTAATGCTCGAAGGCCTGAGCCTGAACGCCAGCGCCCTGACCCTGAGCTTGCGCGAAGGCGGCTTGCCGATTATCGAGGTGCACCCGCAAGGGCTGGCGCATTATCGGGTGGAGTTACCCGATGCCGCCTATAGCCTGTACGTGCAGGACACTCTGGAGTTTGCCAGCTCGCGTATCCGCCTGCGCTATCAGGCCCTGAACCGCCCGGCCCAGGTACGTCAACTGGAGCTGGCCACGGGTGCTCAGGTGGTACTCAAGGAAACCCCGGTACTGGGCCCCTTCGACGCCGATGCCTACGTCAGCCAACGCCTCTGGGCGACCGCCGCTGACGGCACCCAAGTGCCGATCAGCCTGGTGCAGCGCCGCAGTGACGTGGGCAAGCCCGTGCCCCTGTACCTGTATGGCTATGGCGCCTACGGCGAAAGCCTTGACCCGTGGTTTTCCCACGCCCGCCTGAGCCTGCTCGACCGCGGCGTAGCCTTTGCCATTGCCCATGTACGCGGCGGCGGTGAGCTGGGTGAAGCCTGGTATCGGGCTGGTAAGCAGGAACACAAGCACAATACCTTCAGCGATTTCATCGCCTGTGCTGAACACCTGATTAGCCAAGGCGTTACCCGCGCCGACCAACTCGCCGTCAGTGGCGGCAGCGCTGGCGGCCTGCTGATTGGCGCAGTGCTCAATCAACGCCCGGAGCTGTTCAAGGCGGCAATCGCCGAAGTACCGTTTGTCGACGTGCTCAACACCATGCTCGACCCCGAGCTACCGCTGACCATCACCGAGTACGACGAATGGGGCAATCCTGAAGAGCCCGACGTGTACGAACGCATCAAGGCCTACGCGCCCTACGAGAACGTCAAGGCCCAGGCCTACCCTGCCCTGCTGGTGGTGGCGGGCTACAACGACAGCCGCGTGCAGTACTGGGAAGCGGCCAAGTGGGTGGCCAAGTTGCGCGTCACCAAGACAGACAACAATCTGTTGCTGCTCAAGACCGAAATGGACGCCGGTCACGGCGGCATGAGCGGGCGTTATCAGGGGCTGCGCGATGTGGCGCTGGAATACGCTTTTGTCTTCAAGGTCCTGGGCCTGGTGTGACCCCAGGGGCTGGCGCAGCCTTGCCGGGCTGCGCTAGTCCGACTTTCCCTTGGCCTTGCTGTCCTGGGGCGTCAGGCCTGGCAACGGCTGGTCCCTGGGTGGAACAGGCACTTTGATAGCCGGTAGCAGCGGCGCGCCCGGCCGTGCATCTCCTGCCCTGGGTACCGCGCTTGGGGTGATCTGCGGGTAGGGTGTTGGCGTCGGCGTTCCCGGCGCGCCAGGTACCGGTGCTATCGGTCGCGGTTGCAACTCGGCCGCCGTTGCGAGTTGCAGGCTGGCAAAGAACAGGACAGCGATGGTCAAAAAGCGCATGCGCAGACTCCTCGTAGCAACTTCTTACAGGCTACTCCCAAGCGAAGCGGTTTGCCTGTCCGAATCCCCCGTGCACACGCTAAACTTCAAGGCATAACCGTAACAAGCCCGAGAAAAGGTAATCCCATGAGTTCGCCATCCTCCGCCGCTGCAACCGCACGGCTCGACCGCATCCTTGCCGACGCCAAGCGCGACAAGGAAATGGGCTATCGCGACAAAGCCCTGAGAATGTACCCGCACGTCTGCGGCCGTTGCGCCCGCGAGTTCGCCGGCAAGCGCCTGAGCGAACTGACCGTGCACCATCGTGACCACAACCACGACAATAACCCACAGGACGGTTCCAACTGGGAACTGCTGTGCCTGTACTGCCACGACAACGAGCATTCGCGCTACACCGACCAGCAATACTTCAGCGAAGGCTCTACCAGCAGCCCAAGCATCGCCAAAGCCACTCATAACCCGTTCGCGGGACTGGCCGGCCTGCTGAAAAAAGACTGAACCGCCCCCCTACATTGCCGGCAAGCCCGTATAATCGCGTTCTTTTTTGCGAAGGGCCCCGGCACGTGGCGAACAAACGGTACAGCTGCATTGGTCTGTTCAACCCCAAGTCAGCAGAGAACGTCGGTTCGGTGATGCGCGCAGCGGGTTGCTACGGCGTCAACTCGGTGTTCTACACCGGTAAACGCTACGAGCGTGCCCGAGATTTCGTCACCGACACCAAGCGTGTGCACTACGACATCCCGTTGATCGGCATCGACGATTTGCAAAAAATCATTCCCCTGGGCTGTACACCCGTGGCGGTCGAGCTGATCGAAGGGGCTCGCCCACTACCCGAATACACCCACCCGGACCGGGCGATCTATATTTTCGGCCCGGAGGACGGCTCGCTCGATCCGAGTGTTCGTGCCTGGTGCGAAGAAACCATCTACATCCCGACCAATGGCTGCATGAACCTCGCCGCCACGGTCAATGTGGTGTTGTACGACCGGCTCGCCAAGGGCCTGAACACCCGTTCCGGACCAAAATTCAAGTAATTCGAATGAACAGCCCGGCGCCTGCGATGGTCATTTGATTATCATCGCCCCCACTGGAGAATGACCATGTCCGATAACAAGACGCCGATCCGTGTCCTGCAAGACAAACCCGCATCCAACGTGACTGGCTGGGAGCGCGCAGGCTCCGTGGCCGGCGGTGTCGTGATGGTTGGCAAGGGGTTGCGCCGCGGCGGGTTGTTCGGCTTGATTCAAATGGCGATCGGCGGCGTGGCCTTGGCGCGTGGCATTACCGGCCACAGTTCGGTCAAGAGCCTGCTGGAGCGCGGCCGCAATGACCTCGACAACATCCGCGCAAAGATCGAACGCAGCGGCGCCGAGCTTGAAGCCCTAAAAGCCAGTGCCGAAGCGGCGACCCACAGCGCCACGGTCACCGGCAACGATTCATTGAAAAACCCGAAAAGCTAACGCAACAGCTTGCTCGACAGCACCTCGGATTCACGCCCCAGCACGCTTTCGCTAAGGTGAATGAACTCTTGGGTGCTGACACTGTTTAAACGCATCAGCGCCCGCGCGACGTCATCCAGCGAGCGCTGATTGTGGGTGTGTACGCGGATTTCCCGGTCCAGTGCCTGCAACAGCAGCACCCCGCGCGCAGTCACTGCACCGTCCACCTGATCGCCTTTGAGGCTGGTGACCTTGGCGCTGCGCCGCTCCAGGCCACCTTGCAGGGCCTGGTAACGATCGTCGGCGATACCGCCCGCCCGACGCAGCAACTCAATGGCGTAATACTCATTGATACTTTCACCAATCCAGTCACTGCCCTGGCGGTCGTTGATCTGCGCGAACACATGCACCACTTCGCGCAACAATGGGCTTGAGCCGTTTTCGTTGACCAGTGGCCGACTGCTGTGCAGGTAGATCGAGTTGTGCCCGGCACGTGTACCGCGCCAAAGCTGATCGCGTGCACCGACCAGCAACAATTTTGGCGGGTTGCGCGGGAACACTGCCGTTAGTTGTGGCCACACAAACGTCAGCAGGGTGAGGTTATCCAGGCGTCGCATGCCCTGGCCCTGGGGAGCGGCCACACTGACTTCGGTTTCGCCAAGACGCGCACGCCGCGTGCCGACCTTGCCGGCGATCATCCAGCCGGTGGGGCGATCAAACAGACGTGAAACATTGTCGATGCGAAAACGCTGCTTGCCGATGCGTGGCCATGGCGTCTCGACACTTCTCCAGCCAGTAGGCAAGTCAAAGCTCAGACGCGACACCAGTTCGGTGCCGTCCTGCTGGTCGAGCCGTGCCGGCGGGACCAGATCGTCGCCACGAAACAGCGCCCAGTCGGCCGTCATGCGTGATTCGTAGTTGCCATTACCGAGGTGATGCGCCAGACGCACGCGGTAGGTCAGCTCGCTCTTGCCGGCTGACGGCTGCCATTTCCCGCGCAAGCCATCACCTTGCATCAACCACTGGCCGTCGGCCTTGAAGTCGCTGTAGGCGCCCTCCTTGCCCAAATCGAAATCCAGGCTGCGCACTGCCTCACCGTCACCCAGGGTCAGGCGCACTTCGGCCTGCTCGCTTTGAGGGAGCAATCGAACGTGATAATCGAGATTGACCTTCTTCGCCCAGGCTGGCGAACTGGCAAGTACCGTCAGTACCAATAGCCAATGGCAACGCACCCGCATACCGAAACTCCTTGTTCCACTGACGCGATACCCGCTAAGCCTGGGCGGCTCAGCCGGCGCGGAAAATCAGATAATCTTCCCAGTCGTCCTCGTCCACGCTGTTTTCGCTCAGCATGCGTCCGGACTGGGAAATACGTTGTTTATGCACCTGGTCACGATCACCACAAACCAGGTGATGCCAGCTTGGCAGGTCCTTGCCTTCGCTGATCAGCCGATAACCACAGGTGGTCGGCAACCATTTGAACTGGTCGGCCTTGCCCGGCGTCAGTTGAATGCAATCGGGCACCAGCTTGAGCCGGTTCGGATAATCGCTGCACTGACAGGATTGCAGATCCAGCAGTTTGCAGGCGATACGCGTGTAATAGACGCTACTGTCGTCCTCATCTTCAAGCTTTTGCAAACAGCACAGGCCACAGCCATCACACAGCGACTCCCATTCCTGGCGGTCGAGCTGTTCAAGGGTTTTACGCTTCCAGAAGGATTCGGCGCTGGCATTCATGTAACGGGTGTCCTGTTTCAATAGAGGCGTCGCAGTACGGCGGCGCCAGTCTAGGGCGTGTCTTGCGTCAACACCAGACCGCTTGTCAGGGTTGGTTCGACACAGTAGTTTGGCCGGCAGTTGCTCCCCACCTTTTCCTCACTTTCAGGAACTTTCAATGAGTGCCAACCCTCGTGTTGCCGAACATGCCATCGACGATCAGTTCATCAAGCGCTGGTCGCCACGCGCCTTCACGGGCGAACCGATCAGCGAAGCCACCCTACTGAGCTTCCTTGAGGCTGCACGCTGGGCGCCTTCGGCCTATAACTCGCAGCCCTGGCGCTTTCTCTATGCCCGTCGCGACACGCCAAACTGGGAGCGCTACCTGAGCCTGCTCAACCCGTTCAATCGCAGTTGGGCACAACATGCCTCGGCCTTGGTGATCGTGATGTCCAAGACCACCTTCACGGCTCCCGGCGCCAGCGAAGAAACTCCAGCGCTGTGGCACACCTTCGATACCGGCTCCGCCTGGGGTCATCTAGCACTCCAGGCCAGCATCAGTGGTTGGCACACCCACGGCATGGCCGGTTTTGACCAGGAACTGACCCGCAAGGAACTGAAAATCCCTGAAGGCTATGCCCTGCACGCTGCCGTGGCGATCGGCAAGCTGGGCGACAAGGCCAGCCTGGCTGAGGCCCTGCAGGCCCGTGAAATGCCTAGCCCGCGTCGGCCGCTGAGCGAACTGGCGGCTGAGGGTGATTTCAGCTTGTAAGGTTAGCGCGGGGCAAGCCCGCTCCCACAGGTTTTAGCAACACTGCTGTGGGAGTGGCCTTACCCCGCGATGCGGTCAGTAGCCGCGGACAAAATCCACTTCCCCGCGCAACACCTCACCCGCCTGATACGCCCGAAGGTTCTCGACAAACAAACGCACCATCGCCGTTGGCGAGGTCGGTGCCGAGCTGTGGCCAGTCAGCAGCAGCCCCCAGGCAGTCCAGAACGGATGACGGGCCGGCAGCGGTTCCTGGCGGCAAACATCGATCACTGCGCCGGCCAGATGGCCAAGCTTCAAGGCATCGACAAGGTCTCCATCGACCACTGCCACGCCACGTCCAGCATTGATGAATAACGCCTCGGGGTTGAAGCGTGCAAATAGCTCGGCGTTGTACAGGTCATGGGTAGCCGGGGTGTCGGGCAACAGGTTGACGACGTAATCGACCTCGCCGACCAGGCGCCCCAGCTCACTCATGGCTGCCACTTCAAGGAACGGTGCCTGCTCTCTGGCCTGGCTGGCGATACCATAGAGTTTGACGCCAAATGGCAGGAGGAACTCGGCCACCCGCTGCCCGATGTCGCCTGTACCCACGATCAGCACCCGGCGCCCTTCCAGGCTGCGCCCAGGTCGATCATCCCATTTACGTTCGACCTGACTGACCAGCCGCGCCAATACTTCCCGCTCATGGCCGAGCATGTAGGTCAGGACGTATTCGGCCATCACCTGGCCAAAGATGCCGACTGCACGGGTCAGGCGGTACTCACGTTGCAGACCCTCAGCCAGCAGCGGCGTGATTCCGGCCCAGGTCGACTGCAGCCATTGCGGCTGGTGGCCCTGGCGCAACAGGGTAGCCAGCAGATCCGGCTGCCCCAGCCATACCGGGCATTGAGCGGCATAATCGGCCAATTCGGCCGAGTTGCCACTGGTCAAGACCTCAAGCGCCGGTGCCGCTTCGCGCAGCAGGCGAGCGTAAAGGGCATGATCCTGTTCAGCGATCAAAACACGCATGTTTTACAACCTTGGCAGAAACAACGAAGGCCGCCAGGCCCGATAGCTTGGCGGCATCACAGCGGCTGGGCTCAAATCGGGTCGTTGCGACGCAACAACTCTTCGGGCAGGTGCTCGATGTACTCATCTTCGACTGGCGGCATCTGCAGGTGGTACCCCTGCTGCTCCAGGTTCTCCAGAACCTTGGTGATGTCTTCGCGAGCCAATTGGCGCTCTGGGGTGAGTACCAGGTCGAAGGCATGCACCGGCTTGCCAAAGAACGGCAACAAAGCTTCTGGAACGCGCTCCAGGCCGTCGGCCTTGAGCAAATAGAGGTACATTTCGTTCTTGCGTGGGCTCTTGTAGATAGAGCAGATACGTTTCATTGCGGATCTCCAGCGCTGGCCAGACAGTCGAGCAGCGCTTGCCCCATCCGCTCACGGCGCCAGCCGCGCAGCGAATCGGGAAGTTGATAAGGACCTGAGGGGTAGCCGCTCTTGAGCAGCAACTCGAGGATTTTCTTGCGCAGCATCAGTTCCGGCGCGATGTTCAGGCGTTCACCCTCGGCCTGGCCAATGGCACGTAGCTTCTTGAGCAACGCCGAAGCCTCGATCGGCAGTGGCTCGGGCACCGCCGGTGGCCATTGCTCGGGGGGCAGGCTTGCAGCTTTTTTAATCAGGTCGAGCAGAAACTCGCCATCCTGACGGATGGTACGCGGGTGCATGTCTTCGATTTTCGCCAGTGCCGACAATGAGTCGGGCTGGGTTTTGGCCATCGGCCACAAAGCGTTTTCACGCAGAATGCGGTTACGCGGCAGATCGCGGGCCCGCGCTTCACGCTCGCGCCAGGCACACAGTTCACGCAATACGGCCAGCTGTGCACGGGACAGCTTCCAGGCAAGTTTGGCGTCGCGGTACAGCTCGTTGGGGTCGATTTCCCGACGTAGCTGCGCCACCAGTTCGGCACCGTCTTCGAGCACCCAGGCGTTTTTCTCATCCGACAGCTGCGGACGCAGGCGCTCGTAAAGCTCGGCCAGGTGCACCGCATCTTCTGCGGCGTAGCTGACCTGGGTTTCCGACAACGGACGCTGCAACCAGTCAGAGCGGGTTTCGCCCTTGGGCAGCTCTATGCCAAGGACTTCCTGGACCAGACGCGAGTAGCCCATGGAAAAGCCCAGGTTCAGGTAACCCGCAGCCAATTGGGTATCAAACAGCGGTGCCGGCAGGCTGCCGGTCAGGCGCGAAAGCACTTCAAGATCTTCGCTGCAGGCATGCAGAACCTTGATGACTTGAGTGTCTTCAAGCAATTGGGCCAGCGGCTGCCAGTCGTTGACCCGCAACGGATCGATCAAAAAGGCACGCGCCCCGTCGCCGACCTGGATCAACCCGGCAATCGGATAAAAGGTATCGACCCGCATGAACTCGGTGTCGACTGCCACGAAGGGTAGCTTGCGCCACTGCTGGCAATGTTCGGCCAGGCTGGCGTCGTCGCAAATCCAGTGTATTTCGATGGCCACAAGGCTCTCCCACAAACAATGGCGCGCAGTATATACGGCGCAGGCCATTGCCGGGAGACCGCTCGACCGCTATCCCTGCCTGGCCCGAGCGTTGTTTTAGTGCTGTGCGAGCGTCGGCCGGCAGCTGGCAAACATATCCAGTTGCGGGTCATAGAGGGTGGTACGTACTTGCAACAGGCCAAGCATCGAGTGAAACAGGTTGTCCTGGCTCAGCGGCTCGTCACGCATCTTGTTCAAGCAGTTGGTATCGACGTCATAGTCCTTGCGATAGCTGTCGGAAAACCAGGCCAGCATCGGCACATGCTTTTGCTGCTCCGGCGCCAGCACATAAGGGGTGCCATGCAAGAACAGGTTGTACTCACCCAGTGACTCGCCGTGGTCGGACAAATAAAGCATGGCGGTGTCGACCGTGTCTTGCTTGCTGCGCAAGATGTCGATCAGCGATGCCAATACATGGTCGGTGTACACCAGGGTGTTGTCATAGGCATTGATAATGCTCTGTTCACTGCACTGGTTTAACGCGTTGCTCGGGCAGACCGGGGTAAAACGCTCATATTGCATGGGATAACGCTTGAAATATTCCGGGCCATGACTGCCCATCTGATGCAATACCAATACGGTGTCCTGCTGCAAGTTGTCGATCATCGATGCCAGGCCTTGTAACAGGATCTCGTCGTGACATTCACTATTGGTGCACAGCGCTGGGTCCTTGGCATTACTCACATCGTCGAACTGGACACGGTCACAGGTACCTTTGCAGCCGGACTGATTGTCACGCCAGAGAACACTCAAGCCCGCGCGTTGCAGCACATCGAGCAACCCTTCCTGGTTCTTGGCCTTGCTGGCCTGATAGTCCTGGCGGGTCAGCCCGGAGAACATGCAGGGCACTGACACCGCCGTCTCGGTTCCACAGGAGTGAACATCGCTGAAGGCGATCAGCCCGGCCTCTGTGCTCAATTGCGGTGTGGTGTCACGGTCATAGCCAAGCAACGCGAAGTTCTGCGCCCGGGCACTTTCACCGACCACCAGCACCGTCAGAGACTTGCGCTCATGCTTCCACAACGGGTCACGCTTGGCGTCTTCGCCGATCTTGGCAAAGGGCTTGGCCGCAGAGCCGATACGCTCCTTTACATAGCCCATGGAAGCACCAACCACATTGCTCGGCACAACCATCAAGCGAATCTCATGGTGGTTGCGAAACAGTGAGGCCAGGCCTTGGTAGTTGAGCAGCGCCACCATACCGAGCAAGGCAATACACGCCAGGCTGGAAATACACTTTGCGAATAACTCGCGATACCACACGCGATAATTGATCGGTGTCGTATACAACAGCAAAGCCGGCACAACTGCCAACAACAATATATACAAACCAAGCTTGACCGACAGCAGATCGCGCACTTCCGTAACATTGGTCTCCATGGTATTGCGCAGCATACCAACATCAATCAGGATACCGTACTGATTCATGAAATACGCCGCGCCAGCGCCAACGAAAAGCAAGGTAATCAATACCGGCTTAAATACCCATTTAAAAGCCGCAAAGGTCAACAGCAAATTGAACGCACAGAAGATCAGCACAGCGAAGGCCAGACGCAGGAACACACCGGAAACACCGGGTTCAATGACACTGTAAAGGTACTGCCAGAGCACCGAATTAAAGGCGACAAGCAGGTACAGACTTGCGAGCAGAGTGACCCATTCGGCCCGCATTGGTTTGATCTTCAAGTTGACGCTCGCTTAGCTATTGTTCGGTAATGAGTGCCGTTACGGCACTGCCTTCAGACCAAGCGAAGTTAAAGACAACGGGATCAATTTTTTGTGAAAAAGACGCTAACATTTAGTCGATAAGCGCCTTTTTTATTATTACAATTTTTTCACATTAGTTATGCCTGACGCATTAAGCAGGCACGTGCGTTTTGGCATAAGAATCACGGTCTATATCCAGAACTTCGACGCACAACTGTATATCCACACCTGCCACCGCCGGAACGGCCTCTTTAAGTACTTCCAGCAAAGCTGCCGACAGCTGCCGCTTCACCTCTGGCGAGCGGCCGCTGAGAATCGAAAGCTTGATATGCGCGAACGCCCGCTCGCTCAAGGCCGTACCCACTCGGTAGCTGGCCAGCGCCACTGCCCGGCTCTTGATATCCAGTTCGTCGGCAAACTGACCGCTACCCACCAGCGTGTGGTTCAGGCGCAGCAGTAAGCGATCGACGTCCAGATCACGCAGGTTGTTGCTGTATTCCACATGCAGATGAGGCATTGGGCAGGTCCTGAAGTCAGAAATGTTGCAACAGACTACCTCAATCCCGAAACCCGCCAAACACGACTATCCTGATAGTTCATGACTTCCACCCCAAACCCCGAGAGGTGAAGAAATGCCGGTCAAGCACGATTTGCTCGCAGACCTGAACATGACCAGGGACGCGTTCGACGCCAAGAAAAAAACCGACGCAAGGCTCAGCGAGCTGCACGAAAAATACAATGCCATCGATGGTGAAGTGGTCAGGGCAGAAAGTAGTAGCGCCTCCGACGACCAGATTACGCAACTGCGCAAAAAGCGCTTGATGATCAAAGACGAGATCGTCGCCCATGTGAAGCAGTAACCACCTGGGCAACAGTAAAAAGCCCCGCAGGCTCACTGCGGGGCTCTTCGTTTGTAGCCATCAAGCTCAACGTTTTGACCAGACTACCGGGAACCAGTCCTCACGCATGCGATCGCCGTTTTGCAGATCGATACCGGGAAACGGCGGCGAAGTTCGACCGGGGCGCTGTACATAGCGCACATCATCCCCCATGAAGCGCGTCGAAAACGCCCGGCGCCGATTGCCGCCAATGTTGCCGGCAGCACCATGTACGGTGCGAAAATCGAACACCACCGCGTCGCCCGGTTCCAGCGCTGGCGAGATGATTTCATACTCGCCGTTTTCCACATCCGGCATGTCCATGAACAGGCTCTGGCCTGTCTCGGCATCCTGGGCGCCATAGAAGTCCTTATTGCTGGCCCAACTTTTGGGTCGAACCGGCTTGGCCCATTGATGTGAGCCCAGCACTACGCTCAGGGTGTTGTGACGCGTCACGGGATCGAGGGGAATCCAGTAGCTGGCGGTCTGCAAGCCATCGACGCAATAGTACGGCAGGTCCTGGTGCCAGGGTGTCGGCTTTGAGGTGCCCGGTTCCTTGACCAGGATATGGTCATGAAACACCTGCACTGCCTGGGACTGCATCAGCTCGCCGGCAATCGCCGCTGCCGGTGAATTCAAGACAAAATCCGTAAACGCCGGAATGCGCTGCCAGTTGCAGTAGTCCTCGAAGAAGCGCCCGCCTTCACCACTGCCAACGTTCTCGATGGCAAAGGCACTGGGTGCGGCCAGGTTCTGCTCGAACCCTTCCCGCAGGCGCTCTATCCAATCGCGGAAAACGCCACGTAACACGATTGCACCGTCGCGCTGAAACTGTTCGATATCGGCATTCATCGGGGGCCACCTCTCTTGTTGTAATGACAAAAGTATTGGGTGGCGTCGCCCGCACGGTAAACCACAGATTACCTATTCGCCACTATAGGCAATCTGTATGGCGCAGCTGTTGTCAGCCCCCGTCTTTGGCCGGTTAATAGCCTTGCCTGTGTCCTGAGGCGCCTTGCTATCCAAGAATAAGAACAATGAGGAGTTACCTGGGATGAACGAAAACAGCTCCGCTATGCGGCGCGGTCTGAGTACCCGCCACATTCGTTTCATGGCGCTCGGTTCTGCCATCGGCACCGGGCTTTTTTATGGCTCAGCGGCGGCGATCAAACTGGCTGGGCCTTCCGTGCTGCTGGCGTACCTGATCGGTGGCGCGGCCATCTACATGATGATGCGCGCCCTGGGCGAGATGGCAGTACGCAACCCGGTTTCCGGCTCCTTCGGTCAATACGCCAGTCAATACCTGGGACGCTTCCCAGGTTTTCTGACCGGCTGGAGCTATGCCTTTTCGATGTTGGTGGTGTGCCTGGCCGACGTCACCGCCTTCGGTGTGTACATGAGCTTCTGGTTTCCCGAGACGCCCCGCTGGATCTGGGTGCTGGGTATCGTGTTGTTCATCGGCGCCCTTAACCTGTGCAGCGTGAAGGTTTTCGGAGAAATGGAGTTCTGGCTGTCACTGCTGAAGGTTACCGCGATTGTCTCGATGATCCTTGCCGGGGCAGCAGTGCTGATGTTTGGTATCCAGCTGGGCGGTTCCGGTGAACAACTGGCAACGATCAGCAACCTGTGGAGCCATGGCGGCTTTTTCCCCAATGGCATCAGCGGCATGATCGCTTCGTTCACAGTGGTCATGTTTGCCTTCGGCGGGGTCGAAATGATCGGTATTACCGCCGGCGAAGCCAAGGACCCACAACGGGTCATTCCCAAGGCGATCAACTCGGTGCCCCTGCGCATCCTACTGTTTTACGTGTTCACCCTGTTCGTGCTGATGTCGATTTACCCATGGACACGGATCGGCAGCGAAGGCAGCCCGTTCGTACAAATTTTCAGTGGCCTGGGTATTGGCTCTGCAGCCACCTTGCTCAATATCGTGGTGATCTCGGCGGCGATTTCGGCGATCAACAGCGACATCTTCAGCGCCGGGCGCATGATGTATGGCATGGCTCAGAACGGTCAGGCACCGGCAAGCTTCGCGCAGCTCTCGCGCTTTGGCGTGCCGTGGATGACCGTGGTGGTGATGGCCGTCGCGCTCTTGCTTGGTGTGGTGCTCAATTACCTGGCACCGGAAAACCTGTTCCTGATCCTCGCGGCAGTGGTCACTTTCTCGATTGTCTGGGTGTGGTTGATGATCCTGCTGTCGCAGATGGTGATGCGCCGCGGCATGAACGCCGAGGAAGTCGCCGCATTGCGTTTCCCCGTACCTCTGTGGCCAGTGGGTCCGGCCTGCGCGGCGGTCTTCATGTTGTTCATCTTCGGCGTACTGGCCTGGTTCCCCGACACCCGCATGGCGCTGTATGTGGGTATCGGCTGGCTGGCGTTGCTGTCACTGGGTTACTGGCTGTTCGTGGCACGCCAACCGGTGGCTACACTGGCTGACTCGACCGCTGGCTGATCAATCCACAAACTGCTGGCTGGCCCAGTCGAGGAACGCTTGTGCCGCCAATGAAGGGCGCATGGCACTGGACTGGGCCAACACCACGGGCTGCGGGCTGACGCTCTCGAGCAGCGGCCGGCAAGCCAATGGCTGGCCGTCGTAACTGCAATCTGCAACCGGACGGGTGCACGACAACGCCACGCCATAACCATGCGCGACCAGACCGCGCTGCATTTCAAATGTCTGGGTCAATTGCAACGATCCCGGTTGCAGGTCGTGGGCCCAGAACAGCGAGAGAAAGTACTCACGGGTTCGCGAGATGTCTTCGAGGATCAGGCATTCATTGGCCAGATCCACCAGCGATACCCGCTCCTGCAACGCCAGTGGATGGTCGGCGGGCAGCAAGGCGTAGGGCGTCAATTGCGCCAGCACGCGTTTCTCGATGGGGGAGTCCAGCCCGACATCGTAGGTCAGGGCCAGCTCGGCCTTGCCATCGGCTAAGCGACGGTTTACCTCGGCCAGATCAGCTTCAAGCAAGGTTATGGTGACGTCCGGATAACGCTGACGAAAACCGCTGAGCAGGCGCGGCGCATAGTAGGGGCCAAGGTCCTGAAAGCAGATCAGACTCAACGACCCGCGCACCACATCCTGCTCTACGCCCTTGCCGCTGATCGAGGCGGCAAGGCTGAGCATGTCTCGCGCCTGCTCAAGCAGCTTGCGCCCCGCTGGCGTCAGCTCCAGGCCACGGCTTACCTGGCGATGGAAAAGCTTTTCACCCAGCGTGGCCTCCAGCTGCGACAACGCCAGTGACACCGATGGCTGAGAAATATGCTTGGTCCGCGCCGCAGCACTGACACTGCCCTGCTCAGCCGCAGCGACGAAATACTCCAACTGGCGAAAGGTGAAGCCGATCATCGCGATGCCCTTAGCTGTGTTTTAACCGTTAGCGATCTTTCAACGCCTCTACCGGCTGCTCGGCGCCATTGGCCGCGCCCCAGATTTCTGCATCGATCTTACCCGACAGTTCTGGGTAATCCTTGGCGTTGAACTCCGGCGTGCCCACAGCCTTCTGGGCAAAGTAGTCACGCGTCAACTTGACCACCACACCCGACAGCAAGCAAATGGCAATCAGGTTGATGGTCGCCATCAGGCCCATCGCCGCATCGGCAGCATCAAACACCGTGGCAACACTTTCATAGGCGCCCCACACCACCATCAGCAATGCTGCACAGCGCAACACCGTCAGGCCCAGGCGAGTGTTCAACTTGAGATAGACCATGGCGTTTTCGGCGTAGGTGTAGTTACCGATGATCGAGGTGAAGGCAAAGAAGAAAATCGCAACCGCAATAAAGTACTGCCCGGCAGAGCCGATGTGTACGTTCATGGCCGCCTGAGTGAGCGGTGTACCGGTCATTTCAGGGCCAGGAACTACGCCGGAAAGCAGAATCATGATCGCCGTGGCGGTACAGATCAGCAGCGTATCGATGAACACGCCCAAGGCCTGTACAAAGCCCTGCGAGGAAGGATGGTGTGGGTTGGGCGTTGCCACCGCAGCAATGTTCGGCGCCGAGCCCATGCCCGCTTCGTTGGAGAACAAGCCACGTTTGACACCGTTGAGCATGGCCCCGGCAACACCGCCGACAGCGGACTCCAGGCCAAAGGCGCTCTTGACGATCAACATCAATACGCCAGGCACTTCACCCAGGTTGGTGACGATCACATACACCGCTACCAACAAGTAGGCGCCCGCCATGAAGGGCACGATCCATTCGGCGATACGGGCGATTTTCTTGATTCCGCCAAATATCACCAGGCCCGCCAGCAGCGCCACCGCTACACCGGTGGTCAGTTTGGGAACCCCAAAGGCGCCGAGGGTAGCATCGGCAATGGAGTTGGCTTGTACCGCGCCAAATACCAGGCCGAACGCGATAATCAGGCACACCGAGAAAATCGCCGCAGCCCAAGGGGCATTCAACCCCTTGGCGATATAGAACGCCGGACCACCGCGATACTCACCGTTGCTGTTGCGCACTTTATACAGCTGCGCCAGGGTGCTTTCCGCATAGGCGGTGGCCATGCCCAACGAGGCTACCACCCACATCCAGAACACCGCACCCGGCCCGCCCAGGGTAATGGCCACGGCCACACCCGCAAGGTTACCGGTACCTACCCTGGAAGCCAGGCTGGTGCACAACGCCTGAAACGGCGTGATACCACTTGGATCATTGGCCGGCGCACGCAGTACCGAGCGGAAGAACTCCGGCAAATGGCGAAACTGGATAAAGCCCAAGCGGACAGTGAAGTAGATACCTGCGGCAAGCAGGCCATAGATCAGGACATACCCCCAGAAGAAGGTATTGAGCGTGTTGATCACGGCTGTCATCGTATGTTCCCAAATAAAGCGCAGGGCCCCGTAAGGACCGTGCTCTGTCTGTAAAGCGACCGGCGCCGGAAACGACCCGTGCCAGTTTCAATATGAATGGCCTGTAACGATGGGGATGCCCATGGTTTCAGCGAGGCGCTTCGACATCACCGCTGGGGGCGACGAAGTGCGTAGGAGGTCTGACTTCGAAGCGACCAGCCTACGTAAGACGATAGGCTGGTTTGCTGTTGAAAGGGGGCATATTAGCAGGTTTTGCCATCACCTTGCCCAAGGTGGCGGCCAGCGGTGCCTGCGATGAACTTCACGCCGGTGCGTCATGGGCAAACGCACGTAGTCAGTCGAATCCATCGCAGGCGGTGCAGCATCCGATCATCCCAGTTCAGATCAAAATGTTAACGGGTTCCACGCTGACGCAATGCCGACGGCATGAAGTAGGCGTCTTCAGGCACCGGCTGATTGAAGTCCACAGTCTCTGCTTCCTCGTTATCCAGGTTTTGCACGTAGTAGCGACGAGCTTGCAAATCGTGGAACACATCCAGCGAACTCCAGGTGGTGGGCAGGTCGTAGAAGTTCTTCAGGTAGCCCATCGACACCCGCCACAGCTGCCCACGACCGTCATACTGATCCACCAGCGCCGCGCCCCAGCTGTCCTCGTCGAGAAACAGCACGCGCTTGGAATAAATGTGCCGCGCGGTCGATTTCAGCGTGCCTTCCACCACCCACACCCGGTGCAGCTCATAACGGGTGTATTGCGGGTTGAGGTGCCCCTGCTTGAGCAGGTCGGTGTACTTCACATCCGGGCTTGAGACCTTGTAGTTGTTGTAAGGGATATAGACCTCTTTCTTGCCCACCAACTTCCAGTTGTAGCGGTCGGGGGAACCGTTGAACAGGTCAGTGTCGTCCGCTGTGCGCAGGCCGTCGGAGGATGCAATCGGTGTGTCGTACGCCAGGCTCGGCGCACGCCGCACGCGTCGTTGTCCGGCGTCGTAGATCCAGGCCTGGCGCGGATCCTTGACCTGGTCCAGGGTCTCGTGAACCAAGGTCGCGCCACCTGCCAGGCGGGCCGGGCTTTTCACGAAGGCCAGGTAGTAGAACAGGATGTTGTTGAGGTCGGCGAACTGCCCACCTGGACGGTAGTACTTGAACATCCCTTCCTGTTGCGAAGTGACCAGCGCGAAGCTGCCATTACGCTGCACCGGCGCTTCGGATGCGCGACGTACCACGTAGATACCGCGGTAACGGGTGATGTGGTTCCACAGTGCCTCGACACCATCCTTGGGGATCGGGAACGGTACGCCGCCATAGGCATCGCTAAAGCCATTGCCGCCCTCCAACAACTTCGCCGAGGTGGCGTTCTTGAAGGTGTTGTCGTACAGCCATTGCGGCGCAGAGCCGGAGCGGCGGCTGGTATACACCGGCATCTGGAAGGTGTCGGGGTAGCTGTTGAACAGTGCAATCTGCCCCTCGCTCAACTGCCCCTTGTACTGTTCAAGGTTAGCCTTGGTGATGGTGAACAGCGGCTTGTCGGCGGCAAACGGGTCCAGGTGATGCTTGCCTGGCACATACCCTTGAGGAGCCTGGGTAATACCGCCTTCCCAGGCCGGAATGGTGCCGGCAGCATTGCCTGCGCGTTCTGCGCCAAGCGGCGTCAAGGTCGTTTTAAGTTGCTCGGCCTGCTGCGCCGAAACTGCCGCCAGCGCCCCGCCGGCCGCCAGGCTCAGGACCAACGCCAGGGTGGTCTTGAGCAGTCGTGGTGTGTGAAGCATGGACGTTCTCCGAATTAAAAACCGGGCCGAAGGCCTTGGGGTCTGGGCACTCACAGGAAGTACTTGAGGTTGAAGCCAACGTTGTCACGGTCACGAATACCGTTGTTCTGGCCACCACCGTAGAACTCGGTGTACTGCAACTCGGCTTCCAGCTTGTTCTGGTAGATGGCCTTGATGCCCAGGGTGTAGGCCTTGCGACCTTCAATGTTGTTGCCGGCCTGATAGCTGTTACCTTTGAAGTCGTCCTTGTAGACGACATAGGGCGAGAGGTTGACCCCGGCATACACGTCGTTCCAGGTGCCATTGACCATCGCCGTGTAGCTGTAGGAGTTACGATTGACCTGATCGCCACGGTCACCGCCGGACACATACGAGTAGTTGCCGGAGCCGGCGTAGTAGCGGCTGCTGCCGTCATAGGCGGTGTAATGCAAGCTGCTGCCGCGCAAGTGCTCGGAGGACAACTCGAAGATGCCGAAAACCGAGTCGAACGACATACCCGGGCCGAAGTTGTAGATAGTGCCCAGCGAGGTATTGAAGGCTTCGACCCGCTCGGCGTTGTTGATCTCGCTGTCGAGCTGGACCATCTGCCCGCCAATGTTGATGGTCTGGCCCGCTGCAGCGGCCGCCGCACCATTGGCCAGGTCGCCGATCAGGTCGTTGGTCGCCGCGACACCGATGGGCAGGTTGGGGCGATAAGCCAACTCACCAAACACCGACGCCTGGCCAATGGTGGTGTTGAAGCTGAAGCCATACATGCGAATGTCTTCGGCGTAACGCCGATGCGCCTGGATATTGCCCATCACATCCGCAGTAGCCAGGCCATGGGCCAGCGCCGCAGCCTGACTGCCAGCCAGGCCGGACAGCAGGTTGGTCAGCGCGGCCATGTCGATACCCTGGTAACCACCAAGGTCGGCAGAGATAGTGGGTTCCTTGGCGTGGTAGTTGACCATGTACAGGCCAAACTCAGTGCTGTTGAGTTCCTCGGCAATGTAGCGGAAGGCGAAACCGAACTGACCGTCGTTGCGGGCGTTGAAGTCCTTGCCGATGCTGGCCACTTTCAGGGTGTTGCCAAACGCCGGGGTTACGCCGTTGGCGTACAGGCCGGTGCTGCCAAGCAACTGGTTGAACATCGGGTTGTTGCCCAACGCCTCGTACATGCCGATCACGTTGCCAAAGCCTGGCACGGGTGTATCCAGCGCTGTGCCAGTGAAGTCGTTGTAGGCTGTGTTGCCGCCATCGGCGAACAGGTCGGTCTGCGAGTAGAAGGTGCCGACCGGGTCGATACGGGTTTCTTTCCAGTTGGTCTGGTAGAAACTTTCCATGGTCAGGTTGTCGGTCAGGCCGATGTTGAAACTGAGCGCCTCCACCGGAATCAGCACTTCCTTGACCTCGGCCCCCGGCAAGCGGAACCTGGCCGCGTCCACCGGGTTGGTAGTGTTGATCCCGCCGCGGTAGAAAATACCCTCGCCCCAGTTGAACACCTGGCGCCCCAGGCGCGCGGTCACTGGCATCTGTGCTACATCCCAACTGCCATAGACATAGGCGTCGAGCATTTCAATGTGGCTACCGGCGATGTCGCGGGTCTCGTTGGTGAAGCGGTCGTCGTTGGGGTAGTTCTGGCTTGGTTGCGATGGATTGTTGTTGCTGTAGTAGTCGTTGCGCTTGTCCATCAGTTGGGTGTCGTAGAACGCGCTACCGCGCAGGAACACACCATAGTTCTGATAGTTGGCCTCCAACTCCGAAGTGATCTTGTAGACCTCAGAAACCAACCCGGTATCGAAGTTGCGATTGCCGTCGTTGGTGTTGACGTCATCGTTGGTCTTGTCCCGCCCCTGCACCCGCCACAAGCGGCCATACGACAAGGTCGTGTCGAGCGAGCCGGTGACCTGGTTATCCAGCACCTTGAACTCGACAGCCTGTGCTCCCTCAAGCGCGAACAGTTGCAACAGCCCTGCCAACCCTACCCCGGACATCACAGCGCCAGACTGGCGTAATCGCATCCCCATGGTGTGCTTCTCCCTTAGCTGATCTTGTTGTTTTTGTATCTGCACAGCGGCTATTGCGCTGTGTTGGCTACTGCTGGTGGCGTCAGCCCGGCGCGGACGTAAATTCGGCTGTGTGCGCCAAAATTCCCGAGCAACTGGAACAGTTGCTGATTGAGCTGCGGATGGTCGTAGTCTTCGCCCGTCACGTGGTTGCCGGCGCTGAAGCTGCTGGTAACGGGCGTGGTGGAAAGCCACTGGCCGATGACGTGGTCAAACGCTGCCCCGGCGGCCGCGGACTGCGCGCTGACCACCTGGCGCAGATAGTCCACCGAGTACGGTGGGTACCCGGCGTCCTGCGTGGTATCGGCATAGGCCTGGAGCATCGGATGCACGGGGTGGGCGCTGCGCAGCAGTTGGGAGAGCCAGGCAGCCTGATACTTCTCCACCTCCATGTGGCGGGTGGCGACGCGCTCGATAGCGGCCTGCTTTTCACCGTCAAAACCAACCATGGCCTTGCCTTCCATCAGCAGCATGCTGACCAGCCCTACCCCGGGCAGTGGCTTGGCGTGATAAGGCTGGGTCAGGTCCTGAACGTGATGAACACCCCATCCGAGAAAGCGATAGCCCCAATAGCGATGACCGGTGGCGAAAGCCAGCCGAGCCAGGCCAAGATATTGATAGGCGCGCCAGTCTGGCCAACTGCGCTCAAGAAAACCGGCTGCGGCATACACCACCGGGTTTTCATGGAAGAAGCCCATGTGAAAGGGAGCTTGGGAGCTGTACTGGAAGCGCTCATCGCCAAATGGCTGCGGACCAAAGCCGTAAAGGGCGGCGACATCGCTCTTGTTGTCGCTGAACAGGTTGATGTCGTGACCGTAGTCCGGCTCGTCGGCAGCGGTGGCCAGCACGGCAATTGGCGAAACCTTTGCGCCGTTTTGCACCACCATGAACCGCTGCTGGTTCCACGGCGAAAGCGTTTGCTCGACCATCACCTGTTCGGCCTTGAGATGGGAGCGTTGCGGCTGGTCCTGGCCTGGTAGCGGCTGGATGACCATGGCCAGATGGATCTGTGGGTTGATGCGCAGCGCCGTGAAAAAGTCGTGGCGCAGATTGTCCCTTGGCGCTGCGGGCAATCGCAGGTTGTCGGGGCGAGAGGGGTACTGGGGAAAGTGCTTGCGGGCGAAGCTTTCCTGCTCGTCGAGCAGCGTGGCAATAGCGCCATATTGTTGAGAGAGAAACTGCTCCAACGGCTCGACCTCAACCTGAGGCGCTTCACGCAAGGCCGCCAGGTCCTGCAATGCCAGGTAGCTGCCAACCGTATGATTGGACCACCCCCAGGCCGCTGGAGCGAACGCGCAAAGCAGCGCTAAGAGAAGTTTGAGCTTCATTGATTTTAATTCTTATTGGATGTGCTTGGGGGCTGAGCCTAACAATCGCCCTTGCGCCTGACACTGTCCGATCTCGCCAATAAAGTTCTCCGATAGCGCCACCGCAATGTGTCAAATCGGTAAGCGCGGGGTGGGCATTCAGGCACGGGCTTGGTTTCCTCTGTACACGCCAGTCCCACCCCCAAGGATGCTCACTAGGCCGGGTAGCCGGTGATCTGCCGAATGCTCTGGTACAACGGTTTGAGCTGACGGTACATACGCAGGTAAACCTCCTTGTACAGCCGCTGATAAATCTGCTGCGCCTCAGGCTGGGGCATGAACACCGTGCCTACCCGGGTCATGGACCCGATTGCCGCAGGAAAGTCGGGATAAAGGCCAAGTCCCACCGCACAGCATATGGCGGCCCCCAACCCCGAGGCTTCATAAACATGCGGACGCTCTGCCGGCAGGCCGAAGATGTCTGCCGTGAGTTGCATCGCTGCATCGCTCTGCGACCCCCCACCGGCAACACGCAGGCGCTGGATTGATTGTTTCGAGCGTCTTTCAAGGTTCTCCTTGCCCTGTCGCAGCGCATACGCCAAGCCTTCTAGGATCGCCCGATAAATATGCGCACGGGTGTGTACGTCACCAAAGCCGATCATCGCACCCTTGGCCTCCAAGCCCGGCTCTCGGATCCCAGGCGACCAATAGGGTTGCAACATCAGCCCCATGGAACCGGGCGGCACTGCATTGACCAAGGCATCGAACAGTTGCTCTGGCTCCAGGCCCTGCTCCTTGGCCTGTTGCATTTCCCGCAGGCCGAATTCGTTCTTGAACCAACTGACCATCCAGTAGCCGCGGTAAATCATCACTTCGCAGTTGTATTGATCCGGCACCGCTGCCGGGTAAGGCGGAATCAACGGGATGATTTCCAGGTAGCGCGACCGGGTGGTGGTGATGGTTGCCGTGGTGCCATAAGACAGACACACCGTAGACGAATCGACCACGCCGGCACCGAGTACTTCACAAGCCTTGTCGGCACCTGCAGCAATCAGCGCAGTGCCCTCGGGGATACCCGTGTGCCGACTTGCCTCGGCGCTGATATGACCCAGGGTTTCGCCCGGTTTGAACAAACTCGGCAATTGCTCCGGCCGTACCGTCAACGCCTGCCATTTCCAATCGGAGGGTGCAGCCCAACGCAGGCGTTTGAAGTCGAACGGCAAGTAGCCGACGCAGCAGCCGATCGAGTCGACGAAACGCCCGCACAGGCGATGGGTGAGAAAACCCGACAGCAGCAGGAATTTGTCGGTCGCGGCCCAAACCTCGGGTTGATGCTGGGCGATCCAGTTCGCCTCGGCCTGGGCCCGGAAGTAATCCACGGTAGCCTGCGCGCCAACCAGTTTGAACAGCCAGCCCCACGGCCCCTTGATCCCGCCTTCAACCTCGGCTTGGCGCTGATCGAGCCAAAGAATTGCCGGACGCAACGCCTTGCCTTGGGCATCGACGTTTATCACCGTGCCGCGCTGAGTAGTCAGTGACACGCCGGCGATCTGCGTGCGATCGATGCCGGTTTGTTGCCACAACTGCTGACAGGCTTCGCCCAGTTTGGCCCAGTAATAGTCAGGTTCCTGTTCCGCCCAGCCAGGTTGCGCCGACGTGTAGGCGTGCAGTTCGACCTTGCCTTTGCCCAACAGATTGCCCTGCAGGTCGAACAGCAGCGCCCGTACGCTCTGGGTGCCATTGTCGATTGCCAGCAGGTAGCGCTTGTTCTTGTTGTTATCCATGGAGCTCTCTTCAATGGGCATTAATGCGTGGCGTCCGGCAAACCATGGTGGCGTTGCCACAAAACCCTGTAGCGTTGTTCTTCTGCCTGCCAACGCTGGTCGTCCCAGCCCAACCGGGGCTGACACAGGCGGCGAATGGCCGGCAGGTATTCTTGTGCCCCTTGCGCCAGGAGCAGGCCGATACGGGTGCGGCGCAGCAACAGGTCATCAAGATGCAAGACCAGTTCGGCATCGCAGGCAAACGCCAGCTCCGCCCATAACGTGTCACTGGCGCCGACGGTTGCGTGGCCCAGCTGTTCGACCAGCAACGCCAGGCGCGGCAGGTCTCGGCCATGACGTCCGGCCAGGCGCCGCCACTGGCGGCCATTGAGTCCGGCAATCGGCTGCGCCGCGACCTTGGCAAAAACCGGGGCGCCGTCATCGCTGAGTTCACGGCCGTTCATCTGCGCGCAAACCTTGAGCACCTCGAGCGCCTGCGGTCGGAACGTGGTCAATTTGCCACCAGCCAGGGTCACGCAACCGGGTTCGCACCACAGCACATGCTCACGGGTTTCATTGGACGGTTTGTCCTGCGCAGTACCGTGGGCACTTCCCACTACAGGTCGCACGCCAGACCAGGTCGAAAGCACATCGTTTGCCTGCACCTGGGCCTGGGGAAACTGTTGAGCGCACGCGGCCAGCAGGTAGTCGAGCTCTTCGCTGCTGATACTCGCGCTCTGGTCCAGGTCCTCGTGGTGATCCAGGTCGGTAGTGCCAACCACCGTGGCGCCTTCCCAGGGAAACACAAACACCGGTCGCCGGTCGTGAGCATGCAAAAAGGTGAAGGCCTGGGCCACCGGCAAACGCCAGCCGGGTAACAGCAGGTGACTGCCGCGCAGCGGACGCAACTGAGGCGGCGCATCAGCGGGGCGTAGACGCTCGGCCCAGGCGCCCGTTGCCACTGCCAAGGCTCGACAGCGCAACTGCAGCAACTCGCCGCTTTCTTCGTCTTCAACCTCAACGCCACAAACCCGGTCGTTTTCACGTAGCAGTTGCGCAACACGTAGCCCATTGAGCGCCAGCGCGCCATCAGCCCGCGCTTCGGTCAGCACGCGCATGACCAGGCGTGCGTCATCGGTCAGGGCGTCGACAAAACAGGTTCCGCCAAGCAGCTTGTCTTCCTTGAGCCCCGGGGCCAGATAGCGCAGTTGTTGCGCGTTGTGAAAGCTGTGGCGACGGCGTCCGGCGAGGGCGTCGTATACCGTCAACAGCCCCCCCAGAACCCACGGTCCAGGGAAGCCACCGCGATAGTGCGGCATCATGAAACTCATGGGCTCGACCAGCCCCGGCGCTTCGTCGAGCAAGCGCTGGCGCTCGTGGACCGAGTCGCGGGTCAAGCGCCACTGGCCCTTGGCGATGTAGCGCAAACCACCATGCACCATCTTCGACGAGCGGCTGGAGGTGCCCCAGGCAAAATCGCGTTGCTCAAGCAACAGACAACGCCAGCCACGCCGAGCGGCTTCACGCAGGATACCGGCACCGCTTATGCCGCCGCCAATGACGATCAGGTCCCAGGTTTGCTGCGCCAGCGTCGGCAACACCTGCTGGCGCCAAGCGCCATTCCAGTCCTGGCTCATGCCGTCACTCCTGCAACAGCGTGCCGGGATTCAGGCGTCCGGCCGGGTCGAAATGGCGACTCAATGCCTGCAACGTGTCCAGCACCAATTCGCCTTTTTCACGCAGCAGATAAGGGGCATGGTCCCTGCCCACGCCATGCTGATGGCTGATGGTGCCGTTGTTTTCGACGATAACCTGGCTGGCCGCGTGCTTGAGCGCCTGCCAACGTGCCAGGGTAGCCGGGTAATCCTCTGCCGGTCGGAACACATAGGTGGTGTAGATACTCGACCCTTCACCGTATACATGGGACAGATGAGTGAACACATGAACCCGCTCGCCTTCAGCGGCCAGGCCATCGCGCAGGCTAGTCTCGATGCGGTTGAGCAAGTTGTCGACATTGCTCCAGTCGGTAGCGGTTTCCAGGGTGTCCACCACGTATCCGGCGTTCCACAGGTTTTCGCGCAGGTAAGGAAAGCGAAAGCGGTTCTGCGCCCACTTATTGCCCAGCAGTGTGCCGGTGAATACCCCGCCAAAGGCTTTCAAGTGTTGTCTGGCCTGGCTGAGGGACAGCGCATTCTGCCGCCGGTTGCCGGTCACCCCGAAGGTCAGCAGGCACTTCCCGCTACCGGCACCGCGAAACGCCAGGTATTTTTCCAACCAGGCGATTTGTTGCGGATGCCCGGCCAGGGCCAGTTGGGTTTCGGTTTCCACGGCATTGGACAAGCGCAGCATCGACAGCGGCACGCGCGCCTGGGCCAATTGCCGAATAGCCTGCAGGGCCTGCTCCCAGTTCGGCAGGAACACGCCATAAAAGCGCTCGTCGGCAGGCAGGGCACTAATCCTTACCTTGACCTCGGAAATGATCCCGAACCGCCCTTCACTGCCCATCACCACTTCGCGCAGGTCAGGGCCGGCAGCCGAGGCCGGAAAGCTGGCGATTTCCAATGGCCCTGAGAAGGTTTCCAGGGTGCCGCCAGCGAACAGTTGCTCGATGCGGCCATAACGTAACGACTGCTGGCCGCTGGAACGACTGGCAACCCAGCCGCCGAGGGTCGACAATTCCCATGATTGAGGGAAGTGCCCCAGGGTGTAGCCACGGGCCCGTAGTTGGCTTTCCACTTGCGGCCCGGTGGCGCCAGGGCCAAAGGTGGCCAGCAAGCTCTGTTCATCAAGATCGAGCAGGCGGCTCATGTGCGCCAGGGAAACAGTCAGTACCGGCCGGGTGGATGACGGCGGATTGATGTGTCCGGCAACCGAAGTGCCGCCGCCGTAAGGAATCAGGCACAAGTCCTGGTCATGGGCGAGCGCCAGCAACTGGCGGATATGCTCGGCACTCTGCGGGAAAGCCACCGCATCCGGGTATCGCCCCAACGAGCCCTCGCGCAGTGCCAGCCAATCCGGCAGGCTCTGGCCGCGGGCGTGCAGCAGGCGATCCTGAACATCCACGCTGTACAACCCATGGGCCGCCAGGCGCGATGCCGGAACCCGGGCCAGTGCAGTCTCCAGGGTGGCGTCGGGCAGTACACGTCCCACCCCCACCCGCGCGGCGAGAAACCCCGCGCCCTGGGCTGGCAGTTCGACCACCGTGGTTGCATCCCCCCAGCCGTTCCAGCGTCGCATGCGTGTGTCCTTTTGCGGTTCTTATAAGGTAATAGTTCTGGCGCCTATAGTAGCCAGCCACCAAAACCTGTCACGGTCGCATCAAGCCAGCTGGAGTAGCCAATTGAGCCAAGGGCTGTACACCGCTCCAGCCATTTACTTTAACGGTGGTTTCAAATTACCTTTCAGGGTCTTTTTCTGTGCCAGTGTGCCTCGATCAAAGGAACTCGATCATGCAATCCCTTGGCTACACTTCGGTTCCGCCCCTGCTTAAGTACGTGCGCCACGCCGAGCAACTGGGCATGGCCATCGAACCTGCATTGGCGGTCGCCGGACTGCAGGCCCAACAACTGAGTGACAATAGCCTGCGACTGCCGGGCGAAGCCCACGAACGCTTGCTCGACTACTTCTGCGAGCACTCGGGCGATCCCTTGTTCGGCCTCAATTCAGCGCGATTCGTGCTGCCCAACTCCTGGAGCGTGCTGGGCTACATCACCATGAACTGCGCGACCCTGGGCGATGCCATGAATCGCATCATGCCCTTCGAGAAACTGGTCGGTGACATGGGTGTCAGTCGTGCCGAAATGCAGGGCGAACAGGTCCACCTGATCTGGAATTGCCGCCACCAACGCCCACGCATTCGCCGTCACCTGGTGGAGAACGTCCTCGGATCGTGGTTGCAATATGCGCGCTGGATTGCCGATACCCAGCTATCCCCGACCCAGGTCTGGTTCGAACATGCCCAGCCGGCTGATATCGAGCTCGCCCAGTACGAACAGTTTTTCGACTGCCCAGTGCTGTTCGGCCAGCCTTATTCAGCGCTTGTGGTTCCCCTGCCCTACCTGCAACTGCCCTTGCGCCAAGCCGATGCGCAGTTGTTGCGCACCCTGGAGGAACACGCCCAAGGATTGATGGCCACGCTCGAAGATGCATCGCTGGAGCAGCGCGTGAAGAGCATTTTGCGTCAGTTGCTCAAGGAGGGGCTGCCACGCAAGGAGCAAGTGGCGGAGCAATTTTCGGTATCGGTACGCACCCTGCAACGCCAACTGCACCAGGCCAATACCTCCTACCAACAAATCCTCGATGATCTGCGCCAGGAGCTCGCCGAGCACTACCTGCTGCACAGCACTTTGCCGATACAAGACATCGCCCAGTACCTGGGCTTTACTGAACCGCGCTCGTTCCATCGCACCTTCAAAAGCCGACGCGGCATGCCGCCGGGAGAGTTTCGCCAGACTTACCGGGAACCGGCTGGAGAATGAGCAAGGCGTTGGCTCATGGTGAGGTCAGGGTAATCAGGTATAAGCCTTGGGTGACCGCTTTGCCTGAGTTATCGACCAGCGTGTAAAGCTGATCGTAATAAAGGCCCCGGTTACTGTCGGCCACCAACTTGACCTGCACCGATGCGTTGTCCAAGGAACTGGCCGACGCCTGCGGTTTCATCTCGCGTACATTGATTGCAGTACCGCGGGACATTTCTGAACACCCTTCTACGCGCCAACCACTCGACAGGGTGGAGGTGGAACACGTAGGTTCGACAATACTTCCGGCAAACCTGATCACACCCTGAGCCTCTGCCATTGCCGTTGAGCCCACTGCATTAAGGCAAACGAGCATGGCCATACCGACAACCTTAAACGTCCTGTGCATGTTGGCACTCCCGAAGAAAAAGTCCCTTGCTTGAGTGTCGGCAAGCTTGGGATAAATTCCAGGGCTGGCTGCCAGCAAATATTGCGAAGCGCCAAATGCGTCACAAATGCAACGCCTGGCCACATCGGCACACGCCTGTAAACGCTGGCATACAAGGCCAGGTGGCATGGCTGCAAGCGTAGCGACCCGTAACACATGCACACGTCAACGGGTATGATCCTGTCACGCGTTCAATATGAGTCACTGCAAAGGTCGAGAATGGCAAAAATCAGCGCTACCGGTAAGACGGCTACGGCTGGCCGGAAAAATCTCGCTGCTGCCGATCGTCAGCAGCAAATGGTTGAAAGGGCCATTGCCCTTTTCGCTGAAAAAGGCTTCGCCCTGACCACTCGAGAACTTGCCAAGGGTCTGCAGGTTACCCAACCCCTGCTGTACCGCTACTTCCCCAGCAAGCAGTTGTTGATTGAACAGGTTTACAAGCAAGTGTTCATGAATCGCTGGGACCCTGGCCTGGAGCTTCAACTCAAAGATCGCAGCCGCCCTTTGAAAGAGCGCCTGATTGACTACTTCATTGGCTATACCGAGACAATTCTGAGTAGTGAGTGGGTGCGTATCTTTCTCTACGCAGGGTTGCAAGACCCCAGCTTGAACCAGCGTTATCTTCAGCGCCTGCATCAGGACACTTTCGTGGTGATCAATGAAGAGCTACGCCATCAGCGGCAATTTACCCAGCCGCCGACTGAACATGAGTTGGCAGTGGAAATGGAAGTGCTGTGGGGTTTCCACAGCAGTTTCTTTTACCTGGGGGTGCGCAAGTGGGTGTATCAAATGCCCGTTCCCGAAGACCTGAGCGAATTGATCACCCACCGGGTGAATGCCTTTCTGGAGGGTGCCTTGCATTACGATCAGGATCTGACGCCGTGACCCTCTGACCTATGCCTTGCCGTGAGAATCGCTGGCACGACTCAACCTAGCGGTGCGAGCCATGCAGCGAGCACCTGTGGATTGTTGTCCAACCAGTTGGCAGCGGCCTGGTCGGCACTTTTACCCTCGCGGTTGATTGCGTAATCGAGTTCAGCAACGATGGCGTTGCTCAGGCGCACGCTGTCCAGAACCTGGATCTGCGCTGTACTGAATACACCGAGGCGATCGACCCGAGCGAGCAGTACCGCGCGGTCGACGCTGCCCAGCAGTCCCTTAGGGTCCTTGAGATCGCGGATTCGATGGCGAAAATGTAGAAACTGCGGGTGCCAGAGCGGGACCACGCCCCACTCGCCCGCCTTCACCAGCGCCTCGAATGCGCCGACGCATTCTTCCTGGGTGCCAGTACGAAAGCTGTAGCCGGCCGTAGCCAGGCCGTAATCGTCCATCATCCGCAGGGAAAAACGCGTTATACCCGCACCTGGCCCGATCCCCTGGATAAGCTTGTGCATACGCGTCTGCACCCTGGGTTTGAGCAGATCCTCGACTGAGTCCACCTCGGACGCCGGAATATAGTCCGGTACTCCCCACAGCGCATAAGGCTGGTAGTGCAGCCCCATCTCACGGGTAGCAACCTGCTCTTCAACACGGGCCTTGTACATGCCATGGCTGGAAGGAATCCAGGCGGACGCGATCATGTCGATCGAACCTTCACGCAGCCGTTCAAAGTTGGCCTCGTGCAACGCGTAGGAACGCTCCACGCTCAAGCCCATGCGCTGCAATACCAAGGAAACAACGGCAGCCGTCGCACGATGAAAGGAAAGATCTGTTACACCAAGGCGAATCATGGGCTGGCTTCCCGCAAGTTTATTGCCACGGGCTTGCGCCGCCGCCAACAGCGCCGCGCCCCCGAAAGCGTGAATGAACTGCCTTCTATTGAATCTCGACATCAGTCATCAGCCTGAGTCTGGTCTACGGCAAGGCTCGGCATAGCGCGGCCAACAATTCGGCTTCCAGGTATGTACTCGAAGATCATCTCGATGGTGATGCCGTTAGGGTCTTCGAGAAACAGCTGATGTTCGCCGATATCCGGAATCACCCGTTCACGAAAGGCAATACCCAGCGACTGCAAGCGCATCTGAACGTGGTCGAGCCCCTCGCAACGCAGCGACACATGATCGAGCGCCCCGGAGCCGTAGCTGTCTGGCTTGTCGCCCAAATAGGCACGCAACTCCTGTTGGTCAACATCGACACTGGCGATGTGCAACAACGGACGGCCACCGGCGTACATCCAGCACCCAGGAAAACTGAAACCAGGCCGAGGTCCCGGCGTGAGACCGATGACCCGTTCGAAGAAGTCAGCGGTTTCACCCCAACGGCGGGTTCGAATTGTGAAATGGTCGAGCGCTAGTACACCCATAGCTTCCCCTGCCTGTCAGTGAGTAAAGAGATCAAGGTCGTTGCGAAAGGCCGGAAACGCCGCGACCCGAAATTAATTATCAGTCGATAACTTCTCACGCACAATAATTTATCGATTGATAATATTCATGTGCGGCATAGAGGCTCTGACAGACGCAAAAGAGCCCTCGAAAATCAGCGACTTGCGAGGGCTCCGTGGTATTTCCCAGCGATAGGGCCTTGAGCACAGGCGCTAAGGCACAGGCTCAGCCACTGTTCAGATGTCGAAGCGATCGAGGTTCATGACCTTGGTCCATGCTTTGGCGAAGTCCTTGACGAACTTTTCCTTGGCATCGTTTGCGGCGTAGAACTCGGACACCGCACGCAACTCCGAGTTAGAACCGAAGACCAGATCGACCGGCGTGGCTGACCATTTGACCTCGCCAGTCTTACGGTCGCGACCTTCATACAAGCCATCAGTTGAAGACTTCGACCAGACAGTCGACATGTCCATCAAGTTGACGAAGAAGTCGTTGGACAATGTGCCTGGGTGAGCAGTAAGCACACCATTTTTGCTGCCATCGGTATTCGCCCCGAGCGCCCGCATGCCACCGACAAGCACGGTCATCTCCGGTGCAGTGAGGGTCAACAAGCTGGCCTTGTCGACCAACATTTCGGTTGGCGAGAGACGAGCGTCAGCGCTGTAGTAGTTACGGAAACCGTCAGCCTTGGGTTCCAGCACCGCGAAGGAGTTGATATCGGTCTTGTCCTGGGTAGTGTCCATCCGCCCCAGGGTTACCGGGATTTGCACGTTGAATCCACCTTTCTTGGCGGCAGACTCAACCGCTGCAGAACCCGCAATCACAATCACGTCCGCCAGCGAGACTTGCTTGCCGCCTTTGAGTTTGCTGTTGAAGTCCTTTTGAATCGCTTCGAGCTTGGCGAGCACTTTGCTCAACTCGGCCGGATTGTTGGCATTCCAGTCCTTCTGTGGGGCAAGACGCAGCCGTGCACCGTTGGCACCGCCGCGCATGTCGGAGCCACGGAACGAAGAGGCCGAGGCCCAGGCAGTACGTACCAACTCGCCGGTACTAAGGCCCGAGGCGAGAACCTTGGTTTTGAGGGCTTCGATGTCTTTGGTATCGATCAGCTTGTGGTCCAGCGCTGGAATCGGGTCTTGCCAGATCAGGTCTTCCTTGGGTACGTCGGCTCCCAGGTAGTGGGTACGCGGGCCAAGATCACGGTGAGTCAGCTTGAACCAGGCCTTGGCGAAGGCAAGTTCGAATGCCTTGGGGTTATCCAGGAAATGACGGGAAACTTTCTCGTACGCAGGGTCGAATCGCAGCGCAAGGTCAGTGGTGAACATGATCGGCGCATGGCGTTTGTCTTTGACGTGTGCGTCGGGAACCATGACCGCAGCCGACGGATCGGATGGAATCCACTGGATTGCACCTGCCGGACTCTTGGTCTGAACCCATGTCCAGCCAAAGAGGTTGGCCAGATACTGATTGGTGAAATTCGCAGGGCTTGAGGTCCACGCGCCTTCCAGGCCGCTGGTTATGGTGTCTTCAGCGTTGCCTTTGCCGCAGGTATTTTTCCAGCCCAGTCCTTGTTGCTCGGTCGGTGCGCTGGCAGGATCCGCGCCCAGGCAACCCTCTGGTTTGTGCGCACCGTGCGCCTTGCCGAAGGTGTGACCGCCGGCAATCAGTGCCACGGTTTCTTCATCATTCATGCCCATGCGCGCAAACGTATCGCGGATATCCTTGGCGGCGGCCAGCGGATCTGGCTTGCCATTGGGCCCTTCCGGGTTCACATAGATAAGGCCCATCTGCACGGCCGCCAGGGGTTTGTTCAGCTCACGCTTGCCGTGGTAGCGCTCATCACCGAGCCAGGTGCTCTCAGGGCCCCAATAGACCAGATCCGGTTCCCAGTCATCCTCGCGACCGCCGCCGAAACCGTAGGTTTTCATCCCCATTGATTCCATCGCCACGGTGCCGGCCAACACCATCAGGTCGCCCCAGGAAATACTCGCTCCGTACTTCTCTTTCACCGGCCACAACAAGCGCCGTGCTTTATCGAGGCTGACGTTATCCGGCCAGTTGTTAAGTGGATCGAAACGCTGTTGACCACCGTCAGAACCACCACGACCGTCCAGCGTCCGGTAGGTGCCGGCACTGTGCCAGGCCATACGGATGAAGAACGGCCCATAGTTGCCGTAGTCCGCTGGCCACCAGTCCTGAGACTGGGTCAGGGTTGCTTCGATGTCCTTTTTAACCGCACTCAAGTCAAGGCTGTTGAACGCCTTGGCGTAGTTGAAATCAGCGTCGGCAGGGCTGGAGGCCGGGTTGTGTTGTCGCAGCAAGGAAAGGTCCAGGCGATTGGGCCACCAATCCTTGTTGGTCATCTGTTGGTGCTTGCCAGCCAACGAGGCGGCGCCGGTATTATCGGCGTGAACAATAGGTGAAAAGCCAACTATCAGGGCAATCGCCAAGGGCAGCTGTTTCATGCGCATGGGGCTTAATCCTTGTAAGTGTGTAAACCAGGCCAATCATCAACCGGGTTTGAAAACGGGCGTCGAGTCAGGAAAAAAGTACGCAATGAAACCGGGAGTTACCGGGTTGCATATGCTTCACAAACTTTAATTGCGCACCGATTTTCGAACAATTGAGGTTCTAAACGGGGCCGATTGATAACCTGATTGATGAAAGTTCTGGAAACACACTTAATGCAGGTCAAGTTCAAACATTACACGGTGAAAACTTCAAAGCTGCCAGGGTTTAGTACCGGTGGGGGCTGTACGTTTGAGTGTCGCGGCCAATAGCTCGAACTCTTGCGCGCGCGGATGAGTACGACGCCATACCAGTCCAATACGCCGATGCTCATCGCCACGTAACGGCTTCACGGTCAATCGGCTGCGGTCGGCATTGATCGCCGCCAAGGCTGGCAGCAAGGTACACCCGCGGCCAGCAGCGACCAGATGCTGCAGGGTTTCCAGGCTGGTGGCCCGGCAGTCCGCCGAGTCATTTGCCTGCACCTCAGTCATTCCACATGCTTGCAACGCTTGGCCGCGCAGACAATGACCATCGGTAAGCAGCAAGAGCTTGAGATCGCTCAGTGCCTCGACCGCCACATCGCTGCCGACCCCAAGCTCATGCCCCAACGGCAGCGCCGCCCAAAAAGGCTCATCGAAGAGCACTCGCTCATCATAGGCTTCAGGATCGAGCAGGCGCGGCCCGCCCTGCACCGCCGCCTCGCATCGCAGACACTCCACAGAGCGCAACATGGTCTGATACAGCGGCCGCGGGAGCGCCAGCAATGCGCAGTCGATGGACTGCTCGTTCAGCCGTTCGCACAAATCAGCGGTAAAGCTTTCCTGTATCACCAACTGCAACTTGGGATGAGCGGCTTCTACTGCCTGCAAAAGGTGCGGCAAGTAATACGGCGCCAAGGTCGGGATGATGCCTAGGGTAAGAATCCCTTCAAGCGGATCGCGACGCGCACGGGTCAGGGCGAGAATGGTGTCGGCTTCGGCAAGCATGTGCCGCGCGCGCTCGACGATCTGCTCGCCACTGGGAGTAAGGGAGAATTGCTTGGCGTGACGGTCCACCAACACTTGGCCGAGGTAGTTTTCCAGCTTGCGCAATTGGGTGGACAGCGTGGATTGAGTAACATGGCAGGCATCGGCAGCACGACCGAAATGACGGTGCTCCGCCAATGCAACGAGATAGCGGAGTTCGCGTAAGGTCATCAACATATCCTTGGAAAGCGCGCACCTGGGTATAACAAACCCGCCATCACCGTAGCAGCGTTGGCCTTCAGGTTATATCGCCACGTGCACTTTTACTTTTCGTAATAGATGGGTCAGCTTCAACTTTCATGGCAAGGCTGCCAAACAGGATCGGGGCAGTGAAATTAAAAAAAATCATGACCTGCATTGAAAGAATTTCGCCACATCATTACCCGCGATAGTTGAGTACCCCGCGAACTTGTGAAACTGCAAGCAGATCGATATATAAACGTACAATCGAATCCGTACAGAACTAACTGCCGGCAACGCTTTCCGCCATCATGTATTCCGCTGCGCGCTCGCGCAAAAACACCTTGAGCGCTTGCCACGCAGGGCTTTGGTAACGTTGTGGATGCCAGACGATATGGAACGCCCGCTTGAGATTCAGGCTGCTCTTCAATTCCACCAGCGAACCGCGGCGCAGGTCTTCGATAACACTGAGCTTTGACAAGCACGCCAAGCCATATCCCGCCCTGACCGCTTCTCTGATGGCTTCGCTCTGGCCGAGCTCCATGCGAATGTTCAACTTTTGCGCATGCCCGGAAATAGCAGACTCCAGCACTGACCGCGTGCCGGATCCCGCTTCACGGATTATCCACGGCTGGGTGGCGATGCCTGCATCATCGATCCTGCCGACGCGAGCCAGTGGATGCTCTGCACCACAGACAATCACCAACTCGTCATCGCACCAATACTCCGTCATCAGCCGCTCGTCGGTGCACGGTCCTTCGATCAAACCGATATCCGCCTCCAGGCGCGAGACCTCAGCAAGCACCTCTTCGGTATTTCGCAGGCGAGCCTGCAGCGAAACACCTGGGTAAAGATCGGAAAAACGGTCGATCAGAAAGGGTACCCGGTAGGTACCAATGGTCGAGCTGGCAGAAATCAGCAGGTTGCCCTGGATAATTCCATCAGGCTCCTGGGCCCCCTCGACGAAACGTTGCAAGCCGTCCAGCAACGCTTCGGCATGGCTTAATTGCCGCAAGCCAACCTCGGTGAGCACCAGCCGGCGGCCGGTTCTTTCGAACAACGGCACATTCAAGTGGCGCTCCAGCTCGGACAGCGACTGACTGGTAGCTGACTGTGACAGGTTCAGACGCTGAGCGGCTGCGCCGATGGTGCCGAGCTTGGCCACGGTGACGTAGACCTGCAGTTGCCGGAAGCTAACCCCGATGTTCATTTCAGTTTCTCCGAATGGTTATATCGTTATAACCATTTTTTCATCTGAGCGAAACAGAGCTATTTTTGAGGTCGTCACAGAGGAGACAACTTCATGTTTCGGGGCCTTTTACTGAGCGCACTTTTGACCTTGGGTGGATATGGGCTCAGCCGTATTCCACTGCTTCAACAGAGCGGCTTCAGTCCACTGGTGTTCGCACTGCTGCTGGGTATCGTTGTCGGTAACCTGCCGTTGATCGGCGGCTTGACCTCAACACAACGGGGCCTACAGGTGTGTACGCGGTGGCTGCTGCGCGGCGGGATCGTGCTATTCGGACTGTCGGTAACGCTTCAGCAAATTTTCAAGCTGGGGCCGGCAATCATTGCTCTGGACGCCGGGGTGATCACCGTTGTCATGGTCGCTGGCTACTTCATTGGTACGCGGCTGCTCAAACTAGACCGCGACGTC
Source organism: Pseudomonas arcuscaelestis (assembly GCF_016881005.1). Classification (GTDB taxonomy): domain Bacteria; phylum Pseudomonadota; class Gammaproteobacteria; order Pseudomonadales; family Pseudomonadaceae; genus Aquipseudomonas; species Aquipseudomonas arcuscaelestis. Next base: position 54,051 of record NZ_JACOPV010000013.1, on the reverse strand, counting down.
ACCCTGCTGACCTGTGCCGGCAGCGCGATCTGCGGCGCCGCTGCCGTGCTCGCCACAGAAGCGGCGATTCGTGCACGGCCCGCAGCTACCGCCATGGCGGTAGCAACCGTGGTGCTGTTTGGCACCTTGGCGATGGTCGTTTATCCGCTGCTCTACCCCTTGGCCGGCCTTGGCGAAAATGTGTTTGGGGTGTACATCGGCGCGACCATCCATGAAGTGGCGCAAGTGGTCGCGGCAGGTGTTGCCGTCGGGCCTGACGCCTTGGCCAACGCGGTCATTGTGAAGTTGGTCAGAGTGATGTTGCTGGTGCCATTTCTGCTGATCGTCGGCCAATGGTGGTTCGCCCGCCAGCCCCGCGCGGCCGGTAGCGAAAAACAGAAAATCACCATTCCCTGGTTCGCGTTCGGTTTCCTGGCAATGGTGGTCTTCAACAGCTACGTAACGCTACCTGCCGCACTGCACAGCGGGCTGGTTCTGGCGGGGCAAATCGCACTGACCATGGCGATGGCGGCACTGGGTTACGAAACCCGGCTGGAAAAGCTCAAGGCGCTGGGCCTGAAACCCTTCGCCCTGGCCTTCAGTCTTTTCATCATGCTGATGGGAGGGGGACTGCTCAGTGTCCATATGTGGATGGTCTGAGGAGGGTTAACATTAATCGCCACCGTTTCCCTGCCTGTCTGCCCTGCAACGCTTAAAACCCGCACACCAAAAGCCCTCGCCAATTGATGATTGGCGGGGGCTTTTCACATGGGGCATCGAGCGAGCGCCTCAAGCCCGAGGTCAAGCCACTCGAGTCATTCCCATGGCGTCAAAAATGTATATCGCTGATATGCCACAGGATTTATACTCCGCGACCTCCAGCGTGGCAATTGGCCATCAAGGCAAAGCGAAGCCATGCAAGGAAGCTATTTCACATTGGTTGTCAAAGGAATAAAAAGTGGCTGTCGTCAAACTCCATAAAACACTCATTGCTCTTGCCATCGCCGCCGCAGCGCAACCTGCCTATGCACAGACGCTGACGCTGACCAACTCCGGCCTGCAGATCGAACGAAGCAGCTATGCGGAGCAGGTTGAAGTCAAAGGCTCGTTCACGACCTCCAACAGCGATGTGGACGCTATTGAGTTCAACAGTGTGACGTTTAACAAGGATCTGGTGATCAATGCCAGCGTAAATGCCAATGGCAATAACGCTGATGGCCTGGATCTGTCGATGGCGGGTGAGGACGAAGACCCTTCGTCATTCGGTCCGGCAACCGAAATCTTCGGCAATCTGGTCAACAAGGGCAGCATTGAGGTGAGTGGCGGTGGTGTGTCGGCGATGCTGGTTGACCCGGCCATTATCCACGGCAACCTGATCAACGAAGGCACCTTGAGCGTCAAGGGCGACGAGTTTGAAGGTGACGGTATCCGTGCCCTGGAATTCTCGGGCGAGTCGGAACTGCACGGCGACTTGATCAACGCCAACACTGGCAAGATTTTGGCAGACGGCAAGAACGCCACAGGCATCCTGCTTGAAGGCGGCGAGATTGACGGCAAGCTCATCAACAACGGCCTGATTCAAGTCAGTGGCGAGGATGCCACTGCGCTGGACGTGACTTCCAACGAGTACTCATGGGCGGGCACGACTTACAGCGACCGTGTGGACATTGGTGGCATTGAGAACAATGGCCGCATTATCGCTACGGGCGCCGACGCCATTGGCGTGGAGCTCGATGGCGTCAGCTTCTCCACTTCATCTGCTCAATTGGTCAACAATGGTCTGATTCAGGCTACCGATGCTGCCATTGAGATTGGTGGCTTTGACATCGATGGCGACGGCCAAGGCGGCGCGCTGACGCTGGTCAACCGAGGTACCATCACCTCTGAAGATGAAGCCATTGACGCCTCCGACGCATCGGGCGCAGTGGTACTGGATTGGCAGGCCGGCTCTATTACCGGCAACCTGATCGATCTGGATCGCATTTATGTCACCGGCGATGCAGTGTTCAAAGGCAGCAACGCCGATGTCGATGGCTACAACATCCGCATGTTCGACAATGGTCCGGTGATTGTCGGCACCGAGGGCAGCGCTGGGCATCTGCAGTTGGCTAATGCGCACACTTCGCTCAAGGGTGATCTGGTGGTGGGCAATGGTTCGTCGCTGGATCTGAACCTGAGCAACGCGACGAATGCCAACAAGGCGGTCCTGAGCGTCGACGGCAAGGCGACCTTCGAAAAAGGCTCACACATTACGCTGGCCGCCCAGGGTAAAGATTTCACCGCCAACGGCAGCACCTACACACTGGTCAAGGCTGATTTGCTGGACAATCAGACCGAGACAGGCAAGCTGGTCAGCAGCCGTTCTTCGCTGTTGAATGTCGATACCTATACCGTCGAAGGTAATCAGGTGATTGCCACCGTCACCGGCAAATCGTCCTCGCAAGTGGGTGAGGTGATCAAGGACATCGGCGGTTCGGGCAACGCCCAGCGCGCCGCTTCGGCATTCAGCAGTGTTGCCACTCAGTTGGCCACGCTGAACCCGCAGGATGAGGTGTTCCAGGCCTACGTCAACGCATCGCAGGACGCGCAAGCACTGCGTACCCTGGCTGAACAACTGACCCCTGAGGTCAACGGCGGTGCGACTCAGGCTGCAACCACTGGCCAGACGCTCATCAGCAACGTTACCAGCGCCCGTACCTCCGGCGCGCGCGGCATGTCTTCGGGTGAAGGCTTCAAGGAGGCGGGTGTCTGGGTGCAAACCTTGTACAGCGATGCCAGCCAAGACCTGCGCGACAACGTCGCAGGCTACAACGCCTACAGCCGCGGTATCGCGGTGGGTGCCGACGGCAAACTGAATGATCAGGTGACCCTGGGTGTTGCGTATAGCTACTTGAACACCGATGTGAACGGCAAGAGCGGCGACAAAACCAAAGTCGACGGCCATGCCTTCACCTTGTACGGTGGATTCGAGCAAGGCAACTACTTTGTCGATGGCAGCCTGACATACGGCATCAACGACAACGAAAGCAAACGCAGCATCGCCAGCACGACCGCCAAAGGTGATTACGACAGCAACCTGTTTGGTGTGAACCTGGTGGGTGGCTACACCTATCATGTCTCGCCATCGGTACTGGTTGAACCACGCATTGCCGCTCGATACAGCCTGGTGAACATCGACGGCTATCGTGAAAAAGGCAGCTCTGCTGCACTGAAAGTCGAAGATCAGCGCTTTGAAGTGGCGGAACTGGGTGCAGGCCTGCGTGTTGCCGGAAGTTTCCCGCTGGGCAATGGCACCTTTGAACCGCAAGCCCAAGTCATGGCCTATCACGACTTTATCGGCGACGAAGTCAGCAGCACCTCGACCTTCATCTCGGGCAACACCCCCTTCGTCACCAGCGGTGCCAGTGCCGTACGCAACAGCTATGAAGCGGGTGTAGGCGCTGACTATCACGTGGGCGCCGTCACGGTTGGCTTGAACTACGACTATGTGGGCAAGTCGGACTTTGATGCCAACACTGTCACCGCCAAAGTGCGTTACGACTTCTGATGACCGCTGCAAAGCTCAGCCCGCGGCGCTGGGTTGGGATTTGCCTGCAAGGCACGGCACTGTTGTTCAGTGCCGTGCTAAGCGGTTGCCAGTCACCTCAGCAAGCACTTCAAGCGCTGGCATCCGCCCATGGCCAGCATCCGGAAATATTGGCAACCCATCCTTTTCCCCTGGCGATGGTGGCGACGCTCAAGCACGATGCCCCTACCCGACTGCGCATCTATCTGGAAGGTGATGGCCACGCCTGGGCAACACCAACGCAGCCCAGCCTCGACCCCAGCCCCCGTCAACTGCTGGTGACGCGGTTGGCGCTGAATGATCCAACACCCTCGATTTATCTCGCTCGCCCCTGCCAGTTCGTCAGCGTGCCTCGTTGTACGACCGAAATGTGGACCAACCGGCGATTCTCTGAACAAGTCGTCGCAAGCCTCGATCAGGCATTGGATTTACTGAAAGTGCGCTTTCACAATCGGGAATTCGAACTTGTTGGCTATTCCGGTGGCGCCGCATTGGCACTGCTATTGGCTTCTCGGCGTGATGACGTCACTCAGGTTCAGACACTGGCCGGCAACTTGAGCCCAGCAGAATGGGTTCGGATACACCAGCTTGCGCCATTGCGCGGCTCACTCGACCCTTTGGAGTATCGCCAGCGCCTGGCCCAGATCCCTCAGCGGCACTTGGTAGGTGCAGAGGATCGGGTAGTGCCGACGATGATCGAAACGTTTTACCGGCGTCAACTGGGGCCAGCTGCATGCCTGCAAACGATCGTGATACCCGGTACCACGCATGAAACCGGCTGGGACAAGGCCTGGCTTAATTGGCGAGGAAAATCGATAGCGTGTGGATCGACCGCTGTCTTGCAAGGCGAGTAAAGCAATGGGACAAGACGGTTGATACCGCGTCACTGAAGACTGGGGAGCAAAAATATGCCCAGCGCTGTATAGGCGGCAATTCTGGGAAAGTTACTTGAAATGCGGAAAACAAAAAGCCCCTGAAACCTTGGGTTTCAGGGGCTTTTCGATGTATGGCGGAGAGATAGGGATTTGAACCCTAGGTACTGTCGCCAGTACAACGGATTTCGAATCCGTCCCGTTCGGCCACTCCGGCATCTCTCCAGTGGCGCGCATGATACCAGCAGTTCGCTCAAAGGCAAAGCCCGTTTACGAAAAAAATCCGCGTGGTATCAGGCGCTTGCGTGAACTTGCCGCTTACAGCGGCACGCCCAGGCGCTTGGCAACTTCTTCGTAGGCTTCGATCACGTCGCCCAGACCCTGGCGGAAGCGGTCCTTGTCCATCTTCTTGCGGGTTTCTTTGTCCCACAGGCGGCAGCCGTCAGGGCTGAACTCGTCGCCCAGGACGATTTCGCCGTGGAATACGCCGAACTCCAGCTTGAAGTCGACCAGCAGCAGCCCGGCGTCGTCAAAGAGCTTGTTCAGCACTTCGTTGACCTTGAGCGACAAGGCTTTCATTTTCACCAGTTGCTCGGCGGTGCCCCAACCGAAGGCAACAACGTGGGATTCGTTGATGAACGGATCACCCTTCTCGTCGTTCTTGAGGAACAGTTCGAAGGTCGAAGGCTCCAGCTTGATGCCTTCCTCGACACCCAGGCGCTTGACCAGGCTGCCGGCTGCGTAGTTACGCACGACGCATTCAACCGGGATCATGTCGAGCTTCTTGACCAGGCACTCGTTGTCGCCCAGCAGCTTGTCGAACTGGGTAGGAATACCGGCTTCTTCCAGCTTTTGCATGATGAAGGCGTTGAACTTGTTGTTCACCGTGCCCTTGCGATCAAGCTGTTCGATACGCTTGCCATCGAACGCCGAGGTGTCGTTGCGAAACAGCAGGATCAAGCGGTCAGCGTCATCGGTCTTGTAAACCGACTTGGCTTTGCCGCGGTAGAGTTCTTCACGTTTTTCCATGATGGGCTCCGCTTGCTAACTAATAAGATGGGCTAGGCGATTTCGCGCCAGTCGAGCCCGCAATCCTGGTTGGCCACTTGCAGCCAGTCCGGGTCGCACCCAAGGGTGTCGACGAAACATTGCCGGGCCAGCTGTGGCTGGTTGTTCTTGCTACTGAGATGGGCCAGCACCAGATGCTGCAGGTTCTGCCAGTCCAGCTCCGACACCAGGCGCGCGGCCTGGTGGTTGTTCAAATGTCCGTAGTCGCCGCCCACTCGTTGTTTGAGAAACATCGGGTAAGGCCCGCGTCCAAGCATGTCTCGGCAGTGATTGGCCTCGATCAACAATGCATCCAGGCCCTGGTAACTCTGCAACAAGGTTGTGTCGTAGGAACCCAGGTCGGTGAGTACGCCGAAACGCCGTCCACCGTCGTCAAAAACATACTGGAGGGGCTCCAGTGCATCATGGGTCACGCCCACCGCACGGATACTCAAGCCACCTATCTGCAATGTTTCGTTTGCTGCCAGGAACCCAGCGGCCTCGACCGGCTTGCGCATACCGCGCAACGTGCCGCGACTGAGGTAGACCGGTACATTGTAGCGCCGCGACAGCAAACCGACGCCATGCACATGGTCGGCATGTTCGTGGGTAACCAGCACCGCACTCAATTGATGGGCAGAAACGCCGAGCAGCGCCAGGCGCCGCTCGGTTTCACGCAGGGAAAAGCCGCAATCGACCAGGACAAGCGTTTTGTCACTGGCGATCAGCGTGCCATTTCCCTGGCTTCCACTTCCTAGAACCGCGAAGCGCACTTAACCCAGGTTATCCTGAATCACACTCAGCACGCGGCGGGCGACATCTGCCGGGGCCACGGTGTTGATGTTCTTCTCGACGGTGACCTGGACGCTATCGCCAACCTTGCTCAGGCGGACCTGATAACGTTCGGCACGAGCTTCGCGCTCTTCCTTGCTCGGCGCGCTACCGAACAGCTTGCTGAAGAAGCCAGGCTCCTGGTCTTTGGCGTCGGCTTTTTCGGCCAGGTTGATGTAGTACAAGCCCAGGCTGCGGTTGATGTCTTCAACACGCCATTCGCCTTGTTCCAAGGCGCGGCCAACACTGGACCATGCGCGATCGAGGTCGGCGCCCAGGTTCAGTACCGGGTTGCCACTGCCATCTTCGCTGAGGCTGACGCGGCTTGGCGTATCGAAATCACGTGCGGCAAGCAACGACACCGAACCGCCCTTCTCGGCGCTACGGGTCATGCTGGCGAGCATTTCATCGACCAGCATGGCGTCGACACCGGTGTTCTGCGAGTTGCTCGGGAAATCAGGCTGGGCTGTGCTGCCTGCCGGACGCTCGACGGTCACGATGTAGACTTCACTGGTGTTGCGCTGCACGCCCGGCTCGATACGCACACGGGTGCGCACTTCGTTGTCGCGGCTGCTCGAAGCGCTCGCCAGACGACCGGCCATGGAACCGGAAAGCTCGTCGAAACGTTGCCAGGTGGTGTTGAATTCACCGGTCTGAGGACGCTCTTCGTCGATACGGAAGCCGTTGTCTTCAAAGAACTGCCGGGCTACCGGCCAGACTTCAGCAGGCGCACGCTGGGCCAGGACCCAACGGGAAGTACCGCTCTTCTGCAGGCTGAAATCGCTGATGTCGGCACCGGCGCTCAGGGGTTGCGGACGCGGAACCTCAAACTCGCCCTTGACGTTGTCATCGGCAACGTTACGCGGGATCGGCAGCAGCGGATCAAGACGCTTGGCGTTGCTGACGTCTGGTGGCAGTTGCATCGGCGCCTTCTGAGTGGCCTCCAGATAATCGCTGCCACGGTCACGGAAGTAACCCTCTTCGCCCCAGAGCCAGCCACAACCACTGGTGCTGGAAATGATCAAGGCAAGGGCGGAAAGACCAGCCAATCGCTTCATGCGGTGTACGTCCTCAATTAAAACTGCAGGCCGCACTGGCGCATCGCCTTGCGTACCGTTTCGTGACAGGATTCGCTCAGCCAGGTCAGCGGCAGGCGGATGCCCTTCTGCATCAGGCCCATTTCAACAAGTGCCCACTTCACCGGAATCGGGTTGGCCTCGCAGAACAGGTCTTTATGCAGTGGCATAAGTTTTTCGTTGATTGCGCGAGCCTTCTCGGCATTGCCCTCAAGGGCGGCCTCGCACAAATCGGCCATTTCGCGCGGGGCGACGTTGGCAGTAACAGAGATGTTGCCTTTGCCACCAAGCAGGATCAGTTCGACAGCGGTCGGATCATCGCCGGACAACACGATAAAATCCTTGCTCACGCCGTCGATGATGGCTTTGGCACGTTTCAGGTCGCCGGTGGCTTCCTTGATACCGATGATGTTTGGCACGCTGGACAGACGGATCACAGTCTCGGCCTGCATGTCGCAGGAGGTGCGGCCGGGAACGTTGTAGAGGATCTGCGGGATGTCGACAGCTTCGGCAATATGCTTGAAGTGCAGGTACAGGCCTTCCTGGGTCGGCTTGTTGTAGTACGGCACGACCAGCAAACAGGCATCGGCGCCAGCCTTCTTGGCGTTGCGGGTCAGGTGCACGGCTTCGCTGGTAGAGTTGGCACCGGTACCGGCAATGACCGGAATGCGTCCAGCGACACGCTTGACCACGAACTCGATGACCTGGATATGTTCTTCGACATCCAGGGTTGCGGACTCGCCGGTGGTACCGACGGCGACAATGGCATGAGTGCCCTTCTCCAGATGGAAGTCCACGAGTTTGCCGAGGCTGTCCCAATCAAGACGCCCTTGTGCATCCATGGGTGTGACCAATGCCACCATACTGCCCGCAATCATGAAACTGCTCCTGCCGGAAAAAGAGAGCGGTAATGGTACTGGCGCCATCGGCCTTGCACAAGCAAAGCTGGAGGCTGGAGCATTCCCCTCGGCGACCATTTTCGCTACCCTTCTCTCTTTGATCGGTACACAGTGGCCCGCCGGGCTGCCGACAACCTGCGCAGGCAGTGCCCAAAGCCTCGATCCTGAGCCCCGGGACCACGCCTTCCCGCCGTTCTGAGTCGTCAGGTACCGACCGCTCATCGCTTTAGGAATGCTGCATGTCCACCCCCACCGTTCGCGAACAATTCCTTGTCATCAGTGCCCTGGGTGCCAATCCCATGGAACTGACCAACATCCTGTGCCGGGCCAGTAACGACAATCGCTGCTCGGTCGTCACCTCGCGCCTGACCCGTCACGGCGAATGCAGCGCCCTGGTCTTGCAGGTCTCCGGCAGTTGGGATGCCCTGGCTCGCTTCGAAGCAGCCCTGCCTGGCCTGGCCAAGAAACACACCTTCACGGTAAATGTGGTGCGCAGTGCCGAGCTTGAAGTGCGCCCGCTGGCGCTGCCCTATGTGGCCTATGTCAGTGCAGCCTATCGTCCGGACATCATCAACGAGCTGTGCCAGTTCTTTATCGACCACCACGTCGAACTGGAAAACCTCACGTGCGATACCTACCAGGCGCCACAGACCGGCGGCACCATGCTCAATGCCACCTTTACCGTGACCCTGCCGGCCGGTACTCAAATCAGTTGGCTGCGTGACCAGTTCCTGGATTTCTCCGACGCCCTGAACCTGGATGCGCTGATCGAACCTTGGCGCCCACAGAACCCACTGTAAGGAAGCTTTCCATGGCCGTTGAACTCGACCAACCCGTCGCCGATTTCCAGGCGCTGGCCACCAGCGGCCAGACCGTCAGCCTGGCTGATCTCAAAGGCAAGCAAGTGGTGCTGTACTTCTACCCCAAGGACAGCACGCCGGGATGCACAACGGAGGGCCAAGGCTTCCGTGATCAGCATGCAGCCTTCGAAGCAGCCAACACCGTGGTGTTCGGTGTTTCCCGCGACGGCATCAAGTCTCATGAGAACTTCAAGGCCAAGCAGGCCTTCCCGTTCGAGCTGATCAGCGACAAGGACGAGGCCCTGTGCCAACTGTTCGATGTGATCAAGCTGAAGAAGCTTTACGGCAAGGAATACATGGGCGTTGATCGCAGCACTTTCCTGATCGACAAGAATGGCGTGCTGCGCAAGGCGTGGCGCGGGGTGAAGGTGCCTGGGCATGTGGATGCAGTGTTGGCTCAAGCGCAGGCACTGAACCAGGCCTGAGTCGCCAATCGCGGGGCCAGTCGAGTCACGCAGCGCTGACTCGACTGGCCCCGCGATGCTTTCACAACAACGGCGCGACCGCCGGCTCATGCTTTGGCCAGGCATCCAGCACAGCCTTGAACAAGGTTGCCAGCGGGATTGCAAAGAATATCCCCCAGAAGCCCCACAACCCGCCAAACAACAACACCGCGCAAATGATCGCCACCGGGTGCAGGCTGACCGCTTCGGAGAACAGCAGTGGCACCAGCACGTTGCCATCCAATGCCTGGATGATCGCGTACACCGCCATCAGGTAGATGAACTGATCGCCCCAGCCCCACTGGAACAGCGCAATCAGGGTAACCGGCACAGTCACCACGACGGCGCCAACATAAGGCACCACGACCGAGAACCCCACCAACAACGCCAGCAGCGCCGCGTAGTTGAGTCCCAGGGCGATGAAGGCGATGTAGGTCGCCACGCCGCAGATCAGGATCTCGATACCCTTGCCGCGAATGTAGTTGGCGATCTGCCGGTTCATTTCCTCGGACACCCGATTCAGCAACGTCCGCTCACGCGGCAGGTAGCCACTGACCCAACGGGCAATCAGTTCGCGATCCTTGAGGAAGAAGAACACCAGGATCGGCACCAGCACCAGGTAAATCATGATGTTGACCAGCAGCGGCAAGCTGGACAGCGAGAAGGTCAGTGCCCACTGGCCAAACTTGCCAATTTCGCCACGCATCACCTCGATGGCCTGCAGCACTTGTTCGTCAGACACCAGGTGCGGATAACGCTCAGGCAGCAGTAGGAGCAACGACTGCCACTTGCCAAGCATGCCCGGCAGCTCGTTGAACAGGGTGATCAACTGATGCCAGAGCAACGGCACCAACACCAGCAGAAACACCGCCAAGGCGCCCATGAACAGGGTAAAGACCATGCCTACGGCATAACGTGTCGGCACATGCAGACGCTCCAGGGCATTGACCAGACCTTGCATGAGGAACGCCAGGACCATGCCGGCGAGCACTGGCGCCAGCATGCCGCCCAGCGTCAGGACAGCGGTAAAAGCCAGAACCAACAAGACCACCAGCACCACGGCCTCTTCATCGGAGAAGTAGCGCTGCATCCAGTCGCGAAGCACCTTGAACATTAACGATCCTTAGGTAAAAAACTCAGGCTTTGCGCAGCCAATAGGTGTACACACCTTCTTCTGCTGTTTCGAGCAGCAGCGTATGACCGGCCAATTTGGCAAAAGTGCGAAAATCGCGCTGCGACCCGGCATCGGTGGCCAGCACCTTGAGCACCGCACCGCTGGCCAGGCGATTGAGCTCCATCTTCGCCTTGAGCAACGGCAGCGGGCAGTTCAGGCCACAGGCGTCGAGTTCAGCGTCAAACGTCAGGGTATCGCTCATCAGGGACTCCAGGCAGGCACATTCGAACAAGCTTCGTAGAATACCGCCACTGGTCGCCAACGTGTGAGCCAGCTACAGTAAGGTTCTTTGTCGACCAGAGCTTTGTGCATGAATTTACTGCGCCCTACCCTGCTGACGCTGGCCTGTTTGATGGCGCTCCCCAGTCATGCCGACGACCTGCCGTCACTTGGCGACGCCAGTTCTGCCATTGTCTCTCCGCAACAGGAACACCAGTTAGGTCGTGCCTGGCTCAGTCTGCTACGGGGCAACATCAACCAGCTCAATGACCCGCAACTCAAGGACTATGTCGAAACCAGCGTCTATCGCCTGGCTGAAACCAGTCAGTTGCAGGACCGCCGCCTGGAATTTGTCCTGATCGACAGCCGCGAGCTCAACGCCTTTGCCGCCCCGGGTGGGATTGTTGGGGTCAACGGCGGCTTGTTCCTCAATGCGCAGACCGAAGGCGAATATGCCTCGGTACTGGCCCACGAACTGGCGCACTTGTCGCAGCGCCACTTTGCTCGAGGCGTCGAAGCCCAGCAGCGGATGCAACTGCCGATGATGGCGGCGTTGCTGGCAGGCATCGTGGCTGCCGCAGCCGGTGCCGGTGATGCCGGTATCGCCGCGATTGCCGGCACCCAGGCAGCCGCTATCCAGGAACAACGGCGCTTCTCGCGCCAGAACGAACAAGAGGCCGACCGCATCGGCATTCTCAACCTGGAGAAAGCCGGATACGACCCACGCAACATGCCGAGCATGTTCGAACGCCTGATGCGCCAGTACCGCTATGACGCCAAGCCACCGGAATTCCTCCTCACACACCCGGTAACCGAGTCGCGTATCGCCGACACCCGCAACCGCGCCGAACAAGCGCCCAAGGGTGGTACTGAGGACAGCCAGCGCTACCAGTTGATTCGGGCTCGCGTTGCGCTGATCTACGAGGGCACCCCGGGGCTTGCAGCCAAACGCTTCCGGGCGCAGCTGGATGAAAACCCGAACCTGGACTCGGCCCGCTACGGCCTGGCGCTGGCGTTGATCAAAGGTGGCCGTCTCAACGAAGCGCGAGATGCCCTCAAGCCCCTGCTGGCCAAAGCGCCCAACGACGTCACCTACAACCTGGCCCAAATCGACCTCGACGTTACCAACAATCGCCTGGCCGATGCCCAGCAACGGATCGAGCGCATGCGCGCACTGTATCCAGGGAACTACCCGCTGCAGCAGGCGCGAATTGACCTGCTGCTCAAACAGAACCGCGCGCCTGAAGCAGAAAAGGCCCTGGACGCCCTGCTCAAGAGTCGCCCGGATGACCCGGATGTCTGGTACGACGTTGCCGAAGTGCGCGGGCTTTCCGGCAACACCATCGGCCTGCATCAGGCGCGCGCCGAATATTTCGCCCTGGTGGGCGATTTCGACCAGGCGCTGCAGCAACTCGACTATGCCAAGCAACGTGCCGGCAGCAACTTTGTGTTGGCCTCGAAAATCGATGCGCGTCAACGCGAGCTGCTGGAGCAGCAGCGAATGGTCAAGGACATGATGCGCTGAGAACAACCGTCTGTGAGCGAGCGGATCTATCCGCGAGGGACTGCAGGGCAGTCCCATCGACGGCTACACCGGTTTCGACAACAGACAGTGAGCGAAGAAGCCCTCAGGCGTTGCCGGACAGTTTCATCCGCGCAGCCTGGGTGAAATCGAGCATGCGCTTGAGCGGCTTGATCGCCTGGGGAATCAGTGCAGGCTCCACGAAGATCTCGTTGCTGCCTTCGCGCAGGCACTGCAGCGTGCGTTCCAGCGTATTCATGGCCATCCACGGGCAATGGGCACAACTGCGGCAAGCAGCACCGTTGCCGGCCGTAGGCGCTTCAATGAACACCTTGTCCGGGCACAGCTGCTGCATCTTGTAGAAGATGCCGCGGTCGGTGGCGACAATGAAGGTTTTGTTCGGCATGGTTTGCGCTGCGGCGATCAACTGGCTGGTAGAGCCAACCGCATCCGCCAGATCGATCACCGACTCCGGCGATTCAGGGTGCACCAGGATCGCGGCATCCGGATACAGCGCCTTCATGTCTTCCAGCTGGCGTGACTTGAACTCTTCGTGAACGATACAGGCACCGTCCCAAAGCAGCATATCGGCGCCGGTCTGCTTCTGGATGTAGCGCCCCAGGTGTTGGTCCGGGCCCCAGATAATGGTTTCGCCGTTGTCCATCAGGCTCTCGACGATTTCCAGCGCACAGCTTGAGGTCACCACCCAATCGGCCCGGGCCTTGACCGCCGCCGAAGTGTTGGCATAGACCACCACGGTTCGCTCCGGGTGCTTGTCGCAAAAAGCCGAGAATTCCTCTACCGGGCAGCCCAGGTCTAGCGAGCACGTCGCTTCCAGGGTGGGCATCAGCACACGCTTTTCGGGATTGAGGATTTTTGCCGTCTCGCCCATGAAGCGCACGCCGGCGACAATCACGGTACTGGCTTCGTGCTTGTTGCCGAAGCGAGCCATTTCCAGAGAGTCAGACACGCAGCCGCCGGTTTCCTCGGCCAGTGCCTGAATCACAGGATCACAGTAGTAATGGGCAACCAGCACCGCATTCTGCGCCTTGAGTTCGGCGGCGATGGCGGCGCGGTAGTCGGCCTCTTGCTCGGGCGTCAGCGGCTTGGGCTGCTTGGCATCGAGGTGGGCTTGCACCAAAAGGCGTTCGGAAATCTGGGTCATGATCGCTGGACCTGCAGGCGCTTGTGCGCGTAAGCCGAGTGTATCACCGAGCCCTGGCAAATCGGCTACAGGCTCCGCAAGCAACGTACACAATGACATGGCAGGCGGAACCAAAGACCTTCTGCGGCCTCGGGTTTTTATGGGATGCCGAAGGCTACAGTTAATCGGATGAATTCAAAAGGTTTTTTTAGTGAAACAGGCCTAGGGGCGACGACCAGGCCGCCCCAAGGCTTGCCTTTAGCCTTCCGTCGGCTGCATCGCGCCGAGGTGGGCCATGATCAGGCTGGCGAACTGCTCGACGGTCATTTTCTGGCCGTTGAAGTCAACCATGCCTTCGGCGTAGTGCAGATTGGCAAGGATATCGTTACCCTGCACCGTAGCCATGCGGCTCTGCAGCGCCATCATGCCAACCATTTCGCCAGCCTGCGCTGCCTGCTGGGAGAGCATCTGCGCATCGCTTTGGCCTTCCAGGCGTGCCTGCAATGTGGCCAGGTCACCGATCATGGGTTTGGACACCTGCAGTTTGCTCTGCACCTGGGTAATCATTTGCTGATACAGCTCAGCCGTCGGCAATTCCAGCGAAGCCGGCTTGCCCAACTGAACACTCAAGCTGAAATGGCTTTCACCGTTGGCCGTCTTGAACGAAAAATCGTCCAGGGCAATTTGCGGCTTGGCGGCCAGCATTTGCTGAACGTGGGCGCTGACCTGGGCTTTTTCTGCTTCGGTCATTGGCAGTGATGGCAGCGCATCACCCTGTGCAGCAGCTGCTTGGAACTCGGGCAATCGGGTCTGGTACCAGGCAGCCAGTGCCTGCATGGCTGGCACATCAAGATTTTTGATGCTCCAGTGCATTGCCCCGGAACCTACCGGCTTGCCATCAAAGTTGATATCGCCAACCTTGTAGGCCATGGTGCCGGACAGCTTGTCGCCGTCAGCCTGGTATTCGTTGTTTTGCTCAAGACGCTTCATCAACAGCACTTTCTGCTGCTCACCCAGCAACGCGCTGACCTCTCCCATGCCCATGTTCATAGTGCCAACATAGAAACCATGGGGTGTCTTGGTCAGGTTGCCAAACAGACGCAAGTCCTTGAGTTCCACCTTCATGGGCACGTCGTCTGCGTCCTCCAGGTTCAGGACCAAACTAGCCGAATCGCCGGTGAACCTGGCCTGTTCGGCATCCTTGGTACCCGTTGCCTGCACCTGCAATCCGGAGAACTTGATGCGCGTGACACCTGCCTCTTTCAACTCCATGGGCGGCATGACCAGGGTGCCATCGGTAGAACCGTCGTAACCCAGGCTGTTCTGCCCGTATACCGGCGCCACATCGCCACTGGCGGCAAACCACTCAGCGGTGACAGCATCTTTTTCCAGTGCATAGTTACTCGCCGCCATCACTGGCATGAGCTTCAACGCCTTGACCCGGGTCCAGGGCAAGGGGCCGTGCTCGATGCGATCGACGATGCCGAACTCAAAGCTCTTGAGCTGATCGCCAACCACCATGTCCTTGACCTTCACCCGGTAGTGCGCGGTGCTCGAGAACAGGTGCGAATCCAGCGATGCCAGCTCCACGGTCATATTGCCAGCGGACTGTTTGAGCTGGATATTGGCCTGCACCATAGCCTGCTCGAGCACCGCCGGGAGTTGCTTACCGGTGTACCAGGCACCCGCCGTGCAAACTGCTGCCACGGCGACTACGAGCCCGGAAAGTACACCTACTGTCTTCTTCATGAATTGTTCCGCTTGTCCATTTTTGAGAGTTGTTGCAGCAAGGCCATGGGCCTATTCGTTGACGTCCATGAACTCACGAGCCCAGACGATATAGTCGCCAGGCACCGTGTAAGTATGGGTAAGTTCGGTGGCACTCAGGTCCGAGGCACTGCTGGTGATGCGGCGCTGTTCGCGCAGGCAATCATAGGTCGCCTTGATCGCCGCAAAATAAGCGCCATGACCGTCCACGGCAATGCGCACTCCCAACTGCGCCAGGCGCGCATCATCGTGCAATTGCGGATTGCCGTAGGTCACCAGCATCAACGGCACGCTCAGGTGCTTGGCGATCTGTTCAAGGTGGTCAAAATCACGAATGCCGACCATGCACAGGCCATCGGCACCGGCATTCTGATACGCCACGGTGCGGGCAATGACTTCCTCAACCGGAATCAACGCAGCGTTGGTGCGCGCAATGATCGCAAGCTCGGGATCGACACGCGCCTCCAGCGCCGCACGGATCTTGCCGACACCTTCGGCAATGCTGATCAGGTCGGTGGACTTGCGCCCGAATTGAGCGGGCAGCAGCGTGTCCTCGATGGTCAGCGCCGCGATTCCGGCACGCTCAAGTTCAGTGACCGTGCGCATTACGTTCAAGGCGTTGCCATAGCCATGGTCGGCGTCGGCAATCACCGGCAATTGGGCCACACGGCCAATGCGCGTCGCCTGTTCGGCAAATTCGCTAAGGGTGATCAGGGCAAAATCAGGTGCAGCAAGCACCTGCAGGGATGCGACCGAACCACCGAGAATGCCCACCTCGAACCCCAGATCAGCGGCGATACGCGCCGACATCGGGTCAAACACGGAAGCCGTGTGGTAACAGGCGGGAGAAGCAAGGAGTTTACGAAACGCGCGACGCAGGTCTTGGTGTGAGGCTCTTGGCATGGTCTTTCCAATCTATCGACTTCATTTATCGGACAGAACATACCACTGCAGGGCCTATGGCCGACAGGGTCAGATGCCATGCAGTTGTCGGCTCAGTTGCGCTGCTGCGTTCGTTTCAGCGTTTCACTAGGCAGCTCTTTGAACAATTGCTGATAGCTATTAGAGAAGCGCCCCAAGTGCCAGAATGACCAATGCATGGCGACTTCCGCGACGGTGCTGGCACCGGGTCGAGCGCTCAACAACTCACGGCGCGCGCTGTTCAGGCGACGCAAACGCAACCAGTTTGCCGGCGTCATCCCGGTGTAGGTCTTGAAGGCCTGCTGCAACTGACGCAATGGCACCTCGGCAACCTGCGCCAACTCCAGCAGGTTGAGCGTCTCTTCCGGGCAGTCGGCAGCCCATTGGCTGATACGGCGCATGATCGTGCGTTCTTCGGTGCGCCGCCCCAATGCGCTGCGGTCCAGGCAAACACTGGCGCTGTCGAGTATGTACAGGCAATCCTGGAGCAACTGCTCGGTCAGGGCTTCGCGGCTGGGCGGATCAATTTCCTGCCCCAGGCGGGTCAAGGTGCTGCTTAACCAACCGCCGAACAATGCGGTCTGCCTCGAGTTGAGCGGCGCCATGAACAGCCCTTCGAGCCTGGCGATATCCACACCGTGGCGCTGGACAAACTCGGGGCCGAACACCACCGCCACTTCCTGGTAGTTCTCTGGCGTAATCCAGATGTTGCGGCTTTCACCGTTGAGCAAGTAAAGGCTGTTGTCCGTGCGGTCAAAACAGAAGGTCAAGGCCCCGCTGGGAGCGTGAAAACTCTGCTCTACCCGCGTGTTCATGGACTCTTCGTAGATCTCTACGCCTTCAAGCTCCAGGCAGCGTATACGCCCCTCAAAATGCCCCGGCGACATCTGCTGGTACTGCACGCTCCAATTGGGCGAGGCGCGCTCTTGCTCGATCACTGTAGCGGTACTGAAAGCCTGAACCTGAAACGGATTTGGCGCTGTCATAAACGGCTCGTCATGCACTCTTTTGGTGCATTTAATTCTGGAAAAAGTGGATAGATGGATCTGCACACCTCGACCAAGATAGCCCTCAACGCGCTGCAGGGGAAGTCGTCCAGACGGCATGCCAGCCTTGATCGCAGGTCCTGGCGCGGAATAAAACCAATAACGAGGTCTTTATGAATGCCCCTTTCGATCAGCTGTCTGCTTGGCTGAAAGAACACAAGATTACCGAAGTCGAGTGCGTGGTCAGTGACCTGACCGGTATCGCCCGCGGCAAAATTGCACCCACCAACAAGTTCCTGCATGAGCGAGGCATGCGCCTGCCGGAAAGTGTGCTGTTGCAAACGGTAACCGGGGATTTTGTCGACGACGACATCTACTACGACCTGCTTGACCCTGCCGATATCGACATGGTTTGCCGCCCAGACTCGGCCGCCGTATACGTGGTGCCATGGGCCATCGAGCCGACTGCCATCGTGATCCACGATACCTTCGATAAGCAGGGCAACCCGATTGAGCTGTCGCCGCGCAACGTCCTGAAGAAAGTACTCAAGCTGTATGCCGACAAGGGCTGGCAACCAATCGTCGCGCCGGAGATGGAATTCTACCTGACCCAGCGTTGCGAAGACCCAGACTTGCCGTTGCAGGCTCCACTGGGTCGCTCGGGCCGCGCCGAAAGCGGTCGGCAGTCGTTCTCAATCGATGCTGCCAACGAATTCGATCCGTTGTTCGAAGATGTCTACGACTGGTGCGAAGCCCAGGGCCTGGACCTCGATACGCTGATTCACGAAGACGGCCCGGCACAGATGGAAATCAACTTCCGCCATGGCGACGCCCTGGATCTGGCTGACCAGATCACCGTGTTCAAACGCACCATGCGTGAGGCTGCACTCAAGCACAACGTGACCGCTACGTTCATGGCCAAACCGGTTGGCGACGAGCCAGGCAGCGCCATGCACCTGCACCAGAGCGTGGTAGACATCGCCACCGGCAAGCCGATCTTCGTCAATGAAGACGGCCAGATGAGCGAGCTGTTCCTGCAACACATTGGCGGCCTGCAGAAGTACATCCCCAAGGTGTTGCCGATGTTTGCCCCCAACGTCAACTCGTTCCGCCGCTTCCTGCCCGATACCTCGGCGCCAGTGAACGTCGAGTGGGGTGAGGAAAACCGCACCGTAGGCCTGCGTGTACCCACCTCCAGCCCGGATGCAATGCGCGTGGAGAACCGCCTGCCGGGTGCCGACGCCAACCCGTACCTGGCCATCGCCGCGAGCCTGCTGTGCGGCTACCTGGGCATGGTCGAGAAAATCAATCCAAGCGCCCCGGTGCAGGGTCGCGCCTATGAGCGGCGCAATCTGCGCTTGCCGATTACCATCGAAGACGCCTTGGCCAACATGGAAGACTGCCCGAGCATTGAGCAACACCTGGGCAGCAAGTTCGTGCGCGGCTACGTGGCAGTCAAACGTGCCGAACACGAAAACTTCAAGCGTGTGATCAGCTCGTGGGAGCGAGAGTTCTTGCTGCTCAGCGTTTAAACCCTGCTGCGTAACAAGCATCGATAAAAACAATTCGAAGAGGTCGATATGCGTTCATTGAAAACAGTTGCAAGTGCAACCCTGGCGCTGCTGGTCAGCGCTACAGTCCAAGCCCAGCCAAGCGTCAGCGTCTACAACTGGACCGACTATATCGGTACCACCACCCTGGCAGACTTTCAGGGCAGCACTGGCATCAAGGTCATCTATGACGTATTCGACTCAAACGAAACCTTGGAAGGAAAGTTGTTGGCCGGCCGCACTGGCTACGACGTGGTCGTGCCTTCCAACCACTTTCTGGCGCGCCAGGTCCAAGCTGGCGCGTTCCTGAAGCTCGACCGCGAGCAACTGCCCAACTGGAAGAACCTCGACCCTGTGCTGCTCAAGGCACTGCAGAGCAACGATGCCGGCAACCAGCATTCAGTTCCTTACCTGTGGGGCACCAATGGCATCGGCTACAACGTCGACAAGGTCAAGCAAGTGCTCGGCGTCGATCACATCGACTCCTGGGCCGTGATGTTCGAACCAGAGAATTTGAAAAAACTCAGCAAGTGCGGCGTGTCGTTCATGGACTCGGCCGATGAACTGTTCCCGGCCATGCTCAACTACATGGGCATGGACCCACGCAGCAATAATCCTGAAGATTACAAGAAGGCCGAAGCGAAGCTGCTGACCTTGCGTCCGTACATCACCTACTTCCACTCATCCAAGTACGTGTCGGACCTGGCCAACGGTGATATCTGCATGGCCTTCGGTTACTCCGGTGACGTGTTCCAGGCAGCCAACCGCGCCAAGGAAGCCAACAACGGCGTGAACATTGCCTACGCCATTCCCAAGGAAGGCGCCAATCTGTGGTTTGACCTGCTGGCCATTCCTTCCGACGCCAGCAACCCCAAAGAGGCCTATGCCTTCGTCAACTATCTGCTTGAGCCGAAAGTGATCGCCCAGGTCAGCGCCACAGTCGGTTACGCCAACGCCAACCCGGCCGCCAAGCAGTACATGGATGCCGAGCTGGTGAACAATCCAGAGGTGTATCCGCCGCAAGAGGTGCTGGACAAACTCTACGTCTCCAACACCCCGACCCCACAAATCATGCGCCTGATGACCCGCTCGTGGAGCAAAGTGAAGTCGAACAAATGAACCAGCACGCCATGATCAATCCTGCTGCGCAACATGCCAGCTCGTATTACCGGGCATCGGTGGGTCCGATGCCTGAACACCCACAACTGAGCTCAGACCTAAGCGCCGATGTCTGTGTGATCGGTGGGGGCTTTACCGGTGTCAATACCGCTATCGAACTGGCACAGCGCGGCCTGTCGGTGATCTTGCTGGAAGCGCGCCGGATCGGCTGGGGCGCCAGCGGCCGCAACGGCGGTCAACTGATTCGCGGCATCGGTCACGACGTCGAAGGGTTTGCCCGCTACGTTGGCCAGGACGGCGTGAAGTATCTGCAGCGTGCCGGGATTGAATCGGTTGAGGTTGTCGCCAATCGCATCAAGGAACATGGCATCGACTGCGACCTGCGCTGGGGCTTTTGCGAACTGGCCAATACCCCGGCCCAGTTCGCCGCGTTTCGCGCCGAGCAGGAGCACCTGGCAACCTTGGACTACCGCCACGAGACCCAGTTGATAGGGCCCGAGCGAATGGGTGAAGTGGTCAATTCCAAGCTGTATGCGGGCGGTTTGATCGATCGTGGTTCAGGCCACCTGCACCCACTCAACCTGGTACTGGGCGAAGCGCAAGTAGCAGCGTCGTTAGGCGTGCAGATTTTCGAGCACAGCCCGGTTATCGAGATCAACCACGGCGCCACCGTCCACGTGCGCTGCGCCCAGGGTAGCGTGCGGGCCGGCAGCCTGGTATTGGCCTGCAATGCCCACCTGGAAGAACTGGAGCCACGCCTGAGCGGCAAGGTACTTCCTGCTGGCAGCTACATCATCGCCACCGAGCAGTTGTCCGCTGCGCAGGCCGAAGCACTGATCCCGCAGAACCTGGCGTTGTGCGACCAGAAAGTCGGCCTGGATTACTACCGCCTCACGGCAGATCGGCGCCTGCTGTTCGGCGGTGCTTGTCACTACTCCGGTCGTGATCCGCTGGACATCGCCGCTTACATGCGTCCGAAGATGCTCAAAGTGTTCCCGCAGTTGGCTGACACCCGAGTCGAGTTCCAATGGGGTGGCAAGATTGGCATTACTGCCAACCGCTTTCCGCAGGTGGGGCGCCTGTCGCAGCACCCTAACGTTTTTTATGCCCAAGGTTATTCCGGCCACGGCCTGAACGTTACGCACTGGACGGCTCGCCTGCTGGCCGAGGCAATTCACGCCGGTCACAGTTACGGCGTGGATGTGTTCAGCGCAGTTCCACACATGACCTTCCCCGGCGGCAAGGCCCTGCGCTCACCGCTGCTGGCCCTGGGAATGATGTGGTATCGCCTGCGAGAAGTACTCGGCTGAGCCCCCTCCTTCGGCCCCTTGCCAGTGACCCAATTGCAGCTACTGTCAGTTGAGTCACGTTGCGTTGGGCAACGGCTACCGAAGGGGAGACGCCATGAAGACAATCAGTAAACTCTGCTTGTCAGGTGCGCTGCTGCTGGCACTGGCTGGCTGCAGCAGCATCGATGCCCGCACGACCGAATATGTCGGCGTTGAACACGCCGCCCCCACCGATGCCGCCCATGTCGAAGTACTGCGCCGCGAGCCCTTGCGTGCGCATACGCGCCTGGGCGAAATTCTGGTCGATGCCAGTGTGGAGCCGGCGCCGCCTATCAGCGACGTAGAACAGAAACTACGCAGCGAAGCCGCCAAGATCGGTGGTGATGCCGTCGTTGTGGTCTACGACCGTATCCAGCCAATGTCGGCCTATGTCAGCGGCCCCCTGTGGGACCGTGACATACACTCTGTCGAAGGGCGCAAGCTCAAGGGCATCGTGATCAAGTACCAGTAATTCAACTGGCTGCCGGCAGAACACTCAGCGGGTCGAGCGGTTTTCCGTTCTGGCGAATCTCGAAGTACAGCTGCACGCGATCGGCATCCAGGTCGCCTGCCTCGGCAATTTTCTGGCCCTTGCTGACAGTTTGCCCTTCCTTGACCAGCAGTTTGCTGTTGTGGCCATAGACACTGGCATGGGAGGGGCCATGCTGGAGGATGATCAGGTTGCCGTAGCCGCGGATATTGGTTGCGAACGCCACCTTGCCGCCGAGGCTGGCGAACACCGGCTGGCCCTGGGTAGCGGCAATACGAATCCCCTTGCTGAGTTTATCCGCCGCAGAGTAGCGACCGATCACCGCACCCTGTACCGGCCAGGCCCAACCGCGCAGCGTCACCTTAGTGGCCGGGGCAACCGGTTTGCGCTTGCTGGCGGTAGTGGTTCTGTTTCGTGACGTAGCTTTCGATCCGCCGAACCGAATAGTCTGACCGACATTCACCGCATAAGGCGGGCTGATCCCGTTGTAGCGCGCCAGCTCTTTGAAGCTCCATCCGTGGCGCGTAGCAATCGAGTACAGCGTGTCGCCACGCTTGACCTTGTAGGTACCGGCTACAACCTTGTTGGCAGAAACCCCGGTACCAGGGGAGTGAGAGCTACAAGCAGATACCGCCAACATGAGGGCGATCAGAACAGACCTGAAAAACACACAACATCCTTTTCCCGCAGGGGCTACTGGCCAAGCGGGCGATCATAAATGATTACTGGGCCTTGCGCGTCCTGATATAGGCGAGGAATGTCTCCTGGTCGGCGCTGCACAGCATTCTCGCCACCGCCTTGACCTCCTCCATCGGCCAGTCCCACCACGCAGCCTCAAGCAGCAGGGCACGAACGTCCTCCTCGAAGCGCCACCTGATCTGCTTGCAGGGGTTACCACCCACCACGGCGAAAGGGGGCACGTCACGTGTAACGACAGCACCGGCTGCCACAATGGCGCCGTGACCGATGGTTACACCGGAGAGAATGACGGCATTGGTACAGATCCAGCAGTCACTGCCGATGACCACATCACCTTTACTCGGGGCGTAATCCTTGATGTCCCGAACTTCATCAACCATCGCTGGGAAAGGGTAAGTCGTCAGCCAGTCGGTGCGGTGTTCACCGCCAAGGAGAATTTGCACACCTTCTGCGATTGAGGTGTAGGAACCTACCTTGAGTACAGTGTCATCGCCGAACTCAATCACCTCGGGAATTCCGTAGGTTCCGGTACCGATGGTGTATCGAGGGTATCTCAGGCGAATCTTCTCGGCCTTGCGCTCAAGCCTGTCCATCGCGCGCAGCCGCTTGTACTCTCGGCGATCCTTCAGCATCTCGAAAAGCTTCACAGGTTGATCCTTGCGTGCAGTTGTTATCGTTTTTGTAAGCGGATGAACATCAACGGTGCAGTACGAGACGCTTAAGCCGTTTGAACGTCGTACGATTGAAATGACGCAACGGAATGGAGCGCAGCAGGCCCCATGCGTACTTTTTGTCTGACACCACGGCGTATTTCAAGGCCTTGTGAATCAGTACCGAGCGGCCCTTCTCATAGCCCGGGTGATCTTGAAAAGGCGCCATGGCCTGCAGGTCGGCATCAAGCAATACCTTGAAACGCCTGGACAGATTATTGGGATGCCGACGATAGCGCGTAACCACTACCGGCAACTCATGAATCTCGTAGCCCTTGCTGGCAATACGCAAGGTCATCTGGAAATCCTGAACCTTGATAGCCGGATCGTAGAAGCCCGCAGCCTTCATCGCCTCCATCCGGTACAGCGCACCGGGCGCCCCCATGACCACAGCGTCCCTGACGATCTCGTCGAAACTGAACTTCTTCACTTGGGTGCGGTGCTGGGTTTTTATCTCGACGCCATCACTGTCCATGTAGGCAATCAACGCCCCAACGCAGCCGACCTTGGGATGCTCATCGAGATAGCGGGCTCTGGTGCTGATCGAATGAGGCAGCATGATGTCATCCAGGTCCGGCGTCGAAACATAAACGCCGTTGGCGTGGGCCAGGCCATTGTTCAATGTGGCACTGACCCCCTGGTTGGGCTGAGTGTAGAGCTGAAAATCGTAGGTTTGCTGCAAGGCGCGCAACATGGCAAGGCTATTGTCGGTCGAGCCATCGTCGACAATGATCACTTCGAAGTTGCCATAGTCCTGGGCGAAGATGCTCTGTAAGGCCGCCTCGAGGTATTTTTCGGCGTTATAGCAAGGGGCAATGATCGATACCAGTGGCTGGCTGCTCGCGGCCTCGGAACCTGCGGTGATACGACCTTCAGTCATAGCTACTTCATGCCTCATGCGTGACCCGCAGAGCGGGCCTGTTCCTGATTTTCAGTAGATTCAAGTGGAGAACCATGATGCGGGAACTCGAGTGTTTTGTCATGAACCCCACGCTGAGACATGCGGCGCTCCAGACAATTCAAAAAAACGATAAAAACGAAAAAGCCCGCGACCTTTTCAGGACGCGGGCTTTGACTTACAGCGTATGGTGGGTCGTGTAGGATTCGAACCTACGACCAATTGGTTAAAAGCCAACTGCTCTACCAACTGAGCTAACGACCCGTTGGATGGCGCGTATAATACTGATTTCTAACAGGAAATCAACACCCCATCGCAAAATAATTTAAAAATATCGTGTTGGGTCGGCTACACCCGCTGCTTTAAAGCCATCGGCGCGCAGGCGGCAGCTGTCACATTTACCGCACGCACGGCCTTCGTCGTCGGCCTGATAGCAGGAAACGGTAAGGCTGTAATCAACGCCCTGGGCAAGACCAGCCTGAACAATTTGCGCCTTGCTCAAGTTCTGCAGCGGCGCCTGAATACGGAAGCCCTGCCCTTCTACACCGGCTTTGGTGGCCAGGTTGGCCATGCGCTCGAATGCCTCGACGAATTCTGGGCGGCAATCCGGATAACCCGAGTAGTCCACGGCATTGACGCCAATGAAGATATCCCGCGCCTCCAGCACCTCTGCCCAGCCTAGCGCCAGCGACAGGAACACTGTATTGCGTGCCGGTACATAGGTTATCGGAATGCCCTCAGAAGGCGCCTCGGGCACATCGATGCTGCTGTCGGTCAAGGCTGAGCCGCCAATCCCGTTCAGGTTCAAGCCAATCACTTTATGCTCGACCACCCCGAGGTCACGGGCCACGCGCGCAGCAGCGTTCAGCTCGGCACGGTGACGCTGGCCATAGTCGAAGCTCATGGTGTAGCACTTGTAGCCATCGGCCTTGGCCATGGCCACCACGGTTGCCGAATCAAGGCCACCGGAAAGCAGGATTACCGCACGTTTCTCAGTCATTGCATTCACTCCTGTCAGCGTCCGGGCTCGTCATTCCACAGTAGCTTGTGCAACTGCATCTGAAAACGAACCGGCAAATTGTCGGCCACAATCCAATCAGCGAGGTCTGTAGCGCTTACCTGATGATGGCTCGGCGAAAACAGCACTTCACCTGCACGTTTTTCCAGACCGTACTGAATGAGCTTTGACACCGCCCAGTCGTAGTCTTCACGCGAACAGATTACGAACTTGACCTGATCATTTGCGCCCAGCAGCTCGATGTTCTCGTACCGGTTGCGGTGCGCCTCCTCGGAGCCTGGCGTCTTGAGATCGACGACTCGACTGACGCGCGCATCAACCTTGGAGATATCCAATGCACCACTGGTTTCAAGCGACACGTCATAACCGGCGTCGCAAAGCTGCTTGAGCAAAGGAATGGCATTGGGCTGAGCCAGCGGTTCACCACCAGTGACACAGACATAGCGCGGCTTGAAGCCTGCTACCTGCTCAAGGATGGAGTCGAGGGTGCGTAGTGTGCCACCGCTGAAGGCGTATTCACTGTCGCAATACTGGCAGCGCAGCGGGCAGCCGGTAAGACGGACAAAAACCGTGGGCAAGCCAGCGGTGCGCGTTTCACCCTGCAAAGAGTAAAAGACTTCGGTAATGCGTAATGTGTCTTGCATAGTCGCCACGGGCGTAACAGCTAAACAGGCTGTCCGCCTCCGTCAGGCACTGCTGAAAACCCGACATCGCGTAGTTTCCAGCAGCGTAGTTCAATAAAAGGGCAGAGATTCTAACGAAAAAACCCGCGGCAAGCGCGGGTTTCTTTTGAAACAGCTGGTTTAGAGCTTTTGCAGGTCGCGCTGGGCCAGCTGTGCAGCAGAAGTACCCGGGTACTGGGTGATGACCTGTTGCAAAATGCCCTTGACCCGGTCGGTGTGACCCAGGCGGCGTTCTACATCGGCCAGCTTGTACAGTGAGTCCGGCACCTTGTTGTGCTTGGGATACAGCTGGCTGACCTTGGCAAAGGCTTGCCCTGCAGCTTGCAGGTCACCCTTGGCCAGGTTCACTTCACCCAACCAGTACTGGGCATTGCCGGCGTACTGACTATTTGGGTACTTGCGCAGGAAGGCGTTGAACGCCTGGCTGGCCTTGTCGAAATCCTTGGCTTTGATCAGGTCGAAAGCAGCATCGTAGTAGAGCTTTTCTTTGGCCGGATCACCAGGTTCGCTGCTGGCTGCTGGTT
Source organism: Pseudomonas arcuscaelestis (assembly GCF_016881005.1). Lineage (GTDB taxonomy): Bacteria > Pseudomonadota > Gammaproteobacteria > Pseudomonadales > Pseudomonadaceae > Aquipseudomonas > Aquipseudomonas arcuscaelestis. Next base: position 27,727 of record NZ_JACOPV010000013.1, on the reverse strand, counting down.
GCTGCGCAGCGGCAGCCCCGGCAGCGGCGCCGGCGGCTTCGCCACCCGCGGAAGAATTCTGTGGAGCCTCGGCAGGTGCGCCGGTTCCAATACGCCGATCCAGGTCCTGGTATCGCTCCAGGCTTTCCTGTTTCATGCGCGCAACATCGTTTTGCAACTCTTCGATGATGCCTTGTTGACGCGACAGCTGATCCTGCATTTGCTGCAGTTGCATGAACAGCTGACCCTGCGCCGAGGCAGGGGCGGTAACCCCTCCCCCGGCGTAGGCGCCGTTCGTACCATAACCCGATGGCGGATAGCTGCTTGCGCCGCTATAGCCAGCGTTGTCATCAACAACAGGAACCTCAGCCAACGCCACGAGTGGCAGGCTGAGCGCCAGGACGGTTAGAGCACGACGGCACGTTCGCATATCGAATTACTTACGCAGTTCGACGCGACGGTTTTGAGCCCAGGACTGCTCGTCGTTGCCGGTAGCAACTGGACGCTCTTCGCCGTAGGAAACCAGTTCCAGCTGAGCAGGAGAGACGCCTTGCAGAACCAGGTAGCGTTGAACGGCTTTCGCACGACGCTCGCCCAGAGCCATGTTGTATTCGCGAGTACCACGCTCGTCGGTGTTACCTTCCAGCACGACGCGAGCGCCGTTGCCTTTCAGGTCCTTGGCATGAACGTCCAGAGCGCGCATGGCTTCTGGCTTCAGGTCCGAGCTGTCGTATTCGAAGTAGAAGGTGGTGATTGCGCGCAGAGCAGCTTCTTCGCTCAGGCTGCCGTCAACTGCGCCAGTGTTGGCACCGTAGCCAGCGTTAGGATCAACAGCGCCTTGACCAGCGTCGTCGCCGCCTTTGGAAGAGCAACCTACAGCTACGGCCATGGCCAGAGCCAGCGCAGCAAACTTACCAAACTTCAGCATTTCCATCGTGAAACTCCTAATGAACCCCAATGTGTTAAGTACAACGTAAAGCGCCGCGTCAGTTCAGGTAAGGGGACCAGGACGGTTCTCTGACTTCGCCTTGAGCGGTAGGAAGCGGGAGCCTCACGCGTCCGTTGAGAGAGACGAGCATCAAGACTCCCCGGCCCTGCTGGCGGGTGGCGTAGATTAGCATGGTGCCGTTGGGCGCAACAGTAGGAGACTCATCAAGACTTGTTTCAGAGAGAATCTTTACACTACCGCGCTGCAAATCTTGTGCAGCCACCTTGAAGTTGGTGAAACCTTGTTGGCGATGAATCATCACCAAGGTCTTTTCATCCGCAGAAAGTTTAGGGTTGGCGTTGTAGTTTCCTACAAAAGTTACCCGCTCGGCGCCACCGCCCGAAACATTGGTTTTATAGATCTGCGGTTTACCACCACGGTCGGAAGTAAAGTAGATGGTCGAACCATCTTTACCCCAGAACGGTTCGGTATTGATACCAGGACCTGCAGTAACACGAGACAGTTGGCGCGAACCCATGTTCATTACATAAATGTCAGGGTTACCGTCCTTGGACAGCACGAACGCCAGGCGCGAACCGTCAGGCGACCACGCCGGTGCACCGTTCAGGCCTTCGAAGTTGGTGATCTGCTCACGACGGCCAGTATCGATGTGCTGAACGAAGATGCGCGGACGCTTCTGCTCGAACGAGACATAGGCAATACGCTTGCCATCAGGCGCAAAACGCGGCGACAGAATCGGCTCACGCGATTGCAGCAGGGTAACAGCACGTGCACCGTCGTAATCCGAACGCTGCAGGGTGTAACGCGTATTGTTGGTGGAGAAACGCTCGGCCGTTACGTACAACATGCGGGTAGAGAACGCACCCTTGATACCGGTGAGTTTCTCGAACGACTGGTCGGCAATGTAGTGCGACATGTCGCGCAATTGATCGACGCTGCCCGAGACGCTGCCGGTCAGCACTTGCTGCTCGGTGGCGACGTTGAACAGTGCGTACTGCACCTGCAGGCGACCGCCAGCCGGAACAATGCTGCCAACCATGACGTACTGGGCACCCAGGGCTTTCCAGTCGCGGAAAATGACTTCGCTGGCCTGGCTAGGCTGGCTGATCATGTTCTGGCGCGGAATCGGCGAGTAATAACCAGAGTTGCGCAGGTCATTACCGATAATGTCGGCCATGTCTTCAGGCAGCACGCTACCGCCCTGCAGACCGAAAGGTACGACCGCAATAGGGGTGGCGCGATCACTGCCGCTGGTGACCAGGATGTTCTTTTCTTCTGCCACGGCCATTCCTGCTACGCAGCAGAGAACAACCAGCAGTCCTCGAAGAAGTTTAATCACAAGGCTAGATCCTCAGGTGTGAATGTCATCTTGAATGAACGATAGGGATTGAATTCGCTCGGTTTCAAGCCCTGCATTTCAGTTAACCGACCAATGTTCTTGACCGCGGCAACTGCCGAACTGTCAAACGGACCATCGCCACTGGAGCGGGCTACGCTCACCGAAGTAATGGTGCCATCGGGCAGCATGCCGATCTGCAGAACCACCGTCATGTTCTTGCGCGCAGAAGGTGGACGCGCCCAGCCCTCGGCCGCACGTGCACGGATCAGGTCGTCGAAATCGCCGGCCACCTGGTCACCCTGCTCGTCAGCCAATGCTTGTTGCCGCTCGGTAGTGTCGGACAGAAGCTCGGCCAGGGCCTGGGCTTTCTTATCTTCCGCTGCCTTGCGGGCCGCATCCTGCGCCTTCTTCTTGGCCGCATCAGCTGCAGCTTTCTTCTTGGCGTCTTCAGCAGCCTTTTTCTTCGCTTCCTCGGCTACTGCTTTTTTCTTGGCATCCTCGGCTGCCTTCTTTTTGGCGTCCTCGGCTGCTTTTTTCTTGGCCTCTTCAGCTGCCTGCTTCTTGGCCTCTTCGTCAGCCTTTTTCTTGGCTTCCTCTTCGGCCTTCTTCTTGGCGATGTCAGCCTGTTGCTTCTCGGTGGCCTTCTTGGCCTCTTCGGCTTTCTTGGCCTCGGCGGTTTTCTTCGCTTCGTCTGCCTGCTTGGCTTGCTCGGCCTTTTTTGCTTCGGCTTCGGCGCGTGCTTCTTCCGCCTTTTGAGCAGCTTCTTCTTTCTTTTGTTCCGCAGCTTTTACTGCTTGCTGCTCGACCTTCTTCTGTTCCATCTGCTCGACTTCGGTCTGGCGCGAAGCGGTTTTCTTCGCTTCACCCGCAATCTTCTGATTGGTCTGGGTGGTGGCCTGACTTTTCGATTTCAGCTGGTACAGGGTTGCCTGAACAATAGGCTTGGCCGGCGGCAGCTCCGGCGTCATGGCAAAACTGACGAACAGCATGCCGAACACCAGAACGTGCAGCGCAATGGCCCAGACACTGGGCCAGAAATAGCTTTCCGAGGCGGATGGCTCTCGCTGTTGCATCAGGGCGCCTCGGTAATCAGGCCAACGTTACCGACACCTGCCTTTTGCAACCCGCCCATGGCACCCATGACCGCGCCGTAGTCGACAGTCTTGTCGCCACGAATGAAGACCTGGGTCTGTTTGCCCTGGTCACGGCCGGCAGAGATGATCTTGGTCACCGCGTCGGTCATCTGCGGCAAGGTCATGGCCTTGTCCATTTGCTTGTCGGTGTCGACTTCACTGCCAAGGTTCCAGTAGTAGGTCTTGTCAGCCTTGATCGAAATAGTCAGGACCTGGACGTTGTTGTCCTGCGGCAAGGCTTCACTGGAAACCTTGGGCAGATCAACCTTCACGCCCTGGTTGAGCATCGGTGCGGTCACCATGAAAATGACCAGTAGTACCAACATCACGTCGATGTAAGGCACCACGTTCATCTCGGCGACCGGCTTGCGTTTGTGGCGAACTCGGGCCATGGGCTTTTACCTGATCACTCTTCGCTGGTGTGCACTTTACGGTGCAGGATGGCCTGGAACTCGTCGGCGAACGTGTAGTAACGGCCGATCAAGACTTCGCTGCGGGCCGCGAAACGGTTGTAGGCGATAACCGCTGGAATTGCGGCGAACAGACCGATTGCGGTTGCGATCAGTGCTTCGGCAATACCCGGAGCCACAGTGGCCAGGGTCGCCTGCTGGGCGCTGGCCAGCCCGCGGAAGGAGTTCATGATGCCCCATACGGTACCGAACAGACCGATGTACGGGCTGGTGGAGCCGACAGTGGCCAGGAACGGCAGGCTCTGCTCAAGCTTCTCTTCCTCGCGGGAAATGGCGACGCGCATAGCACGACCGACACCTTCCATCACCGCATCCGGGTCAACACCTGGCTGCTGGCGCAGACGGGAGAATTCCTTGAAGCCGGCACGAAATACCTGCTCGACACCCGAGTCCGGATCCGGGTTGCTGCCCGCCTGACGGTACAGCTTTGACAGGTCGATGCCCGACCAGAAACGTTCTTCGAAGCTTTCCAGCGCTCGACGACCGGCACGCAGCATGGTGCTGCGCTGAAAAATCATGATCCATGACGTTACCGATGCGGCAACCAGAACCAGCATAACCAGCTGCACCACGATGCTGGCATTGCTGACCAGGCTCCACATGGAGGTATGGTCGACGACGTTAGCTTCCACGCTTAATCTCCTGCATTTGAATGAGTACCCGGATCGCCCGCCTCGGCAAATGCCGTTCGCAGCGCTGGGGGGATGGCCCGGGGTTTGAAAGTATCGGCGCGCACACAGGCCACCAGGAACTGCCCTTCGCAGAGCAGCGTTGCATCTTTTTCGCGCCATACCTGCTGCACGAATCGCAGGCTGGCACGGTTCAACTCAAGCACTTGCGCGGTAACCCGCAACTCGTCATCCAACCGCGCAGGCGCGTGATAGCGCGCTTCGCTGGAGTGGACAACGAACAGCAGGTTGTCCTGCGCCAATGCCGACTGGGCAAAGCCCAGGGCGCGCAACCGCTCGGTGCGGGCACGCTCCATGAATTTCAGGTAATTGACGTAATACACCACGCCGCCCGCATCAGTGTCTTCGTAATAGACCCGACAACGGAGTGCGAACGACTCAAGCCCATTTTGCGCGCGCATACTCTAGTGCTTACTCCTCAGCTTGCCAATCCGCCCCAGCAACTGTTTTTCATTGATTATGTCGTATTGCCAGCGTGGTCCTTCCATGACAGCCGATAGGACCACGAAAAGACCAGATAAATCTGTCATTCATCGGGCTGGGCGGAAAAACCTTCAGTAGAGACCGACTCACCCAGCCTGTTCGGGATGTTCAGGCCAAAATGCAGATAAGCATGCCGGGTTACCACCCTACCCCGCGGGGTACGCATGATGTAGCCCTGCTGAATCAGGTAGGGCTCCAGAACGTCCTCGATGGTGTGGCGCTCTTCGCTGATAGCTGCAGCGAGGCTGTCGACCCCAACGGGCCCCCCGTCGAATTTTTCAATCATGGTCAGCAACAGGCGACGGTCCTGGTGATCGAAGCCACGTTCGTCGACATCAAGCAGGTTCAGCGCCATGTCGGCTATCGGCTTGGTGATATGCCCCTTGCCCCGCACCTCGGCATAGTCTCGAACCCGACGCAGCAGGCGGTTGGCAATTCGTGGCGTGCCTCGTGCCCGACGAGCGATCTCGAAAGCGCCTTCATCTTCGATCGGCAAACCGAGAATGCCGCCGGAGCGACTGACGATAGTGGCCAGGTCTTCAGTGTTGTAGAACTCCAGGCGCTGGACGATACCGAAACGGTCACGCAACGGGTTGGTCAGCATACCGGCGCGCGTGGTGGCGCCGACCAGGGTAAAAGGCGGCAGGTCGAGCTTGATGGAACGGGCTGCCGGTCCTTCACCAATCATGATGTCCAGCTGGAAGTCTTCCATGGCCGGATACAGCACTTCTTCGACAATCGGCGACAGACGATGAATCTCGTCGATGAACAACACATCGTGAGGCTCAAGGTTGGTCAGCAGCGCTGCCAAGTCGCCCGGTCGCTCCAGGATCGGCCCAGAGGTGCTCTTGATCGATACGCCCATTTCTTGCGCGATGATATTGGCCAGGGTGGTCTTGCCCAGCCCCGGCGGGCCGAAGATCAGCGTGTGATCCAGCGACTCGCTGCGTCCTCGCGCCGCCTGAATGAACAGGGCCATCTGCTCGCGCACCACCGGCTGACCGATGTATTCGGCCAGACGCAGCGGGCGAATCGCCCGATCCTGGACCTCTTCACGGTCACGCCCGGTGGCGGCTATCAGTCGATCAGCTTCAATCACTTAAATCATTCCCTTCAGGCTGCGGCGGATCAGTTCTTCGCTGCTCAAGCCCTTGGCATCGACAGCAGCCACCGCCTTGCTGGCTTCCTGGGGTTTGTAGCCCAGGGAAATCAGTGCGCTGACGGCATCGGCCTCGGCGCTGGATACACTGGTCACCGGCGCTGGTCCATTCGGCACCAGGGCGAACATGGCAGGAGAGGTTTCCCAGGCTTTGAAACGGTCTTTAAGTTCGACCAGCAGGCGTTCGGCAGTCTTCTTGCCGACACCCGGCACCTTGACCAGCGCCGAGGCATCCTGCGCTTGAACACAACGCACCAGTTCGTCGACCTCAAGGCCCGACATCAACGCCAGTGCCAGCTTGGGGCCTACACCGTTGAGGCGGATCAGCTCACGGAACAGTTCGCGCTCGCGCTTCTCATGAAAGCCATAGAGCAGGTGAGCATCCTCACGCACCACCAGGTGGGTGTGCAACGTTACCGCTTCGCCAATCTTGGGCAAGCGATACAAGGTTGTCATTGGCACTTCGAGCTCATAGCCAAGGCCATTGACATCAACAATCAGGTGCGGCGGCTGTTTTTCAGCCAATGTGCCGCGCAAACGTCCAATCACGTTGCAATCCTTCCTCATGGGCGCCGGCAAACAACCGATCAACCCTAACAGCAAATGCAATGGCCGATGGCATTGCCCGGTCAAAATTTGTTTCAGCGCATGATGCTATCAGAGGCGCAGACGTCCGCTACGGCTTCGTGCGGTGGAAAGCCCATGGGGTAACAGGCTGGAGCGAGTATGGGCATGGCACAGGGCGATGGCCAGGGCATCGGAAGCATCGATCTGCGGTTTTTTGGTCAACTTGAGTAAGTGCATTACCATCATCTGCACCTGCTCCTTGTTAGCGCCACCGGTACCGGCAACCGCTTGCTTGACCTGGGTCGCACTGTACTCGGCAATCTCCAGCCCTTCCTCGATGGCCGCCACGATAGCGGCGCCGCGGGCCTGCCCCAACTTTAGCGCCGAGTCGGCGTTGCGGGCCATGAACACGCGCTCGATACCCATGGTTACCGGCCCGTACAGACTGATGATCTCGCGCACCCCGCGAAAGACTATCTGCAAGCGCTCGGGCAACTCGCCACTACCGGTACGAATGCACCCGGATGCCACATATTCGCAGCCCCGAGGCCCCTGGCGCACCACACCGTAGCCTGTAATGCGCGAGCCCGGGTCGATGCCAAGAATCAGAGTCATAACACCTGCATACTCGATGACGCGTTTATCGTCGTTGTAAAGACAGAAGCCGGACCTGCTTGCAGGTACAGTACACCTGTAAGCAGATCCGGCTTGGATAAAATCGGCTGGAGACGGGTTAGCCCAGTTGCTCCATGACCTCATCGGGGATCTCGGCATTGGAGTAGACGTTCTGCACGTCGTCCAGGTCTTCCAGCATATCGATCAGCTTGAGCACCTTTTGCGCACCCTCCAGGTCCAGTTCGGCACTGGTGGTCGGCTGCATGACGATTTCGGCGTCCGCCGCCTTGAATCCTGCTTCTTCCAGGGCATTGCGCACGGCATAGAAGCTGGCAAACGAGGTGAAGACATCAAAAGAGCCATCTTCGTTGCTGACCACGTCGTCAGCATCGGCTTCCATTGCCGCTTCCATCAGCGCATCTTCGTCGACCCCAGCGGCAAAACTGATCTGCCCCTTGCGCTCGAACAAATAGGCCACGGAACCGTCGGTACCCAGGTTACCGCCACATTTGCTGAAGGCATGGCGTACCGCAGCTGCAGTACGGTTGCGGTTATCGGTCATGGCCTCGACCATGATCGCCACGCCACCAGGGCCATAGCCTTCGTAGCTGAGCTCTTCAACGTTATCGGCCTCGGTCGCACCAGCACCGCGGGCAATGGCCCGGTCGATGATGTCGCGGCTCATGTTGGCGCCCAATGCCTTGTCCAGCGCCAGACGCAGACGCGGGTTGGTGCCCGGATCACCGCCGCCCTGCTTGGCAGCAACGGTCAGCTCACGAATCCACTTGGTGAAGATCTTGCCCCGCTTGGCGTCCTGACGCTCTTTGCGGTGCTTGATGTTTGCCCATTTGGAATGACCAGCCATAACGACTCCGAATCCTTTGAAACAATGCCACGCCCCTGCCCGACAAATAATCGGCCAGGAACAATAAATTCCGTACTGCTTAACGCAAAGGCGCATCCATTTGGATGCGCCCGGGGTCTACTTACTCAGCCTTGGGCTGTTCGCGCAGACGGATGTGCAACTCGCGCAGGGCCTTCGCATCGACCAGGCCAGGCGCCTGAGTCATGACACAAGCGGCGCTCTGGGTTTTCGGGAAGGCGATCACTTCACGAATCGACTGGGCGCCAGTCATCAGCATGACCAGACGGTCCAGACCAAAGGCCAGGCCACCGTGTGGCGGTGCACCGAACTTCAGAGCGTCGAGCAGGAAGCCGAACTTCTCTTCCTGTTCTGCCGCCTCGATACCCAGCAGACGGAAGACCGCCTGTTGCATTTCCTTGCGGTGAATACGGATCGAACCGCCACCCAACTCGGTACCGTTGAGGACCATGTCGTAGGCGCGCGACAGCGCGGTGGCAGGGTTGGCGGCCAGCTCTTCCGGCGTGCACTTGGGTGCAGTGAACGGGTGGTGCAGGGCAGTGAAGCTACCGTCGTCGTTTTCTTCGAACATTGGGAAGTCGACAACCCACATCGGTGCCCACTCGCAGGTGTGCAGGTTGAAGTCGTTGCCGACCTTGATCCGCAGTGCACCCAATGCTTCGCTGACAATCTTGGCTTTGTCGGCGCCGAAGAACACGATGTCGCCGTCGACCGCGCCTACGCGATCAAGGATCACATTGAGGTTGGCCTCAGGGATGTTCTTGACGATTGGCGACTGCAGGCCTTCAACGCCTTTGGCGCGCTCGTTGACCTTGATGTACGCCAGGCCCTTGGCACCATAGATGCCGACGAACTTGGTGTACTCGTCGATGCGGCTGCGCGGCATGCTGGCAGCGCCAGGAACGCGCAGGGCGGCAACACGGCACTTTGGATCGTTGGCCGGGCCACTGAAGACCTTGAACTCTACGTCCTTGAGCTGATCGGCAACGTCAACCAGTTCCAGCGGGTTACGCAGGTCTGGTTTGTCGGAGCCGTAGCGGCGCATGGCCTCTTCGAAGGTCATGTGCGGGAATTCGCCGAACTCCAGGTCCAGGACTTCCTTGAACAGCTTGCGGATCATGCTCTCAGTCAGGCCCATGATCTCGGATTCATCGAGGAAGCTGGTCTCGATGTCGATCTGGGTGAATTCTGGCTGACGGTCTGCACGCAGGTCTTCGTCGCGGAAGCACTTGGCGATCTGGTAGTAGCGGTCAAAGCCCGCGACCATCAGCAGTTGCTTGAACAGCTGCGGCGATTGCGGCAGTGCAAAGAAGCTGCCAGCGTGGGTACGGCTCGGCACCAGGTAGTCACGCGCGCCTTCAGGCGTGGCACGGGTGAGGATTGGTGTTTCCACATCGAGGAAGCCGTTTTCATCGAGGAAGCGACGGATGCTGGTGGTGATCCGCGAGCGCAGACGCAGCTTCTCGGCCATTTCCGGGCGACGCAGGTCGATGAAGCGATAGCGCAGGCGAGTCTCTTCGCCGACGTCGGAGTACTCGTTGAGCGGGAACGGCGGGGTTTCCGCTTCGTTCAGCACGGTCAACTCGTAACCCAGGACTTCGATGGCACCGGAAGCCATATTGGCATTCACAGCGCCCGCTGGACGCGGGCGCACCTTACCGGTGATCTGCACCACGTACTCACTGCGCACGCGATCGGCGGCAGCAAAGCTGTCTGCGCGATCCGGGTCGAATACGACCTGGGCCATGCCTTCGCGGTCACGGATATCGAGGAAAATTACCCCGCCGTGGTCGCGGCGACGATGGACCCATCCGCAAAGGGTAATTTCCTGACCTTCCAGGCTCTCGTTCAGTTGGCCGCAATAATGGCTGCGCATCATGATGGTGGTTTCGCTTCTCGTCATTCGTGTGTTCAGTGGAGGTCTTGGCGCCACAAAGGGCTAATAGTGCAAGACCCGGCCGGTGCATTCAACTCAGTCAGCTTTGTCGCCGCCAGCAAGATTCTTTTTTGCACCGGTCTTGAAGTCGGTTTCGTACCAGCCTGTACCGCCCAGACGGAACCCCGGTGCGCAGATCAGCTTCTTCAGCTCCGGCTTTTTACATGCCGGGCAATCGCTCAGCGGCTCTGCGCTGATCTTCTGGAGGACTTCCATCTGGTGATTGCAGGAAGCACATTGATAGTCGTACAGGGGCATAAGTGTGTCTCGTTAACCACAGCGCGGGCTGGTTCAGGCAGTAAAGAGCGGGATTATATATGGTTAAGGAGTGCTGTGCAGCCCGGCAACCGACTAGCGTGTCACCTGGGTCCCCAGCAGATAGACCACGCACACCACCCGAATCAGGCCACTGAAATTTTTTACCCCGCCATGTCGCAAATGCACCTCGCGATCCACATAGGACAGCACGGTGTTGACTGAGCAACGGTTTGCCTGGGCAATGCGTTCAAGCACTCGCCAGTAGATTTCCTCCAGACGCAGACAGGTGGCAAATCCGTTCAGCCTTACCGAGCGTGCCAACGGCTGTGCCAGCCCCATATTAAAGTCCACTTCGAACGGATCGACGCTCTCTGCACCGGTATCGCCCGCCACGCGCCCTACGCGATTCATCCATGAAGACATACAAGCACCACGCACTTTAAACTATCGGGGAAACAAACCCGGGCAATCGCTATTACCCGAGGACGAACCCTAATAAGCACTGCGCCGGTGCATTGAATCCAGCAGACCGACTAACTCTGACTGTAGGATTACTCGATAACCTGCGAAGAATCATGTAATAACAGAACTACTTCCCCGCCAAATAAAACGCCCGAACGTCGAGCGGTTCGGGCGTTAAGTACACTATGTTTAACGTGCGTGAGACTACTTGCCTTCAAGCAACGAGCGCAGCATCCAGGCCGTTTTCTCGTGCACCTGCATGCGCTGGGTCAAAAGGTCTGCAGTGGGCTCGTCACTGACCTTGTCCAGCAGCGGGAAAATGCCCCGAGCTGTACGTGTCACGGCCTCCTGCCCTTCCACCAGTTGTTTGATCATTTCATCGGCTGCCGGCACGCCTTCCTCTTCCTTGATCGAAGACAGGCGTGCATAAATGGAATAAGCACCCGGCGCCGGGAAACCCAAAGCGCGAATTCGTTCTGCAATGGAATCAACCGCCAACGCCAGTTCGTTATATTGCTCTTCGAACATCAAGTGCAATGTCCGAAAAGCCGGACCGGTCACGTTCCAGTGAAAGTTATGAGTCTTCAGGTAAAGTACATAAGTATCCGACAAGAGTCGCGACAATCCATCGACGATAGACTTGCGATCTTCTTCGCTAATACCGATATCAATAGCCATGCGATTCCCCTTTCCATGATGTTTGATGATCAAGCAGGTACGCCCCACTGTATCAAGACTCGTCACCGCCTGCAGCCACAGACTTGCGACCAGTGGCGGCAGGCAGCGAGACCTTGATCCAAGGCAAGCGACACACGGCGGGCCGATGATTTGAGAAGCCCCCGGCTTTGCTGTTAAATAGGCGGCGTGCCGTCTCTGACGATTGTTAATGCGGGGGCGCATAGGCTGACCTTTTCTCACGTTTTTGCGCTTCTCAACCCAATGCGCGCCGTGATGTCAGCTCTTCCTGTGATGTGCTTTATAAATGTGAGCCAACCAACATGTTCAAAATCGTCCACCTTTTGACGGGCGCTGCAGCTTTGCTGCTGTCCTTCATACCCAGCCTCAGAACCGATGCACAACCGCTGCTGCAACAACCGGAAGCCGTTTACCTGGCACTTTTCGGCTTGCTTAACCTGCTCCTCGCTCCCGTAGTACCCCATTACTACAAAGGTGCCCGCCTCTACCTGCAACGCCTGGCTAGCGTCTTGCTGGTGCTGGCAGTGGTGTTACAAACGCTTACCCTGCTGGCCCGCCCGGAGCTGGGTAACCTGCCAGCCCTGAGCTGCGCCCTGCTGGCGGTAGTGGCGCATTTGATTGCCGGCTTCCTCAAAACCGGCAGCGCGCGTAGCCAGGCTGCTCAATACGACATGACCAACCGTGATACCGGGACGGTCAAGTGGTTCAACACCTCTAAAGGCTTCGGTTTCATCTCGCGTGATTCTGGCGATGACATCTTTGTGCACTTTCGCGCTATTCGTGGCGAAGGTCACCGCGTATTGGTCGAGGGCCAACGTGTAGAGTTCTCGGTCATGAATCGCGACAAAGGCCTGCAGGCAGAAGATGTAATCGCCGCCCCACGGCGCTGATCGAGCTGCAAAAAAACCGCGGAGCCAAAGCTTGCGCGGTTTTTTTATGCCTGGGCTACGCGCCGATCAATAATGTGGAGGTGGCGCCTCATCCTCGCTGCTCTGGTATTGGCCGACCATCTCTTCGTAACGTTTGAGCAGCGCTGCCATCTGCAACTGCAAACGCTCGACAATCCGCTGCTGTTCGACCAGCACATCATTCAAGGCCTGCACCGTGTCGTCCTGAAAGGCCAAACGGCTCTCCAGCTCTGTTACCCGCGCTTCAAGTGTCATGCCTTAAACCTCGGCGAATGTGAAATTGTCATCGAGAACAGTCGCCAGTCGCTGACGAATGCCTGCAACTTGCTCAGTGGTATAAACGCTCGCCGGTTGGCTACCCCAGACTGGAGCAGGCCAGGCCGGATCATTGCGGCGACGCACTATAACGTGCATATGAAGTTGACTGACGACATTGCCAAGCGTGGCAACATTCATTTTGTCGGCAGCAAAACAGTCTTTAAGTAGTTCAGCCAGCACAGTGGTTTCTTTCCACAATTGCAGTTGTTCGCTGTCATCAAGTTGAAACAACTCACTGATATCGGCACGACGCGGCACCAGAATAAACCACGGGTAGTTGGCATCCTTACTCAACAGCAGGCGTGAAAGGGGGAAGTCCCCGAGCACATAGGTGTCTTGCTGCAAGCGTGGGTCCAATTCAAACAAGGGAGAATCTCCTACAACTGTTTAATACTTTGCCCACTCACAGCCAAACCCTGCGAAGCAGACCTACTGCTGCAGGATACCCCCGTTTGGATGCTGGAGCACCGCCACACAACCGCAGGACCCGCATGAAGCGCACCGCTTTGACCGTTTTTTGCCAGTTGGCTCCCTGCGACGGATCAGGTAACAACCTGACACCCTGGTAAACGCTACTTTTCGCACCAAAATGAGGCTCCCGTGCAGAGGCCAGCACCCAAAGTATCCGCAAACTACTCAGCGCAGTGCGTTAGCGGTAACGCTTTGACTTAACAGACAGCTTTTGCGCTTATTCCAGAACGACACAGCGCTGCAAACCAACCGATCTTAGCCCCCGCATTTACGGGGTTTTTGCCCCCTGACCGGAGCCGTTGTGAAAAATTTGTGAACTGTTCGGAATTTTGAGCACGCTTGTTGCATTCCCTTTCGCCATGGTCGGCACGACACCTGCACTGGATGCCGGTGAAGCGCGACAAATAACAACAGTTGCATGGGTGAACCAGGGAGTTTCGGGGATGTGGAGGCTAGATTGTTTTTACCTATCCTTAAGCCGCCCGGAACAGCACTGGAGTTGCACGACCCGCGAAAATCGGGGCGTGATTTGCGACAGGGACTTAACCGTTAGCGACATGACCGTAAAGTTACCGAAAGGTTCTTTCTCCCCATATCGCCAACTACAGTCAGCGTGATATACATTTCCGCCGACACAAAAAGAAAGAGCCGCGCCGCATAAAAAAACCAATCGGCGACGGCAGTACTCTTCCTAAAAACCAAAGGAGCAAATCACGATGCGCGTGATGAAGTGGAGCATGATCGCCCTGGCTGTTGCAGCAGGCACCTCGCAGATGGCAATTGCGTCTTCCCAGAGTGAATCCAAGGGCTTTATCGAAGACAGCCAACTGAGCGTCAAAACTCGGATGCTGTATTTCAGCCGCGACTTCCGCAACGTTCCAAGTGGCGACCAAAGCCGTGTTGAAGAAACCGGCCTGGGCTTTCTTGGCACCTACGAATCGGGCTTCACTCAAGGCACCGTAGGCTTCGGCGTGGACGCCATCGGCATGCTCGGCCTGAAACTGGACAGCGGCAAAGGTCGCGCCGGTACCGGTCAGTTCCCTACCGGCTCTGACGGTCGCTCCGAAGACTCGTTCTCGGAAGGCGGCGGCGCAATCAAACTGCGCGTTTCTGACACCGTACTGAAATACGGCACGCAATTTACTGCCATGCCTGTCCTGGCGACCGATGACAGCCGCCTGCTGCCAGAAACCGTTGAAGGCTTCCTGGTAACGAGCAATGAAATCAAAGGCCTTGAGCTCAACGCCGGTCACTTCACAGCGCTGAACGCCCAATCGCAGTCCTACCACGACAGTATCGGTGGCCTGAACGATGATCGCGTCAAGAACCCTGGTCTGACCAAGGCAGATGTCTTTGGTGGTACCTACTCTTTCACCGATACCCTGAGCACCAGCCTCTACTACTCGAAAGTTGAAGACTACTGGCGCAAATACTACGCCAACGTCAACTGGGCACTGCCTATCAACGACGACCAGGGCCTGGTATTCGACTTCAACATCTATGACACCAAGAGCGACGGCGACCGAGCTCGTGCCTTCGACGGTGACAAACTGGACAACCGTGCATTCAGCCTCTCGGCTGCCTACAACATCGGTGCCCACACCTTCACTCTCGCTCACCAGCGCGTTTCTGGTGACGGCGACTACGCCTACGGCGTCGACGGCGGCGGCAGTATCTTCCTGGCCAACTCCATTGCCCGTTCCGACTTCAACGCTGAAGACGAGAAATCCTGGCAGGCTCGCTACGACCTGAACATGGCCAGCTACGGCGTGCCAGGCCTGAGCTTCATGACCCGCTATGTCCGTGGTTCCGACGCGAACGTCGAAGGCACCACCAATGGCAAAGAATGGGAACGTGACATCGAAGCCAAATATGTACTGCAAGAAGGCGCTGCCAAGGACCTGAGCTTCCGCGTCCGTCAAGCGACCTACCGTTCCGGCGATGGTGTTTACTACGGTTCGCCATCGATCGACGAACTGCGTCTGATCGTCGAGTACCCGCTGAGCATCCTGTAAGCCCCGGGCTTTCAGTATTCCCAGTACGAAGAAGCCCGGCACTGCCGGGCTTTTTCTTGTCCTCAACCGGGCTGACAACGCCTTCGTGCTCCGGCATCCTGTACGCCACCGAATCG
Source organism: Pseudomonas arcuscaelestis (assembly GCF_016881005.1). Lineage (GTDB taxonomy): Bacteria > Pseudomonadota > Gammaproteobacteria > Pseudomonadales > Pseudomonadaceae > Aquipseudomonas > Aquipseudomonas arcuscaelestis. Next base: position 12,281 of record NZ_JACOPV010000013.1, on the reverse strand, counting down.
CCCCCGTACAATGCGGGGTCATTTTAAGTCTTAAGCAACCGACAACGGCCTACCATGCGCACCAGTCAATATTTGCTCGCTACCCAGAAAGAAACCCCGTCCGACGCGGTCGTCATCAGCCACCAGCTCATGCTGCGTGCCGGCATGATCCGCAAGCTCGCATCCGGCCTTTATACCTGGCTGCCGATGGGCCTTCGGGTAATGCGCAAGGTTGAGACCGTGGTCCGCGAGGAAATGAACGCCGCCGGCGCCCTGGAAGTGCTGATGCCAAGCATTCAGCCGGCTGAGCTGTGGCAGGAGTCCGGTCGCTGGGAGCAGTACGGCCCCGAACTGCTGCGCCTGAAAGACCGTCACGGCCGCGAGTTCTGCGTGGGACCAACCCACGAAGAGGTCATCACCGACCTCGCCCGCAACGAGCTCAACAGCTATAAACAGCTGCCGTTGAACATGTACCAGATCCAAACCAAATTCCGTGACGAAATCCGTCCACGCTTCGGTCTGATGCGCGGCCGCGAATTCATCATGAAGGACGCTTACTCCTTCCATGCCGACCAGGCTTCCCTACAGGAAACCTACGACCGCATGCACCTGGCGTACAGCAACATCTTTACCCGCCTCGGCCTGGACTTCCGTCCAGTGCAAGCCGACACCGGTTCGATCGGCGGCAGCTACTCTCACGAATTCCATGTATTGGCCGAGTCCGGTGAAGACGATGTGATCTTCAGCGACAGTTCCGATTACGCCGCCAACATCGAGAAGGCCGAGGCCATCCCACGGGAAACCGTGCGCCCCGCGCCTACCGAAGAGCTGCGCCTGGTCGACACCCCCGACGCCAAGACCATTGCGCAACTGGTAGAGAACTACAATCTGGCGATCGAGAAGACCGTCAAGACCCTGATCGTTCATGCTGCTGAAGAAGGCAAGTTGATTGCCCTGGTCGTTCGTGGTGACCACGAGCTGAACGAGATCAAGGCCGCCAACCTGCCAGAAATTGCCAGCCCTCTGGTCATGGCCAGCGACGAAGAACTGCGTGACGCCATCGGCGCGGGCGCAGGCTCCCTCGGTCCGCTGAACCTGCCCCTGCCTTGCATCATCGACCGTTCGGTCGCCTTGATGAGCGATTTCGGCATCGGCGCCAACATCGACGACAAGCACTATTTCGGCGTCAACTGGGAGCGCGACCTGCCCGTTCCACAGGTAGCCGACCTGCGCAACGTTGTTGCCGGTGACCCAAGCCCTGATGGCCAAGGCACCCTGGTGATCAAGCGCGGCATCGAAGTTGGGCACATCTTCCAACTGGGCACCAAGTACAGCGAGGCGCTCAAGTGCCAGGTACTGGGCGATAACGGCAAACCCGTAACCCTGAGCATGGGTTGCTACGGTATTGGTGTATCGCGCGTGGTAGCTGCGGCCATCGAGCAGAACTACGATGATAACGGCATTATCTGGAGCGATGCCCTGGCCCCATTCCAGATTGCCCTGGTACCGCTGCGCTACGAAACCGAGCAGGTTCGCGAAGCCACCGACAAGCTCTATGCCGAGCTGACCGCGGCTGGTTTCGAAGTGCTACTGGACGACCGTGACAAGAAAACCAGCCCAGGCATCAAGTTCGCAGACATGGAACTGATCGGCATTCCACACCGCATCGTCGTCAGCGACCGCGGCCTGGCCGAAGGCAACCTGGAATACAAGCACCGCACCGAACGTGACGCGCAACCACTGCCAGTGGCTGAGGTGCTGTCGTTCCTGCAAGCCCGCATCCGCCGCTAAGTCAACGCAAGAGTAATCATGTTCAAGCGAAGTACCTATTCCCTGGGGGGCGCCGCACTGTGCGGCGCCCTGTTGCTCAGCGGCTGCGCCAACCAGATGTCCCAGCGCAGCGAGCACGAGGAACGCATCGAGCGCAAGCTGCTCGAACACAGCCTGCAGATAGATGTCGGGGACCCCAAGGTACTCGAGCTGCCCCAGCGGCGTGTGCGTATTCACGAACAGAAAAACTTCGAAGTAACCGAATTTGAAGTGACCCGTCGTTATGATCGCTACACGCCTTACCAACCCTGGCGGGAAGTCTACGAGATTCCCCTCGGCGCGGTCGCTGTGGTTGCCGGAGTCGGCGCCAACGTGGTTAACATCTTTGCGCTGGGCAATCTGCCCGACAGCGTCACGCGCGACTGGTTCAGCTACGGCATCGATGGTCTCAACCCGTTCATGAACGCCCAGTCCAATGGCCGCGCCCAGCAGAACCTTGCCGGGATCACCGAGGTACAGAAAGACAAGCGCAAAGAGTATGCGAACCTGCCGTGGAGCGATCGTCCGGTTGAGGTCAAGGCTGGCAAGGTCACCCACACACTGACCACCGACCGTAACGGCGTGCTGCTGCTGAATTTGCTCGATAGCCCGTTCTCGGAGCAGAACCTGACCCACATCGGCACCCTGCATCTGCAAGTCGCCGATGAAGACAACGATGTACGTGGTGATGCCAGCCTGCTGATCAGCGGCACGTTGCGCAGCAAGCTGGTGGAAGCCCACGACCTGATTTTCGACGACCTTGAGGACGATGAAGTCAGCCAGTGGGTACACCGGGTCAAGCGCCTGTCCGAGTTGGGCCTGGAGGAAGAAGCCAGCGAGCTGGAACAAAGCCTGATCGAGCTGACCCGCAACGATCCCGAGTTGCAGCAGGAGTTTCTCCAGTCTTTGACCAAGGATGCCGGCCGCCTGGTTGCCGACCCTGGCGTACATTGATTGCGTGAGCCTTGAAAAAACGCCAGCTTGCTGGCGTTTTTTCTTAGTCGCGACTGAAAAGCTCCAACTGCTCGTGTCCAGCGCGCAAATCCTGCAAGCGCACGCCGATTCCCAGCAGCCTCACCGGCTTGCCACCACGGGCAAAGGCTTGACTGAGCAACTGCTGATAACTACTCAAGTCTCGCCCTGCGCCAGCCTGCTCCAAGGTCGTTTGGGTAAAATCGTGAAACTTCACTTTGACGAAGGGCTTGCCCGGCCGATAGCTATCGTCGATACGCTGAATACGCCCGGCGAGGGTTTCCATCAGATCCGGCAATTTGCTTAAACAACTGGCCAGATCAGGCAAGTCGACGTCATAGGTGTTTTCAACACTGACTGACTGGCGGCGACTGTCATTATGTACTGCACGATCATCAATGCCGCGCGCCAGCCCCCACAACCGTTCACCAAAACTTCCAAATTCGCGAGCCAGGGCCAGGCGGCTCCAGTCGCGCAGTTCCAGGCAGGTACTGATACCCAGGCGACCAAGCTTATCGGCGGTCACTTTGCCTACACCGTGCAATTTGCTGACGGGCAGTACCGCCACGAACGCTTCGACTTGATCTGGGGTAATCACAAACAAGCCATTGGGTTTGCGCCAGTCACTGGCTATCTTGGCCAGAAACTTGTTGGGCGCAACGCCGGCTGACACCGTGATATGCAACTGTTGGGCAACCCGGCGACGAATATCAGCGGCAATGCGCGTCGCACTGCCGGCAAACCAGGAGCTGTCCGAAACATCCAGGTAGGCTTCATCCAGCGACAGCGGCTCGATCTGATCGGTGTAATCACGAAAGATGGTATGAATTTCCCTGGAGGCTTCTTTATAGGCATCCATTCGCGGCTTTACGATCAAAAGGTCGGGACACAGGTTGAGCGCATGACGAGAAGACATCGCCGACCGCACGCCATACGCTCGCGCCTCATAGTTGCAGGTAGCGATTACACCACGACGCTCGGCAGAGCCCCCCACAGCCAGAGGTCGCCCAGACAGACGTGGGTCGTCACGCATTTCAATAGCGGCATAGAAGCAATCGCAATCTATATGGATGATCTTGCGCTGGGGCATCAGCAACCGAAACCACGGGGATATAAAGGTGTAGGCAGTATCTCACTCCAATGTAGCCACGACCATCTGTACTGGATGAATATACACATACTTGACCTAAAGCCCCGCACCCACTGCCCTGCCACCCCTCATTCATCCGCTAAGCACTTGAAGAAAAAAGGTTTTCTCAAAATGAGTGCTTGACACTCCGGCGCATAACTGTAGAATTCATCTCACAGGCGCGGGATGGAGCAGCCTGGTAGCTCGTCGGGCTCATAACCCGAAGGTCGTCGGTTCAAATCCGGCTCCCGCAACCAGATTAAGAAAAGGCCACTCTTCGGAGTGGCCTTTTTCTTTGCCTAAAATAAAGTGCTCGCGCATAAATTTATTGAAAATCAATAATTAAGCGTTGACAGCTTTCTCAAAGGCTGTAGAATTCGCCACATCAGACGCGGGATGGAGCAGTCTGGTAGCTCGTCGGGCTCATAACCCGAAGGTCGTCGGTTCAAATCCGGCTCCCGCAACCAAACAACAGAAAAGGCCACTTTGAAAAAAGTGGCCTTTTTTGCATCTGCGATTTGCACATCCTCACTGTAGCCCACGCGGCAATATAAATTTTGTTTAACTATCCTCAAGGAAGGCAGCGGCCCGATCATAGCCGTCACTACTTTCCATAGGGATTGGTACCTTGGCTGAATACTTTCGTCCTGGCGTGCACCACCCACGAGGTATTTGATGCGCAGCCAGACATCCGAGACACAAGCGCCTGTTACCGCAACCCTGCCCAACGCCAAACGCCAGTTGCGTTGGCTTGACCGCTTTAGCCGTTATCGCCAAGCCATCGGCCTGGCGTTGACGCTACTACTGTTCACCATTGCCTTGATCGCCTGTCGCCACCTGCTGAGCGAGCTGGATATCTATGCACTGCATGATTCGTTACTGAGCGTTCCTCCCTCCTCGCTTGCCGGAGCCCTGCTGGCGACTGCTGTCGGCTTCATCATCCTGCTGGGTTACGAATGGTCTGCCAGTCGCTATGCCGGTGTGAAGTTACCGCCACGGACGCTGATCATGGGGGGCTTCAGTGCCTTTGCCATTGGCAATGCCATAGGACTGTCGCTGCTTTCCGGTGGATCAGTGCGCTATCGACTTTATGTACGCCAGGGTGTCAGCGCGACCGAAGTCGCGCGCATGACCCTGTTCGCCAGCTTGTCGCTGGGATGTGCGTTGCCACCGCTGGCTGCCCTGGCAACACTGAGCAATCTGCCTGCGGCCGCTTGCGCCCTGCGCCTCCCATCAACACTGCTAGCCGGTATTGCATTGGCAGTACTGGGCCTGGCCATGCTGTTGGTCTACGGGCTGTACCGTCGACGCCTGGCAGAACAGCCTCATGCTGACACTTTGCTGGTCAGGGTGCGTCGTCGCACCCTGCGCTTGCCGGGTGCCCGCCTGACACTTTTACAAATGCTGATTACTGCACTGGATGTCGCCGCAGCAGCGACCGTGCTGTACTTGCTACTGCCCGAGGCGCCGCCCTTCGGCGCTTTCCTGTTGGTGTACCTACTGGCCCTGGCCGCCGGGGTGCTGAGTCATGTACCAGGTGGTGTCGGCGTATTCGAGGCAATTCTGCTGGCAGCGTTCGCCGATCAACTGGGTGCCGCGCCTCTGGCTGCTGCACTGCTGCTATATCGCCTGATCTATGTGGTATTACCGTTGCTGCTTGCCTGCGCAGTGCTGCTGTTCAGTGAGGCGCGTCGATACAAAGTCGCCAGCCAGGCAATCAAGGTGGCATCCGGACTTGCCGCCCCAGTGCTCGCTGTACTGGTCTTTCTTTCCGGTGTAGTGCTGCTGTTTTCCGGTGCGACGCCGGAAATAGACGAACGCCTCCAGCATCTGGGCTTTCTCATTCCCCATCGCCTGATCGACGCTTCGCATTTTGGCGCCAGCCTGATTGGCGTGCTGTGCCTGCTGTTGGCTCAAGGCTTGCGCCGCCGCCTCTCCGCGGCCTGGATGCTGACCACCATCCTGTTGCTGGTCGGCGCCCTGCTCTCGTTGCTAAAAGGTTTTGACTGGGAAGAGGCCAGTATCCTGACCTTCACCGCCTGTCTGCTGGCGCTGTTTCGCCGCGCCTTCTACCGGCCCAGCCGCTTGTTGGAGCTGCCTTTTTCTGCGGTTTACCTGGCAGCCAGCACCTGCGTGCTGGCTGCATCGATCTGGTTATTGCTATTCGCCTACCAGGACGTACCCTACAGCCACCAATTGTGGTGGCAGTTCACCCTGGACGCCGACGCCCCTCGAGCCCTGCGCTCGGCGCTGGGTAGCACGGTACTGTTAGTGGCGTTCGCGCTGACCTGGCTGCTTCGCACCGCACGCCCGGTGATTCATCTGCCTAATGAGGAAGAGCTGCAACGAGCCAACCGTATATTGCAGGCGTCGGACCAGCCGGATGGGGGATTGGCGCTGACCGGCGACAAAGCACTGCTGTTCCATCCCGATGATGATGCGTTCCTTATGTATGCTCAGCGTGGTCGTAGCCTGGTAGCCCTGTATGACCCCATCGGACCGGCGCACAAGCGTGCCGAGATGATCTGGCAGTTTCGCGACCTGTGTGATGTGCACCATGCCCGCCCAGTCTTCTACCAGGTGCGCGCCGAGAACCTGCCTTTCTATATGGACATTGGCCTGACTGCCATCAAGCTGGGGGAGGAGGCTCGCGTCGATCTGAATCGCTTTGATCTGGACGCCAAGGGCAAAGAGATGAAGGACCTGCGCTACACCTGGAGTCGTGGCGGGCGCGATGGCCTGACCCTGGAAATCCACGAGCCTGGGGAAGCTCCACTCGAAGAGCTGAAAGTGATTTCCGATGCCTGGCTTACCGGCAAGAACGTACGCGAAAAAGGCTTCTCCCTGGGTCGTTTCAGACCCGAGTACCTGCGGCATTTTCGCATTGCCCTGATCCGCTTCGAAGGCCGCCCGGTAGCGTTTGCCAACTTACTGGAAACCCACAGCCGCGAACTCGCCAGCATTGACCTGATGCGCGCTCATCCGCAGGCACCGAAGCTGACCATGGAATTCATGATGATCGGCCTGATCCAACACTATAAGCATCAGGGTTACAGCCGCTTCAGCCTGGGCATGGTGCCACTTTCCGGCTTGCAACCTCGCCGTGGCGCACCTTTGACCCAACGCCTGGGCTCGATGGTGTTTCAACGAGGCGAGCAGTTGTACAACTTCCAGGGGCTGCGCCGATTCAAGGACAAATTCCAGCCTGATTGGGAACCCCGTTATATGGCCGTGCCTGCCGGACTCGATCCGCTGGTAGCGCTGGCTGACACTGCCGCCTTGATTGCCGGCGGCCTGACTGGTTTGGTGAAACGCTGATGATTCGACGCTATTGGCTGCATATTGCGGCAACGCTTTTGCTGGGCTTGATCGCCGCCGTCCTGGGCTTTTGGCTGTGGACCCGCCCTGCCCCTGAACCACGCCTGGAGCACCTGACGCTGGGCGATGGCAGCAGCCTGACCCGTGCAACACCTGGCACTCACCCCAAGGCCCGGGTGGTTGTCGCTGTTGCCCAGGACCAATCCTTGACCGACAAACAGTTGTTGAACTTGAGCCAGAGCGGGGAAGCGCAACTGGTCCAGGTCATCCTGCCGCCCGGCGACTGCACCGTGCAACAGGTTGCCGTCAAGCAAGCACTGCAACAACTGCAAGGCCCTGCGACCCTGGTCGCAGGTATCGGCCCAGGCGCCAGCCAAGCATGGGACTGGCTCGCGACGCAGACCGATGACAAGGCTCAGGCCATCTCGGTGGATTTCAGCATCGAACGCCCCGGCTGCGCCATCCCCCTGCCCAAGTCGGCCGCCCACGGCCATTGGAGCGTGGCCTGGAACGACAACCCGGACGACGCCAGCGCAGCCTTTGTTCGCGATCAGCCCAACGCCGAAACCAGCATCAGCGATTACGACATCCACTTGCCGCAAGTGCTCAAGGCGCAACTGACCCAAGCCCTGGTGGGCGAGGAAGGCAATGCCATGAGCATCCCGGTGGTTGAAGTACCGGCCGGCCAGACTACCGACACGGTCACCCTCTTCCTGTCGGGTGACGGTGGTTGGCGCGACCTGGATCGCGATGTAGCTGGCGAGATGGCCAAGCTTGGCTATCCAGTGGTCGGCATCGACACCCTGCGCTACTACTGGCAGCACAAGACTCCCGAGCAAAGCGCCATCGACCTGTCGGAACTTATGCAGCACTACCGACAGAAATGGGGCACCAAGCGCTTTGTGCTGACGGGCTATTCCTTCGGAGCCGATGTGCTGCCTGCTATCTACAATCGCCTTCCTGCTGAAGACCAGAAACGAATCGATGCGGTAATCCTTCTGGCCTTCGCCCGCAGTGGCAGTTTCGAGATTGAAGTCGAGGGTTGGCTGGGCAACGCCGGCAAGGAAGCACCCACCGGCCCGGAAATGGCCAAGCTGCCGGCGGCCAAGGTGGTGTGTATCTACGGTGAAGAAGAAGCCGATGAAAGTGGCTGCACCGAGCACACCGCCGTTGGCGAACGCCTGAAACTCCCAGGCGGGCATCATTTTGACGAGAACTACCCAGCGCTGGCCAAGCGCTTGATCGGAGACATCGAGGACCGCCAGGGCAAAACCAGCGTCGCTGAACAGAATTGACCCGCATCTGGACGCGCAGTTGCACGTTGTCGGCTACAAGCTGCGAGACAAAGCGACATCGCCCTTTTACTCGTAGCTTGTAACTTGCAGCTACTGCCCTCCCCCTAGATTTCGACCTGGGTGCCCAACTCGATCACTCGGTTCAACGGCAGGTTAAAGAAGCGCAGGTTGCCGTTGGCGTTCTTCAACAAAAACGCAAAGAGCATGGCACGCCATCGGCTCATGCCTACCAGCCGAGAGGGAATTACCGTCTCGCGGCTGAGGAAGTAGGTAGTGCGCATCGGGCTGAAATCGAGGCCTTCAAGGTGGCACAGCTTGAGCGCAGCGGGGACATCCGGCTCGTCCATGAAGCCAAAGTGCAGCAGGACTCGGTAAAAACCTTCCCCGTAGGCTTCAACCTCAAACTGATGCTGCGCAGCCACCCTCGGCGTGTCCTCACTGACGACGGTCAACAGCACCACTTGGTTGTGCAGCACCTGGTTGTGCAACATGTTGTGCAGCAACGCATGAGGCACGGCATCCGGCCGGGCCGTCAGGAACACTGCGGTACCTTCAACCCGGTGCGGTGGCTGCACGCGAATGCTGCTGATAAAGAGTGGCAGCGGCAGGCTACCTTCATCCAGACGCTCGACAAGGATCTGCTTGCCGCGCTTCCAGGTGGTCATCAGGACGAATAGAGCAATCCCCGCCAGTACCGGAAAAGCACCGCCTTGCACAACCTTGGGCACGTTGGCGGCGAAGAACAGGCCATCGACAAACAAAAACCCGAGAAGCACCGGAACCGCCAGCACGGGGGGCCACTTCCACAACAACAGCATGACGGTGGATACCAATAACGTGGTCATCAACATGGTTCCGGTGACCGCCACGCCGTAGGCCGATGCCAGCGCATCCGATGATTCGAACCCGATCACCAAAAGGATTACCCCCACCATCAACGCCCAGTTCACGGTGCCGATGTAGATCTGCCCCTGCTCGTCACTGGAGGTGTGCTGAATCTGCATGCGCGGCGCGTAGCCCAGTTGAATGGCCTGGCGCGTCAGGGAGAAGGCCCCTGATATCACCACCTGGGAAGCGATGACCGTCGCTAGGGTAGACAGACCGACCAAAGGTATCAACGCCCAGCCCGGCGCCAGCAGATAAAAGGGGTTACGCGCAGCCTCAGGGTTCTGCAACAACATCGCCCCCTGGCCAAAGTAGTTGAGCACCAGCGCTGGCAACACCAGGATGAACCACGCCCGAGCTATGGGTTTACGGCCGAAATGACCCATGTCGGCGTACAGCGCCTCGGCCCCGGTCAAGGCCAGCACTACGGCGCCCAGGATGGCAACGCCCATGCCGGGATGCACAATGAAGAACCGTACCGCCCAGATCGGATTGAATGCCTTGAGCACTTCGGGGCTTTGGGAAATACCATGCACGCCCAACGCTGCCAGGACGACAAACCACACGACCATCACCGGCCCGAACAAAATGCCGATTCGTGCCGTGCCATGCTTCTGAATCAGAAACAGCGCGACCAGCACCACCAGCGCCACTGGCACCACCCAATGGTCGATACCTTCAAAGGCCAGTTGCATGCCTTCCACTGCCGACAACACCGAAATGGCCGGGGTAATCATGCTGTCGCCATAAAACAGCGCGGCACCAATAAGGCCGCAGCCGACCATCAGCGTACGCAACTTGGGATAAGGCGCCGAGGCCCTGCGAGCCAGCGCGGTCAGGGCCATGATGCCGCCCTCGCCCTGGTTGTCGGCACGCAGGATGAACACCACATACTTGAGCGAAACCACCCAGATCAGCGACCAAAGGATCAGCGCCAGAATACCCAACACGCCGTCATGGTTGACCGGCACCCCATAGTCGCCGGAAAACACTTCCTTGAGGGTATAGAGGGGGCTGGTGCCAATGTCGCCGTAAACCACACCTACTGCCGCCACCAACAAGCTCAGCGGCTTCGCCGCCGAATGCCCGGAATCAGCCTGATCGCTTGCCTGAACCATCCGTCACTCCCGCAACCAAGGCTTATGAGCCGGTAGAACGCTAAAATGATTGCCACCCTGCCGCCATCGCTGGCCAGGCCCTATGCAAACACAGGCACGCTGGCGCGAAGCATAGCTTAGCGTTCGTCGCTTTTCTGCTGGTCAAGTGACATTGCGCCCGCTAGAATTGCGCACTTTTTGATCAGAGGCGCTGCCAGCGCCCATACAGGACAGCGCGCTTGTGGCACGACTGTCCCCATTACACCGAGGTTAGTCATGTCCACCACTCCTACGCCAACCACGCCTAAGGTCGGCTTCGTATCTCTGGGTTGCCCCAAGGCCCTGGTCGATTCCGAGCGCATCCTGACCCAACTGCGCATGGAAGGCTATGAAGTCGTGCCGACCTACCAGGACGCCGATGTAGTGGTGGTCAACACCTGCGGCTTCATCGACAGCGCCAAAGCCGAATCCCTCGAAGTGATCGGCGAAGCTATCAAGGAAAACGGCAAGGTCATCGTTACCGGTTGCATGGGTGTCGAGGAAGGCAGCATCCGTGATGTGCATCCAAGCGTGCTGGCCGTGACTGGCCCGCAACAGTACGAGCAGGTCGTCAACGCCGTGCACGAAGTGGTACCCCCGCGTCAGGATCACAACCCGTTGATCGACCTGGTTCCGCCACAAGGCGTCAAACTGACACCACGCCACTACGCCTACCTGAAAATTTCCGAAGGCTGCAACCACAGTTGCAGCTTCTGCATCATCCCGTCGATGCGTGGCAAGCTGGTCAGCCGCCCGGTTGGTGAAGTGCTCAGCGAAGCCGAACGCCTGGTCAAAGCCGGGGTCAAGGAGATTCTGGTAATCTCCCAGGACACCAGCGCCTATGGTGTCGACGTCAAGTACAAGACCGACTTCTGGAACGGTCGCCCGGTCAAGACGCGCATGCTTGAACTGTGCGAGGCGCTGAGCAGCCTGGGCGCCTGGGTGCGCCTGCATTACGTTTACCCCTACCCGAATGTCGACGACATCATTCCGTTGATGGCGGCTGGCAAGATCCTGCCGTACCTGGACATCCCGTTCCAGCACGCCAGTCCGAAAGTGCTCAAGTCGATGAAGCGCCCAGCGTTTGAAGACCGTACCTTGGCACGCATCAAAAGCTGGCGCGAACAGTGCCCGCAACTGATCATCCGCTCAACCTTCATCGTCGGCTTCCCAGGTGAAACCGAGGAAGACTTCCAGTACCTGCTCGACTGGTTGACCGAAGCCCAACTCGACCGCGTAGGCTGCTTCCAGTACTCGCCAGTTGAAGGCGCCCCAGCAAACGACCTGGGCCTGGACATCGTCCCTGACGAGGTCAAGCAAGAGCGCTGGGATCGTTTCATGGCCCATCAGCAGGCAATCAGTACTGCCCGTCTGCAACTGCGCATCGGCCGCGAAATCGACGTTCTGATCGATGAAGTCGAGGAAGAAGGCTCGGTAGGCCGCAGCTACTTCGACGCCCCGGAAATCGACGGTAACGTATTCATCGACGGCAACCACGGCTTCAAGCCAGGCGACACCGTACGCTGCCGCGTCACTGACGCCGACGAGTACGACATGTGGGCCGAACCCATCCAGGCCTGACCTGCTGAAAAATAGCCCTGCCGACCCTGGCGGGGCTTTTTTTTGCAACTTGTCCCGTCCTGAATAAGGTTTACACCTCCCATCCCGAATTTCCGGAGAGTCAGATGGAGCAAGGTGTAAAGCGCACACAGCGTGATTACTCACTGTCTTTTAAATTGGCGGTGGTTGATCAGATTG